>NZ_VBTM01000004.1:178934-745857 GCF_013277795.1 Rhodococcus sp. MS16
TTGCTTCCCCGCCCCTTGTTGTCGGTGCACTACATGTCAGGCGTTTGGACGCTTGCCATGGTTAGCTGCACTGCCCTTACGGCTACGCTTCTTACGACCGCGCTTACCCATGATTGGTCTCCCTTCTGTTTCTTTCGCGTCATTCTTTCACGCCCACCTCGGTGTGGTTCCATTGGCAGGTCGATCGGGTCTCCCGGCGACAGAAGTCCTACCGGTTCTCGGCAGAAGTGAGGTTCACGATGGCAGAAGACGTGCGCGCGGAAATGGTTTCCACGGTGTTCCAGGTTGTCGTGAGTGAGGGCGATGTTGTCGCGGACGGCGACACGCTGGTCATCCTGGAGTCCATGAAGATGGAGATTCCGGTGCTGGCGGAGGTTGCGGGCACCGTCACCACCGTGGGAGTCAAGGTCGGCGATGTCATTCAGCAAGGCGACTTGATCGCCGTGATCTCCTAAGCGTTCGCGAATGTCCACTCTCAGCGACCTCCTGGCAGAACACACCGACCTACCCGGCACCGCCGTCGATCATCTGCAACGGGTGGTGGGCGAGTGGCAGCTCCTCGCCGACCTCTCCTTCGCCGACGTCCTGCTGTGGGTGGCCGCCGAATCGGATCAGTCCGCGCCGTCCGGAAGCGTGATCTGCGTCGCGCATTGCCGCCCGACCACCGCGTCGACGGCATTCCCGGAAGACGCTGTCGGGACCCTTGTGTCGGAGTCCGAGCATCCGCAGGTTCTGCGCGCGTTGGTCGAGGGACAGGTGGTGCGGACGGAGGACGCTGACTGGCGCGAAGGTATGCCGCCGCGCCGGGAGGCATTGCCGGTGCGATTGGACGGCCGTGTCATTGCCGCCCTCAGTCGCGATACCAACCTCTCGCATCAGCGGGCGCAGAGTCCGTTGGAAGTGGCGTATCTGGATTGCGCTGCCGACCTGTGTCAGATGATCAGCGACGGCACGTTCCCGGTTCGGGAATCGCGTTCGGATACCAACTCGAGTCCGCGTGCAGGCGACGGTTTCATCCGGCTCGATACCGAGGGGCGGGTGGTGTACGCGAGCCCGAATGCGTTGTCCGCCTATCACCGCATGGGGTTGAGTGCGGACCTTGTGGGCCAGGACCTCGCCGCGGTGACGCGGATGTTGGTGACCGACCCGTTCGAATCGCAAGAGGCTGCCGGCTACATCCGAGACACTTTGGCGGACAAGCCCGGTCGACGGATGGAGATCGAAGCGCGTGGTGCCACGGTGTTGCTGCGTGCGTTGGTCCTCAAACCGGGTGGACGCCATGTGGGGGCTGCTGTTGTCGTCCGCGACGTCACCGAGGTGAAGCGGCGAGATCGTGCCCTGCTCAGCAAGGACGCGACCATCCGCGAAATTCACCATCGTGTGAAGAACAATTTGCAGACCGTCGCGGCGCTGTTGCGCTTGCAGGCTCGGCGAACTGGCAATGACGAAGCACGCCAGGCCTTGACCGAATCGGTACGACGCGTTACGTCGATCGCGTTGGTGCACGACACGTTGTCGATGTCGGTGGACGAGGAGGTCGACCTCGACGAGGTGATCGACCGGTTGGTTCCGATGCTCTCCGATGTCGCGGGAGTCGGTGCGCCTGTGACGATCCGGCGTGAGGGTAGTTTCGGTGTGTTCTCCGCCGAGCGAGCGACGCCGCTGGTGATGGTGCTGACGGAGTTGGTACAGAACGCGATAGAGCACGCGTTCGATCCTGGCGTCGCGGGCACCGTGACTCTCAGCGCGGAGCGTTCGGCGCGGTGGCTGGACGTGATCATCCACGACAACGGGCGTGGTTTGCCTGCGGGTTTCAGTCTCGAGAAATCCGACCGTCTGGGCTTGCAGATCGTGCGGACACTGCTCGGTGCAGAGCTCGGAGGTTCACTCGGATTGCACCCGGGAAGTGGTGGCGGAACCGATGCGGTTCTCCGTGTGCCGCTCGGCAGGCGAAGTGCGCGTTACTGATTCGCATCGATCGCGATATTTCGAGCAGACAAAAAGCCCGGCACCATGGTGTGCCGGGCTGTCGTCTTCGACGGCAAAACGGGAGGAGTTGTACTCGCGTTCGCGTCGGACGTCTGAAGTACTCGAGTACTTGCCTAGACGGAAGTGCGTGCGCGAGTGCGTGCGTTGCGACGCTTGAGTGCGCGACGCTCGTCTTCGCTCATTCCGCCCCACACGCCTGCATCCTGACCGGACTCGAGAGCCCAGGACAAGCATTCGGCGGTGACGGGGCAGCGGTTGCAGACAACCTTGGCATCAGCAATCTGTGCGAGGGCCGGTCCGCTGTTTCCCACCGGGAAGAACAGTTCGGGATCCTCGTCGCGACAGATTGCGTTGTGGCGCCAGTCCATCTTTTTCGCTCCTTAAGCTGGGTGTGAATACACCGTTTGGTACCAATGAGTTTGTGTGTGCGTAATCAATGTTTCCGCACTGTTACTTGTGAATGCTTTCACGAACTCGCGGTATGTCAATAGATTTGGACAGGTTCGTGGGCCAACTCACTAAAATCGGACGTACCGATTGGCAACCTTGTAGTCATCGGCATTTTACCCGAGCGCAATGACGGTTTTCCACTGTTTTTGCAGGTCAAGACAGTTGTGTGGATCACGCAGGCAGTGGAGCGAAGACCTCGAGTGCGTCCGGTACAGCGGTAAATTCGACCGATTTGCGAAGTCCGATGAAATCTCCGTCCATTTGAAAACCGATCGGCCGTGACGACTCGATGGTGATGGCCGCGACGTCGTCGGTCCGTACGAGGACTTTCGATTTCGGCTCTGCGCCCTTCGCCAACAGTTGCCGGACAACCTTCAGGGAGGGAAGGACTTTGGTGCTCGTCATCGCGAAGAGTCCGAGCCCCGAGTCGAAAGTCGTTCCGGGATTGGTGTGTACGGGGCGCGCTTCGAGATAGGTCCACGGGCTGGAATTGGACACGAATGCATAGTGGACGCCCGGAATGGGATCCTGACCCGGAAGCTGGACCGTCAGTGCAGGTTCGGCTCGCTTGGCCCGGAAGAACGCGGCGATCGCGGTGCGCACGTATCGACTCGGCGTCGCGGGATCACCGTTCTTACGACTGGCGTCGACGGCCTCGCACACATCGGCGTCGAGGCCCATCCCGGCGTTGAACGTGAACCATCGGTTGTCTGCGTGGGCAAGTCCGATGCGTCGACGAGTCCGCTCGCTCAAGAGATCGATCAGTTGATTGGTGGCATCGACAGGATCGGGTGCAATGCCCAGTGAACGGGCAAACACGTTGGCGGATCCACCGGGAACAACCGCGACGGTCGGAATGGGTCCTACGGGCACGGCTTTCATCGATGTCGGATGCGGCGATCCGAGGAGGCCGTTGACCACTTCGTTGACGGTGCCGTCGCCGCCGTGGACGATCACCACACCGAAACCGTCTTCGTGCGCTTGCCGCGCGAGTTCGGCGGCGTGACCACGATGGGTTGTGTGCGTCACGGTCAGTCGCACCCGACTCTCGAGAGCGTGAGCCAACAGATCACGACCGGCCGCGGTGGTCGAGGTGGCATTGGGATTGACGATCAGCAGTGCGCGCACGGGGCATGAGCCTATCCGGTGTCGTGTTCTAGGCTGGTCTCGTGCCGAATACTGCCAGTCCGAATACCCTTCCCAACACAGTCAGGTGGGCGGGTGCCCTCGTGACGCTGCAAGGTCTGGTTGCGGCCGGCTTTGCCGTAGTCGCCGTAATTCGGGGTCTGACCGGGCACGACCAGAGCGTGACCAACGGTTACGGGTTTGCCGCGTGGGTGGCAATTCTCGGTGGTGCCGTGTTGGCTGCCGGTATCGCGCTGCTGACGGGTCGGCGGTGGGGACGCGCGATTGCCGTCGTTGCGCAGTTGCTGCTTCTGCCGGTTGCCTGGTCGCTTTTGACCGACTCGCACCAGGTATTTCTCGGTGTTGTCCTCGGAGCGGTTGTTCTCGTGACGCTGGTTTTCCTGTTCTCCGCGCCCACGTCCAAGTGGATGGCACTGGAGTACGGATCATTCTCCGACGAGATCGCGACCGAGGAGACCGAAACGACCGAGGGTCGGGACAAGACCGACAGCTGACGCTCTAGCGAGCCTGCGCGGCCAACGAACCCAGGTGGTCGCCGGTCAGTCGGTAGGTGGTCCACTCGGTTTTCGCCTCGGCGCCGAGTGATTCGTAGAACCCGATGGACGATGTGTTCCAGTTGAGCACCGACCACGACAGGCGTGAGTAGTTGTTGTCCGTGCATTCCTTCGCGAGAGCAGCCAACAAGGCTTTGCCGTGGCCTGATCCGCGCTCGGAGGGCTTCACGTACAAGTCTTCGAGGTAGATGCCGTAGACGCCTTCCCAGGTCGAGAAATTGCGGAACCACAGCGCCATACCGACAACATCTCCGCTCTCGGAGACCGCGACATGGGCAAAAGCGGACGCGGCATCACCAAAAAGTGCTTCGCCGATCTGAGCGGGTTTGACGGTGCACTCGTCGAGCGCCTTCTGATAATCGGCAAGTTCGTAGATCATGTCGGTGATCGGCTGGACGTCGGCGGGAGTGGCGCGTCTGATCATGGCACTCAGCCTTCCACGAGCGGTGGCACGTTGTGGTGCAGGAGATGCGTCGATCCGTGTTCGTACCCGAGCACCGAGTAGGCGCCGGGGGAGAGGGCAAATCGTCGGCCCTCGGAGACGGGCAGTTCGAGCCACCGCGCGATGAGAGCGCGGGAGAAATGCCCGTGCCCGATCAGGATGACGTCCCGTTCGGCCAGCTGAGACGTCACCAGGCTGAGCACCATGTCCGTGCGGGCGCCGATCTCGTCGGCATGCTCGCCGCCCGGGCAGGGATGACTCCACACCGTCCAATCGGGGACGCTTGTGCGAATTTCAGGCGTAGTGAGTCCCTCGTAGTCGCCGTAATCCCACTCGGACAATGCATCCCAGGTCTGCTCGTCCGGCAGCCCTGCGAGCTCGCCCGTGCGCTGGGCGCGCAGCCGTGGGCTGGTCAGGATCATGGGATTGCGGAGGCCGAGTGCTCGAATGCGATTGCCGGTGGCGGTGGCCTGGATCTCGCCGAGCGCGGTGAGCGGGACTTCGGTGCGACTGGTGTGCTTACCGCTGCGGGCCCATTCGGTTTCGCCGTGACGCAAGAGAATGACGCGGGGATTGGACGTGACGGTGCTGCGAACCGAGGAGGCCATGTGCCCATCATTGCAGGACAACTCGTGACACGACATCCGCGTGTAGCGTTCGCCTCTTCGAGCGAAATGCGCAAGGATCTATCTGTGACGACGGTTCTCGCAGTGGCAAATCAAAAGGGCGGCGTGGCCAAGACCACGACCGTCGCCTCCCTCGGTGCGGCTCTGTCCGCTCTCGGTCAACGTGTACTGGTGGTGGATCTTGATCCTCAGGGGTGCCTGACGTTCTCGCTCGGGCACAATCCCGATCGGCTCGAACGTTCGGTCAACGAAGTCCTGGCGGGTGATCTCGACGCCGCCGATGCGATCCTGTCTACCGGTGACGGCATGGATCTTCTGCCGGCAACCATCGATCTGGCGGGAGCGGAAGCGCTCCTGCTGATGCGTCCGGGCCGAGAGTTCGCGCTCAAGCGTGCGCTGTCTCCGCTGCTCGGGAACTACGACGTCGTCATCATCGACTGCCCGCCCTCGTTGGGTGTGTTGACGCTCAACGGATTGACTGCCGCGCAGTCGGTTCTTGTTCCGCTGCAATGCGAAACGCTGGCGCATCGCGGTGTGGGGCAGCTTCTGCGTACGGTGCGCGAAGTGCAGGCGATCACCAACCCCGACCTGGTTCTGCTCGGTGCATTGCCGACGCTGTACGACGCTCGGACTACACACAGCCGCGACGTTCTCGCAGATGTGAGCGACCGCTACTCACTGCCGGTGCTCGCTCCGCCGATCCCGCGGACGGTAAAGTTCGCCGAGGCGTCGGCGTCCGGTGCGACGGTATTGGCCGGCCGGAAGAACAAGGGGGCCGACGCCTATCGCGATCTGGCGGCGAACCTTGTAAAGCATTGGGCGGGAAGCGAAATCGTCACCTTTGTGCCGGACCCGACGGTCTGAGGCAAGTCAGCGCAGCGCAACCAGGGTGCCGTCGCGCTGTTCGAGAATGGTGTCGCCGGCGCTCGCGATGACGATCGGTGACGTGACGTCGCCGCGGTCGACGCCGATCATGCGGATGACGGCGCCGTCGGTGGGGTTGATCACGGCAATTCCGTTGGGTACGGGAACAAGAAGCTGATCGGAGACCAGCGTGCCCGGACCGGCAGTTCCCTCGACGATCCAGGTGGGGGTCAAGTCATTCGATCGAAGATTGATCGTCTGGGTGCCCGTCCACCACGTGATGCTGTTCTTGTCGGTGCGGAGGGTTGCGCGCTGAGAGTCGACGCCGTTCACGGGGTAGTCGACCAGTGCGGTGCCGGCGCCGTCGAAAATGCTGAGGCGAGAGACGGTTCCGTTTGCGCCGGGTAGATAGACGGCGGTCTTCTCACCGGACACGGCGACGACGCGGGCACCCTCGGAATCCGGAAGCACGACCGTGCCGTATTCCTGTGGTTCTTGAGCATCCTTCGGGGCGGGATTCATGATCGTCAGACGGTTCGACGCGTCGCCCTCGCATTTCTGGAGGACGGACACGCGGCTGGAACTTGAAGCGGCGCTGAGTAATTCGCAACCTGCGTGCGGTTGCTTGTTGGGATTGACCGGGGCGTCGACGCGGCCGTACTCGAGCGTGCGCACAAGGTCCGAGCGCCACAGTTCCATGCGGGTGTCACCGAGGGAGATGACATAGGTGCCGTCGGCCGACAAGGTGACCGCCGGATCGGCGTCACTGTTGCGCTGGTCTTTACGTGCTCCGGTGTCGGCTACCAGCGAGGTGACTTGTGAGCACCCACGGTCGTCCTGGTATACCGCCACGACTCGATCCCAGGAACCGATAGCTCCGCACAGTGGATAGTTGCGCGAGTAGCGCCACACTTCGTCCCCGGTGGCGGGGTCACGGCCGACGACGTCGGAGCCGTCCGCTGTGACTGCGGCGTTGCCCACGGCGATCGGAGCTGTGGAGTCCGCGCTCGGGAACGCCCACACCTCGCGCAGAATGTCCGGAAGAACCGCGGACGTCGTCAGCGGAGGGAGAGCCGTGTCAGCGGTGACCGAGGTGGTTCCGCGCGCATCACTGCGCAACCACACCACGGTCACCGCCACGATCACGGCCAGCGCGATACCGAGAGCCGCGATTACATCAGAGCGAGTACGCCGTTCAGGTGCCAGCACATGGGGAGCTTACTCTGCTGCGGCTGCCGCAACGGCCTGCGCCGGGCGACGACGACGGCGACGGCGCGGCTTGGATGCGGCGTCGGAATCGGCTGAAGTGGCAGCATCGTCGGCGGGTGCAGCAGCATCCGCCGTGGGTGCAGTTGTCTGAGTTGCGTCAGCTGATTCGCTGCCGGCCCGGGTACGGCGACGGGTCCGGTTGCGACGAGGAGCGGCCTTCTCTTCGCTTCCGTCGGTGTCGGCAGCAGCCTTCGTGTCCGCGTTCGCCTTTTCGGGCGCAGCTTGCGCCTTCGCAGGCGCAGCCTTGCGGACGGTGCCCTTCGCGTCGGCCGGGATGGACAGCTCTTCGTACAGGTGCGGCGAGCTCGAGTACGTCTCGACCGGGTCGGGAATTCCGAGGCTCAGTGCCTTGTCGATGAGCTGCCAGCGAGGGATGTCGTCCCAGTCGACCAGCGTGACGGCGATACCGGTGCGTCCTGCTCGGCCGGTACGGCCGATGCGGTGGACGTACGTCTTCTCGTCCTCGGGGCACTGGTAGTTGATGACGTGGGTGACGTCGTCGATGTCGATACCGCGAGCAGCGACGTCGGTGGCGACAAGAACGTCGACCTTGCCGTTACGGAAGCCCTTCAGGGCCTTTTCACGGGCGATCTGTCCGAGGTCACCGTGGACGGCACCGACGGAGAAGCCGCGCTCGGCGAGATCGTCGGCGACTTTCTGGGCGGTGCGCTTGGTGCGGGTGAAGATCATGGTTGCGCCGCGACCTTCGGCCTGCAGCACGCGGGCGACCATCTCGGCCTTGTCGAGTGCGTGTGCACGGTAGATGTGCTGGCTCGTGCGATCGTGCACGGCGGACGATTCGGCTTCCTCGGCACGGATGTGCGTCGGCTGCGTCAGGAAGGTACGCGCCAGGGTGATGATCGGGCCCGGCATCGTTGCGGAGAACAGCATCGTCTGACGCTTGTCGGGGACCATGCCCATGAGGCGTTCGATGTCGGGCAGGAAGCCGAGGTCGAGCATTTCGTCGGCTTCGTCGAGTACGAGAACGCCGACCTTGCCGAGAATCAGGTGCGACTGGTTCGCGAGGTCGAGCAGGCGGCCCGGGGTGCCGACAACAACGTCGACGCCTTTCTGGAGTGCCGAGATCTGAGCTTCGTAGGGACGGCCGCCGTAGATGGGCAGAACCTGGAGACCGCGATCGCCGACGCGGAGGTACTTACTGGCGTTCTCGAGGTCGCGAGCAACCTGGATGCACAGTTCGCGGGTCGGGACGATGATCAAGGCACGGGGCGTGCCGTCGAGGGCAGCGGTGCCATTGGAGGCAGTGGCGATGCGGTGCAGCAGCGGGACGCCGAAACCGAAGGTCTTGCCCATTCCGGTGCGGGCCTGACCGATGAGGTCGTCGCCGGCGAGAGCCAACGGAAGTGTGAGTTCCTGGATGGCAAAAGTGCGTTCGATGCCGATCTCGTTCAGCGCGCGGACGATTTCGTCGCGGACACCGAGTTCGGCAAACGTCGGGGGTACATGGGTGTCGTCGAGCTGGACGGACACGGTGTTTTCTGTTGCTTCGTCTTCGTGGTCGATCGTGATCTTGCTCAGGGGACTAGCCTTTCCTCGTTGCGGTACGCACGCACAAGGTAAGGGGCCTGGCCGTAAATCGGCCGAAGTCGATGCCCTCTTGTTCGTCGGCTCTGCCTACGCCTCAGCACTGGGGTTTCGCGGACCGATGTTCTGATGCCGTCCGTGAAATCTCGGCGAAGCGGGCAACAACCTTCGATGCAGGTGCGCGCACATTATCTGTGGGGTCCGTGAGTACTAGATCATCCCCGCTGAATGAACGGGCGGGGGAAACTAAGCGGACTCCCGAAACCATTGTAACGGTAACCGGGCAATTCCCAGCAAAGCATGGCCTAGATCACCCCTGTCGACATGGGGTGATCGAGGGGACCGAGCGGGGATGTGGCACTAGAGTTCGTAGGCATGGGCGCACACGATCTTGATGCTTCGACTGACACTGGAACCGCCGGCCGGGTGCCTTCCGACCATCCCGGCGTGATCGATTTGTTCGCGGTACTCGCGTACGGCGAGATATCAGCGTTCTATCGCTTGTCCGAGGACGCGCAGATGGCTCCTGACCTGCATGGAAAGGTTGCTTTTGCCAGCATGGCGGCGGCGGAGATGGCGCACTTCGAGACGTTGAGCGCGGCTCTGACGGAACGTGGGCACGAGATCTTTGCGGTCATGGATCCTTTCGTTCGCGCGCTGGACAACTACCACGCGTCGACCACTCCGTCGACGTGGATGGAATCCCTCGTGAAGGCCTATGTCGGCGACGGAATTGCCGCCGACTTCTATCGGGAAATCGGTCATTCGTTACCGGAAGACGTGGCCGAGATCGTCGAGGACGTTCTCTCCCAGACCGGGCATTCCGAATTCGTGGTCCTCGAAGTGAAGGCCGCCGTGGAGTCGAGCAGCCGGGTCAAGGACCGCCTCATGCTGTGGGGACGCCGGCTGCTCGGTGAGGCGATCACGCAGGCACAGTTTGTTCTCGCGCAGCGCGACGATCTCACGGACCTGGTGATTTCCGCCTCCGGTGATCTCAACGGTGTGGTCGCATTGTTCGACGGTATGCAGGAAAAGCATGCCGAGCGCATGGCCACGCTCGGACTGGTCTGAGCCTGTTCGCTATCGGCACAGCGCGGCAGCGAGCATGTGGGAGTGATGCTGCATTAGCCTGGCCAGGACAGCTGATGTATTTCACGAACAGTTCGGAGGTTGACCGTGGAGGTCAAGATCGGTGTAATCGACAGCCCGCGTGAGCTCATCGTCAACAGCGAACAGACCCCGGACGAGGTTGAGGCATTGGTCTCAGGCGTCCTCGGTGGCGGCGAGCCGGTTCTTTCGCTCGTCGACGACAAGGGCCGCAAGTTCCTGGTGCAGGCGAGCCGCGTCGCATATGTGGAAATCGGGCCGTCCGATATTCGCAAGGTTGGGTTTGCGCCTACCGTCTGATGCGTTAGGTAAGAAAAGGGCGGGCAGTCTCAGCTGAGACTGCCCGCCCTTTTCTGTAAGAAACAGGACTGCCGTAAAGATCAGGACTGCTGTGTCTTCAGGACTGCAAGGGCACTCTCGAGAGACCGCCCCAGGCCAGGGTCACCGTGATTTCGATGGCTTCTTCCTTGGGGATCGGGCGAGCTGCTTCCAGCCAGTAGCGAGCCGTGAACTGGCTGGCGCCGACCAGGCCGACGGCAAGGATGCGCGCCCGGTAGGGGTCGAGGCCGGAATCGTGGCTGACCAGGTCGAAGACTGCGTCGACGCACGCTTCGGTGGCTTGCTCGACCCGCGTCTGCACCTGCGGCTCACCCATGATGTCGGACTCGAAGACGAGGCGGAAGCCCTGTGAATCGTTGTCGACAAAATCGAAGAATGCCTGAACAGCGGCACGCACACGCTGTTTGTTGTCGGTGGTCGAGCGCAGGGCTTGGCGGACACCGGAGATAAGGCTGTCGACGTAACTCTGCAGAACCGCTACATACAGTTCGAGTTTGCCTGGGAAATGCTGGTACAAGACCGGCTTGCTCACGCCTGCGCATTCGGCGATCTCGTCCATACCCGCAGAGTGGTAGCCGTTGGCTACGAACACCTCGCTGGCAGCGGCGAGGAGCTGGAGCCGGCGTGCATCTCGCGGAAGGCGGGTGCTGCGACGGGTTCCAGCCGGCTTACCGGCCGATGTACCGCGATCGGATTCTGTCCGATCCGCGAGTTCTGTCATGTCGCTGTCCAATCTGAGCAAAAGTAAAATTCGGCCGCGGCACGAATATGTCGAGTCGCGAATGCGTACTCGCCAGTATCCTCCGTCACATCAGCCGTAGCTGCATGAACGATACCGTGTGTCGCGCGCTCGCGTTTTTTCGTCTCGGCAAGCGGAACCTCGCGCGGCGTGATGTGGTGGATGGCACATCTGACACGCCCTTGCCTGCGGGTTTCGTGCGGTCGGAGCCTGCCGCTTGCGGGATGTGAGATTCTGGAGCCGTGACTGACCCAGGGGGACCGCGCATGCGTGGACGAACTACGCAGAACCCTGACCGTGACGAGCTTCGAATGCGCAGCGGAGTGAGCGAGCCGTGGGGCAACCAAGACGGTGAGAGCCGTGCGCCCGAGGACCGGATGTACGGAGAGCGCGACTACCGAGGAATTGCGTCGCACCAGCCGTTGCGAGCGCAGTGGGATCCCACGAAGAGGCAGGTGGGCAAGACCCCACGCACCCCACGGCCGGATCGCAGTGCCCGTAAGCAGAGTCGGCTCGGCAAGTTCGTCGCGACGTACGGGTGGCGTGCGTACGCGATTCCCGTGCTCGCAATTCTGACGATTTTTGTCATCTTCGACGCTCTGCGTGCGGACCCCGTCACGGATTCCTCGTCGTCTACGACGGCTACTGCCGACCTCGCGCACAGCACCGACGGGACCGATGTCATCGGGGCTCCGCCGGCTGCCGACGGCGAGTTCGCGGCATCGATACCGTCCGGAGCACTTCCGGATGGGGGACCGTTTGCGGTCACCGGTGGTGGCACGTGGCACATAGTCCCCGGAACTACGGGCAAGGTCGGGCAGGGCACCGAGCGTGAGTTCACGTACACCGTCGAAATCGAGGACGGCGTCGACACCACCGGATTCGGCGGCGACGAGTCGTACGGCCGGATGATCGATCAGACGCTGGCCAATCCCAAGAGTTGGACCAACGATCCGAAGGTCGCATTCCGGCGTATCGATTCCGGTTCGCCCGATTTTCGCATCTCGTTGACTTCTCAGATGACCATTCGCGACGGCTGTGGATACGAGATCGAACTCGAAGGCTCGTGCTACAACCCGGGTATGGATCGAGTCCTGCTCAACGAGCCGCGATGGGTTCGCGGAGCAATCTCGTTCCAGGGTGACATCGGTTCGTACCGGCAGTAT
Organism: Rhodococcus sp. MS16; assembly: GCF_013277795.1. Lineage (NCBI taxonomy): Bacteria > Bacillati > Actinomycetota > Actinomycetes > Mycobacteriales > Nocardiaceae > Rhodococcus > Rhodococcus sp. MS16. The sequence continues at coordinate 191,171 of NZ_VBTM01000004.1, forward strand.
CAGATCAACCACGAAGTCGGCCATGCCATTGGATACGCCCAACATCAGCCGTGCGAAACCGAAGGTGGTTTGGCGCCGATCATGATGCAGCAGACGTTCGGAACCGCCAATAACGACATCGCGGTCCTCGATCCCGATGGCGTCGTACCGATGAACGGACTGACCTGCCGTTTCAATCCGTGGCCGTATCCGAGAGCGTAAGTAGATAATTCAGGAGTTCGTTCGTGTCCGCATCACCCGTCGTCCTGCCACCTCTGGTGGAGCCTGCCGCTGAGTTGAGCCGGGAAGAAGTCGCGAGGTACAGCCGGCATCTGATCATTCCGAACGTCGGGATGTCGGGTCAGAAGCGGCTCAAGAACGCGAAGGTCCTGTTCATCGGTGCCGGCGGACTCGGCTCGCCGGCATTGCTCTACCTCGCTGCGGCGGGAGTGGGAACAATCGGCATCGTCGATTTCGACGAAGTCGACATGTCGAACTTGCAACGGCAGGTCATTCACGGCCGCTCGGACGTCGGCCGCTCCAAGGCGGTCAGTGCGCGCGAGTCGATCCTCGAGATCAACGACCACGTCGACGTGCGCTTGCACGAGTTCCGCCTGGACAACTCCAACGCGGTCGAACTGTTCGCCGAGTACGACCTGATCCTCGACGGCACGGACAACTTCGCGACGCGGTACCTCGTCAACGATGCCGCCGTCATCGCCGGTAAGCCGTACGTGTGGGGTTCGATTTATCGCTTCGAAGGCCAGGTCTCCGTGTTCTGGGAAGACGCGCCGGGCGGTGTGGGCCTGAACTATCGGGACCTGTACCCCGAAGCTCCGCCGCCAGGCATGGTGCCGTCGTGTGCGGAGGGTGGTGTGCTCGGTGTCCTGCCGGCGACTGTGGGTTCGATCATGGCCACGGAGGCCGTGAAACTGATCACGGGAATCGGCGAACCGTTGCTCGGTCGCCTGATGATGTACGACGCGTTGTCGATGACATTCCGCACAATTCGGTTGCAACGTGACCCGTCGCGGGCGCCGGTGACGGAACTGATCGATTACGACGAGTTCTGCGGTGTGGTGTCCGAGGAGGCGAGCGCGGCAGTGGCACAGTCGACGATCACGGCGCCGGAACTCGCGCAGCTGATCGAGAGCGGTCGCGAGTTGCAGCTCGTTGACGTGCGAGAACCCGTCGAGTGGGACATCATGCACCTGCCGGGGGCGGTTCTGATTCCGAAGGGCCGGATTGTCTCGGGTGAAGCGTTGGCGTCGTTGCCGCAGAACAAGCAGATAGTTCTGTACTGCAAAACCGGTATCCGGTCGGCTGAGGCGCTTGCCGTCCTCAAGAGCGCCGGGTTCGCGGATGCCGTTCATGTGCAGGGCGGCGCGGTCGCGTGGGCGAAACAGGTGGATACTTCTCTGCCCCTCTACTAGGCGTGCCTTGCACCCCGTAGCGGGTTCGCACCGGTAGCGTTGGGGTGGTGAGCACAGGCCAACCTCCCCAACACGTGTGCTCCACCTTCGGCCTCCGCGAAGTCGAGCCCATCCCACTCGGTGCGGATTGGGACGGCGGTTGGTTGTGTGGAGACGTCGTCCTTTCTGCCGTCGCGGATCATGCGCGCGCGGCCTGGTCGGCAAAAGTGCGTGAGAATCTCGAAGTCGACGGGGTGCGTTTGGCCCGTCCGGTCCGATCGACCGACGGCAGGTATGTCGTATCCGGTTGGCGCGCCGACACTTTCATCGTCGGAACACCTGAACCGCGGCATGACGAGGTTGTTTCCATGTCGTGCAGGCTCCACGCTGCTACGGCGTCGCTGGAGCGTCCGCGATTCCTGGCGCAGCCCCCGGTCCCACCGTGGGCGGAGGTCGACGTGTTTGTTGCCGCTGACCGCGCGGCCTGGGAAACGGTTCCGCTGAGAATTGCGAAGGGCGTCGAGCAGCTCGAGTCGCCGACTCCCGACGGGCGTAAGAGCCTCGAACTGATCGCGGGTCTGGCCACTCTCCGTAAACCGGTTCAGAGTCCTGATCAATTGGTGCACGGTGATCTGTTCGGCACCGTTCTGTTCTCGGGCAGCATGGCTCCCGGGATCACCGACATCACGCCGTACTGGCGACCGGCGGCCTGGGCCGCAGCTGTCGCGGTTGTCGACGCCATCTCGTGGGGCGGCGCCGACGAGGCACTGGTAGGCCGGTGGGAGGATCTGCCGGAGTGGCCGCAGATGCTGCTTCGAGCCGTGATGTTCCGGTTGGCTGTTCATGTTCTGCATCCCCGGTCGACGGCGGACGCGTTTCCCGGGCTGGCCCGAACCTCCGATATCGTCCGGTTGCTTCTCTAGCTCGCGTGGTCAGCCGAAGTCGGCGACCAGGCCTTCGAACAGATCACGCGCTGCATCCGATGCGGCCCGTGTATCACCCGCGATGACCGCCGTCACGAGGTTCTGATGCCGGCTGTGGAATCCTTCGCCGGTGGCGTCGATGTGCTGATGGATCGTTGATTCGATGACGGGCAGCAGGGAGTCGTAGAACTCCAGGTACACCGCATTGTGACTGGCCGCGACAATCGCGCGGTGCAGTGCCGCGTCGGCCACGGCGGCCGCTGTGGTGTCGTGACCCTCCCAGGTTGCTGCCCGTACCGCGAGTAGGCGTGTCAGTTCGGCGACGTCGTCATCGGTGCGCCGGGCGGCGGCGAGTGTCGCAGCGGTGATGTCGAGTGCTCGACGCAGTTCGAGTACGTCGCGCTCGTGCGCTCCGGCGAAGTAGTTGCCGAGGGTGCCACCGAGATCGGTGAGTGCCACAACGTAGGTTCCCGAGCCCTGTCGGCGCTCGAGCATGCCCGCGTGCACGAGTGCCTGCACAGCCTCACGCACGGTGTTCCGCCCGGTGCCGGTCAGTTCGGTCAGTTCGGGTTCGGTGGGAATCCTTGTTCCGACGGGCCACGTTCCGCTCCGTATTTCGTCGCGGAGTTGTTCGGTGACCTGTGAGATGAGGCTGGCGCGTCGAACTGGTTGCACGTGGTGTTCCTCGGTTTCCGGTAACTGATCGGTGGTGACGCTAGATTATCTCCCTTGTGTCATTTCGTCCGGTCATCCTATGATTTCTCGGTGACTGCTCAACTGGAGAGAACAGAACGCCGCCCGCTCGTCAAAGGCCGTGTGCTCGTATTCGCTGCCATCGCGATGTCTGCGCTCGTACTGCGACTTGCGGTGACGTCGTTCTCTCCGCTCGCGTCGCAGATCCAAGACGAGTTCGGTTTCTCCGGTTCGGTGGTCGGTGTCTTCGGGATGGTGCCGACGGCGATGTTCGCCGTCTTCGGTCTGCTCACGCCTGCCCTGGCCAAGCGCCTCGGCCTCGAACGCACCGCGTTGCTGGCCATGATCATGGCTGCCGTCGGAATGCTGTTGCGCGCCATGATGTCTCAGACGTGGTCGTTGCTCGCCCTTTCGGCTCTCGCGTTGGCGGGCATGGGTATCGGCAATGTCGTGATCCCGCCGTTGGTCAAGCGATACTTCTCCGATCGTCTTGCCACCATGAGTTCGGTCTACATCGTCGCCGTGCAGATCGGCACCATCGTTCCGGCATTTGTCGCGGTTCCCGTGGCCGACGCCTTCGGATGGCGGTTCTCCATCGGATGGTGGGCTGCATTCGGCTTTGCCGCGGCCGTACCGTGGCTGATCACCCTGGCACGCTCGCGGAAAGCCGAAGCCGAGACAGTTGTTGCACCGACAGTCGACGCGAGTCGCCGCGGTCAGGTGTGGCGTTCACCCGTTGCGTGGGGGATGGCCGGCATGTTCGGTATGACCTCGCTGATCACGTACTCGATGTTCACCTGGATTCCGTCGATCCTTGCCGACGCCGGTGCCAGCGATGCCTTCGGTGGAACCATGGTCGGAGTCTTCTCGGTGATGGGTCTGGTCGCGGCATTCGGTGCCCCGACGCTCTGTGCTCGGATCGCTAATCCGTTCCCCGTGGTGATCGTCTGTGCTGCTTGCTATCTGATCGGCTTTGCCGGCCTGTACTTCGCGCCGATGGCCGCACCGATCGTCTGGGTTGTCGTCCTGGGTCTTGGTCCGAGTACGTTCCCGATGGCGCTGACGTTGATCAACCTCCGCACACGTTCGCACGCCGGATCATCGGCGTTGTCCGGCTTCACTCAGGGCATCGGTTACACAGTGGCGTGCCTCGGACCGTTGCTGTTCGGCGTGTTTCACGATGCGACGGATGGATATGCGGCCCCCTTCGGACTGCTCGTCGTTGCCGTCGTCGTAGTGCTGGTCGGTGCATATCAAGCCTGCAAGCCGCGGATGCTCGAGGACTCCTGGCACGCCCGATAGTCCTCACATCAAGTCCTGTTACCGGGTGAGGATCAATTGACTTCTCGGTCACCGCGCGCAGCACCGGCGCAATAACCGTTTTCTACCTTTAGGTCTCCCACACATTCAGGAGGCCCTGGTGAGTCATTACATCGAGCATTGGGATGCAGAGGACGTCGACGCCTGGGAATCCGGCGGCAAGGACATCGCGAAGCGAAACCTGATCTGGTCAGTGGTAGCCGAACACGTCGGCTTCTCGATCTGGTCGATCTGGTCCGTCATGGTGTTGTTCATGCCCACTGATATCTACGGCATCGACGCGGCCGGAAAGTTCTTCCTCGTCGCGGTTCCCACCTTGGTGGGTTCCATCCTCCGCATTCCGTACACGGTTGCCACCGCGCGTTTCGGCGGTCGCAACTGGACCGTCATGAGTGCGCTGTTCCTTTTCATACCAACACTTCTCACGCTGTACCTGATGATGAACCCGGGTGCGTCGTACACCACGTTCATGTTGGTGGCGGCTACCGCAGGCATCGGCGGCGGTAACTTCGCGTCGTCGATGACCAACATCAATGCCTTCTACCCACAGCGGCTCAAGGGATGGGCGCTCGGTCTCAATGCGGGCGGCGGCAACATCGGTGTTCCGATGATCCAGCTGATCGGCCTGTTGGTGATCGCCACCGTCGGTAACCGTGCGCCGTGGATCGTGTGCGCCATCTACCTCGTGTTCATCGCGGCTGCTGCCGTCGGCGCTGCACTGTTCATGGACAACCTGGGTAACCAGAAGTCTGACCTGCGCTCGATGGCCACGGCGCTGAAGTTCTCCGAGTCCTGGGTGATCAGCTTCCTGTACATCGGCACGTTCGGTTCGTTCATCGGATTCAGCTTCGCCTTCGGTCAGGTTCTGCAGATCAACTTCCTCGCCGGCGGTGCCACTCCGGCCGCGGCGGCGCTGCATGCAGCCCAGATCGCCTTCATCGGTCCTCTCCTCGGTTCGATCGCTCGCCCCCTCGGCGGCAAACTCGCCGACCGGATCGGCGGCGGAAAGATCACGATGTGGACGTTTGTCGGCATGGCCTTCGCGGCATCGGTCCTCGTGACGGCCGGGACGATGGACGACAACACCGCAGGCGTTGCAAGTGCCGGGATCATGGTGACGTTCGTTCTCGGATTCATCGCACTGTTCCTGCTCTCGGGCATCGGCAACGGATCGGTCTACAAGATGATCCCCGCGATCTTCGAGGCGAAGGCGCAGAGCTTCGACCACCTGGATCGGGCGGAGAAGGCAACGTGGTCGCGCAGTATTTCCGGTGCTCTCATCGGATTTGCCGGTGCGGTAGGCGGTTTGGGTGGTGTCGGCATCAACCTGGTGCTGCGCGCGTCGTACACCAGCCCCGCGAAGTCGGCGACGATGGCGTTCTGGGTGTTCCTCGCCTTCTACATCGCCTGCATCGCAGTGACCTGGTTCGTCTTCCTGCGCAAGCCGTCCACGCTCACTACAGACGTCGACGACGCGAAGGTCGCGGTCACGGCATAACGCCCGGCTCGCAGAATCTCCAGAACTCTCTCGTTACATCAGGAAGTAGGCGCGTCATGAGCAAGTCGGTTGTTGTCATCGGACACGGAATGGTCGGACACCGCTTCGTCGAGGCGCTCCGTTCGCGCGACGAGGCAAACACCTGGTCGGTGACCGTACTCTGCGACGAGCAGTACGCAGCGTACGACCGAGTCGGGCTGTCCTCGTACGTCGGAGCCTGGGACCCCAAGGAATTGGCACTGGCCGGCAACGATTACGCCGGTGACAGCCTGGTCGATCTCCGGGTAGGTGAGGGCGGACTCTCGATCGACAAGGACGCACGAACGGTCACGACAACCACCGGCGACACGCTCTCCTACGACGCACTGGTGATGGCGACGGGTTCGTACCCATTTGTTCCGCCGGTACCCGGTCACGACACCGACGGATGCTTTGTCTACCGCACACTCGACGACCTGGACGGTATCCGCGCTGCCGCCGAGAAAGCCGGCAAGGGCGCAGTCGGTGTAGTGGTCGGCGGTGGTCTTCTCGGACTCGAGGCCGCAAATGCTCTCTCGCTCATGGGAATGACGGCACACGTCGTCGAGCACAATGCGCGTCTGATGCCGATGCAGGTCGACGAGGGCGGAGGCGCTCTGCTCGCTAGACTCGTCACCGAGTTGGGGCTCACCGTCCACACGGGTGTCGGAACGGCGGGAATCTCGCAGGCCGACAACGGAATTGTGGTCGAACTGTCCGACGGCTCCACCATCGACGCGTCGTTGCTGGTCTTCTCGGCCGGAGTTCGTCCGCGCGATCAGCTGGCTCGCGACGCCGGCATCGCAGTGGGTGAGCGCGGCGGAATCCTGACCGACCTCGGCTGCGTCACGTCGGACGAGAACATCTACGCAGTCGGTGAATGTGCTGCGGTGGAGGGCCGTTGCTACGGACTGGTCGCTCCCGGCTACACGACAGCCGAGATCGTGGCCGACCGTCTGCTCGGCGGCGCCGCAGATTTTCCGGGTGCCGATATGTCTACCAAGCTCAAGCTCATGGGTGTCGACGTCGCCAGCTTCGGTGACGCGATGGCCACCTCGCCCGGTGCTCTCGAAGTAGTCCTCAGCGACGCAGCCAAGGGAACGTACGCCAAGCTTGTCGTCTCGGACGACGCGAAGATCCTGCTCGGCGGAATTCTTGTGGGGGACGCGTCGGCGTACGCGTCACTGCGACCGCTGGTCGGTCGCGAACTGCCCGGTGACCCAGCGGCATTGATCTCGCCTGCCGGGGAGAAGCCGGGTGCGGGATCGCTGCCGGATGATGCCGAGGTGTGCTCGTGCAACGGCGTGACGAAGGGTGCCATCTGCGGCGCGATCGCGGCGGGCGCGTGCGACATCGCGTCTGTGAAGGCGTGCACCAGCGCGGGAACCACCTGCGGCGGTTGCCTTCCGACTGTCAAGCAGTTGCTCGCCGATTCGGGCGTCGTGATGTCGAAGGCGCTCTGCGAGCACTTCGCGCAGTCACGCGCAGAGTTGTTCCAGATCGTGCAGTCGACGCAAACTCGAACCTTCTCGGCTCTGATTGCCAAGTACGGCAAGGGTTCCGGTTGCGATATCTGCAAGCCCGTCGTCGCGTCGATCCTGGCGTCCACGGATTCCGATCACATCCTGCACCGTCAGCAGGCTTCGCTGCAGGACACCAACGACCACTTCCTGGCCAACATTCAGAAGAACGGTACGTACTCGGTCGTACCGCGCATGCCCGGCGGCGAGGTCACGGGAGAACAGCTCATCGTGATCGGTGAGGTGGCGCGTGATTTCGGTCTGTACACCAAGGTGACCGGCGGCCAGCGCATCGACTTGTTCGGCGCTCGAGTCGAGCAGTTGCCGGCAATCTGGAAGCGCCTGGTCGACGCGGGAATGGAGTCGGGACAGGCGTACGGCAAGTCCCTGCGAACGGTCAAGAGTTGCGTCGGATCGAGCTGGTGCCGCTACGGCGTCCAGGACTCGGTAGGAATGGCCGTCGACCTCGAGAACCGCTACCGCGGCCTGCGCTCGCCGCACAAGATCAAGTTCGGCGTCTCGGGATGCGCCCGCGAATGCGCCGAAGCCCGTGGCAAGGACGTCGGCGTCATCGCGACGGAGAACGGTTGGAATCTGTATGTGGGCGGCAACGGCGGACAGTCACCCAAGCATGCTCGGTTGCTCGCTGGTGGCCTCGACGACGTCACCCTGGTCAAGTACATCGACCGCTATCTCATGTTCTACATCCGCACGGCTGATCGACTTCAGCGCACCGCACCGTGGGTGGACTCGCTGGACGGCGGACTCGACCACCTCAAGTCGGTGATTTGCGAGGACAGCCTGGGTATCGGCGAGGAACTCGAGGCGCTGATGGCCAAGCATGTCGAGGGCTACCAGGACGAATGGGCCGGTGTGCTCGGTGATCCGGAGAAGTTGTCGCGGTTCGTGTCGTTTGTCAATGCGCCGGAAGAAGCCGACCCGACGGTCGTGTTCGACGAGACCGGAGTGCGCAAGGTTCCCGTCTTGATGGGAATGCCGAGCATCCCTACGCGCCGGTAATCGCTGCGTAACCCGTGGGTAACACGGGGTCCGTACAAACTAATACAAGAACCCGCGCGGCGTTGTCGCCGGATCGACAGGAGGACTTCGATGAGTGTCATCGATGCGCAGATCGCCAAGCTGGATTCCGAACGACTGGAATGGACTTCGGCGTGCCCACTGAGTCACCTCATCCCTGGACGCGGGGTAGCAGTGCTGCTCCGCGGCGGTGAGCAGGTGGCGCTGTTCCTCCTCGAGGACGGCACCTTGCGTGCCGTCGGCAACTTCGATCCGTACGGACGCGCCTCGGTGATGTCACGCGGACTGGTCGGAGACCGTGACGGTGAGCCGATCGTGGTGTCGCCGTTGCTCAAGCAGGCGTTCTCGCTGGTCGACGGCCGGGCACTCGACGACGAATCGGTGTCGCTACCGGTGTACGAGATCAGGGTCTGGGCCGGCGTGGTGCAGGTGCACAGCACTATTCGGGCTGTCGAATCCGTCTCGTGAATGACAACATGCCACTAGCGGGGTTCACGGTCGGGATCACGGCATCGCGCCGTGCCGATGAATTTGCGATGCTGCTGACGCGTCGGGGAGCAGAAGTGGTGCACGCTCCGGCTATCCGCATCATCCCACTCGCCGACGACCGTGAATTGGAGCGGGTGACGCAGCAGATCATCGCGAGTCCGCCCGAGGTGGTTGTTGCCACGACCGGTATCGGATTTCGTGGTTGGCTCGAAGCTGCGGACGGGTGGGGCGAGGCCGAGAATCTCTCCGCGGCACTGACTTCGGCACGTCTACTGGCCCGCGGGCCCAAGGCCAAAGGTGCGATTCGCGCAGCGGACCTGCGCGAAGAATGGTCTCCGGCCTCCGAATCGTCGGCTGAAGTACTCGAACACCTGCTTGCGGAGGGGGTTGCGGGAAAGGTCATTGCCGTCCAGTTGCACGGCGCCACTACGGAATGGGAACCGATTCCCGATTTCTGTCAGGTGCTGCGGGACGCGGGTGCCGAGGTCATCGCAGTGCCGGTCTACCGCTGGGAACCTCCGGAAGATCCGACTCTGCTCGACCGGATGATCGAGGCCATCGCGTCATCTGCAATTGATGCTGTCAGCTTCACGAGTGCACCGGCGGTGGCGTCGATCCTGATGCGGGCCGATGCGACGGGGCGACTCGACAGCATTCTCGATGCCATGCGCGGACCGGTAACGGCAGTGTGCGTCGGGCCGGTGACCTCCGCGCCGCTGGAGGCATTGCAGGTCCCGACCACAGCACCGGCCAGGGCTCGCCTTGGAGCCTTGGCGCGACACATTGTCGACGAACTTCCGCAGCGTGCCAACCGTATTCAGGCCGGCGACCACGAAATCAGTATCCGCGGTGGTTGCGTTGTCGTAGACGGTGAAGTCCGAGCAGTGTCGCCGGCCGGTATGTCTCTCATGCGATCTCTCGGAGCGAGGCCGGGGCACGTGGTCTCTCGTGCCGAACTGTTGGCCGCCCTTCCGGGGAGCGGCGACGACACACACGCCGTCGAAACCGCCGTCGCACGCCTGCGCGCGTGCCTCGGCGCTCCCAAAGCCGTTCAAACCGTTGTGAAACGAGGTTATCGTCTTGCACTCGATCCCACCGAATACGCAGAACTCTAGCGACGTCCTGGTCCTGGTAGCGCACGGCACACGAAGTGCGCGGGGCGTGGAAATGATTGCCGCACTGGCCGAAGCGGTCAGTACCAGCGTAGGTACAACTCGGGTGGCCTTTGTCGACGTCCTGGGTCCGTCGCCGTCGGAGGTTCTCCGCGACATCCCCGGCCGGGCAATTCTCGTGCCCGCGTTCCTGGCGTCGGGATATCACGTTCACACCGATGTGCGACGCGAAGTGGAAGTCAGTGGGCACCCGGGCGTCACGGTCACGCCTGCGCTCGGTCCCGATCCCGCGTTGGCCACCGTCCTGATGCGTCGATTGCGCGATGCCGGTTGGCGCAACGGCGACGCGATAGTCCTTGCCGCAGCAGGATCTTCCGATTCGCGCGCCCTGCGCGATGTCGAGCGCGCCGCCCTGATGTTGGCGGAGCAGGCCGACACGCGAGTCGATATCGGGTATATCGCAACCGGAACACCCAAGGTGGCGGATGTTGTTGCAGCAGCCCGAGTTCGCGGCGCGCGCCGCGTGTTCATCGCGTCATATCTTCTTGCGCACGGATTGTTTCACGAACGTCTTGGTGCGGCAGGCGCTGACGGCGTCACCGAACCTCTCGGAGTAGATCCCGGTGTCGTGGACCTTGTGGTCAACCGGTATTCGGCGGCTCGCCGCGGCGTTGCGGTGATCTGAGGCTGCTCGGGACCAGTGCGCCGTCGACGTCGTACCAGGAATGGTGAGCCTTATCCCAGCAGAACGAGTTCGGCCACGACGTTGTCGGGTGCCGATGCGGGCACAAGCGCAAACGCTGCCTTGCCTATCAAGCCCGCCAGATGTGAGGTGCGCACCGAAGGGTCTGCGTGCCAGCGGCCGTCATCGGTCTGTGTGACCGGAAGTAGTCGCACGGCATCGGAGCTGACCTCGGAGGCATTCGCGACAATTCCGAGCAACGGCGGCAACGGAGTTCGCCCGGTGAGCGCACTGACAATGGTGGGCAGCATTGTCAACAGTGTGGTCACTGCTGCATAAGGATTTCCGGGAAGGCCGAGCACCACCTTTCCGGTGGGCAGGACTGCCGTGATCTGTGAACCGCCCGGACGCGACGCGACCCTGCCGACAACGGTGTGGGCGCCGAGACGGTCCAGGGCAGAGCGCATTTCGTCGGCAGCGCCGCCGCCCGTCGCACCGACGATCACGATGAGATCGGCGCCGTCGTCAGCACCGAGAGTGGTCTCGAAACCGTCTGCGGTATCGCGTAAATGGGTGTCGGAGATGCATGCCGCGCCGCATTGCCCGAGAAGAAGCGGGAGGATGCCGCCGATGGAATCGCGTGTCTGGCCTTCGCGCAGTGGCCCGTCTCGTCGGATTTCGTCGCCCGTTGTCACGACCCGCGCACGCACCGGGCCGCGAACCAGGCCTTCGACAACTTCACCGCTGGTGGCCGCGGAGACGAGTACCGGTGTCACCGGTGTACCTGCCGGTGCGATGGTGAAACCGACGGTCCAGTCTTCGCCCTGCGGCCGAGCGTCGTTGCGCTGCGGTGTGTTCGGCAACAGCGTCAGTAATGGGGGAGTGCCATCGGCGACCACGTGTTCGTCCCGGAATACTGCGCTTGCGCCGGTGGGAAGGTGTGCGCCCGTCGCGATGCGGATTGCTTCACCGTCTGCCAACTCGAGAGTGGCGTCGGCGCCGGCGACGCGGACTTCCTGGCGAATCCGCCAGGGGCCGTCACCTGCAACGGCATAGCCGTCCATCGCGGAGACAGGAGATGGCGGTAGATCACCCTGTGCAACAAGAGGTTCGGCGAGCGTCGCGCCGAAGCTTTCGGCCAGCACTGCTCGGCGGGGGCCCAGTGGTGTGAGCGACTCCGCAATCGCTGCGCGGGCCCCCGCGATTGTCAGTCGAGGTAGCTCCCGTGCCCGTTCGAGATCCTCGGGAGTGTCGCAATCGGCTGTGCCACTCACCTGGAGTACCGAGAATCCTTGGGTCAGTAGCTTCTTCATCGGCTGATTGTCGAGACCGGCACTCTCTCGAAGTGTCGCGATGCGCTCACGTAGTTCATGGAATACCCAGGCGGACAACAGAAATTGTGTTCGGTTGTTCTCGTCGACCGCGCACGTCACTGGGCCCAGGTGCGACGTTGAGTCGATCAGGGAGTCGACGACCCCGCGACTGACGTGTGGCAGATCGGCTGCCAGGACGACCACTACTGCGTCGTCGGGTAGTTCAACGGCGTTCAATCCTGCCCAGAGTGCCGAGACCGGCCCACCGCCGATCGGCGACTCCTGGGTTTGCACGACCCCGGTGTCGAGGTCGTCGCGATGCGGTCCGACCACCACCGTCGTGCCTAAATGTGCTGTTGCAGCGAGTGCAATGTCGAGCAGACGGTGACCGTGCACCACAAGTCCGGGTTTGTCGACACCACCCATCCGGGTGCCGCGTCCGCCGGCAAGTATCAGCGCACAGGTAGGCGGATGGGCGTTCATGCGTCCATGCTGCCTTACGGGAAGGTGTGCCGTGCGCGCGCCATGTCGATCCGGCCGTCCTTGATCGGCACGCCCTCCAATTCCAGCTTCGCAATCTGTCGATGCGCCAGGTGAGCTGCGGGTTTCCCGGATGCACCCAGAACCCGATGCCAGGGGAGATCCGAGGAGTCGGTACGCATGATCCACCCGACCGTGCGTGGGCTGGAAAGCCCTACAGCATCGGCAATATTGCCGTAGGTGGCGACACATCCGGCGGGTATGGACGCGACGAGTCGGCGGACCTCTTCGATCTGTTCGTCTGTGGTGGCGGCCATTGTCTGAGTCTCAGAGTAGTTTGCGGATCAGGGCCGCAACCTCGTCGGCGCGCACGTGCGGCACCATGTGGTCGCAGTCGAACTCGACGCTGGTCAGGTTCGGGCCGAGGTGCTCGGTGATTGCCGTGCGGAACTCGTCGGTGACGTACGGCGGTTGCACCTTCATAGCCTGGACGATCACCGTCGGCATGGAACTCGGTGGCAGTACCAGTGGCCGAGCGAGTTCTCCCCACGCCGTGACGACGGCGGGAGTGGAGAGTCGCCAGTTGACGCGTCCGTTGTCGAGGTGGATCAGATGCTCTTCGAATTCCTCGTCCAGTACCGCCGTGGGAACTTCTCCCCATGAGCCGTGAACCTTTTCCGAACGCGCCTCGGCTGCATCCGTGTAATCCGGTGAACCGATGGTGAGTTCGGCCACTCGGCCCATGAACTCCGGATCGAGTCCGATAGCAGGATCGAGCAATACCAATCCGCGGACGCGGTCCGGCGCAGTCGCCGCGAGATGCAGCGCCAGAGCGCCGCCGAACGAGTGGGCAACGATCAGGACCGGGCCGGACGCATGCTCGTCCAGGGTATCGATCAGGCTGGCAACATGCGCCTCGATATTCCACGGGGGAGACCAGGTCGAGCGGCCGTGACCACGCAGATCGGGAGCGATCCAGCGAGCGTCGGGGAGCTGATTCTCGGCCATCGACTGCCACCGTCGGCCGTGGCCGGTCAGACCGTGCAACGAGAGTATCTCCGGCGCACCGGCCGGGCCGTACAGATAGGTGTGGAGTGCGGGCACAGGCCAATCTTGCCCGACGCGGGCGATGTGTGCCGTGTCGGTGCCCTCTGATGGAATGCCTGGGTGAGTGAGACGATTGCGGCGCCACCGTCAGCGCGCGCCAAGAACACCATCCCGCGGGCGCGGTTGGTGCACCGGGCCGCGCCCTCACTCGTTCCGCGGAAGTGGGACGCCGCCGCTGCGCAATTGTTCGCGGAGCCTGCCGACGATCCGTTCATGCTGGCCTTCGGCGGTGAGCAGTGGAATCCCTGGCAGGTGCTCGGCGGTCCGGGAACCGGCAAGTCGTCACTACTGGTCGATCTGGCGGTTGCCAAGATTTCCGGCGGCGAAGACCCGGAATCCGTTCTGGTCCTCACACAGTCGCGTCGGGCGGCAACAGCGGTGCGCGAACAGATCACCGCGGGCCTGTTCGGGTTCGAACGCGAGCGTGGCCCGCAGGCAACTCGGGAACCGCTGGTCCGCACCGTGCACTCCTACGCGTTTGCTGTGCTGCGGTTGCAGGCAGCAGCGCACGGCAATGCTCCGCCGCGTTTGATCACCGGAGCCGAACAGGACGCGGTGTTGCGTGAGATGTTGCGCGGCGACATCGAGGACGGCGCGCGGTACTGGCCGGAGCGGCTGAGGCCGGCGCTGGGCATGAACGGGTTTGCCGTCGAACTGCGCGATCTGATGTTGCGCGCCAACGAACGCGGCCTCGGACCGGAAGATCTGATCAAGCTCGGCAAGCGTAAAGGCCGTCCGGAATGGGTGGCTGCCGGACGATTCGCCGAGGTGTACGAGCAGGGAGTTCTGTTGCGCGCGTCCGTGGGCGTCGAAGCCCCGGAGGCGACGGCGCCGGCACTTGATGCCGCCGAGTTGATCGGTGCTGCGCTCACCGCGTTTGCCACGGACCCCGAGTTGTTGCGATCCGAGCGCGCCCGCATCCGTCACCTCCTTGTCGATGATGCTCAACACTTGGATCCGCAAGCCGCGCAATTGGTTCGGCTGATCGGAACCGGAACGGCAACGACGGTGATCGCCGGCGACCCGGATCAGTCCGTGTTCGGATTCCGCGGGGCTGATTCCCGTTTCCTGCTCGACCTGGCGGACAAGGGCGACGAGCGGGCAGTCATTCTGCCCACTACGTACCGCAACAACGCCGACGTCGCGGCCATTGCGGCGAAGGTCGCCGCACGATTGCCCGGCAACCTCGCTCACCGGATTGCGGTACCCGCCGACCTGTCGGATGACAATCCCGCTCACGCGTCGGTGCGAGTCTTGGGCACCACAGCCAAGGAAGCGGCAGTGGTCGCGGACACCTTGCGGCGCGCGCACCTCCTCGACGGCATTGCGTGGTCCGACATGGCCGTCATCGTGCGTTCGGTTCCGCGAACCCTGGCGCCGCTTCGACGTGCCTTGCTGGCGGCAGGCGTCCCAGTCACCACCGCAGCCACCGAACTCCCTCTTGCCCGTCAACACGGAGTGTCCGGGCTTCTCCTGCTACTTCGGGCGCTCGGGCGAGACGGGTTCACCGGCGACGACGCCTTGGCGCTCATGTCCGGCCCCGTCGGCGGCGCCGAACCGGTGACGCTGCGGCGGTTGCGGCGCGGTCTGCGCCGTATCGAACTTGCTTCGGGGAAGGATCGCGATTCCGCAGAACTGTTGCGGCTCATCCTGATCGACGAGGACCGAGCGCAATCCAAGCGATTGACCGCAAAGCTGACCGACGTCGAATCTGCCGCGCTGAATCGAGTGCTGTCGGTATTGCGCAAAGCCCGCGTGCCGCTCGATCGTGGACTCGGCGTCGAGGAAGTTCTGTGGGCGGCGTGGCAGGCCACCGGGCTCGAACGCCGCTGGGCGGCCGCGTCGGCGCGCGGCGGTCCGATCGGCTCGCAAGCCGATCGTGACCTCGACGCAGTAGTTGCGCTGTTCGATGCCGCAGCCACTTACGTGGACCGCTTGCCGCGTTCGCAGCTCGCGGGTTTTGTCGACTACCTCACCAGTCAGGAGATCCCCACCGATTCGCGCTCGCGGTCGGTGATCGCGCCGGATGCGGTCACTGTTGTCAGTGCGCACGCAGCGGCCGGACGTGAGTGGGCTGTTGTCGCGGTGGCCGGTGTTCAGGAAGGGCTGTGGCCCAGCTTGCGGGCACGCGGTTCGCTCCTCCGGACGGAGGCGCTGATCGATTTGATCAACGGTGTGTCGGACGGCAGCGATTCCGCCGAAGAGCGGTTGTCGAGAACTGCGCCGCTGCTGGCCGAGGAGCGTCGACTCTTCCTGGTGGCATGTTCTCGCGCACGCCGCCGGTTGTTGGTGACAGCCGTCGAATCCGCCTCGGGTGATACCGATCTGGTGCCGTCACGATTTGTCGACGAGCTTCTGCGCGGCGATCAGTTCGATGACGACGGCGCAGGTGAACCGGCGGTGCCCGCTCCCGAACCCGGTGACACCCGGGTGTTGTCCTTGCCGGCGTTGGTCGCCCAATTGCGCAGTGTGGTCTGCGATCCGGACCTCGCCGCGGGCGATCCCGAGAAGCATGCGCGTGCAGCTCGTCAATTGGCGCGTCTGGCCGCAGCGGGAGTGCGCGGCGCGCACCCCGATCAGTGGTACGGCACCAGCTCGCCCAGCACTGTCGAACCGTTGTGGCAGCCGGAGGACGGCCCGGTGGCGCTCTCGCCGTCCACCATCGAGTTGCTCGAAACATGTCCGCTGCGTTGGGTGTTCGAACGTCATGGCGGTTCCGATGGCGACAACACCCACGCCATCGCGGGCACGCTCGTCCACACTCTCGTTCAGGCACTCGCCGGGCGTATACCACCGGATCAGGTCGAGAAGGCACTCGAAAATGCCTGGGAATCCATCGACTTGGGTTCGCAGTGGTACTCGCGCCGGGAACTCAATCGCACCCGCGAGATGCTGGCCACGTTCACGGCCTGGATGAGTTCCACCCGCGGCGAACTCACCGAAGTCGGTGTGGAGGTCGCGGTCGAGGGCATTCTCGAACCGCGCGAGGAGGGGGAGCCGGCCGTCAAGCTCCGCGGCCGCATCGATCGACTCGAGCGCGACACCGAGGGGCGTCCCGTTGTTATCGACGTCAAGACTGCGCGAAACCCGGTCAGCAACGACGCGGCGCAGTCCCATGCGCAGTTGGCGGCCTATCAGGTGGCGGCAGCGGAAGGCGCGATAGCGGGAGAACCGGCGGCGCAACCCGGTGGGGCCCGGCTGGTATTCGTGGCGAAGTCCAACAAGAAAGACGGTGCGACGCAGCGTGTTCAGCCGCCGCTGACCGCCGAGGCCGTCGAGATGTGGCGTGATGTCATCCACAATGCCGCTGCCGCAACGCAGGGGCCGCAGTATCTGGCCCGGGTCAACGACGGATGTCGCCACTGCCCGGTGCGGTCCAGTTGCCCCGCCCACGACGAAGGACGGCAGGTGAGTTCCTAGATGGCATCCAAGGCGCGGCGCCCCAAGATCAGCCCGGTCGATCTTGCGCTCGCTCTCGGCCAGCACCCGCCGACGCCGGAACAGGCAGCGGTCATCGCCGCACCGCTGGGCCCGACGCTGGTTGTTGCCGGCGCCGGCGCCGGCAAGACCGAAACAATGGCTGCCCGCGTCGTCTGGTTGGTGGCCAACGGATTTGTCGACCCAGAGGCCGTGCTGGGTCTGACGTTTACCCGAAAAGCCGCGCAGCAGCTCACCACTCGTATTCGCAAGCGCCTGGCCCGGCTTGCCGGTTCCGATGTTCTGCGCGCCCTCGACCCCACCGGGGGAGTGCGTGCGCGGATACTGGCCGGCGAACCCGAGGTCAGCACGTATCACGCGTATGCGGGCCGGCTGTTGTCCGAACACGGGCTTCTTCTGCCTATCGAACCGTCGGCGACTCTGCTCTCGGAGACGGAACTGTGGCAGGTCGCGCACCGAGTTGTCAGCGGCTGGGACGGTGATCTCGATACCGACAAGAATCCGGGGTCGATCACCGAAACCGTTCTGGCACTTGCCGGTCAGCTGTCCGAGCATCTTGTGGACCCAGATCAACTGCGCGGTGCGCACGCGGAACTCGACGCGTTGATCCACACGTTGCCTGCCGGGCCGAAGCAGCGCGGCGGACCGAGCAAGGAACTGCTCGGATACCTCGAGGTCCAGCACAAGCGTGTCGAACTCCTGCCGCTGGTTGCGAGGTTGTCCGAGACGTTGCGGTGGGAAGGAGCCCTCGACTTCGGTAGTCAGATGTCTCTCTCGGCGCGCGTTGCTTCGGGGCACCCCGAAGTGGGAGAAGCAGAACGGAGTCGCTTCCGGGTGGTGCTCCTCGACGAGTATCAGGACACCGGTCACGCTCAGCGTGTGTTGCTGTCCTCTTTGTTCGGCGGCGGCACTGACGCCCGCCTGGCGTTGACAGCCGTCGGCGATCCGATGCAGTCCATCTACGGGTGGCGCGGCGCATCGGCAGCCAACCTCCCACGCTTTGCGACGGATTTCCCACTCGCGAACGGAAACCCGGCTCCGACCCTCGAATTGTTGACAAGCTGGCGCAATCCGCCGGAGGCACTCGAACTTGCCAATCTCTCGTCTGCGCCGCTTCGTCGACGCGGCGTTGCCGTCAGCACCTTGCGAGCCCGGCCTGGGGCAGTTGCCGGCGATGTCCGGCTCGCATTGTTGCCTGACGTCGAGCAGGAACGAGAGTGGGTGGCGCAGAAAATTGCGGAGCAGTACGACGCTGCGCGCGCCGACGATCGACCGCCGCCTACCGCAGCGGTGCTGATACGTCGCAATGCCGACGCCGCGCCGCTGGCCGAAGCACTGCGAGCAGCCGGCTTGCCGGTCGAGGTGGTCGGCCTCGGTGGACTCCTGCACACACCCGAAGTTGCCGACGTCATTGCGATGCTGCGGGTAGTAGCCGATCCGTTGGCGGGCAGCGCCGCGGTGCGCCTGCTGACGGGGGCGCGCTGGCAGATCGGTGCCAAGGACGTTGCCGCACTGTCGAAGCGATCTCGGGAGCTTGCGATTTCTGCGGGTTACGGTACGGCGGGTGCTGTCACCGATTCGGCTGCGTTGGCCGAGGCCGTGCAGGATTCGCTGCCCGGTGAGCAGGCCGAGCAGGCGGGGCTGGTCGATGCGATCTCGGATCCTGGTCCGGCCGAGAACTATTCGGCGCTCGGCTATGCGCGAATCGGCGCCGTGGCCGGTGAGCTGGCCTCGTTGCGTGAACGCATCGGACAACCGCTCACAGAATTGGTGGCAGAGGTCGAAAGGGTGCTCGGCATCGGAATCGAGGCCGGTGCACGGACGCGACTCGGTGTGCTTGGTACCGCAGGTCGTGAGCACCTCGACGCCTTTGCCGATGTTGTTGCCAACTACGCGACGCGTCCCACCGCCAATCTCACCGGTATGTTGTCGTTCTTCGCAGCCGCCGAACAGATCGAAAAAGGGCTGACGCCCGGCGAAGTGGAGGTGGCGCCGGATCGGGTCCAGATTCTGACGGTGCACTCCGCGAAGGGACTGGAATGGGAAGTTGTTGCCGTTCCGCACGTCAGCGACGGTGTGTTCCCGTCCTCGACGGCGTCCGGTTCGTGGCTGGGAGCGCTTGCAGAATTGCCGCCTTCGCTGCGCGGTGACCGTGCCGTCGACGCAGATTCGGCCGACGGTGTTCCCGTGCTCGACCTCGAGAATGTCTACAACCGCAAGGATCTGCAGAACGCGATCGACGCGCACAAGCAGGCTCTCGGAGATCGCAGACTCGACGAGGACAGGCGCCTGTTCTACGTTGCCCTCACGCGAACCGAACGGGCACTGTTCATTTCGGCGCACCACTGGGCCGAGTCGGGAGCCGAACCCAAAGGACCGTCGGAGTTCCTGGCCGAACTGCACCAGACGGTTACCGAGACCCCGGACGTCGGCGTTGTCGAGACCTGGGCGCCGGACCCCGAACCCGATACCGAGAATCCGTTGGCATCCACGCCGAGAACTGCTCAGTGGCCACCGGATCCGCTCGGTTCACGGCGCGGTGCGGTGGAGGCCGGCGCAGCCGCTGTACTGGCAGAACTGGCAAAGCCCACTGAGACTAACCTTGACGACGCTGAAGTCGACCCTGAAGTCGACCCGGAGAACTGGGCGTCGGATGTGACGGTGCTCCTGGCAGAACGAGAGGCCCGCGCCAATGCTCGTGCCGAAGTGATTCTCCCGGCACAACTTTCGGTAACACAGTTGGTCGACCTCAAAGCTGATCCCGACGAACTCGCGGCACGATTGCGTCGGCCTCTTCCGTATCCACCCAACCCGCTGGCCAGGCGCGGTACGGCTTTCCATGCGTGGATCGAGCGACGCTTCGGCGCAACGCGGTTGCTGGATCTCGACGAATTGCCGGGCGCCGCCGATACCGAAGCCGGCCCGGAAACCGATCTGATCAAACTGCAGGATGCGTTCCTGCGTTCTCCGTGGGCCAACCGCAGTCCCGTCGAGGTGGAGGTCCCGTTCGAAACCTCCATCGCCGGAACGGTTTTGCGCGGCCGAATCGACGCGGTGTTCGCGGACTCGGACGGCGGCTGGACGGTCATCGACTGGAAGACCGGAGCTGAACCGTCCGCCGCCAACGAAGATGCTGTGGTCATGCAGTTGGCCGCCTACCGCGTGGCGTGGGGCGAATTGATGTCCGCGCGCGCCCGCGCGTCGGGACGGAAGGAAGAGTTTCCACTGCACAAGGTTCGCGCGGCATTCCACTACGTGCGGACCGGCCGCACCATCTCGCCCGAGAACCTGCCGGACGGTGAAGCGCTGGCGCACCTCATCCGCACGGCAGGAGCCCGCGAGGACAGCTCGAGCTAGCCGGCGTTACGACGCGCCTTGAGAGCTTCGGTCACCAAGGGGATTTGCACTGGAAGGCGCGCGATCGAACCGACCTTCTGCGCAGTGGACGTCTTGTTGCTGCGGCACCAGTCCACTGCCATCTGAATGTTGGCTGGGAACACCGCAACAAACAGCGCTGCTGCCAGACCGGCTCCCAATCGGCGAGTTTTCGGAATGGCCAGCGCGGCCCCGATTGCCAATTCTGCGACACCGGATACCTGGGTGTATGTACGGGCTTCGCCGGGGAGTTGGCGGGGGACGGTGCTGTCGAAGAACGATGGCGCAACAAAGTGCATGGTTCCCGCGCCGAGCAGTAGAGCGGAAAGTCGAAGTGCGGCGGCCTGGCTGGATGTCGAACTTTTCGAAGACATTGACCTACCCTGCCTTACAGAGCCTGTGCGTGCCACTACTGTGGTGCGTCTGCGTAGTTACTAGTGAGAGAGTTGCAAGTATGGCCGGAAAGCTCCGGGCGCGTTTTTCCAGGTCGGAATCATTGGCCGACCAGCCTGACTTTGCCCTTGTCGGGGTGCTGCGGATTCCGCAGCTGCAGACCAGTCCTGCCCGCGCTATCTACAAGCGCGTTCTGGTTGCGCTCGGCGCGCTCGCAGCCGCGGTGCTCATCGTGTACATCGATCGTGCGGGGTATCGGGACGCGCAGGACAACGAGCTCTCGCTTCTCGACTGCATCTACTACGCCACAGTGTCGCTCTCGACCACCGGCTACGGCGACATCACGCCGTTCACCCCGTCGGCTCGTCTGGTCAACGTTTTGTTGATCACGCCACTTCGTATCTTCTTCTTGATCGTGTTGGTCGGAACCACACTGTCAGCTCTGACCGAGAGTTCGCGTCAGGCGTTCAAAATTCAGCGTTGGAGGCAGCAAGTGCGTAATCACACCGTCGTCGTCGGATACGGCACCAAGGGGCGCACAGCAATTGAAGCCATGATCGGTGACGGCGTTTCCGCATCCGAGATCGTGGTCGTGGACACGGACCGGGCTGTGCTGGACGCCGCTGAGGCCAAGGGCCTGGTGACCGTATTCGGTTCGGCAACCAAGTCCGACGTGCTTCGCCTCGCCGGGGCGCAACGGGCAAATTCGATCATCGTCGCGACCAACCGCGACGACACAGCGGTGCTCGTGACGCTCACCGCCCGCGAGATTGCGCCGAAGGCAAGAATCGCCGCGGCCATCCGTGAGGCGGACAACGCGCATCTCCTGCGTCAGTCGGGTGCGGACTCAGTGGTCCTCTCGTCGGAAACCGCAGGCCGACTCCTCGGCATCGCCACCACCACGCCAACCGTGGTCGAGATGATCGAAGATCTCCTGACACCCGAGGCTGGATTCGCGATCGCCGAGCGTGCTGTCGAACGTGACGAGGTCGGCGGATCACCGCGTCACCTGTCCGACATCGTGCTGGGCGTTGTTCGCGACGGGCGACTGGTCCGGGTCGGTTCACCGGAGGTCGACGCTGTCGAGGCAGACGATCGCCTGCTGTACATCCGTCGCGTTGTCAGCTGATAGCTGGAACCCGGTATTTCGGCGCCCAGTAATGTCGTCAGCGTGAACGACTTCCAGCTGACCGAAACGCCTCTGCTTTCCCGCTCGAGTGTCGGCCGCGCCGAGGAATTACGGTCCGACGCAGCCGCACTGACCGCGGGGTGGAGTGACGCGGCGCTCTTGCGAGTCAACTCGCGCGGTCAGGTGAAGGTGTCCGGCGGGCAGTTGGTGTTCGGCGAGGCCACCGACCTGGGTGCGGAACCTGTCCGCGGCGCAGTGTTTCTCGGAATTCGTGACAACAAGCATGTATGGGCTGTGCGCGTGTCACTCCTTGCCGGAGAACTGTCGGATCTGCGGATGTTGGGCGGAACGCTCGACGACGCGGACGCAGGTCTTCTGACGGGCGCGATCGCCATTCTCAACTGGCACGACAGTGCCGGATTCAGCTCGATCGACGGGGCTCCGAGTGAGCCGACGATGTCCGGGTGGTCACGCATTTCGACGACCACCGGCCACGAAGAGTTCCCGCGCACCGACCCGGCAGTGATCTGCCTGGTGCACGACGGCGCAGATCGAGTACTGCTGGCTCGCCAGCCGACGTGGCCGCCGCGACGATTCTCGATCCTGGCCGGCTTCGTCGAAGCGGGGGAGTCACTCGAGACGTGTGTGGTGCGCGAGATCAAGGAAGAAGTGGGCGTCGACGTCCACAGCGTCCGGTATCTGGGCAGTCAGCCGTGGCCGTTCCCGCGTTCGGTGATGCTGGGATTCACGGCGATCGGCGACCCCGCCGATCCGCTGGTGTTCGCGGACGGCGAGATCGCCGAGGGAGCGTGGTTCACCAAGGAAGAGGTGCGATCTGCTCTCGAACTGGGGGACTGGGCGTCCGACGCCGACGCGCCGTTGCTCCTACCCGGTTCCATCTCGATTGCGCGAGGAATGCTCGAGAGCTGGGTCAAATAGAGCCCTACAGTCCGAGGGCCTGCTTCACCTGATTGAGCGACGGGTTGGTCGCGACACTTCCGTCGGCGTACTTCACCGTCGGGACGATGTGATTGCCGTCGTTGACGCTGCCGACAAATTCGGCTGCCGACGGATCGTTCTCGATGTCGATTTCGGTGTACTCGATGCCCGACGCGTTGAGCTGGGTCTTGAGGCGGCGGCAGTAGCCGCACCACGTGGTCGAGTAGATGGTGAGGGCAGGAGCTTTTTCGGAAGTAGTCACGGCGCATATAACACCACGAGTTCGGTTGTTGTTCCGTAACCGGCCGTGTTCGCTTGCCCACATACGCTCGGGCACGCGGCGGCGCTGTCGGTACGTCCTGCCATGATGGTGCTCATGCCTGCGGACACCGGACTGGACCCGGAACAATCAGCCGCCGTGCTCGCTCCACGCGGCCCGGTATGTGTACTCGCGGGTGCCGGAACAGGCAAGACACGCACGATTACCCGGCGAATCGCCCACCTGGTTGCCGACGGTCATGTGCAGGCCGGGCAGGTCCTGGCGGTCACGTTCACCGCGCGCGCAGCCGGTGAAATGCGCGGCCGACTGCGGGAGTTGGGTGTTGGTGGCAGCGGCCCCCAGGTACAGGCGCGCACGTTCCACGCTGCTGCGCTGCGGCAACTCAAGTACTTCTGGCCGCAGGTGATCGGCGATACCGAATGGCGTCTGCTGGATCGTAAGTTCGCTGTTGTCAGCAGCGCCGCAGCCCGGGTTGGTTTGCCGACCAGCACCGAAAGCGTGCGCGACCTTGCGAGTGAGATCGAGTGGTCCAAGGCGTCGCTGATCGCGCCCGAGGATTACCCGCGCACCATTGCCAAGTTCCGCCGGGAGGCACCGGCCGATCCGGCGAAGGTAGCGCAGGTTTACGCGGCGTACGAGGAATTGAAGGCGCGCGGCCAAGACGGCATGCTGCTCGATTTCGACGATCTTCTCCTGCACACCGCTGCGGCACTCGAGGAGCACTCGTCCGTGGCCGACGAGTTCCGTGAGCGCTACCGCTGTTTTGTCGTGGACGAATATCAGGACGTCACGCCGCTGCAGCAGCGGGTTCTCGACGCGTGGCTCGGCGACCGCGACGATCTCACGGTGGTCGGCGACGCCAACCAGACCATCTACTCGTTCACCGGAGCTACACCGAATTACCTGCTCGACTTCTCGCGGAAGTTTCCCGAGGCAACAGTGGTCCGGCTCGAACGTGACTATCGCTCCACACCCGAGGTCGTCTCGCTGGCCAACCGGGTCATCGGCGCTGCCACCGGGCGAATCGCCGGTACCCGATTGCAACTCATCGGACAACGCGCGCCGGGTCCCGAGCCCGAGTTCGCGGAGTTCAACGACGAACCGTCCGAGGCACTCGCGATAGCCCGGTCGGTGAAACGTCTGATCGCCGCAGGCACACCGGCGGCGGAGATCGCGATCCTGTACCGGATCAACGCGCAGTCCGAAGTGCACGAGCAGGCACTCACCAAGCTCGGCATCCCGTTCCAGGTGCGCGGCGGCGAGGGTTTCTTCACTCGTACCGAGGTTCGTCAGGCGGTGACGGCGCTGCGGCAGGCCGGCGGTCGTGACGACCTTCCTGAAGGGGCAGACAGCGGCGCCGGACTTCTCTCGCTGGTCCGGGCGGTACTGGCACCACTCGGACTGACCAACGAGGAACCAGCCGGTACGCAGGCGCGCGAGCGCTGGGCGTCACTGACCGCGCTCGTTGCGCTCACCGAGGAGCAGTTGGTGCACGATCCCGAACTGACGCTTCCCGGTCTCTTGCAGGAGTTGACGGCGCGGGCCGAAGCGCGGCACCCACCGACGGTCCAGGGCGTCACGTTGGCGTCGTTGCATGCAGCCAAGGGCCTCGAATGGGACGCCGTTTTCCTCGTGGGCCTCAACGACGGCACCCTCCCCATCCAGCACGTGCTCGGCGATTCCAACTCCGCGCCCGATGAGGCAGCGGTCGAAGAAGAGCGTCGACTCCTCTATGTCGGTGTCACGCGCGCCCGTGAGCATTTGCACTTGTCCTGGGCATTGGCGCGCAACGAGGGCGGCCGGAAATCCCGACGCCGCTCACGGTTCCTGAACGGGTTGATCCCCGAGGACTCGCCGGCCTCACGAATTGCCGCGCCCGCGCAGTCTGGCAAGAAGCGTCAGCGTTGCCGTGTCTGCGGAAAACCGCTCATGGGAACGTCGGCCACGATGCTCGGTCGATGCGAGAATTGTCCGTCCAACATCGACGTCGAATTGCTCGAGAACCTGCGTGCGTGGCGTCTCGACAAGTCACGCGAGAAAAAGGTGCCTGCCTACGTCGTGTTCAGCGACAACACGCTGACTGCGATCGCCGAGCAACGACCGCAGGACGCTCGGGGCCTGGTGGCCATCAATGGAATCGGACCGAAGAAACTCGAGGACTACGGCGAAGACGTCCTCATTATTTGCAAAACTGCAGGTCAAAAATAGGTTGTGCAGTTTCCGAGAATTCTCTAGTCTGGTTTCCAGTGCTACGGGGAGACTCGTGCGCTGAAAATTATCCGGACCGATCAGAAATGGAGGTGGCAAAAATGACGAACATGATTTCGTACCCCGTGCGTGAACAGTTCGCTGTTGCCGCCGCCCAGCTGCACCCAGCAGCAATCAGGTCCGTGTCTCTAAGCCATCGAGAAAATCCTCGATAGGACACATCCGTTCACTTACGGCCACGGACCCCGCATTACGCGGACCGTGGCCTTTGTGTTGGATCCCGTGCTTTCCGGTTTCCCGCTCGGTTGTGGTTCGCACCCATCGAACCCATTTTTTGCGACACGCCTGTCGCATCCAAGCTAGGAGAGACGAGTTGTCTACCCAGACATGTCGAGCCGTCACATTCATCGAGATCGCTTCCACCCGCCACGACCTGCCGTGCCGCGTATCCGATCCCGATCTGTGGTTCGCGGAGTCCCCGGCAGAACTCGAAAAAGCCAAGGCGCTCTGCGCGCAGTGCCCCATCCGCTCCCTCTGCCTGGGTGCAGCTCTCGACCGCGAAGAGCCGTGGGGAGTGTGGGGCGGAGAAATCCTCGACCACGGTGCCGTCATAGCAACCAAGAGGCCGAGGGGCAGACCACGTAAGCAACTCGTGTGCGCCTGAGGAGCCGGTTACACCTGTTACACCTGTGGCTCCGCAAATCCCGGCAGCCACCGGGTCAGGATCTCCATGTACGGGGCGTACGCGTCCAACTGGGCACAGATGCCCACCGAGCCGAGGAGGACTCGGAAGATCATCAGGTACTCGGGCGGCAAGTTGAGTGCCCGGGCCGTCCGGAACTGCGCGCTGTTGAAATCGGTCGCAGTTCCGGCGGCTCGTTGAAGCCAGGTTCGAGTGAAGTGAAACGACTCGGTCTGAATCGGATCGGTGAACGGACGTAGGTAGTCGGCGATTTCCTGTTCGGTGACGGTGCGGCCTGGAATGACAAAACCGTTGGCGCGCAACAGTTCCGTCAGTTCGTCGAATCGTTCGTCGACCGCCAGTCTGACCATTGTTCCCAAGACGGTGGGTAGCCCGCCCGGGAACGGGGCCGCCGCACCGAAATCGATGACACCCAACCGGCCGTCGTCGAGCAACATGAAATTCCCGGGGTGCGGATCGCAATGCAGCAGGCCGACGCGCGCCGGTGATGCGAAGTGGAACTCGGCGAGCAGCGCACCGGCTGCATTGCGCTGGTTCGGCGTTCCGCTCTCGATGATCCTGGTCAACGGCGTTGCCGTCATCCATTCGGTGACAACAACTTTCGGTGCGCTGGCAACAACGCGCGGGATGAGGAACTGGGGATCGCCCTCGAATTCCGCGGCGAATGCTCGCTGATTGTCAGCTTCGATCCGGTAGTCGAGTTCTTCCTCGGTTCGCGCGGTGAACTCCTCGATGACCGGACGCACGTCGACGCCGGGCATCACCGATCCGAACAGTCCCGCAAACCGAGCGAGAGTTTTGAGGTCGGCACGCAGGGCTTCGTCGGCGCCGGGGTACTGCACCTTGACGGCCACGTCGCGTCCGTCGGACCACACGGCCCGATGGACCTGCCCGAGGCTGGCCGATGCGGTGGGGGTGTCGTCGAAGGATTGGAACCGATCACGCCACTTGGTTCCCAGTTGCTGATCCAGCATCTTGTGGACCTGCTTGACGGGCAACGGCGGCGCGGCGGCCTGGAGCTTGTTCAGGGACTCGCGATACGGCTCCGCGAATTCCTCCGGAATGGCCGCTTCCATGACGCTGAGCGCCTGGCCCAGCTTCATGGCGCCGCCCTTGAGTTCACCCAAAACCGAGAACAACTGCTCCGCGGCCCTGGCGCTGAGCTGGGCGTCGATCTGGTCCTTGTCACCACCGGCGAGCTTGCGTCCGAAGCCCATTGCGGCCCGCCCGGCCATCCCAATCGGAATGCTTGCGAGTTTGGCAGTACGGGCAGAGCTTTTGCGCGGGATGTCGGACACCCCACCATCATGTCTGACGGATGCCACCGGCGCCCGTCACGGGTGCGAGGTAATGGCAACTGCACGACGTTTGTCGAGGCCAGCGACGTGTCGTGATGCGATATGGGACAAGATCGATCTCGAGGGTAGAGAACAAGCTGACCGGCGTCGTCGCTTCGGACGCACTGATCGCCGACTCGATCTCGGACAGAGCGAGCGCGGTGGTCGCATGAATCATCGCGGGATCGGCGTAACCGGCGCTACCGAGCAACTGCGCCGCCAGGTGCAGCCAGTCCGGATCATGGGCCGCCCGGGTGATGTCAGCGCATCGCAGACAACTCGAGTGCCCGGGCAGCACCATTGGCCCGACAACGCCGCAGCCGTCGCGCAGGTGAACGGCAAGGTGGGGTATGCCGTACCGGACGAGGTCGGCACATAGACGAGGATCGGTGACCACGTCATCGGTCAGGACAACAAGTGCATTCCGCCACCCGGCAACGACGTGGCTGCTTCGGTAGCCGTGTGAGCGATGGACGGAAGAGCTGCCGTGACGCAGAGCCTGGGCTATGGAGTCGGACAGCGGTCCTTGCCCGTGGACGCGAATCGATCCTGTGTCGGCGCGCTCGCCCCGACTTGCCCGGAGGTATCCGCCTGCGGTGAGTTCGGCGAGCAGTTCGGTCATCACTGCGGCGCTGATACCGCGCCCCGTCGCAGTCCACATGATGGTCGCGATACTCGTGTGTCCGTCCATCAAGCGGAGTAGGGCTTGCAGGTCCCTGCCGTCGATTCCGTCAGGGGGAGTCAGGATCACAGCTTTCCCCGGGCGCCATCCGAGTTGAAGCCGGCCGTCCGGGCGCAGAAGAACAACGATCCGTGGATCCCATTCGGGACCCACGGATCGTGTGGTGTTCGGTGTGCTCATTCACCGATAGTGACAGTGAGCTGCGCTCTCCGGATTGCGAAAATCGTAGTTATCCACAGGCTTTCGAAGCGCTGACCTTGCACTTCGGTGTGGATCGCAACTTTTCGGTTTACTTGTCGTCCTGGCCGTCGTCAGCCGGTTTGTCCGATTTCGGCTTGTCTGTTTTTGTCTTGTCCATGGCTTCTTCGGCGGCCCGTTCCTTGGCCAGCAGAGCCTCGAGCTGAGCCATCGGATCGTCGAAATTGCCGGACTCGCCACCACCGGTGACACGTTCGATGAACGAGGTCGGGGCATCGAGGTCGCTGGAATCAGGCAGCAGATCCGGGTGCGACCAGATGCCGTCGCGGGCTTCCATTCCGGCTTCGGCAGTCAAGCGCTGCCACAGAGTTGCGGCTTCGCGGACCTTGCGCGGACGCAGTTCGAGTCCGACGAGTGTTGCGAACGTCTGCTCTGCCGGTCCGCCGGTGGCGCGTCGACGGCGAAGCGTCTCGCTCATCGCGGCAACACCGGGCAGGCGTTCACCGAGTCCGGCGGTGACTACCGTCTCCACCCAGCCCTCGACCAGAGCCAGCAGTGTTTCGAGGCGCTCGAGAGCGGCCTTCTGCTCCGGAGTGGTCTGCGGTTCGAAGGTGCCCTGTTGCATCAGGGCTTCCAACTTGGCGGGATCGGCCAGAGCCGACGGGTCGAGATCCTTGGCGAACTCCTCCATCGCCGAGAAGTCCATGGTGATCCCGCGGGCATATTCCTCGACGGTGGAGAGCACTCGCTGGCGCAACCACGGCACATGGCTGTACAGGCGATGGTGAGCAGCCTCACGTGCGGCGAGGAACACCAGGATTTCCTGATTGGGCTGTTCCAGCCCGTCACTGAACGACTGAACGGCCGCGGGAAGAAGAGCGGCGGTCCCTGCCGGGCCAAGGGGGAGGCCGATATCAGTGGAGGACAACACTTCCTTGGACAACTGGCCGAGAGCTTGGCCGAGCTGTGAACCGAATGCGAGTCCGCCCATCTGCGTGAGCATTCCCATCATCGGGCCGGCCATCTGAGCGGCCTCGGGCGGCAGGCCCTGAGCCCACATCCCCGACACCTTCTCGGCGACCGGATCGCACAGGCGCTTCCAGGTGTCGATGGTGTTGTCGAGCCAGTCGTTAGCCGTCCACGCAACGGTCTTGGTGGCGCCGGCGGGCAGCGTCGTTGCAGCGTCCAGCCACAGTTCCGCAAGGTGGGCCGCGTCGGCGATGGCCTTGACGTTGCCCTCGGTGATCGGTGTGACAGAACCGATCTGCTGGCGCGCGAGTTTCTTCGCGACGTCGTAATTGACAGGACCCGATCCGCCGGAACCCATCGACGAACCCATGCCACTGAGCATCTGGCCGAATTGCGTCAGCATCTGCCCGAGTTGTGCGGGGTCGAAACCTTCACCGCCCGCACCGAATCCGAACGGCATGTCACCACCCCCGAACGGATTGCCACCGGCCGCGTTCTTGTCACGGTCGGGATCGTCGTCGGAGTTGGAGAAGCCGAACGGCATGTTGCTCATACCTCAACGGTACAAGGGTTGGAGGCCTCGAGTAATGCGCGCTGTCACGCTGATGGCGAACAGCGGAGGCAATGGCTCTACCCTGGACAAGGTGAATCGACGGATCGTGACTCTCCTGGCCGCCCTAGCTCCCATCGTCGTCTTGGGCATCGTCGGATCGCTCGTCACCGTTCCGTACGTCGCGCTCGGGCCGGGACCGACGTTCAACACGCTGGGCACAGTCGACACCACCGTCGACGGCAAGCAGGTCACGAAATCCGTGGTCGACATCGAGGGCACCGAACTCGATCCGACAACCGGCAACCTCAATATGACCACCGTCTCCGTTCGTGACGGCCTCAATCTCTTCGAGGCTTTTGGTCTCTGGGCCAGCGGCGAGCACGGATTGGTTCCCCGCGCCGAGGTGTATCCGCCGAGTAAGACGAAGGAAGAAATTCAGCAGGCCAACACAGCTGACTTCCAGCAGTCCGAGAACAGCGCGGAACTCGCGGCACTCAACTTCCTGGGCAAGCCAGTCGCGTTGACCGTCACGAAGGTCACTCCAGACGGTCCCGCCAGTGGTGCCTTGGTCGAAGGTGACACGCTGGTGAAGATCGGTGATACCCCCGTCGACACCGTCGGTTCGGTGCAAGAAACCGTTGCGGCGATAGCGCCGGGCACGCAGGTGCCGGTCACCGTGATTCGCGGCGGTGCCGAAACGACAGTGCCCGTGACTGTCGGAGCCCGGCCGAACCAACCCGAACTCGGATACCTCGGCATCACGCCGGAAGAGGTTCCCGACGTTCCGTTCGACGTGACGTTCAACCTTGCCGACATCGGTGGACCGTCAGCCGGCCTGATGTTCACCCTCGCGCTGTTGGACAAGCTGACGCCAGGTGAACTCAACGGAGGGCAGTTCGTCGCGGGAACCGGAACCATCGATTCGGACGGCACCGTGGGGCCCATCGGAGGAATCCGCTTCAAGCTCATCGCAGCCGCGGACGCCGGTGCTTCGACGTTCCTCGTCCCTGCGCAGAACTGCGACGAGGCAAAACAGAACGCGCCGGACGGGCTTCGACTGGTGAAGGTCGACAACCTGTCCGGCGCGGTTGACGCACTCGACAGCCTCAACTCGGGCGGCGAAGCACCCAGCTGCTAGTCCTCTGCTAGTCGTCTTCGACTTCGTCCAGCGTCGCGTACAACGCATGAACGATGTGAGGAGCCAAACCGTCGTACGTCAGAAGCGCCGGCTCGGCGTATGGATCTGCGTCCTCGTCCGGGCGCATCTGCAACAGCGACAGGGACGGGCCGTCGCGGAGGACGCCGACAAACAGGCGTGCCGCTCGTCGGTCCGGGTGCGCGTCGGCCGTCAGTCGGGCAATTTCGTCAGCCGCGTGTTCGTCGGTCAAGACCGGCTCGACGGCATGGTCGAGATCCGATTCCGCGGCGGGCGGCAGAACCACGATTTCCTGCACGAGGATGCAACCCTCGACGGAGTCGGGCCAGTTGGTCGTGGCCAGGAACTCGTCGAGTGCGCGTGATCCGCCGATGATGTCGTCGGGGAGTGGCTCCTGTTCGATCGGGGTGTATTCGGCCCCGTCCTCGAGTTGGTCGAGCAGGCCCGGTTCGGCTGCGGCAAGCAGCTCGGTGGGTACCAGGGCATACAACTTGGGTGGCTGATCCCAGCCTTCGGCGTCGATGTGGTCGACAACTTCATGAACGCACCGGGCTAGTGCCTTCGGTGACCTGTTCGGATTTTCTTCACTCACCCGTTCATCCTTGCACCTCGTGTTGTCACGCCGTGACTGTTGTTACGTAGAGTGGTCCGAAACGGCCAAGTCCACTCGGACATGGCTGCACTGATCGATGCACTCGGTTGCGGCGCCTCGGCGTCGCCGAATCTTGGAGCGTGGCACGTGGGCATGCGGCCCCCCGCAGGTTTACCCTCTCTGTCCAGACGCAGTCGAATCCTGTTGGGGGTAGCCGTAATTGTTGCGGTACTCCTGCTGATCGGTCCGCGACTGATCGGCATGTACACCGATTGGTTGTGGTTCGGCGAAGTCAATTTCCGAGGTGTTTTCACCAAGGTTCTCCTGACCCGCGCGCTGCTCTTCCTCGTCGTGGGTGTTGTGGTCGGTGCCATCGTGTGGTTGGCGATGATGCTCGCGTACCGCTCGCGTCCCGTTTTTGTTCCGGTGTCCGGTCCGAATGATCCGATCGCGCGCTACCGCACCACCGTCATGTCGCGTCTGCGTCTGTTCGGTGTGATCATCCCGATCGCAATCGGACTGCTGTCCGGGTTGATCGCGCAGGCCAACTGGGTCACGGTCCAGTTGTTCTTCAACGGTGGTTCGTTCGGGATCTCCGATCCGCAGTTCAACCTCGACGTCGGTTTCTACACGTTCGATCTGCCGTTCTACCGCTTCGTGCTGAACTGGCTGTTTGTCGCGGTTCTCCTGGCGTTCGTAGCGAACCTTCTCACGCACTACATCTTCGGCGGCATCAAACTCGCCGGTCGCGCGGGAACGTTCACCACGGCTGCTCGCATCCAATTGGCAGTCTTGGCAGGAACTTTCGTTCTGCTCAAGGCAGTTGCGTACTGGTTCGACCGGTACTCGCTGCTCTCGAGCGATCGTAAGGAGCCAACGTTCACAGGCCCCGGTTACACCGACATCAACGCGGTGCTGCCGGCCAAGCTGATCCTGCTGTCCATCGCAGTGATCTGTGCGCTGGCGTTTTTCGCGGCCATCTTCACGCGGGATCTCCGCATTCCGGCGATGGCTGTCGCTCTGCTCGTGCTGTCGTCGGTTCTGGTCGGTGCCGTGTGGCCGATGATCGTCGAACAGTTCTCGGTCAAGCCGAACGCCGCAGACAAGGAAAGCGCATACATCGAGCGGAACATCGCCGCCACCAGGCAGGCGTACGGCATCACCGACGACAAGGTGACCTATCAGCCGTATTCGGGTGACGGCACCGCAATTCCGCGCGACGTTCCGGCGGACGTCACGACCATTGCAAACGCACGCTTGCTGGATCCCAACATTCTTTCGCCCACGTTCACACAGCAGCAGCAGCGTCAGAACTTCTACGGATTCCCGCCGTCGCTCGACATCGACCGCTACGAGGTCGCGGGCGAAATGCAGGACTACATCGTTGCGGCGCGTGAACTTTCGCCCAACAACCTGCAGGGCAACCAGACGGACTGGATCAACAAGCACACCGTCTACACACACGGCGACGGCTTGGTGGCAGCGCCGGCCAACAGGATCACCGCTCCGGTCCTCGATCCGACCAAGGAAGCAGCCAACAACAACGCGGGTTACCCGATCTACACGGTAAGCGACATCGCGTCGTTGGCCGCAGGAACGCAGGTCATTCCGGTCGATCAGCCACGCGTTTACTACGGCGAGGTCATCGCTCAGGGCACCGCGGACTATGCGATCGTCGGTGGGGCGAGCGGCTCCGAACCGCGTGAGTACGACACCGAGCAGACCAAGTACACGTACACCGGATCCGGTGGTGTCGATATCGGAAACTGGTTCAATCGGTTGGCGTTTGCCGCCAAGTACACCGAGCGCAACATCCTGTTCTCCGGTGCGGTCGGCTCCGATTCCAAGATCATCTACAACCGTGACCCGCGCGATCGCGTCGGCCAGGTTGCTCCGTGGCTGACAATGGACGGCGACGCCTACCCGGCTGCTGTCGACGGCAAGATCGTCTGGATCGTCGACGCGTACACAACGCTCGAGAACTACCCGTACGCGCAGCGCAGTTCACTCGAGGGCCTGGTGGCCGACAGTGTCGACGCCACCACTGGCCGACTCCTCCCCAAGAAGGAGGTGTCGTACATCCGTAACTCGGTGAAGGCCACTGTCGACGCTTACGACGGCACGGTCACGCTGTACCAGGTCGATGACAACGATCCCGTCCTCAACGCCTGGAAGGGTGTGTTCCCGAACACCGTCCAGCCGCAGAGCGCGATCTCCGACGACCTGCGTGCGCACTTCCGGTACCCGGAGGATCTGTTCAAGGTCCAGCGCGAGATGTTGGCGAAGTACCACGTCGACAACCCGACCGAGTTCTTCACCAACAACGCGTTCTGGTCGGTACCCAACGAGCCGACGGTCGAAGGTTCCAACCAGAACGAGCCGCCGTTCTACGTGATGGTCGGCGATCAGGAGACCGGTGAGCCGGCGTTCCGCCTCATCAGCCCGATGGTCGGCTTCCGTCGTGAGTTCCTCTCGGCCCACATTTCGGTGGATTCGGATCCGAAGAACTACGGCAAGATCACCGTCCTGCAGTTGCCGACGGACAAACAGACGCAGGGTCCGTCGCAGTCTCAGAACTCGATGATCTCGGATCCGCGAGTGGGTTCGGAGAAATCGATCCTCGAGAGAACCAACACCATTCGATACGGCAACCAGTTGGCGTTGCCGATCGCAAAGGGCGGCATTCTCTACGTCGAGCCGATGTACACCGAACGCAGTAACGCCAGTACGTCGTTCCCGCAGCTCTCTCGCGTCCTGGCCAGTTACCAGGAACCGGGTGTGTCCGGTCGTGTTCGGGTCGGCTACGCGTCGACGCTGGCCGAGGCTCTCGGTCAGATCTTCGACAACGGCGGTGCTGCCGGTGTGGCAACGGCTCCGGGCGGAACGGCCGAGACTGCGCCGACTCCGGATACGAGCACGGAAACCAATCCGACGCCCGGCGCCCCGGCCCCGGCTCCGACCGACACCGCGGCGGTTGTCGCGGAACTCGATGCAGCGCTGGTAAATCTGCGAGCTACTCAGCAGAGCGGCGACTTCGCTGCATACGGTGCGGCGTTGGATCGTCTGCAGAAGGCAGTTGACGCCTACCAGGCGCTGCCGAAGTAAGGGTTGTCGTAGCACAAACGCGAAGGCCCACCATCGAAATCGGATGGTGGGCCTTCGCGTTTGTGCTTGTGCGTTGTGGGTTGTGCTTGTACGCCGGTATCAGCGCAGTGCTGCGAGCACCTGCGGGTTGGTGTCGGCGAGCTGCTGGAACTGCGCGCCGAAACCGTACTGGTCGGCAAGCGCGCGAGCGGAGTCGTAGGCCTGCTGTGCTGCGGGCTTGACCTCGGCCGGGATCTGGGTTGCGGTGATGGGTGCTTCGACGACGGCCGGTGCTTCTTCGACGACCGGTGCGGGCGCCGGAGCCTGCTCCTCGGATGCGACGGTCAGGTGCCTGCCGCAGCTGGGCCATGCGCCCGGGCCCTGGGACTGCAGGGTGTTCTCGGCAACGCGGATCTGCTCTTCCTTCGACGCGTTTGCGGGGGAGCCGGAGCCGCCGTTGGCGGTCCAGGTGCTCTGCGAGAACTGAAGTCCGCCGTAGTAGCCGTTTCCGGTGTTGATGTTCCAGTTTCCGCCGCTCTCGCACGCTGCGACGCCGTCCCAGTTGTGGGTGGCTGCGGATGCGGTGCCGGTGGAGATGGTGAGGGGTACTGCAACGAGGGCGCCGGCTACGGCCAATGTGCCTACTGCACGCTTGCTGATGCTGGTGTAAGACATGGGGTAAATCCTCTCCGCGCTCGCTGACAACGGCGGGCCTGCGGGTCGAGGTGATGCTTTCGTCCCGGGCGCTTCTCTCTCCGTGTCTCTGCCCCTCGAAGGTTTCGGGGGTTCCGATCCCGCGGGGCAGAGTCAGGCAGCGGCGGGTCGGCGTTCGCCCGGTTGATTCGGGCCGGGATCGACCGTACGGGAGTTGCTTTCAAGGTTCACTTCACGGTTTTGCGAGCTGACTGTTCGGTATCGGTTCGAAAAATCCGGACAATCGCCAGGTCAGATCCCGGCGATGCGGATTCGAGGTGTCTCCGTTACACGTCTGTTATGTGTTGATGGTCACGGTGAAATTGTGAAGCCGGTCACCGAAAATCGTGGTTCGGGGCTCGGATGTGACTCTGGCGCAGGCGATTTGCATTCTGTTCACCGGCTCGTGTAGTTTTATCCATGCATCGCGGGGTGGAGCAGCTCGGTAGCTCGCTGGGCTCATAACCCAGAGGTCGCAGGTTCAAATCCTGTCCCCGCTACTAAAGAAAGAACCGCCGCACTGGAATCCAGTGCGGCGGTTCTTTTTTGTCAGTGTGTGTTGGCGTGTGTCGGTGTTCAGCAGCGCGTCGTACGGACGAGTAGTCCGGCGACGTGAGCGCTCGCGGCGGCGCGGGCAGCAACAGCGTCACCGGTCTCGATGGCCGAGACGATCCGGGCATGCTCGGCCACGGCGAGCCGCCGGTTCAGATCCGAACCCCACATGTCCGTCCGAAACAGATGTGATTGGCCGTCCAGGCGGTGCAGCGCGTCACGGAGTGGGTCGTTGGCCGCTGTTTCCCGAATCAGATTGTGGAACTCGAGGTCCAACGCGGAATCGCGACGCCGATCCGGTGCGGTGTCCAACAATTCACGTTGTTCCTCGACCATCTTGTTCAGTTGGGAGACGACGTCGTGAGTGGCGCGGGTTGTAGCGCTGAAAGCCGCAAGACCGTCCAAGACCTCCCGGACCTCGAACACCGCGCGCAGCGAGTCCGCATCGAGCGATTCGACCTTCGCGCCGGCGTTGCGGGTGTGTACCGCGATGCCTTCGTAGATCAATTGCTGAACGGCCTCGCGAACCGGTGTTCTACTGACATTCAGCTTGGATGCGAGTGCGGGGACACTGAGCGGCGTGCCTGGGGCGAGTTCGCCGGAGAAGATGAGCTCTCGCAGTGTCTCGTGTACCGACTCGGTCAGCGGTGCACGCTCGGTTGTGGTCATGATTTCTTCTTCGTCATGGATTTCGTGGTCCCCTTGCACAGTGCTGACATTACCCGGCCGCGCGTACTCGTTCGGCTTCTCGCAAGTCCCCACCCGGGGCAATCCCACCTTTCAATCCTGCGACCTTGGCCGCGATGTTCTCGGCAATCGTGATCGGCGGATACCCGACCTCGCCGGGCTGCAGTGTTCCCGGTAGCGCCTCGATGACGGCGTCGTAGTTTCCGTCGAAAAAGAATGCGGCAGAACGCCGTCTGATGATCCGACCGTCGACGACCGGCGGATCGACGCGGTGAATCGTGGACCGCCAGCGGTCGTTGGTCCAGCGAGCCATCGCGTCGCCGAGATTGATCAGCAGGGCGTTGTCCGCTGGTTGGGCGTCATGCCAGAGATTGTCGGCGCCCAGGATCTGAAGGCCGGGCACCTGATCTGCCCAGAGGATGGTCAGAATCCCGAAGTCGGTGTGAGCGCCCATACCGGTCATTTCCCCGGGCATCGCGATCTCGCTTTCGGGGAGCGCGTAATTGTTCATTTTCAACGCATTGATCGAGTGGTCGAGCATGGAGTCGAAATATCCTTGCTCCAATCCCAGCGCATCGGTGAACGCGCGCATCAGGATTGCAGCCAAAGTCTGTGCGTGGGAGAAGTATTGCTCGACAGCAGGCCTGAATCCGGGTGCCGCATCCGGCCAGGTGTTGGCGGCGTAACTGGATTCGGGGAGGTCGAGGTCCGGGTAGTCGGCGGCCTCGGTTCCGACGACGACGGCTTCGTAGAAATCGTTCATCATATTCGCGGACGCGACACCCAGGCTCATGCTCAACGACTCCGACTTCGGCGGAGAGTATCCACGGTTCTCGGACGACGAGCGGGCGTACGTCTTCTTCACGTCCAGGGGCAGGGCGAAGAACTCGTCCAGTGCGTCGGCCAGTCCGTCGATCGATTCGCGTGGAATTCCATGTCCCACAATCTGAATGAAGCCGACTTCGCGGCAAGCCCGGTCCAGGTCGGTAGCGACGGCAGCGCAGGCAGCGTCGTGGCGCTCGTCCGGCGAGTTCGCGACGTATGGGCTCATGACGTAGGGGCTGATGTCGATGGTGGGAATCTCGAAGCTCATGTCGGTAGGTCCTTGTTTCGATGGGGAGTAGGTCGATCAGCGGCCGGACGTGTGCCACTTACCGACCAGAATGCGGGAGAGGTATCCGAAAGCGGAGAAGACCAGGACACCGAACAGTGATGCAATGACGATCGCGCCGATCAGATCCTCGGACTGAAGTCGGCTGCGGTAGACGTCGAGAAGGGTGCCGATGCCGGGTTGTCCTTTTGCGAAGAACATGTCGCCGATAATGGCACCGACCACAACAAGTCCGGACGCGGTGCGGATGCCGGTGAGAATGGCAGGCATCGCCGCTCGCAGTTCGAGCTTTACCAGCCGATCCCAGCGCGATGCGCGTCCGAGGGTGAAGAGTTCATGCAGTCCCCGGTCCACGGACTGCAAACCGAAGTGGGTGTTGGTGATGATGGGGAACGCCGCGATCAGTACACACACCAAGGTGCGGGCAGTCATGCCGTAGCCGAACCACAGGCCGATCAACGGGACTATCGCGAGAATGGGAATGACCTGAAGCACAACGGCATACGGGTAGACGATCCGCTCGATCCACTTGGCCTGACTCATCAGTACACCCGTTCCGA
The DNA here is from genome assembly GCF_013277795.1 of Rhodococcus sp. MS16. NCBI lineage: Bacteria > Bacillati > Actinomycetota > Actinomycetes > Mycobacteriales > Nocardiaceae > Rhodococcus > Rhodococcus sp. MS16. The sequence continues at coordinate 229,394 of NZ_VBTM01000004.1, forward strand.
CGCCGATTGCAACGGCGACGACAAATCCCACCGCCGCGACCTGCGCGGTGACGGCCAGCGCTTCGAGCATCGGACCGAGGTGTTTCCAGTCGAGTAGCGACTGGGTGAGCACCCGACTTGGGGGCGGCAGCATGAACTGGCGTTCGGGTGAGAGGACCAGGTTGCTCACTATCGACCAGAGCGCGAGAGCGCCGGCCAACGAGAGAAGGGGAAACGCGATCATGCTCCCGATCCTCTTCAGGCGTTGCTTCCAGAGCTGCGTGGGTAGGGAAGTTGCTGTGGTGCTTACTACTTCGCGGCGAAGTGTCAGTGCTTCGGTCATCGGAGGCTCCCGTGCAGACTGGCCGAAATTTCGGCGACGTATTCGGTGAAACGGGCGTCGTACCGCAGTTCCGGGCTGCGTGGGTAACCGAAGCCGATGTCGACGACAGAATGGATGCGACCAGGTCGCGCGGTCATGATGACAACCTTGTTGGCGAGATACACCGCCTCGGACACCGAATGCGTGATGAACATAGCGGTGAATCCCTTGTCCGCGTATAGCCGTTGAAGTTCGACCTGCATGTCGAGGCGCGTCATTTCGTCGAGAGCACCGAACGGCTCGTCCAGGAGCATGACCTCCGGAGCCAAGGTCAGAGCCCGCGCGAGAGACACTCGCATCTTCATGCCGCCGGACAGTGCATTGGGCAATTGCCCCGAGAAGTCTCGTAGACCGACAGCGTTGATGGCTTCGCCGGCGCGTTCACGACGGAGGGCTTTGGACACGCCGCCCAACTCGGCTGACAACTCGACATTGGATTGTACTGTTCGCCAAGGTAACAGCGTCGGCTCCTGGAAGATGAAGCCTACCGATTCGGTGTCGAGGGCAACGGATCCGCTGGTAGGACGCTCGAGGCCGGCTGCCATGCGCAATAGTGTCGACTTGCCGCAGCCGGACGGGCCGACCACGGCCACGAAGTCGCCACGGCGCACATCGAGATTGATGCCGTCCAGTGCCACCGTGCCGGTGTCGAATTTCTTCACTACATCGGTGAAGGCCATCTGCATGGACGTGGTCAGTCTGCGTGCGTCGGTGTCCTGCATCGTGTTTGCGAGTTTCATCCGTGCCTCCGGATCGTGTGATGCATGCAAAATATCTGCGTTCTGATGGGATTGAGTGTGGATTGCATGTATGTCGGGCGGATTTCTCAGTGTTAATTGATTGTGACATTGCAGGTGAATCGGTTATCTCGAATGATTAACCTGCGAGAAACAAAGCGGCATCTGCATGTAATCGAAGTGCTACAGACTCTGCTCATCCCCAATCTGCATGCCAGAGTCACTTCATTCGAGGAGAACCCGTGAATTCCAAACGTACAACCGTGGGAACCGCCAGTATTGCCCTCGCATTGCTTGCTGCATTCGGGTTGAGTGCATGCAGTTCGAGTGACGCCGACACGGCCGTTGCGTCGGAAGCGCTCGAGCCCGCTGCGGAGGGCCAGACACTAGCCGGCGTGTGCCCGGAAAACGTTGTAGTGCAGCTGCAATGGCAGCCGCAGTCGGATATGGGTGCGCTGTTCGAGATGCTCGGGCCGGGATATACGGTCGACACGGACGACAAGTCGGTCAGTGGCACTCTGGTCGCGGGTGGCAAGGATACCGGCGTCGATCTCACACTTCGGGCAGGTGGCCCGGCGATCGGGTTCCAGTCCGTCAGTTCTCAGATGTACGTGGATGATTCGATCACGCTGGGTCTGATCCATGGCGATCAGGTGATCGCCGCGTCGGCGAGTCAGCCCGTCATGGCGGTGACTCCACTACTCAAGTACAGTCCGGCAATCGTGATGTGGGACCCTACGTCGCACCCTGATTGGAAGAGTGTTGCCGACATCGGCAAGACCGATGCAAGCGTCGTGGTGTCCAAGGAACAGTTGTTCCCGCAGTGGCTGGTTGCGAAGGGGTTGTTGAAGCAGTCTCAGCTCGACACGAGTTACGACGGCGCACCGTCGCGCTTCGTCGGCGACCCGACCATTGCGCAGCAGGGATTCGCGAATTCCGAACCGTACACGTACGAGAACGAGACGCCGGCCTGGGACAAGCCGGTTTCCTTTGACCTGCTGAAGGATTCAGGCTTCGACATCTATGCGTCCAATGTGTCGGTCCGCGCTGACAAAGTAGAATCGCTCTCGTCCTGCCTGACCAAATTGGTTCCGATCATCCAGCAAGCGAGTGCCGACTACATCACCGATCCGGCCGCGGCCAACAGCGCGATCGTCGACGTTGTCTCCCAGGATATTTCGTTCAGTCCATACACCGAGGGCGAGGCTGCCTTCAGTGCTCAGATGTTGAAAGACGAAGGGCTGATTGCAAACGAGGCTGACGGTTCGGTAGGAACTTATGACATGGCCAGAGTCACCCGAAACGTCGCCGACCTGACGCCCGTTCTGGTGGCCGGCGGTGCAGCGATTCCGGATTCACTGACCGCAGAACAGATCTACACCAACAAGTTCACCAACCCGTCCATCGGAATCCGCTGATCAGGAGACTGGAAAAATCATGACGTACGAGATGACCGAACTCAACCGTGAGAGCCGTATGGGCGGCCTCGGTACCGAAACAACCGACCGCGAAGTGCGACGGATCGATCTCTCCGACTTCGAGAACCGCCGCAGCGAGATAGCGGACGAGTTATGGTCGGCTGCAACCGATATCGGATTCTTTCAGGTTGTCAACCACGGAATCGACATCGGTGAGGTTCGCAAGGCGTTCGCTGCCACGGAGAACTTCTTTGCGCTACCCGATGAGGTCAAGGCCCGATATCCACTCAAGAAGGGATTCAATTCCGGCTGGGAGAGCATGTCGCAAGTGCGGCCGTCGATCGGGACGCCCGATCAGAAGGAGTCCTACCAGGTAACCCGCCCCCACATGGGTGACCTGTGGCCCACCGACGACGAACTCGAGGGCTTCCGCGAAACGATTCTCGATTTCGAGGCACGGTGCTGGGGCGTCGCGATGGCCCTGCTCTCGTGTTTCGCAGACAAACTCGGATTCGAGCGGGACTTCTTTGCGAAAGCCCACGATCCGTCGGTGACCAGTTACCAGAGCACCCTCCGGTTGCTGCACTACTTCCCGCTCGCTCCCGATGCCGATGTCGCAGGAATGTGGCGCGCGGGCGCGCACACCGATTTCGACTGCCTGACCTTGCTCTTTCAGCGCGACGGTCAGGGCGGGCTGCAGTTGTGCCCTGGTAAGGAGATGGAGACCCAGGAATGGACGTCGGTGGAACCTGCCGAGGAAGCGATCACCTGCAACATCGGTGACATGCTGATGCGATGGAGCGACGATGTGCTGCCGTCGAACTTTCATCGCGTCAAGAGCCCAGGCCTGAACGACTACCGGGGCCCTAGATACAGCCTGGCTTTCTTCGCGCAGGCCAACCGCGACATCATGATCGAAGGTCCGGCCGGGAAGTATCCGCCGATCACCGCCGAGGATTATCTCTACCAGCGCGTGAATGCCAATTTCGCCCGCTGAGCCGACCGAAGACGCCGACCGAAGACACGGAGAAAACGATGAATACCGCACCTGCCAGCATCACCATCACCGACGTCACCGTCTACAGCGGCAGGCAATGGCTCGAAGGTCGAGACGTCGTGGTGACTGACGGAATTGTCACCGCGATCGAGGCGTCGCGCGGTACGTCGGCTCTCGGTGACCCGAAGGCCGGAAGTGTTGACGGATCCGGCGCTTACTTGATTCCCGGATTCGTCAACACGCACACGCACATTCAGCAGTCGCTGATGCGGGGGATCGCGGAGGGAACTCCACTACTCGAATGGCTGCTTGCCGTTGCCGAGGAATCCGTGCTGATCACCCCGGAAAAGGCGTACACCGCAACAGTTGCGGCCAGCCTTGAGGCCTTGCGGAGCGGTACCACCACATTGGTGGAACACATGTGGCCGCACCCGTCGAGCGAGGTACACGACGCTGTCATCCGGGGATTGCACGACACCGGGATTCGCGCCCTGCTGGGGCGTGGGGTGGGGGATCGATCGGACCCGACGCGTAAGTGGGGCTTCGATCCGCGGCTTTTGCAGCCATTGGGCGACGTCCTCGATCACACCGATCAGATCATGCGAGACGTTGCCGGATCGCGCATCGATGCGGCTGTGGCAGTGCCGAATCCGAGATCGTTGACTCCGGAGGGAATGGCGCAGGTGCGTGAATTCGCTCAGGCGCGCGGACTGACCGTATCGATACACCTGCTCGAGACACAGACCGACAATATGATGTGTACCGAACACACGGGGATGGGTGCGGTCGACTTCTTGGACGCTAACGATTTCCTGTGGGATCGAGTTCTCGCGGTTCACTGCGTCGAACTTGATGATCGTGGTCAGAAAGTGCTGGCAGAGAGAGGAGTCGGCGTCTCCTACAACCCGGTGAGCAACATGCGACTCGGTAGCGGGGTCGCACCGGTGCCGAGCTTCCTGGAAGCCGGCCTCGCAGTGGGGCTGGGGGTGGACGGCGCCGCCAGCAACGACACGCAGGACATGCTCGAAACCTTGCGTACCGGTGCCTACGTGCAGCGGGCCACCCGAGCGCGTGCGGACCTACTCGGTTTTGGTGCCATGATCGATATCGCCACCGGCGGCGCCAACAGTGCTCTCGGCTTGCCGCCGAGATCAGGCGGTGTGTCTGTCGGAGATGCTGCTGATCTCACCATGATTCGGTTCGAGCGAGACTTCGGATGCCTGCCGGTGCGCGACCCGGGTGCATCCATTCTCACGACCGGCACCCGGCAGATCGTCGACACCGTTCTGGTTGCCGGCGAGGTTGTCATCCGGGACGGGCACTCGACGCGGGTGGACGAGGCTGAGCTGATCAGTGCACTGTCGGCCTAAGTCTTGTCGACGTCCATCTCGATCAGTACGCGGCGCAACAGCTTTCCCGTTGCGTTGCGGGGGAGTTCGTCGATGAACAGGACTTCACGGGGTACCTTGTATCGCGCCAAGTTGGAACGGACGTGAGATTTCAGATCCTCGGCGTTCTTGTCTGCACCGGGGGCGATCACAACGAAGGCGCGCAACCGGTGCCCGAAATCCGCGTCTTCCACTCCGATCACCGCAGCTTCCAGCACGTCCGCATGATCGGCTAGGAGGTTCTCCACTTCGAGGGGATATACATTTTCACCGCCCGAGACGATCATGTCGTCGTCGCGGCCGTCGACGAACAGCAGGCCGTTGGCGTCGAAGTGCCCGACGTCGCCGGTGGAGAGGAGTCCGTTGATGCGCTCCTTGTCGCGGCCGTCGGTGTAGCCCTCGAAGCTGAGGCCGCTCGAGACGAAGATTCGTCCGATCGTGTGGGGGGAGTTGATCTTCTGATTGTTGTCGTCGAACAGTTCGACGTGGCACGTGACGGGCGCCCGGCCGGCAGTGCCCGGTGCGATGGTGAGATCTTCGGGTGTGGCGACAGTGGCGACCGCTACTTCGGTGGAGCCGTAGAGGTTGTAGAGGACGTAACCGAATGCCTCCGTCACTCGTTTGCAGAGATCAGGTGAGAGGGACGACCCTGCTGAGAAAATGATCTTCAGCTGTGAGGTGTCGTATTTCGACAGCACTTCGGGGCCGAGATCGATGATGCGGGTCAGCATGGTCGGAACCACGACAAGGCTGTCGCACTTGTGTTGCGCCACAAGCTTGACCGTGTTCTCGGGATCGAATTTCCGGTGCATCACGACGGTCTGCCCCAAACCGAGGGCGAGGGCGAACTGGGAGACGCCGGTTCCGTGGAAGGCCGGCGCCGCCATCATCATTGTCTGCCCGCGGCGCAGTGGTACCCGGTCGAGGAACTGCGCTGACGCCAACGGCGAGGTGTGGCTGCGCGGCGCGCCTTTCGGGGTTCCGGTGGTTCCGCTGGTCAGAAGTACGAAACCGCCACTGCGTTCCGGCGCCGGCACTGCTGAGGTTCCTCGTCCCGCAATGACGTCGTCGAGTGTGCGGATGGTGGTGTTTTCGCGCTCTGCCCACGCCCGGTATCGCCTTGTGTCCGCAGGGAGGGCGTCGGCGACTTCGGTGAACTCGTCGTCGTAGACAAAGGCCGCGACATTTTCACGGGCCGCGACGTCGACCAGTTGAGGGCGCGCAAATCCCGTGTTCATGAGGACAAGTTTGGTGCCGTTCTTGGCTGCCGCGAGCATGGTCAGAACCAGGCCACGATGGTTTCGGCACATAGCGCCCATCACCGAATCGGATGTGATTCCATCGGCCTGCCAGGCCCGTACCAGTGCGTTGCTCTGCCGTTCCAGTTCGGCGTACGTGATGGGTCCACGTTCGTCGATGATGGCTACCGCATCGAGGCCGTTCTCGGCATGCGCGTGGACGGGACCGGCAAATGGTCCGTACTTGTCCACAGCTGCAATGGATTTCAGACCCTTGTCGAGGCGGGGAAACGGAATCAGTCCTGCTCGTGTCATGACTCCCACGGCGCCGATGGTGTCTGTGATCTTGGTGACCAATCCGGGCATGGGTAAACCTCTTCCGAGCGTCGGTGAAAGGACCGGATCTCAGCCTAATCGAAACCGGACGCTTTCACCGACGATCTCGGTGCCGTGTTTTTACTTCAGTTCGGCAGACGTCTTTCCCAAGAGACGACGGGCAATGATCAGCTGCTGAATCTGCTGAGTGCCCTCGAAGATATCGAGAATCTTCGAATCCCGACCCCACTTCTCCAGCAGTGGACGCTGGGAGTAGCCGTATGTTCCGGCGAGTTCCACTGCCTTGAGGGTGATGTCGGTGCCCGTGCGGCCCGCCTTGGCCTTGGACATCGACGCCTCGAGGGAGTTCGGCTTCTTGTTGTCTGCCATCCAGGCTGCGCGCAATGCGAGCAGGTAGGCGGCTTCCCAATCAGCTTCCATCCGAAGGAACTCGGCCGCCGCGGCATGCTGGTTGTAGGCCGGTGTGTCGTACGAGATCTCGACGCCGGCTTCCGTCAGGATAGTGCGCAGTTCTTCGAGTGCGGCGCGGCCGACGCCGATAGCCATGGCGGCGACCATCGGGCGGGTGTTGTCGAACGTCTGCATGACGCCGGCAAAGCCCTTCTCCACGTTGACCTCTGCGCTGCCGAGGATGTTGTCCGCGGGGATTCGGCAGTCCTGGAGCAAGAGTACGGCGGTGTCGGACGCTTTGATGCCCAGCTTGTGCTCGAGGCGGGCGACGCTCAGGCCCGGCGCGTCGCGCGGCACGACAAACGACTTGATTGCGGCTCGGCCCTTGGATTTGTCGACCGATGCCCAGACGACGATGTGGGTGGAACGCTCACCGGCGGTGACAAAGATTTTCTCGCCGTTGAGAACCCACTCGTCGCCGTCCAAAACTGCTGTTGTGGTGACTGCAGCCGAGTCGGATCCGAAGCTGGGCTCGGTGATGGCCATCGAGGCCCACACCTTGCCGAACCGTTCGAGTTGCTCGTCGGTGGATACGGCTGCAATCGCGGCGTTGCCGAGGCCTTGGTAGGGGATCGAGAGCATGAGACCCACGTCGCCCCAGGAGGTTTCGAGGGAGTTGAGCAGTGCCGACATGTTGCCACCGTTGGCATTGCCGGTCTTGCCGGAGTCAGCTCGGCCGCCGGCAGCGCCGCCGATGTCGCCACCCGAGTCGGACAGACCCTCGACCATGGCGGCCATGGTGTCGAGTTCGACCGGGTACTCGTGTTCGGCTAGATCGTATTTACGTGAGATGGGTCGGAAGATCTGAGCTGCGACCTGATGCGCCTGGTTCGCGGATGCTTTGAGCTTCTTGGGAAGTTCGAGATTGATCATCGTGGTTCTCCTGAAAAGTCAGCGGCGTCAGATGAGGACAATGCCCTCGGCAACGCCGATGGCTCGAAGGTCGCGGTACCAGCGCTCGACCGGGTGTTCCTTGGTGAATCCGTGCCCACCGAGGAGTTGCACGCCGTCGAGGCCGATCTGCATGCCCTTTTCGGAAGCCAACTTCCGGGCGAGGGCCGATTCACGAGCAAAGGACAATCCCTGCTCGGCACGCGAAGCGCCACGCAGCGTGACCAGGCGCATTCCGTCCAGTTCGATGGCGATGTTGGCCACCATGAACGCAACTGCCTGCCGATGGCTGATCGGCTCGCCGAATGCTTCGCGCTCGTTCACGTACGGAATCACGTAGTCCAGCACGGCCTGGCTGGTGCCAACCGCCATCGATGCCCATCCGAGACGAGCGAGGCGGATCGCGTCGGCGTACTCGGCCTTGCGCTGATCGGCGTCGCCGTCGCCGAGAAGTGCGGATTCGGGGACCGAGACATCGGTGAGGATCAGGCGACCGAGCGATGCGGCCCGCAGTCCCATGCTGGGGTCAGCTTCGACGACAAGGCCTTTGGTGTCCGACTCGACGATGAAGAACGACGGCTTGCCGTCGAGTTCCGCGGCGATGACAAAAAGTTCCGACGTTGCAGCGGCCGGTACCAGGCTCTTGACGCCGTTGAGGCGGTATCCGCTGGGGGAGCGAACGGCCTTGGTCTGCAGTGCGAAGGGATCGAACAGCGCGCGAGGCTCGTTGACTACCACTGCGGCACCGGGAACCTGCTCACCGGTGAATGCGGGGAGATACGTCTTCTGCTGCGCGTCGGTGCCCCACTGAGTAAGGGCGACAGCTACGCCGCTGGGAGCGAGGATCGGCAGTGCCAGCCCCATGTCTCCGTGTGAGAGCGCCTCGGCGACAAGCGAGTTGGTGACCGCGCCGCGATCGGATGCGGCGCCGTCGAGTTCCTCGGGGACGTTGATCAAGGTGATCCCGAGTTCGGCCGCCCGCTTCGTCAGATCGGCAGGAGCGGCGGCGGCCGCATCGGCATCGTGTGCTGCGGTGCGCAGGATTTCCGATGCAAAGTCGCGCACGGTTTCGACGATCATCTTCTGGTCGTCGTCGGGCGTGAGGTCGAAGTAGTCCGAGTTTTTGGCGGGGTTGTCCGGCAGTCGCTTGGGCGCGTCGTTGCCGGCCACCTTCTTGAAACCGCGCGTAGCGGCGCCGAGAGTCTTGAAGCCGGTCTTGGTGCCCTCGTAGGTAACCCGGTCGATGGTCTGGCGCAGGTTGAACTTTTCTGCGAATTCAGAACCGGTGATCTTGGTCAGCACGCGCATGGCGGTACCCATCGCATCGCGCTTGACGGGGTTGAGGCCGACTGCGGACGTGTCGCGGGGGTGCGCCGTGGCATGGCTCTTGCTCGGGGCCACACTGTCTTGCTTGGTCATGATCACCAGGGGTTTCTCGGTGTCGGGGCGTTGGACCCCCTTATCTTACTCAGGAGTAAGGTCGGATGTCGAGCATCCCTCGAAATGACGCGAGTCACGTCTACTCCTCCCTGAGTAGGAGGTGCCACGACCCCGAGCGTCATAGGCTCGACAGGTGAACCGGACAGAGGTGCCAGATCGGATTCAGCGGTATGTGCGCTACTCGCCGCTGGTATTGATTCCGTGCTTACTGATTGCCAGCACGTATCCCGGGGAGTATCGGGTCCCCGTCGGCTATTGGATCGTCTCGATGCTGTCGGCGATCATCTTCGTGGCTGGTCGCCGGTGGCCGGTACTTGCTTCGCTGGTCATCTCGGCACTTGCGGTTCCGATGTTCGTCGCCGACGCGTGGGGTCTGTCCGAGCTCGTGCCGTATCTCGGAGCGGTAGCCGTTGTCGATGTCACGATGCGGGCCGAGCGCCGGGAACTGGTTGCCGTATCTGTAATCGGATGGTGCGGTTCCGTACTGGCAGGGATCTGGTTCGAATCTCACGAAGCATTCTTCTCGGTCACGACTGCCGTGAAAGTGCTTGCGTACGTGGGCTTACCGCTGCTGCTCGGACTATATCTGCGTTCGCAGCGTGAATTGGCCGCGAACAATCTCGCGCACACCCGAGCTGCGGAACGAAGCGCTCTGGCCCGTGAGCTGCACGACCTTGTTGCACACCACATGGCGTCGATCGTCCTGCGGATCGGAGTCGCTCAACACGTATTGGCACCTCAGGACGAGGCCGTGCGGGAAGTCCTCGCCGACGTGCGCGCGACGGCGTCGGATGCGCTGACCGATATTCGCCGTCTTCTCGTCGCATTGCGCGATCCCTCGCTCGGCGAGGTTGCTCTGGTCGAACCGGACGCCGTCGCCGCGGAGATCGAGGCTGCACTCGATCGTGTGCGTGCAGCCGGCTTCCAGGTCAAGGCGCACGTCGAGTCGGGCGCAGGTGACCTCGACGCCATCGGCCGGTTGACGCTGTTACGGGTAATTCAGGAGTCGCTGACCAACGTCATGAAGCACGGAGACAGGAAGGGGCCCGTCTCGGTATCTGTTCGTCGCAACGCCGGTCGGGTCGACGTCAAGGTGATCAACAATGTCGAGGGGTCGGCGAAGGGCGCCGGACACGGCCTCGTCGGAATGCGGGAGCGTGCAGAGTTGGCCGGCGGTGAGATGACCGCAGGTACGCTCGGTGACGGAAGGTGGGAGGTGCACGTGAGTATTCCGCTGTTGGCCCATCCGCTGTCGGTCAAGGGTGACGACTCGTGATCGCAGTGTTGGTTGTCGACGACCAGCGGCTGGTGCGAGCAGGTCTGCGGATGCTGTGCACTGCGGCCGAGGACATGACCGTATCCGGTGAGGCGTCGAACGGCGTCGAGGCGGTAGCGCTTGCCGCCGAACTGGATCCCGACGTAATCCTGATGGACTTGAGGATGCCCGGCCTCGACGGGATCGGTGCCACGCGGCAGATCGTCAAGTCCGGGCGGCGCGCACGCATTCTCGTACTCACCACCTTCGACGACGACGATCATCTGTATCCCGCGCTTGCTGCCGGCGCTTCGGGGTTTCTCGTCAAGGACACCGAACCCGCCGAGTTGCTCGGTGCCATTCGCCGGACAGCCGAGGGCGACATGGTGTTCTCCCCGGAACTGCTCCGCCGCGTCGTGGATCGGGCGGTGATCGGCACCGCCGCGGGCACTGCTGTGACAGAGGCGGTTTCGCTGACCGAGCGCGAATCGCAGGTTCTCGCCCTGGTTGCGGAAGGGAAGAGCAACCAGGAAATCGCGGACGCGTTGCATTTGGGTGTGACCACGGTCAAGACTCACGTGGCGAACCTGATGTCGAAGACGGGTTGCGACAATCGGGTTCGCCTCGCCGTGTACTACTTGCAGAACTTTCAGTGACCGGCGTGCGAACCAGGCGAAGGCATCGGCATGTCCATCTGCATCGGAGCCGCCTTCTGTCCCGGTTCGAGGACGAGGAATTGGCCCATCATCCCTTGATCCTCGTGCATCAGCAGGTGGCAGTGGAACATGTAAGGGAACGTGGGATCGGTGTACTCGGACCACTGCAGTGCGACGCGAATCCTGCTGCCCGGCGGCGTGTAAACGGTGTCCTTGAGGCCGCGCAGGTGCGGCGGGGGAGTGCGACCGTCGACGTCGAGGATCTGGAACTGCACGTCGTGGACATGGAAATTGTGTGGCCAGTTGTCCTTGTTGGTGATCGTCCACACCTCGGTCGCGCCGACCTCGGCCTCGAAGTCGATGCGGTTCATGTCCATTCGTTGCCCGTTGATCATGTACCACTGCAGATCGAAGGTTCGGGAGACGCTTGCCTTCGACGGATCGAGATGCGGCAGTACGGCCAACTGCGCCGGGAGAGTCGACCGTGACGCGCGGCTGGCAACCCCTCGCAGCTCGATGATGTCGAAGCGGTCGTTCATGCCGAAGTTCTCGGCGTCGGAGGAACTCACGCCACCGCCGTCCTCGATCGGGAACGACACCAGTGTGGTCGTCGCACCGGGGTCGACGCGAACCACGATCTCGGCTCGTTCGCCGGGGCTGAGCTGAATCCGCTTGATCGCAATCGGTGATTCGAGCAGTCCGCCGTCGGTGGCAATCAGATCGAACGTGCGGTCGTCGGGGAACCCCAGGTTGTAGAGACGGCCGGAGGAACCGTTCAGGATGCGCAGTCGCACAACGCCGGTAGTGACGTCGAGGTAGGCATCGGCGATGCCGTTGGCGACGATCGTGTCGCCGAGCAAGCCGACGTCGGTCGGGTCGGTCTCGTCGAAACTGCCGTCCGCGGTGAATCGGCGATCCTGGATGATCAGTGGAATATCATCCACTCCATAGGTTTTCGGGAGGTCCAGCGTATCGGTGTCGGCGTCGTCGATCAGGAACAGTCCGGCGAGTCCGCGCTGTACGTGCCGCTCGGTGGATCCATGCGGATGTGGGTGATACCAGAGCGTAGACGCCGCTTGGTCGATGGTCCACGCCGGTTCCCACCGCCCGCCGGCTTCGATGGTCTGGTGCGGTCCGCCGTCGAACCTGGCAGGTAGATGCATGCCGTGCCAGTGGACGGTCGTGGGCTCTGCCAGTGCGTTGTCGATCGTGAATGCGACAGATTCTCCGCGTCGGGCTCTGACCGTCGGACCGAGGATAGAGCCGTTGAAACCCCAAGTGTCAGTGATCTTTCCCGCGACTATCTCGGTGGTTCCGGCGCCGGCGCGGAGGGTGAAATGGCGGACGCCGGAGTCGTCGACCGTGGATGCAGCCAGCGGCGGAATCGGTAACGGACGTGAAGACCCTGCTGCTGCCGTAGGCCGCGAGGCGCCTGCGGAGTCGGCGGAGTCGGCGCCGCAGCCCACCGCAAGTCCGAGGGGCGCGGCAGCCAGACCGAACAGTATCGAGCGCCGGGAAATCCGGTTCATCATTCTCCTGAAGTAGTGCGTGATCGACTACTCCAAGTCAACGTGCCCGGATGCCGTGCCGAATCCTGCCGACGGGCCTGCCGGGACTCCTCCCTCAGGCCGTTGCGGCGAGTGGGGAGTTCTGCTACCTGGCCGGCTACCTCAGGCGAGCAAGAACATCTTCGTGCAGCAAGCCGTTGGTGGCAACGGCACTGCCACCGTGCGGGCCACTCCCGCCGGCCAAGTCGGTGAAGGTTCCGCCGGCTTCGCGGATCAGCACGTCCAGAGCGGCGAGGTCCCACAGGGAAACCTCGGGTTCGGCAGCGATATCGACTGCACCTTCGGCGACGAGGCAGTACGAGAAGAAGTCTCCGTACCCGCGTACGCGCCACACGTGATCCGTGAGATCGATGAACTGATCGCGGATTCCGCGGTCCTTCCAGCCGGACAAGCTCGAAAAACTCAGGCTTGCGGATTCACTGCGGTCGACGGCGGACACCTCGATCGTTCGGGCGTCGCCGCCGTCGTAGGCGGTAAAGGCACCCAAACCTGTTGCCGCCCACCAGCGTCGGTTCAGTGCGGGCGCGCTGACGACGCCGACGACGGGTACGCCGTCCTCGAGCAAACTGATCAGGGTCGCCCAGACAGGCACGTTGCGCACGAAGTTCTTGGTGCCGTCGATCGGATCGACCACCCACTGCCGTCCCTCGAATACCGCGTCGCCGCCGAACTCTTCGCCCAGCACCGAGTCGCCCGGTCGAGCCTCGGACAAGCTCGCGCGCACGGCGCGTTCGACGGCGAGGTCGGCGTCGGAGACCGGTGTGAGGTCGGGTTTGTCGTCCACTCGCAGATCGAGAGCGCCGAAGCGGGCGCGAGTGATCGCGTCGGCCTCGTCGGCGAGACGCAGGGCCAGAACAAGGTCGGAAGCGAGGTCGGTCACGGGTAGACAACTTACCGTCTTGCCCGCCCTGTCCCATCTACGCGCCCATCTGTGCGCCTACCTACGCGGGCAGAACTTCGTTCAGCTTTCCGGTCGCCACATCGAAGACAAATCCGCGCAGTGAGGTCGTTGCAGTGATGAACGGACTGCTCTCGATTCGGCGTAGTGATTGCCGTACGTCTTCGTCGACGTCGGGGAACGATTCGGGCGACCAGGACGGTTTGACGCCGATCTCGTCCTGGATGGTGCGCTTGAAATCGTCGTCCGTGAACGTCAGCATTCCGCAGTCCGTGTGGTGGATGAGGATGATCTCGGTGGTGCCGAGGAGGCGCTGGCTGATGGCAAGCGACCGGATCTCGTCGTCGGTGACCACACCGCCGGCGTTGCGGATGACGTGTGATTCGCCTTCCTTGATGCCGAGGGCACGGTAGACGTCCAGACGGGCATCCATGCAGGCGAGAACGGCAACGTGTTTGCTCGGCGGCAGGGGGAGTGGCCCGGAGAATTGCGCGGCGTATGCGGCGTTGTTCTGTAGATATTCGTCGGTGACGGTCATGGATACGCCTTTCTGGTTCGGGTCCTGATTCGAGTCGCGGTTATTGCAGGGTTTGGCACCCGGTAGCCTTGAGAACCGTGCATCCTGACGTAATTGCAGACCTGAACGCGCTCGACACCACCCTTCGCACCTGCGAGTCGGTCGTGGACGTCGAAGAGCTGCGTCGACGCATCGACGAGCTCGAACATCAGGCTGCCGATCCCGGCTTGTGGAACGACCAGGATCACGCTCAGCAAGTAACCAGCCAGCTGTCGCATGCCCAATCGGAGCTTCGTCGAATCGTGGCGCTGCGAGAGAGGCTCGACGAGATGCCGATTCTCTACGAATTGGCCGAGGACGAAGGCCCTGACGCGATTGCCGACGCCGACGCCGAACGTGCCAGCCTGCGCGAGGACATCGCGGCGATGGAAGTCAAGACCATGCTGTCCGGCGAGTACGACGAGCGTGACGCGCTGATCAACATCCGCTCCGGCGCAGGCGGCGTCGACGCAGCGGACTGGGCCGAGATGCTCATGCGTATGTACATCCGTTGGGCGGAAAAGCACGACTACGGCGTCGAGGTCTACGACACGTCGTACGCCGAAGAAGCGGGACTCAAGAGCGCGACGTTCGCGATCAAGGGGCCGTACACCTACGGCACGCTGTCTGTGGAAATGGGCACGCACCGCCTGGTCCGGATCAGCCCGTTCGACAACCAGGGCCGCCGTCAGACGTCGTTTGCCGAGGTCGAGGTTCTGCCGGTCGTCGAGACTACCGACCACATCGAGATCAACGAGAACGACATCCGCGTCGATGTCTACCGTTCGTCCGGTCCGGGTGGTCAGTCCGTCAACACCACGGACTCCGCGGTTCGCCTGACACACATCCCGACGGGCATCGTCGTGACGTGCCAGAACGAGAAGTCGCAGCTCCAGAACAAGGTGTCGGCGATGCGCGTCCTGCAGGCAAAGCTGCTGGCGGTCAAGCGTCTGGAAGAGCGAGCCGAGATGGATGCGCTCAAGGGCGACAGCGGAAGCTCCTGGGGCAACCAGATGCGTTCGTACGTCCTGCACCCGTACCAGATGGTCAAGGACCTGCGCACCGAGTACGAGGTCAACAACCCGTCCGCAGTGCTCGACGGTGACATCGACGGTTTCCTCGAGGCCGGCATTCGCTGGCGCATGAGCGAGAACCAGTCCGCATAAGCGGCAACCGAAAGGCACGATGACTTTTCTCAGACCTGGGCAGAACCTGCTCGATTGGCTCCAGAACCCTGGATTGTCGGTCCTCATGACCGTGCTCGGAGCGATGATCCTTGCCCGTTTGGTCAGTTGGGGCGGCAACAAGGTCACCGACCAGATCGACGCCAACTATCAGTTGGGTGACGCTCTGGTGCGGTCGGAGGCGACCAAGCATCGTCACTCGGTCGCGCAGGTCATCACATGGGTGATCATCACGTTCATCTACGTGATCGCGACACTCAAGGTTCTCGACCAACTGAACCTGCCGATCGGCAGTTTGGTCGCACCGGCAACGGTGCTCGGCGCGGCACTGGGCTTTGGTGCGCAGCGCGTCGTGCAGGACATTCTGGCGGGCTTCTTCATCATCACCGAACGCCAGTACGGATTCGGCGACACCGTGAGACTGGCGATCACTGGCTCGTCCGACGACGCCGAAGGTGTCATCGAGGACGTGACGTTGCGAGTCACTCGAATGCGGAACGCCGACGGTGAAGTGATCACCGTTCCCAATGGTCAGATCGTGAAAGCGACCAACCTGTCCAAGGATTGGGCACGCGCGGTCATCGACGTTCCGGTTCCCGCCACTGCCGATCTCAACCGCGTCAACGAGGTCTTGCGTCAGGTCGGCGTCGATGCAATGTCCGACCGTGGACTCAAGAAGCTTCTCCTGGACGAGCCGACGGTCATGGGCATCGAAAGCCTCGAAGTGGATCAAGTCAGCATTCGGATGGTGGCGCGCACGCTACCCGGCAAACAGTTCCAAGTCGGCCGGGCACTGCGTGTGCGAGTTGCCGCGGCACTGCGTCGACAAGGAATCACCGTCACGCCGGGACTTCATACGGGCGACATCGAGGAGGCGAGCGAATGACCGAGCAGGAACCCCGGCGCGGTCTCGACCGGCTCATCCATCTCGACTGGATGCCGTCCCGCTTGTTCGGTGGCCGGATGCGGACGTCGACATTCATCTTGGTCGTGGCCTGGATCCTCGCCTACGTCGCCAACGCGTATCTCAACCCGGCGGAGCCAACCGTGGCCACGCCCGCGCCGGCCGCAGGATCGTCGGTGACGGAGCCGTACACGCAGCCTCCGGTGGCGACAACGACAACGGCTGTCCCGGAATCTTCGACGCCTCCGTCCTCGGAATCGGTGCCGTCGACGAGTGTGGTTCCCGGTTCAGCAACTCCCGGTTCAGCTCAGAGCGGTGTTTCGACGACGGTGACGACGACAGCACAGCCTCCAGGCCCTCCGGTCGGTAACTCCGGCAACGAAAATTCCAACTCGGGCAATTCCAACAGCACAGTCACGACAATTCCGAGCACAACAGCCGCGACAACCAGTGGAGCCGGGTAATACGGGCGCACTCGCCGCGCGTTGCTCCAAGGTCACTGTTCGATAACGGCTAGACTGGCTTGTTGTGATCAGCATGAAGAACGTGTCGAAGTCCTACAAGGCCTCCACCAGGCCGGCGCTCGACAATGTCAGTGTGGAGGTGGAAAAGGGGGAGTTCGTCTTCCTCATCGGCCCCTCCGGCTCTGGCAAGTCGACCTTCATGCGTCTACTGCTGAAAATGGAGTCGCCGACGTCCGGTGACATCGAGGTCGCGGATTTCCACGTCAACAAGTTGTCGGCCCGTCGAGTTCCGAAGCTGCGGCAGGCCATGGGTTGCGTTTTCCAGGACTTCCGACTGCTGCAGCAGAAGACGGTGTCCGAGAATGTCGCGTTTGCGTTGGAAGTGATCGGTAAGCCACGCGACGTGATTGCGCGCACTGTTCCCGAGGTCCTCGACATGGTCGGCCTCGCCGGCAAAGCCGATCGACTTCCGACCGAACTGTCCGGTGGCGAGCAGCAGCGCGTAGCCATCGCGCGCGCTTTCGTGAACCGGCCGCTGGTCCTCCTCGCCGACGAGCCGACCGGCAACCTCGATCCCGAGACCAGCCAGGACATCATGCTGCTGCTCGAGCGCATCAACCGCACCGGCACCACTGTCGTCATGGCCACTCACGACCACCACATCGTCGACTCGATGCGTCGACGAGTCATCGAACTCGATCTCGGCAAGGTCAGCAGAGACGAAGCGCGGGGTGTGTACGGCGTCGGCAGGTAAACGCCGACTGCTCACCACTCGTCCGAACGCCCACCGGTAGCCGCGAAGCCGCCGATCATTCGAGAAGGAATCGGATTCCCCGATGCGTGCCAGTTTTATTTTCAGCGAGGTCCTGACCGGCCTGCGCCGCAACATCACTATGACCATTGCCATGATCTTGACGACCGCCATTTCGCTTGGACTCTTCGGCGGCGGCCTCCTCGTGGTTCAGATGGCCGGTAAGACGCAGCAAATCTTCCTCGAGCGCGTCGAGGTCCAGATCTTCCTGACGGATGATATTTCCGCCGCGGACCCCGGTTGCGAGCAGGAAATCTGCAGCACTCTGCGGCAGGAACTCGAGCAGACACCGTCCGTCGTCGCGGTTCAGTTCCTCAATCGCGACGACGCGGTGAAGGACGCGACCGAGCGAGTCTTCAAGGACCAACCCGAGTTGGCCGCACTGGTCAGCCCGGACAGCTTCCCGGCGTCGTTCAAGGTCAAGCTCAGCGACCCGGAACGATTCGGCGTCATCAACGACACGTTCGGTTCGCGGCCAGGCGTGGAAAGTGTTCTCAATCAGCGCGAGCTCGTCGACCGTCTCTTCAGCGTCCTCGGCGGTGTCCGCAATGCAGCCTTTGCGATCGCCGTCGTGCAGGCCATCGCCGCTATTCTGTTGATCGCCAACATGGTTCAGATCGCGGCATTCACGCGTCGTACCGAGGTCAGCATCATGCGACTGGTGGGCGCAACACGCTGGTACACACAGCTTCCGTTCTTGCTCGAGGCAATTGTTGCCGCTTTGATCGGCGCGGTTCTGGCGATCGCCGGTCTCTTCACAGCAAAGAACCTTTTCATCGACGGAGTGCTGGCCGACGTCTACGAAGCCAACATCGTCGCCCGTATTTCGAACAGCGACATCCTGTTCGTCTCACCGTTCCTGGTCCTCGCAGGCGTGGGAATGGCAGCGATCACCTCGTATGTCACGCTTCGTTTGTACGTGCGCGAGTAATTGGTTTGCACGGCCTTCTATGCTGAGAGCAAGAGTTGTTTGCATTATTGGGTAAGACAGCGGACTGAGAGGCCCGGACAGTGAAGGAAAAGGGCCGCAAGGTCATTGCGACCAATCGCAAAGCGCGTCACAACTACACGATCATCGACACCTACGAAGCGGGAATCGCGCTCGTGGGCACCGAGGTCAAGAGTTTGCGCGAAGGTAAGGCGTCACTCGTGGACGCGTTCGCAACCGTCGACAACGGTGAGGTGTGGCTTCGATCGCTGCACATTCCGGAATACACGCAGGGCTCGTGGACCAACCACTCGCCGCGTCGGACCCGGAAGCTGTTGCTGCACAAGCGCGAGATCGAACACCTCGTAGGCAAGACCCGCGAGGGCAACCAGACGCTGGTTCCGTTGTCGATGTACTTCTCCGACGGCAAGGTCAAGGTCGAACTTGCTCTCGCGAAGGGTAAGCAGGACTACGACAAGCGTCAGGACATGGCCAAGCGCACCGCCGAGCGTGAGGTGACCCGCGAGCTGGGGCGTCGGATCAAGGGCATGCGCGGGTAGTAGTCGGCCTGATCTCAGCCGCGGCGGTCGGCCGGCGCAGCGCGTAGGTGTACTCGTTCACCTTGCTTGCCGAACAGGCTGATCACCTCGGCCGGGCGGCCGTCTGCGGCGCTGAATCGGTGGGGGATATGAGTGTCGAACTCGGCGGCTTCACCCGCGCCCATGACAAAATCGCGATCACCGAGCTGTAGCCGGACCCGGCCCGACAGCACGTACAGCCACTCGTACCCTTCGTGAGTACCCGGCTCGCGGATGTCCTCGGTGGGCGCGAGGATCATCTTGTAGGCCTGGAGGTTTCCCGGCTGGCTGGTCAACGGAATGATCGTCATCGATCCCACCTTTTGCGGTTCTTCCCGCACCCGAGGGTCTGCGATCTTGCTGTTGACGAGGTCGTCGAGCGGGACGCCGTGCGCTTTCGCAATCGGCAGCAGCAACTCCAAGTTGGCTCGGCGAGTGCCGGATTCGAGCCGCGACAGCGTACTGACGTTGATGCCGGTCGCCTCGGAGAGATCGGTCAACGTCATATCGGATTGCTGGCGCAGTGTGCGCAGGCGCGGGCCGATTCCCGCGAGGACGGCGTCGAACGATGATTCGGTCATTCTTCCATTTTGCCAAATCAGCAATCATGTTTGTCAAGTTGGTGTTGCGATGCAATCCTGAATTCATGACACAGACCTCTTACGACGCAGCAGACACCTACGACGTGGCAGTGATAGGAGGCGGCGCTGCCGGACTCAACGCCGCGATCATCCTCGGTCAAGCCCGCAGATCCGTTGTGGTTTTCGACAACGGCGCTCCGCGCAACGCAGCGGCAGATCACATGAACGGATTCCTCTCTCGCGACAGGATGAATCCAGCCGAACTCCTCGCCATCGGACGCGACGAAGTCCGGAAATACGGTGGAGAGTTCCATGACGGGACCGTCGTGGCGGTCGAACGAGACGAAGACTCCCGTGGGAGTGGATTCGCGATCACCCTTGCTGACGGCGCTCGAATCTCGGTGCGCAAAGTCCTGGTGGCGACAGGATTGACCGACAGGTTGCCGGATGAACTCAGTGCCTTCGGTGAGCGGTGGGGCCGCGACGTCCTGCACTGCCCGTACTGCCATGGATACGACGTGCGTGATCAACCGTTGGGTGTCATTGCCAAGAGTGTCGAGTTCGCGATGCATCAGGCCCCGATGATCCGTCAATGGTCGGACGATGTGGTGCTGTTCCTCCATCGGATCGAGGATCTCAGCGCCGAGGATCGGGAAAAGCTTGCAGCGCTCAATATTTCGATCGTCGAAGGCGAGGTGGCAGCGCCAGTACTCGAGGATGATCGTCTCGTTGGAGTGCAACTGGCCGACGGTAGAACTGTTGCGCGGTCGGCGATCTTTGTCGGAGGCGCGGTCACGATGGATCCGAACGATTCGATTTTGCGGTCGTTCGGCGCAGCGACGGCGGCGACGATGATGGGTGAGTTCGTCACCGTCGACATGATGGGTGCCACAAGCGTGTCCGGCGTCTTCGCGGCAGGCAACGTTGTCGATCCGGGTGCGCAGGTCATCATGGCCGCAGCAGCAGGCGCGAAGGCAGGAGCCGGAATCAACATGGCGCTTACGGCCGATGATCTGGAGGCGGCGTTGGCGCTCCGAGGTTCGATTTCTGCGTAGCAGTTGGTTTTCTGCGTAGCGTGGTGTGATGGATACGGTGCGAGTGTTGATCACAGGAGCTACCGGCTACATCGGCGGGCGTCTGGCTCCCAGGTTGGTTACAGCGGGGCATCACGTCCGGGTGCTGGTACGCAGTCCTGAGAAGTTGCGCGATGTGCCGTGGCGCGAGTCCGTCGAGGTAGTTAAAGCTGACCTGAGTGACAAGGCATCCCTTGCAGGCGCTTTCGACGATATCGATGTTGTCTATTACCTTGTCCACGCCATGGGCGGTGGTGGCTCGTTTTCCGATGTCGACAAGCGCAGCGCGGTGAATGTGGCCGAAGCGGCTGCGGCCGCTGGTGTTCGCAGAATCGTCTACCTCGGCGGACTGCATCCATCAAACGCAGAACTGTCGACGCATTTGAAGTCTCGGCTGGAAGTCGGCCGGATCCTGCTGGACTCTGCCGTTCCGACTGTCGTGTTCCAGGCCGGCGTGGTGATCGGTTCAGGTTCGGCCTCTTTCGAGATGGTTCGCCACCTGACCAACCGCCTGCCGGTGATGACCACACCGAAATGGGTGCACAACAAGATTCAGCCGATTGCCGTGCGCGATGTACTCCATTACCTGGTGGCTGCGGCGGCCACGACTCCGGAGATCAACCGCTCATTCGATATCGGCGGACCGGACATCATGCAGTACGGCGAGATGATGAACGCCTACGCCGATGTTGCGGGGTTGGTGCGTCGGCGCATTGTCGTTTTGCCGGTCCTGACCCCGAGGCTCGCCGGTCTCTGGGTGGGGTTGGTCACGCCCATTCCGCACGGGCTCGCAATGCCGCTGATCGAGTCACTGCAGAACGATGCCGTCATGCACGATCACGACATCGACGGTTTCATCCCGCCGCCAGAAAGCGGGCTCACCACATATCGCGAAGCGGTACGGCTGGCTCTGCGCAAGATCGGGAACGGAGAGGTCGAGACTTCGTGGTCGGGTGCAACCATCGCCGGCGCACCGTCGGATCCTCTACCGTCTGATCCGGATTGGGCCGGTGAAACGGTGTACGTCGACCATCGTGAACGTGATTGTGCCGCGGACCCGGAGACCTTGTGGAAGGTGGTCGAATCCATCGGCGGCGAGAACGGTTGGTACTCATTCCCTTTGGCCTGGGCAATTCGAGGATGGATGGACCGAGCGGTGGGCGGCGTCGGGTTACGGCGGGGTCGGCGTGATCCGCGTCACCTCAATACCGGTGAAGCCCTGGACTTCTGGCGGGTCGAAGAAATCGACAGAGGAAAGTTGCTGCGACTGCGGGCCGAAATGAAAGTCCCCGGTGGGGCGTGGTTGGAGCTGAGAGTTTCGGAGGGGCAGCGCGTCTCCGAAGGGCAAGGTGGTGGATCGCGTCTGGAGCAGCGCGCTGTATTTTTCCCGCGAGGCTTGGCTGGGCGACTGTACTGGTACTCGATCCTGCCGTTCCATGGCGTCGTTTTCGAGGGCATGATCACCAACATCACCAGCACAGCGGAACGCTCGATTTAATTGGTATGACTTCCGTGCGGCAGCGCGTTATAGTAGGTAGCCCCACGAAAGACGCGGGGCACACACGGGGCTGAACGGTTTCGACTGCGTGTGTTGAGTTAGGGGAAGCGTGTCGGTGCAGGCAAGAGACCACCGTAAGCGTCGCTGCAAACCTATAAGCGCCGATTCCAATCAGCGCGACTACGCTCTCGCTGCCTAAGTAGCGAAGCGTGTCTGTCAGCCCGGGGTTGCCCTCGACCCGGATCCTGGCATCAGCTAGAGGGCTTTACTGTTCGGCTCGGTCACGGAGTTGGATGGGACATCAAACAGTGACTGGGATCGTCATCCTGGCTTGTTCGCGAGACTGGGAGATCCAAGTAGAGACTTAGCGAACTGCACACGGAGAAGCCCTAGCGATTCAACGTAGGACCCGGGTTCAATTCCCGGCAGCTCCACAAAGAGGCAGGTCAGACACTCGGAAGCGGGTGTAGGGCCTGCCTCATTTTTATGCCCGACAATGGCCCGATCAACACTTAGGTATGCACCCTGCCCGTCACGCTTTATGCTGCCTAGCCGTTGAGGAGCACACTGACTGCGTGGTCCAGGTGCAGGGGGTCGCCGCCCCAGTTCGGAATGATCGCATTGTCCGGGATTTCGCCGCGCAGGAGTTGATCGGCCAAACCGCTGATCGGAGGGGCCGGATCGATGACATCGCCGTTGAGCGTCCGGAACTCGAACTGTTGATCGCCAAGAGCAGTAATGGCGAACTGGCCGCGATGTAGCGCTCGGTGGCAGGTCCCGCACAGCAGGATCAGGTTGTCGAGGTTGGTTTCTCCGCCGCGGCCCCAGAATTGCACGTGGTGAGCGTGCAGAAATCTGGTTCGACCGCATCCTGGTGTCCGGCAGCTTCCGTCACGGTAATTCAACGCCAACATTTGTTTGTGACTGGTGACGCGGGTCTTCCGGCCTAGATTGAGCACGCATTGCTTCTTGGTCTTGGCCAGGCGCAGGTGGGCGTTACAGAGGACTTCCTCGGAATCGTTGTCGGGGAGTGCAGGTCCGCCAGGAACCCGGAGGTTGTCGTGTTCGTGGAAAAATACCACTTCGGCCGAGTTGCTGACGCCGCTCGCGTTGTTTGTCGGGGCCGTGGCAGCTATTTCGGCCATCGCGAGGAGCGCCGGTCCGATGTCGCCGGGTGGTTTTTTCGCAGCGTTCTGCTGAGTGATCGGCTCGTCCGATAACGCGGTGGCGTCATCGTCATTGTCGATCTTGGGCTCGTTGCCGGGTGACGGCATTGCTGTCTGTGTTCGTTCACGTTCTGCCGAGGTGAGTGCGGCGAGGATACGGGCGCCGTCCTGTGCAGCGAGGCGACCTTTGATGACAAAATCGCCCGTGTCGGGGTCCCAATGCCAGCGGACTTGAAAGCGTTCAGGCGCTTTACTTTTGCCGGATTCGTTGTCGGCGACTTTGCGTAACCCGGCAGTCAGACGGTCGATCTGTGCGGCAGGTGCTTCGCGGCCGAGTCGGACCATCTGCTTCTCGTTTGAGGGAGTTGTGACTCGGGTAAGTGCGCGAACCTTCGAGTAGGACAAATTGCCTTGTTCGAACGCTTTCCGCATCGCGGGCAAAGGGCGGAGTGCTTTGGCGACACGAACGTATTCGCGTCCGGTGTGCAGGCTCATGCCACATTTCCAGGAGAGCCAGTGAGCGCATGAATGTAGGCCGGGACCGGCCCAGCCTCGTTGTTCGTCGAAGTCGGCGAGCAGCGTGAGGAATCGAGCGGTCGCTGCGGCGATTTGTCCAGCTAGTGCGCAGATTTCCACGCCGATGTTGTCGACGGCTTCACGCTTGGCCGCGAAGCCCATGACGTGATCGGTATCTCTGTCGGTATCTCTGTCGAGCTTGTCTGTGTCCATGCCAACCCCCCGGTTCGAATGTTCATTCGACAGTAGATCGAGGCACCGACAGATTTCGAAAAGCGTCCCCGCGGGGACGCTTCCGATCAAGAGAAGAAATCTCGCTAAGCCCCAATCCGCCAGGCTTTCGGTGCCGAATGCCCTATATGACGCTTCAGCATCGGACGCCCTATCGGGACGATCGCCACCTCACAGTGATGGTTCTGCCTGGTGGGAAGGTTTCGAGTCACCGCCGTTCGCGATTCTGGCATCTGTCGAACCTCCGGATGCGCCCGTTCTCGGCTGCGATTCGGCAACGTGGATTCGATGTCGTGGCGGTCAGGTATCGAACACGTGGGTGGAACGGTCGGGAGCAGAGCCCGGTTGCAGATGCGCGGCAGGTACTCGATCGGATCAAGGCACAAAACTCTGACGCGCAGGTCATTCTGCTCGGACATTCGATGGGTGGCCGGGTAGCCGCCGCTCTGTCGGGTGACGCGGCAGTCGTAGGAGTCGTCGCGCTGGCGCCATGGTGGCCGGCAGGGACGGACATCGGGCTGCGACAGGGTTGCCTGCTGCGGGTAGTTCACGGTACGGCGGATCGCTGGACCGACCCGGATGCTTCCCAAGCGGCGGTCCAGCTAGCGCGTAGATCCGGTCTCGACGCCGAGTGGATCGGCGTCGAAGGTGCCGGGCACTTCATGCTGCGCCGGCTATCACTGTGGCATCGACTGGCAGTAGATGCGGTCTCGGAAATAGCAGTGGTCTCGCAGAGCGCAGAGAAAACAAACGAAGCGAAGGCAGGAGAGCGACGATGAATTCGGGTGGACGGAGTTCGGTGAAGCGGAGTTCTGACAAGCGCAAGGTTGCTGTCGTCGGCAGCGGTGTCGCAGGTCTTACAGCGGCGTGGGTGCTGAGCAAGGACAGTGAGGTCACGCTCTACGAAGCCGATTCGCGGCTCGGCGGTCACGCCGATACACATGCGGTGACCGATCCTGAAGGTCGCAACTTCGCCGTCGATACAGGCTTCATCGTGCATAACGACCGCACCTATCCGACGCTGTTGAGATTGTTCGCCGAATTGGGTGTCGTGACACAGGAATCGGACATGAGCATGTCGGTCCGCTGCGAGGGTTGTGGCCTCGAGTATTCCGGCGGACAGGGTTTGCGCGGGGTCCTGCCAACGCCGGGACTGCTGGTGAACGGCAGCTTTCTGTCGATGTTGATGGAGGTCAAGCGGTTTCATCGACGAGCGCGTGCACTGCTCGAGCAGTCCGAGGACTCGACTGCCTCGACTGCCTCGACTGCCTCGACTGCCTCGACGCTCGATCAGACGCTCGGCGTATTCCTGCGTAACGGCAGATTCTCGGACTACTTCACCGCGCACTTCATGACCCCGCTGGTATCCGCGGTGTGGTCGTGTGACCCGTCGGCCGCTCTCGAGTATCCGGCGCGGTACCTCTTCGCGTTCCTCGATCACCACGGCATGCTTACTATCTCCGGTTCGCCGACCTGGCGGACGGTAACCGGTGGTTCGGTCGAGTACGTGAAAGCTGTGGCACAGAGCATCAGTGCCGTTCGCCTGAACACGCCGGTTCACGCGGTGTACCGGCACGATGATTCAGTCGAGATTCGTGGGGGAGATGATCGGCTCGAGACATACGACGCGGTGGTAATCGCGACGCATCCGCAGCAAGCGCTGAAGATTCTCGCCGATCCTACGGCCACGGAGCACGAGGTTCTCGGGGCTATGCCGTATTCGATCAATCACACCCAATTGCACACAGACGAGACTGTGCTGCCCGACAATTCGAATGCGCGGGCGTCGTGGAACTACTACCTGCCGCATTGCGATGCGAGGCCAGATCACGTGCTCGTCAGCTACGACATGACCCGGTTACAGCGTCTACCGGAGACCGGTCGACGGTACATCGTGACTCTCGGTGGCAAGGACATGATCGCCGCGGATTCCGTCATCGACCAGATGACCTACGAGCATCCGCAATACACGCCGACTTCCGTTGCAGCTCAAAGCCGGCTTCCCGAGTTGGACTCGGATGTGCTTGCTTTTGCAGGCGCGTACCACGGGTGGGGTTTCCACGAGGACGGTGCATTGTCGGGTTTACGTGCCGCAGAGCGGGTCGGAGGTCGGTGGCAGTGACCGGGCCGATTACACCGTCCATCGTCTACACGAGTATTCGCCACGTGCGAACAGAACCGCTGCACAACACATTCGAGTACAAAAGCTACAGCTGGCTCGTAGATGTGGACAAGTTGCCGCATTTGCCGAAAGCATTGCGTCCCTTGGCGAGGTTCACGGCTGCAGATCATCTCGGCGATCCCACCCTATCGATTCGCGTAAACGTCGAGTCGTTCTTGCGGGCCAACGGAATCGAGTTCGGCGGCGGCCGGATCCTCATGCTCGCGAATGCGCGTGTACTCGGCTATGTGTTCAACCCGTTGAGTGTGTTCTGGTGCCTGAATGACGATGGCGCCGTGCGGTGTGTGGTGGCTGAAGTTCACAACACCTATGGTGAGCGGCACTCCTACCTGCTCGAGACCAACGACAATGGTGCGGCACGCACGCCGAAGGAGTTCTACGTCTCGCCGTTCAATGACGTTTCCGGCGAGTACCGGATGAGGCTACCGCTTCCCAAGGAATCGGTGGAGCTGTCGATAGTGCTTGCCAGACCGGATCAGGCACCCTTTGTCGCCACGGTACGTGGTCGATGTGTTCCGGCCACCGCGGGCGTGATAATTCGAAGCTTTCTCGCGATTCCGACTGCACCACTGAGGGTCTCCGCGCAGATTCGATATCAAGGCATCAGGTTGTGGGCCAGACGATTACCGGTAGTTCCACGGCCGCAACATCAACCGCAGGAGGCAGTGTGATGACAACCGTGATGACAACAATGACTCGTAGCGCTGAGGTCGAACGCTGGCCAGGAGTTGCCACCGTTCCCAGCGGCCTCAAGGTGCGGGTGGCGTCGCCGGTTGCACGGGCGCTGTTCCACAAGGCGGTGGCTCGATTGCCGCTGCGCGTGCAGATGCCGGGGGGTGAGTACTCCGGTGGTGAGTTCTCCGGCGGCGGTGGACCCGATTCGCCGTTGATGGTCATTCATCGCCCGGATGACTTTGCTGCTCGGGTGGGCGACAGTGGTCTGATCGGATTCGGTGAGTCGTACATGGCGGGTGACTGGGAAGCCTCCGATCTCACCGCAGTCCTGGAAGTTTTTGCCTCTCGCGTGGCGACACTGATTCCAGACTTTCTGCAGCGGTTGCGTGGCCTCTACATTCCCAAGCAGCCACGCAGTGAACACAATTCGACGCAGAACACCCGCTCCAACATCTCGCGGCACTACGACCTCTCGAATGAGTTGTTCGAACTATTCCTCGACGACACGATGACCTATTCCAGTGCCTTGTTCGACGACCGGTCAGTAGGGGACTCCCAGTCATGGGACGTGTTCGCAGCCGCCCAGCACCGCAAAATTGATCGGTTGCTGGACGGTGCGGGCGTCGGGCCTGGTTCGCGAGTGCTTGAAATCGGCACTGGGTGGGGAGAATTGGCGATCCGAGCAGCCCAGCGTGGTGCGACGGTGCGTTCGGTGACGCTGTCGGTGGAACAGCAGGAACTGGCAGCCAAGCGGATAAGCGCTGCGGGACTGGCGGATCGCGTTCAGGTCGACCTTCTCGATTACCGGCAGGTGCAGGGGGAGTACGACGCAGTGGTGTCGGTCGAGATGATCGAGGCGGTCGGCCACCAGTACTGGGGAAGTTACTTCCAGAAGATCGACTCCCTGTTGGCGCCGGGTGGGCGTGCCGCGATCCAAGCAATCACGATGCCGCATGATCGGATGTTGGCTACCCGCAACACCTATACATGGGTGCACAAGTACATCTTCCCGGGAGGCTTCCTGCCCTCCATACGGGCGATCGAGGACGTCACTGAACGCATGACCACTCTTCGTGTGCGTGAACGCATGTCGATGGGTGATCACTACGCGCCAACGCTCCGCCTCTGGGATGAGCGGTTCAGTGCCCGCGCGGAGGAGGTCGCAGCGCTCGGATTCGATGACGTATTCACCCGCATGTGGCATTTCTATCTCTGCTATTCCGAAGCGGGTTTCCGTTCCGGATATCTCGATGTGCAGCAAGTGATTCTCGATCGGAGGAACCCGCGATGACCACCACGATAGATCGATCGATACAAGGCGCCGGCGTTGCTGGTCGTCTGTCGGAAATCCTCAGTCCGCTTGTCGGCGGCGAACTTCCGGTTCGGCTGACGGCGTGGGACGGCAGTGCAGCAGGGCCGGTCGATGCGCCGAAAGTGACGCTTCACAGCGCAAACGTGCTGCGACGACTCTTGTGGAATCCCGGCGAGTTGGGTGCGGCGCAGGCGTATGTTCTGGGCGAACTCGACGTCGAAGGCGATCTTGGCGAAGCACTCACGCATGTGTGGAAAGTGTCTGCCGAGCGTGGGCTGGGGTCGATCTCGCCGTCACCGTCGGTTATCCTCGCCGCGGTTAAGGCCGCGAGATCCTTGGGGGTGTTCGGGCGCCGGTTGCCACCTCCCGTGTCGCAGGCGCGGGTCAAGGGTCGCTTGCACAGTATGTCGAGGGATCGGGCGGCGATCGGTCATCACTACGACTTGTCGAACGACTTCTATTCGCTGATCCTCGACCAGAACATGGCGTACTCCTCGGGGTACTGGACTTCCGATGCACCGGAATACACTCTCGAAGACGCTCAGAAGGACAAGCTGGACTTGGTATGCCGCAAGATCGGACTCGATCGGGCGCGCGGGCAACGCTTACTCGACGTTGGTTGCGGGTGGGGTTCGCTGAGCGTCCACGCAGCTCGCGAGTACGGTACCCACGTTGTCGGAGTGACGATCTCGGCGGAGCAGAAGGCGTTTGTCGACGCGAGGGTCCGATCGCTCGGCCTCGAAGATCGGGTCGAGATCCGACTGCAGGACTACCGTGAAATTCCGGACGGACCCTACGACGCCGTCGCGTCGATCGAAATGGGCGAGCATGTCGGCGAGGACAATTACCCGACGTATGTGAAAGCGCTGCACGACAATGTGATCGAGGGTGGTCGCGTGCTGATCCAGCAGATGTCGCGGACCGGGCCGCATCCGGGTGGTGGGCCATTCATCGAGTCGTTCATTGCGCCCGACATGTATATGCGTCCAGTTGGGCGCACCGTGGCGATGATCGAGGAGGGTGGGCTGGAAGTGCTTGACGTTCAAGCGCTTCGGGTGCACTACGTGCGCACAGTCGACTCATGGATCGAGACGTTCGAGTCCAACTTCGATCGTGTCGTCGAGCTGGTCGGCATGGAGGTCGCCCGGGTGTGGCGTCTCTACCTCGTCGGCGGTGGCATGGCATTTCGTGACGGGCGGATGGGTGTGGATCAGATTCTTTCGGTGAGGCCGTCATGTCTTCGATGACGCTCGGTCCGATGTTGTTCGCGAGCTTTCTGGCGGTTGTCGTCACGATGGCGGTTACGGCGTCGATCGGTATACGTATCGGCCGGCACAATGTTGTCGACGTGTCCTGGGGTGTGGGCTTTGTCGTCATTGCCGCAGTATCGGCAGTAGTCGGTGCGGGCGATCTGTGGCGCCGTCTACTGATGCTCGCGTTGGTCGGCATCTGGGGCCTGCGATTGGCGTGGCACATGGCTGTGCGCTCGCGCGGTAAGGGCGAGGACCCTCGGTACGAGCAGATGCTGGGAAAGGCGTCCGGCAGTCGAACTCTGTATGCGATACGGAAAATCTATGTGACGCAAGGTATCTCCCTGTGGTTTGTGTCGCTGCCGATTCAGGTCTCCGCAGTGTCGTCAGGTGGGTTCAACCTGTTGGTACTCCTGGGAATCGTGTTGTGGCTGGTCGGTGTGACGTTCGAGGCGGTCGCCGATCGTCAGATGGCCGAGTTCAAATCCGATCCCGGCAGTTGCGGGCACATCATGGATCAGGGACTGTGGGCGTGGACGCGTCATCCCAATTACTTCGGTGACGCCTGCGTGTGGTGGGGCATATTCCTCGTCGCGGCATCGGTATGGCCAGGAGTGTTGACGGTTCTCTCACCGATTGCGATGACATATTTTCTCGTGTTTGCGACCGGCGCGCGACTTCTCGAGCAGCACATGGCGCACCGCCCCGGTTATCGTGAGTACCAGGAGCGGACGAGCTACTTTATTCCGCAGCCGCCGAAGTAGGTCTGGCTCAGAAGTGGGTCTGGCTCAGTAGTAGATCTGGCTCGAGCGAGTGAGGAGCGCGAATGAGTGAACTGGGCTTGCCGGCGGCTATCGGAGCGGTGGCCGCCGGTGGTGCGCTCGGGGCGATGACGAGATACGGGTTGGGCGAGTGGTTTCCCCATATCTGGACTACTCTCGTGATCAATGTCGTGGGGTCGTTGATCCTCGGAGTGCTTGCGGCACTGCTGATTCACGACAAGGTCTGGTACATCTTCTTGGGCACGGGATTCTGCGGTGGCTTCACGACGTTCTCGTCGTTTGCGGTTCACGCGGTTACCGAAAGTCCGATGCGATCTATTCTGTACGTCCTCGGCACTTTGATTCCGGCGATCTTGGCCGCAGCGTGGGGCAGAGCCCTTGGCGAGCGCTGGATGCGTCGTAGTGAGGGGGCGAACGTATGACCGTTCTCCTCGTAGCGATCGGCGGAGGCGCCGGAGCGACCGGTAGGTACCTGCTCGCGAAATACGTCCCGACATACCGGGGATTTCCGGCAGCAACATTCGCGGCTAACGTCCTGGGTTGCTTTCTCCTCGGATTGTTTACCGGCGCAACACTCTCCACCGCTATGGCGGCCTTGCTTGCAACCGGGTTCTGCGGCGGTTTGTCCACGTACTCGACGTTTGCGACCGAAAATGTAGGCATGCTGGACAAGCGTCAGACGGCGATGTCGCTGGTGTACATCATCGCCAGTCTTGTCGTTGGGCTGAGCGTCGCCTGGTTGGGAATTCAGATCACAGGGTAGAGAATGAGCGGCAGTCGTGTCGGCTGCGTAGTCGACCACCGGGCTTAGGGGGATTCGTGGCGCACGAACGAGCAGGACAGGTGGCGCAACCACAGGATTTGATCGACGTTCCGCACTTGGTTTCCGCGTATTACACACGGACACCTGATCCTGAGGATCCGATGCAGCAGGTGCTGTTCGGGACGTCGGGGCATCGGGGTTCCAGTCTGGACGGCGCGTTCAACGAAGCGCATATCCTGGCAACGACGCAGGCGATCGTGGAGTACCGCGCATCGCAGCGCATTGACGGGCCGTTGTTCATCGGCCGCGACACGCACGCGTTGTCCGAGCCGGCCTGGCTGTCTGCGCTCGAAGTTCTTGTTGCCAATGACGTAGTGGTGCTGGTTGATTCGCGCGACGCCTATACCCCCACACCCGCTGTGAGTCACGCGATTCTGCGATACAACTCCACCGCGCCCGAGGCCAAGGCCGACGGAATTGTCGTGACGCCTTCGCACAATCCGCCCCGTGACGGTGGGTTCAAGTACAACCCGCCCCACGGCGGCCCAGCTGATACCGATGCCACGTCGGTCATCGCGGACCGTGCCAACCAACTGCTCCGCGACGGACTGGCCGGCGTCCGGCGCGTCACGACGGAACAGGCGCTGGCCAGGGTCGAGCGGTACGACTTCCTGCGCTACTACGTCGACGACCTGCCGTCGGTGCTCAACCTCGACGCGATTCGCGACGCGGGTATCCGCATCGGCGCAGATCCGCTCGGCGGCGCGAGTGTCGACTACTGGGGAGCCATCGCCGAGACTCATCACCTCGACCTCGAGGTCGTCAATCCTCTGGTCGATCCGACGTGGCGATTCATGACGCTCGACACCGACGGCAAGATCCGCATGGATTGCTCCTCGCCTGACGCGATGGCGTCGTTGATCGGTATTCGGGATCGCTACGACATCGCCACCGGCAACGACGCGGATTCCGATCGGCACGGAATTGTCACCCCCGACGGCGGTTTGATGAACCCCAATCACTATCTGGCCGTTGCCATCGAGTACCTCTTTGCTCACCGCCCACAGTGGGCTGCAGGCACGAAGGTCGGGAAGACCCTGGTCAGTTCGTCGATGATCGACCGCGTTGTGAACGGACTGGGACGCGAACTCCTGGAGGTACCCGTCGGCTTCAAGTGGTTCGTACCCGGGTTGCTCGACGGTTCGGTCGGGTTCGGCGGCGAGGAAAGCGCGGGAGCGTCCTTCTTGCGTCACGACGGTTCGGTGTGGACGACGGACAAGGACGGCATCATTCTTGCGCTGCTCGCGTCCGAGATCACGGCGGTGACCGGCAAGACGCCGTCGGCGCACTACACGGCGTTGACCGAGAAGTTCGGTAGCCCCGCCTACGCCCGCATCGACGCGCCCGCGAGTCGCGCGCAGAAGGCGGTACTGGCAAAACTGTCACCGGAGCAGGTCACCGCGACGGAACTGGCGGGGGAGCCGATCACCGCGGCTCTGACGGCAGCGCCCGGAAATGGCGCCGCGATCGGCGGATTGAAGGTGACTACCGAGAACGCGTGGTTTGCGGCCAGGCCGTCGGGAACCGAGGACGTGTATAAGATTTATGCCGAGTCGATGAAGGGCGCCGATCATCTGGCTCAGGTTCAGTCGGCAGCGAAGGACTTGGTGTCAGGTGTCTTGAACGCGAACTAGCTCGCGGCCCACTCGTGTCGCCCGGCTAGAATCCCGGGCGACATGAAAACTCGCGCAGCCAGGCTGCCACAGGAAATCTGGGTGCTGGTTTCCGCCAGCTTCGTCATCGCTCTCGGATTCGGCATCGTTGCCCCGGCGCTACCGCAATTCGCCCGCAGCTTCGATGTATCGGTTACGGCCGCCACAGTCGTCATTTCGTCGTTTGCATTCATGCGCTTGGTGTTTGCGCCGATGAGCGGCACCTTGGTGCAGAAACTCGGCGAGCGCCCGGTGTACATCCTGGGACTGTTGATCGTCGCGTTGTCCACCGGAGCGTGCGCGTTTGCGCAGGAGTACTGGCAGCTGCTGTTGTTCCGGTCACTCGGTGGTATCGGTTCCACCATGTTCACCGTGTCGGCGCTAGGTTTGCTTATCCGGATGTCGCCGCCCGACCATCGGGGACGCGTATCCGGTCTGTATGCGACGAGCTTCCTGATGGGCTCGATTACCGGTCCGATATTTGGCGGCGCGCTGCTGCAGTTCGGCCTGCGGATGCCGTTCCTCATCTATGCGGCAACTCTGGTCATCGCAGCCGCTGTAGTTTTCTTCAGTCTGCGCGGTTCACATCTTGCGTCGCCGGACAAAGGTGCGTCAATCACACCGATGACGTTGTCGGAGGGACTACGTTCGCCGGTCTATCGCGCTGCTCTGGGCTCGAATCTGGCATTCGGTGGTGTCATTTTCGGCGTCCGTGTCGCGATGGTCCCGCTTTTTGTCGTTGAGGCTCTCGGTCGTGAAGACTCGGTGGCCGCATATGCGCTGGCAGTTTTTGCGGTCGGAAATGCGCTGGTTCTGACCTTCTCGGGTCGGCTCTCGGACAAGTACGGACGTAAACCGTTTGTGCTTGCCGGGCTGGTTGTCTGCGGCGCCGGCACGATGGCGATCGGATTCACGCACAACTTGGTGGCGTTTTTCCTGATTGCTGCCGTGACGGGCGCGGGCTCCGGTTTGATGAGTCCGTCGCAGCAGGCTGCGGTTGCCGACGTCGTCGGGTCCAAGGCGCGCGGTGGTCCCGTTCTGGCGGTGTTCCAGATGATGTCCGACGTTGGTGGTGTGGTCGCGCCGATCTGCGCCGGACTACTGGTTGAGCATTTCTCGTACTCGGCAGCCTTCGCGACGATGGGAGCTGTGGTGATCATTGCGAGCGTGGGTTGGCTGCTGGTGCCTGCGAAGGCTGTGACCGCGAAAACAGTCAGTTCCGAAGTCCCTCTGTAGGCTCGGCTCGTGGCTATTCGCATCGTGAGTCTTGTGGCCCGCTTGGGTTTGGCAGCCGTGTGGCTGATTTCGGGTGGCATCAAATTCCTCGATCCCGTTCAGACGAAGATCGCCGTCCGGGCGTATCAATTGTTGCCCGAGAGCCTGGTCGGCCCCGTGGCGATTGCGATGCCGTTGGTCGAGATCGTTCTCGGATTACTGCTGCTCGTTGGCCTCGCCGTACGAGCGTCGGCTGCAGTGTCGGTTCTCATGCTGGTTGTGCTCATCAGCGTGATCATCTCGGTCTGGGCACGCGGATTGTCCATCGACTGCGGCTGTTTCGGGGGAGGTGGAGCTGCCGACGTCGACGCGTGGGACTACCTCAGCGAGATCCTGCGCGACATCGGATTCCTGGCATTGGCCCTGTGGTTGTGTTTCTTCCCACGGTCACCGCTCGCATTGGGACAGGGATCACGTACCGCATTCTCAGTTGAAGCACAGTCTTCAATGGCAAGGTGAATACCCGGGGAAGGTAACCCCTCGGTAAAATCGTTTCGACGCACGAAGGACTGCATCAGCGTGAGCGCCAAGAACAACAAGTACAAACCGGAACCGGTGTCGAGTCGGTCCACTTATGTCATCGGTGGAATCGCGGTCCTGGTGATCGCAGCCCTCGTCATCGGCGGTGTCCTGTGGCAGTCGAGCAAGAACAAGGTGCAAAACGACGGATACGGCTCGGTTCAGAACTCCGAGGTGGTTGTCACCGTGGAGGACAACGGCGTCGTGCTGATCGGAAAACCGGACGCACGTACCACTCTCGACATCTTCGAAGACCCGCTGTGCCCGGCGTGCGCTGCACTCGAGCACTTGAGTGGCCAATCGGTATCGGCAGCTATCGACGCCGGTGACGTTGCTGTTCGCTATCACATGCTCAACTTCCTCAACCGGGCATCGAGCAGCGGTGATTACTCCACCCGCGCGGGCGCCGCATTGCTGTGCGTCGCGCAGGACGGCGACGCGATTGCCTACTCGAATCTGCACACCACACTCTTCTCTCCGGACAACCAACCGTCTGAAGGCGGCAAGAGTGATCACACCAACGACGATTTGGCTCGGATAGCCGGCGAAGCCGGTGCATCGGATGCAGCTACTACGTGCATCTCCTCTGGAGCCAACGTGGAGGCCGCTGCGGCCAATGCTGCTGCAGCCAGCGAGGCACTCTCCGCAGCCGGCGGAACGGGCACCCCGACGGTTATCGCCGACGGCAAGATCGTCAGCACCAAGAACAGTGACTGGGTTTCGCAGTTCACCTCCTGAAGCAGTGTGCGGCCGCTCTGAAACCCGGAGCGGTCGCACCAGCTTGACCAGGCGATTTGTTGCTCACCGCGCAAGTGGTGTAACTTTCTTCAAGCAAGCGGCAAGCAGAACAACCGCCTGCGAGTTCGAACTGAATACGGGGCTATGGCGCAGCTGGTAGCGCACCACACTGGCAGTGTGGGGGTCAGGGGTTCGAGTCCCCTTAGCTCCACCAAAAAGAGCAGGTCAGACAAAATGTCTGACCTGCTCTTTTTTGTCGTTTTCGGCCGTTAGCTCAATGCCCGCTCGAGTGCCTCGCCCGTAGCAACGGCGTACGGGGCCCGCAGAATGTCTTCGTGCGATCCGGCTACATCCTCGAAAGTGATCTGGCCGGTGGCGATGGCCGACCAATCGTGTGCATCCTGTCGGTTGTCGTCGCCGCGGATGACCACAACAGAACCGCGATACGGGCTTGGCGCGTACTTGCGCAGGGACGCCAGTCCGCGATGGTAGAAGAGGTACCACTGCATCGACGGGTCGAACTGCATGATGCCCGCGACTTGGTACCGGAGCCAGATACCCAGAACCGATGTTTTCGAGGTCCGGGCTCGGGCATTGAGCACCGGCTCGCCGGATTCCGATGGAGCCGGCGGCTCAGTGGTGTCAGGCCGCGGCCCGATCATGTTCTCCCGCAACCGAGTGTCCAGAATGACAACGTGTTCGACGATCTCGCCTTCCGCGTGGAGGCGATTCGCGATTTCGAGGGTGACAAACCCGCCGTGGGAGTAGCCGCCGAGCACATACGGGCCGTGCGGACGGACCTTCCTGATCTCACGGATGTATCGGTCGGCCATCTTGGCAACGGTGCGATCGGGGAGCCCGCGAGATTCCATCCCGTGTGCTTGCAACGCGTACACAGGTCGATCACCGGACATCGCCTGCACCGTCGCGAGAAAGCTCAGTGCAGGCGCACCGGCTCCGGTGATCAGGAAGAGCGGAGTTCGGGAACCGCTCGTGGCAAGGGGAACAAGCACAGATGCCCGGCCTTCGTCACGCTTCTTGTTGCGCAGCATCGCGTCGACCAGCGCGGCGAGTTCGCGGATGGTGGTGGCGCCGGCAAACTGGGCGGCGCTGACGGTGACCAGTACAGCGGCTCGTAGTGCGGCGAGCATTTCTGCGGCAGCGAGTGAATCTGCGCCGAGGGCAAAGAAGTCGTCGTCACGGTCGAGTGATTCGATCCCGATGATCTTGGACCAGACGATGGCCACCCGAAATTCGGTGATGGTCTCGAGAGTCGGCGTGGCGGTGGAGGTGGAGGTAGCGACCGGCGCCGGTGTCGGCAGTGCGTTGCGATCGATCTTTCCGCGTTCGTTGCGGGGAATCGAGGCCAGCATCACGATGTGGCGGGGAACCATCCAGCCGGGCAGGCTCAGAGATACCGCGCGTCGAATCTCCGCGGGAGACAGAGCAATTCGCTGTGAATCACTCACGACGTATGCGCAGAGCTCTGGGTGGTCGTTCTCGGTCCGAACGATCACGGCCGCATCGACGACGCCGGCCACCGCGCGGACGGCGACGTCGACTTCGGTGGGTTCGACAAGGTATCCACGAATTTTCACAGCATCGTCGAGTCGGCCTTTGAGTTGCAGTTCGCCGTCCCTGTCGATGCATCCGCGGTCGCCGGTGCGATACAGGCTGATGCCGTCGCCCAGCGGTGTGAATCGTTGCGCTGTCCGCTCCGGGTCGCCGTGATAACCGTCGGCCAAG
Source organism: Rhodococcus sp. MS16 (assembly GCF_013277795.1). Taxonomy (NCBI): domain Bacteria; kingdom Bacillati; phylum Actinomycetota; class Actinomycetes; order Mycobacteriales; family Nocardiaceae; genus Rhodococcus; species Rhodococcus sp. MS16. Next base: position 266,471 of record NZ_VBTM01000004.1, read on the forward strand.
TCGCTGGAAATGACATGGATTTCGCCGATCTCGCCGTCGGGCAGCTGGTTGCCCTCGGAATCGACTATCCGGACTTCCTTCCCGTCACGTGCTCGACCGGCGGGGACGATGCCCGCCGGGAACGTGGCTGCGGGAGGAAAGACGTTGTAGGCGACGACCCCCGTTTCCGTGGTTGCCATCCAGTTGACATAGGTCACGTCCGCGAACCCGCGATCACGGTGACGTTGGTAGTCGTCGCCGTGAACAGCCTCGCCGTAGGTAACGACAACGCGTAGGGAACTCTGGGGATCTGCGCCCGGTTCGGCGGCATTCTGCTGCGTCCACGCCCGCAGGAACGACGGAGCGCAATGAGCTGTGGTGATCGAGTTTCTGCGGAGCCAACTGCCCAGGGTGGAACTGCCGTCGACGCGGGGGTCCCAGCAATACACGGTGACACCGCTCATCAAACCCATGATGAGTGCGGTGATACCCGCGCCGAAGCTGACGGGCAGAAGGTTCCCGATGTGATCGTCCGGTCGGAGATCGATGGCGGCGGCAAGTTCGTCCGCCTTGTTCAGACACATCGAATGGCTGAGCACCACTCCCTTGGGTGCGCCGCTGGTGCCGGAAGTGAATGCGATCATGGCTGGATCGGAGCTCAGTGACTCGAGTGCGTTGCCGAAACGGAACGGAGTGGCAGCGGCGTGTTCGAGGATTGTCGCGATGGAGACCGCGCCCGACGTGGACAGGATGTGCTCGCGCCTGGCCGGCGGCAGCTGCGGGTCGATCATGACGAGTGGCCGACCGGAGATCAGTGTGGCAAGGATGCGGACAACGGCCTCGGCGGTGGGGTCGAGTTCGACAGCTACCGGACAGCGGCCGTGCGGCCCGCGAATATCGAGTTCACGCGCGAGTGCGTCTGCGCGGACTTCGAGATCTGCGAACGTGATCTGATCCCGTGGGGTGACGACGGCAACGGTGTCGTGCTGCATAGAGGTGACGCGGCGCCACCGCGATTCGATGGTTTCGTCGATGACGGCATACCGCGTCCGTTCGAGCCCTAGATCGACCACGTTCATGTCTGACGCTCCGTTCCAGCTATCAGTTACTTATTAGCAAAGACTACAGAAGGTTGGGTATCGAGGTCTATAACAAACCAAAAGTAGTTTTCCATACGACCAATCCGCGGGACCATCCGCTCCGAATGTCAGGCGAGAAAACAAACGAACGGAAGGCAATGACATGAAGTGGTCGGGGAGATGTGCGATTGCGGCAGTCGGAGCGGGTGTCGGTATGGCGATGACGGCCATGCCGGCGCAGGCAGCTCCGATGTCAGCGGACTTGTGGGGGGACTTGTGGCAGCCGTTGGCACCCGTCGAAAAATTGGATGTCGAACGCTACGTCGGCGACTGGTACCAGCTGGCAGCGGTGCCTCAGCCGTTCAACCTGATGTGCGCCAAGGACACCCGGGCGCGATACGAGGTGCTCGACTCGTCGAATGTGAGCGTGCAGAATACGTGCACGACCTGGGCTGGGGACCAGAGCGGCATCGCCGGTAATGCCCGGGTTACCGATACGCAGTCCGCAGCGCAACTTCATGTCAGTTTCCCGGGCGTACCTTTTCAGGACGGACTGGACGGGCCGCCCAACTACATCGTCACCTACATTGCCGACGACTACTCGTGGGCACTGGTGGGTGACCCGCTTCGAACGTCCGGGTTTGTATTGTCGCGTTCACCCGCAGTCGATGCCGCGGGGTGGAGTGAGATACGCCGAGTTGCCGAGAGTCGCGGGTACAACGCATGCACGATCGTGACGTCACCGACAACCGAAGGCAAGAAGGAGATTCAGCCGCTCTGCACAATCTGACGGCCCGCTAGGATTGCGTGGTGCCTAGGATTTCTTGGTGAAAAAACAGATTCCCGTGATCGTCGTCGCAGGATTTCTGGGTTCGGGAAAGACGACGCTCCTCAATCACCTTCTGCACAACAACAACGGTGTGCGCATCGGGGTCATCGTCAACGACTTCGGCTCGGTCAACATCGATTCGATGATGGTGGCCGGCCAAGTCGACTCGACGCTCTCACTGAGCAACGGGTGCCTGTGCTGCGCGGTCGATGTCTCCGATATGGACGAGATGCTCGACAAGTTGGCGCACAGCCAATCCGAGATCGACGTCATCGTCATCGAAGCCAGCGGGCTGGCGGAGCCGCGCAACATGATCAGGTTGGTGCTGGGCAGCGAGAATCCGCGGGTCGTGTACGGCGGCCTGGTTGTTGTAGTCGACGGGGCCAACTTCCGATTGACACGTAGCACCCATCCCGAGCTCGATCAGCACGTCGGGTTAGCGGATCTACTCGTCGTGAACAAGATCGACTGCGTCGACTCTGCGGAACGCGAGGTCTTCACGGAGGTGATTCGTGGGCTCAACCCCCGAGCGCCGATTGTGGACACGACTCACTCTCGCGTGGACCCAGCTCTGCTGTTCGATTTCGCGGCCGCGCCGCAGCCGTTACCTGGTCAGCAGATGAGCCTCGACGAACTGCTGCGCGACGATCATCACGACCACATTCACACCCACTACGAGGCAGTCGATTTTGTGTCCGACACGGCGCTCGATGCGCGCGCCGTCACAAAATTTCTCGAGAACCAACCGGCCGGTGTGTACCGGATCAAGGGGTTCGTGAACTTCGATATCCGGGGTTACACAGGCAAATTCGAAGTACAGACAGTGGGTGATCACGTGCGAATCACACCATTACGGTGGAAGGCCGGCGAGCCGCGGACTACACAGTTGGTCGTGATCGGCAGCGGCATGGACAGTGCGGTCGTCCGGGACACGTTGAGTGAGTGCATACGCGTCGAGGGAGTCGAGTTGCACCCCGATGCGATGCTGGGATTGCACCGCTATACCGTCGGAGCGTGAGTGAATCAGCTGTATCTGTGTACGAAGCGATCCGGCGCCGGCGCGACGTGCGGGCAGAGTTTTCCGGTGAGGTTATTCCGGACGATGTGCTGATGCGCATCCTCGACGCGGCACATCGGGCGCCGAGCGTCGGGAACACGCAGCCGTGGGATTTTGTGGTGGTCCGCAATCCGGACACGCTCTCGACATTTGCCGCGCACGTCGCGGAGGCGAGGGTCAATTTTGCTCAGTCTCTGCCTGACGATCGGCGCGAGACGTTCGACCCCATCAAGATCGAGGGGATCACGGAAAGCGGTACCGGGATCGTTGTCACCTACGACCCGTCGCGCGGAGGCCCCAACATTCTCGGCCGTCACACGGTCGACGACACCGGCTTGTTCTCTGCAGTTCTCGCAATTCAAAACCTATGGCTGGCCGCGGTTGCCGAGGACATCGGCATCGGGTGGGTGTCGTTCTACGACGAGGAATACCTCACCGAACTGATGAACATTCCGGCTCCGGTGAGGCCCATTGCCTGGCTGTGCATCGGGAAAGTAACTCAGTTCCAACAGGTTCCGGATCTCGAGCGCTTCGGATGGAAACAGCGCCGGCCATTGGCCGACGCTGTCCATTTCGAAACCTATTGAGTTGTCCGCTCGCGGTTAGCGGGCGGCGGGCCGTCCACCGGTACGGGCCCGGCCTGCGCCGCCGGACCGCGCGCCACGAGACTGACCACCCTGGCCACTGCGAGCCTGGCCGCCCTGACCTGAACGTGCCTGGCCGCTACGAGCCTGACCGCCCTGACCGGAACGGGCCGGACGAGATCCGCGGCCGCCGCCCTGCGGTGCCACCGGAGCCTTGGGTGCGGGGGTGACATGCGGTGCGATGTCGCCGACAAGCTTCACGACGTGCTCGGAGTTCGCAGTCGATCGAACGGGCGTCACCTTGATAGCTGCCTTGCGCATGAGGATCGCGAGATCCTTGCGCTGCTCGGGCAGGACGACGGTGACTACGTCACCGGCGCTGCCGGCGCGAGCGGTACGGCCACTGCGGTGCAGGTACGCCTTGTGCTCGGCCGGGGGATCGACGTGCACAACCAACTCGACGTCGTCGACGTGAACGCCGCGAGCGGCAACGTCGGTGGCAACCAGAACGCGAGCCTCGCCGGCGGAGAACGCGGCAAGGTTGCGATCGCGGGCAGCCTGCGACAGGTTGCCGTGCAGGTCGACGGACGGAATGCCCGACTCGGTGAGCTGGCGAGCCAACTTACGAGCCTGGTGCTTGGTGCGCATGAAGAGGATGCGTCGGCCGGTGCCGGACGCCAGCTTCTCCACCAGAGCCTTCTTCGCTTCGACGCCGTCGACGTCGAACACGTGGTGCGTCATCGCGGCGACGGGGGAGTTGGCCTCGTCTACCGAATGCATGACCTCGTTCTTGAGGAAACGCTTGACGAGCTTGTCGACGCCGTTGTCCAGGGTGGCGGAGAACAGCAGTCGCTGGCCGTCGGCCGGAGTGGACGAGAGAATGCGGGTGACAACGGGCAGGAAGCCGAGGTCGGCCATGTGGTCGGCCTCGTCGAGGACCGTGATCTCGACGGCGTCGAGGCTTACGAACTTCTGCTTCATGAGGTCTTCGAGGCGACCGGGGCACGCGACGACGATGTCGACTCCGGCCTTGAGTGCCTGGACCTGACGGTGCTGCGAGACGCCACCGAAGATGGTGGTGACGCGCAGGTCGTAGGCCGCGGCAAGCGGCTCGAGGGTTGCGGTGATCTGGGTGGCGAGCTCGCGGGTCGGCGCGAGAACCAGTCCGAGCGGGCGGCCCGGACGACGCTTGCCGCCGGCCAATTCACCCGCGAGGCGCGAGACCATGGGGATGGAGAAGGCAAGCGTCTTACCGCTGCCGGTCTTTCCGCGGCCCAGGACGTCGCGTCCCGACAGAGTGTCGGGGAGGGTGTCGATCTGGATCGGGAAGGGGGAGGTGATTCCGCCGTCTTCGAGTGCTTTGACCAGCGGCGGACGTACACCGAGGGAAGCGAAGGTAGCGGTAGTGGTGACAGTCGAGGTGTCGGACAAGTGTGTTCAGAGCCTTTCGGGGCACTTTGCGTGCCCGGATGCCGACACGGCAAAACAGCCGTATCTGACAATCAAGCACAGTGGTGGCGGCGCTGCCGGTCGGCAGGCTTCTTCGCCGTAAGAAGTGCGGGTGCGTTAAGCACTCTTCGCGAACTGAAGTTGCGTTCTTTCGACGCTGGGTGCCCACTTTCGGACACCTAGTGATGCTAAGTCTACCTGGACCGCGCGGCTTCTCTACAACCCGACCCACTCGGAAACGCCACTGGCGAAGCGCTGACGCTTCCAGATCGGCACTTCGGCCTTGATTCGTTCCACCAGTTCGGCGCACGCTGCAAACGCTTCCGCGCGATGTGGGGCAGCGACCGCGGCAACCAAAGCGTGGTCGCCGATCTCGAGATGTCCGACGCGGTGAATCGCTGCGACGGGTAGGCCGGTAGAAGCCGACACTTCCTCGCAGCAGGTGCGCAGAAACCGTTCGGCGTCGGGGTGTGCCTGGTACTCGAGGGCTGAAACAGCTTGGCCACCATCATGATTGCGCACCGTGCCGGTGAAGACGACAACTGCGCCGTTCTTCGGTCCGGCGACGGCAGCGTCGACGGTGGCGGCTTGAATCGGATGTTCGGAAATTCGTGCGAGCAGTTCAGTCATCGTGCATTCCTCCGCCTGCAACCTGCGCGAGCAAGTGATCGATGATGGGGTCGAGGACGGCAAGTCCGTCCTTCACGCCGCCCGGAGATCCGGGCAGATTGACGATGACAGTGCGCTCTGTGAGTCCTGCCACTCCGCGGCTGAGCGAGGCGTGTGGGGTCTTTTCGAGCCCCTTTGTGCGGATCGCTTCCGCGATTCCCGGTAGTTCGCGGGTGAGAACGGCAAGCGTCGCTTCGGGCGTGGCATCAGTGGGAGAAGCGCCGGTTCCGCCGGTGCTGATGATCAGGGCTGGGGAACCGGTTCTGGCGTCGTCGATGCCCGCGGCGATGTCGGCGTCGGCGTAGACCAGTGGGCCGCGCACTTCGAAATCGCGATCCCGGAGCCATTGTTCGATGACCGGGCCGGTTGTGTCGGGGCGGGTCCCGGCGGCGCCACCGGTAGACGCGACAAGGACGGCCGCGGTGCGCGTGGTGTCGAATGTGTTTGGGGCAGTGCCAGATTCAGGAGCCGGGTCGCTCTCGCGCGTCCAATGTCCGCGTTTACCGCCGTCTTTGGTGAGCAGGCGGACGCCGTTCATGGTGGCAGCGGGGTCAATGGCTTTGACCATGTCGTGCAACGTGAGCCCGGCCACGGCAACCGCTGTCAGCGCCTCCATCTCGACGCCCGTCTGCCCGCGAGTCTTGGCCGTAGCTTCGACGGTGATCGAGGTCTCGGTGAACCCGAACTCCACTTTGACGGACGACAACGCGAGTTGATGACACAGCGGAATGAGCTCGGACGTCTTCTTTGCGCCCGCGATGCCGGCGATCCTTGCTGTCGGGAGGACATCGGCTTTGGGCATTCCGTCGGCCCGGACGAGGCGAATGACCTCCGCAGTGGTGACCAGTTCACCTGCGGCCACCGCAATGCGCGTCGTCTCGGCTTTTGCGCTCACGTCGACCATGCGGGCGCGGCCCTCGCCGTCGACGTGTGTCAGTTCGGTCATTGAAAGTCCTTACCGTCCTTTTCAGTTGCAGCGTTTCAGTTGCAGCGTTTCAGTTCCAGGCAGAGAGCGGAATGACGCTTACCGGTGTTCCGGCATCAAGTTCGGTGACGTCGGCTGGAATGTCGAGAAGTACGTCCGCCCAGGCCATCATGGCAACAAGATGGGAGCCGGTGCCGGACACCGGTTCGACGCCCTCGCCGGAGCGTCGTCCGCGGAGGAACTGGCGCTTGCCGGGGATTGATCGCAGCGCGGCAGTCAAGGGGCGACGTTCGGATGCGATGGGTGGCAGTCCGGCGGCGCGTCTGATGTTCTTGCGTGCAAACACTTCGAACGACACCATTGTGCTCACCGGGTTTCCTGGGAAGCTCAGTATCGGAACCTCGTTGACCACGGCTGAGCCCTGCGGGCCGCCCGGCTGCATCGCGACGTGACCGAACGCAGCACCGAGGGGTTGCAGCGTTTCCTTCACGACCTCGAAGTCGCCCATGGACACACCGCCGGAGGTGAAGACAAGGTCTGCGACAGATGTTGCGTACGAGAGTAATTCGCGGAACACATCCGGATCGTCGGTGCTGCGGGCGATGGATACGACGTCGGCCCCGTTGGCGCGGGCCAAGCTCGCCAGGGCGGGCCCGTTGGAGTCGTAGATCTCGCCGGGGTTGAGTTGTGTTCCTGCGCTTTTCAATTCGGCGCCAGTAGTGATGACGGCGACCCGTGGCGGTGTGTATGTGATGACAGTTGCTGCGCCAACGGCCGCGAGTGCCGCGATGTGCCGCGGTTCCAGGCGAGTGCCTTCTCGAACCAGGAGCATGCCAGCCGTGATGTCGCTTCCGCGTTCACGGACGAACTCTCCGGCGGCGCGTCCACGGTTGATCGTGACGGCGTGCTTCGAGTCGCCGATGGTGTCTTCGACCGGGACGACGGTGTCTGCGCCTTCGGGCATGGGCGCGCCGGTCATGATCCGAAATGCCGAGCCCGCGAGATGTTTCGGGGGAGTGCCACTACCCGCTGCGAGAACTCCTCGCACAGCGAGTGTGACGGGCGTGTTGCGTACGGACTCGGCGTCGACGGCGTAGCCGTCCATTTGCGAATTGCGGAACAGAGGAAGATCGACAGGGGAGGTGACGTCCGCCGAGACTATCGACCCCAGCGCCTCGGTGAGGGGCAGGGCGGTGGGTGCCAAAGTGTGCAACCCGGCCAGCAATCCGGATACGTGCTCTTGATGGTCTTCGACGGAACGTGCGCTCACAGCGATAGCCTCGACATGGTCCGATTCTAGATGGTCTGGTTCCAGGTCGAGTGATACGAGTGACACTTCCCGTTGCCCGCTGCGCCATACTGGAGTGATGTGGAACCTGGTGCAGCGATGACTCCGGTGGTGGTGGGGATCCCCACTGTCCGGAGCAATTCTGTCCGTGGCAATCCCGCGTCGATGACGGGCCGGCCCGACACCGACGTATTGATCGACAAGTTCGGGCGCGTTGCCCGTGACTTGCGAATCTCGATCACCGAAAAGTGTTCACTGCGTTGTACGTATTGCATGCCCGAGGAAGGCCTGCCGGTCATTCCCACTGAAGATCTGTTGTCCACCGAAGAGATTGTTCGCGTTGTAGGTATCGGAGTAGATCGTCTCGGCATTCGAGAAGTTCGTTTTACCGGCGGCGAACCGTTGATGCGCAAAGATCTCGAGAAGATTATCTCCGGCTGTGCTGAGCGTGTTCCCGGAATTCCTTTGGCAATGACTACTAATGCCGTCGGATTGGAACACCGCGCGCAGCAATTAGCGGCAGCCGGATTGACCCGCGTCAATGTCTCTTTGGATTCAGTGGATCGCGCGCATTTTGCAGAACTGACGCGCCGCGACAGACTGCCGTCGGTGTTAGCGGGAATTCACGCTGCGGCGCGAGTAGGTCTGGCTCCACTGAAAGTGAACGCCGTTCTTATGCGTGAGACGTTGAGCGGGGCGGCGGAGCTTCTCCACTGGTGCGTGGACGCCGGCGTGGAATTGCGATTCATCGAGCAGATGCCCCTCGACGCCGATCACACGTGGGCGCGAGAGAACATGGTGACCGCCGAGGAACTTCTCACCGTATTGGGCACTCGATTCACTTTGACCGCGATCGGGCGTGACGACCCCAGTGCGCCGGCCGAGGAATGGAAAATCGACGGCGGTCCGGCGACGGTGGGAATTATCGCTTCGGTGACTCGATCTTTTTGCGCCGACTGCGATCGGACACGTATGACAGCCGAGGGAACTATTCGGTCATGTCTGTTCAGCGATCGTGAAGTGGACCTGCGAGCAGCACTGCGTTCAGGCGGCGGTGACGATGAGATCGCTGATCTGTGGCGGGGCGCAATGTGGAACAAGTGGGCAGGTCATGGGATTGCGGCAGAAGGCTTTGTGCCGCCGGAGAGAAGTATGGGTGCAATCGGTGGCTGATTCGGAATCGATGTCGGTTCGATACTTCGCTGCAGCCGCAGACGCGTCGGGGTGTCGTAGCGAGACACTCGCGCTGCCGCATTCAAGCACGCTCGCTGATCTTGTTGCTGTTCTGTCTGACAAATACGGCCCCGACATGAAGCGCGTTTTGTCCGTTTCTGCGTATCTCGTCGGCGAGGAATTGACGCGTGATACCGGTCGCGTCGCGGGGCCTGCGGTAGACATTTTGCCGCCTTTCGCGGGCGGCTAGAGCTGTCGATCAAAATAAACCTCAAAATTCTTTTGCGGTTTACTGTCGCTGACAGGTACCGACCTAAATGATGAGATCGGATGTCCTAAGAGGCCCGGTATGACGTGTTGATCCGATTTGCGACGCAGCTTCGTTGTGCTGGTCAGCGCATTTTACCTCGGTGTTTGACTGACATTTGATTGTCGTTCTGATTAGTCGGAATTGTCTGACTGAACTCATACTTTTGGGGGATGTAACATTTTTGGTATCCAGGTAGATGCGTCATTCACATGAATGACAAGGGATTTTCCGAGTCAGAATTTTCGCCAAATTCATGTGTTACCTTTTGTCGTAATTCCCCCCGTGAATGGTGAAAGGTACTTACATGTCCCGCAATTCCACACGTCGTCTCGGTTTCGCTTTTGCTCTCGTCGGCGCAGCAGCGCTGACGGCTCCGGCACTTGCCGGAGCGACCACCGGCTCACTCGGTTCTTCCGATGCCCCCGCCGCAGGCTTCACCTGCTCGGCACTGTCGACCGAGACAACCCCCAATGGCTGGGGCATTCCGTTCGACGACGAGAAGAAGCAGGTTGCCTTCTACTCGGACACCGATGTCCTCGATACGGATGGTTCACTGAAGCTGGAGATCACCGCACCCTCGCCTGACAACCGTTCGGTGTCGTACCACTCCGCCGGCTCGATCAAGCTCTCTGACGCCGTCAAGACGGAGATCGGCTTCGCGGAGAAGGCAGCCAGTTCACAGGCATCGTTCCAGCTGCGTCTGAGCGGCACCACGAACCCGGCTGACAATGGATTTGCGACCGTGTACTGGGTAGCAAACGGAAACGACTCCGTTGACACCACCAACGGCGGAGCACACACCAACATCCAGAACGGCAAGTGGATCAGTACCCGTGACATCGGCGGTGCCCCTAAGAACGTTCCGACGGACCTCGCGGCAATCGCCGCAGCAAACCCCGACGCTACGGTTGAGCATTACGGCGTCAGTATCGGTCGCGCCGATGCCGGGCTGACCCACGTCGACGCCGTGAAGTTCAACGGTTGCACCACCAACTTCGCGCTGAAGGACGAGCCTGCCGGCCCGTTCGGCAGCCTGGGCAACATCTTCGGCAGCCTCTCGGCCAGCTGATAACAGCAGAACGAAGCACGGCGCCCACCTTCCTCTCGGAAGGTGGGCGCCGCGTGCATGTAGGTGGGGCCTGGCCGGCTAGCGCCACCAGGTGTCGAGCGGGGTAACCGGAACGGTCCGCTTGTGACGGGTGTTCAAGTACATCTTCTCGAGTTTGTCGGATACCTCCGTGGAGACGTCCTTGCCTTCGAGGTAGTCGTCGATCTGGGCGTAGGTAAGGCCAAGCGCCACCTCGTCGGGGAGGGCGGGGCGGTCGTCTTCGAGGTCTGCGGTGGGCACTTTGCGCCACGTGCTCTCGGGCGCGCCCAGTTCCTGCAACAGTGCGGCGCCCTGCCTCTTGCTCAGGCCGGTCAGCGGTGTGATGTCGACTCCGCCGTCGCCGAACTTGGTGAAGAATCCCGTGATGGCCTCGGCAGCGTGATCGGTGCCGATCACGATGTACCCCAATTGGCCGGCGATGGCGTACTGGATCATCATGCGCTCCCGAGCTTTGATGTTGCCGCGCACGAAGTCTCGCAGTTCACCGTCGCCTAGGGCCTCGGAAGCTTCACGGGCTGTGGCGTCGGCTCCTGGCTTGACGTTGACGGTCAGGCTGCGGTCGGGCTTGATGAAACCGAGCGCGATCTGCGCGTCGGACTCGTCGGCCTGCTCGCCGTACGGCAATCGAACGGCAACGAACTCGGCGTCGTGGCCCTCCTCACGCAGTTCTGTCACCGCGCGCTGAGCGAGCGCACCGGTCAGTGTGCTGTCCTGCCCGCCGCTGATGCCCAGCACGTATCCCTTGGCAGGAGTGGACAGCAGATAGTCCTTCAGGAACTGAACCCGGGTGCGGACTTCGGCCGCCGGCTCGATGGACGGCTTCGCGCCTAGTTCGTCGATGATGCTCTCGCGCAATGTGGCCATGAGGGAACTTTAGCGACCGGTATCGTCTCGCGCATGAGTGCGAAGAAAGTTCTGGTGGTCAGCGCAACCAAGGCGGAGGCGGCGTACGTTCCGCAGGAGTTCGAGTTGGTGATCACCGGTATCGGAAAGGTCAGTGCGGCAACGGCAGTCGCGTCGGCGCTGGCACGGTTTCTTCCCGGAGAGTTGCCGTTGGTCGTCAATATCGGCACTGCAGGCGCGCTGCACGTGCATCACGGCGGGTTGTTCGTGCCGGGTGTCGTGATCAATCACGACATCAGCAGTGCGGCGATCAGATCGTTCGGCCACGAGGTTGTGGATCGACTGGCCTTAGTCGACGGCGACGATTCGGTTCTGGCCACCGGCGACGCGTTTGTCTCCGACGCGGCCGTCCGGGATGCGCTCGCGCAGCGGGCCGATCTGGTGGACATGGAAGGTTTTGCGGTCGCCTACGCGGCGCGGGCCGCCGGTGCTCGGTGCCGGTTGGTCAAGCATGTGAGCGATCAGGCTGACGATTCCGCTCTGGACTGGCCGGCCCAAATCGATGCCAGCGCCCGCGAATTGGGGCGCTGGCTGGCCGAGAACGTCTGAGTCGGACTCGTTCGATCAAGCCTGGGCTGTCAGGATCAAGCCGTTGCCGTCGGGCTTGCGGAGCGTCATGGTTGCGGCGTCGACGGCGACGGTGACCTCACCGTCGAGCACTGTCAGGACGTGCCGTTCGATGTCGGCAACTTCTGGCTCGCACGCCATCCTCGTGGTTCCCATCGGGGCGAAGGTGATGGTGGTGTCGGTGACCGTTGCCGAGCCCATCATGCGGTTGCATCCGGTGCTGCCGGTAACCGATCCGTCGGCGGCGATCGTGAGTTCCGGCGCCGAGGTTTCGAGTGCCAGGCTGGATGTGACGGCGTCGGGAGTGATGAGCGACGTCACGGTCCAGGCAGTGCCCTGAACAGGACGGTCCGGGTCGACGACCTTCTTGTCGGCCAGCGTGACGGTGATCGTGTCGGTGGTGAGCGTGAGCGTGTCACCGGACAGTGTCCAGGACGGCTGCGCGGAAAGGAGCGTTGTCACCCAAGCATCGGATTCCATGACGGTGGGCTCACACGCCATCATCGTCGAGGCCATCGTGTCGGTGGCGATCTTGCCGTCCGTGAATTCGACTGCGCCGCTCGCTGTATTGCAGCCGGCAGTCGCCGCCACCAGGCCGGGCGTCGTGAAGTCGAGGGACAGCGGGCCGCCGCCGGGAATCGGGGTTCCGTCCACCTGGGTGGAGATGAATACCCGCCCTGCGGGATCGGCGACCGAGTCCGGTGTTTCCGAGTTGCTGGAACAGCCGCTGACGGCTGCGATGGCGAGGAGGCCGAGGACGGCGGCTGCGATGCGCATTGGCTCAGACTAGGCGCTGGAATGTGTTCGAGGTCTTCAACATCGAGTAACGCGCCGGGCAAGATTTTCCCAACCGTCAGCGAGTCTTTCCGTCGTCATCCCGAGGTCGCGAACCTGGTACAGAACCAACGACGCTTCGAGTGGCGCCAATAGTGCCGAGGCGAGAAGTTCCAGATCGCCCTCGACGCCGGCCGTGCGGAGCAAACTGATCACGTGCGCGATGCTCAGCGAGCGGGCCGGGCCACCGAAGCGAAACTCCGGCGCGTTCTCGGCAGCGCGGAGAACGTCGCCCTGGACCTCGACCATGGCGATGCGGGCGCGACCGAAGGCGACCAGTCGGTCTATCGGCGGCGCGCCAGGCCCCAGTGGCGGCGGACCGAACATGAAGGCGTGCTGCAACTCTCGCTCGGTGTGGTCCAGGAGTGCTTGCATCAATCCGGCACGACTGCCGAAGCGGCGAAAGACTGTGCCCTTGCCCACACCTGCGCGGCACGCGACGGCGTCCATGGTGACGGCGTCGACTCCGCGTTCGGCCACGAGCAGCGCTGCGGCGTCGAGCAGAAGTGCCCGGTTACGTGCGGCGTCGCCGCGCTCGGCCGGTTGCGCGCCGATCTGGGGTAGGGGGATTGCGCTCACCCGGTCGAGGTTACATGGCTGCGGAATATAAGTGGACCGTGGTCCGTTTAGAGGGTATAACTTTCAACCAGAGCCGCCCACCGCACCAATCTCGAAGGAATCACCCAATGTCACAGAGCAATGTTCTCGTTCTCGTCGGAAGCCTGCGCGCCGGATCCGTCAACCGTCAGCTCGCCGAGACTGCAGTGTCCGCTGCGCCGGAGGGTGCTGCCCTGACGATCTTCGAAGGCCTCGCCGACGTTCCCTTCTACAACGAAGACCTCGACGTCGAAGGTGCATCGATCCCCGCAGTCGACGCCCTGCGGGCCGCAGCCGGCAATGCCGACGCCTTCCTGCTCGTCACCCCCGAGTACAACGGCACCATCCCCGCTGTCCTCAAGAACGCCATCGACTGGATCTCGCGTCCCTACGGCGCAGGTGCTGTCTCCGGCAAGCCGGTTGCAGTCATCAGCGCATCGCCCAGCGGCAACGGTGCGAAGTGGGCCAACGACGACACGGTCAAGGCTGTCGGCATTGCCGGCGGCAACGTGCTCAGCGATTCCGCTCTTGCGGTGGCAAGCACGTTCGACAAGTTCGGCACCTCGCACGCACGCGAGAACGCTGAGGTTGTCGCACAGGTGTCCAAGGTTGTCGCAGACCTGGTCGACGCCACGAAGACGCTCGTCAACGCATAATCTGTACCAGTTCTCGAACGAGGGTCACGCCGGACAGGCGTGACCCTCGTTTCATGTCAGCCGGGGTCGGCCGCGCTACAGGCCTTCGCGTTCCATGGCGGCGTCGACGGCATCACGAACGGACTCGAAGTCCTTGCCCGCCATCATTGCTGCGCCCATTGCCTCGTCGATGCGCTCCGCGACGAGAGCATAGCGACGTTCCCAGTTCTCCTTGTCGGCGCGCCAGTAACCCATGGTGTGCATGGCGGTCACGGGGATCTTCAGCGTGTGACGCAGGTAGGCGCGAACCTTGCGCGCTGCTGCGGCCTCGAGTGCGCACCAGACGTATCCGGTGCCGGGAGGTAGGGGATCGGCGGCCAACTCGGTGAGAAGGGAGTCGGCGTCACCGATCCATCGGATGTCGGCGTCGGCTGCGGTCGTGAAGCTCTGCTGCTCGCTCGGATCGGGAATCTGCGCGATCAGCTGTACGGAAATCCCGGCCGGCAGGCTCTCGAGAATTCGGCCGACTGCGGGGAGTGCGGCGTGGTCGGCGAGCAACGTCAGCCACTCGATGTTCTCGGGCGGGCGGAACCATCCGTTGGCGCTCGACAGGTGCACAGTGTCGCCGGGGATAGCCGTCTCGGCCCAGCGCGCCGCCCCGCCGTGTCCGTGCAGAACGAAGTCGATATCGAGCTCGCCGGTGTCCGCGCTCCAGCGGCGCACTGTGTAACTACGCGCGTGTGGGGGCTCGAGTGGGAACCGGACAAGCACCCGTTCGTCGGGTAGGGCACTTGATACGAAGTCGGCCAGGCCGGCGCCGCCGAAGGTGATTCTGCGCATCCCTGGCGTTATCTGCGTTGCCTCGAGAACAGATGCCAGGTGGCGTGGGGCTTCGTCGCTGGGGAGGTCGATCGGGGCTGATTCCACGTCGCTCATGGTAGAGCTGCGGGGTGTTCCGAGACCCGGTCGAGTAGGCGGCGCACATGTGAGCGCCGACACGCCGACACAGCGTGGAATTGGCGCGGAGTTATGGGTGCTGAGCTGGGTCGACCTGGGAATTTCATCTATGTGACTCACAACATCTTCGGTTATGTGATTCTGTCGGCCACTAGGTGTAGTGTCTTGAGCACTGAGAGACCACAACGCGGAACGCCTCGAGCGAAGCTCCGGCAATCGGTCGAATCGGTGCTGAACATCACTACATCGGCCTTTGTTGGCTAAGCGAAAGAGGGACTCTCATGAGCATCACCGTCTACACCAAGCCCGCTTGCGTTCAGTGCAATGCCACCTACCGCGCCCTCGACAAGGCCGGTCTCGAATACGACATCATCGACATCACCGAGGATGCCGAGGCACGTGACTACGTCATGGCGCTCGGATACCTCCAGGCACCCGTCGTGGTTGCCGGTGAAGATCACTGGTCGGGTTTCCGTCCCGATCGCATCAAGACGCTGGCCGTCGCTGCTTGAAGCGCGACCGCGTCGGTGGCCGACGACGCTGTCGGCCCTGTAGTTGAAAGTGTTGAATAGTCGAAAGTTCCGGGCACCGCATGAGGAAATGGTGACAACCGATGACTTCGCTGGTTTATTTCTCCAGCGTGTCGGAGAACACCCACCGATTCGTTCAACGTCTCGGGCTGCCTGCGACACGCATACCCATCCATGACCGTGACGGCTCATTTCTCGTCGACGAGCCCTATGTACTGATCCTGCCGACTTACGGCGGCGGGGCAACAGTGACAGGCCGCGACACCAGCTATGTGCCCAAGCCGGTCATTCGTTTTTTGAACAATCCACACAACAGGTCGTTGATCAGAGCTGTGATCGCGGCAGGAAACACCAATTTCGGTGAATCCTTTTGTTACGCAGGAAACATCATTTCCCAGAAATGCCACGTTCCTTTTCTGTACCGCTTCGAACTCATGGGCACTGCCGAGGACGTCGAACGGGTACGAGAAGGCTTGGGGGAGTTCTGGAATCATCTCGAAGCAGAGAAGGAGAACGGGCAGTGGCGCCAACCATCACTGACACGATCGCGGCTGGAAGCGTAGAACGTGACGCACGCGGCGGTGATTCCACCAACGGTCTCGACTACCACGCACTCAATGCCATGCTCAACCTGTACGGCGCAAACGGCGAGATCCAGTTCGAGATGGATGTCGCGGCGGCCCGTCAGTACTTCCTGCAGCACGTCAACCAGAACACGGTGTTCTTCCACAATCTCGACGAGAAGCTCGACTACCTCGTCGAGGAAAACTACTACGAGCCTGAGGTTCTCGATCAGTATTCACGTACGTTCGTGAAGTTCCTGATCGATCACGCGTACTCCAAGAAGTTCCGCTTCCCGACGTTCCTGGGCGCGTTCAAGTACTACACGTCCTACACGCTCAAGACGTTCGACGGAAAGCGCTACCTCGAGCGTTTCGAAGACCGCGTGTGCATGGTGGCCCTGACGTTGGCTGCCGGCAACGAAGATCTGGCCGTCGAACTTGTCGACGAGATCATTGCCGGTCGCTTCCAGCCCGCAACCCCCACATTCCTCAACTCCGGCAAGAAGCAGCGCGGCGAGCCCGTATCCTGCTTCCTCCTTCGCATCGAAGACAACATGGAGTCCATCGGGCGCTCCATCAACTCGGCTCTGCAGCTCTCCAAGCGTGGCGGCGGAGTTGCGTTGCTGCTCACCAACATTCGTGAGCATGGTGCGCCGATCAAGAAGATCGAGAACCAGAGCTCGGGTGTCATCCCGATCATGAAGCTCCTCGAGGACTCGTTCTCGTACGCAAACCAGCTCGGAGCGCGTCAGGGTGCCGGTGCCGTCTACCTGCACGCACACCACCCCGACATCTACCGCTTCCTCGACACCAAGCGTGAAAACGCCGACGAGAAGATCCGCATCAAGACGCTGTCGCTCGGCATCGTGATCCCGGACATCACGTTCGAGCTGGCGAAGAAGAACGAGGACATGTACCTGTTCTCGCCGTACGACGTCGAGCGCATCTACGGCGTTCCGTTCTCCGACATCAACGTCTCCGAGAAGTACTACGAGATGGTCGACGACAAGCGAATTCGCAAGTCCAAGATCAAGGCTCGCGAATTCTTCCAGACCGTCGCAGAGTTGCAGTTCGAATCGGGCTACCCGTACATCATGTTCGAGGACACGGTGAACAAGGCCAACCCCATCGAAGGCAAGATCACGCACTCGAACCTGTGCTCGGAGATCCTGCAGGTCTCCACGCCGTCCGAGTTCAACGAGGACCTGACCTACAGCCACGTCGGCAAGGACATCTCCTGCAACCTAGGTTCGCTGAACATCGCGAAGACCATGGACTCGCCCGACTTCGCCAAGACCATCGAGGTCGCGATCCGCGGCTTGACCGCGGTGTCGGATCAGACGCACATCTACTCCGTGCCGTCGATCGAGCAGGGCAACAACGACTCTCACGCCATCGGTCTCGGCCAGATGAACCTGCACGGCTACCTTGCTCGTGAGCGAATCTTCTACGGCAGCGAAGAAGGCATCGACTTCACGAACATCTACTTCTACACCGTGTTGTTCCACGCTCTGCGGGCATCGAACCGGATCTCCATCGAGCGCGGTTCCTACTTCAAGGGCTTCCCGCAGTCGAAGTACGCGTCGGGTGAATTCTTCGACAAGTACACCGACCAGGTGTGGGAGCCGGCCACGGAGAAGGTTCGTGGACTGTTCGCCGCCGCCGACCTTCACATTCCGACGCAGGACGACTGGCGTGAGCTGAAGGCGTCGGTGCAGAAGCACGGCATCTACAACCAGAACCTGCAGGCCGTGCCGCCCACCGGTTCGATCTCGTACATCAACTACTCCACCAGCTCCATCCACCCGGTGGCATCGAAGATCGAGATCCGCAAGGAAGGCAAGATCGGTCGCGTCTACTACCCGGCGCCCTACCTGACCAACGACAACCTGGAGTACTACCAGGATGCCTACGAGATCGGGTACGAGAAGATCGTCGACACCTACGCTGCCGCAACGCAGCACGTCGACCAGGGCCTGTCCCTGACCTTGTTCTTCAAGGACACCGCCACCACCCGCGACATCAACAAGGCGCAGATCTACGCATGGCGTAAGGGCATCAAGACGCTCTACTACATCCGTCTGCGTCAGCTGGCACTCGAAGGCACCGAGGTCGAGGGCTGCGTTTCCTGCATGCTGTAAAGAGCTCCGCCCCCGTGCGCCTTTTTGGTAGTAACCACTACCGGAAAGGCGCACGGGGGCATTTTCTCTGCTAGGACGGCGGCCGGCCGGGACCATGCATCTTGCCGGCGTTCTTCGGCATTCGGCCGTGCTCGGTGAGCGCCCGTCGGAGTAGGAATTCGATCTGGGCATTGGTACTTCGGAGGTCGTCGGCGGCCCAGCGGGCAAGAGCGTCGTGCACCGCCGGGTCCAACCGAAGAAGGATCTTCTTCCGCTCTGATCTCGGAGCTGGATCCGTGGCCATGTGGCCTTCCCTTTACTGGTAGAGCGAACCGGTGTTGAGCACCGGTTGTGCGTCGCGGTCACCGCACAGCACGACCAGAAGGTTACTGATCATCGTGGCCTTGCGTTCCTCGTCGAGTTCGACGACGTGCTTTTCCTCCAGCTGCTTGAGTGCCATGTCCACCATCGACACTGCGCCTTCGACGATCTGAGTCCGGGCTGCGATGACAGCGCCCGCCTGTTGGCGGCGCAGCATCGCGCTGGCGATTTCCGGTGCGTAGGAAAGCCGGTTGATGCGGGTCTCGATCACTTCGACCCCTGCCGCCCGCACGCGGGCGTGAACTTCCTCCGACAGCGTCGTTGTAATGATGTCGGCGTTCTCCCGCAACGAGACTCGGCCTTCGGCGTCGTACGGGTAACTGCCGGCGATGTGGCGTACAGCTGCCTCGGTCTGAACCGAGACGAACTCCTCGTAGTCGTCCACCTGAAATGACGCGAGCGCGGTGTCGGCCACCTGCCAGACGACAACGGCCGAGATCTCGATGGGGTTGCCGTCGGCGTCGTTGACCTTGGACTGGCCGGTCTCGTGGTTTCTGATGCGGGTGGAGATGGAACGACGCACGGTCAGCGGGTTTGTCCAGCGCAGTCCGGGGGTGCGCAATGTGCCGCTGTACGAACTTCCCAGGAATTGCAGAACACGCGCCTGGTTCGGCTGCACCAGTGTCAGGCCGATCAGTGCGGGGAGTGACGCGAGGAACAGCACCACTCCGATCGGGATCAGCGCTATGAGTCCGAGGAGCCCTCCGACAACAGCCAGGGCGATTCCGCCGAGGAACAGAATCAATCCGCCGAGGAGCATCCAACTGCCCGACAGGTCCCAACCTGGGCGTTCGGCGATTGTGGTGGTGGCAACTCCGGTTGGTTTCTCGGCCACGGTGGGCGTGCTGGTCATGTGAGACTCGCTTCCTCATCGGTAAGTGATATTTAATTGATATCACATTTTTCGCGTTGGCGGGTGGGCGCGTACGACACATCTTGTTGTGTTGGCGTCTGGAGTCGGACACAACGGGTAGTGTTCAGGCAAGCCAACATTCGGCAGTATCTCTCGCGCTAGGTAGGAATCATGGTCAAGCTGGTCAGTCGCGTTTCCGCAATCAACTGGAATCGCGTCCAGGACGAGAAGGACGCCGAGGTGTGGGACCGCCTCGTCAGTAACTTCTGGCTGCCCGAAAAGGTGCCGGTCTCCAACGACATCCCGTCCTGGGGGACTCTGACCGCGCCTGAGCAGCAGCTCACGATGCGCGTATTCACGGGTCTGACGCTGCTCGACACCATTCAGGGAACCGTCGGCGCCGTCAGCCTCATCCCCGACGCCATCACTCCACACGAAGAAGCGGTGTACACCAACATCGCCTTCATGGAATCGGTGCACGCCAAGAGCTACAGCTCCATCTTCTCGACGCTGTGCTCCACGCCCGACATCGACGACGCCTTCCGCTGGTCGGAGGAAAACCCGAACCTGCAGCGCAAGGCTCAGATCGTTCTCGACTACTACAACGGTGAGTCGCCGCTCAAGCGCAAGGTCGCGTCGACCCTGCTCGAGAGCTTCCTCTTCTACTCGGGCTTCTACCTGCCGATGTACTGGTCCTCGCGGGCCAAGCTCACCAACACGGCCGACCTCATCCGCCTCATCATCCGCGACGAGGCCGTGCACGGGTACTACATCGGCTACAAGTACCAGAAGGGCCTCGAGCAGCTGTCCGAGGCAGAGCGCGAAGAGCTCAAGAACTACACGTTCGAGCTTCTCTTCGAGCTGTACGAGAACGAGGTCGAGTACACCCAGGATCTCTATGACGAGGTCGGACTGACCGAGGACGTCAAGAAGTTCCTGCGTTACAACGCGAACAAGGCGCTCAACAATCTCGGTTACGAAGGCCTGTTCCCGAAGGACGAGACGGACGTCAATCCGGCTATCCTGTCGGCACTTTCACCCAACGCCGACGAGAATCACGACTTCTTCTCCGGCTCGGGCAGCTCCTACGTCATCGGCAAGGCCATCAACACCGAAGACGACGACTGGGACTTCTAGGATTTTCTGGGATTTCTAGGATTTTAAGGTCGCTGTTTTAGGTCCTGCCCGTAAGGGCTGATGGGAGGCCCGGAACTGCAGGGATTCTGCAGTTCCGGGCAGTTTGCTTCCGTTCGATGAACTGGGGAGGCCAGTAATTGACATCAGCATCCGTTCGGTAGGGCACGCCGGGGGACACTGATACGTGCTGGTGTGGCGCAGCGAGCAAGGATTATCGTCCTTGCGTCCGCGAGCCAGTCGAACACGCGGTTGGAACCCGCATACCGTTGGATGGACGAAATCCGCGCTCAGCTACCCGCGAAAGCTGTCCATCGAAAACCTTGAGAACAAGGCACTAGCATCCACAGTATTGTACGAACCAGGTGTCGGACTATTCGCTACCTGATTCAATGTGTCGCACCGTTGAAGCTAGACCTTCCTGGATCGTGCGAGGAATCCCCAACGGCCTTCGGTGGACGCCGTAAACTCGATGTCCGAAGTTTCCACAGCCAGTTCATCCGGGGGATCGGTGTTCTCCATTACGATGACCTGGGCAGTAACGTTCTCCTGGAGATCACGATAGAACCTTCCGATGACTGATGGGTCAAGCCGCCGCTTGGACTCCTCATCTGTCTCCGCCTCGGCACCTGGTTTCGGAGGCTTATAGGTCACCAACGGGGAATCTAGAACAACGAACCCAGGGTGCGGCAGATCATTGGCAAAGCAATGATCTGCCAAGGCCAAAGTGAACGCCGAATGTAGAACGGCCCTGACTCCCTTGCCGTGGGCAGAGCGAAGCTGTTCGTCGTCGACGATGTCAAAATCACTCCGATCGAATCTAACGTTATCGGCGTTGGGGAAACCCCAGGCGATCAAGCGCTCCTGAATATGTTCCGACAGTCCCGTTGCCGCCTCTACGGATAGAGGCTCTGCTGCGATCGCCTTCACCGGCTTCGATTCAAACTCGACGGTTTTGAGTAGTTCTTCAAGATCGTAAATTTGTTCATGCACCACCAAAGCGGTTTCCACACTCAATCGGGTGCCGATGAGTTCGGCGAGCCCAGATTGGTGGGGTCGGAGGTCGAGGTCCGCCTGCCTTACCGCACGCTGCCCATCATCGATTTCTTGCGTTAGGGCTGCTTCGCGTGTCTTGAGTCGCTGAGCCTCGCTATCCAGGTCTTCCATGGCAAGTTCAATATCGGCGCGGAGTCCTTCAGTTTTGGCGCGTTCGCCTTTGATGACTGATCCAAAGGGCAAATTGCCATGCGTGTTGCCGAAAGTGTCTTTCTGATGATTTTCCTCGGCCCCACAGAATGGACAGGTGCCGGGGGACAAATATCCCAGTAAACCGCCAGCTTCGTGGACCATGTCGAGTCGTTCTATGTCTAGGTCGTACTGCTCAGAAAGCAATGCAAACCTTGACTGAAGTCCTTGGAGTTCGCGCAACCGGCGGCGGACATCTTGCAGACTGTTTTGTACGGTGGCTAAATCCTGAGCAATCCTTGCTCGAGCCTGCGACGAACTCTCGATCGCCCCGCTTGCTGCAGAAATAGAAGACTCCATAAGAACAAGCTGATCCTTCAAAGATTGTCGGCTCGGGTGTGCCTCGATCTTCCTCCGTGCGTCAGCCAGAAGTTGGTAGAGTACTTCGGATTTTGCCTTGCCCACGGCTTTGCGTTCGGCCGGTTTTGACACTGTTATTAGGGCGGAATCATCCTCATCGAGGAGCAGCATTTTGAGTGCTGACTTTTCTTTGGTCTCGCTCGTGCGCTGCCCAGACAATGGGGGAGGGGTGGGCGACTGAATTTGGTTCTCGTCTATTACACATAGGCGAGCTAGGTCTCGGAAACTCAGAGAATCCTTTTCATTGCTCTGGTTCCGGCGAAGTTGCCGACCCGAAATATCCAGATGTGCAAGTAAGAAGTTGGAAAGGTTGTTCTCCGACCGAGCATCGTGCTTTTCTCCAAGAGTCCGCTGAGGCGGGTTCTCGGGAAGCTTCGTCAGCTTGCCCTCGTATAGAGAGAACCCACCGCCTTTGACGCCGCGCGCGAGTGTTATCTGAGTGCCGTCCGGGAGCTTCATCCCCAGGAGGATGGTCGAATACCCTGCGCTTTGAGGGATCGTGCGGAGGGTGCTGCCTCCAAGCATGTAGTCGATTGAGTCCGCAATGAACGACTTGCCTGTGTCCGAAGGGCCACGGATGATGGTAACTCCAGGCCCGAATTCCACTTGCGCGGTCGGCACATTTTCCCCAATGAATGCCAAATGCGTTATCAGAATTCTGTTCGTCATTGGGCAGTCCTAGAGTTCTCGCTCAAGTCAAATTCCTCAACCCATGCATCTAGGAACAAGCGCATCTGAACGCGCATCTCAGCTGTACTCAGTATGCCGAAGTGTTCGATAGCCCACCGACTCCGGGTAGCGAGTTTTTGTGCGTACGAAGAATCAAGAAGGTCGAGAAAGTATTGAGATTCTTCCCTGGCGAGATATTCGATGCCGCTATCACTGGCTTGTGGTTCTACCAGGTTAGCTTTGAGTAGGACACGAAGGCCATGCTGTATGGCGGGCCGCTTAACCGCTATCTGCCCCACGCGCGCGGGTAATGCGGGTTGAATGCTGGGCGGTCCGCCAAGGTCAGCGGTGTTAAGTACCACATGATCCAACATCACGAGCATCCCGATGTCCAAGGCACGTGGATGCGATTCTGCCAAGACATTCAGTACCCGGACGGCCACTTCAATTGGCGTATTGAACGGTTTCATTGCGTACCGTCGATCCACGTTAGACGCTCGTCATTGACGAGTTGATGGCAAATTCCCTTGCGATCCTCGTGGTCGGTTTTTTCGACGAGGCGATGATTTGCTAGGTCAATCTTCCCAGATTCGGATAGAACACTTTGGACGCGCGCGTATCCGTCGGCGTGGTCGTTGTCTGCGACTTCAATGACTCCGGCATGTAGATCGCTCTGTAGATCTTCAAACGTCCCGGGCGGGGTTGATTCTCGTGCATATACGCGTAGAGTCTCAGCTCTAAAAAATGCTCGACGCTGGCGGCGGAAATGCGTGCCTTTAGCCGGGTGTTCGGCCACGGTTTCGCGAGTCAAAATGTCATCGGGGTGGCGTTGTTGGTAGACAGCAACAAGCTGATCGACGTATCGGGCTTCTTCCCCGGTAAGCCCGCCGATATCGTCGGGAACTGTTACATTTCGATCTGGAAGTGGCGTCGAAAATCGGAGGGAGTGGTAGCGTGTCTTGGAATGTAAGGTTATAATCTCGCGTGGTTGCATAGCGTCGAAGATTGAGAAATCGGTCTCACTCATCTGTTTTTCTACGGACGCACGCTCAAGTGGAGACATGGCAGGCGTCGGGTTGTGATCTTGAAGCCATTTACTAAACTCCAACTTTGCCTTTGAGGGTTGTCTAAGCAATTTATTCAAGCTTAATCCAACGCCTTTCGGTGCCATGAATATATACGCTTCTGGCATTACACATTCTTCAGCAACGACGGCCCGGATTACTTTAAGGATCTCGACCCAAGCAGCCGCTGGACTGAGCGGTTTTGCATATTGCTTACATTGATATCCATCCCACGATGCTTCGAATCCTTGGGAACTCTTGAAGCCTGCAATATCGATCCCCAAGTCGCCAGGTCCACCCATACGCTTGACAAGCACATAAGCGCTGTCGGCGCTAAGTCCTTCGACAAGTTCGGCAACGAATATCTCCCACTCATCGCCGGAGTAGTAGGAGATGGCCTGCGCGGCGGTCAGCTCTGTAGGAAGTGCTTTGCTCATGGGCGTCGTCCTTCCTGTGCCACCATTGCCATAATTGCACTTTCTGTGTTCCGTGCTCTTGTCCGACACTGTGCTACGAAATCGAGCCTCAGTGTTTCAAGGTCCTTTAGATTGTCCAGCGGTCACCTTACTACCAGCAGGAGCGGTCCTGTGGTCGATCCCCGAGACTGAGGGACTGCGCGGTCATCGCCTGCGCGGCACTCGCAGTGAGAACTTGCACATTATCTCTCCTCCGGGAGTATCAGACTCTCAGGATGTCGGTAGTCCAGGAGCTTGCTAGTCAACGAGACCGTAGTGGCGTGCGCATGTATGAGTTCCGTCTTAGTTCCTGGGGAACTCGCTGTAGCTGTAACCTCCGCACTTACTAGTTAGCCGCTGATACGGCTTTGACAGGAGGAACGGGTTTTGAGCACGAGTGACACGCGGAAGGTGGGAGTTTCTAGTTGTTGGAAAAACGCATAATTTCGCGCTTCCTGATTGGAATTCGGACTTCTAGAGATTCGCTCGCGAGGATCCATCAACACTGAAAATCACTGCTGGAGGATCAAACAGCATTGGATTTTCGATACCCGGGCAACTTTTGTTCGCCTCGAGCGATCCAGTTCAGATCATGCGCCATGAGACATAAACTCGGACGCCGAACATTTGATCCAGTGCATGGTGTAGATCTAGCACAGCATTGACGACGCCGAACGTGTTCAAACCTATACGCCAAAAGATTCGGCATCGATCGTGATGTCACTTGGTTTCTGCTCAACTTGAAAAGAGGAATTCGGTGAGCAGACCCCGACGTTTCTGATGATGGCGGATCGAGCCCGGATGAAAGGGTGATCGCCGGACGAAGCGCTTGAGGCTTTTCGGCAAGAATTTGCCTACGTGTTCTGCCAGACTCTGTTGCTCGCGCGATTTCACGACACCGACTGGTTGCAGCAGTCAACAACAATGGTCGGTATGAAACAAGTCGTCGCAAGACAAATACATCGTCGTGGAAATCCTGACCCGTCGTCAGCGGCATGTCGGTAGGGGAGGGCTAGCTCGCCGAGAACCAGGCTTCTGCCTTGTCCTGCAACGCTTTTTCCAGACGCAGGCGCGACGTGTCGGTCAGATCCGACGGCAGGTTGTCGGGCTCGAACCACGCAACCTCGAGATTCTCGTCGTCCGCGACATGCGCGTCGCCGCTCGTCCAGCGGGCCAGGAAACAAACGTCGAGATATTGCGTGATATCCCCATTGGGGTACGTAATAGGTTCTGTCACATCAACACTCGTGATGCGAACCAACTCCGCGTCGACGCCCGTCTCTTCCTTGGCTTCGCGAACGGCAGCCGACGCGGGTTCCTCGCCGGGCTCGAGAACGCCGGACACCACTGCCCACAATCCGTTGTCGGCGCGGCGGGTGAGGAGCACGCGGCCCTCGTCGTCGCGGATGACGACACTGACTCCGGACAGCCACAGTGGCGCGTGACCGATTTTTTCGCGCAACTCGACAATGAACTCAGGGATCGGCATCGCGTCAGCTCGCGTATCCGTTGAGGGTGTGCTGAAGGTCGTCGAGAACCGCGCGCGCGGCAGTCATACCGTTGCCGTTCCAGATCTCGTCCTCGGCGACGAAGACACGGTTCCCGGAGGGCGCTCCCAGATCGTGCCACTGGTCGCTCTTCATCACCTCGGTTCCGTACTTCAGTCCGTTCGGACCGTCGAACAGCACGTAGATCAGATCCCCTTCGGCGGCGCTGAGATCGTCGGCGGGAACCTCGGCGGTCACGGTGTCGGTGAGTCGTTGTGCCGGAGGCCGGCGCACCCCGACATCGCTCAGAATCTGACCCGAGAACGAGGCGGGGCCCTCGATGTTCAGCGAGTCCGAATCGAACCGCACCACAGATGCCTGCGTCTGCGCCGAATTGAGAGACTCGCCCAGTTCCCGAGCGTCCCGTTGGTAACCGTCCAGAGCGGCTGCTGCTGCGGCGGATCGGCCGAGAGCCTGGCCGGCCAGAGCGAACTGCGACTTCCAGTAGACCGGGTCGGAACCGGCAAACACTGTCGGGGCGATCCCGGTCAGTTGCCCGTACAGGTCCGCCGACGCCGGGCTCGATCCGAGAATCAGATCCGGTGCTGCTGCCTTGATTGCAGTGATATCGGGCGCGCTTACCGGGCCGACGCTCGGAATCTCCGAAATGCCGAAACCGAGGTACGACGGCTGAGGTGAATCGACGCCCGTCGCGGCGCCCACCACACGTTCCCACAATCCCAATGCACACACCGCGTCCATCGACGCACTGTCGAGCACAACGATGCGCGCAGGATCCGAAGGAACCTCGGCCGTGCCTGCCGTGTGCGCGACCTGTCGCGTCACCGTGGGTCCGGCTCCGGCGTCGGCCGCCGTCGGGGTGGGGCACGCGCTCGCCGTATCGCGCGCGAGCCCCATGACACCGGCTCCGGCGATTGACGTCGTGGTCCGCACGATGCTGCTGGCGATGTCGTCGGAGGTGTCCGACGAACAACCACTCAATACAAGGAGTGTGGCTGCGATGCCGAGTATCGAGACGCGGCGAACGGTAATGCGGGAGAGAACGGTCAAGTCGACGGCTTCCTGTGTGGGCGGGCGCCGCTTTAGGTTAGCTGCTCGACTTGTCCACTCCGAACGTGTCCGCGAGGTCGTCCAGAATCAGGTGCGCGCCCTGAATACTGACCGGAGACATCCACTCCGAATCGTCGACGTCGACAGTACGGCCACGCAGAGTTTGCCACAGCGGACTCGTGAGGAACGGCTTCGCGGCTTCGGCGCTCTTGCCCTCGGGATCCTGCCACGTGCTGACGAAGATGACGTCGGCGTCGGCCTCGTTGATCAGCTCTGGACTGATCTTCATCATGATATTGCCCGGGTCGGCAGGATCGGGGCCCTGGTTGCTCGGGCGGGCGAGGCCGGCGTCCTCGAGGACGATGCCGCTGAACGAGGTGGTGCGGTACAGGCGTGCTGTCGGTTCGCCGGCGAAGCGGACGACGGAGATGACCGGGTTGTTCGCGGCCTGGTTGACGGCGCTTCCGACGGAGGCGGCACGCGCTTCGTATTCGCCGATCTTCTGCTCGGCAAGATCTTCCTTGCCGAGAGCCTCACCGACGAGTCGGATGTTGGCCTTCCACGTCGGTCCCGTCGTTTGGGTGAACACGGTCGGGGCGATAGCGGAGAGTTGTTCGTAGTTCTTGCCGTCGCGGACTTCAGCCGAGATGATCAGATCGGGCTGGAGTGCCGCGATCTTCTCGAGGCTTACGGCGCCGACTGTTCCGACGGAAATTGCGTCGGCCGCGAACTCGTCGCGGGTTGATCCGAGGTATTCGGGCAATCCCGGCTCGCGGTAGTCGACGTATCCCACGAGGGGTGACTCGAGGAGCAGTGTGGCGTCGGTGAAGCTGTTGTCGAGCGCAACGATTCGCTTGGGCTGCGACGGAATCTCGGTGCTACCGCGGAAGTGTTCGATCGTGCGGGGAAATGCCCCCTGTTCGGTCGACGTCGCGGTGGTGTCCGGCTCGTCACTCGAACATGCGGGGACGATCAACGCCAGGGCGGCAACGACGGAAATCGCCGCGGTTCGGCGAGCAAAGTGTTTCACGGGTACTCCTGTACTAGGTTAGGCAAGCCAGACCTTAACAACCAGACCGAACAACGGGACAGTTCGGGCTTCGACTCCCTGGCGATGCGAAATCAAGGTGCGACACGCCGCAACACGAGATCACACTCGTCACTTCGGGAACATAAACCGCAGGTCGATCGTTTAGTGGGAGCCAAAACGGTCCCTCGAGTACGACGCTGAGTAGGACCGGGTCGCGAGGCGTCACGGTCACGGTCTACGATTCGATGAGCGCAAGCCAGAAGCCGTTTCCCGCACGCCGGGAAATGGACCCTGCGGCGCGACCAAAGGCTCTGTCGAAGGAGTCTGCGGAGCGACCAAAGGCACATTCAGGAGGATCAGTGACTGCCGTAGCGCCCCAGCCAGTCCCCGCGATAGCTGCAGCCAGGCCTTACCCGCCGCGGCAGGGACCCAAGGGCTCATTCATTTTCAAGATGATCACGACCACCGACCCCAAGGTGCTCGGAATCATGTACTTGGCGACTTCCATCGCCTTCTTCCTCATCGGTGGCCTCATGGCACTGATGATGCGTGCCGAGCTAGCTGTGCCCGGCATGCAGTTTCTCTCGAACGAACAGTTCAACCAGCTGTTCACCATGCACGGCACCATCATGCTGCTGCTGTACGCGACGCCGATCGTCTTCGGTTTCGCCAACTACATTCTTCCGCTGCAGATCGGCGCGCCCGACGTTGCGTTCCCGCGTCTGAACGCGTTCAGCTACTGGCTGTACCTGTTCGGTGCGATCATCGCGACGGCCGGATTCGTGACCCCCGGTGGCGCAGCCGACTTCGGTTGGACCGCCTACACCCCGTTGACGAATGCACTGCATTCTCCGGGCGTCGGCGCTGACCTCTGGATCATGGGCCTCGCTGTCGGTGGTCTCGGCACCATCCTCGGTGGCGTCAACATGATCACCACCGTGATCTGCCTGCGTGCACCCGGTATGACCATGTTCCGCATGCCGATCTTCACCTGGAACATCTTCATCACCAGCATTCTCATCCTGCTGGCGTTCCCGCTGCTGACCGCTGCACTGCTCGGCCTGTTCGTCGACCGACATCTGGGTGGTCACATCTTCGACCCGGCAACAGGCGGTGTGTTGCTCTGGCAGCACCTGTTCTGGTTCTTCGGTCACCCCGAGGTGTACATCATCGCGCTGCCGTTCTTCGGCATCGTCTCGGAGATCTTCCCGGTCTTCAGCCGTAAGCCGATCTTCGGCTACAGCGGTCTGGTGTACGCAACGCTCGCCATTGCAGCTCTGTCGATCGCCGTGTGGGCGCACCACATGTACGCAACCGGCGCTGTTCTGCTCCCGTACTTCTCGTTCATGACGTTCTTGATCGCAGTGCCGACAGGCGTGAAGATATTCAACTGGATCGGAACGATGTGGAAGGGGCAATTGACCTTCGAGTCGCCGATGCTCTTCTCGATCGGCTTCCTGATCACCTTCCTCTTCGGTGGTCTGTCGGGTGTCATCCTCGCGAGCCCGCCGCTCGACTTCCACGTCACGGACAGCTACTTCGTGGTTGCCCACTTCCACTACGTGGTCTTCGGCACCGTTGTGTTCGCCACCTACGCCGGTATCTACTTCTGGTTCCCGAAGATGACCGGCCGCATGATGGACGAGCGCCTCGGCAAGTGGCACTTCTGGACCACGTTCGTCGGCTTCCACGGCACGTTCCTCGTGCAGCACTGGCTCGGCGCCGAAGGCATGCCGCGTCGCTACGCCGACTACCTGCCGTCCGACGGCTTCACGTCGCTGAACACGGTCTCGACAATCTTTGCCTTCGTACTCGGTGCCTCGACGCTGCCGTTCATCTGGAACGTCTTCAAGAGCTACCGCTACGGCGAAGTTGTCACGGTCGACGACCCGTGGGGTTACGGAAACTCGCTCGAATGGGCAACCAGTTGCCCGCCGCCGCGTCACAACTTCACCGAGTTGCCGCGCATCCGCAGCGAGCGTCCGGCATTCGAACTGCACTACCCGCACATGGTTGAGCGGATGCGCGCAGAAGCGCACGTCGGCCCCGGCCACAACAGTAAGAACGACGCCCTCGAAGGCAGTTCTCACTAAATGAGCAACCCGACCTACACGTAGGTCAACGCCAAAGGCCCCGCCCGAACAACGGGTGGGGCCTTTCGCTTGTTCGATTGCCGATTGGCACAATAGGTGTCGACGCATGTCGATCACGACACGATTTCCAAGAAATGATCGGAGTTCTCGGTGGGTGCCTCAGACACCACTGTTCTGGTGACCGTGACCGGGCCTGACCGGCCCGGTGTCACCTCGGTACTGTTTGCCGCACTGTCGCGGCACAATGTGAGCCTGCTCGACGTCGAGCAGGTGGTCATCCGAGGTCGGCTCACGCTCGGCGTCCTCGTTGCATGCCCGAACGATCCGGAGGCGCTGCAAGAAGAACTCGAGCAGGCGATGGCGACGGTCGGCATGAACGTCGACATCGAAATCGGCGCAGATCCCGGTCGGCCCGCTGTGTCCACCCACGCCGTTGTCGTTCTCGGCAGTCCCGTGAATGCTCGCGCGATGCGCGGAGTGGCACGCGAGTTGGCCAAGCAGGGCGCCAACATCGATTCCATTCGCGGTGTTGCCGATTACCCGGTGACAGGCCTGGAACTCAGTGTCAGCTCCGCCGGCAGCGCCGACGCAGACGCGAAGTTGCGCACCGGTCTTGCCGAAGTCGCAGCACTCGAGAACGTCGACATCGCGGTCGAGCGCGCCGGTTTGGCAAGGCGCGCCAAGCGTCTCATCGTGTTCGACGTCGACTCGACGCTCGTTCAGGGTGAAGTCATCGAGATGCTCGCTGCCAAGGCCGGCGTCGAAGACGAGGTTCGCGCTGTCACGGAAGCTGCGATGCGCGGCGAGATCGACTTCACCGAATCGCTTCATCAGCGGGTGGCCACCCTCGCGGGACTGGACGCCTCGGTGATCGACGAGGTAGCTGCGAGCATCGAACTGACTCCAGGTGCACGCACCACCATCCGCACCTTGCGTCGTCTCGGCTTCCATTGCGGCGTTGTCTCCGGCGGATTCCGTCAGGTCATCGAAGGATTGGCACACGAACTCGAACTGGACTTCGTTCACGCCAACACCCTGGAAATCGTCGACGGCAAGTTGACCGGCCGAGTGATCGGCGAAATTGTCGACCGCGCCGCCAAGGCGGTCGCGCTCCGGAAGTTCGCCGATCAGGTCGGCGTCCCCATGGAACAGACCGTGGCCGTCGGTGACGGCGCAAACGACATCGACATGCTCAATGCTGCCGGCCTGGGTGTGGCGTTCAACGCGAAGCCGGCACTGCGCGAGGTTGCCGACGCGGCGCTGTCGCATCCGTTCCTCGACGCCGTGCTCTTCATCCTCGGCGTGACTCGCGACGAGGTCGAAGCAGCAGACGCGATCGACGGCGGCGTTCGGCGCGTGCCGATCCCATGATCGACGACCCCTGCGCCGCGGTGATGTCGGGCCCGGACGCGCTCTGGCGCGCCCGGCACGCCGTGCTGGCTGCGGGTTACGGTGGCCGACCCGATCCGGCCGACCCCGCCCAGGTTTTGGCGATGCCGATCGTCCTGCATATCCCGAAAGCTGATCCGCCCCTGCGCAGTTCGCTCCTGGAAGCGGCCGCATCGGCGGCGGTCGCTTTGTGTCTCGACGAGCGAGTCGGGTTGGCCGAGGACGGCGAACCCGGCCCGTGGCAAGGCAACTTCACGGCATGGGTGAGTGGGCGTATCCGTAAGGTGTCGCGCCGCGCGCGGGGAGCGCAGTGGTTGGCGGCGCAGGATGTCGCGGGAATCACTGTCGAGGTCGGCGGTGCCCAGGCCCGGGCTCTGGTGCCCGGACCTGTCGGGGAACTTGATCCGCGGATCAAGAAGATGCAGATCGGCGGCACCGATCTCGAACACGACAACCCGGGTCCGCCCATACCTGAGCTGCCCGTGCTGTGGATTGACCCCGCGCTCGAGATGACCGTGGGAAAAGCATCGGCACAGGTCGGTCATGCGTCAATGCTGTTGGCGGCGGCCATGTCCGACGAGGAAGCCTGGCGCTGGGCTCAGGCCGGATTCCGGTGTTCGGTTCGTGACGCGGACCCGGCGCAATGGGCGGATGCTGTGGCTCGGCTGAGTTCCGACGCCGTCGCCGTCAGGGATGCGGGATACACCGAAGTGGCGCCCGGGTCGATGACGGTGATTGCGGTTCCCGGCTAGACCAGTCCAGTATCGCCATCTTGGCTATGGGTTAAGTGTCCAGTGAGCCTGCAGGATGGCTGAGTGCTCATACGTAGATTTGCCTCGCTGTTCCTCGGCCTGTGGCTGTACGGCTTCTCGATGGCGATGATGATCGCCGCCGGGCTCGGCTTGGACCCCTGGGATGTTTTCCACCAGGGTGTGGCAGAGCGGTTCTCTTTGAGTTTTGGCGTCATCACCGCGATCACCGGTGCGCTTGTGCTGTTGTTATGGATCCCGCTACGTCAACGACCGGGATTCGGAACCGTCGCCAACGTTGTTGTCATCGCCATTTCAGTGGATACCTCACTGGCCTTTTTGCCAGACTTTGATTCCATGCCAGTTCGAATCCTCATGCTGGTATCCGGTGTTCTTCTCAACGGGTTGGCCAGTGTCCTGTACATCGGAGCGGGCATGGGCCCCGGCCCACGCGACGGGTTGATGACGGGATTTGTCGCGCGCACCGGGCTGTCCGTTCGGCTGGTTCGGACCAGCATCGAGGTTGTTGTCCTTGCCGTGGGGTGGGTCCTCGGCGGCACGGTCGGTGTGGGAACCGTGCTGTACGCCTTGGGGATCGGACCCACCATTCAGCTTCTGATCAAGGTGCTGCCGGACTCCATGACGGCGGCAGTGACAGGGACGCGCAAGGCCAGGACCGTCGGACCGCTCACCGTCAGCGTGGAACCTACTGCGACGGGGCCGGCCGACCCTGGTTCGCCGGTGGCGGTGGCCGAGTCGAAAACCGGCACCAGTGAACCGTCGAACCATTCCGGGGTTCCGACCGTGATCTGAGCTGGTCCGCCGGAATGCAGGATCAGTAGCCAGCTGCTGTCGCCGAGTGGTCGCCCGGCGCGCGTGTGCGAGCGGACGTCGGCGCCGTCTATCCACGCTTGCACTGTTCGGTTGCGCTCGTCGTACCAGGCGCTGTCGTCGAATTCGGTTCCGGTGGAGTCGAACCAGACGAGGTCGGGATGGTCGATGCGTCGGCGCCCCTCGAAGAACTCAGGTTGCCGGAGGGCAGGTGCCGATCTGCGCAGTGCAAGTGCTCGGGAGACAAAACTGATCAGGGTGGGATCCGCACTCGACCAATCGAGTGCCCACGATTGTGCCGGCGTTGCATGCGTGGGAACGCAATACGCGTTGTTGTTGCCGCCGAGGCTGCGTCCGAACTCGTCGCCTGCGGTCAGCATCGGTGTGCCGGTGGAGAGGACGAGTGTTGCCAGGAGTGCCCGGACGTGTCGGCGACGGGCTTCGATGACGTCGCTGTCGTAACTGGGGCCTTCGATTCCGTGGTTGAACGAATCGTTGTTGTCGGCGCCGTCACGGTTGTCCTCACCGTTGGCCTCGTTGTGTTTCGTGTTGTACGACACGAGATCGGCCGCGGTGAAGCCGTCGTGGGCGGTCACGAAGTTGATCGATGCCCACGGCCGCCGGCCGTTGCCGGCAAAGACGTCCTCCGAACCTGCGAGCCGTGACGCAACTTCCCGGACGCTGGAGTCGCCGTTCCAAAAGCGTCGAATACTGCTGCGGTACTTGTCATTCCACTCGGACCACTGGAGGCCGAAGTTGCCCACCTGATAGCCGTCGCCGGTGGCGTCCCACGGTTCGGCGATCAATTTTCGACGCGTCAGGACAGGATCGGACGAGATCGCCGAGAGCACGGCAGCTCGCGAATCGAAGGCGCCGCCGCGTGGTCGTCCCAGCGCGCTCGCGAGGTCGAAACGGAAGCCGTCGACGCCCATCTCATCGGCCCAGTAACGCAGGCTGTCGGTAATCATGCGCACCGAGGCAGGGGAGGAGGCGTCGACGGTATTGCCGCACCCGGTCAGGTCGATATCGCTGCCGTTTTCGCTCAGGAGGTAGTAGCCGCGCGCATCCAGTCCGCGCCAGCTGACGCTGATTCCGTCGACGCCTTGCTCACAAGTGTGGTTGTAGACGACGTCGAGAATCACTTCGATTCCGGCGTTGTGCAACGCGTCGACCATGAACCGGAACTCGGAGACCTCGTTGCCCGGGGTAGCCGCATATCCGGGGTGCGGCGCGAAGTACGACGCCGTCGAATAGCCCCAGTGATTGCGCATTCCGCGCGACCGAACGCTGTCTTCGGTCAGAAATGCTTGGACGGGAAGCAGTTCCACGGCCGTGACGCCAAGGCCGACGAGATAGTCGACGATGGCTGGGGCTGCAAGCCCGAGATACGTTCCGCGGTGCGCGATCGGTACGTCGGGATGAGTGGCGGTGAAGGCGCCGACGTGGAGTTCGTAGATCACCGTCTCCTCCCACGGTGTCTCGAGTCGATGGTGCGGCGGTGTCAGACCGGCCGTCACGACGCAGACGGGGACGTGGCCGAGCGAGTCGACCGTCGACGGTTCGCCGAACGGATCGTGTTGGTAGTCGCGCAGCGCTGCAGCGTCGCCGAGGTCACCTTCGATGCGGCGCGCCCACGGGTCGATCAGAAGTTTGTGGGGATTGAACCGCTGACCTGTCCGCGGACTCCACGGTCCGTCGGCGCGGACGCCGTAACGTTGCCCGGCCCCGACGCCGTTGATCACTCCGTGCCAGATTCCGTACGTGTGTTGGCGGAGGTTCACACGCTGTTCTCGGCCGGCATTGTTGATCAGGCAGATCTGTACCGCGGTGGCGTCCGGCGAATGGACGGCAAACTGGGTTCCGCCGTCGACGACGGTCGCTCCGAGTGGGAACGGAGAACCCGGAAGTGGGGTGTGAGATTCATCTAGAGGCGACACGCAAGTAGATCCTGCCGTGGATGGCCGGAGAATGTGCGGGAAGATGGTCGGGTGCCAACACCTGATCCTGACCTGCTCATCGATTTCGACAACGTTCTCATCCGCCGCGGCGGGTCCACTCTTGTGGGTCCGGTGACGTGGAAGGTGGAGCTCGACGAGCGATGGGTGGTGCTCGGACCCAACGGTGCGGGCAAGACGTCGCTGCTGCGTATCGCGGCCGGCGAGGTGTTTCCCACCAGCGGTACCGCGCATCTGCTCGGCGAGGTGCTCGGCCGCGTCGACGTCAACGAACTCAAGCCGCGCATCGGCCTGTCGTCGTCCTCGCTGGCCAACCGGGTACCCGCCGACGAGAAGGTCAGCGACCTTGTTGTCTCGGCTGGCTATGCGGTTCTCGGCCGCTGGCGCGAGGAGTACGAGTCGATGGACACATCCCGTGCCGTCGAGATGCTCGAGAGCCTCGGCGCCGAACATCTCGCGGACCGCACGTACGGGACTCTTTCCGAGGGCGAACGTAAGCGAGTGCTCATCGCGCGTGCCCTGATGACCGATCCTGAACTGCTGCTGCTCGACGAACCCGCAGCCGGCCTCGACCTTGGTGGCCGCGAAGAACTGGTCGCCCGCCTCGCTGTACTCGCGGCCGATCCCGACGCGCCCGCCACTGTCCTGATCACCCACCACGTCGAGGAGATCCCGCCGGGATTCACTCATGCCCTCCTGCTCAAGGAAGGTGGCGTCGTGGCGCAGGGGCTGCTCGAGGACGTCATCACCGCCGAGAACCTCAGCAACGCGTTCAGTCAGTCGATCACCCTCGATCAGGTCGACGGTCGGTACTTCGCGCGTCGTACGCGAGCATCCGGAGCACACCGGGCACCCGTGACGGTGTAGGTTCCCGAAACATGGCTAACGAGTTTGCGGACGCTGTCCCCACACCCAAGGACGCATCGACGGTGATTCTGGTGCGCGACGCGGAAAACGCGGCATCGGGCATCGAGATATTCCTGCTCCAGCGGGTGAAGGGGATGGCGTTTGCCGGCGGGATGACCGTGTTCCCCGGCGGCGGCGTCGACAAGTCCGACGGCACGGCCGAGGTCGAGTGGGCGGGTCCGTCGGCTCAGTGGTGGGCGGAGCGTTTCAGCACCGATGTCGCGCGAGCCAAGGCGCTCGTGCTGGCAGCAGTCCGTGAGACGTTCGAGGAATGCGGTGTCCTGCTCGCCGGGCCGAGTGCGGATACCGTCGTCGCAGACACGTCCGGCTACTCGGCGTCGCGGGTGGCTCTCGAGAACCACGAACTCACGTTCAGCGATTTCCTCAAGCAGGAGAATCTGGTTCTGCGTACCGATCTGTTGCGTCCGTGGGCGAACTGGATCACCCCGATCGGTGAGGCCCGTCGATACGACACTCGCTTCTTCGTGGCCGCCTCACCCGAGGGCCAGGTGGCCGATGGAGTTACCTCCGAGGCAGCCGAGGTTCGCTGGCAGAGTCCGCAGGACGCGCTGGACCATTGGCGCGCCGGCGACAGTATCCTGTTGCCGCCCACCTGGACTCAGCTGACGGAGTTGGCGAAGTACAACTCCGTTGCCGACGTCTTGGCGGCCGAACCCGAGATTCCGATCATCCTCCCGACGCTCTACCGCGACGAGACGACGTTCCGGATCGACTTCCCGAATCAGGATGACTACTACATCCCCGGGCCGCATCCTTGGGCTGCCCGGCCCGCCAAGTAATCTCCAGGGCATGTCTGAATTTGTAACTCTCGAGGTTTCCGACGGTATCGGCACGATCCGTCTCGCGCGCCCCCCGATGAACGCTCTGAACCGTCAGGTCCAGGACGAACTCGCGGTCGCGGCACGCGCGGCGGCAGTCGATCCGGCAGTGAAGGCCGTCATTATCTACGGCGGCGAGAAGGTCTTTGCTGCCGGTGCGGACGTCAAGGAAATGGCCGAGATGGACTTCGCTCAGATCAGTGACGCGGTGGCCGGAATCCAAGCCGGAATCGGCGCCGTCGCCGCGATCCCGAAGCCGACCGTTGCAGCGATCACCGGCTATGCCCTTGGCGGCGGACTCGAAGTTGCACTCTCCGCGGACCGTCGTATCGCGGGAGACAATGCCAAGGTCGGCGTCCCCGAGATCTTGCTCGGCATCATCCCCGGCGGCGGCGGCACCCAGCGATTGGCCCGTCTCATCGGACCGGCCAAGGCCAAGGATCTGGTGTTCACCGGCCGTTTTGTCGGTGCTGACGAGGCGTTGGCAATGGGCTTGATCGACGAGGTTGTTGCACCGGACGACGTGTACACCGCTGCCCGGAAGTGGGCCTCGCAGTTCGTCGGCGGCGCATCGCGGGCGATTGCCGCTGCGAAGGCTGCTATCGACGAGGGCCTGAACACGGACCTGGAAACGGGCCTGAAGATCGAGCAGCATCTGTTTGCAGGACTGTTTGCGACCGAGGATCAGTCGATCGGCATGGCGTCGTTCATCGAGAACGGTCCAGGCAAGGCCGAGTTCACAGGCCGGTAGGCTTCCCTAAATTAGAACTTGTTCATCTCTTACCAGCGAGTAGGATAGCCGAATGACTGCCAGCCCCACTGACGACGACATTGCCACGCCGCCTGCTGCCGAGGAAGCAGTAATGGACCCCGCGCCGCGGCCGCACGCCACGGCCGAAGAGGTCGAGGCCGCTCGCAAGGACACCAAGCTTGCCCAGGTGCTCTACCACGACTGGGAAGCCGAGACCTACGACGACAAGTGGTCGATCTCGTACGACGAGCGCTGCATCGACTACGCCAGGGGCCGGTTCGACGCCGTCGCCGGTGATCAGCCGCTGCCGTACGAGCGGGCACTGGAACTGGGTTGTGGCACCGGCTTTTTCCTCCTCAACCTGATGCAGGGCGGGGTTGCCAAGACGGGTTCGGTCACTGACCTCTCGCCCGGCATGGTCAAGGTCGCGATGCGCAACGCCGAAAACCTCGGTCTGCCCGTCGACGGACGCGTCGCCGACGCCGAGACCATTCCCTACGAGGACAACACCTTCGACCTCGTGGTCGGACACGCTGTGCTGCACCACATTCCCGACGTGGAGAAGTCGCTGCGCGAGGTTCTTCGTGTCCTCAAGCCCGGGGGGCGCTTTGTCTTCGCGGGGGAGCCGACCACCGTCGGTAACTTCTACGCTCGCTGGCTCGGCCGCGCGACGTGGGAAGCCACGACCACGGTGACCAAGCTGCCGTTCCTCGCCGACTGGCGTCGTCCGCAGGAGGAGCTCGACGAGTCCTCACGCGCCGCCGCTCTCGAAGCTGTTGTCGACATTCACACGTTCGACCCGACGGACCTCGAGAACATGGCGAAGTCCGCCGGCGCCGACCAGGTTCACGCCGCCACCGAAGAATTTGCCGCAGCACTGCTCGGGTGGCCGGTTCGCACCTTCGAAGCCGCAGTTCCGCAGGAAAAGCTCGGTTGGGGCTGGGGGCGCTTCGCTTTCGGTGGTTGGAAGACCCTCAGTTGGGTCGACGAGAAGATTCTGCGCCACGTCGTACCGCGCGGCTTCTTCTACAACGTCATGATCACCGGCGTAAAGCCAGGCAACTGAAACATTGGGTTATGACTTCACCCTCGCCGACGTCGCCTATCTGGAAAGTGACTCCGGCCTAGCGGCATTGGCCGAGATGGAACAGCTCGAGCTGTCCACGCGTACGCGTCTGGCCGACATCGGCCGGGCGCGTACGCGTTTCGGCGACCACATGCCCGCGCTTGTCGACACGGTTCTGCTGCGCCGAAAGGCGGCTGCAAAACTCCCCGGCAGCGGGGGCTGGTTGTTCACCGACGACGCGATGCAGCAGGCCACCCCGGCGGCTGTCGCAGATCACCGTGCGCAGCGACTTGTCGGGCGCACGGTGCACGACGTGACGTGTTCCATCGGTGCGGAACTGCACGCCCTCACCGGCGTTGCGGATCGGGTCATCGGTAGTGACATCGACGCCGTCCGTTTGGCGATGGCCCGTCACAACGTGCCGTCGGCGGCGCTGTTGCGGGCTGATGCTTTGCGTCCGACAACGCGCGGCACCGTGATCCTTGCCGACCCGGCACGCCGTTCGGGTGGACGGCGAACACACGATCCGGCCGCATTGATGCCGCCGCTCCCGGATCTGCTCGATGCGTACGACGGCCGCGACATTGCCGTGAAGTGTGCTCCCGGAATCGATTTCGACAACCTCGGCTGGAACGGCGAGGTCGAGGTCGTCTCACTCGACGGCGGTGTCAAAGAGGCCTGTCTGTGGTCGGCGGGACTTGCCGAAGACGGCGTGACCCGTCGGGCATCGGTACTGCGGTCCGACGGCACCGGGTGGTCGGTGACCGACGCCGAGGACGACACCATCCCCGAGCAGGAACCGGGGGAGTGGATCATCGACCCGGACGGCGCCGTCGTTCGGGCGGGCCTGGTGCGCCATTACGCGGCCAGACATGGTCTGTGGCAACTGGACCCACGGATTGCCTATCTGACCGGAAACAGCGTCCCCGAGGGAGTTCGCGGATTCCGGATTCTCGAACAGATCAAGTACTCCGAAAAGCTGTTGAAACAGACTCTCTCGAAGCGCGACTGCGGCGTCGTCGAGATCCTGGTTCGTGGTGTCGACGTCGATCCGGCAGTGCTGCGTCCACGGCTCAAACTCAAGGGTTCTGTGTCGCTGAGTGTGGTGATCGTGCGCATCGGACGCTCGGCGTCGGCCTTCATCTGTGAGGCGTCGCGCTAGCCCTGAGTCGTCGCACAGCTCACTTGAAGACGAACAGTTCACCGATTGCGCTGGGCGTCAACACTTCACCGTTCGGGCCGATGGAAGTGCCGACAGTGAAGCCGACCGCGCCTGGCAGGGTGTTCTGAGCAACGGTTTCACCGGATCGGGTGTCGAACGTGATCAGGCTCAGCCCGTTGTCGCCTTCGCGGACGACGGTGTACCCGGTGTCCCCGGCAGTTTGAGCCGGAACACCCAGCTGCAGTAGATCCTTGCGCTCCCAGACGAGTTCGGCGTGATCGCCCTTGTCCTGGACGGCAAGCAGGTGACCGTCGGCAGCTCCGGCAGGGATGATCAACCCGTCGTCGGAGGTGGAGGGACTACCCGCGGAGTTGAAGCCGATGTTGTAACTCCACACCGGGTCGCCGGTTGCGGCATCGATCGCCCACAGCGTTCCGTTGTTGTCGGTGGTGTAGACGGTCTTTCCGTCCTTCGACAGGTCCGGGCTCGACGCGGTTCCGCCGGGCAGTGCGTCGGTGGACCACTCTGGGGTGATCGAGGGATTGTCGCCGCCTGTGTACTTCATGGCGACCAGATCGGCGGCCTGGGAGTTGGGCCCGTAGAACGTGAAGTAGAACGTGCCGCTTTCCAGATCGATTGCGGGGGTGTTTGCCACCGGGCAGCCCGACGTGCCGAGGAAGCACTCGTCGAGTCCCTGGTTGTCGGGAATGAGTTCGGCGTTGGTCTGCTGCTCGAACGTCGGCGGCGGAATCAAATTGAACGACGAGACAACCTTGGCGCCGGTCTGGGGATTGAGCACGTTGATCTGGCCGAGCTGCGTGATGAACAGCAGGTTGCCGTCGCCCGTGAACTGCGCCGACAGGGGAGTGCCGACAACAAGTGTGCGCCAACGCAACTGGCCGTTGCGGGTGTACGACGCCATCGCCCCGCTTTCACCCACGTAGACGTTGGTCGCGGTGTCCACGATGGGCGTCGACGCGGCAACGCCGTCGTTCATCCGGGTGCACCACACCTTGCGGCCGGTGTCGAGCTGAAACGAGAAGAGGTTGCAGCCGTTCTCGGCGCGCGCCGTCACGAAACTCTGGCCGTTTGCTCCCACGGACGCATACGCGGCAATGGGGCCGCCGAGTGGACGCGACCACGCGAACTCGAGATCGCGGGAACCCGTGACCTCGCTGGTGTCGCTGTTTCGGGCGTCGGCGTGCATCGCCGGCCAACCGGCAGTTGCGTAGCGGTCGACGACGGAACTCTCGCTTCCGCAGCCGGCAGCCATCACCGTAGCGATCGCCGCCATCACCATCACGGACGACCGTAGGACCCGCCGCATCTCACATCTCCCTGCCGCTTGCGAAAGTAGTTCGGACCAGAGACTATCCCGCCGTAGGCAACGTGACGGGGCACACCCCGAGGGTCGGTGCGTCGACTGCCCGTACTCTGAATACTCATGACGAGCATGTGGGGCGCACCGTTGCGCACTCGGTGGCGGGGATCACGCCGAAACGACAGCGATCAGGCCAAGTTCCTGACCGTCGATTCCCTCAAATGGGTTCTGGCGAACAAGGCATATACCCCCTGGTACCTGGTGCGGTACTACCGTCTTGCCAAGTTCAAGATGGCCAATCCGCACGTGATTCTGCGTGGCATGGTGTTTCTCGGCAAGAACGTCGAAATCCACTCGACTCCCGATCTGTCCCGCCTCGAAATCGGGCGCTGGGTCCACATCGGTGACGGCAACGCGATCCGCTGCCACGAAGGCTCGTTGCGCATCGGAGACAAAGTGGTCTTCGGCAAGGACAACGTCGTCAACACGTACCTCGACATCGAAATCGGCGCCTCGACGCTGGTTGCCGACTGGTGCTACATCTGCGACTTCGACCACCGCATGGACGACGTCAACACCCCCATCAAGGATCAGGGCATCGTGAAGGGCCCCGTGCGCATCGGTCCGGACACCTGGGTTGCCGCGAAGGTCACCGTCCTGCGTAACACCCGCGTCGGTCGGGGTTGTGTTCTCGGAGCGCACGCCGTAGTCAAGGGCGACATCCCGGACTACAGCATCGCCGTCGGTTCCCCGGCCAAGGTCGTCAAGAACCGTAAGGCCGACTGGGAAGCGGGCGCAGCGGACCGTGCCGAGTACATCGCGGCCCTCGAAGACATCGCGCGGAAGAAGGCAGCCGCCGAGGCGGACAAATCTGTCAAGAAGTAGAGCGTGACGCTCGGGAGGGGAGTGCGGCATGAGCGAACAGACACCCGATTGGGTTGTGGAGCACCGACGCGAGTTGGTGACCTTCCTGGACGGTCTCACCACTGCGCAATGGGACACGCCCTCGCTGTGTGAGGGGTGGCGTGTGCGTGAAGTGGTCGCGCACATCACCATGCCGTACCGTTATCCCGCTTCGCGATTCGTACTCGAAATGGTGAAATCGCGCGGCAACTTCAACCGCATGTCCAACCGCCGTGCGCTTGCGGACGCACGCGATTTGACCGAGCAACAGCTGCTTGGCTCCCTGCGCGAGCACGTCGCATACCCCTGGAAGCCGCCCGGTGGCGGCTTCGACGGGGCGCTGTCCCACGACGTCATTCACGGCCAGGACATCCGCGTTGCCCTCGGCGACGACTACGTCGTACCGGAGGACCGCCTCAGTCGTGTTCTGGGCGGCTTGTCACCCAAGAACGTGAAGTACTTCGGCGCAGACCTCGAAGGCGTGCGTCTGCGCGCTGACGACCGGGACTGGGAATTCGGCGCAGGCGCCGAAGTGCACGGCGCCGCACAGGA
This sequence comes from Rhodococcus sp. MS16, assembly GCF_013277795.1. Classification (NCBI taxonomy): domain Bacteria; kingdom Bacillati; phylum Actinomycetota; class Actinomycetes; order Mycobacteriales; family Nocardiaceae; genus Rhodococcus; species Rhodococcus sp. MS16. The sequence continues at coordinate 308,893 of NZ_VBTM01000004.1, forward strand.
CTTGCTGATGGTGCTGTGTGGCCGCATCATGCCGCCGGGCCATCTGCTCGGCGACGCGCGGATGCGGTTCACGTCAGCGTCCGGGTAGCGGGCGCTCCGGAATCACTGGGCGGGCCAGGGGATGGCGCACCCGACGCTTGGCTCCCGCGTACACGTGCACGGTTTCCTCGGCCACTTGATGCCAGTCGAAGTCCGAGGTGAGGCGTGCCCGCGCTGCGACGGCGCGTTCCTGAGCGCCCGCCGGGTCGTCGAGCACTTCGCGTACGGCCGACGTCAGTCCCGCAACATCGCCGGGTTGGAAGGACATACCGGTTACGCCGTCGACAACGGCTTCGCCCAATCCACCTGCAGTAGAGGTAATCAGCGGTGTACCGGCTGCTGCGGCTTCGAGAGCGATGATGCCGAACGGTTCGTACCGTGACGGCAGAACTATGGCGTCGGCGCCGTGCAGCCAACTCAGAAGCTCGGAGTGGTCGAGGTTGCCGAGAAAGTTGACCGACCGCACGACGCGATGGGTGCGCGCCTGTTCGGCGAGCCAGCCGAACTGAGTGCCCTCGCCCGCGACAGCGAGTGTGGTGCCGGGATGGCTACGACGGATTCGCGGCAGCGCAGCAATAGCGTCCTGGACACCTTTCTCGTATTCGAGGCGTCCGACAAAGAGTAGTTTCGGTGGCCCCGACCTCGGTGCACGTTCGCGAAAGTTCCACGTGGTCAGGTCAATTCCGTTTCGGATGACCGTGAGCGGCGGCAGTGAAGGGCCGTAGAGCTCGGTAACCTCGTCCTGCATTGACGCGGAACATGTTATGAGAGCGTCGGATTCGTTGGCCAGCCACCATTCGACGGAATGGACCTGACGGTTGATGCGTCCGGAGATCCAGCCGCTGTGCCGGCCGGCTTCCGTGGCGTGGAGCGTGGAAACCAGTGGCACGTCGTAGAATTCGGCCAAGGCGATTGCGGGGTGAGCGACCAGCCAGTCGTGGGCGTGAACCACGTCAGGCTGCCAGCCTTCGCCGACACCAGGCTTGTGCAGCGCCGTTCCGGCTCTGACCATCGCGTGACCCATCGCGAGTGTCCAGGCGAGCATGTCCTCGCCGAACACGAAGTGTGCTGGGTCCTCGGCAACCGCGACGACAAGCACGCCTTCGGAGATGTGCGTGACCGTCGGGTGCGTCGACGCGTCGGTACCGGACGGACGACGCGACAGAACAACCACCTCGTGCCCGGCCGCGGCCAGTTCGGTGGCGAGATGGTGGACGTGCCGACCCAGTCCGCCGACCACAACCGGGGGGTATTCCCACGAAACGATGAGAATTTTCACGAGATGCTCCCGTTTGCCAGTTCGCTCTGCGGCAGACGCCGTGCGTCGAGGCCGGGGAACAGGCCGTCCGCGCGATTCCAGCCGTCGGCGAGGCGGGTGGCAACCGCATCCCTGCCGGAGACCACGGCGTCGGCGATCTCCCTGGTTGCGTGAGCGTGCTTGTGTGCGCGTTCGCGCGCATACCCCGCTGCGGAATCCTTGCTCACCATGAACGCCCAATCGCTCGACACTGTCATCAGTGTCTCCCGAAGCACCTGATCGTTTACCCGGTTTCGCAGTTCCGGACGTCCGGGGACATTGTCGTGCCCACGAGACTTGTCCACCGCATTCAGTGCCGTGTCGACAACTTCGGTGTTGAGTTGCACGAGATCACTGACCTGATCGCCCGCCCACACTCGCCAGTCCTTGCCTGATCCCCACGACGAATCCTCCAGTTGCACAGGCTTACCCACGTATCCGGCGGCCTGCGCATCGCCTAGGGTTCCGACGCGGATGCCCGCCTCTGGTAGGGCGCGAAGAACCTTTTCGAGCCACTGCGGACCCTCGTACCACCAGTGTCCGAACAGCTCGGTGTCGAACGCCGCGACCACCAGTGCGTCGCGCCCGATGCGCGCGGATTCCGATCGCAGTCGCGCACGGACGGCCTCGACGAAGTCGGTGACATGCTTGTCGACGGCGGCCGCTGCGAGGTCCGGATCGTAGGGAGCCTTGTCAGCGGAGTCGACCGTTCGGCCGGTGACCCGGGACGGTTTCAGGCCGGTCTCGTGGTCGTACGTGTGGAAATCGCGGTACGCGCCGTGGCCGGGATATCCGGATTTCGGAGACCAGACGCGGTAGCTGACCTGCAGGTCGCGGCCGAAGGCCACAACATCGGAGTCGCGGACCGGGCGGCCGAGGGTGGTGTCACCGCGCAGGGCAGGGCCGTCGACCATGAAGTGTGTGACGCCGGCTTCGGCGTACCCACGTTCCATGCCGGGGGTGTACCCGCATTCGGGTCCCCAAATGCCGGTGGGCGTGTGGTTCCACCGCGCCTGAGCGTCGGCGAGGCCCTCGCGGAGGGAGAACGCGCGCAGCCGAGGATCGAGAAGCGGCTGGAACGGATGAGCCAGCGGGCCCCCGAGCAATTCGAAGGCGCCGCGGTCGATGAGATCGCGGAAAACCGGGGAAGCGCCGTGCTGCCAACGGGTTTCGAAGTCTTCCAATGCTGCGGCAGACGCACGGTGCTCGCGCGCGCCGAGTTCACGGTGCGCCGCGTCGGGCATCCCGGCCGCTTCGTGCGCGCGGATCTGCCAATTGCCGAGCCAGTGGTGCATCCCGGCGAGGCAGTGTGGATCGTCGAGCTGTGCCGCGAGTACCGGCGTGATTCCCAGCGTCAGAAGGTTGGATCGACCTTCGTCGGCGAGGCGTCGTAGCGCCGCTGTGAGGGGGAGGTACGACCCGGCCCACGACTGGTAGAGCCATTCTTCGCCGACGGGCCATCGCCCGTGGTTGGCGAGCCACGGCAGGTGCGAGTGCAGGACCAGGGCGAACATCCCCGGTTCTTGGACGGGTGTTGCGTTACTCACTCGGCAGGATCTTTCACTGCGGGGTCTTTGACAGCGGCGTCTTTCACGGCAATTGCGACGAGGTCGAGGCTTGCGTCGATGTCGGGGGCGGCGAGCGTGAAGTCGTCCACGGTGATGCCTTCGACGTCGCGGGTCAGGTCCGCCGGCCATGGCTCACCGGCGAGGGCACGGTCGATCTGCGCATTGATGAACGATCCGCCGTGTTTGGCGTCGAGGTCCTTCAGCCGCGGGCCGTGATGGACACCCGTCATGAGTTGGACGCGGAATCCGGCGTCGACCAGGAGTTCCGTCATCTCGTCTGCGTTGAGTTCGCGGGTGTGAAACGGGTTGAGCGGTGTGTCCCGGCCGGGGGAGAAGGTGATCCGATTGGGGGTGCTGATGAGAAGTTCGCCGCCAGGAGCCAAGACTCGGAAGCACTCGCGCAGGAATTGTCCCTGGTCCCACAGGTGCTCGATTACCTGGAAGTTCACTACTACGTCCACCGAATTGTCTTCGAGTGGCAATTCGGCGAGATTGCCGTGGACCATCTCGACGCGGGGGTAACGAGCGCGGACGTGTTCGACGGCGGAGATGTCGTAATCGAGACCGGTGACCTTTGTGGCGACATCGGCAATCATGTTGGCGCCGTAGCCTTCTCCGGAACCGGCTTCGAGCACGCGGCGATCGGTGCAGCGTTCCAGCAACGCGCGGTAGACAACTTCGTGGCGCCGGAACCAGTAGTTCTCCTCGGGAATTCCCGGCACAGTTCGTTCGCCCGTCAGGGGCAGGGGTGCGTCCTCGTGGTTGCTGACACTTGTTTCACTCACCTCTGGGAGATTAGTGCCAAACGGATAGAACGTGTTCACGTGGTCCAGATCACAGCGATAATTTGCACTCCGTGCCGTTATGGTGAGGGTGGTTCCACGTTAAGTTACCGACGGGTAACTTAACGTGAGGTAATCTAACGCACAGCCGACGTGAGACGAGAAATCCATTTGCGGAATCCCTCGGCCTGCGCGTAGCAACACAGACGATTTATCAGGTGAAATACACACAGGAGGTCGACGAAGACCCATGACGAATATCGTTGTTTTGATCAAGCAGGTCCCCGACACATGGTCCGAGCGCAAGCTGACCGACGGCGACTACACGCTTGACCGTGAAGCCGCAGACGCAGTGCTCGACGAGATCAACGAGCGCTCCGTCGAAGAAGCACTCCTCATCAAGGAAGCTCAGGGCGGTGAGGTGACGGTGCTGTCCGCAGGCCCCGACCGCGCCACCGACGCTATCCGCAAGGCACTGTCGATGGGCGCCGACAAGGCTGTCCACATCAACGACCCCGCGCTGCACGGCTCCGACGCCATCCAGACCGCGTGGACCCTCGCAGCCGCACTCGGACAGATCACGTTCGAGAACGAAGAGCCTGCAGACCTGATCATCGCCGGCAACGAGGCCACTGACGGCCGTGTCGGCGCTGTTCCGGCCATCATTGCCGAGTACCTGGGCATTCCGCAGCTCACGCAGCTGCGCAAGCTCGTCGTCGCTGACGGCACCGTCACCGGTGAGCGCGAGACCGACGAGGGCGTTTTCGGCCTCGAGGCTTCGCTGCCCGCAATCGTCTCGGTCACCGAGAAGATCAACGAGCCGCGCTTCCCCTCCTTCAAGGGCATCATGGCCGCGAAGAAGAAGGAAGTTCTCGTCTACACACTGGCCGACCTCGGTGTCGACCCGGAGACCGTGGGTGTTGCCAACGCCGGCACGACCGTGACCTCCTCCACTCCGAAGCCCCCCCGCACCGCTGGTGAGCGCATCGCCGACGAGGGAGACGGTGGCACCAAGATTGCCGCGTACCTCGTCAGCAACAAGGTCATCTGATCGCGCCCTTCTAGGCAACCAGCAGAAAAACTCAGGGAGAGTTAAGTCATGGCAGAAGTACTTGTGCTCGTAGAGCACGCAGAAGGTGCGCTGAAGAAGGTCAGCACCGAACTCATCACCGCTGCACGCGCACTCGGTGAGCCGTCGGCAGTTGTCGCCGGCCCCGCCGGCACCGCAGCCAAGCTCGCCGACGCACTGGCAGCAGCCGGCGCAGAGAAGATCTACGTCGCCGAGTCCGACGACATCGAGGGCTACCTCGTCACCCCCAAGGTCGACGTTCTCGCCGCACTCGTCGAGTCCACCAGCCCCGCAGCGGTCATCACCGCAGCCGGCACCGAGGGCAAAGAGGTTGCCGGTCGTCTGGCCGCACGTCTGGGCTCCGGTCTGCTGACCGACGTCATCGAGATCAAGGCCGACGGAACCGGCGTCCACTCCATCTTCGGTGGCGCGTTCACCGTCGAGGCCAAGGCAAACGGCGACGTCCCCGTCTACTCGGTTCGCCCGGGTGCAGTCGAAGCAGCTCCGCAGGCCGGCGCCGGCGAGCAGATCGCTGTCGAGGTTCCGGCTCAGGACGAGAGTGCCGTCAAGGTCACCTCGCGTGAGCCGATCGTCGGTGGCGACCGCCCCGAGCTCACCGAAGCCAGCGTTGTGGTTTCCGGTGGACGTGGCGTCGGCAGCGCCGACAAGTTCTCCGTCGTCGAAGAGCTCGCCGATTCCCTCGGCGCAGCAGTCGGCGCTTCGCGTGCGGCTGTGGACTCGGGTTACTACCCCGGACAGTTCCAGGTCGGTCAGACCGGTAAGACGGTCTCCCCGCAGCTGTACATCGCACTCGGCATTTCCGGTGCCATCCAGCACCGCGCCGGCATGCAGACGTCCAAGACCATCGTCGCGGTCAACAAGGACGAAGAGGCACCCATCTTCGAGATCGCCGACTTCGGCATCGTGGGCGACCTGTTCAACGTCGCACCGCAGCTCACCGAGGCTGTGAAGGCTCACAAGGGCTAAAAAGCACCACCTGCTGTGCGCCCTTATCAACCCCCAGCGGTTGACAAGGGCGCACAGTGCTTTATTCACCCGGCCTGCATCGGCGCGTCACTTTGCTGATGCCGCGCCGTCGCGTCCGGTCGATAAACCTGGCGCATGACAATTACGTCAGTCCTTCGCCCCGCGAGTGACAATCTCGGCCGTGAGGTCGCCGCGCCGAGATATTCCCTGATCGTCTCCTCCGACCGTGAACATCGAGTGGCCGCGCAGCGCCTTCGATACCGGGTATTCGTCTCCGAGCCCGGATTCTCGATTCCCGCTTCACCTTTCGAGCTCGACGCAGATGCGTTCGACGATTTCTGTGACCACATCCTGGTCTACGACGATGTCACCGGCGATTACGTCGGGTGCTACCGCATGCTCACCCCGGATGCCGCGGCCAGAGCAGGCGGGTATTACACCGCAACGGAATTCGATATCTCGGCTATCGATCCCGCGGCGCGCCGAGTGGTCGAGATGGGCCGCGCATGTGTCGATCCGGCGCATCGCAACGGATCAGTACTCGGACTCATGTGGTCCGGGATTCTGCAGTACCTCGAACTGACCGGCCACGAATGGGTGATGGGGTGCGTCTCCGTTCCGATCACCCCGCACCCCGGTGCCGTCCCCGGCGCGGATGTGCGTGGCGTCCGCGATTTTGTGTTGAACAAGCACGCCAGTCCGTTGGAGAGGCGGGCCGTTCCCCGAAATCCTGTCGTTCTCGGCGGCCGCACACTGGATCAGATCGCACCACCCGCACGCGTGACCATGCCACCGCTGCTGCGCGGATATCTGCGCATGGGCGCCGTGATCTGCGGTGAACCCGCCTACGATCCCGCGTTCGGCGTCGCGGATTTTGTTGCGCTGCAAGGTCTGCACTCGGCAAACAAGCGGTACCTCGATCGGCTTCGATCGGCGGCGTCAACCCAGCAAGGGTTCGCGGGATGACCCCCTACTGGGTGCCGTCGAGCCCGTGCGGCGACGGGTGTCTGCCGTCCGATCCGGCGCGTGTGTCGAATATCACGGTAGGGATTCGAGCGGTGATGGTCGGGTGCGCGTTGCTGACTGCGCCGATACTGTCAGCGGGCTGGTTGCTGCCGCGAACCTGGCGCGTTCATCTGCAGCGTGCGTACTCACGCCTGCTGCTCCGCTGCCTAGGCATGAAACTGAGCGTCGACGATCAGCGATTGGGCAGGCCTGAACCGGACGGGGTAATGGTGGTCGCCGGCCATGTGTCCTGGACGGACGTACTGGTTGCGAGTGCTGTTGCGCCCGCGAACTTCGTCGCCCGGGCGGATCTGCTCGAGTGGGCGGTCCTTGGATCGCTGGCACGTCGTATGCGAGTTGTGCCGATCGATCGCGCTCGGCTGCGTGAGCTGCCCGAAGTCGTCGCAGCTGTGCGTGAGCGCCTGGAACGAGGCGTGCGCATCATGGTCTTTCCGGAGGGAACGACCTGGTGCGGGCGGGCGTACGGCGGATTCCGCCCGGCGATGTTCCAGGCAGCGGTCGATTCGCAGTGCTCGGTCCAGCCCATGGCGATCCGGTACGCCAACGCCGACGGCTCCCTGTGTACTGGCCCGTGTTTTGTCGGCAGCGAGACGATCGGGCAATCCATCGTGCGAATCCTGCGTCAGAAAAGTGTGGAGGTCGAGGTCCGATTGGCGCCGCTCGAAGAGGCAGGGGAGTGCCGGCGCGAGCTTGCGGAGCGGTGTGAGCGGGCAGTACGCGGCACAACTGCTCTGGTGTCCGATCTGGAGATGCGGATCACCGCCGCGCCGGAGGATGTTCGCTCAGCCGGGTAAGCGGCGCGAAGCGAGCCGTCGTGCTGGGCTATCCTGGTCAGGCCATGACTCTGCCTGCACACCGTGTTGACACCGCATTTCCGGTGTACCTCGATCATGCCGCCACCACACCGATGACGGCAGCTGCTATCGAGGCGATGACCGATATCTTCACAACCGTGGGCAATGCGTCCTCGCTGCACGGCTCCGGCCGTGCTGCGCGCCGCCGTGTCGAGGAATCGCGCGAGTCGATCGCGGCCTGCCTGGGCGCTCGGCCGTCGGAGGTCATCTTCACGTCCGGCGGTACCGAGAGTGACAACCTCGCAGTCAAGGGAATCTTCTGGGCCCGCCGTGACGCCGACCCGAGGCGCAACCGAATCCTGGCGAGCTCGGTAGAGCACCACGCGGTTCTCGACACCGTGGAGTGGCTCGAAAAGCACGAGGGTGCCAAGGTCACCTGGTTGCCGGTGGACGCCAACGGAGTAGTCGACCCGCAGACCCTGCGAGACGAGTTGTCGGTGCACGCCGACGAGGTTGCACTCGTCACGATCATGTGGGCGAACAACGAGGTCGGCACCGTCATGCCGATTCTCGAATTGGCCGAGATATCAGCGGAATTCGAAATCCCGATGCACAGTGACGCGGTCCAGGCCGTTGCCCAGTTGCCAGTCGATTTTGCCGCGAGCAAGCTCTCTGCTCTGAGTATCGCGGCACACAAGTTCGGCGGCCCGCACGGCGTCGGCGCACTGCTGCTGGGACGTCAGGTTCCGTGTGTGCCGCTCCTGCACGGCGGCGGACACGAGCGTGATCTTCGTTCGGGAACCCCGGATACCGCGGGCGTGGTGGGCATGGCCGCGGCGCTGCGCGAGAACACCGCGCACATCGATTCCAGTGCACGGGAATTGGCGGAACTACGCGATCGTTTGATCGAGGGTGTTTTCCGGATTCTTCCCGAATCGGTACTCAACGGCCCGACCGGTTCGGACCGTCTGCCCGGCAACGCGCACTTCACTTTTCCCGGCTGTGAAGGGGACTCGTTGCTGATGCTCCTCGACGCTGCGGGTATCGAATGCTCCACCGGTTCGGCGTGCACCGCAGGTGTTGCCCGGGCCAGCCACGTGCTGATCGCGATGGGCGTAGAACCGTCGACCGCGCGGGGCTCCTTGAGATTTTCACTCGGACATACGTCGAGTGTCACCGATGTGGATGCGCTCATCGCAGCGCTGCCACAAGTAGTAGAGCGCGCTCGGGCCGCCGGTCTTGCCGGTGCCGGTTCGCGTGGAGGGGATCGCTGATGCGAGTACTCGCAGCCATGAGCGGAGGCGTCGACTCCGCCGTTGCCGCCGCCCGCGCAGTTGCCGCCGGCCATGACGTCGTGGGAGTTCATCTGGCGTTGTCGACGGCACCTGGCGCTTTGCGCACGGGTTCGCGTGGATGCTGTTCCAAGGAAGACGCGGGCGATGCCAGGCGCGCCGCTGACGTTCTGGGAATCCCCTTCTACGTCTGGGACTTTGCGGATCGCTTCAAAGAAGACGTGATCGACGATTTTGTGGCGTCGTACGCCGCGGGTGAGACGCCTAACCCGTGCCTGCGCTGCAACGAGAAGATCAAGTTCACCGCTCTCGCGGATCGCGCGGTTGCGCTCGGATTCGACGCCGTTGCCACGGGCCATTACGCCCGCCTCGAAGACGGCGTTCTGCGCCGCGCAGTCGACTCCGACAAGGATCAGTCGTACGTCCTGGGAGTTCTGACAGCAGCGCAGCTTTCGCGCGCTATGTTCCCGATCGGCGACACACCGAAGGAGCAGATCCGCGAAGAGGCCGCCGAGCGCGGACTTGCCGTCGCGAACAAGCCGGACAGTCACGACATCTGCTTCATCCCGACCGGCGACACCCGAGCATTCCTCGGCGCCCGGATCGGTGTTCGCCCGGGAAGCGTCGTCGACGCCGATTCGGGTGAGGTCCTGGCAGCACACGACGGCGTGCACGGCTTCACGATCGGTCAGCGTAAGGGACTGGGCGTCGAAGGTCCGGCGGTGGACGGACGCCCGCGGTACGTGACGTCGATCGAACCCGAAACCGGCACTGTCCGAGTCGGTTCGGCCAAGAATCTCGATGTGTGGGCGATCACGGCGCAGCGTGCGATCTGGACGTCCGGTCAGGCCCCCGAAGGCCCGGTCGAGTGCATGGTGCAGGTTCGGGCTCACGGCGGACTGGCGCAGGCAGTGGCAGAGGCAGTCGACGACGGCACTTCAGGCGGCGGCATCACGATTTCCTTGCGTGAACCGCTGACGGGTGTCGCGAAGGGGCAGGCAGTGGTTTTGTACCGTCCCGACAGTGAACTGGGCGATCAGGTACTCGGCAGCGGCACTATCGCCGGAACCGAATCCGAGTCGAACACACTGTGACACAGCAGGTTTCCATCGGTGGCCTGGTCACCGGAATCGGATCCTGGCCGGGCACGGATGCCCGGGAAAGTGCCGCCACCATCCTCGGTGAGCTCGGCGGATTTCCGCACCTGGTGGAACTACCGGCACGCGGTCTCGGCGCAGACACAGTGGGCCGAACCGGTGCAGTCCTCGTCGACATCAACCTCGACGCGTCGACGCGCTCGTACCGGGTTGTGCCCCGGCGCGGCAACATCGCCAAGCGCGCCGAGGATTTCCTGAACCAGGATCTCGACGCTCTCGAGGAAGCCTGGGAAGCAGCGCGGCTGGTCGGCGGAGATCACGTGATCAAACTGCAGGCTGCCGGACCGCTGACGCTCGGCGCCGAGATCGAGGTCGCAAACGGTTCACGTGTGCTCGTGGATCGCGGAGCACTGCGTGACATCGCCGAATCGTTGGGCGAGGGGTTGGCCCGCCACGCCGCCGAGGTGACCCGCCGCACGGGTGCCCGCGTGATCGTTCAGCTCGACGAACCGCAGATGACTGCTGTGCTCGCCGGGTCTTTGCCCGGACGCACGAGAATGGAAAGTGTTCCGGCGCTCCCCGAACCGGAAGCCCTGGCGATTCTGGACTCGGCCATCGAGGGCTGCGGATTGCCGACCATCGTGCACAGTTGCAGCGCGGACCTCCCGTGGGATCTGCTGCGACGCAGCAAGGCGAGTGCCGTGAGCTTCGACCTGTCCCTGATTTCCTCGCGCGACTTGGACGGCATCGGCCAGCTGTTCGATGCCGGCAAGCAGCTGGCGTTGGGTCTGGTTCCCTCCACGGCGCCCGAGAAGCCGCTGACGTGGAAAGAATGCGCAATGCCTGCCGTGACGCTGATCGACCGTCTCGGGTTCTCACGGGAGCTGCTGCAGACTCAGGTGGCGGTGACCCCGCGATGCGGTCTGGCCGGCGCCGGCCTCGACTACGCCCGCACGGCGCTGAAGGTGTGCACCGACGTCAGCAAGGCCTTGGTGGACGATCCGTCGGCGTTCTGACTCGCGGTGCTTTTCTGTCGGTGAGAACCGATATTCTCTTGTCTTGTGAGTGAAACCACCGAGGGAACCGTGCAGCCTGCGCCCAACGAGGCGCGTGAGCAGTGGATGGAGCTGGCCGAGGAGGTCCGTCAGCATCAGTTCCGCTACTACGTTCGTGATGCACCGACCATCTCGGACGGTGCATTCGACACACTGCTCGGTCAGCTCAATGCCCTCGAAGAGCAGTATCCGGACTTGCGGACTCCTGACTCACCGACTCAGTTGGTGGGCGGCGGGTTTGCTACGGATTTCACCTCGGTCGATCACCTCGAGCGCATGCTCAGCCTCGACAACGTTTTCGACGAGTCCGAACTGCGCGGCTGGATTGCCAAGGTAGAGCAGGAAACCGGGCCGGATCTGCACTACCTGTGTGAAGTCAAGATCGACGGCGTTGCGCTCAACCTCGTCTATGAGAACGGCAAGCTCGTGCGGGCTGCCACCCGTGGAGACGGCCGCACGGGCGAATTGGTCACGCTCAACGCGCTCACCATCAACGACATCCCGGAATACCTCACCGCGACGGACGAGTACCCGATCCCCAGCGTGCTCGAAGTGCGTGGTGAGGTGTTCTTCCGCCTCGAGGACTTTGCCGCACTCAACGCGTCGTTGGTCGCAGAAGGCAAGGCGCCCTTCGCAAACCCGCGAAACTCTGCCGCCGGATCGTTGCGCCAGAAGAATCCCGCGGTGACGGCGCGTCGACGCCTCGGCATGATCTGTCACGGTTTCGGCCGCATGGAGGGCTTCGAGCCCGCGTCGCAGTACGACGCCTATGTCGCGCTCGCCGCGTGGGGTCTGCCGGTGTCGACGCACACGTCACGCGTTGTCGGGGCGGACGCCGTCGTGGACAAGATGAAGTACTGGGGCGAACATCGCCACGACGTCGAGCACGAGATCGACGGCCTGGTGGTCAAGGTCGACGAAATGTCGTTGCATCGCCGTCTCGGCACCACGTCACGAGCGCCGCGTTGGGCGATTGCGTACAAGTATCCGCCCGAGGAGGTCACGACCAAGCTTCTCGACATTCGCGTCAGCGTCGGACGAACCGGACGTGTGACGCCGTTTGCGTACATGGAACCGGTAACGGTAGCCGGTTCGACTGTGTCGTTGGCCACGCTGCACAACGGCAGTGAGGTCAAGCGCAAGGGTGTGTTGATCGGTGACACCGTGGTGCTGCGTAAGGCGGGCGACGTCATCCCCGAGGTTCTCGGACCGGTGGCCGACGTCCGCGACGGCACCGAGCGCGAGTTTGTCATGCCGACGCATTGTCCCGAGTGCGACACATTGCTGGCGCCCGCAAAAGAGGGCGACGTCGACGTGCGCTGCCCCAATCAGCAGCACTGCCCGGCGCAGCTGCGTGAGCGGGTGTTCCATGTTGCCGGCCGCGGGGCCTTCGACATCGAGGTGCTCGGATACGAGGCTGCGACCGGTCTTCTCGAAGCGAAGGCCATCGACGACGAAGGTGATCTCTTCTCACTCGACGCCGACACTCTGATCGGTGTGCCGATCTTCCGGACCAACGCCGGAGCGCTCTCGGCAAACGGAAAACGCTTGCTGGCCAACCTGGATTCGGCCAAGGACAAGCCGTTGTGGAGAGTGCTTGTGGCACTGTCCATTCGGCATGTCGGTCCAACGGCGGCGCGAGCGTTGGCGGGGGAATTCGGTTCGCTGCAACGCATTCGGGAAGCGTCGATGGAGCAGTTGGCAGCTGTAGACGGCGTCGGTTCCACGATTGCCGCCGCAGTGGTCGAGTGGTTCACGGTGGACTGGCATCAGCAGATCGTGGACAAGTGGGCGGCCGCTGGAGTGCGAATGGAGGACGAGCGAGACGATTCCATTCCGCGCAACCTCGAGGGCCTCTCTATCGTGGTCACCGGTTCCCTCGAGACGTACTCCCGCGATCAGGCGAAGGAAGCGATCCTCGTGCGCGGCGGTAAGGCAGCCGGTTCCGTTTCGAAGAAAACGGCGTTTGTGGTTGTCGGTGAAGCACCGGGTTCCAAGCACGACAAGGCGGTCGAATTGGGCGTGCCCGTGCTCGACGAGGACGGCTTCCGTCGGTTGCTCGAAGGTGGCCCGGACGCGGTAACACCCACCGAATTGGACGAATAACTACTTCGCTTTGCGATTTCCGAGTTCGGTACGCAGGGTGCAATAGTGACGCCATGATCGAGATTCGCGAAATCCTCCCCAACGAGTTCGACACCGTAGGGGAGCTGACTGTGCAGGCTTACGTGGGTGGCGGATTTGTTGCCGAAGGAACCCCGTACGCGGAGCGTCTGCGCGACACGGCAACTCGGGCGCAGGACGGCCGAGTGCTGGTCGCGGTTCTCGCTGACCGCGTTGTGGGATCGCTCACCGTGGCAGAACCGGGAACGCCGTTCGCGGACGTAGCGCAGGCCGGCGAACTCGAATTCCGCATGCTCGCAGTCTCACCCGATGCTCGCGGATCGGGAGCGGGTACGGCTTTGGTACGCGCCGTGATCGCCGAGGCGTACGACCGTGGCGATCACTCGGTGGTCATGTCGACTCAACCGGAGATGGTCGATGCGCGTCGTATCTACGATCGCAACGGATTTGTCCCTGACCCGGACCGGGCGTGGGAACCGATCCGGGGTATGGAGCTGACCGTCTTGGTGCGCGACCTGGCCTGAGTAGTAACCCAGAGCTGTAGTAACCCAGAACTGTAATAACCCGGAACTGTCGTTGTCAGCTCAGAACTGTCGCGATGATCCCGGCGAGATAACCCAGCCGGGCAATCTCCGACGGCCGGAATTCCGGCCCGCCGGGGCGTCCGAGCATCAGGACTCGACCGCCCGAACCCAATGGTGCGGCGGCGAGGCTGGTGTCCATGTCGCGCCACACCTCGGGCACCCAGTCGGCTTCACCGTCGAGGACTGCCGGCTTCTCGAGGGGCATCCACGGGACCTCGGTGGCGTGAGTTTCGGGTGCGCCCGAGCTGCCGACCACCCGATATGCCCCTTGCGGGCCGATGTCGACGATGACGGACCAACCCACTCGCAGCACTCGCGGGGCGCCGTCAACGAGTACCTGGAGGCGATCGTCCTTTGCGGTGGCGACTGAGTCGATGAGTTCGAGCTCACGGTGGGTGTCGAGGATTCCCGCGTACGGACGGATGGAATCCACCGATACGCCGGGGAGATGCTCGGCTGCCGTGATGAGTGTGTCCGGTAGCGCTCCCGGTTCGACGTCGACAACAAGATCGTCGATGGCAAAACCGTCGCCTCGCTCTACGACGTCGAGGGAGAGAATGTCGGCTCCGACGGAACCCAGTGCGACGGCGAGTGCGCCGAGGCTACCGGGACGGTCGGGCAGACTGACGCGGAGCAGGTATGACACGTTCGTCCTTTCGCTTTCGGTTGTCGCCCGGGTCGTGGTGACTCGCGCTGTACGTCATCTTTGCACTTGTCGCCGTGTCGATGGTCGGCGCCGCGGCCCCGTCACGCCCGCTGTACGAGGTTGTGACATGACCGAAACACTTCGGTCGAACCGGACGTGGCGGTGGACACGCGAGGCGCGACTACAAGTGTGCTGAGCCGAGCAACTAGGCTGGACCGGCAATGAATACGTCCTCTTCCGAAAGGGGCCCCGCGGTGCCTGCCATCTCCCGTGACGAGGTCGCGCACCTCGCGCGGCTGTCCAGACTCGCACTGTCCGACGCAGAACTCGACGAGTTCGCCGGTCAGTTGGATTCGATTCTCAACCACGTCAAGGTGGTCACCGAGGTTGCGGCCGACGACGTTCCGCCCATGGCGAACCCCAATGCCGTCACCAACGTCACCCGACCGGACGTCATCGTGCCGGGGTTGACCCCGGATCAGGCGTTGTCCGGTGCACCCGCAGTCGAACAGGATCGCTTTGCCGTTCCGCAGATCCTTGGAGAGGGCGAATGACCGCCGACCTGACAACGCTGGACGCCTCGGTTCTGGCAGACAAGATCCATTCGCGTGAGGTGTCCTCGGTAGAGGTCACCCAGGCGCACCTCGATCGCATCGCTGCAGTCGACTCCGAGTACCACGCCTTCCTGCACGTCGCCGGCGATCAGGCGCTCGAAGCCGCTGCTGCCGTCGACAGCTCCCTGGCAGCCGGAAACGAGCCCGTATCGCCGCTCGCCGGTGTGCCGATTGCGCTCAAGGACATCTTCACCACCACGGACATGCCGACGACCTGCGCGTCGAAGATGCTCGAAGGATGGGTGGCGCCGTACGACGCGACCCTGACGAGCAAGCTTCGCGCCGCAGGCATTCCGATCCTCGGCAAGACCAACCTCGACGAATTCGCGATGGGTTCCTCCACCGAGAACTCGGCGTACGGCCCGACGCGTAACCCGTGGGACACCACGCGTATCCCCGGCGGCTCGGGCGGCGGTAGTGCAGCTGCGCTGGCGTCCCGTCAGGCACCGTTGGCCATCGGCACCGACACCGGTGGATCCATTCGCCAGCCGGCCGCAGTCACGGCAACCGTCGGCACCAAGCCCACGTACGGAACCGTCTCGCGTTTCGGTCTTGTCGCGTGTGCGTCGTCGCTCGATCAGGGTGGCCCGTGTGGTCGCACCGTGCTCGACACCGCGCTGCTGCACGAGGTCATCGCCGGACACGATCCGCGCGACTCCACGTCTATCGACGCTCCCGTGCGTCCGGTGGTTGCCGCGGCTCGCGAAGGTGCCAACGGAGACCTGCGCGGCGTCAAGGTCGGCGTCGTCAAGGAGCTGCACTCCGACAGCTACCAGCCCGGAGTCATCGCGTCCTTCGACGCGGCTGTCGAGCAACTGAAGGCTCTCGGCGCCGAGGTTGTCGAGGTGTCGTGCCCGAGCTTCGAGTACGCGCTCGCGTCGTACTACCTGGTGCTGCCCAGTGAGGTCTCGTCCAACCTGGCGCGCTTCGACGCGATGCGTTACGGCATGCGCGTCGACGACGGCAACATGAGCGCCGATCAGGTCATGGCAGCCACTCGCGCTGCCGGCTTCGGTCCGGAGGTCAAGCGCCGCATCATGATCGGCACGTACGCACTGTCCTCGGGCTACTACGACGCCTACTACGGCTCAGCCCTGAAGGTTCGCACTCTGATCGCTCGCGATTTCGACAAGGCGTACGAGCAGGTCGATGTTCTGGTCTCGCCGACCAGTCCGTTCACGCCGTGGAAGTTGGGGGAGAAGGTGGGCGATCCGCTCGCGATGTACCTCTCCGACCTCTGCACCCTGCCTACCAACCTGGCCGGCCATTGCGCCATGTCGGTGCCGTCGGGTCTCTCGGCGGACGACAATCTGCCTGTCGGTCTGCAGATCATGGCTCCGGCCATGGCGGACGAGCGTCTGTACCGTGTCGGTGCGGCGTACGAAGCAGCGCGTGGCCCGATCGGTACCGCTGTCTGAGCGAAGATCTCGTGCTTTCGACAATGCCGTCACTAGTTTCTCGGTGGCGGCATTGTCGCGTCTGAAGGTGATCGTCTGAGCGCCGATATTTTCGGCCCCCATCGGGCACACTCGTAGGTGGAGTGTGATCGAGGACACAAGTCCCGATTCGGTCCGTCGTCGTCCGTGCATCACGAATAATTTCGAGGAGTGCTGGTGAAGGTCAAGGCAGCAGTAGTCAAGGCGCCAGGTCAGCCGTGGGAAATCGAAGAGGTCGATCTGGGTGATCCGATTTCCGGAGAAGTGCAGATTCGGCTTGCCGCATCGGGGCTGTGCCATTCGGACGAGCACTTGCGGACGGGTGCAAGCCCGCTTCCCTTCTATCCTGCCGTGGGCGGGCACGAAGGTGCCGGAGTGGTGACCAAGGTGGGACCGGGCGTTACGAGCGTCGTCGAAGGTGATCACGTTGTACTGGCGTTCATTCCGGCGTGTGGACGCTGTCCGTCATGCGCAAAGGGATTGCAGAATATCTGCGACCAGGGTGCGGGTCTGCTTACCGGACAATCGATCTCGGATAATTCGTACCGAGTCACCCTCGATGGTGAGCCCGTCATTCAGATGTGCCTGCTCGGCACGTTCTCTCCGTACGTGACGGTCAACGAGTCCTCGGTGATCAAGATCGAGAAGGACATCCCACTCGACAAGGCAGCGCTGCTCGGCTGTGGCGTCGCGACCGGTTGGGGATCGGCGACGGCTATCGGCGGCGCAAAGGTCGGTGACACGGTCGTGGTTATCGGAGTCGGCGGTGTCGGCATCAACTCGGTGCAGGGTGCCGCGTCTGCGGGCGCGCGCTTTGTTGTTGCGATCGACCCGGTTGAATTCAAGCGGCAGAAGGCCAAGGAATTCGGCGCAACTCATACCTTCGCCTCGCTCGAGGAAGCTATCCCCGCGATCGGTGAACTCACGTGGGGCAAGATGGCCGACGTCACCGTGATCACTGTCGGAGAGATCCACGGCGACATCATTCAACCTGCCCTCAGCGCCACGGGTAAGGGCGGTCAGGTTGTTGTGGTCGGCATGGGCCACTACGCCGATTCGCAGGTGACGCTCAGCCTGTTCGAGCTGACACTGCTGCAGAAGCGCTTGCAGGGAGCCATCTTCGGCGGTGTCGGCCCGCGTTCCCAGATTCCGAAGCTGCTCGATCACTACCGCAGCGGCGCACTCAAACTCGACGAGTTGGTGACCAACACCTACAAGCTCGAGGAGATCAACGAGGGCTACGCCGACATGCTCGCGGGAAAGAACTTGCGCGGCATGATCATTTACACCGAGGACGATTACTGATCTTTCACTGTCCTTGACTCGGGCTCTCCGGCAGTGGTGCCGGAGAGCCCGATTTTCTGCAAGGATTCTGTCATGACCAACAGCCTCACGGTGATCGATCAGGGAACGACCTTGGACTTCACCTTCGCCGACGCCCTGCGCTACCACGGACCTTTGGCGCCCGGCGGTGTTGCCCACGCCTACAAAGTGCTCGAACGTGCACTCGGAGTCCTGGGGCAGGATGAGCCCGTCGAGCGGCGCGAGCTTGTTGTCACGACATCGCACGGTGGCCCTGGAGTGCGGGACACTGTCGAACTGGTCACTCGCGCAGTCACCGAAGGTCGATACACCGTCGACGGCTCCCTTGCCCGCCCCGAGCGGGGAATTACGCTGGAACTGTACGTATTCCAGATCGACTACCGTGATGAGAGTGTCACGCTGATCCTGCGTGAGGGCTTCGTCGTGGACGAATTCATCGAGCTGTCACGCACTCCCAGCCGAAGCCCCGAAGCAGAGGCCCGGTTGGTGGTGCTCAAGCAGGAGATGACTGATCGAGTTATGGCGCAACCGGCCGACGAGGTCTACGACGTAGTGCCGTCAGGTGTGATCGACCCACCGCAGTAGCGCGTAGAGGAATCGCGTCGAACCCGGCATGAAGTTGTTGCCGTGGTGGTACGTCGGGTCCAGCGTCGTGGCGATGATGCGGCCGGGAGTCGAGGTGGTGTCCTCGAACAACATCATACCGGCGTCACAGGGGCTGCCCTCCGCGTCGGGTTCTTCCGAGATCAGCAGTGGCACAACGTCCGCGTCGGTGTGAAGCAGGCCGTGGTGGTGCCAGATCACAGACTTCGTGGTGAGATATTTCCACGATTCGTGATCGTGGCTGCGTGTGCGGATCAACGGGTCCTCGCCGGTTCGCCACCACCAGAAGTTGGTGGGACGCGGGCTCCAGGTCACACCGGGTAGCCATGTGTGTGCGGCGTTCTCACCGAGGACGACGAGGGTGCCACCGCGTTCGGCGACAGCGAGGAACTCGGCGGCGTGCTTGCGGAGAAGCTCGGGATGCAAACGATCGGCCAGGATCAGCGTCGTGACGTCGTCGAGATCGCCGGGCTGAAGATCAGCGAGGTAATGGAAATCCGGCTGGTGCGCGACAACGGCCGGATCCTCGAGGGTCTGCAGATGAAAATGCGAGCCGCCGTGCACCAGAGCGAGATTGCGCGTGGACAGGGGAGCGCGGTCGGTGCGGTTGAATGCTTCGAGGGCGGTTTCGTTGAGTATGGTCATCGGTTTTCCGTTCGGTCGAGCTGGGCAAGCCAGGACAGCAACTGGGGGTAGACGCGTGCCGACGTATTCGGATCGGACTGGAACACAGCCAGATCGATTCCTCCGTGCACCAGCACCTCGCCCTTGCCCAGTGGGTAGACGTAGTCGACCGGCAGTCCGTGGCGGCCGATGTAATTGGTGACGATGGCGTTGTCCGGAAGTTTCTGGCTGTAGCCACGCCCGTAGAAACCGGAGACTTCCTTGCGGAAACTGAGATCGGCCGGGTCGACACCTGCCCACACGGGGTGCGGGCTTCCGGCGGAGATTGCCAGATCTTTGGGGCCGGAGTACTGCAATTTGCACCACTGTCCCAGGCCGGGAAGGAAATCCGTCAGGGGATGCCCCATGATCGCGATCCGGCCGCCGGCGGTGACGAAGTCCGTGAGGACGTCCTTGCGTCGTTCCAAGTAGATCTGATCGCAGTTGCCGTTGACGATGAGTCCGGAAACAGAAGTCAGGTCCAAGGCGTCGAGTTCGTAGAGGTCTACGTTGCGGACGACATCCGTGTCCGACGTGCCGCCGGCCATGCCGGCGTTGGACCCCATCACGAAGTGCAGAACCGGAGTTGTTGCGTGTAGCGCGGCGGTCATGTGAGTGAGCTTTCTGTGAGGCGAAGGTCGTTTCCGGCCGCCGCAAAATTGTCGTAGCGGGTGTAGACCACGGTGCGTGGATTCCCGCGGTCGTGGACTGTGTCGGTGGCGACATCGATGCCGTAGAGCCGAGAGAGGGTCTCACCGGTAACGAGGGTCGCCACCGGACCGACAACGATCTCTTCGGGACTGAACATCACCACGGCGTCGCCGCCCAGATGAAGTGGGTGATCGGGATGGTGGGTGGTCAGTAGGATGCCCATGCCTTCTGACGCGAGTTCGCGCAGAAGTTGGAGGACGTGCGCTTGGTTTCGCAGGTCGAGCGCCGAGACGGGTTCGTCCAGGATCATGAAGGTGCAGTCGGTGTTGAGTGCGCGCGCGATCAGGACCAGTTGCCGTTGTCCGCCGGACAGTTCGGTGAAGTTCGATGTCGCGAGGTGATCGATGCCGACTCGCTCGAGTACCGTACGGGTCTGGGCCACATCGGCTTTGCTGGGAACCCCGAAGGTCGACACCTTTTTCGCTCGGCCCATCAGCACCATGTCGAAGACCGAGTACGCAAAACTCGACGAGGTAGCTTGCGGAACGTAGCCGATGTTCGAATCGCGGACAACGCGGCCTTCCTGAGCGGTATTCAGCCCGGCAATGCAGCGGAGCAAGGTGGTCTTGCCCTTGCCGTTTGGACCAAGGATCGAGGTGATCGAGCCCGACGCGATGGTGAGATTCGTGTGGCGAAAAACCCAGTCCCGTCCTGAATACCGAAACCCGAGGTCGATGAGCTCAAGCATCGATGAAGGCCCTTCTGCTCGAATTGCGAAGGAGAACAACAAAGACCGGTGCACCGATGATGGCCGTCAAGATGCCCAGTGGAATCTCGCCCGGACTGATCGTGCGTGACAGCGTGTCGATGACGGTCAGGTAGGCGGCGCCGAGAACAAACGTCGTCGGCATCGAGACCCGGTGATCCGGGCCGACCCACAGCCTGGCCAGATGCGGTACAACCAAGCCGACCCAGCCGATCACACCGGACACCGCCACTGCGCCGGCCGTCATGAACGCCACCATGACCAGCAGCAGCATGCGCAGGCGGTGCGGTTTCACGCCGAGTGACGCGGCATCGTCGTCGCCGAGCGAAAGGATGTTCACCCGCCATCGCAACCCGAGAATGACCGCGCTGCCGAGAAGGATGGGAACAGCGGCGATTGCCACCTTGCCCATGTCTGCGGTGGCCAGGGAACCCATGAGCCAGAACACGATTGACGGCAGCGTGCTGTACGGATCGGCGAGGTACGTGATCAACGAGACAAGCGCCGAGAAGAACGCACTGGTCACCACGCCACCGAGCACGATCATGAGAATCGAACTGCCGGAACGGGTCTTTCCGATCGCCATCACCATGATCAGGGCGGCGATACCGAAAATGAATGCACCGCCGACCAAGAAAGCTGAACCGAGACCGAGCATCAGGACAAGGACTCCGCCGAAGGATGCGCCGGACGAGACGCCAAGGACCTGAGGGCTCACCAAGGGGTTGCGGAATACGGCCTGCAGTGCGGAACCGCCCAGTGCAAGACCGCCACCGACAAGCATTCCGAGCAGAAGTCGCGGGAATCGTACGCCGAGAACAACTTGCGACTCGACATCGGTCCACGTCTGCTCGAGCGGGATGACCCGATCGATGAGGATGCGGGCGACCTCGTTGACGGGGATCGTGTAGCGGCCGATGGCCAGAGCTGCCAGACCGATAGCGAGGATGCCGAACGTCAGGATCAGCGGAACGGTGAAAGCCCGGTACCGGGAGGGCCTTCCGGCAGTTTTCTCGCTACCGGAAGGTACCGCGTCCGACTCAAGCGCGGAACGAGTCATATCCGGCGCTCACCTGGTTGGACTCGAGGTGCAGGATGCGATCGATCTCGGCGTCGGAAACGTCGTAGGCGTACAACGAGGTGTACGTCTGACGAATACGATTACGCAGATCGAGATCGAGTTTCGCTTCGGGATAGAAGATTTCAGCGACCCAGAGCCACATCAAGTTCGACTCGTTGCACGGCGGGTCCCACGAGAATCCGCCGATGGGCGCCTTGTAGACGCGCTTGTTCTTCACGGCGCTCAGGGATGCCCAGTTGGGGTCGTCGTAGATATCCTGCGGGATTGCTGCGTCGAAGTTTCCGAGAACCAGGACCTCGGGATCCCACGTGAGGATTTGTTCCTTGGTGACGGCGACGCTGGTTCCCTTTCCGGCGCCCCTGGCAACATTCTTGCCACCGGCGAGGGTGATCCAGAAGTCCATGTACGTGTTGTCGGCCGAGACCTTGGTTTCAGGGGTGCTGTAGAAGTACATCGCTCGCGGCGCCGTGGCGGTGTATGCAGCGGCAATGGATTCGACGGTCTTGCGGTCGGTTGCCATGCGCGCGAGGATTTCCTGCGCTTCGGCTTTCTTGTCGAGGAGGTCTCCGAAGATGTTGATCCAGGCTTCGAGGTCTTCCTGCGTTCCGTACTTCAGGAGGATGACTTTGAGACCCGCGTTGCGCAGCGGCGCCACGATGTCGTCGCCCTTGTCGCCCCACTGGATCACGACATCCGGGTTGAGTGAGAGGATCTGCTCGACGTTCGGAACGAAGTCGGGTCCGGAAACAACTGGGGTATTGAGGAATTCGGGGAACATCACCCCGAGCATGCCGTTCTTGGCCAGCGAGATCGCACTCGAGTTGACGCCGACATTGCGCGAGATCGACTGATCGCAGCCGGCAATCATCGACGGAACCGGAATGATCGCCGACGCGATGCGGCCGACCGGGGTGTCGAAGGTGATCGTGTTCTGGTACTGATCCACGACCGTGAACGGACCGCTTGTGGCGCCGGTCGACGCCGTCTCGGATACCGGTGTCCGAGAAGAGCAAGCGGTGACACCAAATGCGCCGAGTGCTGCTGCTGCGACGCCCATCGAGCGGATGAGTTGGCGCCGCGTCAGGGCACCGGCAAGAGGGGAGGGGGTGTGCTTCGGGGGCATGATTTCTCCGAAAAGACTTGGCGTGGTGATGGTTATCGAAAACTGAAACAATTTCTAACGGGAATTAAGCTAGCATATCCTTACTAAGGGTTGACTTGCCTAATTATGTGGCGCGATAGACATGACAAAGACCGCCCGGTCCGTCCGAAGGATGGTCGAGCGGTCGTGGTGTCGGTAGTTTCTCCGGTCAGCGACCTGCAAACATCTTGATGCGCTGCTCGCGACTACGTTCGAGGTGAGCCCGCATATGTTCACGGGCGGACTTCTCGTCGCGACCTCGTATTGCCGTCAGGATGTCTTGATGCTCGGAATTCAGTAGATCGGGTTCACCGTAGTTGGAGGGCGGTCCGCTGTCGTAGATCCGCAGTTGGGTGGTCAACCTGATCAGGAGTGACGTGATCGTCGCATTGTGTGCGGACTGCCAGAGTGCTTCATGGAACTTGAAATTGCCGGCCCGAATCGCTGCGCCGTCAGTGGCTGTGCAGCACTGGTCATGAAGACCTTCGAGGCGCGCAAGGTCCAACTCGGTGTGTCGCAACGCAGCTGCCCCGGCGGCCTCGGACTCCAAAGCCACTCGCGCAGCGTAGATTTCGATGACGTCTTCGGGTGTTCCGGATCGCACTCGGAAGCCGCGGGCGGCGCGCTCGAGAAGTCCGTCGTGCGCAAGCCAATTGAGGGCTTCGCGGATGGGTGTGCGCGAGGCGCCGTACGTTTCGCACAATTGGGTTTCGTGCAGCGGGGCGCCCTGGGCAAACTTTCCGTCGAGGATGTCGGCCCGCAACCGAAGGTACTGGCGGGAAGTCTGGTCGGAACGTCCCAGTGCCGCCTCGGGCACCAGTAATTCTGCGCTGGTCGTGGTTTCCTCGACGCCCATGTTTCCCCGTTCCTTCTCCGTGAGTGAAGCGCGTTTGATTATGCCACCGACAACGCATGAGTACTTGCGTATACGCTAGTACTCACTTAAGTTCGTGGGCGTTGGTTTCAGTTCGCTTGGTTCAGCTTGCTTTGTTCAACTTGCTTGGTTCAACTACGGAGAGGTGCTTCGGTGACACAGACATCGGTCACGCCGTTGATCGGCAGTGAGGCGCTTGCGCAGCTGCTGACTGGCAGCGACGTCGTAGTTCTCGACGTCACGGTGCATTTCCCGCCTGCACGATTCGACGGTGATTACCGCCCCGAATCGGGCTACGCAGGCTGGGCCGACGCGCATATTCCCGGATCTCGCCACGTAGATCTCATGACAACGTTCTCCGACCGCGATGCGTCATTGCACTTCACGAAGCCCACGGCCGAGCAATTGTCCCTCGACCTGGCCGCTGCCGGGATCGGTGTGGGCTCGACGATCGTCCTGTACGACCAAGGCTCGATGACCTGGGCCTCGCGGCTGTGGTGGGTGCTGCGTAATGCGGGAATCAACGCGCGGGTTCTCGACGGCGGATTGGCGGCCTGGACGTGGCACGGGTTTCCCGTCGAATCAGGGGATGAAGGAGCACCTGCACACTCTGTTGCGCCGTGGGGCGTTGTCGATCTGGACCTGTGGGCGGATCGAGACGATGTCGCCGCGGTCTCTGCAGGCACCTCGTCGGGCACCCTTGTTTGTGCGTTGTCACCTGAGCAATTTGCCGGAACCGAGAAAACGAGATACTCGCGTCGTGGGCACATCCCGGGAAGCCGGAATCTGTCGGCCAAAAGCCTGCTGGACGACAACGGATTGATGCTCCCTGCCACGGATGTCTCCGTCCGTGCGCGGGAACTGTCGGCGAGCGCCGCACCGATCATCATCTATTGCGGCGGAGGCGTTTCCGCGTGTCTGAGCGCGCTCGGACTGGTGATCAGCGGCTACGACGCCATCAAGGTGTACGACGGTTCTCTCGAAGAATGGACCGCCGACCCCACTTTGCCGATGGTCACGGGAATCGAGCCCGCCGAAGGCGATCGATGTCGCGAGTCTTGATCGCCCGGCCCCGTACCGACCTCACATTCTCGAAGGAAAATCCATGTCTGACGTCTCTGCTGACACCGTTGCCTCGGCGCTCGAAGCGCTTCGCGCGCAGGTGCCGCTCGTTCAATCACTGACCAATATCGTCTCTGCCAACTTCCTGACCAACGTTCTCTTGGCGGCAGGCGCGAGTAATGCGCATATCGACAATGTCCACGAGGCGGCCGGATTTGCGGCGATCGCCGGGGGAGTTCTGGTCAATCTCGGAACTCCGGATGACGCGACCGCAGCGGCGTTCCGAGTTGCAGCCGAAGCAGCGCAGAGCGCAGGCACACCGTGGGTTCTCGACCCGGTCGGTGTCGGCGGATTGCCCTGGCGCAGTGAGATTGCCGTGGACCTTCTTCAGTTCCATCCGACCGCAATCCGCGGAAACGCGTCGGAGATCATCGCGCTCGCCGGTCTCGGTGGCGATACCCGCGGCGTCGACAGTGCATCCGATTCGATCGATGCTGTTCCGGCGGCGCTTGCACTGCTGAAGTACACGGACGCGGTATCTGCCTCGGGCCCAGTTGATTACGTCGTCGGACGTGATCGTGACGGCGTCGTGGTCGGCGTCAAGATTTCGGGCGGCAGCGCACTACTTCCCCGTGTCACCAGCACCGGATGCTCCCTGGGTGGCCTTGTTGCTGCGTATCTTGCTGTGGCACAGACGCCGCTGGAAGGACTTGTTGCAGCCCACACTCACGTTGCGGTTGCGTCCGAGATCGCCGAGGCGAACTCCACCGGCCCCGGATCGTTTGCGGTTGCCTATCTGGACGCGCTCTATGCCGTCGATGCTGACACCGTTCGGGCGCGGGCCCGCGTCGAATCCTTCGAACTGCCGGCTGGAGTGCAGAACTGATGAGCGTCAAGACTTTCTGGTATCTCACCCAGGCCGACGGCGACTACCCGTGGAGCCCCGGTGGGTTATACCCGGTGGACGGCGCGCGCCAGATCGAACTTGCGAAGACGATCGACGACGGCGGATTCGAAGGTGCACTGGTAGCGACCTGGCCGAACGATCCGTTCATTTCCGCGACGTGGGCCGCAGCCCACACCAGTCGCATGAAGTTCCTGGTCGCGATTTACGCGAACATGACGCCGGCACGATTGCTGGCCGAAAAGGCGCTGACCTTCGACGCTTTCAGTGGTGGCAGGTTGATGATCAACTCGGTCAACGGCCGCGAGAACATCCTGACCAAGTACGACATGAACGTCGACCACGATCAGCGGTACGAACTGGGCGAGCAGTACTGGGCTGATTTCCGACGCATCTACGCCGAGGGCACCGAGTCGAACTTCCCCAACACACCGTTGCGGATCGACGCGCCGGTGGGACACCAGGTTCCGCTGTGGGGAACCGGGGATTCGCCTGCAGGCCTGGCAAATTCAGGCAAGGTGCTCGACACGTACCTGGCGATGCTCCGTGAAACGTCCTTCATCGAGGAGAAGTTCTCGGCCGCAAGGGATGCGGCAACCGCCGCTGGACGCGAATTCACAGACTTCGGTGCTTTGACCGGCGTGATCGTCAGGCCTACGAAAGACGAAGCCCTCGAACGATTCCGGTCGCTGTTCGAGAAGACAGGCATCGAGCAGATTGCAGAGGTTCTCGACAACGCGGTGCGTCGACGCACACACGGCGCGCAGGATCTCAAGACCTTCACCGCCCGCGACTCGCAGCGCCAAGGGTGGGTCGATGCAATCGCCGCGGGTCGGCTCCCTGAACCTGAAGACTTGTATGTCGGTGACGGGCTCTATGCCGGCATCACCGCGTGGTCGCCGCTCGATATCTTCGGAACCGGTTCGTCGGCGGTCTACTACGTCGGCGACCCCGATTCGATCACCGATTCGGTGCGTACCCTTCGGCAGCGCACGGGCCTGACCGCTCTCATTCTCGCCGGATGGCCCCTCATCGAAGAAGCAAAATGGGTGTCGGAGTACCTGATTCCGCGGTTCGACGAACTGGACTGATCTGTGCGGCACTCGCGTTAGCGGCGGTGCTCGCGCAGTAGCTGGGTCGGAGTGACGCCGGTCAGTGCCTGAACATCTCGAGACAGATGGGCCTGATCGGCGTATCCGGCGTGCACCGCAAGGTTTGCCAGTGACATGTGCGCGGATGTGTTCGTGCCGCGGGCCAGCATCAGCACGTTCTGCATACGTTGGACTCGCTGGATCGTCTTCGGAGAGAGTCCAGTCGACGCAGCGATTGTGCGGCGGAAATGTCTCTCGGAAACCCCGAGATCCGATGCCACTTCGCGGACCCGTATTTCGGGCGACGCGGTCAACGCTGCGTAGCCGATCTGGGCCGTATCATCGGGACAGACACTCGGCCAGAGGTTTTCGAGGAGTGTTGCGTCGACGCGTGTGCTTCGCAGCGCGTCGGCCAGTATCCGGGCCTGGCGTGACGAGAGAACGTCGCCGAAATCGATTTTGGTGTCCTGCACAATCTCGGCGTCGGTTCCGAGTATCGAACGTAGCGCCGGGGGATTGATACGAACTCCCCACCGGGTCACTCCAGGTGCCGTCGTGACGAGATCTGCGACGGTTGCCGGGCCGACCAGCCAGGCTTTGCCGGTGCTGTCGACGATGAAGTCTGCGCAGAGATCCGGAATGATCCGGTGGGTGGCAACGGGTTCCTCGGATGCCGTGGTCGTCGGCGTCGATTCGGCTGCAGATGATGTGCTTGTCCACAGGCAACTGAAGAGGTCCGTGCCCGTGATGCGTTGTTCGGTGTATGTGTGGCCGTTTTGTTCAAGACCGGACTCTGCACTGCGACTACCGTGTGTGGTGCGAGCGTCCATGGCAGTCATCTCTTGATCGTCACACACTCGTCGACTACTTTTCGAACCGAAAACAGGAGAACACAGTGTCGGTTTCACCCCGTCTCGACCTCGTCGGAATTGTCACTACCGATCTCGATCGTTCCCTTGCGTTCTACCGCAGTCTGGGCCTCGACATCCCCGAAACGCCGTCCGATGCCCCACACGTCGAGTTCACCTTCGGCAACGGGTTGCGACTGGCGTGGGATGCAGAGTCGACGATCAAGAGTTTCGACCCTGAATATGCGACGGTCGCGGGCCGACACCCCGTGGCTCTGGCTTTCGATTTCGGCACCCCCGCGGCCGTCGACGAAGCTTACAAGCGGATCACCACAGACTTTCCCGGGCACAAGGAACCCTTTGACGCCGTGTGGGGGCAGCGCTATGCGGTGCTACTCGATCCGGACGGAAACACCGTCGATCTGTTTGCCGCGCTCTGACCCAATCATTTTGAGCGCGAGGTATCTTGTCAGAACTCGAGAACGACGAGTGCCACCAGCAGGTTGAGTAGCGTCGCCGATACCGCGAATGCGACAGCGCCGGGTGTCAAAGTTCGAAAGCGGGCGGCGACGAGTGCCGGCAGCACAAGTGTAATTACGACGGCGGTCACGAATATGACGATCCCGGATTGAAAAGGCAGCGCTTGCCAGAGCGTTCCAGCAGCGATCAGGCCTAGCGGCAGGCCGATGACGATCTGCGCCACGGATCCCATGAGGCGTTGGCGTCGATCATGTTTGGGTATGTCAGTTGCCATTGCTCCGTCGACCGCTTCCAGTAGGTGTCGCATGCTGCGACTATGGGAACAGTATGTGGCAGCGCCTGGCATGCTCCTGTCGCGACCCGGACGACGGATGCCGTTGGGACGTTAAGGCGCTGCAGGACATACGAATTGGCGAGACGCATTCCAGAACGGGAAGAGGTCGGTCGTGCTGGCATCGGGGTTCTCCACCCGAGCCAGGTCGTTGAAATCGAGGACGGTTCGGCCTGTGGTGTTGCTGACGCCACATGCCTGCAGGCTCAGCTTCGCGGCGGGGACAAATCCGATACTGCGGGCGTAGGGTCCGAGCAGTCCGGAGTTCACGAAGCTATCGATCGCCTCGCCCCACCGGTTGTACTCGGTTTGCAGGTCGAAGCTGCACGTCGCGCCGAACAACTCGGTGCACGTCGTCGGTTGCCCGTCGATGATGGCTGACGTATCGGCGAGTGGGCGCGAAGTGTCGCCATGTGGCGATCTCTGGGTAACGAGATAAACACCCACGGCCACGACACACACAACCACGACGCTCGTCAGTATTGCCGGCAGTGCCTTCATGATCACGTCCGTCGGCGGTCGCGTTCGCGGGCCTACGTCGACCTGTCCGACCACGCAGCGGCAATCTCCGGGTGAGCGCTCATGATCTCGTCGATGTGCTTGGCGTCAGCTGTGTCAACCTCCGCCCGATGCCGTTGTGCTGTGACGAGTAGCCCGTCGGGATGGCCAGGGGGACCTTGCGCAGGCGCTGGTGCATCCGCTTCCAAGTCTCTGATCAACTCGTCCAAACGTGTCGCGAGGAATAACTGCTTTTCCGTGCTCATAGCCGTCACGTCCATTCGTCTGCGCGCTGTACTCGATCGCTGTGCCCGGTCACCGGCGTTGCGAAACCGGAATTCTCGGCTCTGATTTCGAGTCACTGTCAGTGGGTACCTACTGGATGCCCAGGTGTGGTGTTGTCGACGCGAAAGAGATGCGCATGAACGATCTGACCGTGACTGTCGAACACCTGCGAGCTCTTCTCCGGAGCAACCCGCACGCGGAACTGGTGGCCGTCGACGGCGGTATCGCAGTCTACGAACCGCACGAGGAAGGATTCCAATCCGACGGAATCTCAATCGTGACGCGCGAGCAACTCAGCGAGCGATTGCCGTCCGGCGGAAAATCGCCGGTCGAAGGTGAATTGACATTGGCTGCCGCGTCATTGAGTCAGATGATCGCCGAATTGGGCGGCTGACCACCGCTCCGGGTTCGCGGTGGATCTCGAGGGCTCCCGGACGTTGAGCTGGATCGCCATCGCGGCAGGAGATTTCGGACAGCCCGGGCGGCGTACTCTGGATGACATGGGTCTCATGATCCGGCGTACGCCTGACGGTCCCATGAACGTTTTATCTAAGGTGCGTCCGTCATGGCGCACACAAACACCATCGACTTCGGGATGGAAACGCAACCGCGACACCCCGGTCAACCATTTCCTTCGCCTACCCGAACACCACGGTTCCTACTGCGGGGTCAGGGCGCGGTGAAGTCGCATGTCGACGGTGCTTGGTTCCCCTGGACCACCAACGTCACAGCGGAGCTACACGATCTGATATCAGCACTCTCGTTGCGTCTAGGGCCGATTACCCGGGTTGCGTTCGACTGGAACACGGTGAGCACTGCGCAGCGTCGTATCGACGAGGTCGACGGCCTCGAAGTTCGAGGTCCGTATCCAGGTCAACCCGTAGATTTGATGTATCTCGACGACATCTACGGTCGGCAACTTGTGTTGATGATGATTCCGCCATACGTCGATCCGGATCGGGCGTACGACATCATGCGCCGTCTGGTGGATCCTACGTGTGGAGACACCTATCGAGTGCCGTGAGTCGGGGTCTGTGTCACAGGCAGCCGCTCACCAGGCGTTGAGTGTGTCGAGGATCTGACCGCGTGCCTTCCATAGCTCAGAACCCCAGTACGGCCACGAATGGGTTCCGTTGGACGGGAAGCTGTACGTGGCAGAAATGCCGAGTGTGTTGAGGCGTACCTGGAATGCTCGGGTGTTGAGCAAGGCGAGTGCTTCGAGTCCGATTGCGCTACCGGTGTTGACGAAGTCCACTGGTCGTCGGGGTTTGTCGAATTCTCCCGGCAATCCACTCGCCGCCGAGATATACATCGACAGGCCCCTCAGCTCCGGTGCAAAAACGAGGGGATCGTTACGCAACCACGCCGGGTTCCACGGTGGGCCCCACATTGCGTCGACGTTGAAGGATCCGGCGCTGATCATCGCAACCCGGATCGCTTCACGCATGCCGGGCGCGGAGATATTGAGGTATCCCGAGAATGATCCAGCGAACTTGAACTGGTCGCGGTGGTAGGCGGCCAGGGTCAGTGCTGCGCTGCCGCCCATCGAGAGGCCGAGGACACCGTTGTTGGTCCGCGAGACGCCACGAGTATCGAGGTAAGCAGGAAGTTCCTGGGTGAGAAATGTTTCCCATTTGTATGTGACTGGTTGGCGGTTGAGATTGCTGGTCGAATACCAGTCGGAGTAGAAACTCGACTGGCCACCGACCGGCATCACCAACGTGATGTTGTTGTCGCGGAACTGGTCGAATGCATTTGTCTCGAAGCTCCAGGCGTTGCGGTCATTGCGAGCGCGGAGCCCGTCGAGCAGGTACAGGGCAGCGTTGCCGCCGCGAGATGCCCACTGGATCTGAACCTTGATGGGACCCATCGAGGAGTCGACAAAAACTTCTTCGTAGCCGCCGGATTGTGCGGTTCGTGCCGGTGCTGCGGCGGCCACCGAGGATCCGATCAGTCCAATCGCCAACGGAAGCGTCAGGGCGAGTGCCGCGGTTCCCGACCAACGACGTGTCCTGGACTTGACTTGTCGAATCTGTTTTGTCATCCCTCGTTGGAAAAATCGCATTCGCGCCACTCCCGCCCCTTTAGTGGTGTGCTCGAGAAATCTGGCAGAGCCCCCGAGTTACTGCATTCTCGCGAACTGTCCGGGGGCGGAGTCAATCAATTGCGGATCTGTTACTGCATTGATACCGAAGCGGTTGGTTTGCCGCTACTGGTTCATAGGGGTCGATCAAGAGGAGATCATCGGCCTGCGTCGAGGTCGGCGAGCGGCCAACCCGCCGCCGCCAGGACTGCTGCGACGCGTGCGATGTCCTGGTCGGAAGCGCTTTGGCTTGTCACATCAGAGATTTGGGCACTGATCTCGTCACCTCTGATTACCTGGTCGCTGCTGTCGTCGATCAGTTCGGCCAGTGCAGTACCGATTGCGATTTCGCGAACCTCCGCGTCGGTGAGTCGGCGGCGAAGCAATGCCATGAGAGGGATTCGGTCCTTCGGTGGGATCCCTTCGGGATAACCGACGCGTAGCCACGTAAGGATCGACTGTGCCAATGATGGGATCGGTGCAGGCAATGTGATGACTTTCAGTTCGGTAGGTGCAGGGTTTTGGTTTCTGTGGGGACGATGGTTTCGGTGGGGACGATGGTTTCGGTGGGGACGATGGTTTCGGTGGGGACGATGGTTTCGGTGAGGACGCTGACGTCGGGTCCCGGAACTTCGGCGGGAACCAGAGCGCCGTCCCAATCAGCGTTGACGTTGCTGGGATCGATGGGTTCCTTGCGGGAGCGGATGTACATCCAGGCGGCCATTGCGATGAGAATCGCAAAGACCACGAGCACTCCGGGCAGTCCACCGACGACATTTACCAGGCCCCAGCACGCGGCTCCGACGAGTGCAGCGGAGGGGAGCGTGATCAACCACGCGATACCCATCCGTCGTGCGACGCTCCAGCGGACTTCGGCACCTTTGCGTCCGAGTCCGGTTCCGAGGATCGAGCCCGTTGCCACGTGGGTTGTGGACAGCGGGAGACCGAGGTGGCTGGAGGTGAGAATTATTGCAGCGGAAGACGCTTCGGCAGCCATTCCCTGAGGTGCGGCAATCTCGACAAGGCCCTTGCCGAGTGTGCGGATAACCCGCCACCCGCCCAGGTAAGTGCCCGCCGCAATCGCGAGCGCACAGGTCAACTTGACCCAGAACGGCATCGGAGCGTCGGCGGAGATGGTGCCGTGTGCGACCAGAGCCAAGAAGATGACGCCCATGGTCTTCTGAGCGTCGTTGGTCCCGTGAGCGAGAGAAACCAGTGAGGCTGAACCGATTTGGCCCAAGCGGAAGCCTCGCTCCTTGGTGTTTTCGCGGACGTTCGACGTGATTCGGTAGACAAGCCATGTGCCTGCTGTTGCTACCAAGCCGGCAACGAGCGGTGCCAGCGCTGCCGGAATAACTACTTTGCTCAGGACGCCGCTCCACGCGACGCCATTCATGCCCAGCGACGCAACTGCTGCGCCGATCAAGCCGCCGAACAGTGCATGAGAGGAACTCGACGGGATACCGAGCAGCCAGGTGGCGAGGTTCCAGATGATGCCGCCCACAAGGCCCGCGAACACTATCGTCAGGAGCGCTTGGCCACCGACATTTCCGAGGTTCACCACACCTTTGGCTACCGTTGCGGCCACCTCGACGGAGAGGAAAGCTCCGACGAGGTTGAGCGATGCGGATAGGGCCACTGCTGCCTTGGGGCGTAACGCTCCGGTAGCGATCGAGGTGGCCATCGCATTTCCGGTGTCGTGAAAACCATTCGTGAAGTCGAACCCGAGCGCGGTGACAACAACAACCAGGAGAACGATCAGTTCCGCATTCACGTGTATAGATATTCCCTGACGAGCGGTCGGTGAAACGGACTTGGCCGCTGGTGTTCGAGCGCTCTAGCCGAATTGTTTCTGTGGTCACTTCGACTGAACAGGAATACGCTCGATCGATGTCCCTCGGCGAAGAGAAAACTATCGCGGTTACCACTTTCCGAAAGAGCGGCGATGGTGTCGTGACACCCACGTGGGTTGTGCCGCTGTCCGGTGGCCGCATCGGATTCTGGACGTCCTCGAGATCCGGCAAGGCAAAACGGTTGCGCAACAATCCACGGGTGACCGTTGTGCCGTGCAACAACCGCGGGAAGCCGGCGCCCGGTGCTGTGCCTGCCGCTGGGACGGCTACCTTGGTGAGTTCCGGTCCCGACTTCGACGAGATTCAAAGCAAAGTGAAAGCGAAATATGGTGTGATGGTGCCGATTTCGAAATTTTTCAACAAGCTCGGCCATATCGGCAAGGGCTCGTTTCCCTATGGCGACGTGGGCGTCGTTGTCGCCGTAGGGTCGTTGTAATCAGCCGACTGGGTCCAGGGTCACCTTCACGGATACGTTGCCCTTGTCGTCTCGGGTGCTGACTGCGTGCCCGGTGCGATCGATTCCCCGAATTTTGACGCGCATCCGATCGCCCTCGTTGAGGAAATTGCGCCACCAGTTCTTTTTCTGGGGAAGTGCAACTCGGATGAACAGTTCGTCGTTCTTCTGGCGGTAGGAAACAGGCAAAGTGAAGGTCTTTCCGGATTTGCGTCCGGTGTAGGTGATCTGGGCCGTCGAACCGCCGATGAGCTTTTCGACAAGCGGCACGCGCATCGCGGCCAAGACCACCTTGTTGATGGCCGCCGCAGACTTCTGGAAGGTGTTCATAGGTCTATCCTCGATCATCTCGATGGTGCCGTCTCGAAATTCGTTCGCCAGCTTAACCCCGATTACCTCAACGGGACTTTTATGATTCTCGGGTATCTCCGGTGATCGGATCAGGGGGCAATGTGAGAACCAAGTTGGCAGTTTTTGTGTGTGCGTCGGCGGTAGTAGTACTCACGTCGTGTGGATCGGAATCGATCGACGGTGCGGCGCAGGTGGGGGAGAGCACGGAATTCTCGACGTCGACGGAAGCATCCGTGCCCGACGTCTGTGCGGGGAGGTTGCGCTGCGTCGATGTGGCGCTGGCGGACGTCGATGGGGACGGCCTGGACGATTCGATCGGCCGAGTCGACGATCAGATAGTGGTTCTCACGATGCCCGGCACCGAAGCCCAGGTGGCGGCGACCGAGTCCACCATGCTCGCGGATCCGGCGATTCAACGAACAGGCGGATTTGTCGGAGCGTGGGACATCGACGGGCGTCCGGGGGCTGAAGTAGTCATCGCCACATCCGATCTCGGAGGTAGCGCCGCGTACAAGGTCTGGTCCTGGGAGGACTCGACACTCGCGGTGATGTCGCCGCCGGTCTCGCTGTACGAAGGCAACCCCGTTGAGTGGAAGCTGCACAGCGGCGAGGGTTACGACACTGCGGTCCGCTGCACCGGCGACACCGATAGGCCGATCGAGGTGTGGAAATTCATCTCGCCGTACGGCGGATCTACCGCCCGGCCGTCGATGAAGGTCACCTCCTACACATATGACGCTGCGAACGGAGGCGGGTCTGGGGATGGCTCGATGTTCGGTGAAGAGGAGACCTTCAGTGCGGAGCCGCAGAATCTTCGGCAGCTGACAGGTTGGCCCTGGCTGTGTGGCGACAATGCTGTCGATCCCGCGACGGCGTCAACGCTCCAGTGCGGTAACGCTTCCCAGAACACTGCGATCACGAGTGCCGTCGCGCAAGTTCCTGCCGATGCCAGGATCCCCGGGATCGACTGGATCTTCATGGGGGACACGAACTTCGATCCGTGCGCCGACCTGAGCTACGCCGTCGTCGAAACCAAGGGAGGCACGGGCAGTTCGCCGGAGCACGTGATGTTTTTCCATCGAGGTGAGTACCTCGGAACTGCGACGTCATGTGCGTTCGGATTCACCACCGTTGTCGATGGCACCAGCGAGAGTGCAACGGTGCAGTACAGGTGGCCGCGCGGTATGGACTCGAATTCAAATCCGAGCGGCTTGGCGACCGCTACTTTCGTCTGGGACGGGAACGAGGTCGTCATGCAGAACGATCTGCCGGCCGAGCTGCTGAATATGAGCGGCTGTAACTAGGGTTCTGGATATGGCGACTGAAAAACTCTTGCTCGAGGCGGGAGCTCCGCAGAACTACCTGGGGCACGACGAGATCATCCAAGTTGCCGACCCGGCTATCCGATCCTTGGCGCAACAGTTGCGTCAGGAGTCGGACACCGAGAGTGCGTTCTCCAAGGTCGCATTCGAATGGGTGCGAGACAATGTCGGGCACTCCAACGATGTTCAGGATCCGAGAGTGACGTTGACCGCGACGGAGGTTCTCGAAGCGCGGGTCGGGCTGTGTTACGCAAAGTCCCACTTACTTGCCGCACTGTTGCGATCCGAGGGCATTCCGACTGGGCTCTGCTACCAGCGACTCGTGGATCGCGACGGTTTCGTGCTCCACGGATTGGTCGCGATCTATCTCGAAGGATACTGGCATCGCCAAGATCCGCGCGGAAACAAGGCCGGGGTGAACGCGGAATTCTCACTTGGCTCGGAAAGGCTTGCCTGGCCGGTCGATCCGGCGCTGGGGGAGATCGACTACCCGCAGGTATTTGCGTCAACTGCGGCGTGCGTTGCCGATGCACTTCGCGGTGCGACCAACGTTCTCGACCTTTTGGGCGGAGGCTTGCCAACGGCCCTGGATACGTGAGTCTTCTGTGCCGGTGGCTACATGATGAGACTTGAACTGTGGCATTAGCTTGGCTGCGTCTGGGCGCGATAGGTAATGCGTCCAGACTTGCGGCGAGCCCGGACAATTCGGCCGAGGAAAAACATCGCGGTAGCCCACACAGTGATGCCCAGGGCAGGAACAGCGACGGCGATGATGCCGACATCGAGTGGGGTCATCGTCCGATGCTACGAGAATTTGGTGTACCTACACCAGGCGGAGGTGGGTTCTCATGCTGGCTAGCTGTTTAACCAGCACGAGTCGACGCTCTGAGAGTCGCCGAATGGCGTCGACGTCACCTGCGAGTTGGGCACGGTTCAGTAGAAACTGACACGTGTCCAGTTGATCCCTGAGGTTCATCCGTTGCCGCCACCTTCGATCACGTTGTAGGTACGTTTTGACACTGTCAGTGGAAGGCGTGATGTGCGCGGGCAGAATTACCTACATAGGTACCTACTTTTTCTGATCCTGCGCTCGCAAAATCAGGAATCAGTTTGTGCGTCTCGGTGAGCCGCGTTACATCGTTATTCGATCTGTAGTTACATATGTTGGTCATGTGTCACAATCGCGACATGTTGATTGTTGAAATTTTGACGGGCTGGACGGCAACCGCCGCGTTCCTTGCTGTTTGGTTAGGCCGCGCTATCAATCATGCTGATGCGGAAGGAGCGCTCCGCGCCTGGCGGTGATCAAACTTGGCGGTGGGCTACCGCAGCGCCCGGTATGCGATCCAAAATATCAAATGCCTTCTTGCTCATACGAATTGAATTTTCGTATGTAGACGAATCCGCCAGCATCGATGAAGTTCAACCCAGTCGCACCAAACCCGTTCCCGATTCATCGGGGGCGGGGCATCGAGCAATTCTGGGCGGAGTTACTTGCGATACCGGTCGATGAATCTGGTAAGCAATTCGACACGTACAGGGTTGATGCAATGCACGTGGATCTCCCTCGGCCACACACTGTTTTCGCGCATCCAGCGAATGACCGAGCGTGTGGTGTCATCGCCGCCCAGGTTGTAATCAAGAGAGACTCGTTCCACCATGCCGAAACAGAGTGCGTCGATAGCTCCGGAACTGGTCTTTGCCCACGTCCACCCATCTGGCGGTTTCCGTAAGTTGTCGACCCAGAGGTTCATTGTGTATCCGTGGCTATGTTCGGTTGCATTGCTAACCATCTCCCGAAACGGGGGCGAAAGTCCAGCACCTAAGGTGGGCGAGTCGCAAGTGCTGTCAGTCCCGAAGTCTGTGGGGTGTTAGTCGGTCGGGGTAAGCGACCTAAGGAGTTCCTCCCAACAGTCGCTGCGTGTGAGCAACTCTGGGCAGCCTGCAAATACGAATCGGCTGCCATCTGTCCCGATCGTCTTGTTCGGAAACCTGGCACGAACCTGTGCGCAGGCCTACGGTTAGGAATGCGAGGCAAGACATGAGGGGTCAGCTCAGCACGGAAAGAGGGTCCCCACGTTGTGTGCTCAACGCGGATGACGACAAAGGCCCCCACTCTCAGCGACTGAGAGTGGGGGCATCGTTCATTGAAGCGAAATCCCCCGACATGGAAGAAGTCCCGAACGACATCGGTTCCTGTGGGCTGTGTGCTCAACCGGCAAGAACCTGAACCGCGCGGTTGCGAGGCCGCATGCTCGCCCCGGCCGTCGCGGCCTGCGAGTCATGTACCCACTTGGCCGTGATCGAAACGAGACCTATGCAGCCCTGCCCGCTAGTTGCCCTGCGTGAGCAATTCTGTGCGGTGGGCTCTTCCAATCCAGTGCGCCCCGGTCGGGTGAAACCGGGGGTGAACCCGCCACCAAAACTGGACCACAGTCCGACAGAGCCAGACAACCCATGGCACACTCCCAGCTATGTGGTGGATTGTCGGAATTGTCGCCGTTTGGATCGTCGTAGGTGCGTTGTCCGCGGTCTGGATCGGCCGCGCAATCAGCCACACCGACCTCGAAGAATCAGCCGCCGAACTGCGGCGAGCAGAAAGGCGTGAGATGCGGCACGCCGGATGCGACAAGCCCCGCCAGGGTGACTAAGTTCGAACCTTGGATCTGTGCCCACGTCGCGCCGGTTCACATGAGCGTAAGTGACTCTCCCACAGCGCTCAGTGCCCTATTTGTCGCATCGGACATCAAAGTGCGACCAGACGTTCCATGCTGAACCGTGAGCCCGGCATTGGCCGCCGACACGTAAGCGAGTGCCGCGTTGGCATACGAGGTGACTTTCGACGGCCTAGACAGCGATGAGCTACCCGCGTTCGGGTTCTCCGACGGATAGCGCCAAGACAACCCTCGATGTCTACGGGCACGGCCCGACGCAGACGAGTCCACCCGCTCTGCGATCGATGCTGGGATCGCGAAGCGGGTGGACTCGGCTAAAGGTACTGCGGACGGAGGGCTAGACCTGCGAACTGCTGTGCAGGCCAGCCACTCCACCGGGATCACACGTCGTAGTAGAGCTCGAACTCGTACGGGTGCGGACGCAGGTTGACGGGAGCGATTTCCTGCTCGCGCTTGAGCGAGATCCAGGTCTCGATCAGGTCGGTGGTGAAGACGCCACCCTCGGTCAGGTACTCGTGATCTGCTTCGAGGCGGTTGATAACCGTCTCGAGGCTGGTCGGAGCCTGCGGGATGTTGCGAGCCTCCTCCGGGGGAAGCTCGTAGAGGTCCTTGTCGACCGGAGCCATCGGCTCGATCTTGTTCTTGATGCCGTCCAGGCCGGCCATCATCTGTGCAGCGAAGTTGAGGTACGGGTTACCCGAGGAGTCGGGTGCGCGGAACTCGAGACGCTTGGCCTTCGGGTTGTTGCCCGTGATCGGGATACGGACAGCTGCCGAGCGGTTGCGCTGGCTGTACACGAGGTTGATGGGAGCTTCGTAGCCCGGCACCAGACGGTGGTACGAGTTGATGGTCGGGTTGGTGAAGGCCAACAGCGACGGAGCGTGGTGCAGGATGCCGCCGATGTAGTGGCGAGCCATGTCCGAGAGGCCTGCATAGCCGGACTCGTCGTGGAAGAGGGGCTTGCCGTCCTTCCACAGGGACTGGTGGACGTGCATGCCCGAACCGTTGTCACCGAAGAGCGGCTTCGGCATGAAGGTGGCGGACTTGCCGTGCTGCCAGCAGGTGTTCTTGACGATGTACTTGAAGAGCTGCAGGTCGTCAGCAGCTGCAAGCAGCGTGTTGAACTTGTAGTTGATCTCCTGCTGTCCGCCGGTGCCGACCTCGTGGTGGCCGCGCTCGAGCTCGAAGCCCGCGTTGGTCAGGTTGGTGGAGATTTCGTCGCGCAGGTCCACGTAGTGGTCGTACGGAGCGACGGGGAAGTAGCCACCCTTGGCGCGAACCTTGTAGCCGAGGTTGGGGGAGCCGTCGGCGTTGGTCTCAGCGCCGGTGTTCCAGGAACCGGAAACCGAATCCAGCTCGTAGAAAGCGGAGTTCATGCCGGAGTCGTAACGAACCGAGTCGAAGATGTAGAACTCGGCCTCGGCGCCGAAGAATGCGGTGTCCGCGATGCCGGTGCTGACCAAGTACTCCTCGGCCTTGCGGGCAACGTTGCGCGGGTCGCGGCTGTAGGACTCACGGGTGAACGGATCGTGGACGAAGAAGTTGATGTTGAGGGTCTTCGCCTTGCGGAAAGGGTCGATCTGGGCCGTGGTGACGTCAGGGAGCAACATCATGTCGGATTCGTGAATCGACTGGAACCCGCGGACGGACGAACCGTCGAACGCAAGGCCGTCTTCGAACACGTCCTGGTTGAAAGCAGACGCGGGAATCGAGAAGTGCTGCTGCACGCCAGGCAAGTCGCTGAAGCGAATGTCGACGTACTCGATGTTCTCGTCCGCGATGTACTTTATGACCTCTTCGGCCGTGGTGAATGCCACGCTTGTGCTCCTTAAGTCGCTTCAGCCAACTGTTATGAAAGGTTGAATCCGTCGAGCCAGACGGTAGGTATCTGGTGTTGCCCGCTCGTCAACCCTTTGTTTCGGCAGTGTTACACGTCGTATTGTCCTGGGGATTTCCGAAATCTGTGTGATCAGCTGCACAGTTAAAACACGGCAATCTGGACTACGGTGCTACGACGCCTATCCTGGACAGCATGGCACGTATCACCGGAACTTGGCTCTCGGGGCCGCAAGCAGCTTTGCCGAAGAACGCCGACGGACGTGAGCAGGCGTACCGCGGCGAGAACCTTGGCTTCCCGCAGGACGGCCCGGGATCGCTTGTCGGCTCCGGCCGACGACTCGGCGCGCTCATGATCGACTGGGTGATGGCGGTCGGCGTTGCCTCACTGATCACCGGAGATTTTTTCGACGGCCAGACGTCGACCATCACCTTGATCGTGTGGTTCATCGTGGGCGTGCTCACCGTGACCCTGTTCAACTTCACTCCCGGGCAATTTGTCATGGGCCTGCAGGTGGCGCGAATCGAAGGACCCATCCGGGTCGGCTTCGTTCGAGCTCTCGCTCGCCAGGCGCTCCTTGTGTTTGTCATCCCGGCAACTATCACCGACATCGACGGACGCGGAATGCAGGACCGGGCGACGGGCACGCTTCTGGTTCGCTCGCGCTGACAATTCGATCGAACAAAAAATGACCCGAGTCCATGACGGACTCGGGTCATTTTTGTATGCGCGGAATCAGCGGCGACGAATCGTGCGCTGCATACCCTTCATCTTTGCGCCGCCGGGCATCGGGCCCTTCGGCAAGGCTGCTCCGCCGCCGCGTGCGCTCAATGCTGCGAGGCGGCCCTCGATGTTGTCCATGCGCTTGGTATCGATGTTGCGCGGCAGCTTGTTCAGGTAACGCTGCAACTGCGAGAGCGGAACCTGGCCCTCGTCGTTGCCGATGATGATGTCGTAGATCGGGGTGTCGCCGATGAGGCGGGCAGTCTTCTTCTTCTCCTGCGCGAGGAGGCTCTTGACGCGTTGCGGAGAACCCTCGGCGACGAGGATGACGCCCGGCCGTCCGACAACACGGTGAACAGCGTCGAGCTGGGTGGTGCCGGCGACGGCGTTCGTGACGCGCCACGCGCCCTGCATGTTGTCCAGCGCCCAGGCAGCTGCGCCGGCCTGGCCTTCAGCCTTCTTGTACACCGATTTCTGCACGCGGCGACCGAAGATGATGAAGGCACCGAGAATGCCGAGAACGAGGCCGATCGGCAGCAGGAACCACTCGATGCCCCAGATGAGACCGACCAGGAAGAAGACCAGAGCAGCACCCACCAGGGTGCCGATCATCAGCGGCAGAAGGAGCTTGTCGTCCTTGCGCTGCATCTGGAATGCCTGCCAGAGCTGGGTTCTGCGTTCCTTGGAAGCCTGCTTGCGGGCAGCCTTCGCTGCAGCCTTTGCCTCTTTGGTGGGTTTGCCCTTACCGGATTTGCTGCCGTTCGCCATGTGACCAGGATACGTCCATTGCTGTGCGCCTTTACTAACCGCCCGCGGTTAATAAAGACGCACAGCAAAAAGTGGATCAGCGGGCCAGGCGCGCCATGAGTGAACTGGCTTCCTGGGAAGCGTCTCCGCCCTCGGTGAGATGGCGCTGTGCCTCGGGGAGTTCGCGGCCGTGATGGGCCATGGCCTGCGCGTACAGGCGTCCGGCGCGGTACGACGAGCGAACGAGCGGTCCGGCCATGACGCCGGCGAAACCCATCTCTTCTGCAGCCTTGGAGTGCTCGACGAACTCTTCGGGCTTGACCCATCGCTCGACGGGGTGGTGCCGCGGTGAGGGACGCAGGTACTGGGTGATGGTGAGGATGTCGCAACCGGCAGCGTGCAGATCGGCCATCGCTTCGGTGACCTCTTCGGGGGTTTCGCCCATGCCGAGGATGAGATTGGACTTGGTGACCAGTCCGTACTCGCGGGCGGCGGTGATGACGTCGAGGCTGCGCTGGTACCGGAAGGCCGGGCGGATCCGCTTGAAGATGCGGGGGACGGTCTCGAGGTTGTGCGCGAGTACCTCGGGACGCGAGGCGAAGACCTCGTCGAGAAGTTCAGGTTTGCCGTTGAAGTCCGGCACCAGGTTCTCGACGCCGGTGCCCGGGTTGAGTTCGTGGATCTTGCGGACGGTTTCGGCGTAGAGCCAGGCGCCGCCGTCGGGGAGGTCGTCGCGGGCGACGCCGGTGATCGTGGAGTACCGAAGTCCCATGGCCTGAACACTTTCGGCGACGCGACGTGGTTCGTCGCGGTCGAGGGCCTCGGGCTTGCCGGTGTCGATCTGGCAGAAGTCGCAGCGGCGGGTGCACTGCTCGCCGCCGATGAGGA
Source organism: Rhodococcus sp. MS16 (assembly GCF_013277795.1). NCBI lineage: Bacteria > Bacillati > Actinomycetota > Actinomycetes > Mycobacteriales > Nocardiaceae > Rhodococcus > Rhodococcus sp. MS16. Next base: position 350,837 of record NZ_VBTM01000004.1, read on the forward strand.
AGGTGGCTTCGCGGTCTTCCCAGCATTCGTAGATGTTGGGGCAGCCTGCTTCTTCGCAGACGGTGTGCAAACCTTCGCGCTTGACCAGGCCCTTGAGCTCCGAGTACTCGGGGCCCATTTTTGCTCGGGTCTTGATCCAGTTGGGTTTGCGTTCGATGGGTGTCTCCGCGTTTCGGATCTCGAGGCGGAGCAGCTTACGGCCTTGTGGGGCGAGCGAAGCGACGGGGGGATTACCGGGGGCGATAGTCACGGGGACGATCCTACGCCCGGTGATTACTGCAACAGGGTTCGGGCGAGCCCGTCAGCTGTACTGAACGGTAGTAAAAGTCGGGGTAGGTGAGGCTTTCTCGAAGGTGACACGTTCGATGTCGCGCACTGTGACGGGCAAGTTTCCGTCCAGGGCGGCGATGATCGCTTCGGTGACCGCCGGAGTGACCTCGGCGACGGTGACGTCTCGGCCGAGTTCCTGCGACAGCGTCGTCACCCCGGCATCGCGAATGCCACACGGAATGATGTTGTCGAATCCGGTCAGGACCGAGTTGCAGTTCAGCGCAAAACCGTGCAGTGCGACGCCACGTTGGACGCGCACGCCGATGGCGGAAACCTTGCGTTCGGGCTTCCACTGGCCGCCAGACAGTTCAGCGGGTAACCACACACCTGAGCGGCCGTCGATTCGGCCACACGTCAGGCCCATGTCGGTGCAGACCGTGATCAGCGCTTCCTCGATGAGTCGGACATACCGCACGACGTCGACCGGTTCGGCGAGCTTCACGATCGGGTACCCGACCAGTTGACCAGGCCCGTGCCACGTGATTTTTCCGCCGCGATCGACATCGATGACGGGGGTGCCGTCGACGGGACGATCCGCGGGTTCGGTACGTCGTCCCGCCGTGTACACCGGAGGATGCTCGAGCAGGAGCAGTGTGTCCTGTCCGATGTTGTCTGCGCGCTCCGCAGCCAATTCGCGTTGGCGATCCCACGCTGCTGTGTAGTCGATCAATCCGAGATTGTCGACGGCGATCGGCAGTTGCGACAATCGTGCGGATCCGGCAGCGCTACTCATGGCACTAGAGATTACGCCCGATTGCCAACTCAATTCAGCGCGGCCGCCAGTGCTTCGCCGATTGTGTTGTGGCGGAACGTGAATCCCGCATTTTCGAGCACCGACGGTATAGCCCGTTGGCCGCCCAGGATGCCACTTTTCGCGAACTCGCCGATCAGAGCTTCGAGGGCGAACCCCGGCACGATCCACGGCGCCGGCCGATGCATGATGCGCGACATCGCGTCGTTGAACTGTGCATTGGTCACCGGCGCCGGTCCGGTCAGATTGACAGGACCTGAGAGCGCGGGATTGGTGAGAGTGAATTTGATTGCGTCGCACTCGTCTTCGAGTGAGATCCACGGAAAGTACTGGCGACCGTTGCCCAACCGTCCACCGAGGCCGAGTGAGTAGATCCGACGCAGACGCCCGAGCATTCCGCCATGCGGCGACAGGACTACACCCGACCGCAGGTTCACCACCCGAGCGCCGCCTTTGCCGGCCGGTTCGGTGGCGAGTTCCCAGTCACGACACGTTGTCGCGAGGAAATCGGTGCCGGCGGCCGAATCCTCGTCGACGATGCGGTCGCCGGTGTCGCCGTAGTAGCCGACGGCGCTGGCATTGGCGAGAACCGGAATCTTGGCCGTCGCGACGGCGTCGGCCAACACGTCTGTCGCACTGATGCGACTGTCACGAATCTCCTGCTTGTAGGAACCGGACCACCGTTTGTCGCCGATCCCGACGCCACAGAGATTGACGACGGCATCAGCGCCGTGCAGCACTGACGTGTCGAGGCGGTCACGATTGGGGTCCCATCGGGACTCGTCGGGACCGGTGGTCGGGCGACGCACCAGACGCACCACATCGTGGTTGTCCGAGCGCAACGAGGACACCAAGGCCGTTCCGATCAGACCGGACGAACCGGCGACGACTACTCGCATTCGGAAAATGCCTCCTTCGATCCAGCGGGGTTCTCTCTCCGACCGTACTGAAAAAGCCGAGGCGCCACCTCCTGATGGAGATGACGCCCCGGCCGGAACAACAGTTGCTTACAGACCCAGGTCAGCTTCGAACGAGGCTTCTTCCAACCGCTGCTTGACAGTGGTGAGGAATCGGCCGGCGTCGGCGCCGTCCACCAGACGGTGGTCGTAAGTCAGCGGCAAGTAGATCATCGAACGAACGCCGATGGACTCGTTGCCGTTTTCGTCGGTGACCACCATCGGACGCTTCACAATCGCGCCGGTTCCGAGCATGGCTGCCTGCGGCGGGACCAGGATCGGGGTGTCGAACAGCGCGCCCTGGCTGCCGATGTTGGTGATCGTGAACGTTCCACCCGACAGCTCGTCCGGCTTCAGGCCGCCCGAACGTGCGCGCTTCGCGATGTCCGCGATGGCGCGAGCCAAGCCGGCCAAGCCGAGGTCACCGGCGTTGTGGATGACGGGGGAGAGCAGACCCTGATCGGTGTCGACTGCGATTCCGAGGTGCTCGGAGTCGTAGTACGTGATCTGCTTTGCCGTCTCGTCGTAGCTGGCATTGATGTTGGGATGCGACTTCAACGCCTCGACAACAGCCTTGGCGAAGAACGGGAGGAACGTCAGGTTGACGCCTTCACGCTCGATGAAGCCGGCCTTTGCACGGGCACGCAGCGCGACGATCTTGGTGACATCCACCTCGAAGGTCTGCGTGAGCTGTGCGGTGGTCTGCAGTGATTCACGGGTCTTGGTGGCCGTGATCTGGCGGATCCGGTTGGCCTTCTGCGTTGTTCCGCGCAGATGAGCCAGCTCGGGGCGGACGCCTGCAGTTGCCTTTGCTGCCGGAGCAGCTGCAGCAGCGGCGGGTGCTGACGGGGCAGCAGCGGCCGGAGCCTTCTTGGCTTCTGCGGCGGCAAGAACATCCTGCTTACGGATGCGTCCACCGACGCCGGTGCCGGTAACAGTGGCGAGGTCGACGCCGTTGTCGTTGGCAAGCTTGCGGACCAGCGGGGTCACGTACGGGCTGCTGTCACCCGATGCTGCGGCGGCTGCCGGGGCAGCCGGTGCGGCTGCGGGAGCTGCGGGAGCCGGAGCTGCCGGTGCTTCGGCCTTGGGTGCGGGAGCGGCCGGTGCTTCGGCCTTGGGCGCCGGAGCGGCGGGTGCTGCCGGTGCCGGTGCTGCGGGAGCCGCCGGTGCTGCAGCTGCGGGAGCGCCGGATCCGATGACGGCCAGCTGGCCACCGATGTCTACGGTGTCGTCCTCGTTGGCGCTGATCTCGAGAAGAATCCCGGCAACAGGCGACGGGATCTCCGTGTCGACCTTGTCGGTGGAAACCTCGAGAAGCGGTTCGTCGACGGCAACTTCGTCGCCCACGGCCTTGAGCCAACGGGTGACGGTTCCTTCGGTGACAGACTCGCCGAGGGCGGGCATCGTCACGGGGGTGCCTTCGGCTCCGCTGCTGGGAGCGGCTGCCGGTGCTTCAGCTGCCGGTGCGGGAGCTGCTTCTTCTGCGGGTGCCTCTGCGGCCGGCTCTTCAGCGGCGGGCGCCGGTGTTTCTTCTGCGGGTGCTTCACCAGCTTCGCCGATAACAGCGAGCTCGCCACCGATATCCACGGTGTCGTCTTCCTGCGCGACAATCTTGGTCAGGACGCCGGCGACCGGAGATGGAATCTCGGTGTCGACCTTGTCCGTGGAGACTTCGAGCAAGGGTTCGTCGACTTCGACCGTGTCTCCTTCCTGCTTGAGCCACCGTGTGACAGTTCCTTCGGTGACGCTCTCACCTAGGGCTGGCATCTGGACGGAGAAGGCCATGTCTTTTGACTCCTCGACAGTTGTGTTCGGGTTGTTTTATTTGTCGACTTGTGGTCGTTAGTGCATTGTGCTCGAGTTGCGCGCGACGTGCGGCTACTTGTAGCTATTTTGTGCCGATGTCGACGCGCGGGCGCGGCGTCACCGTCGTTCATCTTTCCATTGATACGCCGGGCGCGTCCGCTGAGGGGGATGCCACCGGGTTTCGGTGTGTCGCTACTCGTCAGTAGGTGGAGCGTGTAACGCGCGTATGGGACCAAACGGTATGTCTTGTGCCGGTGACAGCAGTTGAATGCTGGCAAACTTGACATACGGCCGGGGTTCTTCCGCGGTCTCGGCACCGAGGAGGGATCCACGCGTGGGGTTGTTCGATCGATTCAAACGCCGACCCAGTGCAGGGCAACTGGCAGCCCAGAGCGACGCAGAGCATCTGGCCAACTGGGCCCATGAGCACGAAGGCGTCGAGGCCTTCGTGGAGCCGGAAACAACCGTCACCGAGGTCACTGTCGTCCTGGTCGACAAGTCCGGGGAATGGACGCGTCGCCGGGTAGGTGGCGAGCGTGGTGCCCGCAAACTTGGTCAGGATCTGAAAATTCCCGTGTACGACGTCCGTAAAACGGGATATCCACAGCGCATGCGCGATCACGACGAGCGTCTGCGCATCGAACGCAAACGTGCTCGCACGCAGGAATTGCGGGACGGGAGCTGACCGGCTGTGCGCCTTGATTAACCGCGGGAGGTTAATCAAGGCGCACAGCGAAGAGGTCAGCCGTTGACCGAAATGTCCTCGAGGACCGAGATCATCGTGCGAACCGGAACACCCGTGCCGCCCTTACCCGTGTAACCCCACGGGCCGGAAGTGTTGTAGGCCGGGCCGGCAACGTCGATGTGCGCCCACTGCACGCCCTCGGGAACAAATTCCTTCAGGTAGTGAGCTGCCGCGAGCATGCCGCCCCAACGGTGCGGAGTGACGTTCGCCATGTCGGCAACCTTGGAATCGAGATCGCCGCGCAGTTCTTCCGGCAGCGGCATCGCCCAGGCGTTCTCGCCGATGCTCTGCGAGATGGATGCAACACGGTCGCGGAATTCGTCGGTTCCCATGACACCGGGAGTGCGGTTGCCGAGGGCGACCATCTGCGCACCGGTCAGCGTGGCGGTGTCGATCATGTAGTCGGGGTTGTCTTCGCCGGCGCGAACCATGGCGTCGGCGAGGACCAAGCGGCCCTCCGCGTCGGTGTTGATGACCTCGACGGTGATTCCGCCGTACTGCGTCAGCACGTCGCCGGGACGCTGGGCGGTGGCCGACGGCATGTTCTCCGCCATCGGGATGTAGGCGACGACGTTGACGGGCAGGCCGAGCTTCGCGGCGAGAACCACGGTCGCGATGACGGCCGCTGCGCCGCCCATGTCGGAGGTCATGTTCTCCATGCCTGCGGCCGGCTTGATGGAGATTCCGCCGGTGTCGAACGTGATGCCCTTGCCGACGAGCGCGACCTTGGACGCGCCGCGCTTCTTCGACGCGTACTCCATCCGGACGAGACGAGGCTGTCGTGACGATCCCTTGCCCACGCCGAGGATTCCGCCGTAGCCGCCCTTGGCGAGTGCCTTCTCGTCCAGAATCTGGACCGTCAGACCGGCCTCGATGCCGAGTGCCTTGGCGCGGTCCGCGAACTCCGCCGGGTAGAGGTGGCTGGGGGGAGTGTTGACGAATTCGCGTGCGGTTGCGACTGCCTCGGCGATAGCGGCCGAACGAGTCAGGGTTGCTTTGGTTTCCTTGGCGCGCGGCGACGGGACAAGAAGCTCGACGCGGGCGAGGGGTTGCGCGTCGGGTCCGGGCGCGGACTTCGACGACTTGAATTCGGTGAAGGTGTACGCGCCGAGCGCAAAGCCTTCGACTGCGGCGGCGAGGTCGAGGACGGACAGCGTCGTCGCTGCTGTGTCGATTCCCGATAGTGCGCGTGCAGCGGCGCCGGCCGACTTACGGATCTGCTCGCTGCCCAGCTTCTCAGCCGAACCGAGGCCGACGGCGAGAACGCTGACCACGGGGAGATCGCTCGGCGCGGGGATTCGAGTGAGCTGCTCCGGCTTGCCCGTTGCGCCGACGGCGATGAGGCTGTCGAGTACTTCGGCCAGAACATCCTCGTCGACGATGCCTTCGCTGAGTGCGAGTTCGGGGCCGTCGGGACCCGATGTGAGACCGACCACCAATACGTCGGCGCGCTTGCCGAGCTTTCCGGCGAGAACCAGGTCGGGTCCCAATGATCGGGCTGTGCGAGTGCTCAAGATGTCTCCTGCGTGGTGAGTGTGCGATGCGTCCGGTTCGGGCGGACGCCTGAGTTGATGGTAGGCCCAGAGCCCCCGGTGCGTGTCTGCGGCGAACATGTTTCGGTGACGGAAGTCCGATAGGTTGTGGGCCATGACCGACGAACAACTCTTGCAGGGTCCGATCCACGCTGTGCACGTCGAACTGGGTGCGACGTTTGCCCCGTTCGGTGGCTGGCAGATGCCGGTGTCGTACGCCGGCGTAGTAGCCGAACACACTTCTGTCCGTGAGAATGTCGGCCTGTTCGACGTCAGTCACCTCGGCAAGGCCGTGGTGCGGGGCACCGGTGCTGCGGAGTTCGTGAACTCGGCGCTGACCAACGATTTGGGCAAGATCGGTCCGGGCAAGGCGCAATACACGTTGTGCTGCAACGAGTCCGGTGGAGTTATCGACGATTTGATCGTCTACTACGTCAGTGACGAGGAGATCTTCCTCGTGCCGAATGCGGCAAACACGGCAGATGTTGTTGCCGCGATGGTGGCGCTCGCGCCGGACGGAATCACCATCGAAGATCAGCATCGTGAATACGGCGTGTTGGCCGTGCAGGGTCCGAAGTCGGTTGACGTTCTGACTGCGCTGGGCTTGCCTACCGACATCGAGTACATGGCGTTCGAGGACGCTACGTGGAATGGTGTTCCGGTTCGCGTGTGCCGCAGTGGCTACACGGGCGAGGTCGGTTACGAACTTCTGCCGCGCTGGGCCGACAGTGAGCCGCTGTTCCGCGCGCTTCTCGAGGTTGTCGAAGCTCAGGGTGGGCAGGCCGCGGGACTCGGCGCGCGCGACACCCTGCGTACCGAGATGGGCTATCCGCTGCACGGGCATGAGCTTTCGCTCGAAATCTCACCCCTCGAAGCTCGCTGCGGCTGGGCTGTCGGCTGGAAGAAGCCCACGTTCTGGGGCAAGGAAACCCTGGTCGACGAGAAAGCGGCCGGCCCGGCGCGCAAGTTGTGGGGAATCAAGGCACTCGATCGTGGTGTGCTGCGTGCGGGGCTGAGCGTTCTGCGCGACGGCGAACCCGTCGGGGAGACCACGTCCGGAACGTTCTCGCCGACGCTCAAGGTCGGAATTGCGTTGGCGCTCCTCGATTCCGGTGTGGGAATCGCGGCCGGTGACGAGATCGAGGTCGACGTCCGCGGACGTGCGCTGCGGTGTGTTGTCGTGTCGCCGCCGTTTGTGGAGACCAGCACCAAGTAAGGGGATTGTGCGCGTTCGATAGGATTGCCGCCATGACTGGTGCCGCCAATTTCGTTCGTGTCCAGAGCTCGACCCCGAAGTCCGACGCCGAGCGCCGCGACATCTTGGCGGCGCCCGGTTTCGGGAAGTACTTCACCGATCACATGGTCTCCATCGATTACGCCGAGGGTAAGGGCTGGCATAACGGTCAGGTGTTGCCGTATGGAAACATCGAGCTCGACCCTGCGGCGATGGTCCTGCACTACGGTCAGGCCATCTTCGAAGGGCTCAAGGCTTACCGCCAGCCGAGCGGCGACATCAGCTCCTTCCGCGTCGAGGCCAACGCCGAGCGGTTCGGGGCTTCGGCCCGTCGCCTCGCGATGCCCGAGTTGCCGACCGAGATGTTCGTGGACTCCATCACCGAGCTGGTCGACGTCGACATCGAGTGGGTTCCGGCAGCGGGCGGCGAAGACGCCTTGTACCTGCGTCCGTTCATGTTCTCGACCGAAGCCGGCCTCGGTGTGCGTCCCGCCAAGGAATACCGCTACCTGCTGATCGCATCACCTGCCGGCGCGTACTTCCCGCGTGGCGTCAAGCCGGTCAGTGTGTGGCTGTCCACTGAATACGTGCGCGCAGCGCCCGGCGGAACGGGCGCTGCCAAGTTCGCAGGCAACTACGCAGCTTCACTCCTGGCCCAGGCTCAGGCTGCTGACGAAGGCTGCGACCAGGTGGTGTGGCTCGACGCCATCGAGCGCACGTATGTCGAGGAAATGGGAGGCATGAATCTGTTCTTCGTCTTCGGTTCCGGCCCCGATGCTCGCCTTGTCACTCCGTCGCTCTCGGGTTCGTTGTTGCCCGGTATCACCCGTAACTCACTGCTGACACTGGCAGCCGATTCGGGCTTTGCCGTCGAAGAGCGCAAGATCAGCACCGACGAGTGGCGCACCAAGTGCAAGAGCGGCGAGATTACCGAGGTATTCGCTTGCGGCACAGCGGCAGTCATCACGCCGGTCGGTCGCGTCAAGTCCGCCGAGGGTGAATTCACCATCGCCGACGGTGAGCCCGGCGAGGTCACCATGGCGCTGCGCGACACCCTCACCGGCATTCAGCGTGGCACGTTTGCCGACACCCACGGCTGGATGACCAAGCTTCACTAGTTCATTGCTCGCGCGGCGAGACGACTTCATTGCTCGCGCGGCGAGACGACTTCATTGCTCGCGCGGCGAGACGACGGCAGAAGAAACGCCGTAATCTCGTCGCGCGCAGCGATCGTTCAGATTCCGAGAGTTAGCCCGACGGCAGTGATCGTGACCGTCAATTCCAGTGCAAATCCGAGAACATCACCGTTGAGGCCACCGAACCGGCGGACGCAATGACGCACGCAGACAACGCTGATCAGTAGCGCAACGGCGGCGACAAGTGGTCCGAGCCACCATCGGTCTGTCACCAGAACCGATGCGGCAAGCAGGGGAGCGGTCCAGGCGGCAGCCGCCCACCACGGCTGCGAATCGGCAACCAGCGCACCGAATCCGGTAGTGCTCGACGCCGGAATCCCTCGGCGGCAGGCAAAAACGACGGCAACTCGTCCCGCGGCGACGGCGACAACCACGCCTGCCCACTGGGTGGGAGAGTCTGCTGCAGCCAAAACGCCGAACGATACTGCTTGCAGCCCAAGGAATATGAACAGCGCGGCCACCCCGAACGGCCCCGCGCCGCCACTGTGCATGACCTCTCGTGCTCGCTCAGGGGGGCCGTAGCACCCCAAGCCGTCGACGGTGTCGGTGAGGCCGTCGACGTGCATGCCGCGGGTTCCCAGTGCGATCGCGCCCACTGTCAGTAGGCCCGCAAGATAGGGGTTGAGACCGATACCGGTCGCGCCCCACAAAATTGCGACGGCAAAGGCTCCGAGCGCGATCCCGGTGAGGGGCGCGGCCGCGATTGCGCGCCGACCAGCGGTGCGGTTGATGTCGGACGGACCGCGTACCGGCAGTATCGTCAGCCAGGAAAATGCCAGTGGCACACCGGAAAGCGCGCCGGCCACGGTCAGTCCGCCGTGTCTGTCTTGGTGAGCTCGACCGCCTCGGGTTCGGCGGCGGGCTTGCTGCCCTCGGTGCTCACGCCCGCTTCGCTGAACGTAGCCATCTTCGCGAGGATGGCCACCGCACCCTGCAGGATCGGCAGCGCTGTCACCGCGCCGGAGCCTTCGCCGAGTCGCATGTCGAATTCGACGATCGGGGTCAATCCCATGCGCGTCAAGGCAATAGTGTGTGCTGGTTCGGTGGAGCGGTGTCCGGCCACCCACCAGTCCCGGGCACCGAAAGCCAACTCGTCCGCAGCCATGGCCGCAGCGGTCACGACAACACCGTCGAGGATGACGGGAGTGCGACGCGACGCTGCCTGGGCGAGGAAGCCGGCCATCGCGGCAAGATCTGCGCCGGAAACCGTTCGTAGCAGTGCGACGGTATCGCGGACGTGCGGCCGGGCGCGGCGCAGTGCGTCGCGGATGGCTGCGGTCTTGCGGATCCAGCCTGCGTCGTCGATGCCGGTGCCGCGGCCGACTGCTGCGACGGGCTCTGTGTCTGTCAGTGCCGCGATCAGTACCGTGGCGGGCGTCGTGTTGCCGATACCCATGTCGCCGGCAATGAGAAGGTCTGCGCCCCCGTCGATTTCCTCGTCGGCAATAGCTCGGCCGGCTGCGATGGCCTGCAGAGTTTCCTCATGGGTGAGGGCGTCTTCGCGATCGATCGAACCGGAGGAACGGCGCACCTTGTAGTTCGAGACCGCAGGATCGGTATCCACTTCCACCGCGATGTCGACAACGCGCACGGTTGCGCCGGCAACCTCGGCGAGTACGTTCACCGCTGCGCCGCCGCCGAGGAAGTTGGCAACCATCTGCGCGGTAACTTCAGGTGGATAGGCAGATACGCCGTTGCGGGCGATGCCGTGGTCGCCCGCGAACACGACCACGCGGGGACGGGCGAAAGCATGTGGGGGACAAACACCTTGGCAGGCTGCAGCCCAGCCTGCCAGTGCTTCCAGCCGGCCAAGCGATCCGGCGGGCTTGGTGAGGTCGAGCTGGCGAGCATCGGCGAGAGCCCGAACGTCGCGATCCGGCGGAGTAACCGGCTCGAACTCCGCGTTACTGACAGCCGCGCTACTGACAGCCGCGCTACTGGTGGAGTTCGCTTCGGTGCTCACTTCGTGCCTTCCGGTTGTGCAACAGTAAATTTCACGCTGAGGGCTCTTTCAAGACGAGTGGTAGTCCTGCGACCACCAGCACAACACGATCGCACACCGCTGCGACGCGGGCATTGAGCGAGCCGATTTCGTCGCGGAACAACCGGCCCGATCGGGTTTCCGGAATCACGGCCAAACCAACTTCCGGGCTGACCAGGACCAGTGATCCGCGGTAGTCGCGCACACTCTCGATCAGCGCATCGACCGCGGGCGTGATGGTGCCGCGCGGTGCATCCCAGGCGCCGCGTCGATCGAACTCGCCGGTCAGCCAGGTACCAAGATCATCGACCAGGGTATCCGTCGAATTGTCGTTGCGGAGCGCGCGCTCGAGATCGCCATCAGCCGCAGTTTCGACGGTCGACCAGTGCGCCGGTCGCCGGACGCGGTGCTGGTCGATGCGGCTTTCCCAGTCGATGTCGGTGTGGTCGCGCCGGGCTGTGGCGACGTAGCGAACCGGCGATCCGGGAGAAAACAAAGCCTCGGCGTGCGCGGACTTACCAGACCGCGCGCCGCCGAGGACCAGAGTTCTGACAGGGTTCGACACGCTCAGATTGCGTCGCCGGGTCCCACGCGAGGCTTCGGTGCGCGAAGTTTGCGGATCTGCGACGCGCGGACAAACGCGTACCAGCCGAGCTTGAACCCTCCGTCGGTGCTCTCGGGGAAGCGCTCCGCGACGCGGTTGTTGATCATGCGTCCGAGCCAGATGCCTTCACCGACCATGAACAGCATCATCACGAGCATGGCGAGCGTGACAATCGCCTGCAGCTGCGGCGTCACGAACATCGTCATGATCAGGACGAGGGCCAGTGGCATGAACAGGCCGACGAGGTTGCGGCGGGCGTCGATGAAATCGCGAACGTACGCGCGGACGGGTCCCTTGTCGCGGGGGAGGAGGTACTTGTCCTCACCGGCGAGCATGCGCGCGCGACGGTCTGCCGACGATGCACGGCGCTCGGCAGCTTCGACTTTGCGCTCCTCCTTGGAGCCGCGTGTCGCTTTTCGGCGTGCGCGGGCTTCCTTGGACGTCAGCGGAGCGGGCGCGACCGGTCCGCGCTTCTTGGCTTCGGCGTCGCGACGCTTGGGTGTGGGGCGACCCTTGCCCACCTGCTCGGTGGACGCCTCGTCAGAGGCTGAGGACGCCTCAGTGACCTCGACGTCATTTTTGTCGGAGTTGTCTGAGTCACCGCGGCGTAGCAATTTCACCCCTCCAGGCTATTGGATAAGTGCGTCGTCTGGGAAACCGACCTCGGTATTTCTGCCGATTGTGAAACATCGGCGACACCGACCGCCCCTACACTTCGCCCATGCGGGTAATTGTTGCTCCTGACTCCTTCGGTGACACCTTGACTGCTACCGCCGCCGCACACGCGATTTCCGACGGTTGGGGACGGGCGCGATCCGGCGACGAGATCATCTGCGCACCACAGTCCGACGGTGGCCCCGGATTTCTCGATGCGCTGGCAGTTTCTGGTGGTGAGATCCGGAATGCGCATGTCTCGGGCCCACTGACCACTCCGGTTGATGCTCGTTGGCTCCTCGACTCGGACACCGCATACATCGAGTCCGCTCAGGCCTGTGGACTTGCCCTACTTGCGGGCCCGCCAACCAGGGAGAGTGCACTCGCGGCGCACAGCCGTGGTGTCGGAGACTTGATCGTCGAAGCCCTGGCCGCGGGTGCGACGAAGATCGTGGTCGGCCTCGGTGGGAGTTGTTGCACAGACGGTGGACGCGGGCTTGTCGACGCATTGGGCGGGGTGCAGTCTGCCCGCGCCGCACTCCGAGCCGTCGAACTGGTCGCTGCCACCGACGTCGAGAACCCACTATTGGGCGAGCTCGGCGCGGCCGGGGTATTCGGACCGCAAAAAGGAGCAGACGGCAGTGCTGTCGAGATCCTGGAACAACGGAACCGGGAGTGGGCGTCGACTCTGGGGAGTGGAGCCGGCCGATCCGTGGCGGAGCTGCCCGGTGCGGGTGCGGCCGGAGGAATCGGCGCCGCGCTCTTCGCTCTGGGCGGTGACCGCCGCTCCGGTGCGGAAGTGGTGGCGGAGCGGACACGTCAGGCGGAACTTCTCGAGTCCGCCGACCTGGTCATCACCGGCGAAGGAAAATTCGACAGTCAGTCACTGCGCGGAAAACTGGTCACCTCCCTCGCCGCCGCAAGTGCGTCGTACGGCGTCCCGACGCTTGTTCTGGCCGGTCAGGTCGAACTCTCGGCGTCCGACTACGAGAGGTTCGGGATAGTCGGCGCGGAATCCGTCACCGACTTCGCCGGATCGATCGAGGACGCCATGCGCGACGCATCGATCCACCTGCGCGGACTGGCCGAAGAGACAGCGCGCGAGTGGAGCATCTGGCGACGCGGGTGAACGCTGCCGAGGCGTCGTTGCCACCTGGTGAGGAAAGGTTAGGATGAAGACGAATCGCACACGGTAGTGAACTGGCGGGAATAAGTCGGCAGAGGCGTACCGTTGAAGCGTTCACGGGTTGGTATGAACATTAGGGAGAGCCCATGACTGTGCAGAACGAGACCGCCACCCACGGCGTCACGATGACCGAGTCCGCGTCCGCGAAGGCGAAGGCACTCTTCGATCAGGAAGGTCGCGACGACCTCGCACTGCGTATTGCAGTGCAGCCGGGCGGCTGTGCCGGACTGAAGTACCAGCTGTTCTTCGACGACCGGAGCCTCGACGGCGACCTCACCGTCAACTTCAACGGCGTCAACCTGGTTGTCGACCGGATGAGTGCCCCGTACGTCGAAGGTGCATCCATCGACTTCCTCGACACCATCGAGCAGCAGGGCTTCTCGATCGACAACCCCAACGCCACGGGCTCATGCGCCTGCGGCGACTCGTTCAACTGAGTCGAGTCGATCACAATTTCAGACATAACAACTGACGCGGAACCGGTAATCGGTTCCGCGTCAGTTGTATGAATTCTTCATTCAACGTCCACTCACTTTCGCTGAAAGGCCTCGATCCGTGACTATTGCGGTAACCGGTTCCATTGCCACCGACCATCTGATGCGTTTCCCCGGCCGCTTCGCGGATCAGCTGCTCGCCGACCAGCTTGCGCATATCTCGCTCAGCTTCCTGGTGGACGACCTCGTGATTCGTCGCGGTGGAGTCGGTGGAAACATCGCGTACGCGATGGGTGTTCTCGGTGGATCGCCGCTGCTGGTCGGCGCGGTGGGCGCCGACTTCGCCGAGTACCGCACCTGGCTCGAGGACAACGGCGTCGATTGCAGCGCGGTCCGGATCTCCGACAAGGCGCACACTGCGCGTTTTGTGTGCACCACGGACGAGGACATGGCCCAGATCGCCTCGTTCTACCCCGGAGCGATGAGCGAAGCCCGTGAAATCGATCTCGCGTCGGTAGCCAAGACGGCCGGTGCCCTCGATCTGGTTCTGATCGGTGCAAACGATCCCGAGGCCATGGTCCGCCACACCGACGAATGCCGCGAGCTCGGAATTCCGTTTGCCGCCGATCCGTCGCAGCAGCTTGCACGCCTGTCGGGAGAGGAAGCCAAGGCACTCATCCACGGTGCCAAGTATCTCTTCACCAACGAATACGAGTGGGGACTCCTCCAGCAGAAGACGGGCCTGAGCGAGGAGGAGATTCGCGCACAGGTGGGTATCCGCGTCACGACGCTCGGCTCGAAGGGTGTCGAAATCGTTGACGCCGAGGGCAATTGGGTACGCGTCGACGTGGTGCCCGAAACCGGCAAGGTTGATCCGACTGGTGTCGGCGACGCCTTCCGTGCAGGTTTCCTGCTTGCCCACGGCGCGGGTCTGAGCTTCGAGCGCGCCGCGCAGTTGGGTTCACTCGTGGCTGTGCTGGTCCTCGAGACCGTCGGAACGCAGGAGTGGGTCTTCAATCGCGACGAGGCGCTCAAGCGTCTCACCGACGCCTACGGCAGCGCCGCCGCAGACGAGATCGCAACGATTCTTCCCTAGGGGGCTACGCCCCCTGTGCGCCTTTCTGGTAGTGCGAACTACCAGAAAGGCGCACAGGGCCGAAGGCCCTAGATGTTGACCGGGTACACCGGTTCCTGGATCTGCGGAACAATCCGCTTCTCCACGAAGATTCCGTGCCACACCATGAAGGTCAGCACGGTCCACAGACGACGGCTGTGATCGGAAACGCCGTCGCGGTGGTCGTTGAGCATCTTCACGACCGCTGCCTTGTCGAAGATGTGATCGGTGCCGGACTCGGCAATCTGCAGATGTGCCCAGTCGAACAGTTCGGTTCCGCGCAGCCAGTGGCGCAGCGGTACGGGGAATCCGAGCTTCGCGCGATGCAGAACATGATGCGGCACAATGCCTTCGAGGGCCTGACGCAGCGCGTACTTCGTGGTGTCCTTGGTGATCTTCTGATCCAACGGCACCCGCGACGCGACGTCGAACACCTCGTTGTCGAGGAACGGCACTCGCAGTTCGAGTGAGTTCGCCATCGTGACCTTGTCAGCCTTGACGAGGATGTCGCCGCGAAGCCAGGTGAACAGGTCCAGGTGCTGCATACGGGCAACCGGATCCCAATCGCGAGACTGCGCGTAGATCGGCGCTGTGACGTCCTGATGCGTCCACTCCGGGCGGAAATCGCGCAGAACGGCGCGCAACTGGGCGTCGTTGAAGCTGCGCGCGTTGCCGTAGTACCGCTCTTCGAGGGTCAGCGAACCGCGGTTGAGCAGGCTCTTGCCGCGCGTGCCATCCGGGATTCGCTCGGACAACTTGCCGGCCGCCCGGCGCAACCCCTTGGGGAGGTACTCGAAAGGCTTCAGCGACAACGGTTCACGGTAGATCGTGTATCCGCCGAACAGTTCGTCCGCGCCCTCGCCGGACAGTACGACCTTGACGTGCTTGCGCGCTTCCTTCGCGATGAACCACAGGGGGATCAACGCGGGGTCCGCGACGGGGTCGTCGAGATACCAGACGATTTCGGGGATCGCGGCAGCGAACTCGGCGGGGGAGACCACCTTCACGATGTGCTTCGCGCCGATCGCGGCGGCCGACTCGGCCGCCACGTCGACCTCCGAGTAGCCCTCGCGCTCGAAACCGGTGGTGAAGGTTATGAGGTTCGGGTTGTGGCGCATGGCCAGCGCGGCGATCGCGGTGGAGTCGATACCGCCGGACAGGAACGAACCGACGGTCACGTCGGCACGCATGTGCTTGGCGACGGAGTCCTCGAGCGCCTCGGCGATTTCCTGGTAGCGAGCCTTCTCCGTGCCCGGCGCAAACGGCTTGGCCGGGAACTTGGGCGTGAAGTATCGCGTGATCTGCGGCTGCTCACCCGGACGCACCCGCGCGAAACTGCCGGATTCGAGCCGACGAATCTCCTTGTGCAGCGTTTCCGGCTCCGGAACGTACTGCAGGACCGTGTAGTGCTCGATCGCACGCGGATCCAATTCGGTGCCGATTCCGATCAGATCGGTCAACTCGAGCAGGCTCTTCTTCTCACTGCCGAACGCCGTGCCGCCGGTGCCTGTCGCGATGAACAGCGGCTTGATGCCGAAGGGGTCGCGAGCGATGAACAGCTCGCGCGTATCGGTATCCCAGATCGCGAATGCAAACATTCCGCGAAGGCGTCGTACCGCGTCCTCGCCCCAGTAGTGGAACGCGGCGACGATGGCTTCGGAGTCGCCTTCGGTGAAGAACTTCGCGTCGTGATCCCTCGCGAGCTCCGCGCGGATCTCGAGGTAGTTGTAGATCTCACCGTTGAACGTCAGGGCATAACGCTCCGGATTCTCCGGCGGGCCCCAGCGCAGCGGCTGATGCGAGTGCGCGATGTCGATGATCGACAACCGATTGAAACCGAACACGAGATGGTCGTCGTGCCACGTCCCCTGTTCGTCGGGTCCGCGGTGACGCAGGCAGTGCAGTGCCTGGTCGACCTGTGCGACGGCGTCGTCGCTGGTTCCGCCAGATGTCAGTAGCCCGAGCAGTCCACACACAGCGTCCGGTTCCTCGATTCAGAATTTTTTATTGCAGAAGGCTCCCGGACGTAAGCATCGGGGAGAGGTCAACGAACTCTTCCTGGAAAGTATGCCGCAGATCCGTCTCTGCGCCGATCACAGACGAACGAATCGCAGTGATGTAGGTCGCTGACGATGCCTGACCTGTTCCTGAGCTGCGCCTGAGAGATTTGTGTGACGTCCGACGCGACACGGTGAAGGACCCGGGGATGGATACCGCCCACCTTTGGTCTACGCTGCGTAGTAATTGGGCCTTCCATTCGAGGTGCCCTAGTTGAATTTTGCGGCGATCAGGAAGGCGTGAACGTGGCGCAAGGTCGGATCCTTCGGCGAGCTGGGCTGGCAGTATCTTTGGGCATTGCTGCCTTGCTGCTGTCGGGTTGCTCCATCGACAATGAAGTGCTTCGTTTCGGGTGGCCCTCGGGCATCACTCCTGAAGCGACGCGCATGCGAGAACTGTGGACGTGGTCGGTTGTCGCCGCCCTCTTCATGGGTGTGCTGGTGTGGGGACTGGTCTTCTGGGCAGTTATCTTCCACCGTAAGAAGAAGGACTCACCGGAGTTCCCGCGTCAGACGGCATACAACGTGCCGCTCGAACTCGGTTACACGGCAGTTCCGTTTGTGATCATCGCGGTTCTGTTCTACTTCACCGTTGTCGTCCAGAACCATGTTCTCGAGCGCACGGAGAACCCGGACGTCGTCGTCGACGTCACTGCGTTCCAGTGGAACTGGAAGTTCGGTTACCGCTCCATCGAGTTCGGTGACGGTACCGCCAAGTACAACGGCATCGATCTCGAAGCCGAAGAGGCAGCCAAGGCCGAGGGCGCGACTGTCGACGCCCACGGCGAAGAGGTTCCCGGCCCGATCCACGGAAACAGCGTCCAGGATCTGAGCTACCTGCACTACGACAAGATCGAGACCGTCGGAACCAGCTCCGAGATCCCGATTCTCGTTCTTCCGACCGGTAAGCGCATCCAGTTCGAACTGGCCTCCTCCGACGTGATTCACGCGTTCTGGGTTCCCGAGTTCCTGTTCAAGCGCGACGTGATGCCGAACCCCAAGGAAAACCACTCCGACAACATCTTCCAGATCAGTGAGATCGAGAAGGAAGGCGCATTTGTCGGGCGCTGCGCCGAAATGTGCGGCACGTTCCACGCGATGATGAACTTCGAGGTCCGTGCGGTTTCGCCCGAGGACTTCGCCAAGTACATCGAACTGCGCAAGGGTGACGATCAGGGCAACGGCGGTCTGAGCACCGCTGAGGCATTGTCGGCAATCGGTCAGTCGCCGGTGGCTACGTCGACCACGCCGTTCAACACCGACCGCGAGTACCGTCAGGCAACAGTCGCCACCGCAGGCAACTGAGCCGGCCAGCCTCCTCACTGAACAAGGACAAGTGCTGATATGAAGATCGAAGCCAAGCTCTTCGAGATCCTGACGCTGTTTTTCATCCTCGTCGCGATCATCTACGGTGTGTTCACCGCTCTGTCCCGTACGGGAATCGAGTGGGCCGGACTCACGGCCATCGTTCTGTCTGCGGGCCTGACGCTCATCGTCGGAACCTACTTCCGCTTTGTCGCCCGTCGTCTGGACACTCGTCCCGAGGACTACGACGACGCTGAAATCTCGGATGGTTCAGGCGAGTTGGGCTTCTTCAGCCCCGGTAGCTTCTGGCCAATGCTGCTGGCTGCTTCGGCTGCCATTGCCGCGGTGTCACTGGCGTACTTCCAGCCCTGGATGATCGTGGTTGGAGTTGTCCTCATCATCGCGACCGCAGCCGGTCTGGTGTTCGAGTACCACGTCGGACCTGAGAAGCACTAGCACAAACGCTCTCGACAAAGAGGCGCCGAACCCTTCGCGGGGTTCGGCGCCTCTTGCGTTGGGGCGGGGGAGCGCAAAAGACCGCGTCGTCCTCTGCGACACTCGACACATGATCCTCGAACATGCACTGCTCCACGTTGATCCGGCTCTGTCCGAAGAATTCGAGAAGGCGTTCGGAACAGCAAAGTCCATCATCTCCGCGGTGCCCGGCTTTATCCGTCTGCATCTCTCGCACTGCATGGAATCGCCGCAGCAGTACCTACTGCTCGTGGAGTGGGAGAGCCTCGAAGCGCACACGGTGGGCTTCCGGCAGTCCGACGGCTACCAGCGGTGGCGCGAGCTTCTCCATCACTTCTACGACCCTTTCCCGGTTGTCGAGCACTACGAGACGGTGGTCGAGGAAGGGTCCCCGACATGAACCGAACTACCGAACTGGCAGAATTCCTCGACATCGCCTTACGTGGTCGGATCGAGAGCGTCGCCGAGCTTGCCGAAGTGACGGGCGGTTCGATGGATACGACCGAAAAGACAGTGGCGCGGCTCGAAGAGTTCGGATTCCTTTCTGTCGCAGACGGCGTCATCACCTACCGACGCCCCGACGCCACCGTCGCCGATGTCACGCAGCACATCCTGGCCGGTGTGGCGCACGACCTCGAGTCCGGTATTGCCAGGACACAAGGGATACTCCAATCGCTTCCCAAGTTGTTGCAGGCCTGGGAGCACGGTGACTCCGATGTCCACGGTCTGCCCATCGACGTGATGCACGGGCCGTTTGCCGCCCCGGACATGTACAAAATTCAGGCTTCACGTTCGAAGCCCGTCGCGTCGTACGCATGTATGCCTGACACAGTGCCTCTGTACACGGTGCTGGCCGAGAAGAAGCCGGGCTCGTACTGGGAGGAAAACGGTGGTCCCAACCACGACATCCGTCTGATCGTCAGCACAGTCGACGCGAACACCGAGTTGGGGCGCAATCAGATCACGCATGAAATCAACGCAGGCTCCCAAGTTCGGATGCACCCGAATCCACCGAGTTTCTTCTGGATACTCGATCACACGAGTGTCGGAATCCCCTTCACTTGGGGAGAAGCGTGGCCGAGCAGCATGATGTCCATCCAGTCCCCGACACTGGCGGGCATCATGACTTGGATCTACCACCGGGTGTGGGAGGAAGCAGTACCGGTCGCTGACCACGGTCATTCGTGGGAGAACCCGTGGGATCCGATATTGAAACTGATGAATTCAGGCTTGACGATGGAATCCGCATCAATTGCCCTGGGATTGACTCCTAGGACGGGCAGGCGTCGGGTCGCCGACGCCATGCGTCATTACGGTGTGTCCAGTCAATTCTCACTCGGCGCTGCCTGGAGTGCCTCGCGCGGACACTAGCGCACGAAAAAGACACGGTCGCCGCAACCTCTCTTTCGAGAGTGTTGCGGCGACCGCGTCTTATTCGTGTTGCTGCTGACGATCTAGTGGAGTTCTCCAGTGGAATCGTCGGCCTTGCCGTTGCCACTGCCATTGCCGTGGATGCGGTTCTGGTAGTCGAGCAGAATCTGAAGCTGCTCATGCTCACCGGCATGCTGTGCGGCTTCGAGAGCTGCGCTCTCCTCCACCGGGTCTGCCTTGGTGAGGCTGCCGGTGCCGGGCTTGCCGGCCAGGCCGAGCTTGTTCATCTTCTTCGGAACAGCTGCACCCTGGTACTCGAGGGGGATCGGGTGACCGTGATCGTCGACGGGTCCGAGCGGCTGGTGGATTTCGATGTACTGGCCGTTCGGCATCCGCTTGATGATGCCGGTTTCGATACCGTGCTCGAGCACTGCACGGTCACTGCGCTGCAAGCCGATGCAGAAGCGGTACGTCACGAAGTACGCGAGCGGCGGAAGCACGATCATGCCGATGCGGCCGATCCACGTCATTGCGTTCAACGAGATATGCAGGTGGTACGCGATGATGTCGTTGATGCACGAGATCGTCAGGACCGCGTAGAACGCGATAGCCATTGCACCGATTGCGGTACGAACCGGAACGTCGCGGGGACGCTGCAGGATGTTGTGGTGAGCGTCGTCTCCGGTGAGGCGCTTCTCGATCCACGGGTACGCGAACAGCATGGCGAAGACGAGGCCCATGATCAGGGCGACGGCAAACACTGCGGGGATCGTGTACCGGTCGAACAGGTAGATCTCCCAGGCGGGCCACAGTCGTGCGAGTCCGTCCGTCCACATCATGTAAATGTCAGGCTGAGAACCAGCGGAGACCTGAGATGGGTTGTACGGACCGATGTTCCACACGGGGTTGATCTGGAACAGACCACCGAGCAGTGCAAGCACGCCGAACGTGATGGCGAAGAATGCGCCACCCTTCATGGCGAAGACCGGAAGAATGCGAACGCCGACGACGTTCTCTTCGGTACGGCCGGGGCCGGGGAACTGCGTGTGCTTCTGGTACCAGACCAGCGCGAGGTGGCCGGCGATCAGCGCGAGGATGATGCCAGGGAAGAGCAACACGTGAGCGACGTAGAGACGCGGGATGATGAGGTCGCCGGGGAAGTCACCGTCGAAGATCATCCAGTGCATCCAGGTGCCTACCACCGGGATACTCATCGTGATACCACCGAACGCGGCGCGGAGGCCGGTGCCGGAGAGCAGGTCGTCAGGAATGGTGTAACCGAAGAAGCCTTCGAACATCGCCAGGACCAGCAGCAAGCAGCCGATGACCCAGTTAGCTTCACGCGGGCGTCGGAACGCACCGGTGAAGAAGATACGTGCGAGGTGCACGATGATCGACGCGGCGAACATCAATGCGGCCCAGTGGTGAATCTGGCGTACGAAGAGACCGCCGCGAACCTCGAACGAGATGTTCAGGGTGGTCTCGTATGCGCGTGACATCGTCACACCACGAAGCGGCTGGTATGCGCCCTGGTAGGTGACGTGCGCCATCGACGGATCGAAGAACAGCGTCAGGAACACACCCGAGATGAGCAGGATCAGGAAGCTGTACAGCGCGATCTCGCCGAGCATGAAGGACCAGTGCGTCGGGAAGACCTTGTTGATCTGACGACGCATACCCGCTGCGAGGTGGTAGCGCGAGTCCATCGCCTCCGCTTGACCTGCTGCAGCAGCGGCGATCTTTGTCGGTTTTGTGGTGGTTGTGGTCACGGTCGACGCTCCCAAAATGCCGGGCCGAGTGCTTCGATGAAGTCACCGTCGGCGACTAGGAAGCCCTCT
The DNA here is from genome assembly GCF_013277795.1 of Rhodococcus sp. MS16. Classification (NCBI taxonomy): domain Bacteria; kingdom Bacillati; phylum Actinomycetota; class Actinomycetes; order Mycobacteriales; family Nocardiaceae; genus Rhodococcus; species Rhodococcus sp. MS16. The sequence goes on from NZ_VBTM01000004.1 coordinate 372,405, forward strand.
TCGTTCACTGTAATAGGCAACTGCGGAAGTGCGCGAGCAGCGGGACCGAAAATCGGCTTGCCGTACTGCAGTGCATCGAACTGCGACTGGTGGCAGGGGCAGAGAATACGGTTGCTCTGCTGTTCGTAGAGCGAGGTGGGGCAACCAAGGTGCGTGCAGATCTTCGAGTAGGCGAAGTAATCGCCGTAGTTGAAGCTCTCCTGGCCCTTGCGCTTGGTGACCCGCTCGGTGTCTTCCGTACGCAGACGGATGAGCATGACCGAGTTGCGGATGCCGCGCAGCGCAGCGAGCAACGCGTGCTCGTCACCACGATCGGATTCACGGAACGGGAAGACCGTTTCCATGGAGCCGGCGTCGAGGTCCTCCGGGCGGACGAGAACGATGTCCTCGGGGCGTCCGGTGTCACGACGAAGGTAGATGGTCTCGCCGGGGTAGTTCGGGGTCCAGCCGGACACCCAGAGCGGAGATTCGTCGCCCTTGGCCCACGGGTTCTTGATGAGGCCGCCAAGAGGCATGATCATCATGACGCCGAGTGCGCCACCACCGAACATCAAGCTGCGCTTGATGGCCTTGCGGCGGGGGAAGGTGGACGTCTCCAACGTGTCACTGAGTTCGGCGACGATCGTCCGGCGGTCAACCTCAGCGGATCCACCGTCGTGGCGGTCCTGGATGGACACCTCTTCGGGGATGAACTTCTTGGTGAACTGGACCGCACCGATTCCGACACCGAGGATCGCGAGACCCATGGTCAGACCGATCAACGGTGTGTACAGGCTGTACTTGCCGTAGTTCTCGTCACCGGCGCCGGCGTACTGCCAGGGCCAGAACAAGTAGATCGCGATGAATGCGATCGCCGAGACGCCGGCGAGGCCGAACCAGAACGCAACATTCCGCTCGGCGCGCTTCTCTGCCTTGGTGCCTTCGACGGCCCAGCGGTCGCGACGGTAGACAACGTCGACGCCGTCGAGATTGGTGCCCAGGGTGACCAACTCGTCGCGAGTCATCGCTTCGAGTTCCTCATCCGTGTACTTCTTTGGCGTATCGCCGCCCTGCTGGCCAGCGTCGCTCATGACCTTGCTCCGATCCACAATGCTGCACCAACGACAGCGACGATTCCGGCGGCCCACATGAAGAGACCTTCAGAGGCCGGACCGATGCCGCCGAGACCGTAACCACCGGGGTTCTTGGCCTCTCCGGACGACTTCACGTAGGCGATGATGTCTTTCTTTTCCTCGATCGAGAGCTGACGATCGGAGAACTTCGGCATGTTCTGGGGGCCGGTGACCATAGCGGCATAGATCTGCTGCTCGTTGGCGGGGTCCAGGACCGGTGCGTACTTGCCCGAGGACAGTGCGCCACCGCGGCCGGTGAAGTTATGGCAAGACGCGCAGTTCAGGCGGAAGAGTTCGCTGCCTCGGCCGATGTCGCCACCGCGAAGCGAGGACTGAGCGATTTCGCCGTTCTCGTCACGAATGAGCGTCGGGCCGCCACCGTTGGCCTGGATGAAAGCACCCAGGGCATCGGTCTGTGCAGCGTCGAACTTGGGGTCCTTGCGCTGAGCCTGTGCCTCGTTGCGTGCTGCAGGCATACGACCGGTCGAAACCTGGAAGTACACTGCCGCCTCGCCGACACCGATCAGGCTGGGACCGCGGTCCGCGACACCCTGAAGGTTGGCTCCGTGGCACGTGATGCACGACGTGTCGTACAACTGCTTGCCTTCACGGATAAGCGCGGCTGAATCGTCGCTTGCAGTAGCGACCTGCGGAGCGGGTGTCAGTGCCGAGGCGAGGAAACCTGCGCTGATCAATCCCATCATCAGTACGAGCGCTCCGGTGACACGCCGGCGGATCTTCCGCTGGCGACGCGTCTTCGCGGCGGTCGCTGTTGTATCGGATGTGGGAGGGGGGGATGAACTCATCTGTATCCCTTTGGTATGTCGGGACGGACTGGACGTCAGGGGCTGCCTGTGGCGTTCAGCTGATTAACGGATGAAATAAATCGTTGCGAACAGCGCGATCCACACGATGTCAACGAAGTGCCAGTAATACGAAACGACGATCGCTGCGGTTGCCTGAGCCGGCGTGAACTTGCTGACTCGGGTGCGTGCGATCAAGAAAACGAAGGCGATGAGACCGCCGATGACGTGCATGCCGTGGAAACCGGTGGTCATGTAGAACACCGAGCCGTAGACACTGCTGGCGATTGTGGTGCCCTCATGCACGAGGTGGTAGTACTCGTAGCCCTGGCCGGCGACGAAGAACGCCCCCATGACCAAAGTAATGGTGTACCAACGTCGAAGTCCGAAGACGTCGCCCCGCTCGGCCGCGAACACGCCCATCTGGCAGGTGAATGAGGATGCGATCAGCACCAACGTCACCGGTACAGCCAAATAAAGGTTCAATTCGGTAGGCTCCGGCGGCCAATTGCCCTCCGGTGCCTGCGCCCGTGCCACGAAGTACATGGCGAAGAGCCCTGCGAAAAACATGAGCTCACTGGACAACCACACGATGGTGCCAACGCTGACCATATTCGGCCGGTTCAGCGAGTGCACGCGTTGGGTGATTGCCGATCCTGAAGTCCCTACTGCGCTCGTCACAGACAGAAGTATGACGCTTCGTCGTAAGAGACGGCCACTCGGGTCCGTCATCGGCGCGTCGTAAGGCTCGAGTTCGCGATTTCGGTCGGCGTACGCGCAGGTGGCGACACTTTGAATATGCTGACGCGATGGCAGCTACACACCAGAGTAGACGTTGGTACCTGAGAATTTTCAGCAGAAAAGTTTCGCCTCCGTTGGATCCGTCGAGAGCCGACCTCGAGATCGTCGCCGAAGGTTTCGACGACGTGGAATCGTGCTCGACCGCTTTGGAGCGCGGGGCCTCCGCGCCGCCTCGTTGGCGACCGGATTCGGAGGCAGTGCTGCGCCACCATCTCGACCTTCCGGAGGCGTCACTCGGAGAGGCCGAGTCGATCGTCGCTCAGGACGGATATCGGCGCTCGGTGACAGCCGCGGATAGCGCGTCGAGCGATGGCAACGGTGTGGTTCGGGTGGTGTTCGAACGCGTCCAGCTTCTGGACGCGCTGCACTGCTCGCAGGAGCGATCGCGGATGGCAGGTTTGGCTCAACGGTTGGGTGGGTCCGTCGCGGGATGGGACGCGCTGCAGCCGGGGGATGCGGCGCAGTCAGGCCCGGGCAAGGGCCGACGATCAGTGTGAGCGGACCGATTCGCGACTGCCGCACGGTGACTGACTACGCTACGTATGTCAGATACATCGCGATTTGATTCGACTGAACATTTCGACTGAACATAGGGGACCGAAGTAGATGGCCGGCACCGACGCAACCAACGCTGTGAACTCCGATTCGAGCGGTGTCGTGCGGTCCTGGCCGATGATTCTCGGTCAGCTCACCGATGGTTCCGATTTGTCGAGCGACGATTCCCGTTGGGCGATGAGCGAAATCATGTCCGACAACGCAAGTTCGGCGCAGATCGCCGCCTTTGGTGTCGGGTTGAAGATGAAGGGCGAGACACCCGCAGAGTTGCAGGGCCTTGCCGACGCGATGCTCGAACACGCTAAAGCGGTGCCGGTCGATTCCGATGTGGTCGACATCGTCGGAACCGGCGGCGACCGCTCCAACACCGTCAACATCTCGACCATGGCTTCGATTGTGGTGGCCGCCTCGGGAATTCGAGTGGTCAAGCACGGCAACCGGGCAGCATCGTCGAAGAGTGGCGGCGCCGATGTGCTCGAAGCACTGGGTGTTCGGATCAATCTGGGCCCGGAAGACGTGGCTCGGTGCGTAGACGAGGTCGGAATCGGTTTCTGCTTTGCGCCCGTATTTCACCCGGCCCTGCGATTTGCGGCAGTGCCACGGAAGGAAATCGGCATCCCGACGGCCTTCAACGTGCTCGGTCCCTTGACCAATCCAGCTCGGCCACGTGCCGGATTGATCGGGTGTGCCTTCCCGAAGCTGATCTCCGTTGTTGCGGGAGTTCTTGCGCAGCGCGGTAATTCGGCATTGGTCGTTCGCGGCGACGACGGACTCGACGAACTGACGACATCCACGACGTCGACGGTGTACATCGTTGCCGACGGAGCGGTTCGAACCGTCACACTGGATCCGCGAGATCTGGGCATCGCTCGGGTACCACTGGACGAATTGCGAGGCGGCGCCGCGGACGTGAACGCTCAGGTCGCGCGCACCCTGCTGTCCGGTCAGCCTGGCCCCGTCCGGGACGCGGTGCTACTCAACGCGGGCGCGGCGATCGCGGCCTTCAACGGAGTCGGTGACGACCTGGAAGGTGCGATTGCCGCGGGAATGGCCTCGGCCGCTGTCGCAATCGACAGCGGCGCAGCTGCGGAACTGCTGCGGAGGTGGGCGTCGCTCACCACCGCGCTGACCGAAGGCGCTTGACCGAGGCGCCTGAGAGTCATTCGCCGAGCGAGAACCCAGCTTCGACGTCGGCGCTGGAGAAGGACTGGAACGCAATGTGAGTGGCGGTTCGCGTCACTCCGGGAACCTTGTTGATCCGGCCGGTGATGACCTCTGCGATCTGGGCGTGGTCACGGACCCGGACTACCGCGATCAGGTCGACGTCCCCTGCGCAGGAGTACACCTCGCTGACTCCGGGGATGTCGGCGACGGCCTGAGCGGTCTCCGGGATTCGGGCCGATTCGGCGTGAATCATGACGATCGCATTGATCATGTCGCTCCTCTGGTTGCGCGGTGCTGTGCTGTGGTCGAGCTTATGTCCTCGCGTCGCCGCGCCCATTCCAGGCATCACGATGGTTCTCTGCACGCTCGGATTCGTTTCCAGCCTTGGCGAGGTGGCACCAGTCTTCCCACCGCCCCGCGCCGCACGCCGGCTCGGTGTAGCCCGATGTAGCGGAGACGATCCTGATTCCGTCCGATCCGAGCCAGCGGACGACGAGCGCCAGTTCCTCCGGGGGCGCTCCGCGCAGCGGTGTGTTGTCGGGAAGTGCGGTTTCGGCCGATGCGACGAGGGCGTCGACCACGGGCATCGGGTGAGTCCCGGCTCGGGCAAGGCCGGCCGAGGCGAGCCTGCCGGCGCGGATCACGGCCAATTCCCAGCCGCCGTCCGGCGCGGGGCGCGCCAGTACCAACTGATCGATGGCGGCGACGGCGGCGAGCTTTTGAGTGCGTCGTACTGCTACTGCAACTGCGGCAGTTCGGTCGCGCAGTCTGGCCGCGTTCTCGAACAGTGCGGTGGCAGCGAGTTGCTCGATGCGCGCTTTCATTCGTTGAAGCGGCATGTCGTGCACGCCGGCGAAGAACTCCCGAACGTCGGCGACTGACACCGCATAGCGCTCCGCGGTGTCATCTCGGGCTGCCGGGCACGAGCCCAGTTCGCGTGCGGGGCAGGCAGGCCCGTGCACGGCGCCAAGAGGTATCCGCTTGGTGCAGGTACGCAGCCCGGTGAACTCGCACACGGTCTCTGCAATCTCCTGCGCGCTCGCGCGGGACGTAAACGGTCCGATCGAGTGCGGCGCCGGGCTACGCACCACGGATAGCCGGGGGAAGGCCTCGTCTGTGAGAACGATCCACCATCCGCGTTTGGGAAACTTGGAGCGGCGGTTGTACGGCGGAGTGTGTGCCACGAGGAGTCGGAGTTCGCGTACTCCGGCCTCCAGGGCGTGAGCACACTCCACATGATCGACCCGGGTGGCAAGGGCCACCATCTCCTTCATGCGCCCACGCGTCTCGGAACCGGTGAAGTAGCCCCGGACGCGGCGGCGCAGGTCCACTGCCGTCCCTATGTACAGCGCTTCGTCGGACGGGCCGCGAAAGAGGTAGACGCCCGGCCTTCGGGGGAGGTCTGCGGCGAAGGAGCGTTTGGCGCGTTGATGAGCCGAGATGTTGGGGAGATAGTCGATCAACTCGCTGTAACTGTGTACGCCTTGGTTGCCGACCCGATCTATCAGGCCGTGGAGCACGTCGACGGTGGCTCTGGCGTCGTCGAGTGCTCGGTGCGTCGGTTGGGTGGAGACGCGGAACAAATGCGCGAGCGCAGAGAGCTTCACCGACGGTGCTTCGTCGCGGGTCAGGACACGCCTGGCGAGTTTGACGGTGCAGAGAACCTGGAACGGTGGCCACGGCCGGGCCGTGCGGGAAGCTGCCGCCTTGAGGAATCCGATGTCGAAGGGCGCGTTGTGGGCAACGAGTACGGAACCCTTCGCGAACTCGAGGAACGCGGGTAGAACGCGATCGATGCGCGGAGCGTTGATCAGCATGGCATCGGTGATGCCGGTCAGTTCGACGATGTACGGCGGGATCGACCGCCCGGGATCGACCAGAGTTGCCATCTCGCCGAGCACCTGGCCGCCGCGAATCTTGACGGCACCGATCTCGGTGATCGAATCGTTGTCCGCGCTTCCGCCGGTGGTCTCGAGGTCGACGACTACAAACGTCGTCTCGCTGAGCGGAGTGTCCAGCTCGTCGAACGACAGTTGACGGCCGATATCCGGATCGGCGTCAACGGCGGCCTTGACAGCGTCGGCATGACTCACAGCGCAAGACAGTAGAGGGAGGGGCCGACAGGAATCGGTCACTTCAGCGCAAGGACCAAGAGAAGTTGAATTCGGGACTAACGGGCATCGCGCGCACCCCGGTATTTGGTCGCCCGTGACCTAAAAGAGACGAGCGTCACAGTTGGGCGATTTTCGAGGTGTGTCGGCGCCTTCGGTGTCGCACTCGGGTGGAGTGGATCTGGCTGCGTTGCCTGGCGTGTGCCGACTCGTAATCCACCTCGGGCGAAAAGGGGCCTACCGGTACGTAACTGGTGCTGATCTGGGGTAAGTCACGGATTGCCGGGCCGGATCGAATCGGGTCGACTCGCGAGAAATGGTTGACGGCGTTACGGAAACCGGACGTATCGTTATCCCGCTGTGACCGTTTTGGCGTATCGAGCGCGACTGCGCGGAAATTCGGATGAATCGCACGCGAAATTGGCGATGCGGTCGACATCGCCGCGATCATTTCGTAATCTTCCTGAGACCTAACGAAGTCTTGCCGGGCCACAAAGGACCGGCTTCGTCAGGAACCGCCTAATCGGGATCTCCGCGAGGAACCCGAACCGGGAACCCAAGTTTCACTGGGGTGAATCCCGCCTGGGGCGTAGCAAGCGTCATCGCTACGGACCACGCGGGTAGGGCTGATCTTCCCAGCCCGAACCCGTCAGCTAACTCGGTCGGCGGACGAATGGAAGAAATGGAGCACCCCTTAAGTGGCGTCACAAAGTTTGAAGCGTTCGGCAACACTGGTTGTCGCCGGCGCACTTGCAGCCGGAGCCTTTGCTACAACCGCTGCGCCTGCCTCGGCAGACCCCATCACCATCCCCGGTGTCGGTACATTCGACATCCCGGGCGTCTCGATCCCCGAACTTCCCGTTATCCCCGGTGTCACGGACAACCCCGCGTTTGCGCCGATTGCACAGGCTGCACCCGCCGCTCCCATCTCCACCCTTGGTGAGCAGGCTGTTCGCGCCGCAGAGAGCAAGCTGGGCGCCCCGTACGTGTACGGCGCGGCAGGCCCGGACGCGTTCGACTGCTCCGGTCTGATCCAGTGGGCTTACAAGCAGGCCGGCCTCAACATCCCCCGCACGAGCTACGACCAGGCTGCAGCCGGTGTCGCAGTTGCACAGTCCGATCTCCGCGTCGGCGACGTCATCTCCTTCTACGGCGGATCGCACTCGGGCATCTACGCGGGCAACGGAAATGTCATCCATGCTTCGACCGCGGGTCAGCCCGTGAAGCTGGCACCCGTGTCGTCCATGCCGTACGACGGTGCTCGCCGCTTCTGATCCGGTGTCACTGATCGGGTACCTGTGAAGGTCGACCTGATCCACTGGAAAAGGGGCAGTTCCACTCTGTGTAGATGTGGGCCTCGAATCAACTGATTCGAGGCCCACATCTGTTTATCCGGGTGAGTTCCGGGCGTTCCGAGGGGTTCACACTCGCGTCGCTCCCGTTACACCTACCGACGAGTAGACACAAACGTATGCCATTCCGTAACCTTATCGAGACATTAGGTGCCGCCGGCAGGTAGTGTGGGTAGTTGACATCCAGCTAACAGATCCTGACGGGCATCGGCAGGCATCACAAAAACTGAGACGGAGAGTCGCGTTCCGTGGTTTCATCTAGATCGTTTTCATCGAGAAAGTACAGCCGGGTCCGCATCGCGCTCACAACAGGCTTTTTGGCAGTTGGGCTTGTCGCGTTGCCATCGATGCCGGCGGCCGCCGACCCGGTGATCACGAATCCCACCGAGGCGCTCGAGAAGCTCGGCGAACTCGCCCGAGTGTCCGAGCAGACCAACGAGGCTTTGCACAACGCGCAGATCGATCTCGATGCAAAGACGTCCGTGCAGCTCGACGCTGAAGCTCGACTTGTCGAGGATCAGGGACGCTACGACGCGGCAAAGGCCAAGGTCGCCGAGGTTGCGCCGGCTGTGAACCGAATTGCTACGGCCAATTATCAGGGCGCGCGGACCAATCGGCTCTTTGCCTTGATGGTCAGCGATTCACCGCAGCAGCTGCTCGATCAGATGTCTGCACTCGATGTCATCTCCAACGACGCGGCGGTGCAGGTCCGCCAGTTCAACGAAGCGACGCTCGACGCTCGCCAGGCAGCGGACTCGTCGCAACAATCCGCGGATGCTGCACGGGTTGCGGCCGATCAGGCGAAGGCGCTGAGCGACGATCTGCAGCGCAAGCAGAGCGAACTTCAGGCTCAGGTTGCCGAGGTGACCAAGGCGTTCGACGATCTGACCGAAGTCGAACGCGTGCAATTGAGTGGGTCGACATTTCCAGAGGGTGTCGACGCCAGCAAAATTCTGGCTAATCTAACTCCAGGGTCGGGCACCGCGGCACTACAGGCTGGTTTGACCCGCATCGGCGACCCGTACGTCTGGGGAGCTACCGGGCCCAACGAGTTCGATTGCTCCGGGCTCGTCGTGTGGTCGTACAAACAAATCGGTAAAACACTGCCGCGGTCCAGCCAGGCGCAGGCAGCGGGTGGTACGCCGATATCCCGTGACCAGTTGCAGCCGGGCGATATCGTCACGTTCTACAGCGACAATTCGCATGTCGGTATCTACGCCGGCGATGGCAACATCCTCCACGCGTCGACGTTCGGCGTACCGGTGAAGGTCGAGTCGATGGCAGGGATGCAGTTCTCGACTGCTCGCCGTTACTGACCAGCGCATCGTCACAAGTGGCTCGGCCGCTGCGACTGGGGGTCCCCTCCGTCTCCTACACTCGGCATCGTGTCGAGTGACCCCATGACGTCCCCCGCAGCCGGGACGAACCGTAAGCGCCGCTGGGAGTACCCAGCTCTCATTGCGCTCGGGTGTGCCGTTGTGGTGATCCTCGGACTCACCGTTGTCCTGACTGACGCTCCGGGCTCGTCCCAGCAGTCCGCTGCGGAAGCGGATGTTGCGCGTGTCAGCGAGGTTCAAGCGCTCCTCGATTCGTGGGCACGCGCTCAGATGTCCGACGATCCGACATCGCTGGCGCAGTTCGTAGATGCTGCCGCCGCCCCGGGGTTGCTCGACGCAGAGATTCGGCGCGCCACAGCTGCCAGTGCACTGAGTTTTTCGGATTGGGCGTACGAGGTTTCGCCGGGAACACTTGTCGAGGCTGCCCGAACGGGGTCGCCCGACGGCGTCACATTGTGGGGCGCTCAGGTGAACCTGCGTTATGCACTCGACGGTGTGGATGCGGCGCCGACGCGTAAGACTGTCTTGATGACTTTTGCGGAACGTGACGGTTCGTGGTTCGTATTCGCTGACGGTTCGATTGTCGACGTGCTGGGCAGCGGCTCGACCGGTTCGCAGTTGAGCGTCGACTCGTGGCACGGTCCATGGGATTTCGGTCCACTCGCGGTTTCGACCAACGCGGCCGAGGATTCGATAGTCGTCGGGCACCCGGGCCAGCAGGCATTCGTTGACGCGTTGGCCGCCGACCTCGACGGCGCTGTGAAGAATACGACGCAGTTGTGGGGCGACGGTTGGTCTGAGCGGGCAGTCGTGATGGTCGCCGGTTCGCCCGAGGAATTCACGGCGATGGTCGGTTCGCAGCACGACGGATCGTCCATAGCGGCTGTGTCGGTGGCGGATACGGTGCGCGATGGTGCCAGTGACGTGAGTGGGCAGCGCATCATATTCTCGCCGGCCGCCGCATCACGCTTGACTTCGACGACGCGGCAGGCGGTGCTTCGCCACGAGATGATGCATATCGCGGCGCGATCCCAGACCCGGGACGGGTCGCCCATGTGGGTGCTCGAAGGGTACGCGGAGTATGCCGGCAACCGTGGCTCCGGGCGGGCGGCGCGGGAGATTGCGCCGACACTTGCGGCCGCTGTTCGGTCCGGTGACGTGCCGTCGGAGTTTCCCGAGGATTCACAGTTCGGGGGCGTGCCGGTGGTGAGTTCCCTTGCGTACGAATCGGCGTGGTCGATCAATGCTTATATTGCGGATCGTTTCGGCGAGTCCGAGCTGACGGAACTATTCCGCGCCTTGGCTGTGGGGCCGTCGACACCGGAGGAGATCAACCGGCGCATCGTCGACGTACTTGGTGTGAGTATCGACGACCTGCGCGACGGCTGGGTGGATTGGCTGCACCGCACACTGCGTTGATTCGCTGCACCGCAGCGTGGGTTGATCGGCTCGTGCTTTACGGTGGACGAATGCGCCGGACCCTTTTGGTGACCAATGATTTTCCGCCCCGACCGGGCGGAATCCAGTCGTATCTACATACGTTCGCGAAGCATCTTCCGGCCGACAAGTTGGTTGTCTATGCGCCGCGGTGGCGCGGTGATTCGCACAAGAAGTTCGATGCCGCTCAACCTTTCGAGGTCGTGAGGCATCCCACGACTTTGATGCTTCCGACTCCGTTTGTCGCCAGACGGGCCGCGAAACTGGTCAAGAAGCATGACTGCGAGTCCGTGTGGTTCGGCGCGGCGGCGCCCCTTGCGTTGTTGGCGCCGGTGGTCCGCCGCGCAGGTGCGTCGCGGGTGATCGCGAGTACTCACGGTCACGAAGTGGGTTGGTCGATGATTCCCGGTGCGCGGCAGTCGTTGCGGACAATCGGTGAAAACACGGATACGGTTACCTTCGTCAGCAAATACACCCGAGGCCGGTTCGCGGCGGCTTTCGGGCCGCAGGCTGCGCTGGAGCATCTGCCGTCGGGAGTGGATACGTCTGTCTTCCATCCTGATTCGGCTGCTCGCGCAGAATTGCGGGCACGGTACGGACTGGGGGAGCGCCCGACAATTCTCTGCCTGTCACGGCTCGTGCCGCGCAAGGGGCAGGACATGCTGATCAAGGCATTGCCGACTATCCGTGCGAGCATCGACGGCGCTGTACTTGTCATCGTGGGGGGTGGGCCGTACGACGAGAAACTGCGTGAGCTCGCCCACAAGACGGGGATGGACGATCACGTCGTGTTCACGGGCACCGTCCCGGCGGCGGAATTGGCCGCCCATCACACCATCGCCGATGTTTTTGCGATGCCGTGCCGCACCCGCGGTGCGGGACTCGACGTCGAAGGTCTCGGGATCGTGTACCTCGAGGCGTCGGCAACGGGTGTTCCCGTGATCGCGGGTCGCAGTGGCGGTGCCCCGGAAACGGTGCAGCAGAACAAGACCGGGCTAGTGGTCGACGGTACGTCGGTTGCCGACGTTGCCGCCTCGGTGATCGAGATCCTGTCCGACCGTGATCGAGCTGCCGCAATGGGCGCCGCCGGTCGCGACTGGGTGGCGACCGATTGGAAGTGGGACACGCTCGCGTCGAAGTTGCAGGCGCTGCTCGGCTGAGCCTCGAGCATCAAGCACTGTGGCCGCCACACCTTTTCCAAGGTATGGCGGCCACAGGTGTGCGCGGTGTTACTTCGTGTAGATCATCTCGATCTCCGCGGCAAAGCTGGCGTGGACGACGTTGCGCTTGAGCTTCATCGTCGGGGTGAGTTCGCCTGTGTCCTCGGAGAAGTCGACCGGCAGGATCTTGAACTTCTTGATTGCCTCGGCATGGGAGACCAGCTTGTTGGCCTCGTCGATCGCGTCCTGGATATCGCCGACAAGTTCGCCGTCGCTGACCAGATCAGCCGCGGTGGTGCCGGCTGCCTTGTTGTTGCGCTCGTTCCAGGCGGGCAAAGCTTCGGCGTCGATGGTGATCAGTGCGCCGATGAACGGCTTCTGATCGCCCACGACGATTGCCTGGCTGATGAGCGGATGTGCGCGCAATGCGTCCTCGAGCTGGGCAGGGGAGACGTTCTTTCCGCCTGCCGTGACGATGATTTCCTTCTTGCGTCCGGTGATCGTGATGAACCCGTCCGCGTCGACGGTTCCGAGGTCGCCGGTGTGGAACCAGCCGTTCTCGATCGACTCGGCGGTTGCCTTCTCGTTGCGCCAGTATCCGGTGAAGACCACGGGTCCGGAGAGAAGGATCTCACCGTCGTCGGCGATGCGAACAGAGTTGCCGGCCAACGGTTTTCCGACGGTTCCGACCTTCTGGGAGCCGATGGTGTTGACGGCAAATGCGGCGGTGGTTTCGGTGAGGCCGTAGCCCTCGTAGATCGTGACACCGATGCCGCGGAAGAAGTGGCCGAGCCGCGCACCGAGCGGGGCGCCACCGGAAATGGCGAGCTGGCACTGTCCGCCGAGGGCTGCCCGCAGCTTGGAGTAGACGAGTTTGTCGAACAACGCGTGCTTGGCCTTGAGGACGATACCGGCGCCACCCTTGTCCTTGGCCTCGCTCCACGCGACAGCGGTCTCCGCGGCCGCGTCGAAGATTTTGCCCTTGCCCTCGCCGTGGGCCTTTGCGCGGGCGCTGTTGTAGACCTTCTCGAACACTCGCGGTACCGACAGGATGAAGTCGGGCTTGAATTCGCCGAAGGTGGGGACGAGGTTCGGAATGTCGCTGGTGTGCCCGAGGGTGGCGCCGGCGTCGAACGAGGCGATGCTGACCGCGCGCGCCAGGACGTGAGCGAGGGGCAGGAACATCAGCGTGCGCACGCCTGGCGTCTTGAGCAGATCGCCGAGGTTGGAGTCGAGGATGCCCTTCGACTCTGCAATGAGGTTGGAGTGTGTCAGTTGGCAGCCCTTGGGGCGGCCCGTAGTGCCGGAGGTGTAGATCAGGGTTGCGGGATCGGAGGCCTTCAGAGCGTTGACGCGCGTCTGGACCTCGTCGTCGGAAATGTCGGCGCCCAGGGCAGAGAGTTCCTCGACGGCGCCGCGTCCGCCTGCGGGGGCCTCGATCTGGTAGACGGTGCGCAGCGACGGCGACGCTTCTGCGACGTCCTTGACGGTGGCTGCGTGGACGTCGTTCTCGACAACGAGGTCGATGGCCTCGGAATCCTCGAGAATCCAGCGAACCTGCTCGGCGGCGGATGTTTCGTAGATCGGAACGGTCACGCCGCCTGCGGCCCAGATCGCGTAGTCGATCAGTGGCCACTCGTAGCGAGTCGCGGACATCAGCCCGACGCGATCACCCTGCTTGACGCCGATCGCGATCAGACCCTTGGCAACTGCGGTTACCTGGGCGGCGAACTCGCCGGCAGTGACGTCGACCCATGCGGAGCCGACCTTTCGCTTGTAGACGACGGCCGCAGGCTTCGTCTTCGCGAATGTGAACACCGAGTCGACCGCAGAGGCATCCTCGGGAATCGTGAACGTCTGGGGTGCGCTGTATTCAGGCACAAAATACCTCCGACACTGCGAAATACTGACGAGTAGGGTTTGACGCTATTCACTGTAGTCGCACGTCCGGCATAGTTGTGGCCCGGCTTACAGTCTGTCCGTTTCGCAGTGGTGTGACACCGTTCGCTCACTCGTCGACGCGATATGTGAAGCTAACTGTCGTGAGCAGCATTCAGGTCGCAGACCAGACTTTCATCGCGGCACCGCCCGAGCGTGTCGCCGAACTGTTGTCTTCGCGTGCGCAGTGGCGCCGGTGGTGGCGAGATCTCCAGCTCGAGGTGCGCGAGGACCGCGGTCCCGCAGGCTTCCGGTGGGGCGTGTCCGGCAGTCTCGTCGGCACCATGGAGGTGTGGCTCGAACCGGTCATGGACGGCGCCATCGTTCACTATTTCCTGCACGCGGAACCAGTGGGTGTGTCGCCGTCAGGCCTGGCTGATCTCGACCTGGCCGCCATGAATCGCGCACGGCGCGTCGACGGCAAGGTCATGTCCTTTGAACTCAAGCGCGAGCTGGAAGCGGGGCGCCCGGCAGGTGTGGCGCCCGAATCTGTGTGACGTGGCAGGAAGTTTTCAGGCCCGTGTTCGGGGAGAATTACGGGGACCATGAAGTTTCGAGGGAAGGAAGAGTAGTCGGATGGCCGAGAAAACCAAGGGGTTGATCAGCATCGACGCTCAGCCTGACGCCGTCATGGCCGTGATCGCCGATTTCGAGGAGTACCCCGCGTGGGTTGCGGCGGCCAAGTCCGTCGAGGTTCTGGAGGTTGGCGGCAACGGCCGCGCGAACCGGGTGCGGTTCGTCCTCGATGCCGGGGTGGTGAAGGACAAGTACGAGCTGGCGTACACGTGGGCGCCCGACGGAATGTCGGTGAGCTGGGAACTGGTGAGCGGGGAGATTCAGAAGTCCCAATCCGGTTCGTACACTTTGCGTTCCGAGCCGGGCGGCAGTACGTCCGTTACCTACGAGCTGACGGTCGATCTGACTATCCCGATGATCGGGTTGTTCAAACGTAAGGCCGAGAAGATCATCACGGACACGGCTTTGAAGGAACTGAAGAAGCGAGTCGAGGGCTGAACGCCGCGCGGGCCCGTCTTCAACTCTTCATCGGCAGCGGTGGCAGTGGAACGACGACGCTGGCGTCTGCCGCAGCGCTGTCGGCGGCGACTGCCGGTTCCAAGGTTCTGCTGATGTCGATCGATCGGCTTCATTCGCTTGCGGATGTGCTGGCGATTCCGGTTCCGCGTGTAGTGACCCCATTGTTCGACCGGATGGATGTCTGGCAGGTCGATACGCTGACGCTTGTCGAAGACAAGTTCCGTGGTGTGTCGGCGCTACTCGATGCGGCGGGTTCCCATGAACACGGATCGTCGCTCCAGACTTTGGAGCCCGAGGAACTCACGGGTTCGCTTGGCATCGCGGACATTCTGGCGCTTGCCGAGGTCGTCGGGATGGCATCGAGCGGCGAATACGACGTCGTGATCGTGGATTGCCCGCCGTCGCCGGAGGCGTTGCGGATCTTCGGCGCGCCCGCGATGGTGTCCGAGTACCTCGAGCGGCTGTGGCCGCGTCACAGGCGGCTTGCGGCGGTGGCGGCTACCGACGTGCGGTTGATGCTGTTGGTGTCGATAATCGAACGCATTGTCTCGTCGGTCGACGAGATCGCAGCGTGTATCGCCGACACTTCGCACACGGAGATTCATCTCGTGACGTCGGCGCAGGCATCGGCGGCGCTTGCGACTCGGCGCACACTGTCCGGTCTTGCGCTCTCAGTGCTGCCGGTTGCGCGGATAATCGTCAATAGTGTTGTTCCGCAACCCGTTTCGCAGAGTTACGCAGATGAAGATATGCGCTGGTTGTCCAATGTTCGCGCGGCCCAGATGTCGGTGCTCGCGGGAGTTCGCGAGGCCGCCGATGGGATTGCCGTCACGGTTGTCGAACATGTCGGCACCGAACCGGTAGGGTTGGCGGCCCTGGGCGACATTGCAGTTGCGCTGGGCGAGGGGGCCGCTGCGCAGCCGCACCGCCATCTCGACCCGATAGCGGTGACGCTGGAATCGGGGACGGGGTTGGAGTCGGTCTACGCGATGCGGATGTATCTGCCGCTCGTCGATCCGGCGTCACTGACGTTGGGTCGGGTAGAAGACGATGTGCTGGTGGGAGCGGACGGGGTGCGACGGAGAGTGAGACTTGCGTCGGTGTTACGGCGATGCGTCGTGACCGGTGCCGAACTCGACGGCGCCTATCTGATCATTCGATTCTCGCCGGATCCCACGGTGTGGCCTGTATGAACGACGATCACACCAAGCTTCTCGCCGAGTTTCGGGTGTTGGCCGATTCCGTCCTCTCCCGGATCGAGCCGATTGTGGCGCAGATGGCGGAGGGGCGCACGAACGCAGCGGCGGATCTCGAGACCTCGGAGGAATTGCCTGCATTCAGCGGCTGCAGTTGGTGCCCGGTGTGCGCTGTTGCAGCCTTGATGCGCGGTGAACATCACGAGTTACTGGCAATCCTGGCAGGGCATGCTGCCGTACTTCTGGCGTTGCTGCGTGAGCTGCTGGACGAGTTTCTCGGCGGGCGCGCCCCATCCGACGGGAAGCCGGACGGTGGTCCAGGGGGTGGGGCGCCGACGCCCGACGGTACCTCGTCGCCGAAGCCCCGATCGCCTGCTTTCGTTCCGATTACGGTGACTGTCAAGCGGTAAACGCTGGTACTTCGGTGCCATCGGTGGGCACAATCGTCAAGAACGCATACCGAGTGTGGAGTGTGGACCGGATGATCACCAATCGCAGTGCAAATGCCGACATCCTGACCGTCGGAATAGATGTGGGCGGCACCAGTATTCGAGCGTCGGTGGTCGACGTCGACGGGCAAGTGCTCGATACCATGCAGGCTCCGACGCCCCAGTCCGCGCGGTCGCTCGAGGATGCGCTCGATCGGGTGGTGCGTGAACTGGTCAGTCGGCACAAGGTGGCCGCAGTGGGTTTGGCGGTAGCCGGGTTCGTCACCTCGGATCACGGGATCGTGCTTTTTGCTCCGCACCTGCCGTGGGTGAACGCGCCGGTCGGCAAGGACCTGAGCGTACGGCTGGGGTTGCCGGTTGTTCTGGAACACGATGCCAATGCGGCGGCGTACGCGGAGTATCGGTTCGGTGCTGCGGCTGGTGGCCGGAACGTCGTCACGGTGGCGATCGGGACGGGCATCGGTGGCGCGTTGCTGATCGGCGGTGAGCTGTACCGGGGTAGTTACGGTGTTGCGCCGGAGTTCGGCCACGTCCAGGTCGTGCCGGACGGCCGCCCGTGCGCGTGTGGCAAGCGCGGCTGCTGGGAGCGGTACTGCAGCGGAACTGCATTGGTGGACACAGCAATTGAACTTCTGGCCGAAGATCCGGCCGCGTCAACAGTCCTGGCGCGAGAAGTTGCCGTCGACCCGGGCGGCTTGACCGGGCGTCGAATCGCCAATGCCGCGTACGACGGTGACCCACTCGCGCTGGCGACGATGGCTGAGTTCACGCATTGGCTGGCAGTCGGCCTGGCGATGGTCGCCGACGCCTACGACCCGGATGTCGTGGTGATCGCCGGCGGCGTCGCGAGTTCGGCTCCACTGTTTCTCGATGACGCCCGTGAGCAGTACGCAACGTTGTTGACGGGTGCGAAATATCGACCTCTAGCCCGGATTCGCACTGCCCAGTTGGGGGAGGCCGCGGGGATGGTGGGGGCTGCGGCGTTGGCGCGTTCGGCGGTTCCAGGCATCATTTCGCCTGCCAGGCGTTGAGTCGCACTTGTGATCACGAGGTGGCGGTCGGGGCATGTGTAGCGAGGGTAACCGGCGCGCAGTAAGGTCGTGCACAAGGCAATTCGGGTTGTGAATGGGAGGGACGCCGTGTGGTATTGGCTCTTCAAGTATGTGTTGTTGGGGCCGATTCTCCTGCTGCTCGGGCGTCCGACGATCAAGGGGCACGAGAACATTCCCACTGACGGTGCGGCGATTCTCGCCAGCAACCATCAGGCAGTTCTGGATTCGTTCTATCTTCCGCTGCGCTCGAACCGTCGAATCACGTTCCTCGCAAAAAGTGAGTACTTCACGGGCAGCGGACTCAAGGGTGCGTTCCAGCGGTGGTTCTTCACGGCTGTCGGCCAGGTGCCCATCGATCGCACCGGTGCGGACGCAGCCCAGGACGCGCTCAACGCCGGTCTACGGGTCCTTGATGCCGGCAAGCTGCTCGGTATCTACCCCGAGGGCACTCGCTCGCCGGATGGTCGTCTGTACAAGGGCAAGACCGGAATGGCTCGCCTGGCACTCGAATCCGGTGTCAAGGTGATTCCCGTAGCGATGGTCGGCACCGACAAGATGAACCCCATCGGTTCGAGGATGTGGCGTCCGGCCAAGGTCACCGTCATCGTCGGTGAACCTATCGACTTCTCGCGTTTCGAGGGGATGGGCGGCAACCGCTTCGTGGAGCGGGCTGTGACCGACGAGGTCATGTACAAGCTGATGAAGCTGTCTGGCCAGGAATACGTCGACATCTATGCGGCGAGTTTGAAGAACCCGAAGCCGGTCAAGGCGGAGGAGTCCCCGTCCGACGAGACCCACCAGCTCGGGGAGTCCGACGAGGCTGCCGCTCCACTTGCGGCCGTTGTCGACCCCGATGCCGAGCAGACTGATGGGCCGCACGTCCCGGACACGCGCGCCAGTTAGAGATTTCCCACAGCTGCCGGGCGTGCATTAGCTCTCGGGACCGGCGGTGCGGCATAGTTTTGAGCCGTGCGCTACTTCTACGACTGTGAATTCATCGAAGACGGTCGAACCATCGACCTCGTGTCCATCGGCGTCGTCTGCGAGGACGGCCGCGAGTACTACGCCGTCTCGACGGAATTCGATCCGGCGCGGGCCGGCAGTTGGGTGCGCAAGAATGTTCTGCCGAAGCTTCCTGCGCCGTCGTCTCCGCTCTGGAAGTCGCGCGACAAGATCCGTGACGACCTCCTGAAGTTCTTCGTACCGCGGCCGATGGTGGTTCCCGAACTGTGGGCATGGGTCGCGGCGTACGACCACGTCGCGTTGTGCCAGCTGTGGGGCGACATGACCGAACTGCCCCAGTCGTTGCCGCGCTACACGCGGGAGTTGCGCCAGTTCTGGGAGGACAACGGCAGCCCGGCTCTGCCGCCTGCACCGTCCGACGCGCATGACGCTTTGGCGGACGCACGACACAATCTGGTGAAGTTCGACGCGATCGCCCGAGTCCGGTCACTTCGTTGACCTGCTGTGACGCCGAACTCGGTTAGACGAGACCGCGCGCTAACGAGAGCCTGTGTGACGCGCGGGTAGGTGAGCGAATATCCTGTACTAGTGAACTGGACTGTCGACGTGCCGATCGACCGCTTGCCCGAACTTCCGCCGCTGCCCGCCGGACTGCGTCAGCAGCTCGACGAGGCCCTTGCGAAACCCGCCGCGCAGCAGCCTTCATGGCCCGCTGACCAGGCGGCTGCGATGCGCACTGTGCTCGAGAGCGTGCCGCCGATCACCGTGGCCAGCGAAGTCGAGGCATTGTCGGATCGCCTTGCGCAGGTAGCGCGCGGCGAAGCCTTCCTGTTGCAGGGCGGCGACTGCGCCGAGACGTTTGCCGACAACACCGAGCCGCACATCAAGGGCAATATCCGCACGCTGCTGCAGATGGCTGTCGTCTTGACGTACGGGTCTTCCATGCCGGTGGTCAAGGTGGCACGTATCGCGGGTCAGTACGCCAAGCCTCGATCAGCCGACATCGACTCGTTGGGCCTCAAGTCCTACCGCGGCGACATGGTCAACTCGATTGTCGCCGACGAGGCTGTCCGCGCCCACGACCCGTCGCGGTTGGTACGGGCGTACGCAAATGCCAGTGCCGCGATGAACCTGGTTCGGGCGCTCACCGGCGCCGGAATGGCCGACCTGCACAAGGTCCACGACTGGAACCGCGAGTTCGTGGCAGCGTCTCCGGCCGGAGCACGCTACGAGCAGCTCGCGTCGGAAATCGATCGTGGCCTGCAGTTCATGAACGCCTGCGGCGTGACCGATCCGAGCCTGCACCAGGCGCAGATCTTCGCGAGCCACGAAGCCTTGGTCCTCGACTACGAGCGTGCGATGCTGCGTCTCGACAACGACAGCGATCACCCCAAGCTCTACGACCTGTCGGCTCACTTCTTGTGGATCGGCGACCGTACTCGTCAGCTCGACGGCGCGCACATCGCCTTTGCCGAGTTGGTGTCCAACCCGATCGGTCTGAAGATCGGTCCCACGACCACTCCGGAGATGGCCGTCGAATACGTCGAGCGTCTCGACCCGACAAACAAGCCAGGTCGCCTGACGCTGATCTCGCGGATGGGCAACGGCAAGGTCCGTGACCTCCTTCCTGCGATCATCGAGAAGGTCCAGGCCACCGGCCATCAGGTCATCTGGCAGTGCGATCCCATGCACGGCAACACGCACGAGGCGTCCACCGGTTACAAGACGCGTCACTTCGATCGCATCGTCGACGAGGTTCAGGGATTCTTCGAGGTCCACAACGGACTCGGCACCCACCCGGGTGGAATTCACGTCGAATTGACCGGCGAGAACGTCACCGAGTGCCTCGGTGGCGCGCAGGATATTTCGGACGGCGACCTGTCGGGTCGTTACGAGACTGCCTGCGATCCTCGCCTCAACACCCAGCAGTCGTTGGAGCTCGCGTTCCTCGTCGCAGAAATGCTGCGCGGCTGACGCTTAGCTGTTGTATCGAACGCCCTCATTCGCCGTGCGCGGGTGGGGGCGTTTTACGTTGTCAGGCTGTTGGTTCGATCAGGCACTGCTGCGATCAGGGAATGGCAACAACGGTGACGTTGGAGCCTTTCTCCACACGATCGTTCTTATCGCTCTGACTGACGATCAGCGAGCTGTCGTTCTGGGTCAGTTGGCGGACGGTGAGGGTGAGACCGAGGCGGGTCAGTTCCTCGCGAGCGGAGGCGACGCTACGTCCCAGCAGGTTGGGGACCTTCACGGAGCTGGACACGAGAAGGGCAACGGACGTTCCGGCGTTCACAGACGAACCCGCAGCGGGGTCGGTGCCGATGACCTTTCCGCCGTCGACACCGTCGTCGAAGGCAGATCTGGTTTCGCTGACGGTGATGCCCAGTTTGTCGAGGGCAGCCCGGGCCGCGTTCTCCGACATGCCCTTTACGTCGGGAACATCAACGGGCGGTGATCCTTTGGACGTGACAACTTTGACCGAGGAGCCAACAGGCACGGTGGTTCCCGGAGCCGGGTCCAGAGCGGCGACACCGCCGATGGGGATCTTGGAACTGAACGTCTCACCGCCGTCGACGGCAACGAGGGTGCGCGCAGTGAGCTGATCTCGGGTGGCCTCGACGGCGCCGCCCGCTGGTATCGGCGGCACAGTCGGACGCCCGAGCGACGTGAACAGGACAACACTCGATCCGCGCGAAATCCGCGAGCCCGCTTCGGGATCGGTGCCGGTCACGGTGTCGAGAACCTCGGTGTCCGAGTACGTTCCACGCACTTCCGGCGACAGTCCGGCATCCTGAAGTGCCGTGACTGCCGCATCCTTGTTCAGGCCACCGATCTGGGGGACCGCGGTGAATCGGCCAGAGCCCATCCACCATCCGCCGAACCCCAGCGCAAGCGCAAGCAACGCGATGACAAGAAGCCAGACGAGAGTGGTCCGGCGAGAGCGTCGTCGTGCTTGCGAAAAGTGGTCGTGTGGATCGATGTCGGCAGAGTCGTCTTCGTGCTCGTCCGTCTCGGCGACGGGCGGACGCACGGTTTGTGCGGTGACCGCGCGGGTGTGCTGAATGCCGTCCGGTGGTGCGTGCGGCGCCAGCGCGGTTGTAGGCGGCGCCGCAGCTCCGGCCGCAAATGCCGTGGTGGCGGCGCCGACTGGTGCACCGGCGCCACCGAAAACGGTGGTGGCGGGCGAACCGGGGGCCGCGGGACGGGGTGTTGCCGGCCGGGGCGTCGGCGCCGGTGCGGCGGCGGCACTGTGATGCTGCGCGGATCGCCGCGGCGCGGGCACACGATACGCGGGCAGTTCGAGTTGTTCGCACACGATGCGCAGGGCGGCTGCCATTTCACCGGCATCGGTAAACCGATGCGCAGGTTCACGATTGGTGGCCTGCGTGACGAGGCGGTCGAACTGCGCCGGTACGCCCGCGATTCGTGAACCGGGCGGCGGAACGTCGTCGTGAATTCTCTGGTATGCGATCGAGAGAGAGGTGTCCCCGGTGAAAGGTGTTGTACCGGTGAGGAGTTCGAACATGAGAACGCCGGTGGAGTACACGTCGCTGCGCGGATCGGCCACTCCGGAGGTGACCTGCTCCGGGGAGAGGTAGGCGGCGGTGCCGAGAATGACGCTGTTGGACGTTGTTGTCGCGGCAGCAGCGGCGCGCACCAAACCGAAATCGGCGATCTTCACTTCACCGGCGTCGGAAATCAGGATGTTCTCCGGTTTGACGTCGCGGTGCACCAGTCCGGCCCGGTGTGCAACTGCCAACGCGTCGAGTACCGGCCCGACTACCGCGGCGACAGCGTGTGGCGGCATCGGGCCGCGCTCGCGCAGCAATTCGCGCAAGGTGCCGCCGTCGACCAATTCCATGACGAGGAAGGCATGACCGCGATCGCTGCCCTGGTCGTACACGGCAACCAAGGCAGGGTGCTTGAGGCGGGCGACTGCGCGCGCCTCGAACTCGAAGCGGGTGAGAAAAGCGGGATCGGCGGCAAACTGCGGATCCATGACCTTGATAGCGACAGGCCGATCCAACCGCGTATCGAGGCCTCGATACACAGTCGACATTCCGCCGCGTGCGATGGGCGCATCCACGCGATAGCGGCGTTCGAGCATTTCGCCGATCAACCCTTGACCTCCGTTGTGAAAATCTGTGGTGCAGTAATAATCTGTGGTCGCATCCGCCTCGTCCATCGTAGCCAGCGCTGCCGACGGAAAGTTCCACCCACGTGCCGCGTGACAAGCCGACCCGATAAACTTCCGTGGTGAGCGCGATTCCTTATTGTGATGATGTCCTGGATTCTTCGGTATCCCTGTTCCAGTTGGCCGATGTAGCGAAGAGCGTCAGGTTGCCGGTCGCGAAGGTGCACCAGTTGCTCCGCGATCGCAAGATCATCGCAGTCAAGCGCAACGGGGTTCTCGGGGTTCCCGAGGAATTCTTCGACGAAGACGGCCAGATCGTGAAATGGCTTCCCGGTTTGCTGGCAGTTCTGCACGATGGCGGATACAGCGATGTAGCGTCGCTGCGCTGGCTTTTCCAGTCTGACGAGTCCCTCCCCGGACGCCCCGTCGACGCCCTGCATGGGCACCTCGCCCGCGAGGTTATCCGCCGTGCACAGGCAATGGCTTTCTGAGTCTGATTGGTTTTTCCGGCCTGACGTAGCTCGCCGACCGGACTGGAGCCGGTACGGCGAACGTCAGGCGCGTGCGGTGGTGGACGGTCACCCGGCGGTCGAGAATGTGGTCGAGAATGCGATAGCCGGCAGACCCCACCCCGTGCGGAGCACCGAATTCATCGTGCCGTCGACGTCGCTTCTGCCGGGACTTTCTCCGGTGCGTGTCCCCGTAGACGCAGTGGGTCTTCCGTCCGGAGTGTCATCGCCGCGACGACGGAGGCAAATGTTGCCAGTACCACGTGCGGGAACGAGTACATGCCGATCGATCCGTCGGGCTGGAATATCAACATGAGCCAGCTGGACAGCCCCACCAGTATGGCCAGGGTCGTGGGGGAGAGTGCAAAGCCGGCAGCTACGGCCAACGGCCACGAGTAGTACCAGGGGAGCGCCGCCGGGGAGAGAATCACGATGGCAACCATGACAATCACGATGCCCATCACGGCGTCGCGTTCGGTGGTGCGGAATCGCCACCAGACAAAAGCGATGATTCCGATGAGCACGACTGCGCTGACAAGCCGGGTCACCTGGAGTATGTCGTCGAAGTGATTGCCGGTGAGCCACGATGTCGCGGCGGTGGACAGTTCGGCGACGAGGGTCGGCAACGACAGCCAGTTGATGATCTTGTTGGAGCCGGAGAGCGCCGTCGTCCAGCCGAGTCCGACACCGGCAATCAACGACGTCGAACCGAGGACAACAACGAACATCGCAAATCCGCTACCGGCGGTCTTGATAAAGGATCGGATCGGATTCGGTGCTTCCGTTCCCTGCGCTGCGGCGTCTTCACGTTCGTGAATCATCCAGATCCAGACGATGAACGGCAGCGCCACCCCGGCAGTGGCCTTGATGGCAACGGCAAAGGCGATGAGACCGATTCCGAACATGTGCTTGCGTTCGAGGGCCAGTGCGATGCCGGCGACCATCAGGCCGACCATCAGCATCTCGTTGTGCACGCCGCCGATCAGATGGATCAGGACGAGTGGATTGAGGACCGCGAGCCACAAGGCGATCGCCGGGTTTCCGCCGAGTTTGCGCGCGAGGTGGGGGACACCCCACACCATCAATGCCAGGCCGGGCAGCATGGTGATGCGCAGTAACATCGTGCCCGCGATGACGTTGTCACCGGTCAGGCGAACAATGGCATCAGTGAGCAGGAGATGAACCGGACCGTACGGGGTTGTTGTCGTCGTCCAGACATTGGAGACGTTGTCGAGCAGGATGCCGGGATTGACCACCGGCCCCACTTCGTACGGGTCGAAGCCGTCACGCAGCAGAGCGCCCTGCGCAAGGTAGGAGTAAGCGTCACGGCTGAACATCGGAACGGCAAAGAGCAGGGGGAACGTCCACAGCGGCACGATGAATCGCAGCCCGCGCAAACCGACGTCACCGCGCAGCGCCGAGCGACCCAGTCGCGCCCACGCGCCGATCATGCACAACACGCCGATCCACACGATCGCCGCCGACAGTATCGACCCGTGCCCGAATCGGAGCCAGGACAGATGCATCGACTCGAGCAACGGGTCCTCGCGCCGGACGCTACCTGCGCCGAATCCGCCGAACATGATCATGGCGGCGCCCAGGAATCCGAGCAGCGCGCTGTGTCCTTCGGGAGTGCGAAGGAAATCAGCGGCCCTTCGATGCCACGCTGGTGTGGTGGCTGCGGCAGAGGGCGTCATGAGTGCAGTTTCCTCCCCCGAGATGTTCGGATGCGGTAGCGCGTACGTGGTGAATTGCTGGCGAATAGTCGGTTACGAGGGGACAGTTTAGTTGCTCCGGAGACCGAACCCTGCCGTCGAGTCGTTTGCGCGCGCCGGTGACAGCCGGTTCGGTGCCCAATAGTGACGGATCACTCATGAACAGTCTGTCAGTACGTGCGCGACGTGGCTGCGAGGGCCATCTCGCGCAGCCGTGTCTTGGCCTCCGCGGTGGCGCTGCTCGATTCCAGTGCGGCCGCGGCAGATTCGACCAGGGTGGCGATGCGTGCTTCCGCGTCGTCCACTGCCCCGAGGTCGGTGATCAGGGTGCGTAGCGTATCGACGTCGTTGTCGGTCAGTTCTGCGCCGATTCCGGATCGGAGTTGTTGTGCCGCAGCAGGATCAGTGTCATCGGCGCGCGCAAGTGCGGCAGCGAACAGTGTTGTCCGCTTACCGGTGCGGAGGTCGTCGCCGGACGGCTTGCCGGTCACCGACGGATCGCCGAAGACGCCGAGCAGGTCGTCCCGGAGCTGGAATGCGATACCGATGTCGGTGCCGAACTTCCGGTACGCGTCGATCAGGTCCGCGTCTGCTCCGAAAAGGGCAGCACCGAGGTGCAGGGGGCGCTCGATCGTGTACGCCGCAGTCTTGAACCGGTTGACGCGCATAGCTGCCTCGACGCTCTCGTCGCCGCGAGCTTCGTTGCTGATGTCGAGGAACTGACCGCCAAGCACTTCGGTGCGCATCGCCGACCACACGGGGCTGATCCGAGCGGCGGCGTCAGAGCTGATTCCGGACTCGCGGATCATGTCGTCTGCCCATGCGAGCGCCAGATCGCCGAGCAGAATTGCGACAGCCTCACCGAAGTGGGCGCCGTCGCCGTTCCAGTTGTCAGCTCGGTGCAGGTTCTCGAACTCGACGTGCACGGTGGGAAATCCGCGACGCGTCGTGGAGGCGTCGATGATGTCGTCGTGGACCAGCGCGCATGCCTGGACCAGTTCGAGCGCCGTGCAGGCGCGCATGACGCTGTCGGCGTCGTCGCCGTGAGGGTCGCCGCCGGCGCCGAGCCAGCCCGTCCACGCAAAGGCCGGTCGCACGCGCTTGCCGCCGCGCAGAACAAAGCTCTCGAGAGTGTCGACGGCGGTTTCGTATCCGCCGCCGATGGTTTCCACCGCTTCGCGCCTGGAGGCAAAGAAGTCACGCAAGCTCTGTTCGAACAAAGCCGGCAACTCGAGCGAGGACGGATAGGCGGCGTCGGTTCGAGCAGACAGGATGGCCTCCAAGGTCGGTAACTTCTCATACCGGCGAACAGGGCCAGGCAGTGAGCGTAGAGTCCAGCTTAGTGGGGTCCCTACCGATGTCCGGTGTGGGCCGTGAACTGCACGATCCTGGCATCCGGGACGTATTCACGGACGCGATGCTCCGTTCTGCGTTGACAAAACATATGCTTACCTCGTGACATTCGATGCAGTCAGGGGACGCTCCAGCGATGGCTGGGCCAGCCGAACACCATCGATCGTCGATCGGATCACATCTTCCACAGGGAGTCGGATTCCGTTCTCGGTCGAGTTCTCACCGCCGCGCGACGCAGAAGCCGAGGCGCGTCTGTGGCGTGCCGTGCGCACATTCGAGAGGCTCGGTCCGGCTTTTGTCTCCATGACGTACGGCGCCGGCGGTTCGACTCGTGACCGCACCGTTCGGGTCACAGGAGAATTGGCCGAAGAGACCACGTTGCTGCCGGTTGCACACCTCACTGCGGTGTCCCACAGCATCGACGAACTCCGATCCATGGTCGGCGCCTATGCCGATCGCGGAATCAGCAACATCCTCGTTCTGCGCGGCGACCCCCCTGGCGACCCCCTCGGCGAATGGAAGAAACACCCCGATGGCGTCGAGTACGCCGAAGAGCTTGTCCGGATGGTCCGCGATCTCGGTGACTTCCACGTCGGCGTGGCATCGTTCCCGGAAGGACATTACCGAGCACCTGACCTGGCCCACGACACGAAGTACCTGGTCTCGAAGTTGCGCGCCGGAGCCGAGTACTCCATCACGCAGATGTTCTTCGACGTCGACGACTACCTGCGTCTGCGTGATCGCGTGAGCGCGTTCGACCCCGAGCAGGGCGCCAAGCCGATCATCCCCGAAATCATGCCGGTTACCTCACTGCGGTCGGTGCGGCGCATGCTCGAACTGTCCGGATCGTCGTTGCCGCCCGCCCTCGAGCGCCGGTTCGACGCCGCCGCCGGTTCGGGTTCTCAGGAGAATCGGGCAGCGGTGCGTGAACTCGGGATCGACCTCGCTACCGAAATGGGCGAGCGATTGATCGCTGAAGGCGCTCCGTGCCTGCACTTCATCACGTTGAACTTCGCACGGGCCACGAGCGAGGTTCTTGAACGTCTGGGGCTGACGTCGGATGTGTCGACCGATTCGCAGGCGAGCGTCTAGCACTCCCGCTCAGTGCGTGTCACTCTTTGCCAATTGTGGACTCTTCGGTGCCTGCGAGACGGGTGCGCGATTGCGCACCATCCAGGCCATCGCACCGACGATAATCGCGACACCGAGTGTGAGGCCGGCCATGATGCCTGCCCATCCCGCAAAGCTGCGGGTACTCGGATCGGCGTAGTTCACTTCTGCGCGCACAGTCGATACCTCGCCGGCCGGCAGAGTCCACGAGACCCGGGAATCGCCGTCTCGGTTGCCGTTCGTCGTGGAGATGCGTGCCGGGAAGGCGATGCTGAATTGGATGTCGGAGCCCTGGGCGGGCAGGGCTTTGAGGTCGGCCTTTCCGTCCAACGCGACGGTGTCGCCACTGCGCTGAAGGGTGAGCTGGAACGAACCGGCGCCTTCGTCCGTCATGGCAGCCAGTTGCGAGACGTCACCGAAGCTGAGATCCCAGAAGAACACCTGTGATCCGACGTAGCCGTCCTTCTTGTATTCCTGAACCCGGATGTTCTCCGCGAGCGACGTCGGCGGTACCAGTTGTGGCCCGGGATCGGCTTCGTTCTCCGGAATCACGGCCGCGACGATCTGCCCTGACACGCGATCATCGGCCGAGACACCCATCGAGACCTGGACCCGTAGGCAGCCGGCGAGCAGCGGCACCAGCATCAGTACGAGAGCCGTCGTGGCAAGGAGTTGCTTGCGACGTCGCGGCCGCGTGGTGTCATCCGTGGACTGTTGCACAGTCGTCATCGTGCCAGCCGCTGCATCGGTAGTCAGCTACGAGGGGGTGTGTCGGCGTGGGAAGTCCGAGACCGGGCGAACGCGACGCCGAAGGTGGCAAGAAGCCAGACCCCGAGAATTCCCATTACGACAAACCCGTACATCGCCGAGTAGCGCAGCTCGGGTGCACTGAGGAACACGGCGTGCGCGAGGGCAGAACCGAGCCACGTCCACAGAAACAGCCCGTAGGGAACGGCGTCGGAGAGCGTCGGTTTTTCGAATCGACTCGTGATCGCTTCCATGATCGTTGCCATGATCAGGCCGATCGCGATCCACCCCGCGTAGTTGGTCAGAGGGATGTGAGCAATGCCGGCAAGTCCCGCGTTGTCGACGCACCACGCCCACTGATTGTCGGCCACCATCTGTGGATCGAGATACAGATCCCAGCCGACCAGCCCTGTGACCGTGAGCGCGACTCGGCCGATTCGCCGTGAGGCCGGCGTGAATCGCTGAACCAGGCGAGTAGCCACACACCAGATCGGATAGAAGCCAGCAGTCCAGGCGAACGGCACGATCAGCGGCACACCGGACAACGCCGGACCGAGTCGGTCGACGCTGTACCCGTAACAGCCGTACGGCATTCCTGTGGCGGTACCCACTATCTCCGACGCCAGCCCGACCCCCGCGGTGACTGCGATCAGCGCGGCGGTCCACACAACGCCACGGTTGATCGCCGCGTGGCTGATTGACGCGGCGGCCAGTAAACCCACCACGGCGATCGTCACGGCATCGCGAGAGCTGCCGTCCACCAACGGATACACGATCTGCGCGCCGATCGCTGCCAACGCCAGAATCAGCGGAACACGTTGGCGGATCACGTCCTTCGACGTATCCGGCGCAGCAACGACGTGCCGCGCCGCTCGGACAGTGCAATGCGCGCAGCGCTGCGCCCACTCGCTCCGGACACACCACCGCCGGGGTGCGTCGACGCGCCGGTGAGGTAGAGGCCCTCTGCGCCGGGGACGCGGTGCGCTGACAACTCGGGCAGTGGGCGCCACATCATCATCTGATCGAGGGACATCTCGACGTGCATGACGTTGCCGCCGATCAACCCCATCTCGGACTCGATGTCGCGCGGAGTCTGGATGTGCCGCTGGCGGATGCTGTCGGTGAAACCGGGCGCCGACGCCTCCATCTCGGCGACCACGCGATCGGCTTCGGACTCCGCGAGCGACGCCCAGTCGCGATCTGCGCTCAGTCGATACGGCTGCCACTGTGACCACAAAGTCACTTGATGCTCGTTCGGGGGAGCGATACTCGGATCGATCCCACTGAAACTCATACCGAGAACCGCGGGGCGCGGGGGAAGTTCGCCACCGAGAGCTGCTCCGTGAGCAGTCCGTAGGTGTGCGCGATCGGACACCAGAAGTTGCAGGCCGGACGTGCTCTCGGCAATCGACGCAGACGGGTACCGCGGAAGCGCCGATGTTGCCAATCGCAGGACCATGCCGATTCCCGGACCGACGCGGATCCGCCGACGCCATCGATCCAGTGTGGCTGCGTCGAAGCCTCCGTTGCCCAGTAGATCCAACGTCGTCAAGATGTGGCAGCCGGCGATGACGGTGCGAGCCCGAACCTGGTGTCCACCGGCAGTTCTCACGGTCCAGTGATCGCCGTCGCGGGTCAGCGACGTCACGGCGTCGCCGAGGTCGACGGTGGCTCCGTCCACCTTCAGCCTCGAGATGAGGGCGGCGCTGAGTGCGCCGCTGCCCCCAACGGCGCGCCCCGGCGGCAGAACGTGCATGAGCGCGGCAAAACCAACCATCGGCGCGGTGCCCGGCTCCGACATCGGTGGTCCTGATTGCGCTCCGAACCAGGCGAGTGCGGCTTTGAGTGGTTCGCTGTCGAAGTACTCGTCCAGGAGCGCGTCACCGGTCGCGAGGAACTGGCGCGCGAGATCGCTCCCGCCGCTCCCGGTGTCGAGGCCCCAGAACGACGACAGCAGATTGGGTCCGGTCGGTGGGGCGGAAAACGCGCGCATCACCCGCGCGCTGCGCTCCGACCAGATATTCACGAACCTGCGGTAGGCGTCGGCATCACGTGTGCCACATGCTTGTTCGATGGATCGGCAGGTGGCGTCGAGGTCGCGGTGGAACACGATTCCCGGGCAATCCGAACCTGCGGGAGGTGGCGCGTACGCCCAGGGATCGCAATCGATGTACCGAAGTCCGTGGGCCGCAAGCCCGAGTTCCTCGATGATTCCGGTGTGCCGAATCATGATGTGCGCGGACGAACCACGATCGACTTTGTGTCCCGGAAATCGTTCGATCGTCGAGACGGCCCCGCCGGCGACGGTGTCTTTCTCGAGCACCTGGACCGACCAGCCTTCGCGTGCGAGGTAGGCCGCCGAGACCAGCGCGTTGTGCCCGGCACCGACAACTACTGCGTCGAGAATCGCGGTCACAGCGGCAATCCTCGTCCGAGCACGGCAAACGGTCGACTGTCTCCGGCAAAGCGGAATCGCCTGAGCACGTCCTGAAATCCCAGTCGCCGATACAACCGCCACGCACGGTTGTCTTCGTCGTACACCTCGGGAGTGGACAGGAGAACGGAGCGCTCCATCCGATCTCGCAAGAGATGCCGAAGCAGGGATTCACCCAGGCGATGTCCCTGGCCACTGGGATGGACGTGGAGTTCGGTCAGTTCGAAGTAATCGTCGAGAATGGCCGAGATCTCGGACTGCGGCCGACCGCTGCGACGCAGTCCGTGCAACACCTGTTGGTGCCACCACTGGTCCGAACTTCCGCGATAGCCGTAGGCGATTCCGATCAGGGGAGCAGAAGTGTCTACAGGAGCAGCAGAGTTTTCCGGAGCAACAGTGTTCGCAGTGGGTTCTCGTCCGGCACAGGCGCCGACGGCTTTCCATCCCGGCCTGGTCGAGTGCTCCGTCCACATCGGCGCGCGGTGGAACTCGGTGCCACGTGGATAGTCCATCGCGGTGACGTACACGGACAGTGCCTCGTGTAGTCGATTCGCGAATTCCTCGCGGTCGAGGTCGACCGTGTACGGAGTCCAGGCGATCTGCGGGTCGACTGGTCTCACCTCTTCTCTTGACTACTTGTCGGTGGGTGCAGTTATATTGAATAGGTCGAACGAATGTTCGATAAGGGTGATCTGGAAATGACACCCGAGGTGGGGATGCCCGAAGGGAAGCGGGCATCCCCACCGCACCAGATTTCGATCCTTGTGAATGCAATCCCCTTTGGCGCGGGAGGTGCCCCGGATGTCCGATCGAGCGAAGTCCGAAAGAACACCGAAGTCCGAAAGGGCGCTGCCGGCGGAACTGGCGTGCCCCTCGCGGTCGGCGCTGTCACGGCTCCCGAAGTCAGCGAAAATGCCGGGGCGAGTGGCGCGATCGTCCGCCGCCGCGTTCTCCGGAAGTGGGTCCGCAGGCGGACTCGCGTGGAATCTGTTGGGGAAGGCCGATTCATTGTTGGCGGAGTCCGTCGGAGCAGGAGACGCGTCAGAACGCTTTCGATGCGCCTATCTGGCAGCGTTGCGCGGCGCTGGAGCAGTTCTGGCTGTGGGTGCGACGGGAAGTGGACGGCGTAAGAAGAGCGGGAACGCATGGACCCGGTTGGACGCGGACGCACCCACTTTCGGCGCGTGGTCGAGTTACTTCGCCGGCTGGTCGAACACCCGGGCGGCGGTGGAAACAGGCATGCAGGTGGATCTCAGCGACGCTGATGCCGATGGATTTTCTGTCGAAGTAGGCCGATTTCTGACTGCGGTCGAAGATTTTGTCGGTCAGGCTCGTCGAATCGACCTGAGAGCATCCTGAAATTTTTGATGTCTGAGATGGCCGAATTCAGAGAAAATGCAGGTTCTGTGGCCTGATGGGGCCTGATTTACGGTTCGGCCGGGCAAATACGTACGCTTGTGGCATAACTCGTACCCAGAGTTGGTGGTCCGCGACCTAAACTGCTCGTAGTATAAAAAGCAGGTAGTCGTTCACGTTGACTACCCGCCACCTCACACCGTGGGGTGGTTGCCTAACTTCCAGTGCCGGGGGAGGTACCGTGCCACTCTCCGAGCACGAGCAGCGCATGCTCGATCAGATCGAGAGCGCTCTCTATGCCGAAGACCCCAAGTTCGCCTCCAATGTGAGGGGCGGCCGTATGAGGGCGCCGTCGAGTAGACGGCGTTTTCAAGCTGCGGCGCTCTTTGTTGTGGGCTTGATCCTGTTGATTGCAGGCCTTCAAGTCCTCAAACTGGGCTCGTTTCCGATTCTCAGCTTGGTCGGGTTCCTGTGTATGTTCGGCGCCGGCGTCATGCTCTTGTGGGGCGGCGGTCGACGGACTGGGACACCAACTGCGGACGGCGCTCAGGCCGGTGAACACCAGTCCGGGCCTCCAGGCGCGGGTGGGTCGAGCGGCGGCCGAGGGCATTCACGCGGTCGACGATCAGGTGGGGGATTCTCTTCCCGAATGGAAGATCGATTCCGTCGCCGGTTCGAGCAGGACTAGCTCTGACGCAAGCTGATGATCCCGTCGGCCAGTTCGGCGGGAGAGTCACGGTGGTCAATTTCACCTGAATTGTTCCACCTGTGCGGGTGGCGCGTGCGCCCTCGCAAGCGACATAACTCATAACAAAACATGACGGTCGGCAACCACTGGTTGCCGGCCGTCTGTCGCGTTACCAGGGGACCATGGTCCCCTCCACTTTCCTCCCCTGCTATGGGTAGTTCTGGCGTAAAGATGGGCGCATGGGGCTGCGGCAATCCGCCGTACTCGTTGAGCTGGACTTATAGGTCGAATGTGGGCATGTGTGACGTAGGGCGGAGCACGTCGGTGATGTGCGTGGGGACACTGCTGACGAAAATTCCCCAACTTTCCCCACCTGCTTTGAGCTGCTAATACTCAGCAAATCAGCCCGGTTAGTGCCCGGTAGCTCCTTGTGTGTGGGGGAAAGTGGGGTACTGTGGGTGCGGGCGGAGAGCTTGAAGCCGTATTTCGCCCAAACGGGAGGGTTTCGGCGAAAGCTCGCAGGAGGTGTCGAGTGTTCCTCGGAACCTTCACGCCGAAGCTCGACGACAAAGGCCGGCTCACCTTGCCGGCCAAGTTCCGAGAAGAGTTGTCAGGAGGGTTGATGATCACCAAGAGTCAGGATCACAGCCTTGCTGTCTATCCCCGGGACGAGTTCGTCAAGCTGGCTCGTAAAGCAGCGGCAGCTCCACGTAATGATCCGGCCGCACGAGCGTATGTTCGCGCTCTGGCAGCCGGCACGGATGAACAGCACGCCGATGCCCAGGGGCGAATCACCCTCTCGGCTGATCATCGGCGTTACGCAAACCTCTCCAAGGAATGCGTAGTGACCGGGTCTGTCGACTACCTCGAAATCTGGGATCTCGAAGCCTGGGAGAGGTATCTCGGAGACAACGAAGAGGACTATTCCCAAGCAATTGGCGAATCTCTCAGCGAGATCGTCTAGGCGGATAGTTTGTGGCGAATGCCACGAGGCCTCTGCCCGGAAAGACCCTGACGCACTTCCCCAGCGCCAGGTTCTCCTTCGGGCAGGGACCTCGGAGCATTCGCCCGTTCGAGCAGTCATTCTTCATCGGAATCATGAAAGTAGGAGCCGGAGCACACATGGTTGATCGCGAGGTGAACGAACCCTCGGACACCGACGGCTTCGCGCACGTTCCTGTTCTTCTGCACCGCGCAGACGACCTCCTCGGTCCCGCTATCACTGCTGTCGGTGACGGCGGCGCCGGCGCTGTCATGATCGACGCGACACTCGGCCTGGGTGGGCATTCCGAGTTCTTCCTCGGAAAGTACCCGGGACTGCACCTCATCGGTCTCGATCGCGACACCAATGCGCTGGCAATCGCGTCGGAGCGTCTTGCTCCCTTCGCTGACCGAACGACGTTCGTACACACCACCTATGACGGCATCGAAGATGCGCTCGAGCAGGCGGGCCTGCCGACGACGGAGTCGGTTCATGCGATTCTCTTCGACCTCGGTGTTTCCTCGATGCAGTTGGACGAAGCTGATCGTGGTTTTGCGTATTCGATAGACGCACCGTTGGACATGCGGATGGACCAGACCGTCGGGCTCACCGCGGCCGAGGTTCTCAATACCTACAGCCACGGCGATCTCGCCCGAATTCTGAGTACGTACGGCGAAGAGCGTTTTGCGGGAAAGATTGCGTCCGAGATACTTCGGCAGCGCGAGAAGGAGCCGTTCACCACCAGCGCCGCTCTGGTCGAACTCTTGTATCGGACCATCCCTGCGGCCACCCGTCGCACCGGCGGGCATCCGGCAAAGCGCACGTTCCAAGCTCTGCGGATCGAGGTAAACGCCGAATTGGATTCCTTGCGTGCCGCAGTACCGGCAGGATTGGACGCCCTCGCAGTTGGTGGCCGAGTTGTCTTCATGTCG
The DNA here is from genome assembly GCF_013277795.1 of Rhodococcus sp. MS16. Classification (NCBI taxonomy): domain Bacteria; kingdom Bacillati; phylum Actinomycetota; class Actinomycetes; order Mycobacteriales; family Nocardiaceae; genus Rhodococcus; species Rhodococcus sp. MS16. The sequence goes on from NZ_VBTM01000004.1 coordinate 406,831, forward strand.
TACCAGTCGCTCGAGGATCGAGTTGTCAAGGCCGAGTTGGTCCCTCGCTCCAAGTCGACCAGCCCAGAGGGGCTTCCGGTCGAGCTTCCCGGTATGGGTCCGGAGTTCAAGATCCTCACCCGGGGTGCCGAGCGAGCTTCGGAGCAGGAAATCGAGGAGAACCCACGAGCAGCTCCGGTGCGCTTGCGTGCCGCTGAACGCATTGCCAGGAGGCGGGCATGACGAAGCAGAGCACCACCGGGGACGAATCTTCACGTAAGCGCCGTTCGGGTGCGGCGCAGCGTGCGTACGAAAAGCGAACGGCTCGGGCACTCGGGCACAGCGGGGTGGGTGCCAGTGGCACCGCACTCTCTCGAGGCGGCGAGTTCAAGGCCCGAATTCCGTTTGTAGTCTCCATCATCGGGCTGTTCTCCATCGGACTTGCCGTGACGTTGCTCCTGACGACCCGGTCCGCCGAGGACTCGTATCAACTCAGCGATGCCCGTGAGTTCAATCAGTCTTTGGTGGAGCAGAAGGCTGCTCTCGAGCGCGATTTCCAGTCGCGTAACTCCGCACCGGAGCTTGCCAATCAGGCGAGCGCGCTCGGCATGGTTCCGGCCAAGGATCCGGCCCGCCTTGTTGTCCACCCGGACGGTAGCGTCGAGGTGGTCGGTACACCGGCGCCGGCGAGTGCCGAACCGTTGCCGCCGCTCGACGCACCTGTCGTGGCGTCGCCGCCCAGGGTGGCAACCACCGCACCTTCGGCGCCCCCGGCTGCGCGGACGACTGCGCCGGCTCCACTCAACCCCCAAAACCTCGCTCAGAGTGAGCAATTGATCCCCGTGACGTCCGCTCCTCCGTCCCCGACAACGACGGTGGTGCCGTCTCCGACTGAGGACCGTCGGTGAATCGGGACCCACACTACGACGCGCGCCGACGAGATCCCCAGTACGACGCGCCTCGGCGAGATCCACGTCGTCAACCTGCCGGGCAGCGGGCTTCTCGGGGTCCTCGCGGATCGAAGTCTGCGACCTTCCCGTTTCGTCAGCGTGTAGGTCGGTGGACGATGTGTGGGGCGCTTGCCGTTGCAGCGCTGCAGCTGTTGTGGATTCAAGGCGTCGACGCTCCGAGCCTCGCTGCGGAGTCGGCCAATCAGCGCACGACGACTCAGATCGATCCGGCGGTTCGAGGATCGATCACGGATCGGAACGGCACGACGCTCGCATTCACGATGGAAGCGAAGGCGCTGACGTTCCAGCCGAAAGCCGTTCGCAAAGAACTGGAAGAAGCCCGGACCAAGAGCATCGAAGCGGGTGTCGAACCAGATCAGCAGGCACCCGAAGTGTCGACTCGGCTGGCCGAGATCGCGGCCGGGCTCCACGCGAAGCTGGGTGATGCAGCCCCGGAAAAGGACATTCTCGCGAAGTTGAACAGCGAGGAGACGTTTGTCTATCTGGCGCGGAGCGTCGATCCGGCTGTTGCAGCGGAGATTTCGGACAGCTTCCGTGAGGTCGGCCTCGAACGCCAGGATATCCGCGAGTATCCGGGCGGCTCACTCGCGGCCAATATGGTCGGTGCAACCGGGTGGGATGGGCACGGACTACTCGGCCTCGAGGATTCGATGGACTCGACCCTTGCCGGTATAGACGGTTCCCAGACCTACGACCGCGGTAGTGACGGCGCTGTGATTCCGGGCAGTTGGCGCGACAAGCAGCCTGCCGTCAACGGCTCCGGAGTTCAGCTTACGATCGATTCCGACCTCCAGTTCTTCGTTCAGCAACAGGTGCAGATTGCGAAGGACAAATCAGGTGCGAAGAACGCGTCGGTTGTCGTCCAGGACGTTGCGACCGGTCAGGTTCTGGCAATGGCCAATGACAACACGTTCAACCCTGGGATCGGTCTGGAAAATAATCTGCGGTCGGTCGAGACCGGCAATCTGTCGGTCACGAGCCCGTTCGAACCTGGTTCGGTGAACAAGATCATCACCGCGGCGGCGGCCGTCGAGGACGGATTGACCACACCGGACGAGGTTCTGCAGGTTCCGGGAAGCATCACGATGTCGGGGGCGACGGTCAAGGACGCGTGGGATCACGGTGTGGTTCCGTACACCTCTACCGGTGTGTTCGGGAAGTCGTCCAATGTCGGAACGCTCATGCTCGCCGAGCGGATCGGCGAGGATAGGTTTGCCGAGATGCTCGACAAGTTCGGTTTGGGACAGCGCACCGAGGTCGGGCTTCCCGACGAGAGTGCCGGCTTGGTCCCCAGCCGCGACCAGTGGTCCGGTGGCACGTTTGCCAACTTGCCGATCGGTCAGGGCTTGTCCATGACTTTGCTGCAGATGACTGGCATGTACCAGGCGATTGCCAATGACGGCGTTCGTATTCCGCCGCGCATCGTCAAGTCCACCGAGAACTCGTCAGGGGAGCGAACCGAAGCGCCGCAGCCTGACGGTATCGAGGTGGTGAGCCCGGAAACAGCGGCGACAGTTCGGGACATGTTCCGATCGGTCACGCAGGACGACACCGGAAATCAGCGCGGCACGGGTGTGGCTGCGGGCGTAGAGGGCTATCAGGTCAGCGGTAAGACCGGCACCGCACAGCAGATCGATCCGGCGTGCAAGTGCTACTCCAACTCCAACTACTGGATCACGTTTGCGGGCATCGCACCGGCAGACAACCCGCGGTTCGTGATCGGAATCATGTTGGATGCTCCCGTGCGGGGTGTCGACGGCGGCGGCGGACAATCGGCCGCACCGTTGTTCCACAACATCGCGTCGTGGATGCTGCAGCGTGACAGTGTGCCGATGTCCCCGGATCCGGGTCGTAAGTTGGTGCTGCAGGCGGACTGATCGAGCGGATCACGATCCACAGTTTCGTCAGGGATCACGATCCACGCGGTCTTCGGGGTGTTCCTGCACGCGGTAATCTCATACGTCGCAGTTTTCGGTTGTCCGAATCTGCGACTGCCATGACCAACGACAATCGCCAGGAGTCGAGTGACAGTGCCGAATCGTTCGCAATCGTCAGAGCCGGGTGTAGCGGTGAACGCACGACCGGCGAATCCGATTGAGACGGCGATCACGGCCTTGGCGGAGTTGTCCGGAGCCCGACTCGACTGGCTGCACGCGGAATGGTCGGGTGCCGGGAAGGCCGCCACCGTCGTATCGGGTGTCGACCTGCGTGCGCAGGACATCGTCGCAGGTGATTTGTTTGCCGCGCTGCCGGGCGCACGCTCGCACGGCGCGCAGTTCGCCGGTGACGCATTGGCCAGTGGAGCTGCCGCGATCTTGACCGACGACGACGGGTTGGCGTTGTTGCGCGCGTCGAACCCGAGCGTCGACCGGCCGGTGATGGTTCTCGTTCACCCGAAGCCTCGGGATGTCCTCGGCGAGATCTCGGCTGAGATTTACAGCCGACCGTCGGAGAAGATGCAGGTCATCGGCATCACCGGTACGTCGGGGAAGACCACAACGTCCTACCTGTTGGAAGCGGCGTTGGTCGGTGCCGGACGAAATCCCGGTCTGGTCGGCACCATCGAGACCAGAATCCATGGGCGTCGGGTTCCGAGCGCTCTCACCACGCCTGAGGCCCCACACCTCCATGCCTTGTTTGCCGTGATGGCAGAGCAGGGTATCGATACCGTTGTGATGGAAGTGTCGAGTCACGCGCTTTCCCTCGGCCGCGTCGACGGCATCCGATTCGACATCGGAGCGTTCACCAACCTTTCGCAGGATCACCTGGACTTTCACCGAGATTTCGAAGAGTACTTCGCTGCGAAGGCCCGTCTGTTCGATCCGGCGTCCACAGTTCACGCCGAAAGCGCCGTCATCTGCGTCGACGACGGGTGGGGACGTCGGATGGCAGAAGTGGCGTCCGCAGGCGACGTGACAACGGTGGCGACCACGGAAGCCGAGTCCGACTGGAAGGTCGGTTCGGTCGAGGTTGCAGCCGACGGTTCCCAGTTGTTCGACCTTTCCGGACCGAACGAGCAGTCATGGCCGGTGTCCTTGCGACTGCCGGGTCGATACAACGTGGCAAACGCCGCGCTGGCCCTGACGGTGAGCGCGAAGGCCGGTATCGATGTGCAATCGGCGGTGGCGGCGGTGGGATCGGTAGACGTTCCAGGTCGCGTGCAGCGAATCGACCGCGGTCAAGATTTCCTCGCCGTGGTCGACTACGCGCACAAACCCGCCGCGCTCGAGGCTGTCATCGCGACGCTGCGTAATCAGGTTTCCGGACGCGTCGGGGTTGTTGTCGGTGCCGGCGGTGATCGTGATGCGGGTAAACGCGCTTTGATGGGGGAGGCCGGCGCGAGAGGCAGCGATCTGCTGATCGTCACCGACGACAACCCTAGGACCGAAGTACCTGCCACGATTCGCGCAGCAGTGATGGCCGGGGCGCTCGCGGTCCCGGAATCCGAGCGTGGGGTTGTGCTCGAAGTCGGGGACCGAGCGGAAGCGATCGAACAAGCCGTTCGTTGGGCACAGCCCGGCGACGTAGTACTGGTGGCCGGCAAGGGCCACGAAACAGGTCAGGAAATCGACGGGGTCAAGCACCCGTTCGACGACCGCGAGGTGCTGGGAGACGCGATCGACCGGATCGCGATCGACACAGCGCATGGAGGCACGAAATGATCCCGATGACGCTCTCTCGGATTGCCGAGATCGTCGGAGGAACTCTGCACGACGTCGACGATCCGTCGACAACAGTGACAGGGACCGTCGAATTCGATTCTCGCAGAATAGGTCCGGGTGGACTGTTCCTGGCGCTGCCAGGCGCCCGCGTCGACGGTCACGAGCACGCCGAAGCAGCTGTTGCGGCCGGTGCGGTAGCTGTGCTCGCCGCGCGGCCGGTGGGAGTACCCGCCATCGTGGTGTCGCCCGCACAGACGGCCGGTCCGAGTTCGGTCATGGCGCTCGAGCACGACGCCGACGGTTCCGGTGCGGCAGTACTGAACGCGTTGGGGTTGTTGGCGCGCGCGGTAGTCGATACGTTGTCGGCGCAGAGCGGTCTCACTGTTGTCGGGATCACCGGATCGGCAGGCAAGACGTCCACCAAGGATCTTGTTGCTGCGGTACTGCGTGGTTCCGGCGAGGTTGTTGCTCCGCCCGGTTCGTTCAACAACGAATTGGGTCACCCGTGGACCGCGCTTCGTGCGGACGAGCAGACCAAATTCCTGGTATTGGAAATGTCGGCCCGCGGCCTCGGTCACATCGCGGAGTTGGCGCGGATCGCTCCGCCCAAGATCGGCGTTGTGCTGAACGTGGGTACGGCGCACCTCGGTGAGTTCGGCTCCCGTGAGGCGATCGCAGCCACCAAAGGTGAACTGGTCGAAGCACTTCCGTCGGCGGCTGATGGCGGCGTCGCCATCCTCAACGCCGATGATCGTATGGTCGCGGCCATGGCGTCGCGGACCGCAGCGCGGGTGGTGTTGGTTGGTCAGTCCGAAGGTGCGCACGTGCGCGCGACGGACGTGACCGTCGATGATCAGGCTCGTGCGAGTTTCACTCTGAACTCGGAGAAGGGTTCTGCGCGAATCCGTCTCGCGGTTCACGGTGAACATCAGGTCGGCAACGCGCTTGCCGCGGCCGCAGTTGCACTCGAGAACGGCGTGGAGGTCGCCGAGATCGCCCGCATCCTCGAAGACACCAAGGCCGCGTCGGCCCGGCGCATGGACGTCAGCGACCGCAGCGACGGCGTCACCGTGATCAACGACAGTTACAACGCCAATCCGGACTCGATGCGCGCAGCGCTCAAGGCGTTGGTGTCGATGGCCAGATCGGACCGTCATTTCGGCCGTCGCAGCTGGGCTGTGCTCGGTGAGATGGCGGAACTCGGTCCCGAGTCGGTAGTCGAGCACGATGCGATCGGCCGACTGGCCGTGCGGCTCGACGTCACGAAGCTCATTGTTGTCGGCACCGGTCGTCCGGCCCGCGCGATGCACCAGGGCGCAGTGATGGAGGGCTCATGGGGAGACGAGTCGATGGTTGTCCCGGACGCTGCCGCGGCCTTGAAGGTGCTCGAGGCGGAACTGGAGCCAGGTGATCTGGTGCTGGTCAAGGCTTCACAGTCGATCGGACTCTGGACGGTCGCCGAGGCGGTCCTGGCGCAGAAGCAGGTGTCGGAGTGATCCAGATTCTGCTGGCCGCGGGCATCGCTCTCGCGGTCTCGATCATGCTCACGCCGATTCTGATCAAGGCGTTTGCAAAACAGGGATTCGGCCAGGAGATCCGCACCGAAGGCCCGGCCAGTCACCAGGCGAAGCGTGGAACACCCACGATGGGCGGCGTCGCTATCCTTGCCGGAATCTGGGCGGGGTACTTCGGAACGCATCTCATCGGAATGGGCATCGACGGGGCGGAGGGTCCGACCGCGTCCGGGTTGCTGGTTCTCGGTCTGACAACGGCGCTCGGCGGCGTCGGCTTCCTCGACGACTTCATCAAGATCCGCAAGCAGCGCAATCTCGGTCTGAACAAGACGGCAAAACTGGTGGGGCAGTTTGTCGCGGCCGTGATCTTCGGAATCCTCGCCTTGCAGTTCCGCGGCGCCGACGGTCTCACGCCGGGCAGCGTCCACCTGTCCTACGTGCGTGACATCGCCACGGTGTCGCTCGGTTCGGTCGTCTTCATCGCGTTCTGCTATTTGCTGGTCAGTGCGTGGTCGAATGCCGTCAACCTCACCGACGGCCTCGACGGACTTGCGGCGGGCGCAATGAGCTTCGTTCTCGGCGCCTACGTCATCATCACGTTCTGGCAGTTCCGCAACTCGTGCGAAACCAGTCCGGTCAAGGGTTGCTACGACGTGCGTGACCCGCTCGATCTGGCCTTGATCTGCGCTGCCGGCGCCGGAGCGTGTATCGGATTCCTGTGGTGGAACGCCGCTCCCGCAAAGATATTCATGGGTGATACCGGTTCGCTGGCCCTCGGCGGCATGCTTGCCGGACTCTCGATCACCACCAACACCGAACTCTTGATGGTTGTCATCGGCGCACTGTTCGTCGCTGAGGCTGCGTCGGTGGTGATCCAGGTAGCAGTATTCAAGTCCAGCCGTCGACGGGTATTCCGAATGGCACCGTTCCACCATCACTTCGAACTTGCCGGGTGGGCGGAAACCACGGTCATCATCAGATTCTGGCTGCTCGCCGCGATTGCGTCGGCGATCGGTCTTGCACTCTTCTACAGCGAATTCCTCGCAGCTATCGGAGGCTGACCGTGACCGAAGCTGGAGCAAACGACCTGAGTTGGCTACGCGGACAACGCGTTCTGGTGGCCGGTGGCCGGGTATCCGGCCAGGCCACGATCGAACCTCTGGTCGCACTTGGTGCTTCGGTGACCGTCGCCGATTCCACCCTGGATTTTGCCGATCGATGCGCCGAACTCGGTGCAGAGACCACCGTCACGACCAGTTCGATCGAGGAAGATCGTGGTTTGATCACGCAGTTCGCGCTGGTCGTCACGAGTCCCGGGTTCCGGCCGGACGCCCCGATTCTGGCGGCCGCCGCCGGACACGGGATTCCGATCTGGGGCGACGTCGAACTGTCCTGGCGCATCGACCACTGCGGTCTCTACGGTCCGCCGCGAAAGTGGTTGGTGGTCACGGGCACGAACGGTAAGACGACCACTACGTCGATGCTCGCGTCCATCCTCGACGCTGCGGGTCTCGAAGGGCGGGCGTGCGGCAACATCGGACTTCCAGTGCTGTCTGCGCTGTCGGACACGTCGCCGCGAGTCGATTACCTGGCCGTCGAACTGTCGTCGTTCCAGTTGCACTGGGCGCCGTCGGTGCGCCCGGACGCCGGTGTTGTCCTCAACGTGGCCGAGGATCATCTCGATTGGCACGGCGGGATGGCCGCGTATGCGGAGGCCAAGGCTCGGGCCCTCAGTGGGAAGGTCGCCGTAGTCGGACTCGACGATGCGATTGCCGCAGAGCTCGGTGCCGGCGCCGAGGCCGACATCGTGGTGGGGTTCCGGTTGGGCGCTCCGGCGCCCGGCGAGTTGGGTGTGTCGGACGGCCATCTGGTCGACAACGCATTTGGCGACGGCCTGCAGTTGGCCGAGGCCGCCGACATCGATCCGCCTGGCCCCGCCGGTGTCATGGATGCGCTTGCCGCAGCAGCCCTCGCGCGGGCTGTGGGAATCGAACCTGACTCTGTGCGGGCCGGATTGACGGCTCACAAGGTCGGACCGCACCGCGGCGCAGTTGTCGGTGATGTCGGGTCGGTGCTGTACGTCGACGATTCCAAGGCAACCAATCCGCATGCTGCCCGCCCGTCGATCCTGGCTCACGATCGAGTCGTGTGGGTGGCCGGTGGTCTGCTCAAAGGGGCCAGCGTCGACGAGTTGGTGACAGAGGTCCGCAGCCGACTTGCCGGCGCGGTGTTACTCGGACGCGACGCGGGCGACATCGAGCAGGCATTGACGCGACACGCGCCCGAGGTCCCCGTCGTCCGCGTGATGACGGGGGACGATGCAGACGTGAGTGAAAATCTCAGCTCGTCGACGCAGGTGATTCGGCTGCCATCCGGGTCCGATGCGGACGCCGTGATGGCGGCGGTGGTGAGTCAAGCCGCTGCGCTGGCGTCGCCGGGTAGCGCGGTGGTTCTAGCTCCCGCCGCGGCGTCGTTGGACATGTTCGTCAGTTACGGCCACCGCGGCGACAGTTTTGCCGCGGCGGTCGGTGCACTGCCGGATCCGCCGGAACGCGCGAACAAGGCTGGGATCGCGGAATGACCAAGGGTCCCAAGACCCGAATCGGTGCCTGGCTTGCGCGGCCGTTGGCGTCATTTCATCTGGTAGTAACCGTCGCAGTGATGTTGACGGTCTTGGGACTTGTGATGGTTCTCTCGGCGTCGAGCGTCGAGGCTTATGCCGAAAACAAGTCGGCGTACTCGATGTTCTTGAAGCAGGCGATGTTCGCCGTTGTGGGATTTGTGTTGTTCTACGTCGCGTTGCGGTTGCCGATTCGTTCGATGCGCGCGATGTCGTTCCCGGTGTTCGTCACCACGGTTGTGCTGCTTGTCCTGGTTCTCATCCCGGGTATCGGGACCGAGGCGCAGGGCACCCGCGGGTGGTTTGTCATCGGTCCGCTGTCGGTGCAGCCGTCCGAGTTGGCCAAGATTGCGTTTGCGATCTGGGGAGCGCACGTGTTGGCGTCGCGCCGCGGCGAGATCACGACCATCAAAGAACTTCTCGTACCGTTGGTTCCGGCAGCGCTGGTGGTCTTCGTGTTGATCATCCTGCAGCCCGACCTCGGCACAACCGTCTCGCTCATCATCATTCTTTTTGCGCTGCTCTGGTACGGCGGATTGCCGATCAAACTATTCCTCGCGATTCTCGGAACCGGCGTGGTGTCGGTGGCGATTCTTGCGTTGACGGCGGGTTACCGCTCAGACCGAGTGCGCGCCTTCTTCGATTCGGATGCAGATCCGCAGGGCACCGGGTACCAAGCTCGTCAGGCTATGTACTCGCTGGCCGACGGTGGAATATTCGGTCGTGGACTCGGCCAGAGCGTGGCCAAGTGGAGTTACCTGCCTAACTCGCACAACGACTTCATCTTCGCGATCATCGGTGAGGAACTCGGATTTGTCGGCGGCGCTGCCGTCATCGGTCTCTTTGCTCTGTTCGTCTACACCGGCCTACGGATTGCGGCGCGGTCCTCGGATCCGTTCCTGCGAATCCTGACCGCGACGGTGACGACCTGGATCACCGGGCAGGCGTTCATCAACATCGGATACGTCGTGGGGCTACTGCCCGTCACGGGACTGCAGTTGCCTCTCGTGTCGGCGGGTGGAACGTCGACGGCGACCACGCTGTTCATGTTCGGCGTCGTCGCCAATGCCGCACGTCACGAGCCGGAAGCGATCGCCGCCCTGCACTCCGGTCAGGACGGTAGGATTTCCAAGCTGCTGCGGCTACCGATGCCGGTGCCGTTTCAGTCGGTCAGGCCGAGCCGGCCTCGCGGCAGTGCAGAATCGAACCGCAAGGCCCCAGCAGGGCAGAATGGACGACGTCGGCAGGCGCCGACGCGCAAGACACACGATGCACATGAAGTTCGAGAGCGAGGAATTCGTAGGTGAGCGGCATTAATTCAGCTCTGTCGGTAGTGGTGGCAGGTGGAGGAACCGCTGGTCATATCGAGCCTGCTCTGGCAGTTGCGGACGCCGTGAAGGCGCTGGCACCCGACACCATCGTCACCGCGTTGGGAACCGCCCGCGGGCTCGAGACGACACTTGTTCCCGCCAGGGGATACACACTCGAACTGATTCCGCCGGTCCCGTTGCCGCGTAAGCCGACGATGGACCTGGTGAAACTCCCACTACGCATTCGAGCATCGGTGCGTAAGACACGTGAGGTGCTCGACGCAGTCGACGCCGATGTCATCGTGGGTTTTGGTGGGTATGTGGCACTGCCCGCGTACCTCGCCGCTCGCGGTGGGGTCTTGCGCCGCCGTCGCACCATTCCCATTGTCATCCACGAGGCCAACGCCAGCGCCGGCATCGCGAACAAGATCGGTGCGCGGCTGGCAACGCGTGTCCTGGCTGCAGTCCCCGGGTCCGGGGTGAAGAATCGCGGCGCGAGCGACGCGGACATCGTGGGTATTCCGGTGCGGGCATCCATCGCGAACTTCGACCGGGCCGGTTTGCGGGCACAGGCGCGTGAATATTTCGGCCTTCCGCTCGATGGTCCGGTTCTGCTCGTATTCGGCGGATCGCAGGGGGCGAAGTCGCTCAACGACGCGGTGTCAGGGGCTGCCCGGGAATTGGCAGACGCGGGAATCTCGGTGTTGCACGCACACGGACCCAAGAACACGCTCGACGCCACGCAGTTCTCGGAGGCTGCGCCGTACGTTGCCGTGCCCTATCTCTCGCGCATGGATCTCGCGTATGCCGCGGCCGACGCCGCAATCTGTCGCTCCGGCGCGATGACTGTGGCTGAGGTGTCCTCCGTCGGACTGCCGGCCGTCTACGTTCCGTTGCCACATGGAAACGGTGAGCAGGAGTTGAACGCAAAGCCAGTCGTCGCAGCAGGTGGTGCTGTGATCGTCAGCGACGCCGACCTGACTCCGACATTTGTCGCCGACACCGTGGTGCCGTTGCTCACCGATTCGCCGCGGCTGCAGGCGATGAGCGCGGCGGCTGCCGGTGTCGGACACCGGACCGCGGCGACCGAGATCGCGCGGATCGTTCTGGACACTGCCCGGAAAAGCAACACAGAAGCACGTAACAACACCGCAGTACGCAACACAAATAGGGGAAACCGATGACCGCGCTGCCCGCCCACCTCGAGCGAGTACACATGGTGGGTATAGGTGGTGCCGGCATGTCCGGCATCGCACGAATTCTGTTGTCCCGCGGCGGACTTGTATCAGGATCCGACGCCAAGGAAAGTCGCGGCGTGTTGGCTTTGCGGGCACGCGGAGCGCAGGTCCGGATCGGCCATGACGCCGACGCGTTGGATCTCCTTCCCGGCGGCCCCACTGTTGTCGTCACCACGCACGCGGCCATTCCCAAGGACAATCCGGAACTGGTCGAAGCAGCGCGTCGTGGGATCCCGGTGATTCTCCGGCCGGCAGTCCTCGCGTCGTTGATGGAGGGAAACCGCACGTTCCTGGTTTCGGGAACCCACGGTAAGACGTCGACCACGTCGATGTTGGTAGTCGCTCTGCAGCATTGCGGATTCGATCCGTCGTTTGCGGTGGGAGGCGAACTCAACGAGGCCGGAACCAACGCGCATCACGGTAGCGGCGACGTCTTCGTGGCAGAAGCCGACGAGAGTGACGGCTCGCTGCTGCAGTACGACCCCGACGTGATCGTCGTAACCAACATCGAAGCCGATCACCTGGACTACTTCGGAAGCGTCGAGAACTACGTGCAGGTCTTCGATGATTTTGTGGGCAAACTGGCTCCCGGTGGTCTCCTGATCGCCTGCCTCGACGACGCGGGTTCCGCGGATCTGGCCAAGCGGATCGTAGCTTCCGGCCGGGGCGATATTCGAGTCATCGGCTACGGCAGTGCAGATGCGGGAGATGCGGCGTTCGAGCCGGTCGACGGGGTCGAGGTGGGTGTGCGACTGCTCGATTTCCGGGCGCACGACGTCGGCGGAGTCCTGCAGTTCCAGTTGGCGGGGGAAAAGGCTGCGCGGACGGTTCGGATGGCTGTTCCCGGTCGTCACATGGCGTTGAACGCTCTGGCTGCGCTGTTGGCTGCGCGTGATGCCGGTGCGGAGATCGACGAGATCGTCGAAGGGCTCGCCGGATTCGGGGGAGTGCACAGGCGGTTCCAGTTCACGGGTCGTGAGCGCGGTGTGCGTGTGTTCGACGATTACGCCCACCATCCCACCGAGGTGCGAGCAGTTCTCGGCGCAGCCGCGGATCTTGTTCGACCACAAGATGTTTCATCGGTTGCGAACTCTGCTGCCGGTCGCGTGATCGTGGTTTTCCAGCCGCACCTGTATTCACGCACGGCGACGTTTGCCGACGAGTTCGCGGCAGCGCTGGACCTTGCAGACGAGGTCGTCGTTCTCGATGTCTACGGTGCGCGTGAAGAACCGTTGCCCGGTGTCAGTGGGGCATTGGTTGCACAGGCTGTCACGAAACCCGTTCACTACCAGCCTGATCTGTCGCTCGCGCCGCGTCAGGTAGCCGGCCTGGCCGGTCCCGGCGACATCGTCATCACGATGGGTGCCGGTGACGTGACCATGTTGGGCAAACAGATCCTCGACGCGTTGCGCGCAGTTCCTCATCAGGCTTCGCGCACGCAGACGCGATGAGTTCGGACGCACGTAGCCGCCGCGGTCGTCGTGATCCGGCGGCCCGGCGTACCGCAGGCACCAGAGCGCGAAGTACCCGCACAGAATCGCGATACTCGACCCGCGCTACTGCGCCGAAGCCGCCGCCGGCACCAAAATCGCCTTGGTACAAGCGGCCGGTGGTGATGGCGCCGCTGGCGGTCGTTGTTGTTGTCGGACTCGTTCTGACAGCGTGGTTGTCACCAGTTCTCTCGGTTCGCGGTACCGAAGTCAGGGGAGCGTCGACGGTATCCGAGGAGCAGATCCTGGAATTGCTGGCAATCCCAGCCGGCACGCCGTTGATGCGCGTCGATGCAGGTTCGGCAGCGGCACGTGTCGCGGCTATTCCGAAGGTTGCATCTGCGCGGGTGCAGCGGATGTATCCGTCGACCATTCGGGTGACGGTAACCGAGCGAGTCCCCATGGTGTTCGTGGATTCGCCGGAAGGCACCCATCTGCTGGACGAGAAGGGCGTCGACTTCGAGATCGGTGTCCCGCCGCCCGGCGTGCCCCGACTGGTGACGGCGACACCCGGATGGAACGATCCGCCGACCTTGGCTGCGCTCGAGGTGCTCGCGGCATTGCCGCCGGAGTTACGGATGCAGGTGGGAGAGGTTGCTGCCCGGTCCATTTCGGATGTCTCGATGACGTTGGTCGACGGGCGTGTCGTCAACTGGGGTGGCGTCGAGAAGTCGGATCGCAAGGCCGCAGTGACGCTGCCGCTGTTGACGCAGCCGGGCCAGACGTACGACGTGTCGAGTCCCGACCTTCCGACGGTGCGTTAGTTCAGGCGCGGAATGTGCGAACTCACGTCAAATACTTCCCGAAGTTTCGGCGCGCCTAATGGCGGATCGTGATGTCGATGCATAGCGTTTGGTTTCAGATCGAATACTTGACATAACTCTAACCCTGTGGTTGAGGTTGAGAGTTGAGATTCACCCGCTTTACCCAGTACCTGCTTTACCCAGCAATAGACAACAGCGCGTAATACGACACGGAAGGCGAGAGCCGATGACGCCCCCGCACAACTACCTCGCCGTAATCAAGGTCGTCGGCATCGGCGGCGGCGGCGTGAACGCAGTCAACCGCATGATCGAACAAGGACTCAAGGGAGTCGAGTTCATCGCGGTCAACACGGACGCGCAAGCCCTCCTGATGAGCGACGCCGACGTCAAACTCGATGTCGGTCGTGAACTGACCCGAGGCCTCGGCGCCGGTGCAGATCCCGAGGTCGGCCGCAAGGCTGCCGAGGATCACAAGGACGAAATCGAAGAGGTCATCAAGGGCGCTGACATGGTGTTCGTGACCGCCGGTGAGGGTGGTGGAACCGGAACCGGTGGTGCCCCTGTCGTCGCCAGCATCGCCCGGAAGTTGGGCGCCCTCACCGTTGGTGTCGTAACCCGGCCGTTCTCCTTCGAAGGCAAGCGTCGTGGTGGCCAGGCCGACACGGGCATCCAGGCATTGCGTGAGTCGTGCGACACGCTCATCGTCATCCCGAATGATCGGCTCCTTCAGCTCGGGGACGCGGCTGTCAGTTTGATGGACGCATTCCGCAGCGCCGACGAGGTTCTGCTCAACGGCGTTCAGGGCATCACCGACCTGATCACCACTCCCGGACTGATCAACGTCGACTTCGCGGACGTGAAGGGTGTCATGTCCGGTGCCGGTAGCGCACTCATGGGCATCGGCTCCTCGCGCGGCGAAGGTCGGGCGATCAAAGCTGCTGAGTCCGCTATCAACTCACCGCTTCTCGAGGCGTCGATGGAAGGCGCCCGCGGCGTTCTGCTGTCGATCGCCGGTGGCAGCGATCTTGGTCTGTTCGAGATCAACGAAGCGGCTTCCCTCGTGCAGGAAGCCGCGCACATCGATGCCAACATCATCTTCGGAACGGTGATCGACGATTCACTCGGAGACGAAGTTCGTGTGACGGTCATCGCTGCCGGTTTCGACGGGGGAGCGCCTGCGCGTCGCCCCGTCGAGTCCGCGGCACCCGGCCGAGGAGCTATCGGAGCGGGGCGCGCCGGCGAGGTCGGACGTTCACCGGTAGCTGCGGAACCGCCTGTGGAGCAGCAGGTTCCGGTTGCACGCGAGCCGATTGGTTCGGGCTCGCTGCCGCCGATTGCTCCGCCGCGCCATGTTGCGCCACAGGAGGACGACGGCGATGACGACGTCGACGTTCCCGTCTTCATGCGTCGCTGAGTAGAGCGCCGCGCACGCTTTCGAGAGCAGGGTATCCAGATTTTCTGGGTACCCTGTTCTTGATTGATCCCTTATCTCTGTCCGGAAGCTGCCTCGGGATCATGTCCCGTGCAGCAGTGAACATTCGACGTTTGTGAGCACAAAATTTTGAGTACCGAGAACTCGACCGCCAATTTCCGAGTCCGCCGTGTCGTGACCAGTCGCGCTGGCGGTGTTTCGGAAGCGCCGTACGACTCGTTCAATCTCGGTGATCACGTCGGCGACAGCGCCGAAGCCGTCGACGCAAACCGTCGACGCCTCGCACGCGAAATCGGAGTCGAGCCGAATCATCTTGTCTGGATGGAACAAATCCACTCGCGCAACGTAACCGTCGTTACCGAGCCGACGGACGAGGTCATCGAGGTGACCGACGCCTTGGTCACTACTGTCCCCGGGTTGGCACTGGCCACGCTCAGTGCCGACTGCGTTCCGGTGCTGCTGTCCGACGAGCAGGCCGGCGTCATCGCCGCCGTGCATGCCGGCCGGATCGGTGCGCGCCTCGGAATCGTGCCGCGGGTTCTGGCCGAGATGGTTCGCCAAGGCGCTGACGTCTCTCGGATCGGCGCCTTCCTCGGCCCGGCAGCCAGTGGCCGGCAGTACGAAGTTCCCGCCGAGATGCGTGCCGACGTCGAGAAGCATCTGCCTGGCAGTGCAACTCGTACCGCGAAGGGCACTCCCGGTCTGGATCTGCGGGCCGGAATCCGCAAACAACTCCTTGATGCCGGTGTTACGGGTGTCGCCGAGGATCCTCGTTGCACGATCGAGGACCGCGCACTGTTCAGTCACCGCCGCGATTCCCTCACCGGGCGTCAGGCCGCGGTGATCTGGATGGATCCGATCGCCGCTGCGGAAGACAACTAGGCCGATTGCATGAACGCCGACAATTCTGGACGCGTGGCCGAGATCTCGGCGGCACTCGATTCGGTGCGGTCCCGCCTCACTGCGGCGTGCGCCGCGGCAGGGCGTCCGGCTTCTGCCGTGACGCTTCTCCCGGTTACCAAGTTCTTCCCCGCGTCGGATGCGCGAATTCTGTACGAATTGGGTTGCCGCGAGTTCGGTGAGTCGCGCGAGCAGGAAGCGATAGCCAAGGTTGCGGAATTCGCCGCAGCGGCCGCCGGTGGTGCAATCGACGGGGCGGATCCTGTTCGGTGGCACATGATCGGTCAGTTGCAGCGAAACAAGGCACGTTCGGTCGCGAAGTGGGCCTACGCGATTCACTCGGTCGACAGTGCGCGGCTCGCGGACGCTCTCGATCGGGCCGCGCTCGACGCACTCTCCGCGGGTGATCGCGCTGCACCGTTGAGAGTTCTGATTCAGGTGAGCCTCGACGCCGATCCGACGCGTGGCGGTATAGCGCTCGACGAGTTGGCGGCCCTCGCCGCGCGGATCGAGACGGCCGACGGTCTGGAACTGGCCGGGCTGATGGCCGTTCCGCCGCTGGGTTCGGACGCCGACGAGCAGTTTGCTCGCCTGCACGACGTCCATCGGAGCGTTCTCGAGTCGCATCCGCATGCGGTCGAGTTGTCGGCCGGAATGACCGGAGATCTCGAGGCTGCGGTTCGCCATGGATCGACTTGCGTGCGTGTCGGAACCGCACTGCTCGGCTCACGACCAGTAATCTCGAAATGATCGCTCTGGTGATCGCCCAACCCGTCCACACCGCGACCGGCCGCAGTCGGAGACAATCCGCCGCGCCAAGGAAGGTCGATCAATGAGCAACCTGCACAAGTTCAAGGCATATTTCGGCATGGTTCCCCTCGACGACTACGAGGACGAGTACGTAGAAGAACCCGATCAGGCTCGTCGCGCACCTCGTCGTAGCCATGACGGCTATGCCGAACGCGATGACCGCGAGTTTGCCGAGCCGGCTTTCTCGAAGGCTGGCTACGCGCCCAGCCGTCGGGATGAGGAAGAAGCCGAGTTCGATCGCTACGAATCACGTCCGAGAATGGACACGGTTGCCTCGCGTGCACCCCGTCCGTCGATGGCGCCTCGTCCCACCAGCCGGGGCAATCTTGCAGTTGACGCCCGCGCCGAGCGCCCTGAGGTTCGCCGCGCGCCCGCAGTCGACGACGGCGGCCCGCTGGCCAAGATCACGACTCTGCGTCCGCAGAGCTACGCCGAGGCCCGCACGATCGGCGAGCGCTTCCGCGACGGCACGCCGGTCATCATGGATTTGGTCGACATGAGCAACGCCGACGCGAAGCGACTGGTCGACTTCGCCGCGGGTCTGGCTTTTGCTCTGCGCGGCTCGTTCGACAAGGTCGCCACCAAAGTGTTTCTTCTCTCACCGGCCGACATCGATGTTTCCGCCGAGGAGCGTCGTCGTATCGCGGAGACGGGCTTCTACAGTCAGAAATGATGCTCTCGATCGTAGATAGCTCCTTGAACAGCCGAAATGCTGGACATTCTGTTGTGCTGGGGCCTGTGCAGGGGTCGCATGCCAGGGGTGTTCACGGTCTCGGCTCGGTGAGTTCGCAGCCTCGTAATCCGGCCTCGGATGGCGAGTGTCTGTTTTGGACGCGACGCAGAAGTCAGGCAGAGTGAGGGTGTGAACGCGCTTTTCGATGTGATCTACCTCGTGCTGGTTGTGTTTTGGCTTTTGCTGATCGGCAGAGTGATTGTCGAGTTCGTTCGTTCGTTCGCCAGAGACTGGCGTCCGTCGGGAGTGGTCGCCATCATTCTCGAAACCGTTTTTACGATCACCGATCCGCCGGTGAAGCTTCTCCGTAGGTTGATCCCCCCGATCAACCTGGGTGGGGTTCGCTTGGATCTATCCATCATGGTCTTGCTTTTCATCGTCATCATCCTGATGTCGGTTGTCGGCTCGGCCCGGTAATTGAGTGGGGTGTGCCAGAATGGAACCCATAACTCGCGTAGTGGTTAGCTGCTACGCACACCGTGCTGTAACTGAATGCTTGCTTGACCGCCAAATGACGCGTGAAGGGATCCTTCCATGCCGCAACTGACTCCAGCTGACGTGCACAACGTTGCGTTCAGCAAGCCGCCTATCGGCAAGCGTGGCTACAACGAAGACGAGGTCGACGCATTTCTTGATCTCGTCGAGCAGGCGCTCTCGCAGCTCATCGAGGAAAATGCAGATCTGCAACAGCGAGTAAGCGAGCTGGATCAGGAACTTGCTGCTGCAAAGAAGGCGCCGGCACCGGCTGCCAATGCAGGTGCCCCGGTAGCCCAGCCCAAGCCGGAACCGGCTCGCGTGGTCGAGGCTCCCAAGCCCGCTCCCGTCGTGGCGCCGGTTCCCGTGGCTGCTGCCGCACAGGCTCCGCAGAGCGGCGACACCCACATGCAGGCAGCCAAGGTTCTCGGCCTGGCTCAGGAGATGGCAGATCGCCTCACCGGCGATGCCAAGGCAGAGTCCGAGCAGCTGCTCGGAAGTGCCCGCACCAACTCCGAGCAGCTGATGAGCGAGGCTCGCAGCAAGGCTGACGGCATGATCGCGGACGCTCGCAACAAGTCGGAAGCAATGCTCACCGATGCGCAGACCCGCTCGGAGACCCAGCTTCGCCAGGCTCAGGAGAAGGCCGATGCTCTCAAGGCAGACGCCGAGAAGAAGCACACCGAGATCATGGCGACCATCAACCAGCAGCGATCTGTCCTCGAGGGCCGCATCGAGCAGCTCAAGACGTTCGAGCGCGAATACCGGGTGCGCCTCAAGTCCTACCTGGAATCGCAGCTCGAAGAGCTCGAACAGCGTGGTTCTGCGGTTCCGGTCGACGGTGGCCAGGAGTCCTTCAGCAGTCCGTCGTTCGCAAAGGGAAACAGCTGACCGAGGGATACTCGCCAGGTCAGCGCCGACATCGGGTAGAGGTTGACACGTGCTGGTCGTGACGATAGGACTCGCGGCGGCAGGATTTGCTTTCCTGATTATCGCGCTGACCACCGGGTCGATTATCTGGGCGTGGGCGTGTATTGCAATTTGTTTGGCGGGTGCCGTCCTCCTGCTGGTCAGTGCGCTGACCGGCAAGAGGGCGGTTCTGCCGTTGGACGAGCCGGATACAACCGCCGACGTTGACACACCGGACAACACGGATTTTCCGGGAAACCACGGTGGGTCGGCAAACGAAAACGGCGAGCATTAGACTGTTCGTCAAGAACAGGCTATTCACGAATTACAGGCGATGAACCGGCAATCACCGGGGAGCCTTCGGAAGAACGGTGTTCAGCCAGGCTCGGGCCTGTCAGGCACTCAGTAGAACCGAACGGGTGAGCCCGTCACAGCTCGCGAAGAGTGGCAACACGGAAGGCCTGGCAGAGTTTTGCCGGATTCACGTGGTGCAAGCGGGGTGGTACCGCGGTACGTACGCAGATGCGCACGTATCGTCCCCGTGCCGAGTCGTACAGGCACGAGGAGATCGCAGTGGCGAATAACGGGTATCCCAAAGTCGATTACGGCGTCCCCGCCGACACCGGAGTCAAATTTCCGGCCCTGGAACAGAAGGTTCTGAAAGAGTGGGCCGACGACGACACGTTCCGGGCATCGGTCGACAATCGTGACGGCAACGAGGAGTTCGTCTTCTACGACGGCCCTCCGTTTGCCAACGGCTTGCCGCACTACGGTCACCTTTTGACGGGGTACGTCAAGGACTTGGTGCCCCGCTTCCAGACAATGCGCGGACGCAAGGTGGAGCGCCGGTTCGGTTGGGATTGCCACGGCCTGCCCGCAGAGCTCGAGGCCGAGAAGCAACTCGGCATCAAGGACAAGTCCGAGATCGACGTCATGGGACTTGCGAAGTTCAACGAGTACTGCAAGGCGTCGGTGCTCAAGTACACCGACGAGTGGCGTGAGTACGTCACCCGGCAGGCTCGTTGGGTCGACTTCGACAACGACTACAAGACCCTGGACCTCGACTTCATGGAGTCGGTCATGTGGGCATTCAAGGAGCTGCACGAGAAGGGCCTGATCTACCAGGGCTTCCGCGTTCTCCCGTACAGCTGGTACGAGCAGACACCGCTGTCCAACCAGGAAACTCGTCTCGACGACGCGTACAAGATGCGTCAGGATCCGGCGGTCACCGTCGAGATGCCGCTGGTGGCGCCCGGCTCACCGCTCGACGGTGCCAATGCCGTCATCTGGACCACAACGCCGTGGACGCTGCCGTCCAACCTCGCTTTGGCTGTTCATCCCGACATCGACTATGTCCAGGTTCTCGGTCAGGACAGCAAGCGCTACGTGCTCGCCGAAGCTCGAGTTGCTCACTACGCCCGTGAGTTGGGGGACGACCCCGAGGTCGTTTCGCGGCACAAGGGTAGCGACCTGGTCGGCCTGTCGTACACACCGCCGTTCGACTTCTTCGTCGGGCACCCGAACGCCCATGTCGTGTTGTCGGCCGATTACGTCACCACCGATTCGGGTACCGGAATCGTCCACCTCGCACCGGCTTTCGGTGAAGAGGATATGGATGTTGCGACCGCCAACGGCATCGAGGTCGTTCAGCCCCTCGACCCCGGTGGAAAGTTCACGTCGATGGTGCCGCCGTACGAGGGTCTGATGGTGTTCGACGCCAACCCCGTCATCATCAAAGATCTCAAAGCCGCCGGAAACCTGTTGCGGCACGAGACGATCGAGCACTCGTACCCGCACAGCTGGCGCAGTGGTCAGCCGCTCATCTACATGGCGGTTCCGTCGTGGTTCGTGGCCGTCACCAAGTTCCGTGACCGCATGGTCGAACTCAACCAGGACATCACCTGGGTTCCCGAGCACATCCGCGACGGTCAGTTCGGCAAGTGGCTCGAAGGTGCTCGCGACTGGAACATCAGCCGAAACCGCTACTGGGGCAGCCCCATTCCGGTGTGGGTCTCCGATGATCCGCAGTACCCGCGTACCGACGTCTACGGTTCCCTGGATCAGTTGGAGGCAGACTTCGGTGTGCGCCCGACCGACCTGCACCGTCCGATGATCGACGATCTGGTGCGTCCGAACCCGGACGACCCGACCGGCAAGTCGATGATGCGTCGAGTTCCCGAGGTTCTGGACTGCTGGTTCGAGTCCGGTTCGATGCCGTACGCCCAGGTGCACTACCCCTTCGAGAACCGCGACTGGTTCGAGAGCCACTACCCGGGTGACTTCATCGTCGAGTACAACGGTCAGACCCGTGGCTGGTTCTACACCCTGCACGTTCTCGCGACGGCTCTGTTCGATCGTCCCGCTTTCAAAACTGTTGCAGCACACGGCATCGTTCTCGGTGACGACGGGCTGAAGATGAGTAAGTCCAAGGGTAACTACCCGGATGTCAAGGAGGTGTTCGACCGCGACGGCAGTGATGCCATGCGCTGGTTCCTCATGTCCTCGCCCATCCTGCGTGGTGGCAACCTGGTCGTGACGGAGCAGGGCATCCGCGAAGGTGTGCGTCAGGCTTTGCTTCCGTTGTGGAATGCCTGGAGCTTCCTGCAGCTGTACGCGCCGGAATGTGGTGTGTGGCGCACGGATTCGGAGAACATCCTCGACAAGTACATCCTCGCGAAGCTCGCGGGCACGAGGGACGTCATCACCGATGCCCTCGAGGCGAACGACATCGCGGGAGCCTGCGACGAGCTTCGGTTGTTCTGTGATGCGCTCACCAATTGGTATGTGCGACGGTCGCGTTCACGTTTCTGGGACGAGGATCGTGATGCCATCGACACTCTGCACACTGTGCTAGAGGTGGTGACGCGTCTGGCTGCGCCTTTGCTGCCGTTGGTGTCCGAGGTGATCTGGCGTGGATTGACCGGGGAACGCTCGGTACACCTCGCCGATTGGCCGACGGAGTCCGAGTTGCCTGGCGATCCGGAACTCGTTGCCGCCATGGACGACGTGCGCACGGTGTGCTCGACAGTGTTGAGCTTGCGTAAGGCGCAGAACCTGCGTGTCCGTCTGCCGCTGCCCGAGGTTACGGTCGCGGCGCCGGACGCCGAGCGTCTGCGTCCGTTCCTCGGCCTGATCGCCGACGAGGTCAACGTCAAGAAGGTCGACCTGACCGAGGACGTCGACGTTCACGGTCGGTTCGAGATTGCGGTCAACGCGCGTGCTGCAGGTCCGCGTCTGGGCAAGTCTGTTCAAACCGTCATCAAGGCCGTCAAGGCCGGCGACTGGACCGAGAATGCGGACGGTGTAGTGGTTGCCGCCGGCATCGAGCTCTTGCCCGAGGAATACACGCAGAAACTGGTTGCAGCCGAGCCTGATTCGACTGCAGCGCTTCCCAATGGTGCAGGTCTTGTCGTGCTCGATTCCGTCGTGACGGAAGAGCTCGAGGCCGAGGGTTGGGCCAAGGACCGGATCCGCCAATTGCAGGATGCGCGCCGCGCCGCGGGACTCGATGTCTCGGATCGCATCAACGTTGTGCTCGAGGTGCCCGAGGATCGCAAGGACTGGGCCGATCGTCATCGCGACTTGATTGCCGGTGAGGTTCTGGCCACGTCGTTCACGATCGGCGAGGCCGGGGACGGTGCCGTCGATCTCGGCGACGGTATCCGTGCTGCAATCACGAAGGTCTAGTAGCTGACAACTACTCCGGTGCCCCGAAATATGTCGGAGCACCGGAGTAGTTTGCTCTCATGAGCACGAACAAGGACACCGTGGCGCGCATTCTCGAGCAGTTGGAGCCGCTCGATGTCCGTGCGCGGGCTATGTTCGGTGAATACGGCCTGTACTGCGACGAGAAGGTCGTTGGCTTGATCTGCGGTGACGTTCTGTACGTCAAGCCGACAGAGATCAGTGCGGAGTTCGGATCGGACGCAGACCTTGCGCCGCCGTACCCGGGCGCAAAGGAGTATTACCGGGTTCCAGAGGAGCGGTTTCACGACGTGGATCGGCTGCACGCATTCATTCAGCGAACCGCCGACGCGCTTCCGCTGCCCAAGAAGAAGCCACCGAAGAAGGCCAAACCGAAGGTCCAGAAGTAATCCATTGCTCGCCGAGATCGAGAACTGTTACCGCCGATGAACCAGGGTGATCCCACACGGAGCCGCAGGTGGGTGCTTCATCTCGATATGGATGCCTTTTTCGCCTCCGCTGAGCAATTGACCCGGCCGACGTTGCGCGGACGTCCCGTCATGGTGGGCGGTCTCGGTGGCAGGGGCGTGGTTGCCGGCGCAAGTTACGAGGCTCGCGCTTTCGGTGCTCGGTCCGCTATGCCAATGCATCAGGCAAGGCGCTTGGTCGGCGGCGGGGCAGTGGTCCTACCGCCGCGCATGTCGCTGTACTCGGTACTGAGTAAAGGGGCGTTCGAGGCGTTGCGTCTGCGCATGCCGGTGCTCGAACAGCTGTCGGTGGACGAAGCGTTTGGCGAACCGGCCGAGTTGGCAGGGGCCGGTGCGGACGAGGTGCGCGCGTTCTGTGAAGAACTGCGGGCCTTGGTGCTGGCAGAGACCGGGATGGTTGCGTCCATCGGCGCGGGCGCGGGCAAACAGGTCGCCAAGATCGCGTCGGGGCTGGCGAAGCCGAACGGTGTGGCCGTGGTGCCGCCGGGTCAGCAACACGAACTCCTGGACTCTCTTCCGGTTCGCAA
This sequence comes from Rhodococcus sp. MS16, assembly GCF_013277795.1. Classification (NCBI taxonomy): domain Bacteria; kingdom Bacillati; phylum Actinomycetota; class Actinomycetes; order Mycobacteriales; family Nocardiaceae; genus Rhodococcus; species Rhodococcus sp. MS16. The sequence goes on from NZ_VBTM01000004.1 coordinate 430,336, forward strand.
ATTGTGGGGTATCGGCCCGGTGGCGGAGGAGAAGCTCAAACGGTTGGGGATCGTGACTATCGGGGGGTTTGCGCGCACTCCGATATCGGAGGTCGCGTCCATCCTCGGTACGACGGTAGGCCCAGGCTTGCATCGTCTGGCGCAGGGTATCGACGATCGTCCCGTGGCCGAGCGCGCGGACTCCAAGCAGATCAGTGCTGAATCGACGTTCGCGAGCGACATCGTCACGTTGGGGCAGTTGCGGGTGGCGGTGGAGAACAGCGGCGGGGCGGCGTTCTCACGGTTGGAGAAGGACGGCCGGGCAGCGCGGACCGTCGTGCTCAAGCTGAAGAAATCCGACATGGGTGTGCTGACCAGGTCGGTGACGTTGCCTTACGCCACCCTCGACCGGGCGATTCTGATTGCCACCGCGCAGAAGCAGGTGATCGATCCGGTGGAATTGGGGCCGATCCGGTTGGTGGGGGTGGGATTTGCCGGGCTCTCGACGGTGCGTCAGGGGTCGCTGTTCCCGGAGTTGGATCAGGATGTGCCGGGATATCCGATGGACACTCTTGCCGAAGATCTTGACGAGAGCCCTGTTGCCGCGCGAGTTCCCGAAATGTACTGGCACCCCGGTCTGGACGTGAGTCATCCCGAATTCGGACATGGTTGGGTGCAGGGTGCCGGTCACGGGGTAGTGACGGTTCGCTTCGAAACCCGTTCAACGGGAACAGGAATCGCCAAAACATTCGCTGAGGACGACGCGTTGCTTCAGGTAGCAGATCCACTCGACAGCCTTCTCTAAGGACACCCTTAGACTTTTTCGGCTTACCGTTGGGTAATGTTGTGGCGGACCGCGGGCGATGCACGTCAGTGCTGACAACGCTCGTATGTGAAAACCGGAATGGATAGGACTGAGAAGTTGAAGCTTCGTAACATGACCGTCGCAGCCGTCGCGATTGCAGCGGCCCTGACGATGACTGCCTGCAGTTCCGAAGAGGCCGAGCCCGCCCCCAAGACCACAACCTCCGCGAAGGCCACGACCACCACGGTCGAGGTCGCGCTGCCGACCGCAGCCGAGCTCAATGCCAAGATCGCGACGGCACTCGACGAGAGCGTTCCGTCCTCCGAGAAGGTCAAGTTCGTCGAGGGCGCAGACGCCGATCCCGAGCTGATCAACCAGGTCGCCGCGGCTGCCAAGGCTGCCGGCGCACAGGTTGAGGTTGTCGACCCCGTCACCGATTCGGGTAGCGACACGGCTACCGCACCGCTCGCCATCGTTATCAACGGCCAGCCTCTTGCCGGCGGCATGAACGCTGTCTTCGTGAACCTGGACGGCGAGTGGGCACTGTCCAAGACCACCGCTTGCCAGATCGTCAGCTTCGCTCAGCTGACCACCCCTGCTTGCGCTGCTTGATTTTCAGCTAGCTGACAAAGCGGCCGCCGAACCCTCACGGGTTCGGCGGCCGCTTTTGTTTGCTCAGGTTCGCTCAGTGGTGGAATCCCTCGGTGACACGAGGCTTGGGCATCGGGCTGGACAGTTCGTCGAGGAACGCGGTTTCCTCTTCGATGACACCCAAGAGGTTGGCAGCCAAGTCCATGCTCAAACCGTTACGCACGACAATGCGTTGCACGGTGAGGTCGGTGAGGTTGTCCGGCATGGGATATGCCGGCACCAGCCAGCCCTTGGCGCGTAGCCGATCCGACAGGTCGTAGAGCGTCCAATTCTCGGTGTGCCCGGCCTTCAGGCGCCACGCGAACACCGGAATATCGCTGCCGTCGTTCCAGAGTTCGAAGGCGTCGAGTTGGCCGATGCCTTCTGCGAGGAACTTTGCGACGTCCTGCGAGGACTGCTGGATGGAACGGTAACCGTCGTGGCCGAGCCGCAAGAACATGTAGAACTGCAAGATCACCTGGGCGCCGGGGCGCGAGAAGTTGAGTGCAAAGGTCGGCATGCTGCCGCCGAGATAACTGACTTTGAACACCAGGTCCTCGGGGAGCAGATCCTCCGAGCGCCACACCACCCAGCCAAGACCCGGGTACACCAGCCCGTATTTGTGCGCCGACGTGTTGATGGAATGAACTCGGGGGAGCCGGAAGTCCCATTCGATTTCCGGTTGGAGGAACGGTGCGATCATGGCGCCGGACGCCCCGTCGACGTGGATCGGGATGTCGAGTCCGGTCTTCTTCTGGATTGCGTCGAGCGCGTTGGATATCTCGAGGACGGGTTCGTACATGCCGGTGTAGGTGACACCCATGATTGCGACGACACCGATGGTGTTCTCGTCGACGTACTTCTCGAGATCGTGCCCGTCGAGTGTGCGATGTTCTTCGCTGATGGGGACGTATCGCGCTTCGATGTCCCAGTAGTTGCAGAACTTTTCCCAGCACACCTGCACGGCTGAACTCATCACCATGTTCGGGCGGTCCACCGGTTTGCCTGCAGCGCGCCTGGCGTGCTGCCAGCGACGCTTGAGAGCGAGTCCGCCCAGCATGCAGGCTTCCGACGAGCCGATGGTCGACGTACCGATCGCGTCTTTCGGAGACGGTGCGTTCCACAGGTCGGCGAGCATCCGCCAGCAGTATGTTTCGATCGCGGCCGTCTGCGGGTACTCGTCCTTGTCGATCATGTTCTTGTCGAACGACTCTGAATACAAGCGCGTGGCGTGGTCGTCCATCCACGTGCCGACAAACGTCGCGAGATTCAAACGGGCATTGCCGTCCAACATCGTTTCGTCGTGGACGATTTGATAGGCAGTTTCGGGGAGCATGCCATCAGGTTCGAGAGTGTATTTCGAGGCAACCGAATCTTCTCCAGGTCTGGAGAAAATGGGATTCGCGGCGACGTAATCGGTATGTTCGGCTCTTCGCGGCTCTGGCATGAACTTCTGCTCCTCACAACGGTATTTCACGGTGGTCGGTGTCCTGATTGTTCGTATCCAGCTACCCATTACCGTCCATTGCGGAACGGAAGTTGTCAAAGGGAACTGTGATCAGGCAGTCTGCGGCCTGAGCCTGCGCGCATCGTAGAACGCCGCGAAGTAACACAAAGTCGTGACAATCAGGAGTAAACCCGCGATGCGGGCGAAGGCGCGGTCGTCGAATGCCAGGATTGCCGTACCCGACACCCCGAGAGCGAGGACATAGACCAGCTTGGCCACCTGCCAACGGGGAGAGTCGGGACGGATCGCAGAGGGCTTGCCTCGCACGGTGATCCGCCAATCGAATAGCAGGGGCAGAACCACCGCAACCCAGACGGCCGTACCGAAATCACCTTCGAGAATTCCGGCGACGGCGAGGAATACAGCACTGAGTACGAGAGTGGTCACCACGAGCACCTGCAGTTGTGATTGTGCAGTCACAGGAACCGTCATGCCTGTGTATACCCAGAGAAGGCGGCTGTATGCGGTTAGCGCGCAGCCGTTCTCAGGCCGGGCAGAGTTGGGGTGGTTTCCGCCTCGAACGGCGTCCCCGCGGGGACGCCGTTCGACATCTGGCCGGGCGACATCTGATCGTCAGGTCAGCGTTGGTAATTCGACGCCCGTCAGGTCTGCCTTGATCTGCAGCGCGAGGTACTTGCTGTAGTTACGCACCAGCATGAAGTTCCCACCGTGGATCCAGAACCGGTCGTGCCCGGACGCCCGCCACACCGACTGAAGCTCGCCCTCGTCGTCCAGATCCCAGACCGGACCGCAGGCGTCGGCGACGGCATCACCGAGGACGCGTCGTGCGGTGTCGAGAATGCCACGGAACCCGGTGGCGCACACGATCGTGTCGGCCGGGACGTGGGTGCCGTCCGACATGATCAGCCCGTCCGGGACGAGTCGCTCGACGGTCGGACCCGATACCAATGCGATGCTGCCGTCAGCGATAAGCGGGGAGGCGCCGACGTCGATGTAGTAACCGCCGTTGCGGGTCAAGAACAGCATCATCACTCCGGTGCCGTCCACTCCGTCGGCGAGCGCGAATCCCTTGGCAGCGAGAGCGTCGAGCAGCTCGCGGTCGTCCTCGGCCATTGCGGCGGACCCGTACTTCAAAGCCGCAAGAAATTGTGGATCGAGCCGTGCCGACGACGCGTCGAGCAGGTCGGCCACGTCCGTGGAGGTGTGTTCGCCGTAGCGCATCCGGCCTCGATCAGACAGGGTGTGCCCGCTCACCACGTGGGTGGGCCCACGCTGGATCAGTGTCACCTGCGCACCCGATTCGTAGAGATCCTGCGCGATGTCGTGGCCGCTGTTGCCGGTTCCGATCACCACGGTGCGGGTTCCCTTGCGTGCCGGTTCGGTGCGATACCGGCTCGAATGCAGCAGTTCGCCGGCAAAATCCTCGGCGCCCGCAAATTCTGGAAGGACAGGTTCGGTGCCACTGAGACCTGTCGCGAGAACCACGTGGTGCGGACGTAGTGTGCGCCGTGTGCCGTTACGATCGACGACGACGGTCCAGCGCCGCTCGCCTGGATCGAATGTGGATTCCACAATCTCCGACCGCGTCCACACGTTCAGATCCATCGCACGTGAATATATTTCGAGCCAGTCGCCCATCTTGTCCTTGGGCGTGAAAACCGGCCAGGACGATGGGAATGGCATGAGCGGAAGATGATTCGACCAGACCGCGTCGTGTAGCACCAACGAATCGTAGCGCCCGCGCCAGTTGTCGCCGACTCGATCACCGCGGTCGACCAGAAGGGTCCTGACTCCGAGCACGCCGAGTTGAGCGGCCAATGCCAGGCCCGAGTGGCCGGCACCGATTACGAGAACATCCGGATCGGCGTCGTGGCACTCGACTTCGCGGCTACGCCGTGCCGACCAGTACTCCGGATGATCTCCCGTGCCGTCCGGTCGATGCTCGCCGGTGGTCGGTTCGTGGCCTGCCAGGGTATCCAGTGCGGTGAGGAGATTCCGGGCCCGCCAGGTGCCGTCGTCGAGGATCAGCCTGGCAACACCCCGCACGTGGCCGAGGTCGCTGTCGAACCGGAACAGTAATTGGATCGTGGATCCGGACAGTGTCGGAACCAATGCTGGTGCGGCAACCGGGTCGAGGTGTTCGCCGTGCACGCGTTGCTCCAACGCGGACGCGATGACGGCATCGATCGGTGCGCTGCCGTTGAGACTGCGTAGGTCACCGGAGAAGGCGAGCAGATCGCGCCACCACACGTCGGGATGTAGAACCATCTCAGCACCCACTCCGGAGCGGAGGAGGTCGGCAAAATCGGAGAGCCACTGTTCTGCCGTCGCCGCAACTGCGACTGTGTCGAGGTCGGCGGAGTCCAATTGTGTTGTCATATCCACACTTTCCGTGAAATCAGCGGGTGGTGAAGCCGGCGTCGACCTTCAGTTCGGTGCCAGTGACGTAGCGCGCCTCGTCAGAAGCCAGGAACAGGACCGCATTGGAGACGTCGATCGGATCGGCCCAGGGGACAGGCAAGGCGTTGGTTCCCGTGAAGAGCGGTGCCACCTGTTCCTTGGTCGGGTTCCGGGTGCCGGGCAGGAAGAGGTTGAAGCAGCGATCGTTCATGATCATGTCGGTATCGGTTGCGCCCGGGTGGACGGTGTTCGCCCGGATGCCATGTTCGCCGAGTTCGCTGACGAGCGTTCGCATCAGGCCGACGACCGCATGCTTGCTGGCGGCGTAGGCGCCGGCGTTGCGTGTGCCTTTGATTCCGGCTGTCGAGCTGGTGATGACGATCGACCCTCCGTCGCCCTGCTCGATCAGGTGCGGTACTGCGGCTTTGCAGGTGTGCCACACGCCCTTGAGGTTGACGTCGAGTACGTCGTCCCACTCGTCTTCGGTAATCCGGTGTGCCGGTTCGCCACTGATGAAGATCCCGGCGTTTGCGACCACGATGTCGACGCGGCCGAGTTCCGCGACTCCGCGGTCGAGAAGCGTGCGCACCGAGTCGAAGTCGCGTACGTCGGCAATCCCGGCGTGGATGCGACGGCCGATCTTCTCGACTCCCCGAACTGTTTCGGCGAGGTCGTCCGGCGTGGCGGGAGGGTAGAACCGAGTGACCGTATCGATGCCGTCTGCGAGATCGAGGGCGATGATGTCGGCGCCTTCTTCGGCGAGCCGGAGCGCGTGACTGCGTCCCTGGCCTCGCGCTGCGCCGGTGATGAAGGCAACTTTTCCAGCTAGCCGTCCGGGCACCCTGCTCCTTCTGTCCGACGTCGTTGTCGTCCGGAAGGTAACGAGGATCACAGAAGCGTCAGCGCGGCACTCCCATTCAGTAGGACGGAGTCTGGGGGGCTCGCGAGAGTGTCTCCGGCTGAAGTGATTACGAGGACGGAGTGTGTAGACGCTCCACAGCCGTGCTGGCCATCGATCCCAGAACCTCGGGCGCTATGGGCGTCGGCGCGGTGGCGGAGAGTTGAGTCAGGTTGGGCCCCACTGCCGCGACGACTACATCGGCGACAAGTGTGAAACCTTCACTTGCCGTCGTGATTCGGTAGGAGAACGACGCGTCGCCGACGGGCGGCTGATGCCCCGCGCCGACCTGATAGGTGATGTTGATGCCGTCGGCGTCGGTACCCGAGAATTCGCTGCATCCGGCAACCGTGGCCTGCATACTCTCGAATGCTGCTGTGGCCGCGGCGCCGTCGGCGTACGAGGCGCTGTCCTGATCGATGCTCGTGAAATCGGGTCCGGTGAACATCTTCGAGATCGAGGCGACTGAACCCGGAACCTGGGTGGCGATCGGTGCGAGCACGCCGGCACAAGCGGCGGGGTTGGTGCTGGACTTGTCGGATTCCGATGTGGCGGGTGCGGGAGCGAGGCCCAGATCCTCGACCGGATCCGGCACGATGTCGAAGTCGGCTGGGAGGTCGCTGAGCGTGAGGACGGTCTGCGTCAGCGCCGCTTTGTCCAGGGGAGTGCCGGTGAGGGCGGTCGGGGCAGGTGCAGAGCTGAACGGAGCGAGGGCAACATCGGGTACCGGGGAGGCATCCGATGCTGTGGGAGAAGATGTTTCGGTTCCGCATCCGCCGACGAGGAGAACGGTCACCACGCTGAGCCCGGCGACAGCGCGACGCGACATCAAGATGTCCACCGAATGTTGTTGGTAATGCTCTGTCGGATGACCGACGTGCCGTCCGGGTCGCTGTAAGCCTGGTCGCCGCCGACCGAAAGTTCGCCGCTGACGGGAAGCGGCAGATTCAGGTCGACGATCATGGTTCCCGACCCGGCCATGACGTACTGATCGATGTCGAGAGTGCCCGCCCCGCCCGCGAGATTCCAGATGTTGCTCTGCGGAGTCTGTGACAGTTCTACGGCGAGGGTGAGACGGTCGCCGTCACGCGCAGTCACGGTGACGGTGGTTGTCTGATCGAGTTGGATCTCGCTACTGACGTCTTGCTTCACCGTCCACCGGGCACCGACTCCGACGGGCTCTGTCGGCAGAGCAACTGCGCGATATACCGCTTGGCCGAAGGCCTGTTCGATTGCCGCGCGGGCCGCATTTGCCGACCCGGCCGACGGGCGTAACCGCAGCGCCGTGACAGCACCGGATTCTGTAAAGGTCAACCCGGCTCCTGACCCTTCGGCGCCACCGAGGGCGGCTTGGAGCGTCTCGTCCGGCGTAGTCATGCCAGACAGGGTGAGATCAACCACGGTTGTCGGATTCTGGGGAGTGGCGGCCGTCGCCACGACGGCATTGAGCGGAATGGTCACTTCAGGCGAGGAAATGTCCTGAACCGGCTGCTGGTCGATCTGCTGGCGCACGTCGGTCGATGTCACCAGGGTTGTTGCCTGAGTGGTTCCGGCGGGCAGGTTCATCCGCAGGCTTTGCCTGGGCTCACTTCCGGCATCGAGTACCTCGACGGTCGCAGCGGTGACTGGGACGGTGAACTCGGCTGGAGTCGCCGAAGGCGTATCAGGCGACTGCTCGGCGTCGCCGCATGAGGTGAGAACGGTGACGAGAGCAAGGGCGGCGGCGAACACATACGGAACGCGCCGGCCGGAGATAGACAACTGTGGCACGCGCTCCAGGCTAACCGCTTCGCCGGAGTGCCCGGTCGGGTCGGGGAGCGCGTGCGTGCAGAGCAGCAGACATAGGGGATGATGGTGGGCGTGAGTACAGACCACCCAGACCGAGATCTCAGCGCGGAGGATCAGCCGATTACCGATTTGTCGAAGTCCGCATCACCGACACGGCCAAAACGGTTGGCGATGCTGATCGCCATCGCGGCAGTCATCCTGATCGCGGACGTCTTGACCAAGATCTGGGCTGTTGCGGCGATCACGCCCGGCAAGCCGATCGAAATCATCGGCGACGTCGTCACTTTCACGTTGGTCCGCAATCCCGGAGCCGCATTCTCGATGGCAACGTCGATGACGTGGATCCTCACGTTGGTTGCGATCGGCGTCGTGATCGGAGTGATCAAGATCGGTCGCACTCTGCGGTCACCCTGGTGGGCTCTGGGTCTGGGTCTGGTGCTCGGCGGCGCACTCGGCAACCTCATCGACCGATTGTTCCGCGCCCCGGGTTTCATGCGCGGACACGTCGTCGACTTCATGTCCATCGGCTGGTGGCCTGTGTTCAACATCGCTGATTCTGCGATCGTGTGCGGTGCAATTCTGTTGGTCGTCTTGACCCTGTTCGGGTTCGAACCCAACGGCGAGCGCCTGCGCAGTGACAAGGACACGGGCGAGGGCCCGGGCAGTGACAAGGACACGGGCGAGGGCCCGGGCAGTGACAAGGTCACGGGGGAGAGCAAATGAGGGAATCGCGTTCGATGCCGGTACCGGACGGACTCGACGCGATGCGTGTCGACGCCGGATTGGCACGACTACTCGGTCTCTCTCGAACCGTCTCGGCGACCCTTGCAGAAGAAGGTTCGGTACTGCTCGACGGTGTAGCTGTCGGGAAGTCCGATCGGTTGACCGCGGGTTCGTGGCTCGAGGTTGTCCTGCCCGAGCCGCCGCGTCCGCTGACCGTGGAAGCTACTCCGGTCGAGGGCATGGAAATTCTCTACGCGGACGACGACGTTGTTGCGGTGGACAAGCCGGTCGGCGTTGCCGCGCACGCGAGTGTGGGGTGGACGGGTCCGACGGTCATCGGCGGCCTGGCCGCTGCAGGTTTCCGGATTTCGACGTCGGGCGCGCACGAGCGTCAAGGCATCGTGCACCGACTGGATGTCGGTACGTCCGGTGTCATGGTCGTTGCGACTTCCGAGCGGGCGTACACCGTACTCAAGCGGGCCTTCAAGCAGCGCACTATCGACAAGAGATACCACGCGCTGGTTCAGGGGCACCCGGACCCGAGTAGCGGAACGATCGACGCTCCGATCGGGCGGCACCACGGGAACGACTGGCGTTTTGCCGTGACCGCCGACGGTAAGGCAAGCGTCACGCATTACGACACCATCGAGGCATTTCAGGCGGCAAGTCTGTTGGATGTGCACCTCGAAACGGGGCGGACACACCAGATTCGGGTGCATTTCTCCGCGCTGCGCCACCCGTGTTGTGGCGACTTGACGTACGGAGCGGACCCCCGCCTCGCCGAGCGGTTGGGACTCGAGCGGCAGTGGCTTCATGCAGTGTCACTCGGGTTTGCACACCCGGCGGACGGGCGCTGGGTCGAGATCAAGAGCAAGTACCCGAAAGACCTCGAACATGCGCTAGAGGTTCTTCGATCCGCATGAGCGCGCGAGCAGTCGGTTCCGCGCTGGCGGGAATCGCAGTTGTTGCGCTCGTCGTTGGAGCCGGCCTGCTGAATCCGGTTCCCACCCCGCCGGTGGGAACCGATTCGCTCGGCCCGGACAGTGGTGAACTGGTCTCCGATTATCTCGACCGTGCGCGAGAATCACTCGACGCGGTCGAGATGTCCGCGTGGGCCCTCGCATCGTTTGCCGCTCCGATGACTGCCGACGACGTTATCGCGGCCACCCCGGGAGTTCGGGTGTCCGAGGTGTTGTTCCGCGTGCCGCTGGATCGGGTTCAGACTCCGATGGTCGCGATTGCAGTACCGGACAACAACGACGCGATTCGACGGGCACCTGGAGCTGCGGCGACGCGACTCGCCGTCATGACGGGGGTCGACGAACGGCAGAAACGCGTCGCGGAAGTGTCGAGTCGGCTGTTGTCGCAGGGGTGCGCGTGTGCGATCGGCGCGGTAGTGCACGGCACTGCGCAGGAACTTGCGACATTGGCAGGTACTCCATCGATCCGAGCGCTCGAAGCCTTGCCGGAAGACGGCACTCCGTGGCGCGCAGCGGTTCGGCCGCTGCTGCCGGAGTATGTGGACGTGGTTCGGGTAGGACCGGATGACGGACCAGTTCCATGAGCACCGATGACGGACGCGAGATCACGCTGTCGAAAGTGACCAGGTCCGGTTCGAGTTCGGGCATCGCGTTCGGTGCCGGCGCCTTCCTGATCTGGGGCGCATTCCCCGCGTTCTTCGGTTTGCTCGATTTTGCCGACCCGCTCGAAATTCTTGCTCATCGAGTGGTGTGGACACTCGTGCTGATGCTGATCGTGTTGGCGGTTCTCGGTCGACTTGCCTCGCTTCGCGGCATCAGCGGGCGTACGTGGTTGCTGGTGACGGCAGCCTCGGCGGCAATCGCTGTCAACTGGGGAACCTACATCTACGCGGTGGCGTCGGGGCGAGTGGTGGAAGCCGCGCTCGGATACTTCATCAACCCGTTGGTGACTGTCCTGCTCGGTGTGGTGATCTTCCGAGAGCGGCTTCGACGCGCTCAGATCGTGGCGCTGGCGCTGGCTGCAACAGCGGTGGTGGTGATCACCATCGATTACGGCAAACCGCCGATCGTGGCACTCGTCCTGGCGGGGTCTTTTGCGACGTACGGACTGATCAAGAAGGTGGTTCCGCTCGACCCACGAACCAGCTTGACGGCTGAGGGCGTCGTCGCCGCTCCGTTCGCGGTGGGATATCTCGTATTTCTCGGTCTGACCGGCGCCGGTGCTTTTGTCTCCGGCGGCACCGGCCAAAGCCTGCTCCTCATGGCGGCCGGCCCCGTGACGGCATTGCCGCTGTTGCTGTTCGGTGTTGCCGCGCAGCGAGTGAAACTCTCCACAATGGGCATGTTGCAGTACCTGACACCGGCGCTGCAGATGTTGTGGGGCGTCGCGGTGATGCGTGAGGACATGCCCGCGTCGCGGTGGATCGGGTTTGCCTTGATCTGGCTGGCACTGGTGATCTTCACGACAGACATCGTCCGCGCTAATCGGCGTTCACAGGGGTCGACGTCGTCCAAGCAGGAGCCGGTCACGTAACTATCGTCGCGCCGCCTGCCGGTCACATCGATCGGCCGCCGACTCTGTCGGTAGCGGGGCATACACTCGACCAAGCTCCCAGACATCAGAGAGGCGCACGTGGCTGACTCGTTCGTTCATCTTCACAATCACACCGAGTACTCGATGCTCGACGGCGCGGCCAAGGTCGGCGCCATGTTCGAGGAGGCCACTCGGCTCGGCATGACCGCAGTCGGTATGACCGACCACGGAAACATGTACGGCGCCAGCCAGTTCTACAACGAAGCGGTCAAGGCCGGGATCAAGCCGATTATCGGTATCGAGGCGTATATCGCGCCGGAATCCCGGTTCAACACCAAGCGTGTGTTGTGGGGCGATCGCAGCCAGAAGTCCGACGACGTCTCCGGTAGCGGCGCGTATACGCACATGACGATGGTCGCGGAAAATGCGACAGGCCTACGTAACCTCTTCAAACTGTCTTCGCTTGCGTCCATCGAGGGCCAGTTGGGCAAGTGGCCCCGTATGGACGAGGAGCTCATCGCCTCGCATGCCGAGGGCATCATTGCCACCACGGGTTGCCCGTCCGGTGAGATCCAGACGCGCCTGCGACTGGGGCATGATCGTGAAGCTCTCGAAGCGGCAGCGAAGTGGCAGGAAATCTGGGGCCCTGACAATTTCTTCCTCGAGGTGATGGACCACGGTCTCTCGATCGAGCGTCGGGTGCGTGAGGGTTTGCTCAATATCGGTCAGCAGCTCGGCATTCCGCCGCTCGCGACCAACGACTGCCACTACGTCACCAAGGACGCAGCCGAGAACCACGAGGCGCTGCTGTGCATCCAGACCGGTAAGACGCTCTCGGATCCCACGCGCTTCAAGTTCGACGGCGATGGTTACTACCTCAAGTCCGCGGCCGAGATGCGGGCTATCTGGGACAGCGAAGTTCCCGGAGCCTGCGACAACACCGTGACAATCGGTGAGCGCGTCCAGTCGTACGAGGACGTGTGGAAGTTCCACGACCGGATGCCGATCTTCCCGGTACCCGAAGGACATACGCAGCAGACGTTCCTGCGCGCCGAGGTCATGCGCGGCTTGGATCGACGTTTCCCCAGCGGCCCGCCCGAGGAGTACCTCGCGCGTGCCGACTACGAGATCGGCGTCATCAACGAGATGGGCTTTCCGGCCTACTTCCTGGTGGTCGGTGACCTCATCAACCACGCAAAAGAAGTGGGCATCCACGTCGGACCCGGTCGTGGATCCGCTGCAGGTTCGTTGGTGGCGTACGCGATGGGTATCACCAACATCGACCCGCTTCCGTACGGTCTGCTGTTCGAGCGATTCCTCAACCCCGAGCGCGTGTCGATGCCTGATATCGATATCGACTTCGACGATCGCCGTCGCGGCGAGATGGTGCGTTACGCCACCGAGAAGTGGGGCGATGACCGCGTCGCGCAGGTCATCACGTTCGGAACCATCAAGACCAAGGCTGCCATCAAGGACTCCGCTCGCGTGCAGTTCGGTAAGCCCGGTTTTGCTATTGCCGATCAGATCACCAAGGCATTGCCGCCGCCGATCATGGCCAAGGACATCTCGGTATCCGGTATCACAGATCCCAAGCACGAGCGGTACAAGGAAGCTGCCGAGGTTCGCTCACTCATCGACTCCAGCCCGGACGTCGCGAAGATCTACAAGACCGCAGTCGGTCTGGAAGGTCTGATCCGCAACGCGGGTGTCCACGCCTGTGCCGTGATCATGTCGTCCGAGCCGTTGATGGATGCGATTCCGGTGTGGAAGCGCGCGCAGGACGGTGCGATCATCACGGGCTGGGATTACCCGTCGTGTGAGGCCATCGGTCTACTCAAGATGGACTTCCTTGGTCTGCGAAACCTCACGGTCATCGGTGACACACTCGAGAACATCAAGGCCAACCGCGGTATCGACATCGACCTCGACACGTTGCCGATGGATGACCCGGCTACGTACGAACTCCTGGCGCGCGGCGACACTCTCGGCGTGTTCCAGCTCGACGGTGGCGGTATGCGTGAGCTTCTGAAACTGATGCAGCCCACCGGTTTCGGCGACATCGTGGCCGCACTGGCACTGTACCGGCCGGGTCCGATGGGTGTGGACGCCCACATCTCGTACGCCAAGCGTAAGAACGCGCTCGAAGAAGTCAGCCCCATTCACCCCGAGCTGGAAGAACCGCTCGCGGAGATCCTCTCGGAGACGTACGGCCTGATCATCTACCAGGAGCAGATTATGCAACTGGCGCAGAAGGTGGCCGGGTACACCCTGGGACAGGCCGACTTGCTGCGCCGCGCTATGGGTAAGAAGAAGCTGTCCGAACTGGAGAAGGCGTACGCCGGATTCCGTCAGGGCATGTTGGACAACAACTTCAGCGAAGCCGCCATCAAGGCACTTTGGGATACCGTTCTCCCGTTCGCCGGCTACGCGTTCAACAAGTCGCACTCCGCCGGCTATGGGCTCGTCTCGTTCTGGACCGCGTACCTCAAGGCGAACTATCCGGCCGAGTACATGGCCGGTCTACTCACCTCGGTCGGCGACGACAAGGACAAGTCCGCTGTCTATCTCGCCGACTGCCGCAAGATGGGCATCACGGTGCTGCCGCCTGACGTCAACGAGTCGCGGGTCGACTTCGCGACGGTGGGGGAGGACATCCGCTTCGGTATGGGGTCCGTCCGCAATGTGGGCGCAAATGTCGTGGCATCCATCATCAAAGCGCGCACGGAGAAGGGTAAGTTCACCGACTTCTCCGACTATCTCGGCAAGATCGACGCGATGGCATGCAACAAGAAGGTCACTGAATCCCTCATCAAGGCAGGCGGATTCGACTCTCTCGAACATCCGCGCAAGGGCTTGATGTTGGTGCACGCCGACGCTATCGATGCCGTCATGAGCACCAAGAAGGCGGAGGCCATCGGCCAGTTCGACCTGTTCGGCGGGTCCGAAGTGGACGAGTCCATCGCGTCGGTGTTCGACGTTCGCATTCCCGAAGAGGAATGGGAAACCAAACATCGCCTTGCACTCGAACGAGAGATGTTGGGGCTGTACGTTTCCGGGCACCCGCTCAACGGCGTCGAACATATCCTCAAGCAGCAGTCCGATACCTCGATTGCCGCAATCCTCGACGGTGGTGTCCAAGACGGTGCGCAGGTCACATTGGGAGGCATTATTGCGTCGGTCGATCGCCGAGTGAACAAGAACGGCCTCACCTGGTGCATCGTGCAACTTGAGGATTTGGTCGGCGGTATCGAGGTGCTGTTCTTCCCTCAGGCATACGCCGTGTACGGCATGGACATCGCGGAGGATGCAATCGTTCTGGTGAAGGCACGCGTGTCTATTCGGGATGACCGTATGTCGTTGATCGGCAACGATCTTGCGGTGCCGGATCTTTCGGCTATCGGTGTGGCACGCCCGCTCTCGGTGTCGTTGCCGTTGCGTCAGTGCACCAAGGACAAGCTGGGCGCGCTCAAGCAAATCCTGACCCGCCACCCGGGCACGTCGGACGTGCATGTCCGTTTGATCGGAAGCAACGAGATCACGATGTGGAAGGTCGACGACGTTCTGCGGGTAGAGCCGTCGTCAGCTCTGATGGGCGATCTCAAGGCGCTCCTCGGGCCTGGCTGCCTGGCGGTTTAGGGCCTCATACAACAAACGTCTCGTTCACCTGGGAAGCCAAGTGAACGAGACGTTTGTGTATGTCCTGAAAGAGCGAAGCGAGAGACTTAGCTGCGGGAGTAGAAATTTCTGCGAACCCACCACGTAACCACCGTCGCGGCGGCGGCGATGAGGACTGCCGGCTGCATGGACGTGGTGATAGCAAGGGTGGCAACAAAGACGACCAGACCGATTGCCAGCGCTTCGAGTTTGTACAGCGGCCACAGTGTGCCGGCGATGTCGACGCTGTTGTCGGTGCTCCGACGTGACACGCGGGTGTCGAAACCTGCGGTTGTCATGAGGTCACCCACCGTCTCTGTCGTCTCTGTGGTCCGTTCTGGACTTTAAGGGTATCCAGATAGCTGGTTTCGGGCAAGCGAACTTTATTGATGGGTGCATCACTGTATCGATCACCGTGCAGTGTGCGTGTTGCGGTGGCCAAGGTCAGACAGTCGGTGTTCACTTGTACCCATGCCAATTACAGGTGAATACGAACCCAGTCCCGCTACGTGGGCAGCAGATCAGGTCGAGCAGATCGAGAGCTCCGGTGGCACCGAGGGGAACGAACTCAACGGGATGGCCGTTGTCATCCTCACGACCATCGGCGCAAAGTCCGGCAAGGTGCGCAAGACGCCGTTGATGCGTGTCGAGCATGACGGGAAGTACGCCGTTGTGGCGTCCTTGGGAGGCGCGCCCAAGAACCCCGTCTGGTACTACAACGTCAAGGCAAATCCGAATGTCACGTTGCGTGATGCGACGCAGGTCTTCGACATGGTTGCGCGTGAGGTAACGGGCGACGAAAAGGCGATCTGGTGGGAGCGCGCAGTTGCGGCATTCCCCGACTACGCGAACTATCAGAAGAAGACCGACCGAGAGATTCCGGTGTTCGTGCTCGAACCCAAGTAGATCTACGGAGGCCCGATGAGTCCGAAATCTGTTGCAGATCAATTGGTTCAACAGCTCGTGGATGCCGGGGTTTCCCGGATCTACGGCATCGTGGGAGACAGTCTCAATCCTGTGGTGGACGCCGTGCGGCGCACCGGTGGCTCTACCAAGGGTGGTATCGACTGGATTCATGTTCGTCACGAGGAGGCGGCCGCGTTCGCGGCTGCGGCCGACGCCCAGATCACCGGCGAGTTGGCCGTGTGTGCGGGCTCGTGTGGACCGGGAAATCTGCACCTGATCAACGGGCTCTACGACGCACATCGCTCGGGCGCGCCGGTCCTGGCGATTGCGTCGCACATTCCGAGTGCTCAGATCGGCATGGGTTATTTCCAGGAAACCCATCCTGAGCGAATTTTTATCGAGTGTTCCAGCTATACCGAGCTGATCAGCACAGCGGCGCAGGCGCCGCGTGTTGTTCAGTCCGCAATCACGCACGCGGTCGCCCGAAGCGGCGTATCCGTGATCGTTCTCCCCGGTGATATCGCCGACTGCCCGGTGGAGGGTGAACCGCCGACGCTGGTCGCAACTCGTCGTCCGACGCTGGTGCCAGACGCGGGTGACGTGCGCGCCCTGGCAGATGTGATCAACGCGTCGCGGAAGGTGGCGATCTTTGCCGGAGCCGGCGTGCGAGGTGCCCGCGACGAAGTGCTCGCGCTGGCCGAGGCGGTCGGCGCTCCGATCGGGCACTCCCTCCGCGGTAAGGAGTGGATTCAGTACGACAATCCGTATGACGTGGGCATGACCGGGCTGCTCGGGTACGGCGCGGCGCACGACGGTATGCACGGGGCCGACTTGTTGCTGCTGATCGGCACAGACTTTCCGTATGATCAGTTTCTGCCGCACACCGTTCGTAC
This sequence comes from Rhodococcus sp. MS16, assembly GCF_013277795.1. Taxonomy (NCBI): domain Bacteria; kingdom Bacillati; phylum Actinomycetota; class Actinomycetes; order Mycobacteriales; family Nocardiaceae; genus Rhodococcus; species Rhodococcus sp. MS16. Next base: position 446,994 of record NZ_VBTM01000004.1, read on the forward strand.
TGCTCAGATCGATTCTGCCGCAGAGAAATTGGGGCGTCGAACCAGCCTGGATCTTGCGGTGCACGGAGATGTCGCTGCGACACTGGCAGCGTTGATACCCCAGGTGGAGCGGAAGTCGGATCGAGCGTTCCTCGACGACATGCTCGAGGTGCACAGAACATTGATGACCAAAGTTGTCGGCGCGTACACCGATCCGGTGAAACAGCGCACCCCGATTCACCCCGAGTACGCGGCATCGATTCTCGACGATCTTGCCGCCGAGGATGCGATCTTCACCGCGGACACCGGTATGTGCAACGTGTGGACGGCGCGGTATCTCACTCCCAACGGATCGCGGCGATTCCTGTCGTCGGCCCTGCACGGTTCCATGGCTAATGCGTTGCCACACGCGATGGGTGCGCAGTGGGCGAGTCCTGGGCGACAGGTTATTTCGGTCTCCGGTGACGGCGGTCTGTCGATGCTGTTGGGCGAGTTGGTGACTGTGGCGATGTACAAGTTGCCGGTCAAGATCGTGGTGTTCAACAACTCCACGCTCGGTATGGTCAAGCTCGAAATGCTGGTGGACGGCTTGCCTGATTTCGGAGTCGACGTTCCCGCTGTCGACTATGCGGGCGTCGCGGCTGCGCTGGGAATCTACTCGCGACGGATCGAGAATCCTGCTGACATCGAATCAGGTTTACGTGAGGCACTCGATCACGACGGTCCGGCGTTGGTCGATCTTGTGACGGATCCGTTGGCATTGTCGTTGCCGCCCACCATAACCGGCGGTCAGGTCAAGGGCTTCGCTCTCGCGATGTCGAAGATGGTGATGAACGGTGGCGTCGGCGAGGCCGTGCAGATGGCAAAGTCGAATCTGCGGAATGTGCCGCGTCCGTCGCAGTTCAACCCGAGAGGGTAGGTCAGCGTCCGGCTTGCCAGGATTCCGCAAGCCGCGCGACCAATTCTCCGTGTTGCTGCATCAACTCGGGTTGAAAGCGGCTGGCCGGGGCGCACAGCACCAGCGCTGCAACCGGTAGGCCGTCGGAGCGCCGCAAGGCAGCCCCGACGGCTCGTGTGCCGTCGAATCCCTCGCCGTCGTTCTGTGCCCAGCCGCGCGCTCGGACTGCCGCGAGGGCAGAGTCGGTCAGGCTGGGATCAATGCGCCGCCACGGCTCTACCTCTTCGGCGGGTAGGTGGGCGGCGATAGCGCGCAGCGCCGAACTGGTACGCGCGGGCATCTCGGTCCCCACGGTTACGGACGCTCTGAGAGTCTGTCGGCTTTCGGCGGAATCGACGATCATCAGGCGATCGCCGTCTGGCACGACGAGCATCGACATTTCCCCGGATTGGTCACGAGCTGCCTCGAGTAATGGGCGTGTACCGGTCACAAGAGTTGTGGCTGCGGACTCCCGGAAGGTGGGGAGTATCGCCGGCGAGATGCTCCACCGGCCGTCTTCGGTGCGCTCGAGCCACCGAGCGGAGTGCAGCGTGATCGCCAATCGGTGCGCGGCACTTTTGTCGATCCCAATGTCGCGAGCGAGGTCGCTGACTCCGACGGGCTGCATGCGAGCGATTGCCTCGAACAAGCGGCATGCGTTATGGACGGACTGGATTTCCTTGACGGAGGACATGAAACCACCCTAAGGTCACTATATAACACAATCGTGTTGCAGAGTAACACAGGTCGAAGAAAATGCTGCCGAGAGGGGTGCTTGTGGGTACGGACAAGCTGGGAACCGGCCTACCGTGGGTCGAAGCGATTGCGGATTCGTTCCCGCGCTATTCGTGTGAGACGTTCCATACGGTCGAGCTACCAGCGCTGAACGCAGAAAACGGCAGGCTGGTTGTCGACGACTTGGCCGATGTGCCCCCGCTGGCCTTCCGCGTAGACGGTCTGACATTTACGTGGATCGCCACGGCGGACGGCATCGAAGCGGTCGAAGGTGACGCGAATGCCGCGACGCTCGTCGAACTCGACGAGTCGACGTTCTCCGCATTTCTGCATGAACTCCTGACGGCCAGTGGGTCGGTTCGTACCGGCCGGGCAAAGGTTGTGCGGGGCACAGTGGCGAGCTGGAAACGATGGGAACCGGCAACGCGGGCATTGATAACAGGTCGACCGATCTACACCGAAGCCGTCTGGGACACGTTGATCGATCGCGACGGCACTCCGCTCGATCTGCATCGACGGTTCCCGGTGGACGGTGATCGCGACGAAATGCGCCATTTTCTCGCCACGGCGGGGTTCCTCCATGTCAAAGGGGTGTACACGCCGGAGGAGATCTCGACGCTGCGCGACGAAGTCGAATTCGTGCGGTCCAAGACAACCCCAGGGGATCCGTTTTCGTGGTGGTCCGTCAACGCGGATCGCGAAGAAGTGGTTACTCGCGTCAACTACCTCGGTCGCTATTCGCAAGTGCTGCAAGATCTTTGCTTCGAACCTCGACTGACCGAGTGGGCGCGCTTGGGAAACCCAGCTTTTCGCGTGTGTGACGACCGCCTGGACGGGCCGATGGTTTTCATCAAATCGTCCAACGTGGTCAAGGGTGACGGAGACCTCGGCTGGCACGTCGACGACGGTATCGGTGGGCATCCGGTTCTGTGTCCTCTCATCCAAGGCGGAATTCAGCTCGACTACGCAAATCCCGAGAATGGTCAACTCATGGTCTTGGCGGGATCGCATCGTTACGCCAACCATTGGCGCAAGTGGGGAGAGGAAGGAAACCTGCCGGTGACGAAGCTCGAAACAGAGCCAGGCGACCTCACACTTCACTTTGGCGACGTCATGCACAGCACCCCGCCGCCCACCGGTCGCGACGCTGGTCGGCGGGTTCTGTACTACAAGTTCTCCGAGGAGAAGACCTTCCGATGGGTGCCCTCGGGATGTCACTACAACGACGCACTGTTCCGTGCTGACGAGGACGGGACGGTTTCAGCGCGCGCGGCCACCCAACGCGCATGAGGGGGAGGTGACCGCGATGGAAACCTTGCGCTCGGACGTGCAAAAATGGCGGAGTGTCTAACTCGCCCGATGTCGTAGCTACCAAGTCCACTCTGCCCGCGCTCGATGCACGGGAAATTGACGCGGCCATCGAGCGAATTCAGAACGTTATTGCGGCTACACCCCTGCAGTACAGCGAGCGTCTGTCCGCGCTGACCGGTGCCAAGGTCTACCTCAAGCGTGAGGACCTGCAAGGTGTTCGCTCGTACAAGATCCGCGGTGCCTACAACCTCATGTCACAGCTGACGGAGGCGGAACGAGCCGCCGGTGCCGTCACGGCCAGTGCCGGAAATCATGCACAGGGTGTTGCGTACGCGTGCCGCGCAATGCAGATCCGCGGACGGATCTACGTTCCGGCTAACACTCCGAAGCAGAAGCGTGACCGAATCCGCGCTCACGGCGGTGATTCTGTCGAACTCTTCATGGTGGGTGAAACGTACGACGCTGCCGCCGCAGCTGCGGCCGAGGATGTCGCCAGGACCGGTGCCACGATGGTTCCGCCGTTCGACGATGTGCGTACCGCTGCGGGTCAGGGAACTATTGCCGCCGAAATCCTGCAGCAACTGGACGCTCCCCTCGACGCAATTGTTGTTCCGGTTGGTGGCGGTGGGTGCATCGCCGGTATTGCCACGTACCTGCACGAGCGTTCGCCGAAGACGTCGATCGTGGGTATCGAACCTTCGGGTGCGGCGTCCATGACAGCTGCTCTGGTTGCCGGTGCGCCTGTGACGCTGCCGGTGGTCGATCCGTTTGTGGACGGTGCGGCGGTCAAGCGGATCGGTGATGTTCCGTTCGAGGTCGTATCGAGGCTCGGCGCTGCCGTGGTCTCTCATGCGTCGTTGCCGTTGGTCGCCAAGCAGTTGTCCGCGATTCCCGGGACCGGATCATTTGTCGTGAACCAGATCGACGAAGGTGCCATCTGCACGGCGATGCTCGAGATCTACCAGAACGAGGGCATCATCGCCGAACCTGCGGGAGCGCTTTCCGTTGCGGCCCTTCAGAATTTGACGCTCGAACCTGGTTCCACCGTGGTGTGCTTGATCTCGGGCGGCAACAACGACGTTTCCCGTTACGGCGAGATCCTCGAGCGCTCGCTGGTGCATCTGGGTCTCAAGCACTACTTCCTGGTGGACTTCCCGCAGGAGCCAGGGGCGTTGCGTCGTTTCCTGTCCGAGGTACTCGGCCCGGACGACGACATCGCGTTGTTCGAGTACGTCAAGCGCAACAACCGTGAGACGGGTGCTGCCTTGGTCGGTATCGAACTGGGCTCGGCCGACGGTTTGGCGTCGTTGCTCGAACGGATGGAGCGGGCGCCGATGCAGTCCGAGCGACTAGAGCCGGGTAGCCCGGCTTATCGGTATCTGACATAACACTTCATGCGCCGGGTGGTCAGGGCAGTAGACGCTCGACCACCTGGCGATGGAGTTCGGGATCGGGCTGGGGGAGTCCGAGCATTGCGGCGAGGTAGAGGCCATCGCCAACGAGGCGGATGATTTCCGCTTGAACGGGATCGGAGATCTCGGCTTGCAGTCCCTGATCCCAGCTGCGCATCACGTCGGTGACGGCCTTCTGGATTTCGTCGTGCTGTCCGTCGACGGTGCGTAGTGCAGCGATGATCGATCGGAATAGTGATAGTTCTTCGTGTTCGGTCGCTTCCGGGATCTGGAGGTAGAACTCGCTTGCGGAGGTTCCGCCGGCAACAGCATCCGCAAGTTGCTGATCGGAGCGTTCGCCGAGTCTGCGAACCATGGCCGCGAGGAGAGCTTCCTTACTCGGGAAGTGGTACAGAAGCCCGCCTTTGGACACTCCTGCTTGTGCTGCGACTGCCTCGAGGGTGACCTGCGCGACCCCGTTGACCAGCAGTAACTTCTCCAGTGCGTCGAGAATGCGATCGCGTGTGCCTTCAGCCATGTGATGAAACTGTACCGGGAAATAACTTTACCGCCCAGACGGTTGACTGTTAGTGTTGTCATCACTGTACCGGCTGGACGGTTCAGTGAAATTCTGTTCAGTGAATGCGTAGTCGACTCACGGAAAGTTGCGAGAAGAGCCATGTCAGTGTCGGCAGATCACACGTCTGCAATCAATCCCGAGGACGTTCGGGCAACAAAACGTGACTGGGCAGGACTGGTGGTCCTGGCCTTTGCAGTGTTGCTCATCGCGGTGGACGGCACAGTGCTCGATCTTGCGCTCCCGTTCATCAGCGCGGACCTCGAACCGAGCAGCACACAGTTGCTGTGGATCATCGACGTCTATTCGTTCATCCTTGCCGGTCTCCTGATCACGATGGGTACACTCGGCGACCGCATCGGACGGCGAAAGCTGTTGCTGATCGGTGCTTTCGGCTTTGGTCTGGCTTCGGTCGTCGCGGCTGTTTCCACAAGTCCGGAGATGCTGATCGGTGCCCGCGTGCTGCAGGGTATTTCCGGTGCGACGCTCATGCCCGCGACGCTCGGTCTGATCCGCACCATTTTCGTCAACCCGCGCCAGCGCACCGAAGCCATCGGCATCTGGGGCGCGATGGCCGGCGGTGGTACGGCAGCCGGACCACTGATCGGTGGGTGGATGCTCGAGCATTTCTGGTGGGGCTCGGTGTTCCTGATCAACATTCCGGTCATGATCGCACTTCTCGCGCTCGGCCCGATTCTGATCCCGGAGTCCAAGGATCCCAACCCGGGTCGATTCGACCTGGTCAGCGCCGCATTGTCGATGGCCACGATGCTTCCGCTGGTTTACGCGGTCAAGGAATCCGTGGTGCACGGTATCGATCTGACGATGCTGGGAATTGCCGCGTTCGGTCTTGCCTCGGGTGTTGCGTTCGTCCGTCGTCAGCGCAGTCTGAAGGATCCGATGCTGGATCTGAAACTGTTCTCCAACCCGTCGTTCACCACGGCGGTTCTAACCAACCTGCTCTCGATCTTCGCGCTGGCCGGTGTGCTGTTCTTCGGCTCGCAGTACCTGCAGTTGGTCCTCGGAAACGGTGCGTTCGACGCAGGTCTGCTCATGCTGCCCGGCATGTTGCTCAGCGCCTTTACCGCCGTCGCCGCAGCCTGGCTGGTTCGACGTTGGACAGTGACTCAGGTGCTCAGTGCCGGTCTGATCATCGCTGGTATCGGCGCGGCGATGCTGTTGGCTCTCGGTGTCGACAGCGGACCACTGGCATTCGTCGCGGGCTTCGGTCTGGTTGGCGCAGGTGTCGGTGTTGCACTGACGCTCACCTCCGACCTGGTGGTCAGTTCTGTCGAGCCGGAGCGAGCCGGTGCAGCCTCGGCAGTGTCGGAAACTGCGTACGAGCTGGGTATCGCACTCGGTGTCGCGATCCTCGGCAGTGTGGTCATGGCGATTTTCCGTAAGGGAATCGACACGTCCATGCTCGACGCGGATCAGGCGCATGCGGCGCAGGGCACACTCGGCGGCGCCATTCAGGAAGCCGCTCACCTGCCTGGCGACGCGGGCTCGGTGCTGGTCGATTCCGCGAAGTCGGCGTTTGTCGACGGTATGCATGTGGCGACCGGTGCGACAGCGCTCGTACTGTTCATCTGTGCGGCGCTGGTTCTGCGGATGCTGCGGAGTACACCAGAGAACGCGAAGCGTTAACGCATGAAACAGCAGAACGCGAAGCGTTAGTTCTCCAGCACGACAAACGAATATCCAGGTACCACTGTTGCGGACGCGGTCTCGTCCTGTGTCGGTCGATCCCACCAGAGAATGGGGGTTCCACCGGCCGGGACGTGGGCCGCGTCCGGTCCAAGATTGCAGGCAATCTGTAAGGTGCCGCGGCGCAGCGTTATCCACCGCTTGTCCTCGTCGTAGTCGACATGAAGGTGCCCGAGCCACGGGTCGGTGAGGTCACTTCGGCTCTTGCGCAACGCAATCAGATCGCGGTAGCACGCCAGGATTCGAGTGTGTGGCAGCTCGGTAAGTTCGTCCCAGTTCAGTTTCGATCGCAGGAAGGTCTGGGGGTCTTGCGGATCCGGGATATCGTCGGTGTTCCAACCGTGGGCCGCGAACTCCGCTTTGCGTCCCTTGGCGGTGGCCTCGCCCAGTTCGGGCTCCGGATGCGAGGTGAAGAACTGGAAAGGCGTTGATGCACCCCATTCTTCGCCCATGAACAGCATCGGCGTGTAAGGGGAGAGCAACACGAGCGCGGCCTTGACGGCCAGCTGTCCTGGCGTCAGGTAGGCGCTCGGACGGTCTCCGAGTGCACGGTTTCCGATTTGATCGTGCGTGCACGTGTAGGCCAGCAGCGCACTTGCCGGCTGATGCGTGATGTCGATGGGGCGGCCGTGGACCCGTCCGCGGAATGACGAGTACGTGCCCGCGTGAAAGAAACCGAGGCGCAACGTGTTCGCGAGTGTTTCCAGTGAACCGAAATCCGCGTAATAGCCCTGACGCTCACCGGAGACTGCCGTGTGGATTGCATGGTGAATGTCGTCGTCCCACTGTGCGCTGAGGCCGAAACCTCCCGCCGCCCGCGCGGTGATCAGGGTGGCGTCGTTGAGGTCGCTTTCGGCGATCAGTGTCAGCGGCCGGCCGAGATGGGTGGACAGCGTTTCGGTACGGACGGCAAGTTCCTCGAGGATGTGGGTGCCGGTGTGATCGACCAGCGCGTGGACGGCGTCGAGGCGGAGGCCGTCGATATGGAATTCACGCATCCAGCGCAGTGCGTTCTCGATGATGTACTCGCGTACTTCACCGGACTGCGGACCACCGATATTGATGGTGCGCCCCCATGTGTTGGCTCCGTCGGTGAGGTACGGGCCAAAGCGTTCGAGATAGTTGCCCGACGGGCCGAGGTGGTTGTAGACCACGTCCAGGAGAACGCCCAGTCCGCGCTGATGTGCTGCATTCACCAAGCGCTGCAACCCATCCGGGCCGCCGTACGCCTCGTGGACGGTGTACCAGAGCACGCCGTCGTAACCCCAGTTGTGAGTTCCGTTGAAGCCGTTCACCGGCATGATCTCCAGGAACCCGATTCCCAGATTCACCAGGTGATCGAGGCGCTCGATCGCGGCGTCGAATGTCCCCTCGGGAGTGAAGGTTCCGATGTGAAGTTCGTAGACCGACGAGCCTGCGAGTTGACGCCCTGTCCAGGCGCTATCGGACCACGCAGCGTGGTCGAGGGTATGCAGTTGTGAGCGTTGGTGAACCCCGTCGGGTTGGCGCGGGGATCGCGGATCGGGAAGGGTTGCCCCTTCGACGACAAAGCCGTAGCGAGCATTCTCGGTGCAATCGACAGCGGCGCGCCACCAACCATCGGAATCCCGTGTCATCGCGTGAACTACGCCGTCGACGTCGACCTGTACTGATTCCGGAGTGGGCGCCCAGACCTCGAATGTGTGCACGGCATCAGCATGCCTGGTTTTGCCCGGTTGTGCCGCGCACTCGGATTTGACTGTGCCGCGCACTCGGATTTGACTGTGCCGCGCACTCAGACGCGACTCGGTACCGGGACCTGTTCCAACGGCACGTCGAAGTCGACGGACGTCGATTGCGCGATCACGGCAATCTGTCTGGCTTGCGAGCCTGCTCCGTCGTCGGCGAGTGCCGTGAGGATGTACCGGCCAGACGAGGGGAGCGCGATTCCGTACCGTCCGGCGTGGTCGGTGAGGGTGGAGGCCACAAATTCGCCAGTCGGTTTGGTCAGCGTGATCACGGTTCCGGAGGTCAGTAGGCCGGCAATGGTGACCTGTCCGGAGATGGTCAGTCGTTCGCCCAACATCACGGTATGTGTTGATTCCGCATTATCGAAGCGTATGACCTGCGACGTCGGAGACCATCCGTCAGCACTGGTCACCACGAGATAGCGCCCCGGTTCGGGCAATGCCAGTGAGAAGACTCCCTCGTTGTCGGCGCGACTCCAGTCCACGGGCGACCCGGCCATGTCCATGACGGTGACGACGGCTTGCTTGACCGGGCGCTTGTCGGCACGAATCACACGCCCTGCCACGACGATGTCGTTGTCGGTGGAGGGGATTTCGAAGCCTTCGGGTGTGACGGGACGCACGGCCGATTCGGGCTTGGCGCCGTAACGCGGAATGAAGGCCGCTGCGGCCAGGGCGGCGACGGCAGCAAGGGCAGCGAGCCAGAAGATGTTCTTGAACGCGTCGAGCGACGGCAGTCCGGCGCCGGGACCGGACGGGATCACCAATGCTGTGAGCATCGCGGCAACTACGGCGCTCGACATCGAAGTGCCCACGGAGCGCAGGAGCGAGTTGAGTCCGTTCGCCGACGCGGTTTCCGTGATGGGCACCGACCGCATGATCAGCATGGGCATCGCGGAGTAGGCGATGGCCGTGCCGATGCTGACGACGGCGGCACTGATCACGATCAGCGGAATAGAACCGGTGAGGAAGACGCGGGCCACATACGCTCCGGCGAGCACCACTGCGCCGACCATCAGCGTTGTCTTGGCTCCGAATCGTTTGGTGATTTTCGCGGATACCGGTGCGAAGAAGACCATGGCGAGGCCCGCTGGGATCATGCAGATTCCGGCTGCCATTACACCGAGTTCGAAGCCGTAGCCGGAGATTTTCGGCATCTGCAGTTGCTGCGTCGTCGACAGATTGTTGGCGTACATGGAGAAACCGACCATGACTGACGCGAGGTTGGTCAGCAAGACCGGGCGTTTGGCCGAGGTCCGCAGGTCGACCATGGGTTGTGTCACGCGAAGCTCGTAAGGGAACCACAGCGCCAGAACGGTGAAGCCGAGCACGAACATCAGGATTGTCGGCTCGCTGGTCCATCCCCACCGCGCTCCCTTGGAGATGGCAAGGAGGAGTGCTGCCAGGGCAACGGACAGCATGACCGCGCCCAGGAAATCGAATTTTCCGCGGGTGCGCACGCTGGATTCGGGAATGACAAGCGCCACTGCGACTATCAGCATCACGCCGACAGCAGCGGAAAGCCAGAATATCGCTTCCCATCCGAACTGTTCGAAGATCAATCCCGATAGCGGCAGGCCTAGCGCGCTGCCGATTCCGAGGGTGGCGCTCATCAGTGCCGTGGCCGATGCGACCTTGTCCTTGGGTAGCTCGTCTCGCATGATGCTGATGCCGACAGGAATCATCGAGATGGCAAATCCCTGCAATCCGCGTCCGATGAGCAGTGTCACAAACGTGCCGCCGGCAGCCGCGATCAGCGATCCGAGGACGATCATCGCCATCGAAATCAGCATCATCCGTCGTTTTCCGAACATGTCGGCCAGGCGCGAGACGATGGGTGTCGCGATCGCGCTCGTCAGGAGCGTGATCGTGACGAGCCACGACGCGTCGTCGGAACTGATTCCGAGAATTTTCGGGAAATCGGGGAGGAGCGGAATGACCATCGTCTGCTGTAGGGCGACCACAGTTCCGGAGAGGCAGAGGATTCCGGTGATGAGTCCGCTGGAACGGCGGGCGGCAGGTGCCGAGTGCAGAGCCAAGGTGGGTGCCTTCCTTGACGAGGTGAATGTACGTTCACCATAGAGTGAACCACTGTTTACCTCGCTGACGCCACGTAATCCGGTGTGGATTTTGTCACCGCGCCGCATCGGGGTTATTCGACGACGCGGTGGGGAACCCGAATTCGGAGTACTCGTCTCGAGGGAGGAATTCACATGCATGCCCAGGTAGGTGATCGTCTACATGTGCAGGGCCGAGTGGTGGGTCAGCCCGAGACGTCGGCCGAGGTGATCGAGGTGCACGGCGAGAACGGCGCTCCGCCGTATCTAGTGCGCTATGACGACGGACATGAAGTTCTGGTGTTCCCGGGCAGTGACGGTTGGATCGATCATCCGAAAACATAGATCATGACCTGCAATTATTTTATCTGCATCCGCACTGCATTCAATGCAGCTGATGGAAAGGGCCGCTAGAGTTCTTCTGTGATCGAGAAGCGGCACTATCAATCGAAGGTTCGCGGCGATGCAGCCCGGCGCACGCGTGAATTGATCCGAGATGCCGGAGCTGCGCTCTTTGTCGACAAGGGCTACGTCAGCGCGACGGCCAAGGATATCGCCGACGCCGCGGGTGTCGCCCCTCGCACTGTCTTCACCGCATTTCCCGGGGGCAAGCTCGAGATCTTCGAGGCGGCATTCAGTCATGCGCTCGAAGCGGAGTCGGGCGACGACAGTGCGCCCGTGCGCCGTGACCACTCTGATCCCGACGACGTTCGGAGGTTGGTTGCGCAGATCGTGGAACAGAGCGTCGGTCTGCTCGAACGGGCCGGTCCACTCATGATGACGGCGGTCCAGTCGTCGGGCGCCGACGCCGATATGCGTCGACTGGCCGCGGAATCTTCGGAACAGTCCTTTGCCAATGCCACGTCGATCGCGGAAGGTCTTTCCGAACACGGACTGTTGCGCAATGACATTTCGGTGGACAAGGCGTCGGGCGTTCTCGCTGCCCTGGTCTCGCCGCACGTGCACCAGCAACTGCGGTCGATCGGAGGCTGGAATGTCAACGATTACCGCGAGTGGCTCGAATTCGCGATTCGGACGAACCTAATGTACTAATCGGTCTGTTTTAGCTAGCATGGCGGGAGTTTTTCGAATCTGGGAGGAAATCCAGCGTGCCTTACGCCTTGTTCGGACTCATCACGATGCTGTTGTGGATTTTCTGCATCGTGGACGCCATCACTCGCGACGACGCGTACATCCAGCACCTACCCAAGGTGGTCTGGATTCTGGTGATCATCTTCCTGCCGACGCTCGGGTCGGTGCTGTGGCTGATCGTCGGGCGCGGACATAACGCACCGGCGGGGTACGTCGGATCTACCGGGTACGGCGAATACGAGCGTCCCGGGCGGGCAGTTGCTGCCGATCCGGCCGCGGACGAGGAATTCCTCCGACAGTGCCGTGCCCGCGCCGAGGAGCAGCGACGAATCGCGAAGCAGCAGCGTGACGGCGACGCCGGCCGGATATGAGCTACCGATAGCGCGCTCGTCTCCGGTGTTTCGCTCAGGGCACGTCCGCCGCGGCGATCGCGCCATCGAACAGGTCTGCCACCTCGCCGAGGGAGTCGAGAATCGGCTGCCCTGATTGTTCGACACGGGCCCGTACCAGTGAACCCTCGAGTGCCGATACAGCCAGTACCGCAAGCCGTTCCGCTCGAGTGTGTGCGACACCCGAGGCAATCAACGAGTCACTCAGTATCGACGACCACTGTCGGTAGACGGCCTGTCCGGCGGCGGTGACGCTCTCTGAATCGGGGGCAAGTTCCAACAGCACCGTCGTGACCGGTGAGCCTTCGTGGAAGTCTGAATCGCTCACCCATCCGACGAGTAACCGGGAGTACTCGCGCAGCAGCGACCCGGCGTCCGGGTGGTTGTCGGCGAGTTCGGTGAGAGTGTTGGCCACCAACTGCCCGCCGACGCGGACGACCTCCGTGCCGATCTGCTCTTTGCCGTCGGGGAAGTAGTGGTAGAGCGAACCTTTCGGGGCTCCGCTCGACTTGAGGATCTCGTTGAGCCCGGTTGCCGCGTACCCCTGGCGTCGAAACAGATCGGCCGCTGCTCGAACTAGTGCTTCGCGGTGTTTCGGGGGAGTCGCCACGAGTTGGAGCTTAAACACCCCGGCGATCCACCACAATCTATGTAGACTGGTCTACATGAAGAATTCCGAGATGCTCGAGCAGTTGCGGGCGGTCAACGCGTCGGCAGCTTTCAACCGGTGGGCCGGATTCGAGGTCGCGGAGGCTGAACCGGGTCGCGTGAGTCTGCGACTCGAGTGGCGTGAGGATCTTGGGCAGTACGCCGGACATCTGCACGCTGCACTGGTTGCGGGGCTTATCGACACCGCGTGCGGATTTGCTGCTTTCACGCAAGTGGGCGTAGTGGCGGCGTCGAACTGCGCGGTCAATTTCGTGAGTCCAGGGGTCGGGACCGCATTTGTCGCCACGGCACGCTCGGTCAAGACCGGGCGCAAGCAGGTATTCGTCACCGCCGAGGTTCATGCCGAACGCGATGGCGAATCGGTGCTCGTCGCGTTCGGCACGACACTTTTGGTGCCACTTGCTCCGGGTTCCGAGGCGAAATAGTCCACACGTCAGGGAATCAGGATGAACTTCCCGGCAGGGTGGGAACTCTGGAGCTCGGCATGAGCCTGGGCGGCGTCGGCCAAGGGAAAAGTCTTGGCGATTTTCACGGTCAAGCGTCCGGCTCCGGCGAGCTCGACGAGTTCGCCCCGGGCCTTCAAGCGAGCTTCGGCACTCTGCGGATTGCCGCCACCGACGGCATTGAATCCGTCGGACTCTGCTCGCCCGAACGCCACGATCGTGACGATGCGGCGCTTATCGGCAACCAGCGCCAGGGACACGTCGACAGCTTCGTCGGTGCCCGCGGTGTCGAATGCGGCGTCCACTGAACCCAGTTCCCGGACTCGGGCTTCGAGTCCGTCGCCGTAGAGCACCGGTGTCGCGCCCAATGATCGGACGTACTCCTGATTGGATGCGCCGGCGGTTCCGATCACCGTTGCACCGCGAGCGACGGCCAGCTGCACGGCAAGTGATCCGACACCACCGGATGCTCCGTGGATCAATACCGTGTCACCCTCGCTGACGCGGATCGTATCGAGTGCGTCGACAGCGGTCCCGCCGACCAGGAGAAGACCGGCTGCCTGCTCCCAACTGATCGAAGAAGGTTTTGGCGTGACGGATGACGAGGGAACCACAACCTGTTCGGAGTACAGGCCACTTCCCGGGCTGACGATCACTTCGTCGCCGACGGCAACTGTCGTGACATCGGGGCCGATCGCTGACACAACTCCGGCAGCCTCACCACCGAGGTGTATCGGCAGTTTGCTCGGATCGGTTCCCCACGCACCGCTGTAGAGCTTGTAGTCGAAGGGATTGACGCCGATTGCTTTGACGTCGACGCGTACTTCTGCGCGCGCCGGCGGCGGAACCTCCACGTCGATCAGCTTCAGAACGTCGGGGTTTCCGTATTTCTGCGCTACCACTGTTTTGGTCATGTGTGGCGCAACGGGCCTCGGTGGAACGATATTCCCGAGACCCGCTGCACCTCCACTGATTTTGTTCGGTGTGACTCGATCAGCGAAGCAAGGTTCCCAGGTCGAGCGGCATGGCAATTCCGGTGATGTGGTGCGCCTCGTCCGATCCCAGGAATGCGACCGCTGCGGCGATGTCTTCGGGCTGGCTGACCGGATCGGGCAGGGTCTGCATGAAGATCGGTCCGAGTGTGTGAGCGTGTTCCGCGATGAGGGGCTGCATATCCGTCATCTGCATCCCGGTGGCCACACCGTGCGGGTGGATGGTGTTGACCCGAATGTTGTACTGCCCCAACTCCGACGCCATGGTCTTCGCGAGACCGGTGATGCCGTGTTTGCTGGCGACGTAGTGGCCGAGAAACGGAAGCCCGCGCAGGCCGGCCACGGAACTGGTGAAGATGATCGAGCCGCCGGTGCCCTGCTTGATCAGGTGCGGGATTGCGGCTTTCGCAGTGTAGAAGACGCCGGTGAGGTTGACGTCCAGCGTTTCCTTCCACTGCTCGGGCGTGATCTCCCAGGACATGTTCGCGGAACAGATTCCGGCATTGGCAACTACGACGTCGAGGCGGCCGAGTTCGGCGATACCGGAGTCGAGTGCGGCCGAGAGCGCGTCGAAGTCGCGGACATCGGTCTTGGTGGCGACGATTCGGCGGTCGAGTGCCTTGACCAGTTCGACGGTCTCGGCCAAGTCGTCTTCGGTTGCTCCGGTATACGAGGTGGAATCGAATTGGACGCACGCGTCGACGGCGATGATGTCGGCGCCTTCCTCGGCGAGCCGAACTGCTTCGGCGCGGCCCTGACCGCGAGCGGCTCCCGTGATGAATGCGACCTTGCCGGTGTAGCGACCTGTGGACATAGTGTGCAACCTCTCGATGGTCCTGTAGTGCTGGTACCAAGAAAGTTAGCGTGGGAAAGTGTGTTGCAGGACACGTGACCCGCTCACCGGAATACACGGGCAGGCCCGGTTTACGGTGATTCGGTCTCGCGAATGAGTAGAGCAGTAGGACCGCCGCGGAAAATATCGCCGGCACGAGACGACTCGATGACGTTGCCGGTTGCTTTGTCGGTCCAGCGGCCCTCCGGTAGCCCGATCACCGTGTCACCCCAGCCGTGATCTGCGAGGACCATCGAATGCCGGGTAGCTAGTGCAACGACGGCGGCCTTCCCACCTCGAGGACCGCGCGAGAATCCGACGACGTGCCCTGAGCTCTCACCGGATGCCAGAACCGGGAGATAGTTGCCGCCGACAAACCAGGAGGGGTACTCGCGTCGCAATGTCAGCGCGGTGCGAACTACATGGAGTTTTGCTGCGCCGGTCGCGTCGACGGAGGTTTCGGTGCTGTCAATCAGCCCGCGACGGACATCGAAGTCGGTCAACCGACGGTTGTCCGGGTCTACCAGCGAATCTTCCCAGAGTTCGGTGCCCTGGTAGATGTCCGGGATTCCCGGTCCGCAGATTTGAAGTAGTTTCTGTCCCAACGAGTCAGACCAGGCATGTCGGGCGATGCGGGAGACAAGTTGTGTGATCGATGCGGCGACCGGGCCGTCGATGACGTTGTCGATCCAGGTGTGGACTGCCGTCTCGAATGACGAATCCGGAGAATTCCACGAGGTCGCGAGCGCGGCCTCGCGAATTGCCTTCTCGGCGTACGCGTGCAGACGTGAGCGGAAGTCGGGGGCAGCCTCACCCACCGGCCACACGCCGACAATGTTCTGCCAGAGGAACAATCCGGTCATCGGTTCCGGGCTGGGTTCCACCTCTTCCCAGTCTTGCACCAGCCTCGACCACACTTCCGGCATCTGCGACAGGACGTTGATCCGGGCGCGAACGTCTTCGCCGCGTTTGGTGTCGTGGGTGGACAGAGAGGTCATCGCTGCGGGCCACAGTCGAGCCCGATCGGAATTGGCGAGGTGGAACTCGGCAACTGAAACGGAGAACGCGGCTGGATTGCCCCCGACTTCTTGCCGCGAGATCAATCGCGCAGTCCGATAGAACAACCGGTCCTCGACGGATTTTGCCATCACTGCGCCGCACACCTGCTGGAAGCGGACCGCCGCCTCGCCACCGCCGGACAGTGCCTGCGCCAGGGCGTTGAAGGCTTCTTCGTGGCCAGGAGCAAGTTCGTGGATTCCGCCGACAATCCGAGCCGTCAGCCCGGCGAGGGGGCTGTAGTCGGAGCGGTACACCGGCATTCGTGCGATGACAACCACAACTGCGTCATTGAGCGCCTTGTCGCTGCATCGGGTTCCGGTTTCGCTGCGAATAGCCCGCACCAGGCGACGGATTTCAGGGGCGAGTTCACCGCGCGCCGTCTCACGTTTGAACTGACGTTCTGTGTGATGTAGCCAGGTGCTGTCGCCGTCGTTGCCGGTCAAGGCGCCGGACAGTTCGGAAAGCTCGTGCTCGCCGCTGGGATCGACAAATACTCCGCCCAGTTGGTTCAGAGCGTCGTACCCGGTGGTGCCGTCGACGGGAAGTAATGGATCGAGTGGTTCGCTGTGCCCGAGAATCTTCTCGATCACGATCCACTGATCCGGTCCCAGCAACGATCGAAGGCGTTCGAGGTATTCCACCGGATCGGCAAGTCCGTCGGGATGATCGATCCGAACCCCGGCGATCAGGCCCTCGTCGACCCACGATTTCAGTTCACGGTGGCAGAGTTCGAAAACCCGCGGATCTTCTTGGCGCAATGCCGCGAGTTCGTTGACGGCAAAAAATCTCCGGTAAGTGATGATTCCGGCGTCCCACGGAACAAGCCGGTACGACTGACGGGCGTGGATTTCCTGAGCCGATCCCGTGCCTGTTCCCGGGGCGATGGGGAACCGATGTTCGTAGAATGCGAGAAGCGGTGTCGCGGTGGCGTGATCGACGGTGAGGGAGTCGAGATCAGCGGGCTTTCCCAACACCGGGAGAGCTAGCTTTCCGTCCGCCCCGTTGTCCTTGTCCCAGTCGATGTCGAAGAAGTCTGCGTACGTAGATGCCCGCCCGTACGTGAGAACATCCCACCACCAAGCATTTTCGTGGGGTTTGGCCACTCCGACGTGATTGGGCACCAAATCGACGATCAGTCCCATGCCGCGTTCTCGGCACACGCCCGACAGCTTCACCAGTGCCTCTCGGCCACCGAGACCCTCAGCGACGGTGGTGGGGTCGGTGACGTCGTACCCGTGGGTCGATCCGGACGTCGCCGTCAGGACGGGGGAGAGGTAGAGATGTGAAACTCCCAGAGTGTCAAGGTAATCGACGATACCGGCCGCGTCGTGGAGCGTGAACGCGTCTGGTCGCAGTTGCAGGCGGTACGTGCTGGTGATCGGCGTCATCGTTGTCTCCTCAGGCCGTTCTGCGAAGGACCATCAATGCACGAGCGCGGACGCCCAGAACCGTTCCGGCTTCAATCACCACATCGCTTTCGCCGGTGGGCATCGAGGTGTCGAGTACCACCGTCCACTCCGCCGCATAGTCGGCATTGGGAGTGGAGAATTCCATGTCTTCGTAATGGGCGTTGAAACACAACAGGAATGAATCGCCCACTACGCGCTCGCCGCGGTAGTTCGGCTCGGGGATAGCTTCGCCGTTGAGGAACACGGCTAACGATTTACCGAAACCGCTGTCCCAATCCGCCGGTGTCATTTCCTCGCCGGCGGGAGTGAGCCACGCGATGTCACGGCTCTGATCACCACTGCGGATGGGCCGACCCTCGAAGAACCGTCGACGCCGGAACACGGGGTTCTTGGCGCGCAACGCGATAGCGCGTTTGGTGAACTCGACGAGGTCGGCGTTGGTCTCCGCCAGTGACCAGTCCATCCAGGACAGTTCGGAGTCCTGACAGTAGACGTTGTTGTTACCCAACTGAGTTCGGCCCATCTCGTCGCCGTGTGCGAGCATCGGGGTGCCCTGGCTCAGCATCAGCGTGGCAAGAATGTTGCGACTTTGGCGCGCGCGGAGTTCGAGGATCTCGGGATCGTCGGTGGGGCCTTCGACGCCGCAGTTCCAGGACCGATTGTGTGATTCGCCGTCATTGTTGTTCTCGCCGTTGGCTTCGTTGTGCTTCTCGTTGTACGAGACGAGGTCGTGGAGAGTGAAACCGTCGTGAGCGATGACAAAATTGATGCTGGCGCCGGGACGCCGACCGGTGGCCTCGTACAGATCGGACGATCCGGTGAGCCTGGACGCGAATTCGCCGAGTGTTGCCGGTTCGCCGCGCCAGTAGTCACGAACCGTGTCGCGGTATTTGCCGTTCCATTCGGTCCACAGTCCGGGGAAGTTGCCGACCTGGTAGCCGCCTTCTCCGATGTCCCACGGCTCGGCAATCAGCTTGACCTGACTGACAACCGGATCTTGTTGCACCAGATCGAAGAACGCGGACAGTCGGTCGACGTCGTGCAGTTCGCGGGCCAGTGTGGACGCGAGGTCGAAACGGAATCCGTCGACGTGCATTTCGGTGACCCAGTAACGCAGCGAGTCCATGATGAGTTGCAACGTGTGCGGATGACGGGCATTGAGGCTGTTGCCCGTTCCGGTGTAGTCCATGTAGTGCGCTTCGTCGCCGTCGACCAGGCGGTAGTAGGCGGCGTTGTCGATTCCGCGGAAGCTGATGGTCGGCCCCATGTGGTTTCCCTCGGCAGTGTGGTTGTACACGACATCGAGGATTACCTCGATGCCGGCCTGATGGAAACTGCGCACCATCGCCTTGAACTCTGCCACTGCAGCATCGGGTTTGGCGGCCGACGAGTAGTCGGTGTGCGGCGCAAGGAATCCGAAGGTGTTGTATCCCCAGTAGTTTCGCAGTCCCTGGTCGAGGAGAACCTGATCGTGCATGAATTGGTGTACCGGCATCAGTTCGATGGCGGTAACTCCGAGGTTGGTCAGGTGGTCGATGATCACCGGATGTGCCAGTCCGGCATAGGTTCCGCGCAGCTCCTCCGGAATTCCGGGGTGCGCGGCCGTCATGCCCTTGACGTGCGCCTCGTAGATCACGGTTTCGTGGTACGGGCGCCCGGGTGAGCGGTCCGACGCCCAGTCGAAGAACGGATTGATCACGACGGTAGACATCGTGTGACCGAGCGAATCATGCTGCGGGAAAGAGATTGTCGAGGGTTCGTCGACCAACTCGTCGTCTTCGATTACGGTGTCGCCGGTATCGACGGTGTCGTCTTCGGGTGTTTCTTCGGCCTGGGTTGCTTCGGCAACTGTTTCGTCGATGCCTGTTTCTTCGCCGGTAGGTTCTTCGGCAGCAGTTTCCTCGAGTTCGCCGGTGTCAGGAATCGTGTTGTCGTCGTCCGCTTCAGCCATGTCGGCCGCATCGATGTCGTAGGAGAACAGCGAACGATCACCGTCGAAGTCGCCGGCAAAGGCCTTGCCGTACGGGTCGAGCAACAATTTGCTGGGGTCACAGCGCAGTCCGGCAGATGGATCGTACGGACCGTGCACCCGGTAGCCGTAGCGCTGACCGGGGGATACCGAGGGCAGATAGGCGTGCCAGACGTATCCGTCCACTTCGTCCATCCGGATTCGGGTTTCGGTTCCGTCCTTGGCGATCAGGCAGAGTTCGACGGCGTCGGCAACTTCGGAGAACAGGGAGAAGTTCGTCCCTGCGCCGTCGTACGTCGCGCCCAGGGGATATGCGCTGCCCGGCCACACGGCGATCGGTGTGCTGGCAGGTTTGTCTGTCGGCGACTGCTCCATGAACGAACCCTATCGCCCACGTCGGACACCCTCTTGTCGGACCGCTTTCCCTCCAACCCTGTCAGGCCTGGCTGCGGGCGACTTCGAGCATTGCGGCTGTGATCTGTTCCACCTCGTGGGCGGAGCAGAGATACGGCGGCATCGTGTACACGAGGTTGCGGAACGGGCGCAGCCACACACCTGATCTGACCGCGGCATCGGTGGCGCTGCGCATGTCGACCGGACGGTCGAGTTCGAGAACTCCGATACCGCCGAGAACTCGGATGTCCTTCACGCCTCGGATCGACTGTGCGTCCGCGAGTCCTCGATCGAGTCCCTCGGTCAATCTCGTCACGTCGCGTCGCCAGTCCATCGCCAGCAGGAGTTCGGTGGACGCGACTGCGATTGCGCAGGCCAGTGGATTGCCCATGAACGTCGGCCCGTGCATCAGGCCGCCGCCCTCGCCTGCGGTGATGGCCTCGGCCATGTCGGTGGTGCACAAAGTGGCTGCCAGGCTCAAATATCCACCGGTCAGAGCTTTGCCGACGCACATGACGTCTGGGCTGACGCCGACGTGATCGGCGGCAAACAGTTCACCGGTTCGGCCGAAACCGGTCGCGATTTCGTCGAAGACCAGAAGGACGTTGTACTTGTCGCAGAGCGCTCGAAGGTCGACGAGGTAGGCGGGGTCGTGGAATCGCATACCGCCTGCGCCCTGAACAACAGGTTCGACAATGACCGCAGCCAGTTCGTGGTGATGCGCGGCGAGCAATCCGTCGAGATGCCGGACGTACTCGGGGTGATACTCGGTTGGCGGTGCGTCCGCAAAAACCTGAGCGCGGAGAACGTCGGTCCAGAGGGAGTGCATGCCGCCGTCGGGGTCACAGACGCTCATCGGGGTGAACGTATCGCCGTGGTATCCACCGCGCCACGTCATCAGGCGATTCTTCGACGGTTTTCCGAGACTGCGCCAGTACTGCAGACACATCTTGACCGCAACTTCGACGGCGACGGAACCGGAGTCCGAGAGAAAGACCTTGTCGAGCCCCGCCGGGGTGATATCCACGAGGAGTTTTGCGAGTGTGGCCGCGGGTTCATGAGTGAGTCCGCCGAACATGACGTGACTCATCTTGCCGAGTTGGGATACCGCGGCGGCGTCGAGAACCGGATTGCGGTAGCCGTGGATCGCAGCCCACCACGAACTCATGCCGTCGACGAGTTGGGTGCCGTCCGACAACGTCAAGGTGGCGCCATGTGCGCTGTCGACGACCAGTGGTTCGGTTGTTGCCGGAAACGCTCCGTACGGATGCCAGAGGTGCGCGGCGTCGATCGCGGAGACGGTGGCTGATTCCTGTCCGAGTGTGTGCACACCTGCACCATAGCGACATGCTTGAACGGCGTTCAAGTATGGTCGGAAATGTGACTACCTCGTTGAACTGGCTCACTGCCGTCGAAACGGAACGCCGCGCCGCCGGATTGCGCCGTGATGTGCGCCCGCGAACTGCCGACTCGCCGCTGATCGACCTCGCGTCCAATGACTACCTCGGATTGGTGCGCCATCCCGAGGTGATTGCCGGCGCCGTGGCCGCATTGGAGAAGTGGGGCGCCGGTGCGACGGGTTCGCGACTCGTGACGGGAAGTACCACCGAACACGAATTACTCGAACTCGAGCTCGCAGAGTTTGTCGGGTCCGATTCCGCCTTGGTCTTCTCGTCGGGCTACACCGCCAATCTCGGTGCGGTCACGGCATTGTCAGGGCCGGGGTCGTTGATCATTTCCGACGCCGGTTCGCATGCGTCGTTGGTCGACGCGTGTCGTCTCTCGCGGGCGAGGGTGGTGGTTGCTCCGCATTCCGACATCGACTTCGTCGCGGCGCAGCTCGAGTCACGAACCGGGGAGCGCGCGCTGGTGGTCACCGATTCGGTGTTCAGTGCCGACGGTGATCTGGCTCCGCTACGCGAACTGCACGGTGTCTGCCGCGAAAACGGTGCATTGTTGCTGGTCGACGAGGCCCACGGTATCGGTGTCCGGGGGAGCGGTGGGCGCGGTCTGGTGCACGAAGTCGGTCTTGCTGGTGAACCGGACGTAGTGGTGACTGCAACGTTGTCCAAGTCCCTCGCAAGTCAGGGTGGGGTTGTCTTGGGGCACAGTAAGGTTCGCGAACATTTGATCGATTCGGCACGAACGTTCATCTTCGACACGGGGCTGGCGCCCGCAGCAGTGGGTGCGGCACGGGCAGCGCTGACGGTTCTTCGTCGGGAGCCGTCGCGCGCGAAGGACGTATTGGATCGTGCGTCGGAGCTGGCCGCGATCACCGGCGTCGGAACGCCTGAATCTGCCGTCGTGTCAGTTGTTCTCGGTGATCCGCAACGGGCGTACGACGCGGCCGCCGAGTGTCGTCGGCAGGGGTTGCACGTCGGTTGTTTCCGGCCGCCGTCGGTTCCCGAAGGAACGTCGCGTCTGCGACTCACCGCTCGCGCTTCCCTGTCGCGAGCCGAGATGGACCAGATCGGTCAGATTCTCGGAAATGTCCTGGCGGAGGCCGCGGTATGAGCATTCTCGTGGTGACGGGGACGTCGACGGACGTCGGAAAGACCGTGGTGACGGCGGCATTGGCGTCGTTGGCGCTGCAGTCTGGGCGCTCGGTTGCTGTCCTCAAGCCGGCGCAGACCGGCGTCGGACTCGGTGAACCCGGGGATCTGGCCGAGATCGATCGTCTGACCGGCGGCGGCGTCACGCTGGCCGAATTGGCGCGGTATCCCGATCCGTTGGCGCCCGACACCGCCGCTCGGCGCAGCGGCCTTCCGATGCTCACGATGGGCGCGGTACTGGCCTGCGCGCGAGAGTTGGATGCCGCTCACGACCTGACGCTGATCGAAGGTGCCGGCGGAGTCCTGGTTCGCCTGGGTGCAGGCAACTTCACGGTGCGCGATGTCGCAGCGGAACTGGGGGCGCCTGCCGTCCTCGTTGCCGCTGCCGGGTTGGGAACGCTCAACCACTGCGCGCTCAGTGTGGAAGCGTTGGCACACAGGGATGTTCGGTGCTCCGGTCTGGTGATCGGGTCGTGGCCGGACGAACCAGGGCTGGCTGAGCAGTGCAACCGCGACGATCTTGTGTCGGTGACCGGTGTTCCGCTGCTCGGATCGCTGCCTGCTGGTAGCGGTTCATTGGAGTCGCGGGAGTTCGCTCGCGTTGCGTCGAGCGAACTTGGGTCAAGTTGTCTAGGTGAGTCGCGATCGCCTGTTGGAGTGGATTGCTTGCCGTGACATGGCAACCGAGGCATTGACGACGGTCTCGCCGAAGCGCTCGAGAACAAGTGACTGGGTAGCCGCGAGGTGAACGCGCGCCAGGCGCTCCGCTTCGGCTGATCGTCCGGCTGCGATTTCTTCGACTACGCGGCGATGCGTGCGAACCGCTTCCTCCGCTTCGCCCTCTGACGGATACTCCCCACGAACGGTGAGTGCCTCCGCCCAGGCTTCTTCCTGCGCGGACCACAGGGCAACATAGCTACTCACCGCATAGCGAATGGTGGCATTCGGGGTGAAGGACACGACAAGATCGTGAAACTCGCGCGCCGCGTGAGTGAAGGCGACGCCGTAGCCGATCTTTCGCGCAGATGCGTCGATGGACGCGGTCAGTGCCGGTACTACGACGCGGTTGCGGTCCGCCCGCTTCGCACATTCGGATGCGCAGAGGGGTTCCAGCATCTGGAGGCCGGATGCGAGGTCGCGCAACGTGACTCGCGCGGCTTGAAGGGAGAGACCAAGGTGGTAGGCGGCCGAAACTTCGTCGGGGCGATGCACGTCGGCGCCGCCGACATTGCCGCGCCGTACCGTCACCAATCCCTCGGTCTCGAGTATGCGCAGTGCTTCCCGGATGGACGGGTAGCTGACACCGAAGTCTTTGACCAGCTGTTCCTGGGTGGCGAGTCGGTAGTTGTCGTCGGCGAGGATGTGGTCGCGAAGTTCGTCGGCAACTGTTTCTGCAATGCGGCGCTGCGGGACGCGGCCGCGCCCGCCGGTATTCACACGGGCACCTTTTTGCTCATGGGGTGAATCCTAGACGGAGAATCTCGCACCTCCAAGTATTGCTATCCTTATTAGGATTGAACTAATGTAATTCCCATGGACTTCACGATGAGTGAGGCCGCGACGGCGTTCCGAGGTGAGCTGCGCCAGCTGGTGAAGGAGCACGTTCCCGAGGATTTCCGCGGGGCCTTCACAGATGACCCGGCTGATCTTGATGTGGCCCAGCGGTTCTGCCGCATTCTTGCCGACCGCGGACTGCTGTGCATGGCATGGCCCGAGGAGTTCGGCGGTCGCGGCGCCACGGTGTGGGAGCAAACGGTGGTTCGCGAGGAGATGTGGGCGCTTCACGAACCGCGCGGCGCGCAATACATGGGCGTCAACTGGGTGGGGCCCACCATCATGCGACACGGAACGCGCACGCAGCAGAGCCTGCACCTCCCACCGATTGCCCGAGGCGACGTCATCTGGTGCCAAGGATTCAGTGAGCCCGAAGCCGGTTCCGATCTGTCCTCGCTGCGTACTGCCGCACGCCGTGACGGCGATGGTTGGCTCATTTCCGGCCAGAAGATCTGGACGTCGTACGCCACGATGGCGCAATGGTGCTTCCTACTTGCCCGGACGTCGACCGGTGAGCGCCGGCAGCAAGGCCTGACGGTATTTCTCGTCCCGATGTCCGACCCGGATATCGAGGTCAGGCCGATCCGCGCCATGCTCGGACCGCACCACCTCAACGAGGTGTTCTTCAACGATGTGCGGGTTACCGAAGAGAACGTGCTGGGTCAGGTGGACGAAGGCTGGAGCCTGGTTCAGGAAGTGCTTGCCTTCGAGCGCGTCGGCATCGCTCGCTACGCGCGCTGTGAACGGCTGTTGCACGACGCCGCAACGGTTCTCGGGGACAGCTGGGACAGTGTCCCGGAAGGATTGCGAAACCGGTGGGCGCGAATGCTGACTCATTGTCGGCGCGCTCGACTGCTTGCCTATCAAGTCGTCGCGTTGCAGAGCCAGGGAACAGTTCGCCCGGGCGACGCCGCCGCATACCGCATCGCTGTGACCACACTCGATCAGGACAGTGCCGAAGTGCTGACGGAACTCGCGGCCTTTGTACACTCGTCGGACACTGCAGGGGGCGTGGTTGTGGATAACGCAGACGCGCAACGATTCTGCCGCGATGTCGAGGAACATTGGCGCTATTCGCAGGCCGCGACAGTGGCGTCGGGAAGCATCGAGATGCAAAGAATTCTCCTTGCTCGGTCACTTCTGGCGGCCGCATGAAGCTTGAATTAAGTAACGAGGCAATCGAATACGGTCGAACGGCCTTACGTGCCTTCGAGTCTGCGGGTGGTGATCAACTGATTCAGCGGGGCGAGCGGGATCCGGTGCGTCGGGGAAGTGTTGTGGCACCGGTGTTGGCCGACCTCGGCGCGTGGGATCTCGATCCTCGCGGTGACGGGGACGAACTCGAAGCGGCGGCCGCACTGTGTCACAGTGCTGGCTACTGGGCTGTGCCGTATCCAGTGGCTGAGCGGCTGGCGAGGCCGGTTGACCTTGCCGTCGACGGGTTGATCGTTGTTGCCGATCGCGCCCCTGCCGGCCCGGTATCCGGCATCGATCTACGCTGGGCCGCAGTGACATTGGGCGGCCGTCGTAGCTCCGTTGTCGTCCGCCCGTCGCAGGACTCACCGCGCACAACAGCATTCGTCGCGCAGTTCGACACGAACTTCGTCGACGACAACGGAGCGAAGGATGTGGCGCTGGCGTTGCTGTTGCCCTGTTGGACGCTACTCGGGATGCTCGATCGGGCGATGGACCTGACCCGCGCACATGTGTTGCTGCGCGAGCAGTTCGGGCAACCGCTCGCGAAGCTGCAGAGTGTGCAGTTCCAACTCACCGATGCACAGGTGCAGCGCAGTGGCCTCGAGGTGCTCGCGAAGTACGCACTGTGGAGCGTCCAGACCGATAGCAGTGAGGCGCTCGACGACGCACTTGCGCTGCGGTTGGCCGCAATCGAAGCTGCCGAGATCGTGTTCCGCGTTGCACATCAATTGCACGGGGCGAGTGGCTTCTGCGACGAGACCACGCTGTCGTGGCTCTCGCGGTACAGCCTTCCACTGCGGCGGCTACCGCTCGGCTTGTCGGCGACGGGTAGCGCATTGACGCAGCGGATCGGCCGTCGCGGCCTTACCGGACTATTCAGTGACACAGCATCTATCAGTGACACAGCAGCTATCGGTGGTGCAGCGTCTATCGGTGGTGCAGCGTCTATCGGTGGTGCAAGGGAAGTGGCAACACTGTGACCTACGACCTTCCTGAAGAGCTGACGGTCGAGTGTGACGGCCCGATTCGACTTGTCACGATAAATCGACCGGCCGAACGCAATGCCGTGAACAAACCTCTGCACTGGGCTCTGGCGAACGTGTGGCGACAGTTGGCCGCGGATCGTGAGGCGGCTGTGGTGATTCTGACCGGGGCCGGCAAAGCCTTCAGTGCTGGTGGCGATCTGGACTGGATCTCTTCGTTCCTCGACGATCCGGTTGCCCGGGACGAAAGCATCCGTGAGGGTGCAGAAGTCATCGACGAGATGCTGAGATTTTCGCTTCCCGTGATCGCCGCGGTCAACGGTCCGGCGGTAGGCCTCGGGTGCAGTGTGGCTGTCCTGTGTGACGTCGTACTGATGTCGGACACCGCTTATCTTGCCGATCCGCACGTTGCCGTCGGCCTGGTTGCAGGCGACGGCGGGGCTGCCTTCTGGCCGCTACTCACCCCGATCATGAGATCGCGAGAGTTCTTGTACACGGGTGATCGAATCCCCGCTGCTACGGCAGTCGAGTTGGGGCTTGCCAGTCGAACCTGCGCGCCCGAGGACTTGGTTGGGGAGGCGAGACGCCTTGCTGTGCGATTGGCGGCGCAGCCGCGCGAGGCATTGCAGGGGACTAAACGCATCGTCAACATGTACCTATCCCAGGCACTCGGTGGTCCCATGCAAGCCGGTTTTGCTGCGGAGGTTGCCACCATGAGCTCTCCCGAGCATCGGCAGCGTCTTGGCGCCATGCGATCGACGGCCGTGACCCGATGACGGTGCTCGCTCCTGGTGGCACGCTCGACGAATTTCGCGAGAACGTGCGGGACTGGTGCCGCACCCATGTGCCGACAGACTGGCGAGCCGAGCAGACCGGAGCGTCGGACGAGGAGTTCGTTCGGTTCCAGAAGGCATGGATGCAGGAACTCCGCACTGCTGGTCTGGCGGTGCCGCACTGGCCGCAGGAGTGGGGCGGAGGGATGTCCACCCCGCGGCAAATCGTCCTGTATCAAGAGCTTGCGGCCCATGACGCGCCGCGCCTCGTGCTGCCGTTCGTCTCGATCCATCATGCAGCGTCGACGCTGCTTGCGGCGGGGACGGACGAACAGCGGCGTCGTCATCTACCGGCGATCCTCGACGGCGAAATCTGGTGTCAGGGTTTCTCCGAACCGGGAGCAGGATCGGACATGGCGGCACTGAAGACGACAGCGCGACGGGACGGGGATGCCTACGTCGTCAAGGGACAAAAGCTGTGGGCGAGTGGCGCGATGTACGCGGACTGGTGCCTTCTCCTGGCTCGAACCGACCCGAACGCACCGAAGCGGCAGGGCATTTCGTACTTTCTGATGGATATGAAAACTCCAGGAATCGAGGTCCGGCCGATCCGGCAGGCCACCGGCGAGTCGCACTTCTGCGAGATATTTCTCGACGACGTTGTCATCCCGGCGTCGCAACTGGTCGGACGGCCCAACGAGGGATGGCAGGTTGCGCAGGAAACGCTTGGCGCCGAACGTGGGATGACTATGCTCGAGCTTGCAGAGCGCCTGGGCTCGAGCGGGTTTCGGTGGCTGGTGGAGTTGTGTTCGCGTCACCGCGGCGATGCTCTGGTGGCAGATGAACTGGCGTCACTCGAGATCGAACTGACGGGATTGCGCGCGCTGTGCGCAGACTTTGCCGGTAATCCCCGGCCTGGTCCGGCGGATGCATCCATTGTGAAGTTGCACTACAGCGAACTCCTGCAACGGATGACGGATTTCGGCGCCGACATCGCGGGCCTTTCCGCGCACACCGTGCTGCGCAAACCTTTGTCGAGTGGGTGGGAATCCGGTGCGTGGGTTCTGGACTTCATCGGCTCGTGGGAATGGACGATCCCCGGTGGAACCAGCGAAATCCAACGCACCATTATCGGCGAGCGCGGCCTCGGCCTCCCTCGCGAACCGAGAGGCCACTGATGTCGTCGTCGCTTGCAGAACTTGCCGAAGTACACGCAGAGCTGCGTGCAATGGTGCGTGAGATTCTGGCAAAGTCCGGTAGTGAGGCGGTGAACGGGGGGGTGGACTGGGGACTGATTGCTCGCTCCGGTGCAGTTGGTCTCGAGGTGCAGGCGGAATTCGACGGCGCCGACGCAACGTTCGGGGAGGTCGCGCTAGTCCTGCAGGAAATCGGTCGTACGGCTTCACGCACCCGATACGCGACTGTTGCAGCACTTGGCGTCGGCGCGCTCAATCTGCTGGAATCGCGGCCGGAACGAGATCGGCTGTTGTGCGATACCGCCGCCGGATACGCGGCTCCGATTGTTGTTCTCGGTGGTGAAACGTTGGGGGAGAGCACCTTCCGTATCGACCAGAATGCAGATGGTTACCAACTGAGCGGGCACGCGAGCTTTGTGCTCGATGCGAGCGCAGCGGACAGTTACCTTGTGCCTGCACGTGAGGCTGACGGGAACCTCGTTGTTGTCAACATCGACCCGCGGGCTGCCGGACTGACTGTGACGGAGCAGGAAGTTCTCGATGCCACGCGCAACTTCGGGTCCGTGACAGCCTCGTGCGTGGTCGTCGGCCCGGAATCGGTGTGGCGTGTGCGCGATGATGCGTCGAATGCTCTTACCCGACTGTGTGATCGGGCTGCGGTTGCAGTGGCGTGTGACAGCCTCGGGCTGAGCGAGGCCATGTTGGAGGCGACCGTCGACTATGTCGGAGTGCGTGAGCAGTTCGGACGTCGGATCGGTTCGTTTCAGGCCGTCAAACATGCGTGTGCGGACATGCTCGTTCAGGTGACGATTGCCAGGTCTCTGGTCGCGGCGGCGGTGCGTGCTTTAACCCAGGACACGTCGGACGCTTCCGTCGCAGCCGCGATGGCGAAGTCGTACGCGTGTTCTGCGGCAGTTGATATTGCCGGGAAGGCAATGCAACTCCACGGCGGCATGGGCTACACGTGGGAGAGCGGGATACACGTCTACCTCAAACGTGCGACGCTCAATCGTTCCCTGTTCGGGTCTCCGGCTGCGCACCGAACGCGGTTGGCTCAGAGGTATTTTCAGGAGTCGTAGATTTCGCTGGGTGTACCGGCTGATCAACCCGGTAGCTATCGATCAGCCGGTACACCTTCACGCCTTCAACAGTTGTGTAGCGCGCTCTCGAACTTCACTGGATTTGATTTTTGCACTGCCGGTGAGAGCGATTTGGTCCTCGTCGAAAAACAGCACATGACGCGGAACCTTGTAGCTGGCGAGGCGTTCTCGCAGGAAAGTGCGAATTTCTTCTTGATGCAGATCGGTGCCCTCGTGCGCAACGATGCAGGACACGACGACCTCGCCAAGCGTCTCGTGCGGAACACCAACAGTGCGGGTGACCTTCACTCCGGGATGGCTGACCAGAGCCTCGTCGACTTCGAGCGGTGAGACGTTTGCGCCACCGGTCTTGATGATGTCGGTGAGGCGGCCCTCCCAGAACAGCCGGCCGACATCGTCGAGATATCCGCCGTCGCCGGTGTGGAAGAAACCTTCGGCGTCGACGGTCTCGCTGAGTGGTGTGCCGATATACCCGAGCATCAGTGTCGGACCCTTGACACAAATTTCGCCGCGTTCGCCGATCGGGAGAACATCGCCGGTGAGCGCGTCGACAACCTTGACGGTTGTTCCGGGAAGCGGCTCACCGCTGCTGCCCCCCGTTACGTCGTCCGGCGTATTGGCCGGGAAACAAGTTGAAATGGTGAAGGTTTCGGTGTTTCCGTACGCATGGCCGGGTTCGAACCATGTGGCCGTGACGCTGGGGTGACGGGCTACCGGTGTGTTGAAATCGACGTACGACAAGCTACTCAAATCCGCGCCGGTCCAGTTGGGTGCGGATTCGAACTGTGCCCATTGGTGCGGCCACGCAAACGGAAAGTTGACTTGTTCCGACTCGATGAGCCCGATTGCCTCTGCTGCGTCGAACGTCGATTGCAGTACCAATGAGCCACCGCTCGCGAAGGTCGTGCCCAGCGCCATCGCAAAGTTGCCTGACCAGAAAAATCCGTTGGCCGACCAGCATCGGATGTTGTCCTCGGGGTTGAAACGATACATGCGCCGAAATCGCCACATCTGAATGCTGACACCACGATGTGCGCTGAGAATGCCTTTGGGTTTGCTTGTCGTCCCTGACGAGAAGAACAGCACAGCAGCATCACTCGGGCGCACAGCCGCCGCGATGGATTCGATCAACCCCCTCGATTGGTCGACGCCTCGCGAGCGGAATGTGTCCCACGTGTCGATCGCCCCGATTGCTTCTCCGTCGCCGACCATGGCCAGATGGCGAAGAAAAGGGAATCGCGGCGACTGCACTGTGCCGGGAGCTGCAGTGCCGAACTGTGGTTCGAGCGTGGTCAGCACCTCCGCAAGGTCCTTACCGAGTACGGTGCGCTCGAACAGCAGAACCGAGACTGCAGAATTCTCCAGCAGGTAGTCCAGTTCCGCCGCTGTTGAGAACGTGCTGAGTGTGACCGCTACACCGCCGGCGAGGGCGGTGCCGAACACCGACGCGATCCACTCCGGACGGTTGGTCATCAAGACGCCCACCCGGCCGTCCTTGCCCAGACCGATACCCCGCAGAGCTTGGGCGACTTCGATTGCGCGCTCCCACAATTGTGCGTAGGACCAGCGGACGACACCGTCGTCGGAGCGCATGACCAGAGCTTCGCGATCGCCGTACATCTGCGTCACTTCCCGGAGGAATCCGGGAAGAGTCAGTGCGCCGAGGCCTGGTTCGTCGAGCAGTGGTACACCGTGCGCGATTGAAACAGCTGGTGCCGCATTCACATCGGTGGTCAAGGCTTGCCTCTTTCATGTCGAGGGAGAGTCAGGAGAACGGCAGTTCGACCTCGGCCGTGCAGGACACCAGAACGTCGCCGTCCTGATTGGTCAGACGCAGCTTGATCTGGACAAGCGGTACGCCCCAGGCTGATTGAGCTTCCTTGCCAACGACCTCGGCGTCGAAGTACGTCACGTCGCCCTCGAATGCAGGTGTGCGGAAGTCGGCCTTGGTATGGCGGACCATGCCGTTGTGACCTGCCCAGTTGGCGAGGAAGTCGGTGCACCAGGCGCCCATCGTCGCGCCGTAACCGTAGGCCCTGGCCATCCCGACTTCGCTGGCCTTGTCGCTGTCGATGTGGCCGCGAGACGGACCGACGTACAGGCCGTCGCGCTTGCGCGGGTCGATCTTGGCTCCTTCCTCGTCGTAACCGAAGCCCTCCACCCAGCCCGGATCCTGGTAGACCCAGGGATCTTCGACGCCGTCGGGTGCAACCCAGTGGAAGGTGCCCCAGATGTTGAAAAGGAATGCGCGGTACTCCGTGGTGAAGCTTGCGATGCTGTGCGGGCCGATGACGCGTCGCTGCAGTGTGTCGCCGATCTCGACCTCGTCGAAGCGCGGTGAAACACCCATGCGGTTGGACATGAGCCATTCGTGGCGCAGGTTCTCGACCTCGATGAGTTCTGCGTTGGTCCACCGTTTGACGGCCCCGACATTGTTGTTGTACATGCCGCGCTTTGTTGCCTCGTCGGCCAGGTAACGGATGGCTGTCGACCGTTCGAGTGCAACCTTGGAGCCGTGCTGGTTGGTGTGGAGCGTGTCGCCGCGCGAGAACATCGTGGGACCGGCGAACTTCGTATCGGCAACCTTGTAATCGTGGAAGCGTCGTTCTTGGAACAACGTGTCGCCGGGACGCACCGGCGTTCCGTAGAACCACCATTCCTCGCCGCCGAAGATCAAGTGGCTGTTCGGAATGTGTCCGACGCACGCCGGCTGAGCTCCGTGCCCGTAGTCCAGACCTACTGCGATGGACTGCGGTGCGATCAGACCGCCGAACTTACTGGCACGGGCAAATTCCTCATCCCAGTGGATCGGGTTGGGGTTGTCCATCGCCATGACCCAACGCCGCACGTCGGTGGTGCTGCACGGATCCCACAGCTGCCCGCCGCCGACAGGTTGGCCTACACGGTGGTCTACATCGGACAGATCGAGTTCGACGGTTTCCGGTTCGGTTAACTTCGTATTCATCGTCTCTGGCTCCCGGCTATCGATTGACGTCGACGACGATGCGTCCACGCACCGTGCCGTCCATGAGTTTTCTTGCAGCAGTGATCGATTCGCCCAGTGCGATGTCGTGGGCGATTGACTCCAGTGCCTCGGCATCCAGATCACGAGCCAGGCGATCCCAGGTGGCCAGGCGACGAGACTTGGGTGCCATCACGCTGTCGACACCGAGCAGTGACACGCCGCGGAGAATGAACGGCGCAACCGAGCCAGGGAAATCCATCCCCTGAGCGAGGCCACAGGCTGCGACAGCACCGCCGTACCGGGTTTGCGCGCACGCGTTCGCGAGGGTGTGACTGCCCACCGAATCGACGACGCCCGCCCAGCGTTCCTTCTGCATCGGCTTGCCGGCACCGGAGAGTTCGGCGCGGTCGATTACCGTTGTTGCGCCAAGGCTTTGGAGGTATTCCGCTTCGTCGACCTTGCCGGTCGACGCAGCGACGGTGAAGCCTGCCTTTGCCAGTAGGGCGATCGCGACACTGCCCACTCCGCCGGATGCTCCGGTCACGAGTATCTCGCCCTGGTCGGGCGATACACCGAAGTCGATGAGAGCGTCGACGCACAGGCTGGCGGCATAGCCCGCAGTGCCGATAGCCATGGCGGCATGGGCGGTGAATGCCGCGGGAAGTGGTATCAACCAGTCGCCGTTCAGGCGCGCGCGCTGGGCGAGTCCACCCCAGTGGGATTCGCCGACGCCCCAACCGTTGAGTACGACGCGATCGCCGGCTGCCCAGTCTGCGTGTGAACTCTCGGTGACTGTTCCGGCGAGGTCGATTCCGGGGACCATCGGGAACTTGCGCACTACTGGAGACGAACCGGTAATGGCCAGAGCGTCTTTGTAATTGAGAGTTGAATAGTCCACGTCGATGCTGACATTTCCGTCGGGTAGATCAGCTTCGTCGAGACTGGTGCAGGCGACGCTTTGTCCCGTGTCGTTCTTCTCGATGACTATTGCCGAAAACATCAGAAATGAATTCCTTCCTCAACCGGTTCGGAGCGCGTTCGCGTCCTGAAATCCGTGGGTGATGCACTGCAGATCGCGGTGTCCACCGTTAGCGGGGCCGAACTGCCGGGACTGTACTGCGCAGTAGCTGTCGTACAGGTCTTTTCGCACAGTACGTCAATCCTATCAATGATGGCAATACTTGACATTTACGCACATCGGAATGTACTGACGGATGTCCTTGATTTGACAGCTCTAAAAGGGATAATTAGCGCAATTCGTCGGTTTCCAGCGCACGTTTTCCGCTGTATGTCCGATCGCCTCTCACAATTGATCCAAAGATTAGGTAGGTAGGGCGGTGGATGCGGTGGAAAACTCGACGTCAGCTGCGGCGCTACGCCACAGCCTGCTTGTCGGTCTTTGCGTTTTTGTCGCGTGCTTGATCGGGACTTTCAGCCGGCTTCCCGGTACCCTCGCCGTGTTCTGGCCGGCAAACGCACTGCTGCTCGGTCTGCTTGTTCGATCACCCCGTTCGGCAACCGTTTCGACGTGGTTCTGTGCGGCGACGGCCTATATTTCCGCGGATCTGGTCACTGGCGGTTCCGTCGAATCAGCTTTGTGGCTCGGTGCAAGCAACATCATCGGCGTTGTCGGTGGGTTCTACGCATTTCGATGGGTCTGCGCGGAAGATCGAAGGCTTTCGAGTATCCGCTCGGTGGGTTACTTCGTATCCGCGACCATGGTCGCGGCGGCGCTGACAGGATGTGTCGGAGGAGCTGCGAATGTGGCACTTTTCGGCGGCACATGGCCGGACGGCTGGATTCTCTGGTTCTCGGGCAACCTCGTCAACTACATGACGATTGTTCCGCTGGTACTGACTTTTCCGTCGCTTCGACCTGAGGACCGAGACCCTGAGGCCGTGTCCAGGATCCTTCGGCTGTCCGTGATTCCGGCCGCATTGTTGGCGTTGTGCATTCTGCTCCAATGGGTCATCGGCGGCGCCGGTGCAATTGCGTTTGCCATGCCTGCTCTTGTCACCGCCGCACTGCTGACCAATGTCTTTGTCACGTCACTGATGACCGCCATATCGACCGTATGTACGTTGGTCTTGACAGCCGACGGGCACTTGGGAACAGCTGTCGAAGGTTTATCCGCGGTCAGCGTTTCCGTAAGGATCGGATTGGCTCTGTTGGCAACTGCGCCCCTCGCGGTTGCCTGCGTGATCTATGAACGTCGACGCGCTCTCGCTGCTCTGACTGAAGCTGTGATGCTCGACGACCTGACTGGAGCGCTGCGCCGGGACGAATTCATGCGAAAAAGCATCGGCGCCGTCGGATCTCTTCAGTCCGGCCTGCCAATCAGCGTCCTGATGATGGACCTGGACCACTTCAAGAAGGTCAACGACACCTTGGGCCATCGGACCGGGGACACGGTCCTTGTTGCGTTTGCGGATCAAGTGCGGCGCCATCTCGACGACACAGCGCTGTTTGCGCGCCTGGGCGGTGAGGAGTTTGTCGTTCTGTTGATCGACACGGATCTGGACGAGGCAACGCAAATAGCCGAAATAATTCGGGTGGCACAGCAGGAGCAATCGAGGACAACGCTCGGAGAACTCGGCCCGACTGTCAGTATCGGTGTGGCGTGTTCGCCGTCCGGTGACGCGGACGTGAACAGCATGATCGATTGCGCCGACGAAGCGCTGTATCTGGCAAAGAAGTTCGACCGTAACTGCACCGTGTCCCTGACCGCGAGAAGCTGATGTCCTGACCGCCGGAAACTAGTGACTGCCGGAAGTTGATCGGCTTTTCGGAATGTCCCGGAAGGCGATGTTCTGCTCGTGTGTGCGTTCACGCGGCATACCGAGGACTCGCTCGCTGATGGCGTTGCGGGCCATTTCGGTGGTCCCGCCGGCGATGCACCACACCTGTTGGCCGAGATAGTCCGTGGCGCAGTCGCCGACCGTACCGTCGTCGTCGTCCCACGCTGCCCCGGCAGGCCCGGTGAATTCGTAGATGATCGTCACCAGACGGGTAGACATCAGACCTGCCATCAATCGGGCGATACTCGCGGCCTGATCGGACATTGCGCCGGTGGTGATGCCCTGGACAACCCGATGCTGTAGTGCGTTGTTGGCCAGTTCCAGCATGCGGGCCTCACCGATGAGGTCACGGCTGACGGGGTCGTTCAAGCGACCCGCATCGCGCGCGACTGCAAGCAGTTCCGGCATCTTCGTTCCTCGTTGCGTGCTTCCGGCTGCCATGGTCGCGTACGGCGAGTTCGACAGCATTCGTTCGTGGAACATCCAGCGTGTGCCGACGGTCCAACCGTCGTTGATTTCGCCGATGCGGTCGCTGTCCGGAACCCTGACGTCGGTCATGAACTCTTGACAGAATTCCCGCGACCCACTGAGCAACTCGATGCGGTTGACTTCCATGCCGGTGCGATCGAGCGGCACCATGAACACGCTCAGCCCCCGATGCTTGGGCACGTCCCAGTTGGTTCTGGCAAGACAGAGCGCCCAATCGGACCACCAGGCGCCGGTAGTCCAGATCTTCGATCCGTTCAGTACCCAGTCTTCGCCGTCTCGAACAGCGGTGGTGACCGCGCCGGCGACGTCGGAGCCACCACTGGGCTCGGAGAGCATTTGCATCCAGATCTCTTCGCCCTTCAAGATGGCGGGGATGTGGCGTTGCTTCTGCTCCTCGGTGCCGAATTCGAGAAGCACTGCGGCGCAGGGCACAAAGGTCGGAGACTGTAGACGTTCGGCGTACTTGTAACCGGCGAGTTCCTCGTTCAATGCCCGCTGGTGAGCATGAGTGAGGCCTTGCCCGCCGTACTCCTCAGGGAAGCAGATCCCGGCAAGGCCCGCATCGAACAGTCGTCGCTGAAGTGCGCGTTGCTCCGCGACGTCGGTGAGTTCGTCCTCGTCGGGTCCTTCGGCGCGCATGACACCGATGTTTGCCTTCGGGTCGCTGGGGCCGAGGTTGTTTCGGATCCAGGTGCGTGCCCGAGTGCGAAACTGCTCGACCGATTCCATGTCGACGACGGTCTGGGGTGCCTGGGTGCTCAACGGATGCTCTCCTGACGTACGGCGATGGCGGCGATCAATTGGCGGTGCTCTGCGGGAGTGCCGTAGCTCGAGCGATTAGCTGCAGCCCGCCGCATGAACAGGTGTAGATCGTGCTCGAATGTGACGCCGATCCCGCCGTGGATCTGCACACAATCCTGGAGTAGTTCGCCGCCGCGATCGCCGATGTATGCGTGTGCGGCGCTGGTGAGTTCAGCGGCGTCCGGGCTTTCCGCAGCAACTGCGGCTGCTGCCGCGTCGGCGAGACCGTGGCTGGCTTCGAGCCAGGTCTTCATGTCTGCGAAGCGGTGTTTGAGTTCTTGGTACGACGCAAGGGGGCGTCCGAACGAGTATCGGTCGAATGCCCACGCAACGGTGAGGTCGAATGCCGCTTGCATCGCTCCGACGGATTCGGCGCAGCCCAGCACGATGGCGAGTTGCCGACAACGCTCGACGTCACGAGCCGCATCGCGTGTGTCTCCGATCATGGCGCTCAGGGGGAGACGTACGTTGTCGAACGTCACCGCGGCGTAGCGCCGTGTCAGATCGATTGATCGCAACGGCTTTACGTGCACACCGGGAGTATCGGTGGGCACCAGGACTTGCGCGACGGAGTCGCCGTTCTGGCCGGTGACGAGAAGGACATCGGCGGTCTGGGCAGCTTCGACGGGGCGTTTTGTGCCGGACACAATTACGTCGTTGCCATCGACGCGAATCTCCAGTGGTGGAGTGCTCACGAGACTGTTCGCTTGTGGCTGGGTGAAACACCATGCTGCGGTGGAAGTTCCGGCGAGTAGTTCTGCAAGAACTTGGTCTGTGGTCTCGCTGGAGTAGTTGTTGAGAAGTGCGGCAACGACGTTGGTCGGGGTGAGTGGGCCGGGCGCGGCGGTGCGGCCGAACTCGTACGCGACAAGTGTGAGGTCGACGAGTCCGCGATCGCTGATTGTGCCCCCACCGTGCTTTTCGTCCACCAGGAGGCTGGTCCAGCCGAGTTCTGCGCCGCGCCGCCAGTATTCGGAGTCGAAGCCCATGGGGTTGTCGCGCAGAAGACGCACAGCTGAGCTGGGCACCTGTGTGTTCAGGAACCGGGCTGTGGTGTCCCGGAAGAATTCCTGGTCCGGGGTCAGCTCCAACAACATGTTCGCCCTCTCGCCCTGCGGTTAGAAATCGCAATCAGAGTATGAAACTCTCTATTCTGAGAATAACATTTTCAATGTCGAAATTAAAGCGAACTCGAACTGAGATCGGCACCCATGTCGAACGCTCAGCGTGCCGTCCAACCACCATCGACAACTATGGTCTGGCCTGTGACGTAGCTTCCTGCGTCACTTGCGAGCCAGAGAACAGAGCCGACAACGTCGTGCGGCGTCCCTTCGTGCGGAAGTGGAGTGTTTCGTCGCAGATACTCCGCCGATCGGTTCTCGGTGTACAGCTGATCAGTGATTTCACTCCGGAAGAATCCGGGAGCAACTGTGTTCACCCGGATCGAGTGCCGCGCCCACTGGATCGCGAGTTCTGCGGTGAGTCCTGATAATCCGGCCTTACTTGCGGCGTATGACGCCTGCGGGATGCCCGGTATTCCCACCCGGCCGCTGATCGACGAGATGTTGACGACAGTGCCGCGGCCGATGGACTGCATGTGAGGGAAAGTGGCCTGCGCCAACAAGAACGGAGCGATCAAATTCAGATCCAAGGTCTTGCGGACGGCATCGAGTGGCTCGGATTCGGCTCGTTCGTAGGTGAACATGCTGCCCGCTGCGTTGATCAGAATTTCGGGCGGCCCAAGGCTTTCGACCACGGCGGGTACAACAGAGCCAACCTGGCCGGCCTCGGAGAGATCGCACTCGATGGCGGTGCCGTTGATCCGCTCGGCGAGTTCGGCTAGTTTGTCGCGGCGGCGCGCGACGACGGCAACTCGGGCGCCGAGTGAGGCAAGTGCCTCGGCTATGGCAGCGCCGAGGCCTGATGAGGCGCCCGTCACGATGGCTACCCGGCCGTCCAAGCCGAACATCCGTGCGGCGGTATCGCGGTGTGTTGTCACCGGAGACCTCGCTGCGGTGCCCTGACGGCGGAAGTGGTGAGTTCTGCGAGTCCGGCCCGCTGGATTTTTCCCATGGCGTTGATCGGCAGTGCGTCGACCTGTGACCAGAATTCCGGAACCTTGTATGGCGAGAGCGCGTTCCGGCAGAGGTCGGCAAGGATGCCGAACTCCACCGGAGGTCCGACACTTTCGACAATCGCGGCAACCCGCTGACCGAGTCGGTCGTCGGGTACCGGGTACACGGCGACCTTCGCGACATCGGGGTGCGTCGCGATGACTCGTTCCACTTCGAGGGGGTAGACGTTTGCACCACCGCGAATTATGACCAATTTCTTGCGGTCCAGGACAGTGAGCCAACCGTCGGCGTCGACAGTTCCGATATCCCCAGTCGCGAGTGGGCCGGGTTCAGTCGAAGTGACACCGCCGTGCTCCCAATGGCCGAGCATCGGCGTCCACGAGCCCGCCCACTGACCTGACCTCGCTGCTCTGACGCGCAGTTCGCCCAATTTTCCTGCAGGCAGCGGGCTTCCGTCCTCGCTGTAGGCTGCAACCTCGTACTGTGGCAGTACCTGCCCGCTGGTCCCGGGGTGCCATTCGCGCCCGGGAGGATCGATCGATACGACGGTCGGTGCTTCGGTCAGGCCGTACGTGACGCGGGGGACGAGGCCGTGCGCGTCGGTGAACGCCTGGCGCAATCCGTCCGGTGTATCGCCGCCGCCGCACCAGATCTCCTGGAGTGAACTGAGGTTGACGTCGGGACGTCGCGCGAGGTCGTACAGTTGCGCGGGGGCGCCGTTCCACACTGTGACACGCCGCGAGGCGATCCATTCGGCAACCCCGTCGACGTCGCGCCGGTTCATCACGACTGAGCACCCGCCGGCCTGGGCCGTAAGTAGCGTCGACAAGACCATGAGATTGAGGATGGTCAGCGGGAAGCTGTCGCCCTTGCGTAGTTCTGGCCCCCATCCTCTGGTCGCGCACAGGACGGCGCCGGGGAGGAGTAGGTTTCGTTGACTGTGCACCACAGCTTTGGGCTGACCCGAAGTGCCACTGGTGAAAGCGATTCCGGCGGGAGCGTCGATATCCAACTCGACCGAAGGGGCGGTCTCGTCGCGCCCGCACAATTCTGCCCACTGAGCCTCGCTGACGCAGTCGAGAGGGTCCAGCCGACAGTTCGGTCCGGCCAGGACAACACTCGGCTTGCACAGAGTTTGTAATTCTTGCTGCTCACTGGATGACA
This sequence comes from Rhodococcus sp. MS16, assembly GCF_013277795.1. Taxonomy (NCBI): domain Bacteria; kingdom Bacillati; phylum Actinomycetota; class Actinomycetes; order Mycobacteriales; family Nocardiaceae; genus Rhodococcus; species Rhodococcus sp. MS16. The sequence continues at coordinate 486,309 of NZ_VBTM01000004.1, forward strand.
GCGCTTCGCCGATTCCCACCCAGATCGCACCGATCCGCTGAGCGCCGTGAAATGCCGCGACGATGCCGAGATCGTTGGGCAGGCATGCCGCGACACGATCGCCTGGTCGCACGCCCAGTGACCACAGCGCTCCGGCGCAGCGCCTTGCCTGTGTGTCGAGTTCGGCATATGACCAGATCCCAGATACGGCTTCCACGGCCGGGGCCTGCGGGTTTGCCGCCAGTGCCGCATCGAGCACCGTCGCTATCGTGCCGAGGACGGCGGTCCCGTTGGATTTCTTCACCACTCACTAATACCACTATCCTTGTAAAGATTCACCTGATAGCGTCGAATCGTTCTGAAGAAAAGTGGAGGTTCATTCTGATGAAGCACTCGGGTCCGTTGACCGGGGTTCGGATCGTCGATCTCACGGCGATGGTGATGGGTCCCTACTGCACGCAGATCATGGCCGACATGGGGGCTGATGTTCTCAAGATCGAAAGCCCCGCCGGCGACAACACCCGCTACATTTCGGTGGGTCCGGAACCGGGATTGGGCGGTGTGTTTGTCAACGTGAATCGTGGAAAGCGCAGTGCGGTACTGGATCTGCGAACCGATGAGGGTGCAGGTGTACTGCGTGACTTGATCGCCGATGCGGATGTATTCATCCATTCCATGCGAGGCTCGGCAATCACAAAACTTGGTTTTGGCTACGACGACGTGGCCGCCGTCAATCCGTCGATCGTCTACACCAACTGCTACGGATACGGGCGTCGCGGGCCGGATGCCGATTTGACGGCCTACGACGACACAATTCAGGCCGAATGCGGCTTACCGCACGTGCAGGAACAGTTGACCGGCGAGAGTGGTTATGTCGGAACCATTATCGCGGACAAGGTTGCGGGACTCACTGCCGTGTACGCCACCACGATGGCCCTCTTTCACCGCGAACGTACTGGAGAAGGCCAAGAGGTGGAGGTTGCCATGTTCGAGACGATGGCAGCTTTCATGCTGGTCGAACATGCAAATGGGGCACTGTTCACCCCGGCGCTGGGTCCGGCGGTGTATCCCCGTGCTGTGGCACCGAATCGGAAACCGTACCGGACCAAAGACGGCGAGATCTCGGCCATGGTGTACAACGACAAGCAATGGGCGGCTTTCGTCGACGCAGTCGATCCACCCTGGGCGGGTGCACATTTCGCGACTCTCGAACAACGAGCCCGTCAGATCGACACGGTGTACGCGCTGTTGGGTGAAACCTTCCTCGAACGCACGACGCAGGAATGGCTGGATCTGCTCCGATCTCACGATATTCCGGCCGCTCCGGTGAGGACACTGGACGAGTTGTTGAACAACGAGCACCTCGATGCCGTCAACTTTTTCGAAGACGTCGATACTCCCTACGGCTCAGTGCGTTTCCCTGGTCCGCCGACATGGTTCTCGCGCACGCCCGGTCGTATTGCCCGGCCGGCCCCTCGACTCGGTGAGCACACCGAGGAAGTCCTGAATGAGGTCGGTCGAGCGTGGAGTTGAATCGGTTCCTGAATCGGGGAGACCGTATTGTCATCGGACAGGCGTGCGGCGAACCGACAACGTTGATCGAAGCTCTGATCGATCAAGGGGCAGACATTGGCGGACTATCGGCATTTGTCGCAACGAGTTTCTCAGGAGTCTTCAATGCCGAAGCAAGTGAGAGCTTTTCGCTCTCCAGTATGGGGGCGATCGGAACGCTGCGATCGTTGACCAAAGTGCACAAGCTCAGTGTGATTCCGTGCCACGTCAGTCAAGTTGCGCCGATGATCGAGGCCGGGTTGATCGGGTGCGACGTTGCCTTCGTACAAGTAAGCGCTGCGGATGGGAACGGCAATCACAGCTTCGGATTGATCAGTGACTACGTTCAGGCGGCTGTGGCGAAAGCGCGCGTTGTCGTGGCGGAAGTGAACGATCAAGTCCCGTTCACCTGCGGGGAACTGTTACCGGCAGCGAAGATCGATTACGCCATCGAAGTATCCAGACCTCCGGTTACACTGGCGCCGGCAACAATTGGACCGACCGATCATGCAATTGCCGAACATGCCGCTGCGTATATCGAGGACGGTGCGGTCATCCAGGTGGGGATCGGAGCCGTGCCGGATGCGTTGCTTCGGCTGATTCGAGACCGGAAAGATCTGGGTGTTCATTCGGGAATGGTGGGCGACGGCCTCGTTGATCTGGTGGAAGCAGGCACGGTGACCAACGCACGCAAACGAATCGACACGGGAGTGTCCGTCACCGGCGCACTCATCGGCAGCAAGGAACTGTACGCGTTCGCGCACCGTAACCAGGCAATTCGCATGTGTGCGACGTCGTACACACACGACGCGGCAGTTCTGGCTCAGCTCGACAAACTGGTGACAGTCAATTCCGCACTCGAAGTTGATCTCACAGGGCAAGTCAATGCGGAGCAAAGCGGTTCGGCGTATCTCGGTGGCACGGGTGGTCAGGTGGACTTCGTCCGGGCCGGTTCGCGTTCACCGGGCGGTCACGCGATCATGGCTCTCCCCGCCACGGCCAAGGGGGGAACCGTCAGCAGGATAACCGCGCACCTGTCCGGGCCTGTCACGACGGCGCGTAGTGACATCGATGTTGTGGTCACCGAATTCGGTGCAGCCGAGCTACGAGGACAGAACCTCGCGGAACGAGCGCGACGTTTGATCAATATTGCCCATCCGGATTTTCGCGAAGAGTTGATGCGCGAAGCGCATGCAATCAGGCAGAGGGGATTCTGATGAGTGATGCTGTGTTTTCGAATGACGCCGTGTTGTTCGACGCGCGCGACGACGGCATTGCTGTCATCACGCTGAACCGACCGGAGTCCCGAAACTGTCTCGATCGAGACGTGCGCGAGGGATTACGCGACGCCTGGAACCGATTCGAATACGACCCAGCGTTGCGGGTAGCGATACTCACCGGTTCCGGCGACGAAACATTTTGTGCAGGTGGCGATCTCAAAGAGATGGTCAATACCGCAATGGCGGTACCGCCGCGCGATATGTTTGCACTTCCCTACGACACGGTCGAACTGTCAAAACCCACCATTGCCGCGGTCAACGGCGTTGCCTACGCCGGTGGTTGGATGATTGCTCAGGCCTGTGACCTGTGTGTCGCCAGCACCACCGCGAAATTTGCGGTCACGGAGGTCAAGGTGGGGAGAAGCTCGCCGTGGGCGTCGCCGCTGATTCACATGATTCCGCAGCGCATCATGATGGAAATCCTGCTCACGGGTAAGCCGATATCTTCTACGCGCGCTTACGAGATCGGTCTCGTCAACCGACTTGCCGAGCCTGCGGATCTGATGGCGACGGCTCTGGACCTGGCAACCGAAATACTCTCCGGTGCACCTCTTTCCGTCAAAGCGGCGAGAGAAACTGTGATGCTGTCGACGGAGATGGGTCGTTCGGCCGCACTCAAGGCCGCACGCCACGTATCCGAGCACTGCTACAACAGTGACGACGCACAGGAGGGGCCGGCTGCATTTGCGGAAAAGCGTCGCCCGCAGTGGATGGGGCGCTGACTGGCTCATGTGACTCGTGGACGTCGCATTGCAAGAACGTGGGGGAACGAACTGTGCCCGGTATGTCCCTTGAATCGAATAGATGTTCGAGTATAATTAGGTCAGGGTGGGGAGGCCTTGATGACTACGGTTTGCGATTCAACTTTGGTGGGGGATGTTGTAGCGGGTTCGGCTGTGGGTGTGCGGGGCAGGTTGTGGCGATTGCGACCGGCCGAGGTTCGAGACGTTGCAGTCTGTGTATCTGCGGAAATTCTTCGGCTGGAAGCGATTCGAGTTGCCGCGGTCGACGAATTGGCGCTCAATCCGGACGAGCAGGTGCTCTGTTACCGCGGTGTGGGGCGGTGGCTGGCGGCGAACACGATGCTGCAGAACGCGGCCGGTAACAAGATCGCCGCCCTCGGTGCCGCACTGCGGGGGTTCCCGGATATTACTGCCCAATTCGAGGCCGGCGATCTCTCGCTCGATCATGCGGCAATGATCGTCGCGTTCTGTGAATCTCCACCAAAAGGAATGCCGGACAGGGCGTTACCGTCCTGTATGAAGACTCTGTTGGCTGCGGCATCCGGGGTGGAGGCGACCACTATCAAGCTGCGGTATGCGATTGCGGTTTTGGAGCGGATTTTCGAATCCGATGAGATCCCGCCCGGTGAGGATGATGATCTCAATGTGTTGCGGATTTCGCCGACGCTCAACGGGCGCGTGGCGATCAAGGGTGATTTCGACGCGTTGACCGGTGAGATGTTGTTGTCGGCCCTCTCGGGGTTGTCGATGCCGAAACCGGCCGCGGACGGAACCCCGGATCAGCGGTCGGCTGCCAAACGCACCGCCGACGCGTTCACGGAACTGATTCGCCGCTATCTCGACAATGCCGTCACCGGTGTTGATGGTGGTCAGCGTCCGCACGTGAATGTGCACATCACCGCGAAAGACCTTGCCGAGCATCGGGAATGCACCACCACGCGCAGCGAAACAGCATCAGACTGTGCAGATGCCGACGTCAGTGATGGCGAGTTCTACGGCAGTGCCTTCGATGGCGATGAGCCTGATTTCGAAGATCTTGATGTCGGGTACATGCCGTGGATGGGCCCGCTCAGTGTGAGCCTGACCCGGATGCTCGCCTGCGATTGCATGCTCTCCACAGTGTTGATGGACGGCAACGGGGCACCGCTGGATGCGACCCCGCACAAACGCCTCGTCACACCCGAGCAACGCACCGCGTTGATCGCCCGGGACAAAGGCTGCGCCTTCCCCAACTGCGATGCCGTACCTGCTTGGTGCGACGCCCACCACATAAAACCGTGGTCGGTCGGCGGTCTGACGGTGATGGACAATCTCACCCTCCTCTGCCGTAGCCACCATCGGTTGATTCACAGCACCAGCGGGTTCCGCGGGATCTGGGAAATCAAGATGGGCGACGATCACAAACCGTGGTTCATCCCACCAGCTGCGATCGATGCGAAACAGCGACGCAGACGCTCCACCACCCGCCAAGGGCCAGTTCACCGAGACTGAATCCGGCTCCGCCGGAAACTGAACACCGCGTGCAAGCTTCGCATCACCAGCTAAGACGATGCGAAGCCAACACGCATGTGTCCATTTACCGAACGGCGGGGAGGTACGGAGCAAGCTCCGGTTCAGGATTCACGTCGAATGACCGCAGTGCCATGGCGAGCATCGAGTAGCAGCCAACCGTGAACACCATATCCATCAGTTGCTCGGTGTTGAATTCCTCGGCCAGTGCCGACCAGGTCAGCTCACTCACGACGCCGTCCGCCAGCAGTTCGTCTACTGCACTGAGCAGGGACCGTTCCAGCGGAGACCACTCGGGGGCATTCGGTCCGTCCGCGACGCGAAGGATTTCGCCTTTTGTCACGCCGGCAGTTTCGGCAAGGATGACGTGCTGGGCCCATTCGTAATCGGATCGCCGGACTGACGCTACGCGGAGTACAAGCAGTTCCCGTTGCCTGTCGGTAAGCGAAGTCCCAGAAAGCAAGTGCGCGTTGAAGGACAGGAATGGCATCGCCAATGCGGGATATCGGGCCAGGGTCCCGACCAGGTTAAGTCCAGCCTTACCGGCCCGTTGCGGATCGGCAGCAACGGTCGTTCGGAAGCCGTCGAAGAATTCCCTCATCTCGGGCGTCCATTGTTGTGGTGTTGCAGGCGAAATTCGAGCCATCGGCTGTAAATCCTCTCGGGTAGCGAACGTGCTTTCGATCAGGTGTTCCGGCCACCGTTGACACCGATGCTCTGCCCGGTGACGTAACCGGCTTCCTCGCTGGTGAGGAACGCACAGACAGCCGCCACATCCTCTGGTTGGCCGATCCGGCCGACGGGTGTTTTTGCTGTCTGTTGGTCGAGGTCGATGAATCCTTTCTCGACTGTGTTGCGCAGCATCGGGGTGTCGATGAATCCGGGAGGAACCGTATTGACGGTGATTCCGAATTTGGCGAATTCGAGCGCCAGCACTTTGGTGAGGCCGACAACTCCCGATTTGGCGGCCACGTAGCCGGCCAATCCGGGGGCACCGCTGTGAATGCTCGATGACGAGATGTTGACGATCCGGCCCCAGCCTTCTTCGATCATGTCGGGCAGCACAGCCTGGCAACAGTCGAACGTGCCGGTCAGGTTGATCGCGAGTGAGCGGTTCCACGTTTCGGCAGTGATCTCGAGGAAGGGGCCGTCGATGCTCAATCCGGCGCTGTTCACCAGGATGGTTGGTCGTCCTAGACGTGTACGCGCTTCGTTCAATCCTGCGTCGATCGCAGCGCGATCGGTCACGTCGACGGTCAATCCGATGGCTTTGCCGCCTGACAATTCGATCGATGACGCCAACGCCTCGGCCGCGGTGCCGTCGATATCGAGGATTGCCACCATCGCGCCGTCGGCGGCGAGGCGCCGACTGATCGCTTCGCCGATTCCCGATGCCCCACCGGTGACTACCGCGGTGCGACTGCTCACTTGATGCTCTCGTGGCCGACCAGGGTTGAGCGATGCATGCGGCGCGGCTCGCTCCGGTCGAACTCGCAGGCCCGGTGGACGAGGCCGGAGTTGTCCCAGATCACCAGGTCACCTTCGGACCACGTGTGCCGATACACCAGTTCTTGTGTTGTGGCACGCTTTTCGAGATCGTCCAGGAGCGCACGACTTTCGTCGAAGTCCATTCCGACGACGTGCGATGTTGTCGCCCCGAACACGAGCGATTGCCGACCCGATTCATGCTGCCACACCAAGGGATGTTCCACTTCACGGCGCGAGGCCCATTCCTTCAATTGAGTCGGTGTCGGATCCGGGTACGTCAGCCGCTGAATTGCCGCGAAGGTGTGGACTACGCGCAGATCGGCGAACAGTTTCTTCTCGTCGTCTGATAGCGCCTCGTATGCGGCGTAGGTACTGGCGAATTCGGTTTCACCACCGCGGTCGGCTGTGACGCGGGCACTCATCACGGACGCCTTCGGTGCGATCTTGTCGAGTAGGCCGTCGATGTGCCAGAAGTCATTACTGGCAAGGTATTCCGCATTGGGGTTGGAGGGGTCGAAGCTGATCTCCATCACTTCTTCCGCGTCGTACGGTGGGAAGCGGGAGAAGTTGATCAGTGTTCCGAGTTTCCGGCAGAACTCGACTTGCGTGCGATCGTCGACATTGATCTTGCGAAACAGCAATACGCCATGTTTTTCGAGTGCAGTCATACACGCGTCTGCGAGACCGTCATCGCGGAGTAGCCGATCGGTATCGACGCCCAGAACCTCCGCACCGAGATTGTTGCTGAGTTTCTTGATGTCAAGCGTGGTCATGGCTACTCCTGGATCAGTCGGGGACATGCGGATTCCGCATGTTCGTCAGTGGTCGTTGGTACGACGGGTCTGTTGTGCTGCGCGACGGGGCGCCGTTGACGTGAATGTCAGGAACGTCGGCGAAGGGTATGCCCATTGTCGGAACGATGCCGGACCACTCGATTACATTGGTGCGCAGCGCGATTCTCCATTGTCCGTCACGGCGTTCGACGCGGTCGATGTACCGGCCGCCTGCGATCCAATTGGTGTCGTCGTGATTACGTCCGACGAATAGGTAGTACGTCTCGGTGTGTGCCGTGTCGCCGTCGATGTCGCAGGTGTGGTTCAGCAGGTTGTGATGCGTCGACACCTGGCCCAGTTCATGGGTCGCTCTGGCCCACTGGTAGAGATCGATCGGTCCACCGACAAAGTTCCCCGCCGCAATTGTGGCGTCGTCGTGGAAGGCGGAGAGGAAGATATCGCGGTCGAAGCGATCCATGCCACGGCTGAATCTGGTCAACGCGTCGTGGATCTCCTGACGATCGACCATAACGTCGAGGGCGGCTAGCCGATCCGAGGTGGCAGATGTAGTCATGAAGTCCTCCGGTCAATTACGTGAGATGTGTTGATCACGATCACTGAAGATCGGAGACCAGATGGGCGCGCCGCGCGACGAGCGCAGCGACGGAACGACCTTGCCGTCAACGTCTTTGATTCCGTATTCGTGGGCAAGTTCGGCGGTGATGAAGGTGCCGCCCGAGCGTGTCGCGAGATTTGTGTCGACGGCGAGAGCTGCGATGACGCGACCCGGGAATTCCGGGGTGCAGCCGTCCTCCGGCCGAGTAGCAGCCCGGCCATCCAAGCCAGGGACATTCGCCAGGTTTCGCTGCGCGCGTTCGGTGAAGGTGAGGCCCTGCCAGAGCGAAAGGGACGTCACGTTATGCGGTTTCAGCTCGATGGCCATATCTCGTGCCATCCCGGTCCACCGCAGACTTCGCCGTGCCGAAGATGACGTTGTAGGTGTAAGTGACGCCGGTGTATCCGGAGACGGCCACTATGAGGCCGGACTTGTGCGGTGTCATGATCTTGGCGGCATGCCAAGCTGCTACGAAGTTCGAGCGGACGCCGACATCCACCATTTCCCAATGGGAGAGCGGTTTCTCCCAGAAGGACTGTGGGTCGGTCAGGTCTTCGGGCAAGGAGAATGCGTTGTTGACAAGAATGTCCAATCGGCTTTGCTCGTCTCGTACCTGCTGGAACAGGGCGGCAACCTGTGCGTCGTCGGCGTGGTCCACTGCGACGGCAACGCCCTTGCCGCCGCGCCGCGTACACTCAGCTGCTGTCTCTGCGATCGTGCCGGGTAGAGGATTCGACCCAGCGAGAACCGTGCGTCCCGTGACGTAGACGACGGCGCCCTGGTCTGCGAGCGCCAGCGCGATTCCTTTCCCGATACCGCGACTGGCGCCCGTGACCACAGCAACTTTGCCCGACAGAGAACTCATCTCCCGTGCTATTTCAGGAAGCGTCAGCGGTGTAGCCGAGTATGCCCTTGATCTCCAGGTAGTCGTGGAAACCGAATCCGCCCCACTCACGTCCGTTGCCGCTCTTCTTGTAGCCGCCGAACGGTGCGGCGAAGTCGAATCCGTCATTGATGGCGACGGACCCGGCGCGGATCCGTCGAGCGACGGCGCGAGCTTGCTCGAGGTCCGCGCCGGCAACAAATCCGGCGAGGCCGTACTCGGTGTCGTTTGCGATGTCGATGGCGTCGTCGATGTTGTCGTAGCCGAGAATCGTGAGAACCGGTCCGAAGATTTCCTCGCGGGCGATGGTCATGTTGTTGGTGACGTCGGCAAAAACGGTGGGGCGGACGTAGTAGCCCGTCGGCAAGTCGTCCGGACGTCCGAGGCCGCCCGCAACCAGCGTCGCACCTTCGCCGATCCCCTTGTCGATCAGGGACTGGATCTTCTCGAACTGGGCCTCGGACACTACGGGGCCGATTGCAGAATCGCCGCCCGGATCACCCACGGTCACCTGTGATGCTGCCTCTTGCGCGGCGCTGATGGCTTCTGCCATCCGGGAATTGGGCACAAGCATGCGTGATGGTGCGCTGCACGTCTGCCCGGAGTTCATCATCATGGTTGCCACACCCTTTGCGACGTTCTCGGCGAAGTCGCCGTCGTCGAGGATGATGTTGGGGCTCTTGCCGCCGAGCTCCTGCGAGACTCGCTTGACGCCGGGTGCGGCGTTGGTGGCGATGTCGATGCCGGCGCGGGTGGAGCCGGTGAACGAGATCATGTCGACGCCCGGGTGTGCGGACAGTGCTGCCCCGACAGTGGGTCCGTCGCCCTGGACGAGGTTGAACACGCCGGCGGGAACTCCTGCAGCGTCGAGGATTTCGGTGAAGATCTGGCCGGTGAACGGTGACTTCTCCGAAGGTTTGAGCACCATGGTGCAACCAGTTGCCAGTGCGGGGAAGACTTTCACGGCAATGAGGCTGATCGGCCAGTTCCACGGGGTGATCAATCCGCAGACTCCGATCGGTTCTTTGACGATCAGTGAATCGCCCCGCTGCTCCTCGAAGATGAAGTTCTCGAGTGCATCGATCGCGGTGGTGAGATGACCGGCACCAAGGTTCACCTGGAAACCGTTGGCCAGCGCGTTCGGTGCGCCCATCTCCTCCGTCAGAGCTGCAGCGAGGTCGCCCATCCGGTTCTGATACTCGGTGAGAATGTTTCGCAGAATCGTGAGTCGTTCCTCACGGCTGGTTGCAGACCAACTCGAGAACGCGTCGCGTGCTGCCGCAACGGCGCGGTCGACGTCTGCCGGTGATCCTGATGCTACTGTGCCGCAGACCTTCTCGGTCGCAGGATTGACGACCTCCAGTGTGCTGGACTCCGCTGGATCGACCCATTGTCCGCCGATGTAGAACTTCAGATATTCACGCATGACTGTTCTGGTCCCTTTCGCAGTGTTCGTGAGTACTCGTCGAGCCGGGCATGATGCGAGCTGGAATGTTCACTGAGTGCCTTCTGCGTACCACGTTCGGAACTCGTCGTAGCTCGGCATTTCCTCGGAATTCGCCTCGGGGTCGACGGCAACGTGGATGACGCCCGGCTTACCGCTGGCGTAGGCGCGCTTGATCGCCGGCGCGATATCCTCGTCGCGGTCGACGTACTCCCCGTAGCAGCCGAAGCCTTCGGCAACCTTGTCGAGCCGCGTATCTGTGCTCCAGTGAACACCGGTCTCGAGTGATCCCTGGCCGTAGGTGCGTTTGTAGACACCCACCTCGAGTCCCCACGCGTAGTCGACGGCAACTACGCAGACCAGCGGCAGGTTGAGTCGCGCAGCGGTTTCCAGTTCTGCGATATGGAATTGGAACGACGAGTCGCCGGTGATCAACATGATGGGACGTTGGCCGCCGTCAGCTACACCGGCGCCGACGGCATACGGGAGCCCGGTGCCGAGGTGGCCGAAGTTCTGATTCCACATCACGTCGTGGGGTTTTGCCTGTGAGTACGTCCAGCCGAAGATAGTGGTGGCGCCGCCGTCTCGGACCATGATGCCGTCGCTCGGGAAATCCTTGGTCGCCTCGACAATCAGACGAGCGGGATGCACCGGAGACATACCGGACGGCGCGGTTTCGGCAAGTTCCGCCAGCTGCGTCGCATCCTGTGTGATCCAGCCGTCGAGCTCGGGGGTCGCCGTGCGCGGTGCATCCCACAGCGCGTCGGAGAGTTGGGGAACAATCGCGCGGAGATCGCCGACGAGGGGCACGTCGATCCTGCGGTTGACGCCGATCGCCTCCGGATCCTGTTCGACGAGGATCCATTTCCGGTTCGCTTCGTTTGCGATCCAGTGCCGGCCCCGGCCGTAGTGGACCGGCTCTCCGAGTTCGGTGCCGATTGCCAGGCACAGGTCGGATTTCACCACGGCGTCGACTGCGGCGGAGGAGAAGCCGTATGGAAAGGTGCGGTTCTCGAGTCCTTCGATGAAGGAGGTGCCCCCTGAGGTCTGAATGACAGGGCAGGCCATGGCATCTGCGAGTGCCTTGACGGATTCGCCGGCGCGGGAGGTGTGGACTCCGTGCCCGATGAGCAGAATGGGTTGCTGGGCCGCTTGGATCAATTTCACCGCTTCGGCAACGAAGTCTGGGCCCGCAGTCTGTCCGACCATGCGATACGCATTGGGGGGCAACGGGTCTGGCACGTCCAGCTCTTCCTGGATGATGTGGGAGGGGTATTCGATGTACACGGGTCCAGGGGTGCCGGACAGCGCTTTCCGCAGTCCTTCGCGGATAATTTCGTCCGTCTGATCGGCGTATTCGATACTGGCACTGTATTTTACGGATGCTTCGAAGAGGTTTGCCTGTTTGACGAATTGAATGCGCCCACGTCGAACGCGCTGTTCGGTGATGCGGGCGCGCTGGCCGCCGAGGAAGATCACCGGTGAGTTCTCGACTTTGGCGCACATCATGGCGCCGGCCAGGTTTGCGACGCCGGGGCCAAGGGTACCGATACACACCGCGGCCTTGCCGGTCATGCGCGATACGGCCTCAGCCATGAATCCGGCCGACTCTTCATGGTGCGGCGCAACCACATTCCATCCGCGTTCCTCGGCGAGGTGGAACATGTGCACGAAGTTCGGGTCGGGGATTCCGAAAATCGTGTTGATGCCCTCGGCTTCGAAGAGTTGCAAAATGCGTTCGTAAACCTTAACTGACATGTGCGTTGCCCTCCATGGCTATCGCAAAACTCTTGGTGATGTGGTCGACGTGAGCTGACGGGACGACAGGCAGGATCCACGGATCGCGGATGTCGCGGATGGCGTCGATCTGCCTTCCAACCTCCTCGATCGACCATGATGGTTGGTACACCCCGGGGGTTTCGGCGATGAATGCCCGAGCAACGCGGCCGCCGATTGTCACCAGCATTTCGCCGGTGACGGAACAGGATTCGTGAGCCAGCCAGGCGGCCGTCGGGGCCGTGAGTTCCGGTCCCATGGGCGGGTACGACGACGTGTCGATCCCGTCGGCCAACCGCGTGATCGCTGCGGGAATGACGACGTTGGACAAGACGCCGTGGTCGGCACCCTCGATTGCTGCCACGTTGGACAGTCCGATGATGCCGGCCTTGGACGCCGCGTAGTTCGCGATGCGGTTGTTTCCGTACAGACCGCCGATCGACGAGGTCAGCACGATCCGGCCGTATCCGGCGTCGCACATCAGCGGGAATGCCGGCCGCAGTACGTGAAATGCGCCGCGGAGGTGAACGTCGAGAACTGCGTCGAAATCCTCGTACGTCATCTCCGTCAGCGGTGCGTAGCGATTGTTTCCGGCGTTGTGGATGAGGATGTCGATACGTCCGTAGTGCTCGATGGCCGCGTTGACGATCGCCTGGCCGCCCGGTGCGGTTGCTACGGACGCATTGCTCGCGACTGCATCGCCGCCGGCAGCAGTGATCTCCGCGACGACCGCACTGGCGACTCCGCTATCTGTATTCTCACCGCTGATCCCGACACCGGGATCGTTGACGACCACTTTGGCCCCCTTGGATGCGAGTAGTAGTGCGTACTCACGTCCGATTCCTCTGCCGGCGCCGGTAATGACGGCAACACGACCGTCGAAGCGGGCCTCAGACATCGAGTTTCAGGCCTTCCAATGTGCCCGTGTCCCGCCAGGTTTGAAGGATTTCGCCCAGTTCGTAGAAACCGCCCCAGAACGGGTCGCCGAGGAATGAGCGCCCGTTCGGCTCGCCTTCGCTGTTGTAATAGCCGGGGGTGCATTCCGACGTGAACGTGCTGTTGTCGATCGAGTGGGCCCGGATGGTCTGGATCCAGCCTTCTTCGGCTGCCGCGGTGGGTTCGACATGCGTGGCTCCGCGCGCCTGAGCCTCTTTGATGATGTACGCGATATGGTCGGCCTGCTGCTCGAACATCAGCGTTGTCGATGCGGTGACTCCGCCTTGAACGAAGCCGGTGGCGAAGTGGTTGGGGAAGCCGTGCGCCATGACACCGTGCAGGGTGCGGAATCCCTTGCCCCAGTGGTCGTAGAGGGAGGTTCCGTCGCGACCGGCAAACGGCGCGATGTCGAACTGGCGGTCGAGCGCGGTGGTGATCTCGAACCCACTCGCGAACACGATCGCGTCGAACTCGAGCTCGACGCCGTCGACCATGACGCCCTTCTCGGTGATCCGTTCCACGCCTTTGGTTTCCGACACATCGATCAGAGTGACGTTCGGGCGATTGAAGGTCGGGAGATAGTCGTCGTTGAAGACGGGACGCTTGCACATGTTGCGGTAGTACGGCTTCAGTAGTTCCGCGGTGTCCGAGTCGTCGACGATCTCCTCGATCCGTCGGCGGAGTCGCTCCATCGATCGGTAGTCCTCGATCTCCTTGAGTTCCATGAACTTCACCGGATCGGCGAGCGCAGCCCAGCCGTTGGTTTCGGTCAGTTTCGCGGCCATGTTGCGCGACACTTCGGTCCAGCCGTCGCAAATGAGATCCGGCTCGCCGGGGGAGTAGAAGGCAAAGGCGGCATTGTGGAAGTTGCGCTGACGTGCTGCCCGCCAACCTGGCTCTAGACTGTTCACCCATTGAGGATCGGTCGGGTAGTTGGCTCGCTCGAAGATGTACGACGGTGTCCGCTGGAAGACGGTCAGGTGCTTCGCGCCTTTTGCCAGGTGAGGGATCGCCTGAATACCACTCGATCCGGTGCCGATGACGGCGATTCGTTTGTCGGCGATCTTGTCCAGCCCGCCGTGCAGGTCGCCGCCGGTGTAGTCGTAATCCCAGCGAGCCGTGTGGAATGTGTGTCCCTTGAAGTCCGTGATCCCGGGGATACCCGGAAGCTTCGGCCGGTTGTATGGGCCCTGTGCCATGACGACAAAACGAGCACGGATCTCGTCGCCGCGATTGGTACGGATCTGCCAGCGATTGATCTCCTCGTCCCATTCCAGCGAGCGGATCAAGGTATGGAAGATCGCATTGTCGTAGAACCCGAAGTGCTTACCGATGCGCTGAGCGTGCTCGAAGCACTCGTCGCCGTGCGAGAACCGCTCCTTCGGCATGTAGCCGGTTTCCTCGAGCAGCGGGAGGTAACAGTAGGCGTCCGAGTCGATCTGGATTCCCGGGTAGCGGTTCCAGTACCAGACGCCGCCGAAGTCGCCACCGAGTTCGACGATCTTGAAGTCTGTGACGCCCGCCTGCTGAAGGCGGTGCGCGGCAATGAGGCCGCAGAATCCACCGCCGAGGACTACGACCTCGATGTCGTCGGTGATGGGCTCGCGCGGTTCGACGGGCAGGTGCGGATCGCTCTCGTAGAAACCCGCGAATTCGTCGGCGGCCTCCACGTACTGCTGCTGACCTTCGGGACGAACACGCTTGTCGCGTTCGAGGAGGTACTTCGCCCGGAGAGCGTCGATGTCGACTTCGGGAGTGTGTGTGGGCGCGCAAGGCGTCATGGCCGTGGCTTGGGTCGGTGCGGTCATCGGATCTTCTTTCGTCAGAGCAAGTCAGTACACGATGTGAGGAGTTAGGCGAAATCCACCGGCGCACCGGTACCCATGTACGTGGCTAGGTTGTGGTGGAGGTTGACGATGCTGCGTTCGCGGTACGGGTTGGGTTTCGGCCCTGAAAAGCCTTGCGACTTCATACCTTTCTGGACCGCAGCCATGTTCACGAAGTCCTGTGGCAGGACGGTTCGCCAGGCCGGATCCTCCGGCGGGGTGAACTCCCATTCGGTTTCCGGTTCCTCGCCGGCGGGGAAGAGTTCGTAGACAGCGGCCTCGAAGATGCACTTGTTCGGATCGTCGCCGTATGGCCGGGCGCTGTAGCAGAGCATGTTGTTCAGGGCGTGCCCGATTTGGAAGTTCGGGAAGATCTGCCACGCTGTGCCACTTGCGGCGACAACCTGTGGGTCGACGGTCGGCCAGATCACGCCACGCGCTTCGTCGTCGCGCCTGGCCGAATCCAGCCAGTGACGCAGAACCTGATCCGATGGGGTGCCCTCGGGGAGTTCGTCGATCAGTCGCTGGGCCGCATCGACGAGGGTCCGAGTTGTATTGGTGTTTGCATTTTCCCACGTGAAGTTCTGCATTTCGATGGTCGACTTACGGGGGTCCGCGCCGCTGCCGATGCGCAGTTTTGCCTGGTTTTCTTCCATGCCCTTCGGTGCGTCGTAGCCGATGTTGCTGTGCTTACCTTGGGCGCGGGACCAACCGAGAAAATTCCCGAAGTTCATGAACTCCGGGTGGGTGTACGGAACATGGTAGGTCTCCATGAACGCTTCGAGCGCAACTTTCCAGTTGCAGTCGAAGACAAGCCATTTGCGCCAGCGGTACCGCATGTTCTCGAGGTGGAAATGATCGAGAAGTGAAGCCGCGGGCTCGAGATAGTCACGCAGAGGTTCGCAGCCCGGATCCATGTTGATCCAGATCCATCCACCCCAGGTGTCCACGGTGACACCACGCAGCTTCGTTGATTCCTCGGTCAACCCACACGGCCAGTCCTGACGTTCGGCGGCGAAGGTGTTCTTGCCGTCGAGGTCGTACCGCCAGCCGTGAAACCCGCAGATGAATTGCCTTGCCTGGCCGCGGGCTTCGTGGGCACCGGGCGGCGTGTCGACGAGTCGGCGACCGCGGTGGGAGCAGACGTTGTGATAGGCACTGATCGTGTCCGGGGTCGAGCGCACGATGATGACCGAGTCATCGAGAATTTCGTAGGTGAGGAAGTCGCCGACCTTGGGAATTTCCTCCACCCGACCGACCTGCTGCCACACTTTCGACCACAGCTTGTCGCCCTCGGCGCGGGCATACGTCTGCGAAATGTATGCATCCACACCGATGGTGAGTGGTGTGGAATGTGACTCGGTTACAGTCGATTCCGGAATGTTCTCGGCAGTGTCGGTCATGGTGTCTCCTCTTCACATCGGTTCTGTGTCAGTGCGTTATCGCGGCGCGAAACGATTCGTCCTTGAGAAAAAGTGACGTGTGATCTGGGCCCATGTGCGTCCACTTGAGATTCAGTCCGCCATCCACGAGCAATGTCTGTCCGGTGATGTAGGTCGAGAGATCCGACAGCAGGAAGAGAATTGCACCGGCTTGCTCCTCGGGGCGGCCGCGTCGACCCATCGTGATGGCGCGGCGATCACGCTCGGGATCGTCGTCGACGTAGGTGGAAGACGCAGGGGTGGCGGTCACGCCGGGAGCGATGGCGTTCACTCGAATACCGACTTCGGCGAGTTCCACGGCCATCGTGCGGGTTGCCGCGACCAAGGCGGCTTTTGCGCTGCCGTAACCGATATGAAAAGGCGCGGTGTTCATTCCGCTGATCGACGAGATCGACACGATGGAACCGGGACGGCTCTGGGCCTTCAATTCCGACGCGACCATCTGGCTCATGAAGAACATCGTTTCGAGATTTGCCGTGAACAATTCGCGCCAGTCCGCTCGGGTGACGCGAGTGGACGGCATCCAGGTTGCAGGGGCAGCGCCGCCGGCGACGTTGACCAATCCGTGCAGTTTGCCGTCGGTGCGTCGAATCTGCTCCCGCACGATGGCAATACCGTCGTCGGTGGACGCATCGGCCGCCAGTGGGATGATCGAAAGACCCTGCGCGATAAGTGGTGCGATGTGGGTGTCGAGGTTTTCCTTGGAACGGCTCACGGCGATCACGGTTGCTCCGGCGCGGGCAAGCATGCTCGTTACCGACGTGCCGATCCCGCCGCCTGCTGCGCCCGAGACAACTACGATGCGTCCGTCCAGACCGACAAAGCTGTCGCCAACTTGGCTGTTGCTCA
Source organism: Rhodococcus sp. MS16 (assembly GCF_013277795.1). NCBI lineage: Bacteria > Bacillati > Actinomycetota > Actinomycetes > Mycobacteriales > Nocardiaceae > Rhodococcus > Rhodococcus sp. MS16. The sequence continues at coordinate 503,404 of NZ_VBTM01000004.1, forward strand.
TGGCGCGGCTCACACTGCCTTGCGTAGTGCCAGGACGCTGCCCTCTGCATCTGCGGAGACGTAGATTGTTCCGTCCGGTCCGGCCGCGATGCCGGCGAACGGGCCCTGAGGACCGGAGAACGGCGCTAGTCCCAGCAGCGGCTTGGGGGTGACACCCTCGGGTGCGCCCACCGGCAGATTGCCGGCAACTCGCTGCTGAATCTTGGTCGACAGATCGAAGCTAATCAGGGCTTTTGTTCCGACATCGACGATGTAGAGCACGCCGCCCCGAACAAGAATTCCCTGCGGGTTCTCGAGTCCGTCGACGATCGTGTCGACGCTGGAGCCGTTGATCGCGACGATTCGTCCGGCGCCGGCTTCGGAGACCAGACAGGTACCGTCCGCGGTGAAGGCCACGCCCATCGGGTCGTGCAGTCCCGAGGCCAATTCTTCAACCTGCCCGCTCGACCCGACGGCAACAACTTTGCCTGCTCCCAGGTCGGCAACCGCGATGGTTCCGTTCGCGGAGACCGCGACACCGTAGAGTTGGTCGAGTCCTTCGGCGAGGACCTCACTTTCAGCGCTGACGGCGTTGTAGCGCGAAACGGTTCCGTTGCCCGCGACGATGAATTCGCCGTCGCCGACGGCCGTCATTCCGCGGATGTAACCGGGGTATCCTGGGCTGAAAAGCATTCCGAGAGTGCGGAGTTCGCCGCTCGGTTCGAGTGCGAGCAAGAAGGTGCCATCGGCGATGTACAACGTGCCGTCCGGGCCAACGGTCAAATCCAGGGGCCAAGTCAAACCGTCGGCCAAGGCGGTGCGGGTTCGGCCACCATCGAGGATCTCCGTGATCTGGCCGGTGAAACTCGATACGAACAGTCGATCACCTACGAAGGTGAGGTTGTCGAGTCCGGGATTGAGGCTTGCCAGTACGGTTCGATCGCCGTTGCGGGGATTGATCCGCAGCACTTCGCCCGACGCCACCTGGGTGGAGACGATGAAGCCCTCGGAGTCGAACTTGACTGCGTCCGGGACGCCGAGATCTGCTGCGACGCGTTCGGGTTCACCGTTGCCGTCGGGGTCGATGCGCCAGATTTCGTTGGTCCCGAGCACCGGGTAGTACAGCTTGCCGTCGGGACCGACCTCCATGCCGTTGGGCATCGGGAGGTTTTCGAGAAGTATCCGGGGCGCGCCGCCGTCGAGGCTCAGTTCCATCAACCGGCCACCGATGCGGCACTCGTTGACGAACAGTCGCCCCTGGTGGAACGTGATTCCGTTGACTCCGGGGAGGTCGTCGCGCAAAAGCCGCGTGCTGCCGCTTGATTCGCGCACGCTGACCCGGCCGTCGTAGTACTCGGTGATGTACAGGTCACCGGTGGGATCGAAGGCGACGTCGTCGGGCGCAACGATGTCGCTGCCCATGGCGCTGATGGTCTCGAGGTTGCCGGTGTTGATGTCGAGCGCGCTGATCTGGCTGCCTGCCACCTGTGCCACGTAGACGCGGCCGTCCGGTCCGGTGCGGAGTCCGTTTGCGCCGAACAGCCTGCTCGGGGGAGTGAGCCGGGTGAGATTCCAGCCCTCGGCGAGGGTGAATTGCGCTGGGCTGGTGTAGCGGGCCGCCTGTGTCAAGGAGTGCCTCCTGTGGTGAGGAGAGATTTTTGGGGGTGAGTAGACGGGCCTCGACTGACCGATTGGGTCGTGACGTGCGCCACTCTTCGTTGATCGTGAGCTAATCACGGAACCCTAAGCATTTCAAGTATTGCAATCCTTAGGAGGATGGAAGTACGATTCTCGCTATATGTGTGTCTGATTTCCGGTTTTGACGCAGCACTGATCGTGGGCAGTACTGATGACCGCCATGTGCGTATGTGCAGTACGGCGGTTTGTTCGCTGTGAGTCCGGCGCTGCTGGCCGGCGGGCAAGGGGTTTGACTGTCCTTGGTGGACAGCGACTTTCGTTCGCCCTGACCTTCGATCAATCCGGCACACTTCGGCGATATGCCAGGCGGAGGCATGATCGCGACCGTAAGTCCAGGTGCTGATCTGCCCGAAGGCGGGTTAGCGCGCGACTACCTTTGGGCCGGCCTCGGCGTCACGCGATGCGGTCACTGCATTGCCTACATCTGCGAAGGCATCCACGATTCGTGCGTGGTTGGCCCGCTCTGCGATCACTTTCCACGCTCCTCTGGACGCAACCATGGATACCGTTTATTCCGGTAACGCGATGGCGTGCAAGACTGGTGGATGAACCGCTGAGTCATCCGTTCCGGATAGGTGCCGTTTCTACGGCAATAGGGTGAAAATCGCGGCGGGTGAAAATCACAAGGGTGGCAAATGTACGAATCGAATTTGTTCTCCGACTCCAGTGCGACGGAGCCGGCCGAGATCGAAAAAACTGCAGAGGAATTGGCGTCCGAACGCACCGCATCTGTGGCGGAACGTTCCAACGCCGACACCGCTGAACAGCGCCAGTCGCAACTGTTCAGCGGGTAGTTTTTCGGCGCCGAGACGGGTCAGGATTCTTTCAGGACGGAGATCACGTTTCCGGCCGGGTCGGTAAACCAGGCGATATCGGGGCCGTTGCCTCGCATGATGCCGTTTTCCTCCTGCGGGAAGCCGTCGTATTTGACGAACTCCACTCCGCGGCCGGTCAGTTCGTCGACCGCACTGTCGATATCGTCCACGAGGAAATTCAGGATCGTGTACGACGCGGGTTCGTGATTCGGCTTGGGATAGACGAGTATTTCGGTCCCACCTGCTAGGTGCAGGCGGATAATTCCCATTTCCTCGTCTGTGACCTTCAATCCAAGGGTTTCGCCATAGAATTTCTTGGCCGCGTCAATGTCGTCGACAGAGAATCCGCTGATGGCCTTTGTGCTTCCGAGTGCGCTCATTTCTTGTCCTCACTCATGGTCGACTCCATCTCTGCTCGGGCTGCCTCGCTGAACTCGATAATCTGGATGTAGTTGCCATCGGGATCGATCGCAGTGGCAAACCAACTGCCGCCGCGGTCTTCGAGCGGGGCGAACCAGGCTCCGTCGAGCGCATCGATCCGCTTCGCAATTGCGCGCGCATCGTCGGTCTCGATATTGAGGAACATTCGGCCGGGTTCTTTGTTGGTGTCGCCGATGTCGTCGCGTTTGTCGATCATCACGTAGAAACCGTTGAAGTCGAGGACGTCGTAGCCGGGTTCTCCGGGTGTTCGGTCGACTTTCGGCGCAAATGCCTGCGCATACCAGTCGCGCAGCCGATCTGGGTTGGTGCTGGAGAGCAAAATGCTCCCGATGCTGGATCCGGACATGCTTCCTCCTACTGGTAGCCGTACGGGCGAGTCGAGAAGGACTGCCTAGATTTATAGACTGCCCACTTCCGCAAAAGTCATCGCACGATACTCAGATATGTTCGGACACCAGGATTGCCGTCGTGCCGGGTTCGAGCGCTCGGAAGATATGTTCTTCGTCGCCGGGGTAGGAGAGGTAGTCACCCGGACCCAGTTCGACGGGGTCGGTAGTCGGTCCGACTTCGGCTCGACCATGACCGATGACAACGTGTTCGGTGGTTCCGCGTGCATGTGGCGTGGAGATGCGCGGTTCTCCCGGCTCGGCGACTATCCGGTAGAGGTCGCGGCGGGCATTCGGCGGGCTGGGAGCCAGAAGCGTCGCAATGTACGACGCGTTTGCAGACCCAATGGCCGGGCCGTCACCGGCGCGAATCAACTGGACAGGGTGCGAGGGGGAGTCGACGAGTTGCGCGAACGGAACGCCCAGCGCGTTTCCGAGAGCCCACAACGTTTCCAGGCTGGGGTTTCCCAGGCCGGATTCGAGTTGTGAGAGTGTCGATTTGGCGATGTCGGCCCGTCGTGCGACTTCGGAGATGCTCAGTCCGGCTCGGGTGCGCTCTCGTTTGAGCGCACGCGCAACCAGTTGCTGAGGTGTGCTGTCCCCACTCACCATTGTTCGATGCTCCGATCATTCGTTCGCCTTGACGAACGGTGTCAGTTCGTTCAACATAGAATACATGCGTTCTCTATGGCGAACACTTGATCGTGACACTGTCCGGGTGGCCGCGTTGATTTGCGCGTCTGTGGCCGTGGTGGGGGTGTCCTACGGCGTCACTGCCGGGTCTGCCGGATTCTCGCTCTGGCAACTATTTGTGCTTGCGATCCTGGTGCTCGGGGCATCGTCGGAGTTTCTGTTCATCGGGATCATTGCCGTCGGCGGAAGTCCGGTCGCGGCGGTTCTTGCCGGGTTGCTGATCAATTCACGAAATTTTGCCTACGGATTATCTGTCGGCTCATTCCTCGGCCAAGGCTGGCGGCGAGTAGTGGGCGCGCATCTGGTCAATGACGAATCCGTGGCGATTGCCACCGCTCACTCCACTCTCGCGCGAAAGCGAGCGGCCTTCTGGCTGTGCGGAATCGGAATCGCGATCTGCTGGCCGCTCGGTGCGTTGACGGGCGGAATTCTCGGCTCGGTGGTCCGTGATCCGGCGACGCTCGGACTGGACGCCGCGTTTCCGGTCGTGATTCTCGCGCTGGTGTTGCCGGCATTGAAGGAGAGACTCACGTTGATTGCGGCGTCCGTCGGCGCGGTTGTAGCGGTGGGCACTTCGACCTTCTTGCCATCGGGAATGGCCCCACTTGTGGCCTTGTTGGGGATGGCTGCTGTCCTCCCGTTTCGGGAGAACGCCCGATGAGCGCACTGGGCGTGAGTGTTGCGATCGTCGTATTTGCCTGTGGCACTTATGCCTTGAGGGTCAGTGGAGTTCTGCTCCGGGCTCGGGTTGCACTGTCCGCTGGGGCGCTTGCGTCGCTCGATCGCAGTATTGTGTGTCTGCTGGTTGCCGTAGCGCTGACGTCGATGCTGTTCGACGGCAACGATTTTGGTGGGCCCGCACGTGTCGCCGGCGTGAGCGCCGGCGCGATTGCTGCGTGGTTCAAAGCTCCACTGGTTGCGGTGGTGTTCGTCGCGGCGGGCGTCACCGCACTGCTGCGGTTGTCAGGAATTGCGTAGCGCAGCGTGCGGGTTTGTCAATCGTGCGCGTATTCCGTCGATGAACAGGTCGAGGCCGAACTGGAAGCGGACGGTGGGATCGCCGGCGAGGAGATCGTCGTCGGATCCGCCGCCGATGATCTCCGGGGCGTCGGGGGAGATGGGAGCCCTGGTCAAGGCGCCGAATTCTTCCATTTGGGCGCGAGACTGTTCGTCGACGGTATGCCCGAGGACGTAGTACAGGACTGCGTAGGCTGCGAGTTCGGCATGTTCCCGTGACAGGCCTGACGTGAGTCCGGCAGTCACGAAGTTCTCGCGCACCTCGCTTGTCGTCATCCGTGACGCGAAGGTGGCGCTCACCAACTCGGCGCCGTCGCGGTGCGCCAGCAGAGCGGACCTAAGTCTGTGTGCCAGTTCGGAATAGGATTCTTCCCAGCTCTCGGCGTCGATCGGGGTGTCCACGCCCTCGAGGATCTTGTCGACCACCGCGCCGAGCAAAGTCTGCTTGTTCGGGAAATGCCAGTACAGGGCGCCGGGCTGAACGCCGAGAGACGTGGCGAGTCTGCGCATCGTGAGGTCGGCCAGGCCGAATTCGTCGAGGATCGCCATAGCGCCGTCCAGAACGTCTCCGCGTCGCAACTGCACGTGTTTGCCCCTCGTTTTCTGTGGATCGAACCGATGGCCTCATCGGAGCTTGCCTTTGACAGTATTCCACCTCGTCTCTAACGTGAACACCGTTCAACTTGTACGGTGTTCAATTTTCCAGTCTTGAAGGAGACTCCCGGTGACTCCGACCTCGGTAAGCACGGCGCCCGCTTCGATCGACATCCTCGACCTCGCCCGCGAGCAGGTCCTCGAACGCGGCGAAGGCCTGAGCGAAAGCCAGGTGCTCGACGTACTTCGATTGGGCGACGAACGCCTGGAGGACCTGCTGGCCCTCGCCCACGATGTGCGTATGAAATGGTGTGGGCCCGAAGTCGAGGTCGAAGGCATCATCAGCCTCAAGACCGGCGGTTGCCCCGAGGACTGCCATTTCTGCTCGCAGTCCGGGCTTTTCCAATCTCCCGTGCGTGCGGCGTGGCTCGATATTCCCAGCCTGGTGGAGGCTGCCAAGCAGACGGCCAAATCGGGTGCCACGGAATTCTGCATCGTTGCCGCCGTCCGTGGGCCGGACGCGAAGTTGCTGGCGCAGGTCGCGGCCGGAATCGAAGCGATCCGCAATGAGGTCGACATTCAGATCGCCTGCTCGCTCGGCATGCTGACGCAGGAGCAGGTTGATCAACTCGCCGCGATGGGAGTGCACCGGTACAACCACAACCTGGAAACCTCGAAATCGCATTTCCCGAACGTGGTCACCACTCACACGTGGGACGAGCGGTGGAACACGTTGCGCATGGTTCGCGAAGCGGGCATGGAAGTGTGCTGTGGCGGAATTCTGGGAATGGGCGAGACGTTGGAGCAGCGAGCGGAATTTGCCGCGAACCTCGCTGAACTGGAGCCAGACGAGGTCCCGCTCAACTTCCTCAATCCGCGTCCGGGAACGCCGTTCGGCGATCTCGAGGTCCTTCCCGCAAGCGAGGCGCTGAAGTCCGTGGCGGCATTCCGCCTCGCATTGCCGCGCACCATCCTGCGTTTTGCCGGTGGGCGTGAGATCACGCTCGGTGACCTTGGTGCCAAGCAGGGAATCCTCGGCGGCATCAATGCCGTCATCGTCGGTAACTACCTCACGACGCTCGGCCGTCCAGCCGAAAGTGACCTCGATTTGCTCATCGATCTGCAGATGCCGATCAAAGCCCTGAACGACACGCTGTGACCGAGTCGGTCACGGACGAGCGATACAACCCGTACACCGGGCGTCGACTCGTCGAGGGCGTCGAAGACCCGACGCCGGCCGCTGCGTCGCTCGGACTCGAACCACCTCGGTTCTGCGAGCACTGCGGTCGGCGCATGATCGTGCAAATCAGCCCAGACGGGTGGTGGGCAAAGTGCTCACGTCACGGAGTGGTCGACTCGATCGACGCAAAGCTCAGGTAGCGCGCGGCAGGTGGCAACTCACGTCGGAGGCGTTGTCACCGGTGGGAATTTGTGTGCCTTGATCGCCCCAGTCGTCGGAGGCGGCAGGAACAGATTTCCGCGAAGGCTGCCGCGGGCAGTTCGGACTGCCACCAGGCACCACGTGCCCAATAGCCCGACGTAGGCGATGGCAGCGGCGTATCGGAAAGCCGGCAATTCGGTATGCAACGCCAATTGTGTTGTGCCAGTGACAAATGTTCCGATCGGAAAAGTCAAACTCCACCACGTCAGGGCAAACGGCATTCCCTGGCGTGCGGTCCGGACTGTCAGCGCTGTGGCCAATCCGATCCACAACACCGCGAATCCCCACACGGGAACTCCGAACAGGATCGAAAAGATTCCCATCCCCGATGCCAACTGCGGTGAAACGGCAAGATGCGCGTTCGCTCCGAGCAGGCCGACCGCGGTGATGGACTGGCCCAGCGGACCCAGGACGATCCACAGAGTCGGCACACGAGCGGTTCCGGAGGTGCCGAAGTGGGCGAGGCGACTCCACACCATCGTGATGATGATGAACGACGCGAACAACGACAGGCCGAACATGGCGTAACAGCCGTAGAGCATCGTCGTGCGTCCGGTGCCGGGCGGCATATGGGGGATGAGCAGCGCGCCGGTCGCGGCGGAGACCATGGGCGGAACGACGGGCATCAGCCACCCGCCGAAGGCCGCGTCCGCTTCGACCTTGTGCTGAGTGAACATCAGATAAGGGATGGTCATTGCGGTAAATAGTCCGCCGATGGTTCCCATCGTCCACAGTGCCGCGTCGAGGCCGACAGCAGCGCGTTCCCCGATGAGAGACTTTCCGACCAATAGCGCTCCGGCTCCCACTGTCAGAAATGCCATCGGTGCGGCGCCGTAGAAATGCGCCATCTGTGGGTTGTGTGCATGGCTGCGAGCCACCGTCGGATGGCGTACCCAATGCGCCACCACTGCGACGACGAGAACCACGAGCAAAATCGCGGCGAGTGTCCACATCACCTGTGCAAACACTTGCTGACCCCGAACTTGCACGGGGAGTGTTGCTGCTGCCGTCGCGACAATTCCGGTGCCCATGACGGACGCGAACCAGTTCGGCCCGAGATTGCCGAGGATCTGCCCGGGCGATTGCAGTGAGGAAAGTAACCACGGCTGGTGCGGTGCAACCACGATTGCTCCTCGCTCAGGGCGCCAATTGATATGAAATGGTGCGTCAGGTCAGCGTAGCGGCGCCGGCACTGATTCCGAGAGGTTCTCGACTGATGGACGGGGGAAGGTAGCGTCACACAATGTGATTTCTCTTCGGCGGACTCGACTACGCACTGCCCTTCTCATCGGTTGCTCAACGGCAGCGGTCAGCGCGCTGATCGGAGTGCTGTGGGCGTTCCTGGTGCCGGCCGAGCATCTGTTGGTTGTCGCCGAGGGCCGCGGAATTGCGCTGACCGGGGAGAGTCTTCATCAGTTCGATGCGGTCGCGATCTTTTTCCTGCTTGCCCTGATTCTCGGTGTTCTCACCGGGGTGGCCGCGTGGCTCGCGAGACTCAGCCGAGGGCCGTACGCGCTCGGCGGGTTGATCGTCGGTTCAGTGCTCGGTACTGCACTGATGGCTGCAGTGGGCACCGGCATCGCGAAGTTGCGATTTCCGTCCGTCGACAATCCGGCGGTGGGGGAGATCATCGCGCGGGCGCCCGGCATCGGCACGTTGCTGGTGCTGATCGTTCAGCCGTTGGCGGCGTGCATCACGACATTGGTTCTTGTGGCACTGAGCCCGTACGACGACCTCGGGGTTGCCGACCATGCGGACGACGCGGACGTCGAGGCTGATGTGTTGTCGGAGCCCGCGACGCAGGAATTGTCCTGACGGTTGGTCTAGCAGACGCCTAATTGTCCGTTGTCGTTCATACTCAGCGCGTGCCTGTATTCGAAGCTGACATCGCCCGTCCGCGCGCCACAGTAACCACTCCTGAGGTGTTGCTGGGTGGTAGGTCTGCTCGCAAGGTTGTGACCCGCTCGCAACTAGCGCTGTGGAACGACGCCGAGCGGGGTCACGATTCGCTCGCAACGATACTGGCGCAGAACACGATTCGGGCGCAGGACTTGCTGCCCATCCGGCATGGCCGAATGGCGGCATCTCCGTGGACGTACTTCCGGGGCGCGGCCGCGGTCATGGCCGCCGATCTCGGATCGGCGCCGAACACAGGCATCGGGGTGCAGTTGTGTGGAGATGCCCATGTGCTGAACTTCGGGCTCTGGGCCACCCCGGAACGCAACTTGTCCTTCGATCTCCGCGACTTCGACGAAACCGTTCCGGGCCCGTTCGAGTGGGACGTCAAGAGACTCGCCGCAAGCATCGTTGTCCTCGCCCGTGAGAACGGAGTTTCCGAGGACCGTGCAGAAGCGGCGACGGTGGCAGCAATGAGGGCCTACCGAGACAAGATCGAGTCCTACGCTGCAACCCCCGAAATCGACATCTGGTACGACCGCATCGACGTCGACCGTCTACTGGGTTACTTCACCCCGGATACTGCCCTGCGCGCCGGGAAAATGATCGAAAACAAAGCTCAGAGTCGAACCAGTCGGGGAGCGTCACGCAAGCTCACGGAGATTGTCGACGGACGGCGACTTATCCGTGAAGAGCCACCGTTCCGCACCCACGTCGGCGACAGTCAGGTCGAACTTGTCACCGAGGTCGTGGCCGGTTACAGCACTTCGGTTCCGGACCATATCTGGAGTCTGCTCTCGCGATATCGGGCATCGGACGTGGTGCGGCAAGTGGTGGGTGTCGGCAGCGTCGGGATGCGTGTTTATCTTGCACTTCTCGAAGAGCGTCGGACCGGCGATCCGCTTTTCCTCCAGATCAAGCAGGCCGGGCCCTCGGTGTACGAGGGAAACGTCGAACCGAGCAGATACTCGAACTGCGGTGAGCGAGTTGTCCAAGGGCAACGCATGCTTCAGAGTGCGACTGACATGTTCGTCGGGTGGACCAGTGTTGGCGGCATGGATTTCTACGTTCGACAATTCCGCGACATGAAGGTCATTCCCGACGGCGCAACCATCGGACCGTACCTCGCCGAATTCGCAAGTGCGTGTGGGGAAGTGCTGGCTCGTGCTCATGCCCGCAGCGGTGACGCGAGCGCGATCTCCGAATATCTCGGCCAGTCGGACAAAGCCGTTGTGGCTTTGGCGAAGTTCGCGCGCCGGTACGCGGATCAGAACGAGCGCGATCACGCACAGTTGGTTGCGGCGATTGCCCGTGGATCGGTGGCGCGTGCTCCCGGTTGGTGATGGTGGACCGCGCGAGCCAGGCCGAGGACGCTCAACGGGTATTTTGCGAACTCGCTGCGAAACACGACGTTGCCGTGGCTTTGGTCAGCGAAAGCCCCATGCCACCGATCATTCGTCCTTCCTAGGCCGAATCCCCAGAGTTCTCACAGAATGAGCACAACGGCAGCACAAGATTGTGGGCTTACATAGGAGTCACAGTGATTGATTCCTCGAAGGAGATGCCGCAATGAGTGCTCACACAGTTGTTCTCGACCGGGGAGTGGTGTTGGTGACCGATATCGGCCGCGATCACGGAACGCGTGTTGCCGCCGAGTTCCTTGCTGCCGGCTGGAATGTGGCAGTGACGGCTCGGAGCGTTACGGAACTGGTTCGGATCATGGCTGGCAAGCCGGCGCATCGGTTCTTCGCGGTTGTCGCGGATCCGACGGATCGTTGGCAGGCGGATCGCATTCTCGACCGGGTGGGTGCACGTTTCGGCACGATCAACCGCGTGGTCGATCCCACCGGAACCGTCGCCGCAGCATGGATGATGAGAAGTGATGTCGATGCTGTTGCCTGACTGTAATATTCGCAGTCAGCTTGGTGGTCGTAGAGCCGCAAACTCGTCCGTCACGCGCAGCGTGGAGTCGGTGAAGCGGTAGAGCGCCGGCGGACGGCCACCTGATTTCCCGGACGGCGCCGTGTTTCCGGTGGCTGTGAGCACACCGCGTCGGCAAAGGACTCGATGCAGATTGGTTGCATCCACCTGATATCCAAGTGCAGCGCAATAGATTTCACGCAGAGTCGACATCGCGAACTCGTCTGGAGCCAGGCCGAAGCCGATGTTCGTGTAGGAGAGCTTGGCGGCCAGTCGGTTGCGGGCGTGCCGAACAACAGTGCCGTGGTCGAAAGACATCTCCGGCAGCTGCGACACCGGGTGCCACGCAGTGTCGGACGGAAGTTGAGGGTCCGCGCTCAAGGGAACCAGTCCCAGGAAGGTCGACGCGATGCGGCGCCCACCCGGAACGCGCTGCGGATCGCTGAAAACGGACAGTTGTTCGAGATGTGCGACCTTACGCAGATCGACCTTGTCGGCGAGGAGTCTGCGAGCCGACGTGGTGAGGTCCTCGTCGTCACGCAGGGTGCCGCCGGGCAGTGACCATGTGCCCTTCTGTGGATCGAGCGCGCGCTGCCACAGCAGGACGGCAAGTTCTTCACGTTCATCGGTGCTGTGAGCGCCGTCACCTGCGGTGATGTCAGTGGGAAAGGCTCGAACCTGGAACACCGCTGTGAGCACTTCGTGGGTGGTGTTACTATTGGGCACGTTTTCGATCGTAAGTCGAAAACCTCGATAACGGAAATCCGGGCCAGCCCGTTCGGATTTGAACTGGGTGATGAGCCTGGGTTCACGGTGAAGGAGAACGCCATGACGACCACGACGTTGTGGGAGGGATCGACCTCGCAGATTCACGACGGCCCCGGCGGTTACGCAGGAGTCGAAGCGACCCCCGAGTGGGCTGCCGAGGTCAAACGTCTGGCTCGCGAACGCGGTGCCACGATTCTGGCGCACAATTACCAGCTTCCCGCTATTCAGGATGTCGCCGACCACGTCGGTGACTCTCTTGCCCTCTCGCGTATCGCGGCGGAGGCCCCCGAAGACACGATCGTGTTCTGCGGCGTCCACTTCATGGCCGAGACCGCCAAGATTCTGTCGCCGTCCAAGACGGTGCTGATTCCGGACGAGCGCGCCGGTTGCTCGTTGGCTGATTCCATCAACGCGGAGCAACTTCGCGAGTGGAAGGCGGACAACCCGAACGCCCTCGTCGTGTCATATGTCAACACCACGGCCGAGGTCAAGGGCCTGACGGACATCTGCTGCACGTCGTCCAATGCAGTCGACGTGGTCAACTCCATTGATCCCGACCGGGAAGTTCTCTTCCTCCCGGACCAGTTCCTCGGAGCCCACGTCAAGCGCGTCACAGGCCGCACCAACATGCAGATCTGGGCCGGTGAATGCCACGTCCACGCGGGTATCAACGGTGACGAGTTGACGGCGAAGTCCAAGGCTCACCCCGATGCCGAGCTTTTTGTGCACCCTGAATGCGGTTGTGCCACTTCGGCTCTGTACTTGGCCGGTGAAGGTGCGGTTCCGGCGGACAAGGTCAAGATCCTCTCCACCGGTGGCATGCTCGACGCTGCCCGCGTCACGAAGAGCAAGCAGGTTCTGGTCGCCACGGAAATCGGCATGCTGCACCAGTTGCGTAAAGCCGCACCGGATGTCGACTTCCAGGCGGTGAACGACCGCGCGTCGTGCCCGTACATGAAGATGATCACTCCGGCCGCGTTGCTTCGTTGCCTCCTCGAAGGCAAGGACGAGGTTCACGTCGACCTCGAGATGGCCAAGCGTGCTCAGAAATCTGTGCAGCGCATGATCGAGATCGGTAATCCGGGCGGCGGCGAGTGACGAGCCCTGCCGGGCGCTACGCCTGGGAGGCGCATGCCGATCTTGTTGTGGTCGGCGGCGGCGTTGCGGGGCTCACAGCCGCGCGCGTCGCGTCGATACGCGGGTTGAAGGTGCTCACTGTCAGCAAGGGCGGTCCGACCGATACGTCGACGCAGTATGCGCAGGGCGGGATTGCCGTCGTGGGCGACTTGAGTACCGATTCGGTGGATTCACATGTCGCCGATACCTGCGAAGCCGGTGTCGGACTGTGCGACGAAGCAGCGGTGTACTCCGTTGTGGAAGCAGGGCACGAGGCAGTCGCGGCACTGGCCGCGCTCGGTGCAGTGTTCGATCGTGGGCGTGACGGCGAAGTGTCCCGTACCCGCGAGGGTGGCCACAGCACCAGGCGAATCATCCACGCCGGTGGAGACGCCACCGGCGCGGAAGTGCAGCGGGCACTCAACGCCGCTGGTCTCCCGGTCCTGTTCGGCGCCGCTGCCGTGCAGGTAGTCACCAATCGGCGCGGTGTGTGCGGGCTTGTCGTGTCCTCCCCGGACGGCCTGGGCGTGATCCATGCGCCTGCTGTTCTGTTGGCGACGGGTGGTCTCGGCCAGTTGTACTCGTGCAGTACCAATCCGCCCGGTGCAACCGCTGACGGTATCGCGCTGGCGCTCGCAGCTGGTGCGTCGGTCGCCGACCTCGAATTCGTGCAGTTCCACCCGACGGTTCTGTTCACTCCCGGCGGCCTCGGTCGACGGCCGCTGATCAGTGAGGCCGTACGCGGTGAGGGTGCAATTCTTGTTGACACCAACGGTGATTCGGTGACTGCAGGAGTTCACCCCCTTGGTGATCTGGCGCCCCGTGACGTCGTCTCGCGGGCAATTGCCGCGCGTCTGCGTGACCTGGGCAGCGATCATGTGTACCTCGACGCTCGAAAACTCGACGGGTTCTCGACGCGATTCCCGAACATCACGGCCTCGTGCCTCGAGGCGGGCATAGATCCTCGGACGCAGCTGATTCCGGTTGCTCCCGCCGCCCACTACTCGTGTGGTGGTGTCGCGACGGACGTCCACGGACGTACCGGAGTTCCGGGACTCTATGCGGCGGGAGAAGTTGCCCGTACCGGTCTGCACGGTGCCAATCGCCTTGCATCCAATAGTCTTCTCGAAGGATTGGTCGTTGGGGAGCGAGCCGGGATCGCCGCCGCGGAGCGACGTGAGGTTCACGCCGAGGTTGTCAACGTCGCCAGCGCACCGCTGCCGATATTGCCCCGCGAGGCCGTTCAGACGATCATGACTACTCACGCATCGGTTGTTCGAGACGGCGCCGGCCTCGAAGCTGCACGCACCGGCCTTGCGAATGCGGAACTCACTCTTGCAGTGAATGCCGAGGAACTCGAGGACGCCGCGTTGACGGTGACTGCGACGGCACTGGTTGCGGTCGCCGCTGCACGTACCGAGAGCCGCGGGTGCCACACCCGCACCGATTACCCGGAAACCGATCCCGATCAGCGTCGCAGCATCCGCATCAAGCGCGGTGCCGATGGCGAGATGGAAATACACGACATGTTGTTGACAGGAGCCCACCGATGACCGCGCAGAAGACCTTGCCGGCCCCCCTCGAGCTTGACGAAGTCCTGACGCTGGTTCGACTCGCTTTGGACGAAGATCTTCGCTATGGACCAGACGTCACCTCCGTTGCGACAGTTCCCGCTGACGCGACCGCGAAGGCGTCGGTTGTCTCGCGCGCCGAAGGCACTGTTGCGGGAATCGATATCGGACTGCTTGTCCTCGACGAAGTGATCGGCGCGGGCAACTACGACGTTGTCGATCGAGTTGCCGACGGCACCCGTGTGGTTCCTGGCCAATCGGTGCTGACCGTCGAAGCGCCTACCCGCGGACTGCTCACGGCGGAACGGACGATGCTCAACTTGGTGTGCCACCTGTCCGGAATCGCCACCGCTACAGCGGCTTGGGTTGATGCCGTTGCCGGCACCGATGCAAAGATCCGCGATAGCCGCAAGACCCTTCCCGGTCTGCGCGCGCTGCAGAAGTACGCCGTCCAGGTCGGTGGGGGAGTCAATCACCGCATGGGTCTCGGTGATGCGGCTTTGATCAAGGACAATCACGTTGCTGCCGCCGGATCTGTCGTCGCAGCACTGCGGGCTGTGCGTGAACTTGCGCCGGACATCGAGTGCGAGGTCGAGGTAGACACCCTCGAGCAGCTTGATCTGGTGCTTGCCGAAAATGTCGAACTTATTCTGCTGGACAACTTCCCGCTGTGGCAGACCCAGATCGCGGTGCAGCGACGTAACACCGCGTCGCCCACGACCAAGCTCGAATCTTCCGGCGGTCTGAGTCTCGACGTTGCCGCCGAGTACGCGGGTACCGGAGTCGATTATCTGGCAGTCGGTGCCCTCACGCACTCTGTGACGGTTCTGGATCTCGGTCTGGATATGTGACTCTCATGGCCGCCGCCTGTTCGGGGGCGGCCATGAGAGCATGTGTGGGTTCGGCCGTCAGGTCGTCAGGCGAAGCTGGATCAAAACGTGGTCGGTCTCGGCATCGGTGTAGCGTCCCGTTTCCTCGAAACCCATGATGTCGTAGAAGCGTCGTGCCGATCCGTTGAGTTCGTAAACCTCGAGCGTTACCGCTCCGTGCAGTGTCGTTGCATGCTCGACGAGCAGCCGCCCGATTCCGAGTCGTTGAGCCTGTGGTGACACGAACAGGCCGCCGATCTCGGCTCCCAGTAGGCCGAGCAGGCCTACAACCTGCTCGTCGGTTTCGGCAACCCAGTTGTCTGCCTTCACGAGGTAGATGTCGCGCATCTTCGCCTCACGTGCACCTTCGCCCTCGCCGTCGATAAAGGGGTGTGCGAGTTTTGATGCCTGCGACCACAATTCGATGACGGCATCCTCGTCGGAGGGCCGATAGGGTCGAATCTTCACGATGTTGGCGCCTGTTGAGTCCACGGCATCACCCTAGGTCATCTCGAGTTCACAGGAATCTCGCAGCCACTGTGCAGTGGCGTCGCGGGTCCGCGCGCGAAGGTAGTGAATATCACCACCTGTGAAGGGACTCATGATGACCGCAGTTCTGAATCCGGCGCCGACGCGGCCGCCGGCGCCCTCTGTCCATCACGGCGGCCCGTCACAGTCGTGGATTCGTACCCGCGGCGCCGCATCGGCCTTGACTGCGCTTCTCGTAGGCACCGCAGTTCTCTACCTGTGGAACCTGAGCGCAAGTGGTTATGCCAACACCTTCTATGCGGCAGCGGCTCAGGCAGGTTCGCAGGACTGGAAAGCTTGGTTCTTCGGATCGCTGGACACGTCCAACTTCATCACCGTCGACAAACCACCCGCGTCGCTGTGGGTAATGGGGTTGTCAGGACGAATCTTCGGATTCTCGAGCCTGAGTCTGCTTGTGCCGCAGGCGTTGATGGGAGTTGGTTCGGTTGCGCTCGTCTACGCGGCAGTGAAACGCGTCGCGACTCCGACAGCGGGGCTCATTGCGGGCGCCGTTCTCGCGGCAACACCCGCCGCTGCGCTCATGTTCAAGTTCGACAATCCCGATGCCTTGTTAGTGCTCCTGATGACACTGGCGGGTTACTGGGTGGTTCGAGCAGTCGAGACGTCGGTGGGCCGACGCGCCGCGATGTGGATTGCTCTCACCGGCATTGCTCTCGGCTTTGCATTCCTCACCAAGATGCTGCAGGGCCTGATGGTGCTGCCCGCGTTCGGCCTGGCGTATCTGGTTGCCGGACAGGCCAGGTTGCGCGCCCGAGTTCTGCACCTTGCGATCGGTGTTGGTGCGGTGATCCTGGCGGCCGGGTGGTGGGTGCTGGCCGTGTGGCTCTGGCCCGCAGATTCGAGGCCGTACATCGGGGGCTCGACCAACAACAGCGTCATGGACCTTGTCCTCGGGTACAACGGGCTCGGTCGGATCTTCGGGAATTCCGGTGGCGGTGGCGGCGGAATGAGTGGCGGCGCTGCAGGTTCGAGCTTCGGCGGGAGCACGGGCCTCGATCGGTTGTTCGGAAGTGAGATGGGAATTCAGATCTCGTGGCTGATCCCCGCTGCGCTGATTGCACTTGTTCTCGGACTGATAGCGCGTGGTCGTGCCCCGAGAACCGATCTGTTGCGGGCGTCGATGATCGTCTGGGGCGGCTGGTTCCTGGTGACGGGGCTGATCTTCAGCTACATGTCCGGCACCATCCATCCCTACTACACCGTGGCGTTGGCTCCCGCGATTGCCGGAATGATCGCAGCCGGCGGCTACGCATTGTGGTTGGAACGGTCGCGGTGGATCGGGCGACTCGGCCTGGCATCAATGATGCTTGCTGCGGGAATCTGGAGTTGGGTTCTCCTGCATCGCAATTCCGACTGGCTACCGGCTCTCGAATGGATCGTACTGGCAGGGACTGTCGTCGGCGCGGCACTGATTCTCCTCGGCGCCAGGAATCGGTTCCGGAAGTTGGTGATCGCGGGGCTGGTCGTCGGATCGTTGGCCGGCATCGGAGGCTCAGCCTCGTACTCAATCGCCACCGCAGCAACAGCTCACGGTGGATCTATCCCCACGGCCGGCCCGGCCGGTGCCGTCTCAATTGCGCCGACCCCATCGGCCGGTACGGGTGCCAACAGTTCCGAGCTGACAGCCATGCTGATCGGCGCAGGCACCCGCTGGTCCGCAGCAACCAACGGGTCGCAGAGTGCCGCGACGTACGAGTTGGCGAGCAATACTGCCGTGATGGCGACCGGTGGTTGGAGTTCGGACCCAGCACCCACGTTGGACCAGTTCATCTCCTATGTCACGAACGGCGATGTCCACTATTACGTCGCTGGTGGTCAGGGCGGTGGCCGCGGCGGCGGTGACAGTACGTCGAGTGCAATCCAAGCCTGGGTGGAAGCCAATTTCGAAGGCACAACCGTCGGGAATGCAACGGTTTACGACCTCAGTGGCTACGCCGACTAGGCAGGGCAGGTGCCCGGTCGCCGGACACTGTCGGTCATGATCGAACAATGCCTGGAACCGAGGAGCGTCTGCCGAAGGATCGGCGTCAACGATGGACGTGGCGCGACACCGCGTTTATCGCGGTGGTCGTGCTGCTGGGCGCCGGTGCGGCGCGCCTGACGCAGGACGACGGCCCGGCTGCGATTCCCGGTTGTGAATCCGTCGAAGCGGCCGGGGAGGTGAAGAGTTTTCTGGTCGCCACGATCGGGGGTGACGACCCCGGGTACAACGATCCTGACTATCCGTGGTTCTCCAAGTCGAAAGCAGACGCGATGCGTAGGGCGGTGACTGAGGCACTACCGGTGGACGCCAGACTTGAAGACCCGGGATTCGCCTTCATATTTCCGCCAGTGCACAACTTCGGCGAGGCCCGGTCGCCCGAATCGGCGGAGGAATTGACCCTCGGTGGTTCGACCACTGCACTTGGTGACATAGCCCGCGGTGATGCGCGAGCAACGGTCTCGGTGGATGTTCGAGAATGGACAGGACCGATTCCGTCGTGTGTCGAAGGTTCCGTAGATCGGCGTGAAGTGCGTGCCGACGGAACAGTTCTCGACTTCTACGAGGCGAAAGGCGCTGCCAGTCCATATGCTCAGGACTTTGTCGTAGTCTACGTCCCCGGTGTCAGTCGCGTCTTCGCCTCGGTAACCGGATTTGACGGATCGGACGCGCAAGTCCTGTCGACGGACGAGTTGGTCGACGTCGCTCTCGCGCCAGGTTTTGCTGTGACAGAAGATATTCCGCCGGCGACATTCTGTGGCATTCTCACGGTGATGGACGAGGGTGGGGTGGACGAAGACGACGTGTCGAGGCTCAACGCCGTACTTGACGAGCGATGGCGGTGGCTCGGAACAACCGGCGTCACGCTTGACCGTCCGTTGGGTTCGCTGGTGCCAGACGACTCGGGCAGCGGCCTGTGTGGGGACGTTGTCGTGAGCGCGCCGGGTGCGGCAGCGAACCTGCAAATCTCGATTACCCGGAACGAATTCCGCTTGCTCGAGAACGCCGTAATCCTGCCCGACGATACGTTGATCAGTCGCACCGAGAACCCCGGCACAAGTTCGGTGGCCGTCCAGCATCCGTCCGGCGAGACTGTTGTTGTGCGAACGGTGACGCACACTGTGTCGCCGCTGGTAATCGAGCAACTCGAGTTGATTGCGACGTCACCCGGTCTCGAAATTGCGCCGAGCTAGGGAAGGTTCGATGGAACTGGCAGAATCAGAGGGTATTTGCCGCTTCGACTAGCTGGAGGCAACAAAAAATGGGCGACGTCAGCCCGGCGCGGGGTGGGGACTTTTCCGCGTGGTTCATCGACCAGTTTGCGACGTATTGGCAGTCGGGCGGTGGTGCTCGCATCGAGGGCCGGATCGCCGGCTATCTGCTCATCAGTGAATCTCCGGGAGTCAGTGCCGAGGAGTTGGCCATTGCTCTCGACACCAGTCGTGGATCTGTCTCCAACTACATTCGACGGCTTATCGATCGTGGATTTGTGAAGCTCGTTCGTAAGCCTCGCGATCGAACTCATTATTACGTCATGGATTCCGACGTGTGGGGCGGCTTCCTCGAGAACGAGCACCAGTACCTCGAGAATCAGCGCACGCTCGCGACCGAGGCACTCCAGTATGCAAACCCCAACGGCCCCGCCTACATTCGTGTGCTGAACATGCGCGACTACATGGGCTGGATCATCGACAATCGCATGCTGGGCAGTGAATGGGCTCGATTCAAGGAAGTGCGGGACGGGGCAGTTCAGGACGAGGCAGTTCGGGACGAGGCAGGACAAGATAGAGCAGGGCCCGCACCTGAATAAGGTACGGGCCCTGCGGGTCTCGCCGGATTTATTTGTTCAGTTTTGCGACTGCCTCGTCGATCATCGGTGCGTAGCGCTCGAGTGACCACGGGACGGTCAAGGGATTGATCATCGATGATCCCGTCACAAAAGGCTGGTCCGTCGGGGCGATGATAGTTCCTCGTGCGACGGCCGGAATCTGCTGATAGGCGGGCTGCGCTTCGATTTCGGCCCGGTTCGCGGGATCGGAGTAGAAGGTGAACAGCAGATCCGAATTGTTCAGGAGGTGGGCATTCTCGAGGCCGATCACTGCAGAATCGGTACCTTCGGACTCGGTCAGCGTGTTCACGACGGGATCAACCTGCAAGCCCAGTCCGCGAACCATGGCAACACGCTGCTCTTCGGCGAAGAACACGCCGAGTGTTCCTGGGCCGGTGTTGTAGATGAACGAGAAGCTTACGTCTGCGTAATCGGGATGTGCTGCAGACGATTTCGCGAACTGGTCTTTGATCTTGTCGATCTCGGCGGTGGCTTTCCCGGTTTCGCCCATGGCCTTTCCGATCACGTTGATCTGCTCTTCCCATGTGATGGTCCACGGGCTTTCCTCGTACGCAACGGTGGGTGCAAAGGCGTTGAGGGAGTCGAACTGCTGCTGGGTGATACCGGACCATGGTGCGAGGATCAGATCGGGATCAAGAGCGATGATCGCTTCGATGTTCAGATCGGCTCCGCCGGTGAACTGCTCGGGGAGTTCACCGCCTTGTTCGGTGACTGCCTCGTGAACCCAGGGGAGGTAGCCGGATTCGTCACTGCCCCATGAATATTTCTCGACGCCGACGGGAATGGTACCCAGCGCTATGACTGTCTCGGCGGAACCCATGCCGAGCGTGACGATCCGCTCCGGCTTCTCGGTGATGACTGCCTTGCCGAGAGCATGCTCGATAGTGACGGTCTCGAAGTTGCCGGTATTGGTGTCGGTGGTGTCGCTGCTACTGGTACTGCAACCGCCGATTGCCAGGGCGGCGATGACAAGTCCACTCAGGAGCGCAGACCGGCGGAGGGATCGCACGGGGGCGTATCGCATGAAGAGCCTTTCGGTGTCGAGGCGCCGGAGTGCTCTTGTGGCTCTCGTGGATCGCCGAGCAAGATGGACTAGCGCACAGGAAGCATAGGCTAGCCTTCCCTGAACTTTCAAGTCAATTGAAAGTTCAGACCGCCTGCACCGGTTGTTCAGTCCGTCGGCATGGATCCCAGGCGGGCCAGGAGTGGCGCCGCGTCGACAAGTTTGGCCGCGTCGTCGGGATCCATTCCCGCCAAGAGGCTTCGAATGCCGTCGGCCCACATCTGGTCGATCTTCTGGTTGTTGCGGGTGGCCACTGGGGTTTGGTGCAGGCGGAACGAGCGTCCGTCGCTGGGATCGGATCGCTTTTCGAGTAGGCCTTGGTCCACCAGTCGGCGAACCGTTGTGCTGACGTTGCTGCTTTGCAAGTTCAAGGCGCGCGCGATCTCCGACACCGTACTGCCGGGATGTTCCTCGATTACGCGGAGGACTTCGATCTCGGAATGGGGGAGTCGGGACAAGCCCGCCTCCTTCTCGCCGAAGCGCCGCAATGCCCACACCACCGAACGCGCCGTATGTGCCAAGCGCTGGACATCGTCATCTGTTGCAACCGATTTGTTGGACACGAACCCAGTCTAGACGTTAAGATATATATAAATCTATATCTATTTCTAGATATAGCCGTAGTGCAAAACTGGATGAAGGATCAATGTGAAACAGCACGTGCAGGAAGCAGACACCATGGTGGAGTCCGACCCGGTGTCTGTGTCGGACGCGGGACACGCGACACATCTACCCGCCAAGATCATCGCCACATTGGCTCTGTTGGCGGCTGTGGCACCACTGGCCATCGACATGTATCTGCCGGCATTCCCTGAGATGTCGGTGGAGTTCGATACCAGTGCATCAGCCGTACAGCTGACACTCACGACCTTCCTGGTCGGCCTTGCCCTTGGGCAACTTGTGTTCGGCCCGCTCTCCGATCGGTACGGTCGACGGCCACTACTTCTCATCGGGACTGCGGCTTGCGCCGTCTTCAGTGCCGGCGCCGCACTGGCGCCGAGCATCGAACTTCTGGCCGCAGCGCGCTTTGTGCAGGGCTTTGCCGGGGCGGCGGGAATTGTCCTGGGCCGCGCGGTGATCTCCGATCGTGCCCGCGGTGCCGCTGCGGCAAAATTGTTCAGCCTGCTCGTGGTGATCAACGCAGTAGCACCGGTAATCGCGCCGCTACTCGGCGGTGTTGTTGTCACTAATTTCGGGTGGCGTGGCGTGTTCTGGGTTCTGACAGTGCTGTCCGCGTTGATGTTCGTGTGCGTCCTTGCATTGGTATCGGAAACGCTCCCGAAGGAATTGCGCACCACCGGCGGCGCTGCCGCGATGCTGGGTGAGGCTCGAAACGTTCTGCGGAACCGCCGGTACGTCGGGTTCACCCTCGCGTACGCCTTCGCTTTTGGTGTCATGTTTGCGTACATCTCTGCGTCACCGTTTGTCCTGCAGAATGTGCACGGACTCTCCACTGCTTGGTACACAGTTGTTTTCACCGTCAACGCGGTCGGTCTTGTGATCTTCAGCGTCGCCAACGGCGGGGTTGTCGCGAAACTAGGTGACCGGGTGACGTTGCGGATCGGTCTCACGTTGCTCGCGGTGTTTTCGGCAGGCATGCTGATCAATGCGCTTGCCGGGCCCGTTCTGTGGATCACTCTGATCGCGTTGTGGTGCACGATGGCCAGCCTCGGCCTTGTCATCGCCAACGCCACAACCTTGGCGCTCGGTGAGGCGCGGCAGGCCGCCGGTACCGGATCGGCAGTGCTTGGTGCGCTGCAGTTCCTGCTCGCTGCTGCGATTTCCCCGCTCGTCGGGATCGGCGGGGAGGGCACCGCCCTGCCTATGGCCATCGCAATGGTCGTCAGTGCGCTCATCGCGCTGTCGGCGCTTGCCCTGACGAGAGGGAAGGCTTCAGCAGACGCGCAGTAATCTGTGCCGAACTCGCCACAGCCGACCCGGGACACCACCAGTCCCGGGTCGGTTTTTACGTGGAAGGAGTCGAAATATCACCCTCAGCGGGTGATGTCCGACCGCCAGTGGCCGGATACATTTCAGCTACCCGTTTCCTCGAAGTAGAGGTGCGCGAAGTAGAGGTGCGCGAAGTAGAAGTGCGCGATGCAGAAGTGCGCGAGAGAACAGTGCAGGTAGAAGCAAGGCGGTCAGCGGATTTTGCTCAATTCACCGACGGATAAACGGACATATGGGAAAGATTGCGCGAAAGCGTCGTGTTCGGTTCGCGGAGTACGCCTAGCTGAAAGGGCTTTGCCTCATGCTCATCATCGGAATGATCTTGTTCGGAACCGTCATCGGAGCGGGTGCCCAGTTGATTCTCGGTGGCAACACCCGACGATTGGACTGGCCCTTCGCTTTTATCGCGGGAATTGGTGGATCGCTGGTCGGCGGCTTGCTCGTGAGTCTGATTGCGGGTGACGGACTTTCATTGCGTCCCAGTGGAATCATCGGCTCGCTGGTCGGAGCTGTCCTGATCACCGCAGGCTGGCAGTGGTACCGCCGGACTTCGAGCAACGCTGCGCATTCCACCGATCGCTAACTTTCATCGTCGACATCTCCTTCTGCGAGAGGCAAGAATATGACCGACACATCGTCACCGTCACACGCTCATCCGGTGCGCAGTGGCATCGCGACCGGCACAAATTTTGCAGCAGCAGCCCTTCTCTTCATTGTCGGCATCATTTCTCTCCTTCAAGGGATTTCGGCTGTCGCGAACGACGACCTTTTTGTTGTCGGGGTCAACTACGTCTACGAATTCGATGTGACGACGTGGGGTTGGATTCACATAGCCCTGGGCGTCGTTGGCCTCGCGATTGCCATCGGAATGATGATGGCTGCCACGTGGGCGCGTATCGCTGCGATCCTGATTGCAGCGCTCTCGATCATCGCGAACTTCCTGTGGCTTCCGCATTATCCGCTCTGGTCGATCCTGATCATCGCGCTCGATGTCATTGTTATCTGGGCCGTAGCCACCTGGGATGCCGAGGACTGACCAAGCGAGGCTCGAAGCGTCTCGGCAGAAGGTGCCTCAAGGTGTTTTCCGAGTTATCCGTGTCTCCCGGCTTTTGCTCTTGAGGATGCACGTCGCCATCTAGTGTGTGATTGGTGACCACAGAAAAGCCCATACAGGGCAGCGGACGCCGCGCGGGCGGACGGTTGTCGCGGGGGGTTGTTGCCGCCTACGCCGCGGGAAGTGTCGGGACGGGTGGTTTTGGCGTCCTGCCAGGATTGGTACTGGCGTACTACCTCACCGACACCTTGGGCGTCGCGGCTGGTTTGGCGTCGCTGGTAGTAATTGTTCCCAAGATTGCGGACGTACTTGTCGATCCGCTGATCGGCACGGTCAGTGATCGAAGTTCGCATCGAACGGGCACGCGCGTACCCCTGATGTTGGCGGGTTCGCTTGCCCTTCCGTTGCTCTTCGTACTCACCTTTGCTGCACCGGTGTCAGCCGGCCCGGGTGTCGGCGCGGTGTGGGTACTGGTGTTTTT
The DNA here is from genome assembly GCF_013277795.1 of Rhodococcus sp. MS16. Classification (NCBI taxonomy): domain Bacteria; kingdom Bacillati; phylum Actinomycetota; class Actinomycetes; order Mycobacteriales; family Nocardiaceae; genus Rhodococcus; species Rhodococcus sp. MS16. Next base: position 527,535 of record NZ_VBTM01000004.1, read on the forward strand.
CCTGCTGGCAGCGAGCGCCTACAGCCTGTTCCAAGTGCCGTACATCGCCCTGCCTACAGAACTGACGGGCGACTATCACGAGCGCACTCGATTGGTGTCCGTCCGAATAGCGGTACTGGCCTTGGCAATTCTTGTGATCGGTGGCGGGGGACCAGCGCTTCGCAACGCTGCTGGAGGTGGGGCTGCGGGCTATCTGGTGATGGCCGTGGGCGTGTCGGCGTTGATGTGCGGGGCAATGCTCTGGGCGGTATTCGGCGCGGCGCGGCGCACGGTGACACGCGCCGATGCCCCGGTGGGCTCATTGCTCTCGCAGTATCGCGACGGATTCGACGCAGTTCGCAGTACGCGATCGTTCCGTTTGCTCGTGATCGTGTTTGTCCTGCAAGCCCTCGCGACGGCCGTGATGTTGGGCGGTGCCCAGTATCTCGCGACGTATGTCATGGGGAACGAAGACGCCATCACGGGGCTGTTCGCGGCGTTGGTCGGCCCGGCGCTGGTCATCATGCCGCTGTGGTACCGCTATTCCCATCGCCACGGCAAGCTCCGCGGATATGTTGTCGCATCGACGGTCTTTGTTGTCGCCACACTGCTTTTGGCGTTCGCCGCAGTTGACGCCGGAGCGTGGATCTACGGTGCGGTCGGACTGGCGGGCGTCGGCTACGCCGGAATGCAGGTATTTCCGTTGGCCATGCTTCCCGACGTAATCGAAGACGATGCCCGCATCGGCGGACGCCAACGAGGCGGCTCGCTCAGCGGGATCTGGACGGCAGCAGAGACTGCTGGTCTTGCACTCGGACCAGCAGTGTTCCTTCTGTTTCTGGCGTCGACAGGCTTTGTGTCCTCGCAGGCAGGGGAGACGGTTGACCAGCCGGACTCCGCAATCACCGGCATCGCCCTCGGATTCTCTCTGGCCCCGGCCGCTCTGGTCGCGATCAGCCTTGTCGTCTTACGCGCATACAGCAGTGAACAGGAGCACGATGACCGCTAGTGACACCAACTCTTTTCTTGGTAATACCTCGATCGAGCAACGGTCTGCGGAAGTGCTGGAGAGACTCCGCAGCCTGCGTGAACAGGACGCCCCCACCCACGGTGGGCGAGTTTTGTCTTACGTGTACGACAGCGGACTGGCCGCGCTTGATCAGTTGGCCACGGACGCAGCGCAATTAGTACAACCCGTCAACGGGCTTGATCCCACGGTGTTTCCGTCCACCGCGGTGATGGAACGAGAACTCGTCGGGTTCGTCCGCGGATTCCTCCACGGAGATGGCGATGTTATCGGCAACGTCACCAGCGGTGGCACCGAAAGTTGTGTGCTGGCCGTCAAAGCCGCCCGCGACCTGCGCGGACTTCCGCCGGGAGAGGGATCGATAGTCCTGCCTACTACCGCTCATGCTGCTTTCCACAAGGCGGCGCACCTACTCGGACTCGAACTGATCCTCGTCGCAGTCGATCCAAATTCCGGTCGTGTGCGCGCCGCCGACATTGGATCGGCTCTGCGGAGCGACACGGTGCTGATCGTGGCGTCGGCACCGAGCTATCCGTTTGCTGCTCTCGACCCGATCGTCGAGATCGCGGAAATTGCTCGTACACAGTCGGTTCCGTTTCACGTCGATGCCTGCATCGGAGGGTTTGCCCTGCCCTGGTGGGGTGAACTGCCGGCCTGGGACTTCCAGGTTCCCGGTGTCACCAGTATCTCGGCCGACGTACACAAGTACGGCTACTCGCCAAAAGGTGCGTCGGTTCTTCTGTACCGGGGGCGTGATCTGCATCGCAAGCAGTACTTCGGGCTTACAGCGTGGCCCGGATATCCCGTGGTCAATCCGACACTGATGGGGTCGAAATCCGTTGCCGCCCTGGCCGGAGCCTGGTCCATCACCCAAGTGCTGGGCGAATCGGGTTACGCCGACCTGGTTGCGCGCGCTCACCGGGCAACTGCCTCGCTCGTGGACACGATTGACCGCATCGACGGTTTGCGCGTCGTCGGAACGCCGGTCGGCCCACTCTTCGCAGTAGCGGCGGATGGGGGAGTGCCGCCGGACCGGCAGGTCGATCCACATCGCTGGGCCACCGCCGTCGGCGTTCGAGGGTTTGTGCTCCAGGGGCAACCCGCGTCGACGCAACACGACGGAACTGCATTGCCGCGAACCACCCATCTCACGATCACGCCCGTGACGGACAGTGTGCTGAGTGAGCTGACCAGTGCGTTGGTGTTGGGGGCCGACGATGTTCGGGGCCTTCCCGCGGCCGGACCGCCGCCCGCGCTGGCCGAGCTGGCCGGCGCGTTCGAGCGCGGTGACGTAAGCGTCGACGATGTTCGCACATTGCCCAGTGAGGCTGTTGCGGCAGCGCTCGTGTCGGCGGGGCTGGATCCGAAGGGCACTGGCGACTCGCCCCTCGACATGGCTGCGGTCCTCGCCGCCGTCGAGTCCTTGCCCCGCGAGGTCACGACGCGACTGCTGGTGGAATTCCTGGCTGGTCTCGTGGAACCCTGATTCGGCTGATGGTCCTCTACCCTCCTTTTTGAGCGAAAGGTACATCCATCGCCGTGAACGCGCCGAAAGGTACGTTCGCTCCGAAAGGGGATGCACCAAACCTCACATATGCCGCGAAATTTCGCTGTCCCGGGCGTAGATTTCGAGTATCGGAGGCTGTCGTTTCGGGGAAGGGACGAATGGGTGACTGGTGCCGCAACCAAGGTTCTGACACTGTTCGAGGAATTGGTGGGGATCGAACTCCCAATCCAGGTGCGCTGTTGGGACGGATCCCAAGCCGGCCCTCCCGACGCAGCGGCCCGGGTCTTTTTCCGGAACCGACGCGCGCTGCGGAGGGTTCTCTACTCGCCGAACGAATTGGGTTTGGCGCGGGCGTACGTCTCTGGAGACTTGGACGTCGACGGAGACATCTTTGCGCTGCTGGATGTTCCGGATCTTATTTCGCGGATTGGTGAGCATCGCCTGGCCGGAATGTCGGCACGCACGATTGCCCGGTCGGTGGTGACTTTTGTCGGCTTGGGCGCGGTCGGGCTTCCGCCGTCGCCACCCGAGATCGAGATGCGCTCCAAACGGGGGAAGCGCCACAGCAAGTCTCGTGATTCGGCGACTGTCTCTCACCACTATGACGTCGGAAATCGTTTCTACGAGCTGTTTCTCGGACCGAGCATGGTCTATTCGTGCGGGTACTGGCCGGACGGCACTGTGTCACTCGAGGACGCGCAGCGAGAGAAACTTGATCTGATCTGCCGGAAGTTGGATTTGAAGCCGGGAATGCGCCTGCTCGACGTCGGGTGTGGGTGGGGATCGATGGCACTGCATGCGGCGCAGAATTACGGCGTCGACGTTGTCGGTGTTTCGCTCAGCCGCGAACAGGTGGAGTACGCCAAGGCCCGGGTAGCGGACGCGGGATTGACAGAACATATCGAGGTTCGGGTGCAGGATTACCGCGACGTGGATGACGGCCCGTACGACGCTATTTCGAGCATCGGTATGTCGGAACACGTGGGTTTGGCGAACCTGCCGGTCTATGCGGCACACCTGCACGGGTTACTGAAGCCGGAGGGACGCTTTCTCAATCACGCCATTGCTTCGGTGAAGTCGTTGCCGGATAAGGTTGTCGACGCTCCTGGTTTCATCGACAGATACATCTTCCCGGACGGTGAGATCCTTCCGTTGAGTAAAACGGTTGACGCTCTGGAGCGTTCAGGATTCGAGACTCGGGACAGTGATGCGCTGCGCGAACACTATGCGCTGACACTGCGTGCGTGGGTGGCGAATCTGCGGGAGAACTGGGACGCTGCTGTTGCCGAGGTCGGCGACGCGCGGGTCCGTACGTGGTTGTTGTACCTTGCGGCCAGCGCTCTCGGCTTCGAGGAGGCGCATCGACTGACCATTCATCAAGTGCTGGCGGTGAAACCCGGTGAACGAGGATCAAGTGGCATGCCGCGATCGCGGCGCAACTGGTATCGCTGAGCCGGATCGCGGGCGCGTTCGATGCGTCGATGGTTGACTGAGCGGGTGAACGAGCCATTGCAGGATTTGCCGATTCCGGGAAACCAGAGCGGCTTGGGTGCCGGGCCCGCACTGCGAGTCACCGCGGGACTGGTGCTCGGCATTGTCGCGGGAATTGTCATGTGGATGGTGGGCTTTCCGCGATTCTCCTTTCTGATCGGCTGGAATGTGGCGGCGCTGGTGTTCACGGTCTGGACGTGGATCCTGGTGTGGCCGTTCGACGCTGTGACGACGGCCAGCCACGCGACTCGTGAGGAACCGGCACGCAATGTCGCACACCTTCTCGTTCTCGGTGCAGCGGTGGCCAGCCTGGTCGGTATCGCGCTCCTGCTTGTTGCTTCCCCTGACGGCCGTCGATACCAAGTTGTCGCCGCGTCGGTTGCGGTTATCAGCGTTGTCATTTCGTGGATGGCGGTGCACACGCTGTTCGCTCTGGGATACGCCCGGTTGTACTACACAGGTCCGGACGGTGGGATCGACTTCAATCAGGAAGATCCGCCGCGGTACAGCGATTTTGCCTATGTCGCCTATACCGTGGGTATGAGCTTCGCGATCTCGGACACCAATTTGCAGTCGTCGGATATGCGGGCAATGGCGCTCGGCCACGCGTTGCTGTCGTATCTGTTCGGCTCGGTCATCGTCGCGTCGGTAGTCAATTTGATCGCCGGATTATGAGCTGACACCGGTAGGTCAGGCCGCGGCGCGGCCGATGCTCGACAGGAAGCCTGCCGCCCCGAAGAACAGTCCGGCAAAAACACGGTTGGTGATTCTCTGCTGTTTCGGTGACCGCATGAGCCGCAGGACCCGAGCCGCAAGTCCGGTGTATCCGGTCATCACGACGACATCGACCGCGCACATGGTCGCCGCGATGATCAGGTACTGCGGTACCAGTGGCGCGTTCGGATCGAGGAACTGCGGAAGAACTGCGAGCATGAACACCACGGCTTTGGGATTGCTGGCATTTACCAGGAACCCACGCACCATCATCATCGGACCGGAGCGCCGCGCGGCTTCGGAGTCGGTGGTTATCTCGCTGGGAGCGGACCGCCACTGCCGCACTCCGAGATACACCAGGTAGGCGACGCCCAGCCATTTGATGATCGAGAACGCCGCCGTCGAGTTGGCGAGGATCGCGCCGACGCCGGCCGCGACGATTCCGATCTGCAGGAGAAGTCCGAGTTGCAATCCGAGAATGTTCCAGTAGCCGCGACGGAGTCCGACGGCCAGACCGGAGGACATCGAGGCGATTGCCCCGGCGCCGGGCGACAGACTGATCACCCAACTTGCGCCGAAGAATGCCAACCACACGTGCCAACTCATACTTTTGCCTTTCGGCTGGGAAGGTGTGCGGCCCGTGAAGGTGACGGGACTCCGAAGAAGTGTAGTTGTACGTGTTGGTGGGTTCGGAGTGGTACCGACCGTTCCGGCACGGTACATTCGTTCTTGTTGTCTGAATATTTGCCAGGCGGGGGATCGGCGTGATGAATTTTGGCGGTGACGCAGGGCCGCGTTCGTTGATTCGTAATCAGATCGAGGTTTCCGAAACCCGTATGCGTAACGGAATCGCCGTGCTGGTTCCCGTTTTTGCTCTTGTCGGGGTGTGTGCTGCGTTTTCCGATGAAGGTCAGAACACTGCGTTCCGGAGAATTGTTGCGGTGCTGGTCCTGGTCAGTACTCTTCCGGCAGCGTATCTGGTCAGTCGAATTCGATTCGGCATCATCTGGTGGAACCGGGATATGGGGCATCATTCCGTTCCGCGGGCGAGCACGTACTTCGTTCTCTATGCAGATTTGGGTGTGACCGTAGTACTGGCGACGTTCGCCAATCACGAATTGGCGCTGTACGGGACAGCTCTGTTTGCGGTGATCAGTGTGTACGTGGCGCATTTTGTCCGGTGGGCAGAGACCGTGGTGCACATGGTCTTCACGAGTTGTGTGATCGCCGTTTTTGCCATTCTCACGTGGCGTCATGGATACCACGATATTGCGGGAATTCTTGCGAGGGCGGTAACGTCGGTGATCGCTGTCAATGCGACGCTTGTCCTACTCAGGTCGTTCTCGGCGGGCATGCTGACGTCGTACCGCACTCAATTTGCGAATGCCAATCGTGATCCGTTGACCGGACTCCTCAACCGGCGAGGCTTCGAATTGTGGATGCAGATTGCGGAAGAGCGTGAGCCTGGTCGATCCGGCGTGCTACTGCTCGACATCGACAACTTCAAGGCGGTCAACGACGGGTCCGGTCACGACGGCGGTGACACGGTGTTGCGGTTGCTTTCGCGCAGACTCGAACGAGTCGTCGGCGTGGACGCGGCAGTAGCTCGAACAGGTGGCGATGAGTTTGCTATCGCGGTGCGCGGCGATATAGCAGGGCTCACGCGACTTGCAGAAGCGATTCGGGGGGAGGTCGCCGTGCGTTCCGACGACGTTCCGATCACGGTCAGTATCGGTGTTGCACAACTCGCGTCGGGCGCGCACGGGAAACTGACGGGGCAGGAACAGATCAAGGAGGCTTTGTCTCGTGCAGACAAAGCGATGTACGAGGCGAAGTCGGACGGTCGCAACCGCGTCGTGGCTGATGTGTCAGCGCAGTAGTCCACACTGAGCCACATTTCCAGCGCCGCTCGTCCCGTCGATGCGATGATCGATTGATGAGTGAATTTCCGGTTCTGGACCTGACGCCCGACGAATTGTTGACGACAACGCGCACGGTACGAAAGCGCTTGGACCTGACAAGGCCCGTTCCTCTGGATCTGATCAAGGAATGCCTGGAGATCGCGTTGCAAGCTCCGTCGGGATCGAACCGCCAGGGATGGCAATGGGTGGTGGTGACCGACCCCGAACTGCGTCGACAGATCGGCGACATTTACAAAGACGTCACGGAGAGCTATTTGGCGTCGCAGGGGGCTCCGGCGCAGTTGTTCAGTGACGATCCGGATCGGGCTGCAGTCCAAGCGCGTGTCGGAAGTAGTGCCGAGTGGCTCGGCCAACACATGGGTGAAGTTCCGGTGCTGATGATTCCGTGCATCAAGGCGGAGCGGACCTTGCCTGCCGGTAATCAGGCGGGACTCTGGGGATCGTTACTTCCCGCGGCGTGGAGTTACGCATTGGCGGCGCGCGCCCGCGGATTGGGAACGGCGTGGACAACACTGCACCTTGCGCGCGAAGCCGAAGTCGCAGAAATCCTGGGAATCCCGGCGGGCTTCCACCAGGGCGCGCTGGTACCCACCGCGTACTTCACGGGAGAGACCTTCAAACCGGCGGCACGCGAGCCGATCGACAACATTCTGCACCTTGACCGATGGTGAACCTCGAGTACTCGGCGATCTGCTCGATCGACGGCTATGTCGCCGACAAGGAGGGGAACTTCGACTGGGCAATGCCGGACGCCGAGGTACACGGCTTTGCCAACAACCTCGAACGTGACGTGGGCACGCACCTGTACGGGCGCCGGATGTACGAGGTCATGGCAGCGTGGGAAACGATGGCAGATCCCGACCCGATTGCCGAAGATTTCGCTCGGATCTGGCGCCGAGCGGACAAAGTTGTGTTCTCCACGACGCTGGCGGAACCGTCGACTCAGCGAACCCGTATCGAGCGAACCTTTGACTCCGAAGCCGTGCGGGCGATGAAAGCAAGGGCGACGCAGGATATTTCGATCGGTGGTCCCACACTGGCAGCGCATGCGCTGGCCGCCGGTCTGGTCGACGAGATTCACCTGTTCCTTTGCCCAGTGATCGTCGGTAGCGGACTGCGCGCATTGTCTGCCGACGTTCATGTCGACCTCGAACGGATGGAGCAGAAGGCGTTTCGGAGCGGAGTTGTCTATCTGCGATACAGAGTGAGGTAGGGACTGAGTCAGGACAGCGATACGGGCATGATATCTGCCACGATGACGTGAATGAGGCCGTCGCGAATCTCGAATGTCTCCCGGATCTCGACCGTCATCAAGCGTGTGTCGGCAACGCCGGCATCGAGGAGATAGACGGCGGTCACGACGTCCCCCTCTTCGGTCATTCGAAGATCACGCACGGACTGAATCACGGTGTACTGCACACCGTGATCGAGGTCGGCGCTCAACTGAGGGCCCGAGAACCCGGTTTGGATGCCTGCTTCGACGCGCGTGGCGTCCGGCGCGAAGTGCACGTCGGTGACGTCGTGAGAAACCAATGCGTCGATGTAGGCCCGGGCTTCTGCCTCACGGGGTGAGTCCGGTGCGGCTTGGGCAAGTGAAGCACCGGTAAAAATCATTGCTGCAGAGATGGCTGCAGTGGCGACGGTCTTTCCGAACGTGGACATGAGAGTTCCTATCGCATGGTGTTGGTGCAACTGAGTGGGGGATCGACAAGCGAGCAGAATGCGGGAGCTTTCACGGGTACGTAATCCGGCCCGACGCCGTTGTCTTCGATGATGTTCCGGTACGTCTCCACACCGTCGGTGGGGGTACGGGTGAGGGTGGGATCGGTCAGGACGTCGACGGTGTACAGACCGAAACGTGGCCGGTACGAACCCCATTCGTAGTTGTCGGTGATGGACCAGTAGTTGTATCCGATAACGTCGGCGCCGTCCTCGCGGGCGCGTTCCATCCAATAGACGTGGTCGCTCAGATGATTCGAGCGCGTGTACCCGTCGGGGCGAGGATTTCCGTTGTCTGTGGGCATTCCGTTCTCGACGACGTAGAGGGGGAGTTCCGGGTACTTGCGCGAATAGCGCATCAGTGCGTCGTACAAACCCTCGGGCTGTGGTGTGACGTTGTAGAATTCGTCGATCGCGGCATAGGCCGCGGTCGGGTTGTCCAGTGCCACACCGTAGTAGTAGTCGATACCGAGGAAGTCGAGTTTGTCGCTCACCCGATCGGTGAACACGGAGTCGATTGCCTCCGAGACACCCGGAATGAACGCGAAGTTGCTGCTGACGCGAGCGCCCGGGTCGAGGACGTGGATGCGGTCGTAGATCGATCGGTGCACTCGAACAAGTGCGTCGAACATCAAGGGTGCCTGGGGGAGAGTGATTCCGCCGTACGTCAACTCACGCTGCACGTACACCGTCGGTTCGTTGATCGTGATCCACAATGCTCCGACCCCCGAATATCGCGCGACCACCTTCTCGGCGCTGGTCAGCCAGTCGGCTTCGGTTTTCGGGTTTGTCCACCCATCTTGATCGACGACCCAACCCGGATATACCCAGTGATCGAGAGTGATCATCGGCGTCATTCCGCGGGCCAGGATATGCGCGACAACAGCATCGTAGTATCCGAATTCGGTGTCGTTCCACGTTCCGGGTGAGGGTTGCACCCGCGCCCATTCGACGCCGAAGCGGAACACCTGCGCGCCCAGATCTGCCGCGCGGTCGATGTCCTCGGTGAAGCGGTGCCGAAAGTCGACCGAGTCGCCGATGGCGTCGTGGGTGCGACCCGATGCGGAGTATCTCGACCAGTTGCTGTCGGGGGAGGAACCCTCGGATTGAAAACCGGAAGTGGCAACGCCCCACAGGAACTCCTCGGAAGGAGTTCCCGATGCCTGCGCCGGCGATGCCGCCGCCCCGATCACGAGGGCGAGTAAGGCGGCGGCAATCGACCGTGACGTGACTCCCATGATGGGAGGTTAGGTCATACAGGTGTCCAGAAAGGTGGCTTTTGCAGGATCAGAATTCAATCGTCATCGGACCGGGAGTCCACATACCCGAACGTTGCACGCGGGATTCGTCGAGTTCCGCGGGTACCGCCGCAGGATCCAGTCGAGTGTATTTCTCGATCGAACCCCAGTCGCGACCCCAGTCGTTGTCGAGATACGACGGTATGGTCTGCGCACTGACGAGGAGATCGATCCACCCGAGCGGACCACCACCGAAGTGGTCCTGCCACGCTGTGGTCACGAGTGCGCCGCTGTGATCGGGCAGGATGCGGTACTCGGGAACCTCGGCAACGCCGACGCGATGATCGAACGGGCGCTGGCACGGAAAGGCCAGACCCACAGCCCAATCCAACATCACGGGAGTTTCGGAACCGACAACGTCCTGCAGTTTCTGTGTTTGCGGTACACGCGGCGGAGTAACCGCTACCCATTGATCGTCCTTGCTGTCGAGATCGCTGACAACAAGACGAATAGTGTTGGCTTCCACAGGAATCTGGTCGAGAGGAACGCGAAGGTTGCGCCACGACGGCGACGGGCCGATGTCGAGAGGTGCGATTCGGCCACCGATTTCGACGTCATCGGCACCTCGCGCGGTGCCGTATTCGACCTCGACGTTCTGCCCGTACGTGACGATGCCGTCGGTGTCGACGGATCGGACGCGTCCGGCTGCGGCGATGGAAATGATGTCGCCGCGGGTGCCGCTGTCGCTGAGGTCGGGAAGTTTGTACCACCCACTGGTCAGGGTGCCCGGTGCGGCTTGGCCGTAGCTGCCCATCACCGGAGTTGTGGCGGGATCGAGGCCGAACGGCAACGCGACCGAACTGCCGTTGACGCCGGTCACTCCAGCGCCACCACCGGTTCCGGCGGAGTTTCCGGCCGTGGTCTCGTCGCTGTCGACAGTGTTGGCACCACCGGTGGCAGTCGCTTCCTCGTCGGCGCTGAGGTCGCCGGCAACACCGTTCGGATCAAATCCGGTGGCGCCGCCGGCTGAAAGTGCGGTTGCGATGTCGCCGGACAACGGAGCCAGCATCGATGCGTTCGGATCTGTTTCGAGCAGGACGTCGTTGGCTAGTCCACAGGGTTGTCCGAGCACCGCGTCGACGTTCGCGCGACCCACCGAATAGGCCGGGTACTGGCTGATCACGCCCTTGGACATCGAGAGAACTTCGAAGAGAACCATGGCACCGGCCGCGACGGTCAGCGGTGAGATGGCCAGTAGGCGAGCCTGACGCGGCGACATTTCCTTGCCGACGGTGTACGGCTCACGGAAGAAGTACCACGCGGCGACCCCGAGCATCAGCACGGTCAGCCCGAGGAGAACGGTGCTCGCGCCGAGCCCACTGATCGATACGGGTTTGTCCCACCAGGGAACGCTGTAGCTCGAGACGTAGTAGTAGCTGTTGCTGCCGGTGAACGCCACTGCGAGCAGGAACAGCACGCCTGCGGCGAACAGCGCGCGATTGCGCGGGGAACGCAGAAGGGTGGTTCCGACCGCAACTGCCGTCATCATTGCGAGTATTGCTGTCAGCCCCGCGAAGATCCCGAAGTGGTGAGTCCACTTGGTGGGCGAGAACATCAGCAGCGGCAGCGCGCCGATGGTGAGACCGACAATTCGCCGCGGCGGGCCGGCGGCCAATCCGGGGATGCGGCCGCCTTTGCGGAGCATCATCGCGGTGCAGACTCCAAGGCACAGGAACATGACAAAAACGCCGAAGCGCCGTGTCAGTGATCCGTCGACGGAGATGTTGAGCAGGTACTGGTAGCGCAGATATTCGTCGAACCACGGAGCGTTCGGTGAGATCGAGTGAACGCGCTGCATTTCGATGACGGCGGCCAGGCTCTGATCGCCGAAGGCGGGGATGAGAATCGACAGTCCTGCAGCAAGAAGCGGTCCGACGGCAGCGAGGTAACCGGTGGTCCGAGCGCGTTCGACGATGATGCCGATGACGGGACGGATGCCGGCGATCAGCGCGGCGAAGCAGATCAGTCCGGACGGACCTGCCGTCAACGTGAACCCGGCAATCAGAATTGCGACGGCAACCGGCAGGAGTCGACGTGTCGCGATGGCGCGTTCGATCGAGCACCACGTCAGGAGAACGCCGAGTGCAACAATCGGTTCGGGGCGCAATCCGTTGTTGAACGGGAGCCAGAATGCGAGAAAAACGAGCGCGCCGGTCCAGAGAGCAAGACGGTTTCCGCGGATTGCTGCGCCGAGGCGCGGGGCGACCTCACGACTGATGACAAGCCACGCGACGACGCCGGCCACCAGTGCTGGGAGCCGGACCCACGGGCTTGCCGGACTGATGTGCGCGAGTAGTCCGAGGATGTTGTAGTAGGGGGTTCCGAACGGTGTTTCCGGGACGGCGAACCAGCGGAAGTAGTTCGACATGTACCCGGATTGCTCAGCTGCCCTGGCCATCGTGAACTGGTAGCCGTCGTCGGTTGTCGTGGCTCCGATGAAGTGCCACAGCACCAATGTTCCGATGACAACACCGTCGACGCGGGTGAATTTCCACCACCTCGTCGGCAGAAATTTGCGGCTGTGACGGCCGTCGAGATTATCGAGGCGGTGCAACGCGACGAGCGAGATGATCGCGGTCAGCGCACCGAGAATCATGGCGAGCGTTTTGATCGTCGACGGGCTCGACGTGAATCGGGAGTCGGAGACTATCGAGACGTCCAATCCGGCGGCAGCGGTGTTCAGGTCGCTGAACACGCCGACAACTTGCGGCCGGTGGTCACCATCGAGAATCCGTGGCTCTGACCCGGTGACGGAGACCGTCGTCCGGGTGGGCTCGGCGAGCACCGTCAGCGCACAACCGCCGGGGAGTTCGTCGAGCGGTCCCGAGAACACAACCTCGTCCCGCAGGATCGCGTCGACGCGTGCGGGTGCGTCTGCCGATGCGGGCGACACCGTAGCGACGAACCCGTAGCGACGCGCATCGGCGGCGCTTGTGGGCGCGGTAGATACGAGGGTTCCACCCGTTCCTGCCAGCTCGTTTATCGACGCGCACGGAATGGAGGCCTCGAACCGCTGCGGTGTGTACGAGACGAGGGGGGATTCGACGCTGGTCGTCGAACCGGCCTGTGGCCAGTTGATGCCGGCCGTGTCCTGCTGGATAGGCAGGAACGGTATGGATACACACGCGAGGATTCCGAGAATGGAGGCAACGATTGCCACCATCCTTGCGTGCGACTGCCGTGCGGCGCGCTGCGGAATCGGCGGGGTGGGAGGTGCGGCCACGGCCACGTCACTGTCTGTCACGACTTTCGACCCTAGCGGTGCGTGACGCGTTTGTTATAAACACAGCGACCTTCGAAATGTCGGATGTGGAATTTGCCTACATCCCGCGACGCCGATCGACCGTGACCGCCGCCACTGGCGGCGATGGCGGGTGGTCGCTGAGCGCCGCAGGTGGACCGGTGCTTAACAGGGTGCGACTATCCTGAATAATTGACGTCAGTTCTGTGTTCTCTCCGCGAGACACAGGTCCCCCGTTTGCGTACGAGAGGAACTCTCATGCTTGCCCGCACCGACCTGCGTGGTCGTACCCCATCCACGGCCGAACTTCGTGCCGCGCTTCCGCGAGGTGGAGTGGATGTGGATGCGGTGCTGCATCAGGTTCGCCCGATGGTCGAGGCCGTTCGCGATCGTGGCGCAGAAGCTGCTCTCGAGTTCGGCGAGAAGTTCGACGGCGTTCGTCCCGGGTCGGTTCGTGTGCCCGCAGCTGAGCTCGAGCGCGCACTTCGTGAACTCGACCCCGCAGTCAAGGAAGCCCTCGAGGTTGCGATCGAGCGCACTCGCAAGGTGCACGCCGATCAGCGTCGCAAGGACACCGTCACCGAGGTCGTTCCGGGTGGCACGGTCACCGAGCGTTGGGTTCCGGTCGAGCGTGTTGGTCTCTATGTTCCCGGCGGCAACGCCGTGTATCCGTCGAGCGTTGTCATGAACGTCGTCCCGGCCCAGACTGCCGGCGTCGGATCGCTTGTTGTCGCCTCGCCGCCCCAAGCCGACTTCGGCGGATTGCCGCACCCGACCATTCTTGCCGCCGCGGCCATGCTCGGCGTCGACGAGGTGTGGGCCGTCGGCGGCGGGCAGGGCGTCGCCCTCCTTACCTACGGCGGAACCGACACCGATGGAACCGAGCTTGTCCCGGTCGACCTCATCACTGGTCCCGGCAACATCTACGTCACTGCGGCCAAGCGTCTGTGCCGCGGACTGGTCGGCATCGACGCAGAAGCCGGTCCCACCGAGATCGCGATCCTCGCCGACCACACCGCTGACCCGGTCCACGTTGCCGCCGACCTCATCAGCCAGGCCGAGCACGACGTGATGGCCGCCAGCGTCCTTGTCACGACCAGCGTTGAATTGGCCGACGCGGTCGACAAGGCTCTGGCCGCGCAACTCGAGATCACCAAGCACCGCGAGCGCGTCACCACCGCCCTCACCGGAAGCCAGTCCGGAACCGTTCTGGTCTCGGACGTCGCAGCTGGTCTCCGCGTAGTCAACGCCTACGCGGCCGAGCACCTCGAGATTCAGACCGAAGACGCCACCGGTGTCGCAGCTCAGGTCACCAGCGCCGGAGCGGTTTTTGTCGGTCCGTGGGCGCCGGTCAGCCTCGGCGACTACTGCGCCGGCTCAAACCACGTGCTGCCGACGGCCGGCTGTGCGCGTCACTCGTCCGGACTGAGTGTGCAGACCTTCCTGCGCGGCATCCACGTGATCGACTACTCCGAATCGGCATTGAAAGATGTTGCCGGACATGTCATCACGCTGGCCAATGCGGAAGACCTGCCGGCTCACGGTGAGGCTGTGCGTCTGCGGTTCGAGGCTCTGCGATGAGTACTGCTCCCGGAGCGTCGATTTCGGTCGACGCGCTCCCGATTCGTGAGAACCTGCGCGGTAAGTCCGCGTACGGCGCTCCGCAGTTGACGGTTCCCGTACAGCTCAACACCAATGAGAACCCGCATCCGCCGACGCAGGCGCTCATCGATGACGTCGCCGAATCCGTGCGTGAAGCGGCCAAGGAACTGCACCGTTACCCCGACCGCGACGCTGTGGCGCTGCGGACGGATCTTGCTGCGTACCTGTCGAAGCAGACGGGTGTGCCGGTCACCGTCGACAACCTGTGGGCGGCCAACGGATCGAATGAAATCCTGCAGCAACTACTCCAGGCCTTTGCCGGTCCTGGACGCAGCGCGATGGGATTTGTGCCCTCGTACTCGATGCACCCGATCATCGCGGACGGCACCGATACCGAGTGGGTCGAGGTCTTCCGTCGGGATGACTTCGCATTGGACGTGGATGCTGCTGTCACCGTGATCGCGGAACGTCGACCGGATGTCGTGTTCGTGACCAGTCCCAACAACCCGACCGGCCACAGTGTCGGCATCGCGGAACTGCGACGCATCCTCGAGGTGGCGCCGGGCATCGTGATCGTCGATGAGGCTTACGCCGAGTTCTCCGCCGCCCCCAGCGCGATGACGCTCATCGACGAGTTCCCCACCAAGATCGTGGTCACACGCACGATGAGCAAGGCGTTTGCGTTTGCCGGTGGCCGACTCGGCTACCTGGCTGCCGCCCCCGCGTTCATCGATGCATTGTTGTTGGTGCGCTTGCCGTATCACCTCTCGGTGGTCACGCAGGCTGCCGCGCGCGCTGCGCTGCGTCACGCCGACGAGACCCTCGCCAGCGTTCACGCATTGTCAGCCGAGCGTGATCGGGTATCGAAGGCATTGGCGGACACCGGTTTCCGAGTGATTCCCAGTGACGCGAACTTCATCTTGTTCGGTCAATTCACCGACAGTGCGCAGGCGTGGCAGGCCTACCTCGATCGAGGTGTCCTCATTCGCGACATCGGTATCCCCGGATATCTGCGGGCGACGGTCGGACTCGAAGCCGAGAACGACGCGTTCATCACAGCCAGTGACGAGATCGCCGGTACAGAACTCATCAACGCAGGAGAAACGGCATGAGCGATCGCATTGCGCGGATCGAACGAACGACGCGAGAATCCAGCATCGTCGTCGAATTGAACCTGGACGGGACCGGCATTGTCGACGTTTCCACCGGCGTCCCGTTCTTCGACCACATGCTCACCGCGTTGGGTACGCACGCCAGCTTCGACTTGAGTGTTCAGGCGAAAGGTGACGTCGAAATCGACGCTCACCATACCGTCGAGGACACCGCCATCGTTCTCGGTCAGGCGTTGGGTCAGGCATTGGGGGACAAGAAGGGTATTCGCCGATTCGGTGATTCCTTCATCCCGATGGACGAAACCCTCGCGCACGCGTCCGTCGACGTGTCCGGCCGTCCGTACTGCGTGCATACCGGGGAACCGGATTACATGGTGCATTCCGTCATCGGCGGGTACCCCGGCGTTCCGTACCACGCGGTGATCAACCGCCACGTCTTCGAGTCGATCGCGCTCAATGCTCGTATCGCCCTGCATGTTCGGGTTCTGTACGGACGCGATCAGCACCACATCACGGAGGCCGAGTTCAAGGCTGTTGCTCGCGCTCTGCGTGAGGCCGTCGAGCCGGATCCGCGCGTGAGCGGCGTGCCTTCGACGAAGGGCACTCTGTGAGCGTCCTCTTTACCTATCTGTTGTTCATCGGCGCGGGAATCGCTGTGGGCGGGGCCTACTCGATGTTCAAGGTGAACAAATTGGCGTCGGGAATCCTTCTGGCACTGGCAATTCTTGCAGCGGTAGCCGGCGCGCTGCGCATCTGATGGTCGAACGCACATCATCCCCGGGGTTACTCCGAACCCCGGGGATGATCAGTGTCCTGGTCATGGCTGCTGCCGCATTTGGTGGCTGGTCGTTACTGCTTCCGGTTGTTCCGTTGGTGGTGGCGCAGTCGGGTGGCTCCGACGCCTTGGCCGGGGCCGTGACGGGCGTCTTCATGGCGGCTACTGTGCTGACACAGTTGCTGGTGCCGCGCTTGTTGAGGACTCGCGGCTATCGTCCTGTACTCACTGCGGGGTGCCTGTTGCTCGGGCCACCGTCGCTGGTGCTGTTGATGTCTTCCGATTCGATTGCGGCGTTGTCGGTGTCGGCAGTGCGCGGTGTCGGATTCGGTTTGCTCACGGTCGCCGGCGGCGCACTGGTCGCGGAATTGGCGCCCAGGCGGATACTGGGCCGAGCTACCGGAGCCCAGGGCATCGCGATTGCAGCCTCTCAAATGGCAGGGTTGCCACTGGGTTTGGCGATAGCGGCACGATGGTCGGCCACACCGGTCTTCGTTTTGGGCGCCGTGGTTCCGGCGCTCGCGGTAATCGCCATCACCCGCTTGCCGAAATTGCGCGCTCAGCCAACCGGCACGTCTGCGCGAGTGAGTGTGTTCACGGTGATCGTCCCCGTGGTCGCGCTTGCGTGCGTGTCAGCGTCGTTCGGCGGCTTGTCCTCGCTGTTGCCCATCGCGATTTCGGATCGTGCCGCGATCGCCGGCGTGGTGCTGGCGACGGCCAGTGGGTCCATGCTGGTGGGTCGATACTCAGCGGGATTGATCTCCGATCGATTCGGTAGCGGCAAGATGCTCGCACCGGCCTTGGTGTCGGCGACAGTCGGTCTACTCCTGTTCGCCCTGAGTGTCGACGACGGTGCGAATGTGGTGTTGATCGGCGCTGCAGTGCTTTTCGGGTTCGGATTCGGTGCTGTGCAGAATGAATCCTTGGTCATGGCTTTTTCGGCTGCAGGTCCGAAACGCATCGGATCGGCCAGCGCGATCTGGAACATCGCATACGACGCCGGAACTGGAATCGGCGCGATTGCGCTGGGATTTGTGGCATCGGCGTCGGGATACACGTGGGTATTCATCGTCTCGGCAAGTGTCGTCGCGTTGATCCCGGCACTCGCTGTGGCCGGCACATCGATCGGCCGGCGGGGCGATCCGAAACCGGACAACCACACGGCAGGTTCTAAGATCCGGAGTTATGACAACCTTTGACGACACGGTTATCGCCGGTGTGACCGCTCATATGAATGCGGATCACACGAGCGACAATCTGATGATCGTTCGGGCTTTCGCGGAGCCGACCGCGACCAGCGCGCGAATGGTGGGACTCGATTCGGTTGCGGGCGAGTGGGTTGCCGAGGTCGACGGGACGGAAAAGCTCGTGAAGGTTCCGTGGCCCGAGCCGGCAGTGGACCGCGCCGCCATCCGGACGCAAGTGGTTGCTCTGTGTATGGACGCGTACAACAAACTTGGTGTCGCGAGGCCCGAGCACTGATCGCAGTAGCGTCAGACGTGCCCGATAGAGTTGGGGCATGAGCGCTTCCACGATTGCCGTCCTCGACTACGGCTCCGGCAACCTGCATTCGGCCACCCGCGCATTGGCGCGCACCGGCGCACAGGTGGAGGTAACCAGCGATCCCAAGGTGGCGCTGGCCGCAGACGGCCTGGTCGTTCCCGGCGTCGGCGCTTTTGCTGCGTGCATGGAGGGCCTGCGTGAGGTTCGGGGTGAGCGGATCATCGGTCAGCGCCTCGCGGGCGGACGGCCGGTTCTGGGCATCTGTGTCGGTATGCAGATCCTGTTCGAGCGCGGCGTCGAATTCGGCGTCGAAGCCGAAGGGTGCGGCGAGTGGCCCGGCACTGTCGAGCGCTTGAAGGCCGATGTGTTGCCGCACATGGGATGGAACACCGTCGAAGCACCCGAGTCCAGCACGCTGTTCAAGGGCATCGACGCGGACACCCGTTTCTACTTCGTCCACTCGTACGGTGTGCAGAACTGGGAACTGCCGCCGTCCGAGCACATCGCCGCTCCCAAACTGACGTGGGCCGATCACGGCGGAAAGTTCCTCGCTGCCGTCGAGAACGGTGCGCTGTCCGCAACGCAGTTCCACCCCGAGAAGTCGGGCGATGCGGGTGCTGAATTGCTGAGCAACTGGGTCCAGAGTTTGTGACCGGACCTTCCGGCAAGTACAGCGGAGACAACTTCTCGTTGGCTCGTCTTGCGCTGTTCTCGCTCGGCGCCGCCGTGGCTGTTCTGGCAGTCACGACGGTGATCGTCGTTCTGGTGGATCCGACGCCGGTCGTAGGGCTCGTGATCGGCCTCGGTGGGGTTGGCGCGGCCATCGCGGCGATGGGCGTCGTGTCGAAGCGGATGACGCGAAATGCCTTCGGCGACGGTGATCAAGACCCGGCACACGGTTCAAGGTCCTGACCGACTAGGGTTATCGCACGTGAGCCTGGTCCTTTTGCCTGCTGTGGATGTTGTCAACGGTGAAGCTGTTCGCCTCGTGCAAGGAGAGGCGGGAAGTGAGACCGGTTACGGGTCGCCCCGCGACGCCGCCCTTGCGTGGCAGAACGACGGTGCCGAATGGGTACATCTTGTCGACCTCGACGCCGCCTTCGGGCGCGGATCCAACAGCGAACTGCTGGCAGGCGTCATCGGTGACCTGACGGTCAAGGTCGAACTTTCCGGTGGAATCCGTGACGACGCCTCCCTCGAAGCTGCACTGGCCACCGGCTGTGCTCGCGTCAACCTCGGCACCGCTGCCATCGAAGATCCCGAGTGGTGCGCTCGTGCATTGGCCAAGTACGGCGACAAGATTGCCGTCGGCCTCGATGTGCGTCTGGTCGACGGCCAGTACCGCACCCGCGGGCGCGGCTGGGTCACCGACGGCGGAGACCTCTGGGAAACCCTCGCGCGTCTGGACCGTGACGGCTGCACGCGTTACGTCGTCACCGACGTATCCAAGGACGGAACCCTCACCGGTCCCAATCTCGAACTTCTGAGCCAGGTGTGCGCCGTGACCGACGCCCACGTTGTTGCATCCGGTGGTGTTTCAACCATCGACGACCTGCTGGCCATCTCCAGCCTCGTTGATCAGGGCGTCGAAGGCGCGATTGTCGGCAAGGCGCTGTACGCCGGCCGCTTCACCCTTCCTGAAGCACTTGCTGCAGTTTCCGGTTAGATTCGCTTGATGAACCCGCCGCGTGACCTCGACGAACTCCTCGCGATTGCCGGTGGGCTGCTTGACGGCGTTCACGATCAGTTTGTTGCCGGTGTGGGTTCGCCGAGCGCAGTCCGTAAGGGTTGGGCCGATTTTGCCACCGAGGTGGACCTCGCGCTCGAGAAGCGGTTGTCGTCGGAGTTGTTCGATCGCACCGGGATTGAAGTGCACGGCGAGGAATTCGGCGGGCCCGACATCGAGTCCGGGCTCGTCTGGGTTCTCGATCCCGTCGACGGCACGTTCAACTACTCGGCCGGGCTCCCGCAGGCCGGAACTCTGCTGGCATTGCTCGACGACGGCGTTCCGGTCCTGGGGTTGACCTGGTTGCCGTTGATCGGACATACCTACGCGGCAAAAGCAGGCGGCCCGTTGCTGGTGAACGGCAGTGCCGTACCACCCTTGGCATCCACTGATCTGGCGTCGTCGATCGTCGCGCTGGGTGCGCTCAACGTGAAGAGTCGCGGACGAATTCCCGGCAGCTATCGGCTGGAAGTACTGGCCGAAATCAGCAAGGTGTCTTCCCGTATCCGTATCCACGGCAGCACGGGAGTTGATCTGGCCTTCACCGCGGCAGGCATTTTAGGCGGCGCAATCGTCTATGGGCACAATGCGTGGGACAATGCGGCGGGCGTTGCCCTTGTACGCGCGGCAGGTGGGGTGGTCACCGACCTCGCCGGTAACCCGTGGACCGTAGAATCGGGTTCGGTACTTGCTGCCGCTCCCGGTGTTCACGGTGAAATTCTCGACATCCTTACATCGCTCGGTGATCCGCGCGCTTCGTCCTCAGGAGGACCAACGTCATGACCCTCGCAGTTCGTGTGATCCCGTGCCTCGACGTCGATGCCGGACGAGTGGTCAAGGGTGTCAACTTCGAGAACCTTCGCGACGCGGGCGATCCGGTCGAACTGGCCGCAGCGTACGACGCCCAAGGCGCCGACGAGCTGACCTTCCTGGACGTGACCGCGTCGACGTCTGATCGTGGCACGATGCTCGACGTTGTAAGTCGTACTGCCGAGCAGGTTTTCATTCCGCTGACGGTGGGCGGCGGTGTACGCACGGTCGAGGACGTCGACCGCCTGCTGCGCGCCGGAGCCGACAAGGTCAGCGTCAACACCGCAGCCATCGCACGTCCTGAACTGCTCAAGGAATTGAGTGAGCGTTTCGGTTCGCAGTGCATCGTCTTGTCCGTCGACGCAAGGACGGTTCCGCAGGGCCAGCCGGACACTCCGTCCGGCTGGGAGGTCACGACGCACGGTGGCAAGCGCGGAACCGGCATCGACGCGGTCGAGTGGGCCGAGCGCGGCGCAGAGTTGGGCGTCGGAGAGATCCTGCTCAACTCCATGGACGCCGACGGCACCAAGGCCGGTTTCGACCTCCTGATGATCCGCGCTGTCCGTGCCGCTGTTCACGTTCCGGTCATCGCCAGCGGCGGCGCCGGTCTGGTCGAACATTTTGCGCCTGCCGTCGAAGCAGGCGCCGACGCAGTCCTCGCGGCAAGTGTCTTCCACTTCGGTGACCTGAGCATCCCGCAGGTCAAGGACGCCATGCGCGCCGAAGGGATTGTTGTCCGCTAGGTGTTTTCTGCTCGGATTCCGTCGAACATCATCCGGGTGATCGCCTGATTGAGGGCGGTGCAGTCCACGGACGACTCGGCTCGCAGTCCCTGTATGCCGCTGGCCAGCATCATGCCGTTGACGGCCTGGGCCGTATTCGCGATGTCGAGGTCGGCGCGAAGGTATCCGCATTCGACGCCGTGACTGAGATATCCGGCCGTCAGTGCGGCGGCCTGGTCGAGTAGGTCGAGCATCCGGCCCGTCAGGTCGGCGTCGACCCCCGTTGTCTCGAAGAGCAGCACCCGCGGGATCCGTGGGTCGTCGAAAAAGATACGGGGGAGTACATCCGCGATGCGGGCTACCTGGGCTCGGTACTCGTCCAAGGTGTTGGCTGCGTCCGGCGCATTGTCGGTGGCCAGTGCGTCGATGATCTTGGCAATCAGATCGTCGATGACGTGATCGATGATGTCGCGTTTGTTCTCGAAGTATCGGTAGAACGTGCCGTGGCCGATACCGAGAGTTGTTGCAATATCAGCGATTCCGGTGGCGTGATAGCCCCGTTGGGCAAAACACTCGAACGATGCGTCGATGATCTCGCGGCGTAGTTCCGCCTTTTTTCGCTCCGCTCGGGTTATGGCCTTCGTCACGCTGAAGATGATACCGTTTTCCATAACGGAATGACGTGTCAGTTTCTGATGTGCGGTTCACGAGGGGATTTCAACTGATGGCAGTGCAGTACGACGCAGTAGTGGTCGGGGCGGGCTTTGGCGGAATGGGCGCAGCCATTCAACTCAAGCGGTTGGGCCTGAACAACCTGGCGATCCTCGAACGCGAGGATGATCTGGGTGGAACGTGGCACGTCAATCGCTATCCGGGATTGGCGGTCGACATCGCGTCGGTCACCTACTCGTATTCGTTCGAGCCCAATCCGCACTGGTCGAGGCTCTTTGCGCCAGGTGCGGAGTTGAAGAAGTATGCCGACCATGTCGCGGACAAGTACGACCTACGACGCCATATGACGTTCGGCGCCGTCGTGAACGGCGCGCGGTGGGACGAGGACGAGGCGCACTGGGTGGTGTCCGTGGACGGGCAGCCTGAGATCACCGCGACCTATCTACTGACGGCGACGGGCTTTCTCTCTCAGCCGCATCGGCCGGATATCTCCGGCATCGACGAATTTGCGGGCAAGATTATTCACACCACGGCGTGGGACGATTCGTACGATCTTGCCGGTACAAAGACGGCAATCATCGGAACCGGCGCTACTGCAGTGCAACTCATTCCCGAAGTTGCGCGCCAAGCCGCGGATCTGACCGTGTACCAACGCACGCCAATCTGGGTTGTTCCCAAGCTCGACGTCCCCATTCCGTCGGCCGTCCAGAAGCTCTTCTCTCGAATTCCGTTGACCCAGCGGATCGCGCGAGCTGTCAGTTCCGGAATTCTGGAAATGATCATGGTGAGCGCTGTCTTGCACTACAAGCAGGTGAAGTTGCTCAACAAGGGCGCCGCAGCAGCATCGCGTGCCTTCCTGCGCTCGCAGGTCCGCGACGCGGCGCTGCGTAAGCAGCTCACTCCCGACTACGATTTCGGATGCAAGCGACCTACCTTCTCCAACAGCTACTTCCGTACATTCACCAAACGAAACGTTCACCTCGAGACCGCGTCGATCGACCACATTGCCGCCGACGGTATCGTCACGGTTGACGGTCGTAAGACCGAGATCGACACTCTGGTGCTGGCCACTGGGTTCAATCTGTGGGACGTCAACTTCCCGGCCATCGAGGTCATCGGCCGAGAGGGCAGAAATCTCGGAAAGTGGTGGCGTGACAACCGTTTCCAGGCGTATGAGGGAGTGTCCGTCCCGCATTTCCCTAACTTTCTCACCCTCGCGAGTCCCTATTCGTACAGCGGGCTGTCCTACTTCACGACCATCGAATCGCAGATGCAGCACATCGAGCGACTGTTCGGTGAACTGAAGCGGCGAGGAGCCGACACCTTCGAGGTCACCGAGGCCGCCAATACCGAGTTTCTCGACCGAATGACCGAAAACCTGGCGGACTCCGTTTTCTACGGCGGCAGTTGCCAGACCGCGCGAAGCTATTACTTCAATCAGCACGGTGAGGCGGCTATCCTGCGGCCAACATCGACGCGCAACGCATTTGTCGAGGCGAAGCGCTTCCCTCTCGAGGCCTATTCGATCTCCTGAGCTTGTTTCCTGGCCGAGGGCGACGGTGCGCTGCGGCAAAAAGGGATATCCTGATTTTGGGCTTCTCGAGATCAGTGCCAGCGAATCTTCGGGGAGGGTTGGTTGGTGCAAGGTTGATGTCGGAAATCGATCCGTTTGGTACGCAGCGTGCTGATCCGTTCAGCACGGCGCACGATACGTCGAACGTCGTCTCCGAACTGGAGATGTCGGGGCTGGAGGACGCTCGCGAGATCGGGCGTGGAGGCTTCGGCGTCGTCTATTGCTGTTCGCAGCCGCGCTTGGATCGCATCGTTGCTGTCAAGGTCCTGACCGCGAGCGTTGAGCAGGAAAACGATGCTCGCTTCGTCCGTGAACAACATGTGATGGGGAGGCTGACCGGCCACCCGAATATCGTCAACGTTTTGCACGTCGGCACCACGGCAAGCGGTCACCCGTACATCGTGATGCCGTATCACCCGAGAGGATCTCTGGAAACAAGAATTCGTTCGACGGGTCCGCTGTCGCTGAACGAGACTCTTAGGCTCGGAGTGAAAATTGCCGGCGCCCTCGAAAGTGCTCATCGACTCGGGATCCTCCACCGGGACGTCAAACCTGCGAACATCCTGTTCACCGACTATGGCGAGCCGGCGATCACGGATTTCGGTATCGCGCACATCGTGGGCGGATTCGAGACGTCCACCGGTACCGTGACGGGATCGCCGGCGTTCACGGCACCCGAAATTCTCAGCGGAGAGCCGCCCAGCGTTGCGGGAGATATCTACGGCCTCGGTGCAACATTGTTCTGCGCTGTGTCCGGGCACGCGGCATTCCAACGTCGCAGCGGCGAGGAATTGATCGCGCAGTTCTTGCGCATCACGACCGAGCCGATTCCCGACCTCCGTGAACTGGGAATCCCGGAAGGGATGTCCGCGGCGATCGAGCACGCGATGAATGGCGACCCACTTCGGCGGACGGCGTCTGCCCGCGAATTCGGCGAAGACCTTCGGAAGATCCAGTCGGTTAAAGGTTTTCCCGTTACCGATATGGCGCTGCTGGCAACTGAAGCGGGTGAGGAAAGTCAGCAGAACTCCGGAGCGTCAGATGGCAATGTCCTCGTCAGATACGCAGGCTCGTCTGCGACTACCACGTCCCCGCCCCCTTCCGGCAATTTGCCGTTGGAACTGACCAGCTTCATCGGTCGGCGGCGAGAGTTGACCGAAACCAAAGCGAAGATTCTCGAATCTCGGCTGGTCACATTGACGGGTATCGGTGGCGTAGGAAAGACTCGGCTGGCGGTCAGAGTCGCAGCGGATCTGCGACAGAAATTTGACGACGGAGTGTCCGTAGCCGAACTGGGCGAACTCCAGGACGCGTCTTTGCTTGCCGATCTTGTTGCGTCTTCGCTCGGGATCAGAGACCGAACCGGCCCCCTCGACGACGTATTGGCTGATTTTCTTGCCAATCGGAACGTTCTGCTTTTGCTGGACAACTGCGAACACCTGGTTGATGCAGTAGCCGATCTGGTCACGTTTCTTCTGCGCGTGTGTCCGGACCTTCGCATTCTCGCAACCAGTCGTGAACCGCTCGGTATCGGTGGCGAGACTGTCCTTCGGGTGCCTCCGTTGTCCGTGCCCGCCCCCGACCGCGAAACGTCGATTCACGGTTTGTCCAGATTCGACGCGATCACGCTGTTCACTGATCGGGCAGCCGCGGCATTGCCTGGATTCGAGCTGACTGAGGGAAACAAGGTCACGGTTGCGCGGATTTGTCAGCGGCTCGACGGATTGCCCCTACCCATCGAATTGGCTGCAGCCCGATTGCGTTCGATGTCCGTCGAACAGATCCTGGATCGGTTGACCGACCGGTTCAAGCTTCTCACACTCGGTAGTCGTAATGCGCCGTCCCGTCAACAGACCTCGAGGTTGTGCATGGACTGGAGTTACGACCTCTGCACCAGGTGGGAACAGCAGTTGTGGGCGCGGCTGTCCGTTTTTGCCGGTGGCTTCGAACTCGATGCAGTGGAAAGCATTTGCTGCGGCGATCACAGTGCGGACGAGTTGCTCGACGGAATGGCCTCGCTGGTCGACAAGTCGATCCTGATCCGCGAAGAATCGGAAACGGTCGTGCGTTTCCGGATGCTCGATACGCTCCACGACTACGGCCGCGAGAAGGCAGAGGAATCCGGCGACTACGGTTTGTTGCGGCGGCAACATCGCGACTGGTATCGAAAGATGGTGCTGGAAGCGGAAACCGAATGGATCAGTGCCCGGCAGAAGGACTGGATTGATCGATTGGGGAGAGAACAATCAAATCTCCGCGACGCGATGGACTACGCGGAGTCGACGCACAGTGACGACCGCCTCGGGCTGCAGATCGCCGGCGCACTCTTCCCATTCTGGCTCTCGCGTGGACTTTTCAGCGAGGGGCGCTATTGGCTCGACCACCTCCTGGACATCGATGTCGAGCATCCGACCGTCGACAGAATCAAAGCGCTATGTGCCAGTGGCGTTCTCGCCGAAATCCAGGGTGCGCTCGATGTCGCGGCGGCGCGTGTTGCCGAAGCGGTCGAGCTGTCCCACAAGCTGGATGTGTTCGATCACCTGGACTTGTCCGAGCATCTCGACGAGTGGACCTCGCAGGCTAGGGTGATCCAAGCGCAAGGCTGCCTCGAACTGTTTCTCGGCGACACTGCGCGCGCGTGTGACTACCTCCGGAAGGCGTTGGACCTGGTCGGCACCGGCGATGATCTCGCCTTGCGGGTGTGGATTCTGAACACGCTCGGGATGGCGTACGAAGCCAATGGTGAGACGGACCAGTCGATCTCCTGTCATGAGCAGGTTCTTGCGATCACGCAGCGCACCGGCGAATCGGTGTACCGGTCCTACTCGCTGTGGTCGATGGGCGTCGCGGTCTGGCGTCAAGGAGATCTCGCTTACGCAGCGGACCTTGTCAAACAGGCATTGCGTATCGCCGAACGCGTCGAGGAACCGCTCACGGCGACGGTGTGTTTGGACGCGCTTGCATGGATTGCCGGCGCCGAACACGACGAACGTCGCGCCGTGGTCTTGATGGGCGCCGCCGAGGCGATCGTCGACATGGTGAACAGTTCTCCGGTTCTGTTTCCGAGCTTGGGAAACTATCGGCAGCGATGCGAGCAGGAAACGCTTCGTGCGCTTGGCAGCCAGGCTTTTCGCAGTGCCCGGAATCAAGGGCACGCCCTGGACTTTCACGAGTCCGTAGCCTTTGCGCTGCAAGAGAATCCGTCGGCTACCGGCCAGGAGGCCGGATTGAGTGCGCGCGAACAACAGGTTGCCGACCTCGTCGCTGTCGGCCTGGATAACAAAGCCATCGCGGATAACCTGGCAATCTCGGTTCGGACCACGCAACGGCATATCGAGCACATTCTGACAAAGCTCGGTTTCACCTCGCGCACACAACTCGCGGCGTGGGAGTTGGAGCAGCCCTCGTAGCGCTGGGGATCATGACTTGTCGCAATGGATGTAGTCGGGCGGAACCGTGCGGTACTCCCGTGCGTCCAACTGGGTGAAGCCAATGGACAAGGGGGAGTGCTGTGAGGCCGTGGGGCGCTTGTCTGTCGGTTTCTGTGGTCGCTCTACTTGGGGGATGTTCCTCGACGGTCGAGGGTGAGGCTTACCCGGTCGATTCGATCGGAATGTTCGATCCGTGCGCGGTTCTGAGTCACGATGACCTGTTGAACCTGGGTGTTGATCCCGGCACGCAGCGTGTGGACCTCCTAAACACCCACATCGATGGATTCAACGTGTGTAGCTGGGAGGGCTCGTGGTTCTATCTCGGACTTACGTCAGCGGATCGTTCACTCGATGCTGTGGAAAAAAATTCCACGATTCGAGATTTGCGTCGAGACGAAATCGCGGGACGAAGCATTCTTGTGTACCAGGAACAGGGCGATGACGGGGATTTGGCATGCAACGTAGCCTTCGCGACAGCTCAGTCAACCGCGATGGTTCGTGTGGGTGCAAAGTTTAGTATCGACCGGCCTGAAACGCCATGCGCACTAGTAGAGCGGGCGGCGCAAACTATCGTTCCGCTGCTGTCCTGAAGGGGTGGGATTTCGTCTTGACCGAAAATCGAGTTATTGAGAGTGAGTGTGAGATCAGTGTCAAATTCGGATCAGGTATTCGGCGTTGACCCGAATGTTGCAAAACCGCTGGCGATTGCATGTGAGGTACTGATCGCCGAGTATCGATCGTTAGTAAACGATGCCCAACACATCAAGCAGTTTGGAGGTTTCGGTACTCTGAACTCCGGTCTTGCTCTCCAAGGAAAATTTCAAGAAAAGGCATTTGGTAGTCCAGACTCATTGGTGAATGCGTTGGAAAGTCACATCGCCGCAGTCGATGGCATGCGCGCGTACTTTCAGAAGTGCATCGACAATGCAGTAACACAAGAGCAAACCAATGTTGACTCTCTCAGGGGTGTGGGTCAGACCAACTGAATTATGTTCATTATCGGACGGGATTGACACATATTGCCATACTATGTTCAACAGCTATCAATTGCAGTTCCTGTTGAACGAATTGTCAATGGTGATTCCGAAGAACGAGCAAGAAGAACAATCGATCCCGATCTGAAAACTGCGGCGGAATCTGCAATCCGTCGGCATGGATATCTCTGGTTCGTTGGAGATTGAATGTGGTCGCGCCCTGTTCGATAGGAGAAGTTACGACCCGCGCAATCGTCGGGCGGCAGCAGTCGGCCTGAAGGGAAGCGAACCTGACAGTGCAATATTGCCGGCGATAGTTACGTCGCCTTATGCGTCCATGTCCTCGACTTCACCCCGGCGGGAACCATGACAATCGGGTATCTGTTCTGGCGGTCCAGGCGCGAGGCGACAGAACTGTGCAGCAACTGACTCATCGCGGAAATCGGACCTCGTCGCGGCGCCCCGATCACGATGGTGAACGCGTCGTACTTCTCCGCCGTCGACACGATGAGATCTGCCGGGTCATCGTGCTTGCAGTCGTATGTCCACTTGCCGGGGTGAGATGTCAAAGCAGAGAGTGCGCGTTCACGTTGAGTGATCATCGCGGAATTGAGACGTCTCTCGAACTGAGGTGAATCGGTTTCCACGGGTTGGTCCTCGGCATCGATGCAGTGAACGACATGAAGTGATGCATCTTCCGCGGTGGCCAGCGAGAGGGCAAAGTCCAGTACGTCACCGCCCGACGGTTCGCTGCCGATGCCCACCACGACATGGCGTGGATTGGCGATGCCTGTTGCCGGACTCTCGAGGTGGAAGGTGTGCTCGGGGTGTGGTCCGTCATGATGCTTCTTCATCGCGAGTTCTCCTTAGCCAGGCGAACGAGTCTACGAATTCGGAACTTTGACAACTACTTTACGGCTGTCGCCACTGCGTTTCCCGAGGCGGATTCCGCAGGCGAGGCCGTGGGACGGTATAAACGTCCTATGAGTCTTGACCCCGCGATTGCAGCAAAACTGAAGCGAAATGACGCCGGACTGTTCAGCGCAGTCGCGCAGGAAAAGTCCACAGGCGATGTGTTGATGGTCGCGTGGATGGACGACGAAGCACTCGCTCGCACCTTGGAAACCCGTAAGGGAACGTACTATTCGCGTTCGCGTCAGCAGTACTGGGTCAAGGGGGAGACGTCGGGCCACACCCAGTATGTCCACGAAGTTCGCCTCGACTGTGACGGCGATTCAGTCCTTCTGATCGTCGATCAGGAAGGCGCTGCGTGCCACACCGGCACACACACATGCTTCGATACCGACGTACTGCTCGCTGCAGAGTAGGAAAACTTTACCGAAGGGGAGCATTATGGCCGCGACGAAGACTCCGCAACCGCTC
This sequence comes from Rhodococcus sp. MS16, assembly GCF_013277795.1. NCBI lineage: Bacteria > Bacillati > Actinomycetota > Actinomycetes > Mycobacteriales > Nocardiaceae > Rhodococcus > Rhodococcus sp. MS16. Next base: position 556,716 of record NZ_VBTM01000004.1, read on the forward strand.
GACTATTCGTTTACCTCTCCGATCGAGAAGGACGGCGCGTTTGCGACGTATCTGACCGTGCCGGGGTCGGCGGAACTGCTCGGTACCCGGCGAGCAGTCAAGGTTGTCGGCACGCTGGACGGTGAGCACCCCTTCGAAGCGACCTTGATGCCCTCAGGCGACGGACCGCATTGGTTGCCGCTGCGGGTAGCGCTGTGCAAAGCGATCGGTAAGAGCGCGGCAGGCGAAGAAGTGTCGGTTCACCTGCAGCAGCGTTTGAGCTGACTTTTGCCTTGATGAAGGAGCGTCATGGTCGCTGAAGCAGTTGACTCTTTGTCATTGGTAACCCGGCACCTGAGCGGGGTCAGTGGCGACGAGGGGACACGATCGCTCCACATGTCGCGTGAACTCGCGGCTCCGATCACGACGGTGTGGTCGGCAATAGCCGACTTGGATCGCATTCCACAGTGGTTCATGCCTGTTTCAGGCGACGCCCGACTCGGTGGTCGCTATCAACTCGACGGCAATGCCGGTGGTGAGATTCTGGCGTGCACCACGCCGCACACACTGAAGATCACCTGGGAATACGGCGGTGACGTCAGCTACGTGACGATCAAATTGATCGAAACCTCCAGCAGGGAAACACTATTCGATTTCGATCACACTGCCGATGTCGACCCGGATCGTTGGAGTGAATACGGGCCAGGTGCCGTTGGGGTCGGTTGGGACATGGGATTGCTGGGATTGGCGCAACACGTCGAACAGGGAACCAACACACCGCTGGAGACGCCGGAGTGGTCGGCAAGTGACGAAGCCAAGGCATTCATGGCAGCCAGTAGTGAGTTGTGGGCTGACGCCGTGATTGCTGCCGGCGACGATCCTGCGCAGGCGCGAGCCGCCGCCGCACGAACAACCGCTGCATACACCGGGTAGAGATCATCTCCGCGGACTAACATCGGAATAGTCTGGTTGTTGCGGGACTTCCGCGCCACGAGCGGAGACAACGATGGTGTACCGGCTCATCGAAAGTGCGACGGTATTCGTTCACTTCAGCTTCATTCTCTACGTGGTCTTCGGTGGTTTCGTGGCGTGGAAGTGGCGTCATACAATTGTTTTTCACCTCGTCGCAGTCGCGTGGGGTGCAGGTTCGGTCCTGATCGGATATGACTGCCCGCTCACGCATCTCGAGAACTGGGCCCGTCGGATGGCGGGAAGTTCCGAATTACCGCCCGCAGGGTTCATCTCTCACTACATTGCCGGCGTTTTCTATCCGGTCAGTATCGAAGCGATTGTCCAGGGCGTTGCCGCGACAGTGGTCGTGGGTTCCTGGGTGGGATACGTCTTGCTCGGACGGCATGTGAAGTCTGCGTCGGTGGGGGCGCAGCCACGCCGTTGATGGTGTTTTCAGGCGAGTCCGGTCTCCCACGTGAAGCCGTCCGGATCGGTGAACGGCGCCCCGTCACCAGTGATGATGATTCGACGCGATCCGGTGCCTTCGGGTGCGACGCCGGCATCTTTGGCCAGGGCCTTCCGGCCGTACAGGGCAACCGTGAGCTTTTTCGGGGGAGCTGTGAACTGGACGTACTTGCGTCCGTAGCTTTTCGACACCTCGAGACCGTGATCGACGTAGAACTGCTTACTGGCCTTGACGTCCTCGACGCCGAGCAACAGCACGAGATCTTCGATCTCCCGGGTCGCTGGGCCGGTGTTCTTCTTCGACGACGTTGCCACTTTCCAGGTTGCGCCGTCGGGTGCCTGTACAACACCGCCGTATCCCCAGAACGATTTCTTGACGGGCTTCAACACTGTGGCGCCGGCTTCGAGGGCCGCATCGACGAAGGCGTCGACGATGTTCGGCTGCGACACGACAAGCGAAAGCGTGTGGCCGCGGAACCCTGTTGTCGGTGTCTCCGACGCTCGTACACTCACGCGGTCTCCGACGCCGAAAGCATCGTAAAAGGATTGGGCGGCTGCGGTATCGGGGACTTCGAGGATCACGGACTCTGCGGTGGTCATCTTGGCGCTCCTCGTTGATATGCGAGCGGACTGGGTATCACGTGGTGAATTCATGTCTGTAACGGTAGTTTCGGTGCGGCAACCAACGCTTCTCGATTCCTGATCGGTTTTGTGCGCGCTCCGGGCTGCTACGGGTTTGCCTGGATATCAACAGATCTGGTGTGGGTGTAGAGGTCGCGCAGCAGGGCGACCTCGGACAGATGATGGATCAGCTCGCGGTGGATGTGCAGCACCAGATCGGCCATCGCCAATTCGGGGTACGGCTCCTTCGCTCCGACTGGTTCCCGCAGTCCGCTCTCGCCGAGACTCCGCACTCCGGCGAGCCAGATATCGAGCTGCGTCTGGAGTTGCTCGAGCGCCTCGGCCCCGGTGCCGGCATACTCCCAGGTCTCGTACGACGCGGCGGCAGCGCCGAAGTGTGAAGCATTCCGCGCGGCAAGCACACCGACAATGACGTGGCCGAGTCGCCACGCGATTGTCGTGAAAGGCGGTGGGACCGGCTCGGGAAAGGCGAAGTCGATCGCGAACTCTCCAGCGCCGACATGCATCGGTGCCGTCGACTGGCCGCGAGGACGGATGCTCCAGGCATTGGGCACCGGGGACCAGAAATACTCGTCGTCGGTGAGACCGACGAGTCGAGTTTTGATCTGATGGTTCCAATGGAATTCCCACTGCTCGCGGAGCGTACGATTCCAGTCGAATTCAGTTGCGTTCATGTACTCACTCTGCCTGCGTCGCTAGCTACGTGCGTCGGAGAGCAATCACGGGAATAGTGCGGATTCCAGCCGTCTTCTCTGCGTACTCTGCAAAACCGGGATACCGCTTGGCCTGCTCGTTGAAGATCTTGTCGCGTTTGTCGCCGGTCACGTCGCTGACAGCAACCGAGTACTTTTCGGTGCCGACTTCGATTTCGGCGTGGTCCGTTGCAGTGAGGTTGTAGTACCAATCCGGATTGGTGGGGGCGCCGGCTTTGGACGCAAAGACGTAGATGGTGTCGGGGTCTTCCTCATCGGCCAGGTACATCATCGGGCTGACGAATTCACGTCCGGACTTTCGGCCTCGATGGTGGACCAACACCATCGGTGCGCCTTCGAAGGGGCCTCCCACATGACCTTGATTTTCTCGGAATTGGGCAATGATGTCTGCGTTCCAGTCGTCAGTACTCATCGTCGTCTCCTGGTTGGGACTGTGGGGGTTTCGATAACAAAATCTTGGCACACCTTGGGATGCGAGGGGTTGTGTTGAGACATACTTGATCTATTATCTACGCATGAACGCAGATAGTCAGGTTTGTAGGCGGAAGCTTCCCGACGATCAGGTGGACCTCGTCGTCGAGGTGTTTCGGATGCTCGCTGACGCGACGCGTGTGCAGATTCTCTGGGCGTTGGTCGATCGAGAGTGCTCGGTGAACGAACTGGCGGAGCGCGTCGGAAAGCCCGCGCCGTCAGTGTCGCAGCACCTGTCAAAACTACGGATGGCTCGATTGGTGCGAACCCGTCGTGAAGGCACCACTGTGTTCTACCGCCTCGAGAACGACCATGTGCGCCAACTGGTTACCGACGCAGTCTTCAATGCCGAGCACGCCGGTCCAGGCTTGCCGGGGCATCACCGCACCGCCGGAGAACTCCGTGAGATACATCCTGAGCGCGTGCCTCGCGGAAATGAGGAGGAGGGGGCGTCATGACGCACGAACGCACTGTTGGTCACGGCCACGGCCACGGCCATGGCCATCCTCGCGGTGGTTTCCGGTCTGCCGTGCGTGATGTGTTTGCGCCACACAGTCATGACGCGGCCGACAGTGTCGACGACGCTCTCGAATCGAGCAGGATCGGTATCCGGGCAGTCAAGATCAGCTTGGTGGCGTTGGGAATCACTGCTTCGGTGCAAGTGGCGATCGTTGCGATCTCCGGGTCGGTGGCGCTGCTGGCGGACACCATTCACAACTTTTCGGATGCGCTTACCGCGATCCCGCTGTGGATTGCCTTTGCTCTTGGACGACGAGCGGCAACGCGTCGATATACCTACGGATTTGGCCGTGCCGAGGACTTGGCCGGACTGTTCGTCCTGGCCATGATCGCGCTGTCTGCGGTGGTTGCCGGTGTCGAGGCAGTTAGGCGGCTCATCAACCCGATCGAGATCGATCATCTGGGATGGGTTGCTGCCGCAGGTCTGGTGGGCTTCGTCGGCAACGAACTTGTGGCGTTGTACCGGATCAGGGTCGGTCGGCAGATCGGTTCCGCCGCACTGGTCGCCGACGGATTACACGCTCGGACAGACGGATTCACGTCATTGACAGTTCTGCTCGGTGCCGGGGGAGTTGCGTTGGGATTCCCGCTTGCAGACCCGATCATCGGACTTGTCATCACCGCTGCCATAGTTGCCGTGCTCCGCAGCGCCGCTCGTGACGTGTTGCGACGTCTCATGGACGGCGTCGAACCGGAGTTGGTGGACGACGCTGAAACCGCTTTGCGTGCGGAACCCGGCGTTCTCGGGGTTCGCGGCTTGAAGATGCGGTGGATCGGTCATCGGTTGCACGCAGATGCCGAACTCGATATCGATCCATCTGCGAGTCTTGCGGAGGCCCACGCGATTGCGCACAGCGCCGAACACACATTGACGCACGCGGTTCCGAAGCTGCCCTCAGCGTTGGTTCATGCGTACCCCGCTCACACTACGCTCGACAGGCACACAACAACATGACCACTTTGTTCTGAATATCCTGTTCACTAGGGGTTTCCTCGGTACGCTACGAAGCGTCGATCGGACGTATCTCACGCCGCCACGGAACGGGGAAACCAGTGATCGCTCGGTACAGAAGGTCGCTCGTCGCCCTGATAGTGGTGTCATTGACGGTGGCCTTGGCTGCCTGCGCAACGGGTGATCCGGTATCTGGTGCCGGCGCCAATTACGGATCGGACGGGGCGCCGGCCGACTTCCGGGAACCGATCAAACTCAGTAGCGTGGACGGTGTTCTCGAGGTGCGATTGTCTGCGCACCAGGGATCGGTGCCGCTTGATACTGCGTCGGGAACAGTGTCGGACTTCTTGCTCTTCGGATACGACGTCATTCGTGGCGCAGCGTCTGATGGGTCGAGTTCCGGAACCGATGTGTATCCGGCTCCGACATTGCGGGTTAATCCTGGCGAGCGTTTGATTGTCCACTACGACAACGACTTGCAAGATCTCACGATCGAGGACTTCTACGATCCCGCATTCACTCCGGCGGGTGGTGAAGTACCGATCTATCCTCCGGTGCTGACGTCTGCGCCGCTCAATCTGCACACTCATGGCGTGCACGTCAGTCCGGACGGTAATGCCGACAACGTGTTGCTAAACATTCCCGCCGGGCAGGGGAATGTTTACGACTACGCGATTCCCGGAACGATGCCCAACGGTTTGTACTGGTACCACAGCCACCGTCACACGCTCACTGCTCAACAGACATATATGGGACTCGCGGGACTGCTGGAAATCGGCCGCCCCGATGGGAATTTGCCGATAGTGACGGCCAATGACATACCAGTTCGCGATATGGCACTGCAGTACAACTTCATTTTTGACCGCAAAGGCCTGGGCCGAAAACTCAATGACGCGATGTGGCCACAATTTGTCAGCACTTTGGATCCGCCGACGGGTCAGGAACTTGCCGACGGCTCCTACCGCCCGAGTCTCGCGCCGGTGAATTTCTCGGAAACCACGGAGGGCTCACAGTATTTCACCAACTGGTACAGCGGGCCCTTGTCACCGGCCAACCATCGTGGGCAGAATCAGTTTGTCCCCGCAAATCTGCAGAGTTTCGTTGGCGAATCGACGAACGTTCCGGCCGATCTGTCGCTGCCGGACAATCAACGCGATGTGCAGTACACCGTGAACGGGCAGTTCCAACCTTCGTTGAAACTGAAGCCGGGTCAGACCGAAATCTGGGTGCTCGCCAATATCAGTGACTTCGCATACATGCCGGTTACGTTGACGGAAACCGCGACAGGCCACCATCCGCGGTTCGCGATAGTGGGTCAGGACGGAAACCCGTTCTCCGAGGTGAGGCCGCCGGTGGACGGTGACGGAACGAGGCTCGTGATTCCGCCGGCGTCGCGATACGCGATCGCGGTGACGATGCCGGAGTCCGGTGATCTGGTGCTGGAAATGCCGCCGCTCGACGGTGCACAACCGGTGAGCAATCCTGGCATTCTCTACACCAACAACGGCACCGATAATCCTCCTGCCGAGCTCGGAACCGTCACCGTCGACCCGTCGGTGATCAGTTACGCCGACGGATTCTTCACCTTCCCGACCCAGCAGCTGATTCGGGCAACGCCAGACGAAGGTGAAGGCAAGACAACACCTTTCGAGTTCGGTCAGAAACTTGATGCCTACACGTCGTTCGTGGATACCGCAGCAGTGAGTCCCGATGTGACCCGCAACCTGACTGTCTCTGGTGGATTCGGAAACAACAAGGCCAGTAACAGTGACCCGAAAGCCTTCACATATGAGTTCGCCGACAACACCTTCCCGAACATCCCCCTGATTCAGCCGCGGCTGAACTCCGTCGAGGAATGGACAATTACCAACCTCAATAATGACGAGCATCCAATGCATATCCACGTCAATGACTTTCAAGTGATGGAGGTTGTGGATCCTGTTGCCGGGACCACAACCGGGGTGCAGCAGTGGGGGATCGACAACGTCAACGTGCCTGCGCCTGTGACGGACGAGAATGAGAACGCGCTCGTACCGGCGTCGGTGACGCTGCGTACCAAGTTCACCGAATACACGGGGACCTTTGTGATCCATTGCCATCGCCTCAATCACGAGGACAACGGTTTGATGGCGACGGTGAACGTGATTCCCGAAGTGTCGACGTATGCGGTTGCGGTGCCCGGCTCGCCCGGCGTGCCTGCGACCGTGCAGATCTTCGACGCGAACGGCGATACGTTGCTGACAACCGTGACGCCATTCCCGTCGTTCGAGGGAACCCCGAGCGTGGCGATGGCAGACGTCAACGGTGACATGGTGCTCGACCTCATCGCTGGAACCGGCGCTGGCGGTGCACCAGAAGTGGTGGCGTACAACGCGGTCGACGGGCCGCCGTTCACCGACGAACTGGCACGGTTTGCTCCTTTTGATGCAGGTTTCCGTGGTGGTGTCAACGTTGCCGGCGTCGATATCGACGGAAATGCATTGGCGGACAACATTATCGTGGCCTCCGGCCCGGGTATGGAATCGCAGGTCAAGATCTACTCCACCGTACTGCCGACGGACAAGAAGTCGGCGCCGGTCGAATTCGGATCGTTCATCCCATATCCGGGTTCGAGCAGCGGAGTCACCATTGCCACGGGAATGGTCGACGCGCATTCCGGCCGGGCGAGCATCGTGACTGCTCCCGGACCCGGCGACGAGCCGTTGGTGAAAACGTTCCGGTATGACCTGTACGAGCCGACAGCAGCGGCCGGAAAGACCGACGAACATGCAGGACACACAGGTGGGCCGGTGGCGACCTCGCAGTTCTTGGCATTCGATCAGAGCTATCGAGGTGGGGTATCACTGTCGACCGGTTGGGTGGCCGGTGCGGAAGGCGGCGCGAAATCCATAGTCGCCGGGATGAACGGCGGAGACGGAACGGTGCGAATCTTCTCGAGCGGATCACGCCTCGACGGATCACCTGGGATGTATCTGGAAAGCCCCGACCACCACTCAACCGACGTTGCCTTTCGGGAGATCGCGTCCTTCGATCCGTTCGAGGGGCCCTCCGGCGTGAGCGTTGCGACTACCAGCACCACAACGGGGGCGGATTTGCTGATCAGCGGTAGCAGCGGAGCGAGTGCCGAAGTTCGGAAGTTTTCTTTGGGACGTGCAGATCCGTCTGCGACGACGCTAACGCCGAGCCTGATCGGAACCATGCCGCCGTATGTGAATGGGATCAGAGTGTTGCCGCTAGGAGGTCGCTAGTGCTTCGGTCGAACATCGAATGCTGTTGTATGTCAGAAGTTCTCGAGCGTAGATCTCCGGAAACCTGTCCGAAATGCCCCTTGAATCGAATGAATGTTCGAGTATACTTGTGGCAAGGGTGGGGAGGCCTTTATGACTACGGTGAGCGATTCAACTGCAGTGGGGGATGTTGTAGCGGGTTCCGCGACGGGTGTGCGCGCCATGTTGTGGCGGTTGCGTCCGTCCGAGGTTCGAGACGTTGCAGTCTGTGTATCTGCGGAAATTCTTCGGTTGGAAGCGATTCGGGTTGCCGTGGTCGACGCGTTGGCGCTCAATCCGGATGAGCAGGTGCTGTGCTACCGCGGTGTGGGGCGGTGGCTGGCGGCGAACACGATGCTGCAGAACGCGGCCGGTAACAAGATCGCTGCCCTCGGTGCCGCGCTGCGGGAGTTCCCCGACATTGCTGCCCAATTCGAGGCCGGGGATCTCTCGCTCGATCATGCGGCAATGATCGCCTCGTTCTGCGAATCACCACCAAAAGGCATGCCCGACAGAGCGTTGCCTTCCTGCATGAAAACCCTGCTCGCTGCGGCATCCGGTGTGGAGGCGACCACTATCAAACTCCGCTACGCGATTGCGGTTCTGGAGCGGATTTTCGAATCCGACCAGGCACCGCCCGGTGAGGATGATGACCTCAATGTCTTGCGGATTGCGCCGACGCTCAACGGTCGGGTCGCGATCAAGGGCGATTTCGATGCACTCACTGGTGAAATGTTGTTGTCGGCTCTCTCGGGTTTGTCGATGCCGAAACCGGCTGCCGACGGAACCCCGGATCAGCGGTCGGCAGCCAAACGCACCGCCAACGCCTTCACGGAACTGATTCGCCGGTATCTCGACAATGCCATGACCGGTGTTGATGGTGGTCAGCGTCCGCATGTGAATGTGCACATCACCGCGAAAGATCTTGCTGAGCATCGGGACTGCGCCACCATACGCAGCGAATCCGATGACGACGAGCCTGATGTCGAGGATCTTGATGTCGGGTACATGCCGTGGATGGGACCACTGAGTGTGAGCCTGACCCGGATGCTCGCCTGTGACTGCATGCTCTCCACCGTGTTGATGGACGGCAACGGGGCACCGTTGGATGTGACCCCGCACAAACGCCTCGTCACACCCGAGCAGCGGACTGCGTTGATTGCCCGGGACAAAGGCTGCGCCTTCCCGAACTGTGATGCCGTACCTGCTTGGTGCGACGCGCACCATATAAAACCCTGGTCAACCGGAGGCTTGACGGTGATGGACAACCTCACCCTCCTCTGCCGTAGCCACCACCGATTGATCCACAGCACCAGCGGGTTCCGCGGGATCTGGGAAATCAAGATGGGTACCGATCACAAACCTTGGTTCATCCCACCAGCTGCGATCGACCCGAAACAACGACGCCGCCGGTCCACCACCCGCCAAGGCCCAGTGCATCGAGACTGAAACCGGCTCTGCCGGAACTGAATACCGTGTGAGAGCTTCGCATCACCAGGAAAGACGATGCGAAGCCCACACGCATGCGCAGCTCCTGAAGCAAACACGCACGGGTTCGCACGGCATATTCGTGGTGAGGGCCAAAGCGGGTAAGTAGGATTCCGCTGATGATGGGGAGGGACCGCTTTGCGTTCAGTGCTGCTGCGTGGTGCAGTGCAATCAGGGCAGCGACCAGATCTGTGTAGTGACGAGATAGAACACCACAACCCAGAACACTGTCACCGCTGCGACGATCGCCAAACCCTGAGCATTTATTTTCGCCGCGGGAACATCGGCCGGCGGACGCAACCAGCGACTCAGCAGACGGTTCACGTAATAAGGCATCGTGAAGAAACTCATGATGAAGCTCGAGAGAAGGTTTCCCACCAACAACCCAAGCCAGAGCGGCATTTTCAGTGGTGACAATGCCAAGGTCAGCAAGACGACAGTCGGGTACAGGCCAACCCACACCGCGATCGCAGTCTTGGTGTCCGATGGTGGTGGGGCTTCGTTGCCGTTCTCGTCGAACGCAAACCAACTGCCGAATGAATTGTCGACGGTGCGCAATTCGAAATCGTGGAACCTACGCCCCTCGGCAAGGAGTTCCTGACGTTCGGGGGAGGTCAGCCAGGTATCGAGATGGGCGGCGCTGTCGAAGCGGTAGAGAGTGGTCCATTCGTCTTGGACTCCGTCGACGGGTCGGAAAAGTTCGGTGCCGCGGAATCCCTCGAACGTGCTTTCCACCTCGCGCAGGCGGTCTTGCCAGGCAAGGAATTCCTCGATGTTGTCATCACTGACTCGGTGTGACACGACAACGGTGAGAAGTGGATCGGGTGGTTTGATCCCGCCACTCACTACCTGTTGGGTACCGGGTCCGTCGAAGAATTGGCGGCCGCGCTCGAGGAAATCCTGACGTGTCGCGCTGTTGATCCAGGCCTGAACATGAGCGATGGAGTCGAAGCGATACACGATTACCCACTCCGGGTGGATGGCCGTCGGCGCGGACACTTCGGTGCCCAGAAATCCGGCGTAGCCCGCGGCAGCCCGGTTGAGGTCCTTTTGCCAGACTTCGAACTGCTCTGCCATTCCGGCGTGTACCCGCTGACCGATGATGACTGTGGCGATGTTGTCGGCGGATGTTTCCGCGGTCATCGGTTCAACCCCGTGTAGATCCGTTCAGGAGTGAGGGGAAGCGACCGGAATCGGGTGCCGGTCGCGTTATGCACAGCATTCGCCAGGGCCGGGGCGACCGGGTTGATGCAGCACTCCGCCATGCCTTTCGAGCGGAGTGGGCCGACGGAATCAGCCGAATCGACCAATATCACCTCGGTGCGAGGAACATCTGCATACGTGGGAATGCGATAGTTTCGCAAGTTCGGGTTCATCATCGCGCCGGCTGCGTCCACATGAAAGTTCTCGGTGAGAGCAAAGCCGATTCCCTGCGCGACGCCACCTTCGATTTGCCCTCGAACTTGTGCGGGATTGATGATCACACCAGCGTCGGTCGCATGAACGCTGGAGAGTATCCGGATTTCGCCGGTTATCCGGTGCACCGCGATGCGGAAGCCGTGAGTATTGGACACCACGCTCCGCGGCGATCCGTAGGCCTTGCGGGCCACGGTAAATCGGATCCCGCGTTGCCTCGCGGCGTCGAGAACTTCCTGCAGAGTCAATCGTGTACTTGCGCAGACGATCTTGTCGTCGTCCATCGAGCACTGATCGACTGCAACGCCAGTGTGGTGTGCGGCAAAGGCAAGTAGGCGATCTCGCAACGCATTCGATGCTCGCAAGACAGCGTTTCCGGCTACAAACAGGCCCGCACTGGCAAAAGCGCCTGTGTCGAAACCGGTACGGTCGGTGTCCGACTGGATGATTCGCACGCGGGACGGTGTGGTTCCCAACTGATTCGCGGCGATCTGGACGTGAGCGGTGGACGTTCCTTCGCCGAATTCGACTGTGCCGATGGCAAGTTCGTACATACAGTCGTCGCCGAGCGTGAGCCACGCCTCCGAGATGTGCTCAGTGGGTGGGGCGGTCTCGTGTAACGAGCTGGCCGTGCCGGTACCGATGAGCCAGTCCTCGCCGAGAGATGGGACCGGCGTGCGATCCAAAGCGGAGTCCACCAGGTCGATGCACTGGCCGAGTCCGTCTTCGGTGAAGATGACGTCATCGGGTCCGTCCTCGAGCGCCACAAGTGAATCGCCTGGCCGCACGATGTTGCGTCGGCGCAGTTCCAGCGGGTCCATGTTCAACGCGAGTGCGAGTTCGGTCATCGCGGACTCCACGGCAAATGCGGGCTGAGTCATCCCGTAACCGCGCAGGGCTCCACTCGGAACGTTGTTCGTGTAGACGGAATACGCGTCGAACTTCTTGTTTGCGCATCGGTACAGCGAGACGGCAGCTCCGCCGGCGAACAACGTTTCACCGCCGTGGTTTCCGTAGGCGCCGGTGTTGGAGATGTTTCGGTACTGAAATGCGGTCAGCGTCCCGTCCGCCGTGGCGCCCAATTTGATGGTCAATTTCATCGGATGTCGCGGAGATGCGGTGGTGAACTCCTCTTCGCGCGTGAACTCGAGGCTGACGGGTCGGCCCGTGTCCAGTGTTGCCAGTGCAACGAGGTCTTCCGTGATCACCTCTTGTTTTCCGCCGAATCCGCCGCCCACCCGTTTGCAGAACACGCGAAGCTGATCCGGGCGCAGATCGAACAGGTGGGAGAGTTTGACCTTGGCAATCGACGGCGACTGCGAGCTGGTGCGCACGTGTAGGCGTTCGTCTTCCATCCAGGCGATGGAACCGTGCGTCTCGAGGTGCGCATGTTGGACCCGGGGCGAGAAGTACGTGCCTTCGTGGATCACGTCCGCCGCTGCAAACCCGGCTTCCACGTCGCCGACATGCCCATGGATCTCGAGCAGGATGTTGTGCTCGGGGTCGCGGACAAACGGGTCGTCCGATCCGTGCAATGGCGGGGCGCCATCGGCCATCGCCTCCTCTGGATCGAAAACAGCCGGGAGAACCTCGTACTCGACCACAACTCTGCGACGACCTTCTTCGGCTGCGGCAATGGATTCGGCAAGTACGGCTACCACCCGCTGCCCGACGAAGCGCACCACGTTGTCGAGAATGTAGGTGTCGTCGGGATCCACAAGGTGGTCGGTATGGATAGCCGTCGTGAAACGCTTGCGCGGCACGTCTTTCCAGGTATAGACGCGGTGCACTCCAGGAACGGCGAGCGCAGCAGCAGTGTCGATCGAGGCGATGCGCGCGTGGGCGTGCGGTGAATGCAGCACCTTCAGATGCAGCATCCCGCCCGTCGATGTATCGATCGTTGTATCCATCGTGAACTCGGCGCGGCCGGTCACGATATCGGTAGCGGCGGGTGCGCCGACGCTTGTCCCTACTGCTTGCCCGGGTAGTGCGACCTCGATCGCGCTGACTCCGTTGACCGCGTCCTCGATCGCTCGATAACCGGTGCAGCGGCACAGGTTTCCTTTCAGGGCGCGCGGCAGGTCGTCCTTCTGATCGTCGGTCAATGCTGCCGCCGTCATGATCATGCCGGCGGTGCAGAAGCCGCATTGAAATCCAGGCGCGTCGCGGAACTGCGCCTGCATCGGGTGCAGATTCTCCGGAGTGCCTAGGCCTTCGATAGTCGTGACTTCCCGACCTTCGGCTCGAAAGGCGGGGGTGATGCAGCTGTGGATCGGAGCGCCGTCAAGCCAGACGGTGCAGGCTCCACAATCGCCCCCGTCACATCCTTTCTTGACGCCGTGATGGCCGAGTGTCCGGAGGAAGGTACGGAGACACTGCCCGGCGAATGGCTGCTCGCTGAAGATCCTGCCGTTCACCACGTAGCTCATAACCGGTCCTCGCTCAGTTCCAGGCGCAGCTCCTCGGCGTAATGCCGGGCGAGGTGAAGGCGGTGGTCAGGGGTGCCGTTCGGGTCGTCGAACCAGGCAGCTTCAGGAATGGCATTGATGACGTGCTGCAGAGAATCGCGGTCCGGGATGGTGGCAAACGACAGTTGGATCGGTCGGGTTGTTCCGGCGGTGATGGTGAGCAGGAGATCAGTAGTCCCCGGTGTCCGAGTAGCGATCATGAAGATGGTGGAACGGCCGAGGTGCGTGAGACTGAATCGGCGGTGGGCGTGACGTTTGGTGAGCGCGTGAATCGGAATGTCGATGCTACGAAGCACCTCGCCCGGTTCGAGGATGTTCTGGTGGTCTCCGATCACAAAATCGGCGGCGTCGACGATTCGTTCGGTGCCGTCGGTGGACCACAGCGTGTATGTCGCCTCGAGTGCGACGCACAGCGTGATCATCGGGCCGGCGGGCAGCGACATGCAGATGTTCCCGCCCACGGTTGCGCTGTTCCAGACTTTGAACGAGGACAGGAAGTACTCACAACTGATACGACAGAGTTGAGCGGCCGGCCAATCACCCGGCGCTACAAACGTATACAGGTCGTGGATCGTGCAGGTTGCGCCGATGGTGAGACCGGTCGCGTGTGTTTCCAGCGGCGTCCAGCCCAGCGTTGTCAGATCGACAAGGCGATCCAGATCGGGCTGTTCTGCTGAAAACAGCCATGTACCACCGGCAAGCCACGCGTCGCCGACCCGCCAGATCGCACCGGGGCGATCCGGTGGTCGCCGAACTACGTCGTTGATGGTGGTGAGGTCCATGCGTCGTGCTCCCCTCGGGGAAGTGACATACCGGACTGCGACATTACCGAGTACACGAAGCGCATTCACATGTTTCGGGTATTTCAGACCAATCGGAATTAAGTCCAACTGGTCGGTGCATGCGATTTCAGATTTTGGGTACGTCTGAGTACGGGGCGGGTTCCGCCTCTTGCATTTTGCGAGCTCGGATACGGACGTGGCTACGCATTCGGCGGCTGCGGAGACCCAACAGGGTGGCACTATTGTGAAACGCTTCGATGTCAGGCAACAGCCCACTCGAGTTTCGGACGTAGAGCTGTTTCCTCTCTCCGCCGCGCAGCGTGCGACCTGGTTTGCGCAGCAACTCGAGCCGAAGGTGCCGATTTCGATAGCGCACTACGTCGAGTTGCGTGGAGTTCTCGATGTCGACCTGCTGCGCAGGGAAACCCGGACGGTCGCACGGGAGTTTCAGTCGCCCTTGCTCAAAGTGCTCGAGGTCGACGGCCAGCCGATGCAGTACGTGGACAACTCGATGGAGATCCCGGTCGAGCTCATCGATTTCCGTGACTACGACGATCCGATGGTCGCTGCACACGAGTGGATGCAGCGGGATTATCAGACCACTCTTGATCTCGGAATTGATCGACTGGTCGAGACCTCGGTGCTCTGCGTGGGTGAGCTGCACTATTTGTGGTACAGCCGAATTCATCATGTCGCACTCGACGGATTTGGTGCGATGACGCTGATGAATCGTATTGCGCACCGATATTCGGCAGCAGTCTCCGGAGGCGAACCGGATCCGAATCGCGCTGCGCCACTACGCAAGCTGTACGACATCGACAGTCGCTACCGGTCGTCGGATCGGTTTGCCGCCGATCGCGAGTACTGGGCGGAGAGGAACTCAGGCGGTACCGGTTCAGCCCTGGCGGCCGGGCACGAACCGGCAGTCGCTGCGAGCAAACTCCAGAGCGCTGTGCTGTCAGGGGAATCGTCTGCCGAACTCCTGGAATCCGAAGGTCAGGCGGCTACGATCATCGGAGCGCTGGCCTGTTATTTGGCACGTCTCACTGCGAAAAGCACTGTCCTGGTGCAAGTTCCGATGTCAGGCCGGACGACGGCGGTACTGCGCGAGTCCGGCGGCATGATGGTCAATGTTGCGCCGCTGTCCATCTCGGTCGACGAAGGGGGTACCGTCGCCGAACTCGTGTCCCGGGTTCAGCGTGAGTTGATGGGCGCACTACGCCATCAGCGCTGCAGTCTCGAAGACATTCGCCGCGACATCGGTGTCAGTACAAATGGTGTCAGTACAAATGGTGTCAGTACAAATGGTGTGAGCAGTGACGACGCATTGGCCGGGCCGATGGTCAACGTCATGATGTTCCGACAAGAAGTTCAGCTCGGCGCGATGGTGGGTGAATACCACATCGTCACCTCGGGACCGGTGGAAGATCTCCTGGTCAACGTGTATCCGAGCGCGGATCAACTGTTCGTCGACTTCCGGGCGAATCCGAACAGGTACGCGGATTCGGTGTTGCGTATGCATCACGGTCAGTTCGTCGAACTGCTGGAAGAACTGATCGCGGCGGCTCCGGATGTGCTGCTTGCGACCATTCACGACCGCTCCTTCCGCACCGGTGTCAAACTGCGGCTTGAAGCCGAGCAACTCGAGTACTGGAAGAACCAGCTCGCGGGGATGCCCGAACTGCTGAGTCTCCCGTCCGACCGAATTCGACCCGCGGCGCAGTCGTTGAACGGCGATCGGGTTGACGTTCGGATCAGCGCTGACACACATCAGCACCTGATCGCGCTGGCTCAGGAACACAACACCACAATGTTCGAGGTGCTGCACGCTGGGTTCGCGCTCTTGACGAGCCGCCTGTCCGGTGCGCTCGATGTAGCGGTCGGGACGCCGGTGTCGGCAGGATCGAACATCGTCGTGTTGCGCAACGAAGTGGCACCGGATAAGTCCTTCTCGCGACTGTTGGGCCAGTTTGTCGAGGTCGACGCGGAAGCGTTCGAGCGCGCCGATATACCGTTTGATCGGTTGGTGGGGGAGCTGGAGGTCAAGCAATCCCCTGCGTATTCGCCTGTTGTTCAAGTGTTGTTCGAGAGCGGCCTCGAGAGCGGCCTCGAGACCGGCCTCAAGACCGGCACTGCCGCGGAGGAGACTGGCAACGGTATCGGCCGATTCGACCTACGGGTATCTGCGGAAGAAACGTTCAGCGACGACGCCGCACCGTCCGGCATCAATGTGACGCTGGGGTTTGCCACCGATCTGTTCGATGCCGACACTGTGGCTCGTCTCGGAATTCGATACCGAACAATTCTGGAGGCGGTCACCGCCGACCCTGAGACGGTGGTCGGTGACATAGGCATTCTCTCCGAGGACGAACGGGGAGCGCTCCTTCCGGTCCACACCGCGCCGGGACGTTCGCAGCGCACCCTGCCGGAGTTGTTCGATGCGGCTGCGCGGGCGCATCCCGACGGTATCGCGCTGTCGTATCAGGGCGCCTCGGTAACCTATCGAGAACTCGACGAACGTTCGAACCAGTTGGCGCGCGTGTTGGCTGCCCGCGGCATCGGATCGGAAGATCGTGTGGCGCTGGGTATGACACGCTCGGTGGAGTCGGTCCTGGCCATGCTCGCCGTGGCAAAGTCCGGTGCGGCATTTGTTCCCGTGGATCCGACGTATCCGACTGAACGAATTCAACACATGCTGATGGACTCCGGCGCTGTCGTGGGGTTGACCGTTTCCGCTGAGCAATCGTCATTGCCGAATGCGATTCCGTGGATGATTCTCGATGACAACACCTTTCGTGATCATTGCGCGGCGATGCCGATTTCGGCAGTCACCGACGCCGAGCGAGCGCGACCACTTCGCCGCGAGAATCCCGCGTACGTGGTCTACACCTCGGGTTCCACGGGGCGACCGAAAGGCGTGTCGGTCACCCACACTGGACTGGACGGCTTTGCTGCTGAGCAACTTTCACGGTTCGGTGCTACACCGAACTCTCGAACGCTGCATTTCTCGACCCCGAGCTTCGACGCGTCGATCTTCGAGTATCTTCAGGCGTTCGGAGCCGCAGCCACCATGGTGATCGCTCCGCGCACGATCTACGGCGGCGAGGAGTTGGCCCGCTTCCTGAAAACCGAACGGGTCACCCACGGATTCATCACCACCGCCGCACTCGGATCAACACCCGCCGACGGCCTTCCCGACTTTCAGGAGGTTGTGTTCGGCGGTGAGGCCTGCCCGCCGGAACTTGTGCAGCGGTGGGCCCCTCGTCGCAGGTTGTGCAATGCCTACGGGCCGACCGAGACCACCGTCATGGCAAATATCAGTACGCCGATGTCGCCGGCAGGACCGATCACTCTGGGTGGCCCGCTTCGCGGGTGTGTCGAAGTTGTCCTCGATTCGAGGTTGAATCCCGTCCCGGACGGTGTTGCCGGTGAGCTCTACATTTCCGGTGAGGCCCTCGCTCGCGGGTATCACGGAAAACCGGCTTTGACCACAGAACGGTTTGTGGCCAGCCCCTTTGGCCATGCTGGTGACAGGATGTACCGGACTGGAGATGTGGTGCGCCGCCGCGGCGGCACGCTCGAATACGTCGGGCGCAGCGACTTTCAGGTGAAGGTCCGCGGGTTCCGCATCGAACTGGGTGAAATCGACACTCTCCTGCTTGCTCATCCGCGGGTGCGGACTGCTGTAACCGTGGCACGAACCGCGCCGTCAGGCGACACGGTGCTCGTCTCGTATGTTGTGCCCGCCGACGGGCAGGTGCTGTCGCCCGCCGACCTGACGGAATACGTGGGGGAACATCTGCCCACGTATATGGTGCCGGCGGCGGTCGTGTTGCGCGACGAGTTGCCGATGACGCCGGTGGGGAAGCTTGATCGTGCGGCGTTGCCAGCGCCACAATTTCTGCGCGGCGCCGGCGAATTCCGTGCTCCGCTCGACCCGCTGGAGCAGGTTGTTGCACAGATCTTCTCCGATGTCCTCGGGGTTGAACGGATCGGCCTGGGCGACAGCTTCTTTGATCTCGGCGGAAACTCCCTTGTGGCAACAAGGCTGATCGCTCGGGTCAACGCGGCAGAGGGGGTCGACCTTGGTGTACGGAGTCTGTTCGAGGCTCCCACCGTTGACGCGTTGGCGGTGGAAATTCGCGGTGCGCGGACCGCCGCTCGCTCCGGCCGTCCGAATCTGAACGCGCAACCGCGTCCCAGCAGAGTCCCTGTTTCGCTTGCGCAACAACGTATGTGGTTCGTCAATCAGTTCGACGTATCGTCGGCCGCGTACAACATTCCGATGGTGGTGCGGCTGGCAGGAACGTTGGATGTAGATGCGCTCCGGGCCGCAATGACAGACGTGATCAACCGCCACGAGTCGCTCCGCACCGTGTATCCGGCGTCAGTGGACGGTCCACTTCAAGTAATTGTTCCGCCGGCGCAGGTGATCCCGGAGTTGATTCCGCTTGTCGACGTCACGCGCTCCACGTTGGATGCGCGGATTTCCGAACTTGCCGGTCGGGGTTTCGACGTGAGTGCCGATGTGCCCGTTCGCAGTGCGTTGTTTCGGATCAGTCCCGATGAGCATGTCTTGGTTCTTGTGGTACACCACATTTCGGCGGACGGTGCGTCACTGGCGCCGCTCGCCCGCGACCTCACGGCGGCATACGCGGCGCGCGCGGCGAGGCAGGATCCGAATTGGCTGCCGTTACCGGTGCAGTATGCGGACTACAGCCTGTGGCAACAGGGCGTTCTCGGCCTCGACGAAGATCCGGGCAGCGTCATGTCCGCACAATTGGGGTACTGGAAGTCGACGCTGTCCGGCGTCCCCGCCGCTATCGACTTACCGCTGGATCGGCCGCGGCCGGCGCAGCGATCGCTGCGCGGTGAGACCGTCGAGTTCTCGGTTCCCGCGGAATTGCACAGTGAAGTCCTCGAACTTGCGCGCCGGCACAACGCCACAGTGTTCATGGTGATGCATGCTGTGCTTGCGGTGATGTCGGCGCGGCTGAGCGCATCGGCAGACATAGCAATCGGGACACCGACAGGAGGTCGTGGTGAGGAGGCACTCGACGACCTGGTCGGGATGTTCGTCAACACACTGGTGCTGCGGACGGCCGTACATTCTGCCGCGACCTTCGAACAAGTACTGGCCGGCGTCCGTGAGGTGGATTTGGCGGCGTTCGGCCACACGGAGGTGCCCTTCGAGAGTGTCGTCGAAGCATTGGCGCCGGAACGCTCGACATCGCAATCACCGCTCTTCCAGATCTTGCTGGAGTTCCAGAACACGGTCGCGCCCCACCTGGAACTCCCGGGCCTCACAGTGGACGTCGTACCGGTCGATTCCGGCGTCGCCAAATTCGATCTGCAGTTGACGCTTGCGGAACGCCGTGACGACATGGGGTCGGCAGCAGGCTTTGCGGCGTCGTTCACGTACGCGTCGGACATCTTCGATCGGGACACGGTCGCAGGCTTCGGGGAGCAGTTCGTTCGAATTCTGAGCGCTGTAGTAGCGGATTCGAACACCCCTGTCGGTGATGTAGACGTGGTCGATTCGCGTGAGCGCGACGTGGTTGTGGGGGTGTGGAACGAGACGGATCGACCGATTCCGTCGGTGACGTTGGCTGATCTGTTCGATGGGCAGGTTTTGCGGACACCGAATGCGCCAGCTGTTGTGTTCGACGGAACGGTGCTGTCGTATCGGGAGTTCGGTGAGCGGGTGAATCGGCTGGCCCGATTCCTGATTTCGGTGGGTGTTGGTCCGGAATCGCGAGTGGGTGTCGCTATTTCTCGTTCGGTGGAGTTGTTGGTATCGGTGTATGCCGTGCTCGAAGCAGGTGGGGCGTATGTCGCGATCGATCCGGGCCAGCCACCGGACCGGGTGGGGTTTGTGGTGGGCGCCGCGGATCCCGTGGTGGTGCTGACAACTTCGGGTGAAGGTTCGGTATTGCCCGCCGGTGTGTTCGTCGTCGAGTTGGATCATGTTGATGTGAGTGAGTTTTCGAGTTCACCGGTGACAGATTGTGACCGGCTGACTCCACTGCGGCCGGAACATGCGGCGTATGTCATGTTCACGTCGGGATCGACGGGTCGGCCGAAAGGTGTTGTGGTTCCGCACGCGGGAGTAGTCAACCGCCTGCTGTGGATGCAGGATCGCTACCCTTTGGACGCCAGTGACGTGGTGCTACAGAAAACGCCGGCGACGTTCGACGTCTCGGTGTGGGAGTTGCTGTGGCCGTTGCAGGTTGGTGCGCGGTTGGTCATCGCAGAACCGGGTGGGCATCGTGATCCGGCATATCTTGCGGGCGTGATTGTCGACCAGTCGGTGACAGTGGTGCATTTTGTGCCATCGATGTTGGAGGTGTTTGTTGCCGAGGCGTCGGCGGCGCGGTGTTCAGGTATCCGGCGAGTGTTTGTATCGGGTGAGGCGCTGCCGCCGGGGACTGCGCGGCGGATGCGTGAGTTGATTCCCGGTGCCGGGCTACACAACTTGTACGGTCCGACGGAGGCGTCGGTGGATGTGACGTCCCACGAGGTCAGCGATGTCGACACGACAGTGGTGCCCATCGGTGCGCCGGTGTGGAACACCACGGTGTACGTGCTGGACGGGCGCTTGCATCCGGTGCCGGTGGGGGTTGTGGGCGAGTTGTATCTCGGTGGTGTGCAGTTGGCTCGGGGGTATTTGGGGCGGGCTGATTTGACGGCGGATCGGTTTGTGGCGGATCCGTTCGGGGCGAACGGTGAGCGGTTGTATCGGACTGGGGATCTGGTGCGGTGGGTGTGGAGTGGTATTGCGGGGTCGAGCGGAGTGAGGGGGAATGCTGCTGCTTTGGGTGAGTTGGAGTACGTCGGGCGTAGTGATTTCCAGGTGAAGTTGCGTGGTCAGCGGGTAGAACTCGGAGAGGTCGAGGCAACGCTGGCCCGGTGCGACGGGGTAGCGCAGGCGGTAGTGGTACTGCGGTCGGGGGTCGCGGGCGATTATCTCGCCGGGTTTGTGGTTCCCCAGCCAGGGGCGACAGTTGACGAGCGAGTGATCTTGGAGCGGGCCGCCGCCGAGCTTCCGGGGTTCATGGTGCCGTCAGTGCTGGTGGTGATGGACGAGTTGCCGGTGACGGCAAATGGAAAGCTGGATCGGAAAGCGCTGCCGGAAACAGATTTCGAAGCCGGTGCTGCCGGATATCTTGCACCGCGCAATCCGATCGAGGACATTGTCGCCACTGTATTTGCGGATCTACTCGGAGTCGCGAAAGTAGGTACGCACGACAATTTCTTCGACCTCGGAGGGAACTCGCTGATCGCCACGAGGTTGGTCGCAAGGATCAATGCCGTGGTCGGGGACAGGATAGGAGTGCGGGACGTATTCGACGCTCCGACCGTCGCGGATTTGGCGGCATTGGCGCAGTCGAATGACGGTGTGGAATCCAGACCGCCGCTGAAGCCGCGGGGTGGTACTGCGGAAGTCCCACTGTCGCTGGCGCAACAGCGGATGTGGTTTGTCAATCAGTTCGACACGTCGTCGTCGGCGTACAACGTCGCGTTTGCGTTGAGGTTGGACGGCGCGCTCGATATCAGTGCGCTGCAGGCAGCTTTTGGGGACGTCGTCGAACGACATGAGGCAGTGCGCACAATCTTTCCGCTCACCGATGACGGCCCACACCAAGTGGTCGTGCCTACCGCGAGTGCAGTGCCTGACCTTGATCCCATCGCAGTGTCCGGTGACGCAGAGCTTCGCGAGAAGTGCGTGCAGGTGCTGGCCGAAGGCTTCGACGTGACAGAGCAGGTCCCGCTGCGTGCCGCTCTGTTCCGGCTCGAAGGAAAGGCGGCTTCTCATGTCCTGGCAGTTGTGGTGCACCACATTGCTGCCGACGGTTTCTCGATGGCGCCGCTGGCCCGAGATGTCATGGGCGCGTATTCGTCACGTGTGCTGGGTTCGGCACCGGACTGGGCACCACTCGAGGTTCAGTACGCCGACTACACGTTGTGGCAACGCGAGTGGCTGGGTTCGGAATCCGATGAGCAGTCGCTGATGTCGACGCAGCTGGCGTATTGGAGCAACACGCTCTCTGACCTGCCCGAGGTGTTGGAGATTCCCACCGCCCGTCCGCGTCCCGCTGTTCGTTCGCTTCGCGGCGGACACGTCCCGTTTTCGATAGATCCCGAGGTTCATGCGGGCGTGGTGGCGCTGTCGCGGGAATACAACGTCACGGTGTTCATGGTTGTGCACGCGGTGTTGGCGGCAATGTTGGCGCGGTTGACTGATGCCGACGATATCGCCGTCGGCACACCGATCGCGGGTCGTGGTGAGAGGGAGCTCGACGACGTCGTGGGCATGTTCGTCAACACGCTTGTCCTGCGCACCACGATCGACACGGGCGCGACATTCGCCGAATTGCTCCACACCGTCCGGGAAGCTGATCTGGGTGCATTCACGCATGCGGAAGTTCCCTTCGAACGTGTTGTGGAAGTGGTGAATCCCTCACGGTCGACCGCGCATTCTCCGCTCTTCCAGGTCATGCTGGAGTTCCAGGACATCGAGCGTCCGACCTTGGAACTTCCCGATCTGCAGGTCAACAGTGTCGATGTCGAGATCGACACCACCAATTTCGATCTGCAATTGACAGTGTCGGAACGCGTGGACGCCGACGGTAACCCAGCCGGCATGGATGCAAAGTTCGGTTATGCCACAGACCTTTTCGACAGTGATTCTGCCTTGACGTTTGCGCGGCGGCTGCAGCGAATCCTCGTCAGTGTCACCGCTGATCCATCTGCAAGGGTCGGAGATATCGATATCCTCGACGTTGGTGAACGTGACGACCTGACCCCGGTTCGAGGTAAGGAGGGAGTGGACCCGCACACGCTGCCGGATCTGTTGGCAGCCGCAACCGCTCACGATCCGAATGCTGTTGCGCTGATCTATGACACGCGTGAGGTCAAGTACCACGAACTCGACAATCGCTCGAATCAATTGGCCCGCATGCTGATCGAGTACGGTATCGGGCCCGAGAACGTAGTTGCACTATGCGTGCCGCGATCCGTCGAGTCCATCCTGGCGCTGTGGGCTGTGGCCAAGACGGGTGCCGCGTTCCTTCCCATCGATCCACATCATCCCTCTGCGCGGATCGAATACATGCTGACCGACTCCAGCGCAGTGTGGGGCGTGACCGGGGCGGCGCACCACGCCACCCTTCCCGCTGTCGTGCCCTGGTTGGTACTGGATGAACCGGGCTTCGACGAACGACTGTCGTCCTACCCGTCGTCGGGGATCAACGATGAGGAGCGGACATCGACGATTCGGATCGATAATCCGGCGTACTTGATCTATACCTCCGGGTCGACCGGCACACCCAAGGGCGTCGTTACGACACACCGCGGTCTGCACAGCTTTGCCGTTCAGGAGCGCGAAACATTCGGAACCACAACGCAGTCGCGGACACTGCACTTTGCGTCGCCCAGCTTTGACGCATCGATCCTCGAATTGTTGTTGGCGACCGGTGCCGGCGCCACGATGGTGATTGCGCCGCCGTCCGTGTACGGCGGAACCGCTTTGGCGGAACTGCTCGAATCCGAGCGGGTCACGCATTGTTTTGTCACTCCGGTGGCACTGGCGTCGGTTGAACCGGCAGGTCTGTCTTCGCTCGAATGCGTGGTGACGGGTGGGGAGTCTTGCCCGCCCGAACTGGTGGCACGATGGGCGCCGGGTCGGCGGATGTTCAACGCCTACGGACCGACCGAGACGACAGTAGTATCGAGTATCAGTGCGCCCCTTGCGCCCTCGGACCCGGTCACCATCGGTGCCCCCACGCGCGGTTTCACTGAAGTTGTGCTCGATACGCGGCTTCAGCCGGTACCGGTGGGTGTTGCCGGCGAGTTGTATCTTGCCGGTCCGGCTCTAGCACGTGGCTATCACGGGCGGTTCCGCCTGAGCGCCGAACGTTTTGTGGCCGACCCCTTCGGCCCGGGCGGAACGCGCATGTACCGCACCGGCGATCGGGTGCGGTGGTCGTCAGATGGGCAATTGGAGTACCTCGGGCGCACTGATTCACAAGTGAAGATTCGTGGTTTCCGCATCGAACTCGGCGAAGTCGAATCGGCGCTCACTGCGCACGAGGACGTGGCTCAGGCCGTTACCGACGTATGGAACGGTGACGGCAGCGGCGACCGGTTGATCGGTTACGTGGTGCCCGAACCTGGCGCGATAATCGACTCGAAAGAAGTTCTCGACGTCGCCGCTGGGCGACTGGCGTCGTACATGGTCCCGGCGACGCTGGTGATACTCGGATCTCTTCCCCTCACGGTTCACGGGAAACTTGACCGCGCGGCGCTGCCGGAGCCTGACTTCTCGGCCGCGGCGACACCGGATCGACCACCGCGAACCGAGACCGAGGCGTTGCTTGCCGGACTGTTCAGCGAGGTACTCGGACTGGAATCGGTGGGCGTCCACGATTCTTTCTTCGCGCTCGGCGGGGACAGCATCATGTCCATCCAATTGGTAGCCCGCGCAAAGGCTGCCGGTGTGATCCTGAGTCCCCGAGATGTTTTTGATCACAGAACCGTTGCAGCGCTTGCTGAATCGGCGCGATTCGACGGTGACGACGCGGATGCCCTCGACGAGTTGCCCGGTGGCGGTGTCGGTTTCCTGCCCGTTACCCCGGTCGCGTCGTGGATGCTCGAACGCAGCGGCGGCCAACTCGACCGATTCTCTCAAGCCTTGCTGCTGGCAGCGCCAGCCGGCCTCACGCAGAACGTTCTTGCTCTCGCAGTCCAGGAAGTGCTTGACCACCACGACATACTTCGGGCGCGTCTGATCGTGGACAACAGTGCACACCGGGACATGGCAAGACCTGGCATGGAGGTGCTGCCGCCAGGTTCGATCACGGCGGACGCAGTGATCAGTCGGGTGCTCGTCGACACGGTTGACGGGGATGATTTTGCCGCCTTGGCCGCCGCGGAACTCGAGGCCGCTGCAGACCTTTTGGATCCGGCCACCGGCGGCCTGCTGCGCATTGTCTGGTTCGACGCCCCGAATGCCAACGGCCGACTCCTTGTGGTGATTCATCACCTCGCGGTAGACGGCGTCTCGTGGCGCATCCTCGTGGCGGATCTTGCGTCGGCAGTGGGACAAGTCCAGGCCGGTGAAACGCCTTCTCTCGCGCCCGTGGGTACGTCGATGCGACGCTGGTCTCATGGCCTGCGCGAACGCGACCGCAGCAGTGAAATCGACCTGTGGACGAGCATCCTGGACGGCCCCGATCCGTTGATCGGGTCGCGTCCACTCGATCCCACTATCGACGTCGACGCGAGTGTTGGCACCGTCACCGTCGACGTGCCGCCCGCCGTTACACGTAGTCTGCTCACCACATTGCCGACGGCTGTTCACGGCAGCGTTGGCGACGGGTTGCTTGCCGCCGCGGCGCTGGCTCTCGTCAGTTGGCGGCGTCAACAGGGCACTGTTGCGGCAGACGCGCTGATCACACTCGAGGGACACGGCCGCGAGGAAAATGCAGTCCCCGGCGCGGAGCTTTCCCGCACCGTCGGATGGTTCACCACCGTGTATCCGGTGCGGCTGGATCTCGCCGGGATCGATGTCGACGATGCGCTGGCCGGTGGTCGTGCCGCCGGGCAGTCGGTCAAAGCCGTCAAGGAGCAGTTGCGTGCGATCCCGGATCACGGCATCGGCTACGGAATGCTGCGATACCTCGGCGTCGAGGGAGCGTCGCTCAGCCAATATGGTTCTCCTCAAGTCAGTTTCAACTATCTGGGACGAGTGAGCACCTCCGACGGAACGCAAGACTGGCTACCGGTCGCGGGCAGCAGAGAGCTCGGTGGGACGCAGAACCACACCATGCCGGTCGCGTCCGTGATCGACATCAACGCTGCCGTCGAGGACGGTCCGGACGGTCCGCATCTGACCGCGACGTTCACCTACCCGGCCGGTGTCCTCGATGAGGACGAAGTCGCGGCGTTTGCCGAACTGTGGCGTCGCGGCCTCGAAGGCCTTGCTACTTACACGTCACTGCCGGGAGCGGGTGGGCTCACCCCGTCCGATGTTCCACTCGTGTCGGTGAGCCAGCAGCAGATCGAATCTTGGGAGGAGCGATTCCCCACAGTGCGCGACGTGTGGTCGCTCTCGCCGCTGCAGGAGGGGTTGCTCTTTCACGCCGCGGTGGCCGCAGAAACCGTGGACGTGTATACCGCACAGCTGTGCATCGAGTTGGAAGGTTCCGTCGATGCGGGGCGCCTGCGTTCCGCTGCAGCAGGTTTGGTGGCCCGTCACCCGAATCTGCGTACCGCGTTCGTCTACGGAAGCGACGGTGCTGCCGCTCAAGTGGTTGTCGACGACGTGGAGATTCCGTGGCAGGAGGTGGATCTGACCCGATACGGATCGGCCGCCGACGAGGAATTGCGACGCTACCTCGACGCGGATCGCAGTGCCCGGTTCAATCTCGACTCACCTCCGTTGCTGCGTCTGACTCTGCTGCGAACTGCACCCGATCGATCAGTGCTTGCGGTGACAAACCATCACATCATCCTCGACGGTTGGTCGATGCCCTTGCTGGTGCGCGAGCTTCTGACGCGGTACGCCGCCTACGGAACCCCGGTGGATCTGCCGGAGTCTGCTTCGTACCGCAATTATCTGACCTGGTTGGCACATCGGGATTCCGAAGCGTCAGCACAGGCGTGGGAACGTGCGCTGCGCGGTGTCACCGAGCCGACGTTGCTGGCGCCTTCCGCGCCTGGCGGGCACCGGGCTGTGCCGGCCGAGGTCGACATCGACCTGCCCGCTGCGGTGCTCGATGCCCTGACTGCCACGGCCCAGCGCAGCGGGGTCACGATGAACACAGTGATTCAGGCTGCGTGGGGTGTTCTACTGTCCCGCTTACTCTCTCGTGACGACATCGTATTCGGCGCCACTGTCTCGGGGCGATCACCGGAACTGCCCGGTGTGGAGAACATGCTGGGGTTGTTCATCAACACGTTGCCCGTGCGAATGCAGGTAGATCCTGACGAGACCTGCGCACAGTTGCTGGTTCGGATGCAGGAGGAGCAGGCCGCTCTTCTCGATCATCACGAGGTGGGGCTCGGTGAGATTCAGGCCCGCGTCGGTGTGGGCAACCTGTTCGACACGCTGTCGGTATTCGAGTCGTACCCGGTCGACACGTCAGGGCTGGATGATGACGTGGACATCGCCGGTATGCGGGTGACGGGGTTGGATGCTCGCGACGCGACGCACTACCCGCTGACCCTGCTCTCGATCCTCGAACCCCGGTTGCGTCTGAGCCTGCGCTATCAACCATCGATCTTCGACGCCGCGACAGTCCACCTGTACGCCGATCGGTTGACGAGGATTCTCGAAACGATTGCTCTCGACGACTCAACACCGGTCGCTGAAGTCGACATCTTTGCCGACGGTGAACGGGAGTTGGTGCTGGATGAGTGGAATGCGACGGAGCATCGCGTGCCCGCTGCGACCTTGGTGGATCTATTCGACGCACAGGTGGCACGCACTCCGGACGCTGGTGCGGTGGTGATAGATGGCTCAGTGTTGACGTACGCGGAGTTCGATGCGCGCGTGAACCGACTAGCGCGGCTGCTGATCGGTTCAGGCGTGGGTCCGGAGTCGCGGGTGGGTGTTGCGGTGTCTCGGTCGCTGGAGATGCTGGTGGCAATCTACGCCGTGGGGAAGGCCGGCGGGGCGTACGTTCCGATCGACCCCGATCAACCTGCGGAGCGCGTCGCATATGTGGTGGGAGCGGTTGATCCGGTGCTGGTGCTCTCCACCGCTGCCGAGCGGGCTGTGCTGCCCGGGGGCATGACGGTCGTGGAGCTGGATCATGTTGACGTATCGGAGTATTCGCCGGGTACGGTACGCGAGTGCGAGCGGATTTCGCCGCTGCGACCGGAGCATCCGGCGTATGTGATGTTCACATCGGGATCGACGGGCCGGCCGAAGGGGGTGGTGGTTCCACACGAGGGTGTGGTGAATCGGTTGCTGTGGATGCAGGATCGGTATCCGCTCGCCGGTGACGACGTAGTACTGCAGAAAACGCCGATGACGTTCGACGTCTCGGTGTGGGAGTTGTTCTGGCCGTTGCAGGTTGGCGCTCGACTGGTGATCGCGGAACCTGGTGGGCATCGTGATCCGGTGTATCTGGACCGGGTGATCCGCGACGAGTCGGTGACGACGGTGCATTTTGTGCCGTCGATGTTGGAGGCGTTTCTCGCCGGCGCAGATGTCGGCGATTGTGACACTCTGCGGCGGGTGTTTACCAGTGGTGAGGCGCTGGCAGCATCGACGTCGGCGCGTCTGCTGAGGTGCAGTGATGCGGAACTGCACAACTTGTACGGTCCGACGGAGGCGTCGGTGGATGTGACGTCCCACGAGGTCAGCGAACTCGACACGACAGTAGTGCCCATCGGTGCGCCGGTGTGGAACACCACGGTGTATGTGCTGGACGGGCGCTTGCGTCCGGTTCCGGTGGGTGTTGTGGGTGAGTTGTATCTCGGTGGTGTGCAGTTGGCTCAGGGGTATCAGGGGCGGGCTGATTTGACGGCGGATCGGTTTGTGGCGGATCCGTTCGGGGCACCGGGTGAGCGGTTGTATCGGACCGGGGATCTGGTGCGGTGGGTGCGGAGTGGTATTGCGGGGTCGAGCGGAGTGAGGGGGAATGTTGCTGCTTTGGGTGAGTTGGAGTACGTCGGGCGCAGTGATTTTCAGGTGAAGTTGCGGGGTCAGCGCATCGAATTGGGGGAGATCGAGGCAGTATTGGCGCGCCAGGAGGGGGTTGCGCAGGCGGTGGTGGTTCTCCGAAGCGGCGAAGCCGGCGATTTCCTGGCTGCCTATGTTGTTGCCGCGCAGGGTATAACGCTGGTCGAACGAGAAGTGCTCGACGCGGCAGCACAGGATCTACCTGCGTACATGGTGCCGTCGGTGGTGACGGTGCTTGCGGCGCTACCGGTGACCGGGAACGGCAAGCTGGACCGAAAAGCCCTGCCGGAACCGGAATTTGCCGCAGTGGTGTATAGAGCTCCGAGCACACTGGCACAGGAAGTGGTTGCGCAGGCATTTGCCGACGTGATCGGCGTTGATCGCGTCGGCGCCGACGACAGTTTCTTTGCACTCGGCGGCGATTCGCTCAGTGCTACCCGAGCAGTGGGACGGATCAACAGTGCGTTGAACACCGAATTGGGCGTGGCCGGGTTGTTCGACACACCAGTGGTTTCCGCGCTTGCTGCCAGGCTCGAGTCGACTGCCCGAACCGAACTCACCCAACCCGCACTGGCGGCGCGGGCGAGGCCCGATCGAATCCCGTTGTCTCTCGCTCAGGCCCGGATGTGGTTCGTCAACCAGTTCGACACGTCCTCGTCGGCTTACAACATCCCGGTTGTCCTGCAGTTGGACGGCGCACTGGATGTGGAGGCTCTGCGTGCGGCGCTGGGCGATGTGCTGGACCGGCATGAGTCCTTGCGTACAGTGTTCCCGGGTTCTGCGGACGGACCGCGTCAGCTGATACTCGAATCCTCGGATGTCGCGCCGGACCTTCGTCCGATTCCCGCACTCGATCAGGAACTTCACGATGTGATCGAGGGCTTCATCGGCACGGGATTCGACGTCACCACGGATCTTCCGATCCGAGTGCAGTTGCTGCGACTGGCTCCCGAGCGGCACGTTCTTGCCATTGTCGCTCACCACATCTCGGCTGACGGATTCTCGATGACACCGCTTGCCCGGGATGTCATGCTCGCGTACACCGCTCGCGCGCAAGACCAGAGGCCCCAGTGGGCGCCGTTGTCCGTGCAGTACGCCGACTACAGCCTATGGCAGCGGGAGGTTCTGGGCACGGAGCAACAATCGGAGTCGGTGGTCGCCGATCAGCTCGAATACTGGACCGCAGCGTTGGCAGGCATCCCCGAGGTCATGCCGTTGCCCTTGGATCGCCCGAGGCCGATTCAGCGGTCCACCGAAGGTTCCGTGATCCCGTTCGACATTCCTCTCAGCGTGCATCGTGAACTGGTCGAGATTGCGCATCAGAGTAATTCGACGTTGTTCATGGTGATGCACGCAGCGCTGGCAGCGCTGTTGGCACGGTTGTCTGGCTCGGGTGACGTTGCGGTGGGGACGCCGGTCGCAGGCCGGGGTGAAGCATTGCTCGACGACGTGGTGGGGATGTTCGTCAATACGCTGGTGCTTCGAACCCCGGTATCGCCGGGATCTTCCTTTGCAGACGTGCTGAGTGTGGTGCGATCAGTGGATCTCGGGGCGTTCGGGCATGCGGATATCCCCTTCGAGAGGCTGGTGGACGAGCTTGCACCAGAACGGTCTACGTCGCATACGCCTCTGTTTCAGGTGGTCATCGAATTCCAGAACGCCAGCCACCTGCGACTCGAACTACCTGAGTTGACTGTCCGCGAACTCGACGTCGATCTGGACGTGGCAAAATTCGACTTGCAACTCAGTCTCATCGAGCGGGTCGACGGGCACGGGTCGCCGGCCGGGATCAGCGCCGGGTTCCGCTATGCAAGTGACGTTTTCGATCAGGCATCGATTCAACGTATGGCAGAGCGATTTGAGCGTGTGATCGCAACCGTGGCCGAGGACCCCTCGGTTGCGGTAGGTGATATCGACATACTGCTGCCGACAGAACGCGAGCGTGTGCTCCTGGACCCGAACCGCCGGGGCGTTGGTGTCGGACCGATGTCACTGGTGGATCTGTTCGATCGGTCGGTGGCGTCGGCGGGTGATGCGGTTGCGGTGAGCTGCGACGGCAATGCGGTGACGTACCGCGAACTCGACGGGCGGGCGAACCGACTCGCGAGGCTGTTGGTGGCGCGGGGAGTGGGCGCGGAAACTCTGGTAGCCGTGGCTATGACGCGATCTGTCGATCTTGTTGTGGCACTGCTGGCTGTAGTGAAGGCGGGTGCGGGCTACCTCCCGGTGGATGTGGCTTCTCCGGCGCAGCGACTGGAATTCCTGTTGAGTGATGCCGCGCCGGCCTGCGCTCTCACCACAATCGAAGACTGCGGCGCATTGGAGTCTTCGATTGTCCCCATGATCGTGGTGGACAGCGACGATACTGTGACTGCGCTGCAACAGTTTTCGCCCCTTCCGGTCACGGATGCCGACCGCCTGCGTCCGTTGCATCCCGATTCGGTGGCGTATGTGATCTATACGTCGGGCTCTACCGGACGGCCGAAGGGCGTGCAGGTAGCGCACCGCAACGTGGTCACATTGCTGGCAAACACCGAGGCGCTGTACAAATTCGGCGAAAATGATGTGTGGACGATGTTCCATTCCGCTGCGTTCGATTTCTCGGTCTGGGAAATGTGGGGTGCCCTTGCCCACGGTGGCCGCCTGGTATTGGTCGACTACTTCACTGCCCGCTCACCGGAGGCGTTCCTCGAACTCCTGCAGCGCGAACGCGTCACCGTGCTCAATCAGACCCCGACGGCCTTCTACCAACTGGCGCAGGCAGACCGCCTGGCCGGCGAACCCGACTTGTGGTTGCGGTACGTGATCTTCGGCGGGGAAGCCCTCGATTTCGCGCAGTTGGAACGCTGGTATTCGCGACGCGGCGACACCGCCCCGACTTTGGTCAACATGTACGGCATCACGGAAACGACGGTGCATGTCAGCTACCTACCTCTGGATCACGACCTTGTGCGCGACGTATCCGCATCGGTGATCGGCCCGGCATTGCCCGGCCTCCGCGTTTACGTGCTCGATGATCGGCTGCATCCGGTGCCACCGGGCGTGGCCGGCGAGATGTACGTCTCGGGCACGCAGATCACCCGTGGATATCTCGGTCGGTTCGGACTCACGTCGGCACGATTTGTGCCGGACCCCTTCACACCTGGGGCGCGTATGTACCGATCTGGCGACCTGGCGCGATGGAATGCGCATGGCCAGTTGGAGTATCTCGGCCGCAACGATCAACAGGTGCAGGTGAAGGGTTACCGGATCGAACTCGGCGAGGTCGAGTCGGCTTTGCTCGCCGGCGCTGGGGTGGCGCAGGCTGCGGCGGTGGCACGCGGTGACCGGTTGGTGGGCTACGTTGTGCCCGAAACCGGCGCGGTGATCGACCCGGTTGCGCTGCTCGATCAGGCCGCGGAGGGTTTGGCATCTCACATGGTGCCGTCGGTTGTCGTGGTCCTGGATCAACTGCCCCTGACGGGGAATGGGAAGCTTGACCGAAAAGCTCTACCGGAACCAGACTTCGGGCAACAGGTGCGGGTGAGTCGAGCTCCGGGTTCCGAGAACGAACGCATTCTCGTCGACTTGTTTGCCGAGGTTCTGGGACTAGGCACAGTAGGCGTCGACGATTCGTTCTTCACTTTGGGCGGCGACAGCATCATGTCGATCCAGTTGGTGACCCGTGCCAAGGCAGCCGGAGTTCTGATCACGCCGCGAGACGTGTTCGAGCGTAAAACCGTTGCGGCGCTGGCCCAGACTGCGCGTACGAGTGGCGACGAAGTTGTTCTGGACGAACTGCCAGGCGGCGGTGTCGGAGAGATCGCGTTGACCCCGATCACTGCGTGGATGTTCGAGCGTGGCGGCGATTTCCGTCGTTACTCGCAGTCTGCACTCTTCACGGTTCCGGGGAACATGGATGAAGACACTTTGACGACGGCCGTGCAGGTAGTCCTGGACCGGCACGACGTTTTGCGGTCGCGGCTACACCACACCGCGCACGGCTATTCACTAGAGGTGATGGGCCAAGGTTCGGTGAAGGCATCCGCGGTGGTGCGGCGGGTACTGACAGCCACTGATAACAGCACCACGGATACAGCGAGGGAACTTGATGCGGCAGTGGGGCGGTTGGACCCGGAGTCGGGTGTCATGGTGCAGATTGTGTGGCTCGACGCCGGTCCGGATCGAGAGGGCCGCTTGTTGTTTGCCGTCCATCATCTGGTGATGGACGGCGTGTCCTGGCGGATATTGATCCCCGACCTTGCCCTGGCGTGTGCTCATCTTCAGGCCGGTGTCGAGCCGGCCCCAGCGCCGGTGGGAACGTCGATGCGCCGGTGGTCGCATGCACTGGTCGACGCCGCCCACGATCCGCACCGCGCTGGTGAACTCGACTTCTGGCGACAGACACTCACCGGTCCCGATCCAGCGCTGGGTACACGGGCACTGACACCGCGGGACACCGGAGCCAGCGTCGCGGATATCGAGGTGCGAGTTCCCATCGCGTTGACCGAGAACCTGCTCGTGGCGGTGCCGCAGGCATTTCACGGCAGTGTTGCCGACGGATTGTTGACTGCGCTGAGCCTGGCATTGATCCGGTGGCGTCGTGACCGCGGTATCGCACATGCGGACGCATTGCTCAATCTCGAAGGTCACGGCCGCGAAGAGCACGTCGTACCCGGTGCAGATCTTGCCCGCACTATCGGATGGTTCACGACGATCTTCCCGGTTCGTCTCGATCTGAACGGCGTGGATCTAGACGACGCGTATGCCGGCGGTCCGTCCATGGGCAATGCGATCAAGACGGTGAAGGAACAGCTTCGCGCAATTCCCGAGCGCGGCATCGGTTTTGGGTTGCTCCGATATCTGAACAGTGAAACGGCCAGTCAGCTTTCTCCGCTACCCGATCCGCAGATCAGCTTCAACTACCACGGACGGCTAGGCAGTGCCGGCATGGACAGTTCAGCGGGCTGGGCGCCGATTGACGATGGTGCACTACGCGACGCGACAACGGCAGACCTGCCGCTGGCTGTTGTTGTCGATATCAATGCGATGGCTATCGAGACCGACGACGGTACGGTGCTGAGCTCTACCTGGACGTATCCTCCCGGCGTGCTCACCAGCGAAGACGCACAACAACTTACCCAGCTGTGGTTGGAAGCGCTTGCTGCGCTCGGTGCGTACGCGGCATCGAGTGGTGGGTTCACCCCGTCCGACTTCGATCTTGTCGACCTTCGACAGGATGCGGTCGAAGACCTCGAAAGGCGTTGCGCGGACCTGGCTGACGTCTGGCCACTCTCGCCGTTGCAATCGGGGCTCCTCTTCCACGCCGAACTGGCAGACGAGTCCGGCCAGGATCTCGAGTCAGCCCACAACCACGAATCTGTCGACGCCTACCTGGTGCAAGTGGCGCTAGACCTTGTAGGCGACGTGGATTCCGAGCGGTTGCACCGTGCCGCCGCCACGCTGCTCGACAGGCATGCCAACCTTCGCACCGCTTTTCTGCACGACGTTGACGGACAGGCCGTGCAGGTCGTTGGGCGCCAGGTACCACCGTTGTGGCGAGAGGTTGAACTCACGGCCGGGGGTGAGCAGAATCTCGAACAGGTTCTGGCGCAGGACAGGTCGACGCCCTTCGACATGACACAACCGCCGCTGATCCGGTTCACACTGATCAAGATCACAGCGAGTACGTACACGCTGGTGATCACCAACCATCACATCCTGCTCGACGGCTGGTCGATGCCGTTGCTGGTCAGAGAACTGTTGACGTTGTATGCCGTCGACAGTGACGCGTCGGCACTGCCACGCACCCGCGGATACCGCGATTACCTCGAGTG
Organism: Rhodococcus sp. MS16; assembly: GCF_013277795.1. NCBI lineage: Bacteria > Bacillati > Actinomycetota > Actinomycetes > Mycobacteriales > Nocardiaceae > Rhodococcus > Rhodococcus sp. MS16. The sequence continues at coordinate 591,336 of NZ_VBTM01000004.1, forward strand.
GATGAGTCGCCGCGATCACGGTGACTCGCGAGACGCCTGGGCCCGGGCTCTCTCCGGGGTGGACGGCCCAACCCTCCTCGCTCCCGTGGATCGGGCGCGTCGGCTGTCCACCATGACAGCGGAGTGGGAGTTCGATGTCGGCGAAAAGGGGACTACGCGTCTGCGCGATGTTGCGCGTTCGCGCGGACTGACGATCAACACGTTGGTGCAGGTGTCGTGGGGGATCGTTCTTGCCACGATGACCGGTCGTGACGACGTGCTGTTCGGTGCCACAGTGTCAGGCCGGCCGCCCGAATTGGGTGGCATCGAAACGATGATCGGACTGTTCATCAACACACTTCCCGTTCGGATCAGTCTGCGCACCGACGAGACGCTGGGTGAATTGCTCGATCGGGTTCAGGTTGAGCAGGCAGCGTTGTTGGATCATCACTACCTCGGACTCGCGGAGATCCAGGACGTCGGTGGTCCGGAGATCGGATTCGATACGTTGACCGTGTTCGAGTCGTATCCGGTTGACCGCGAAGGATTGTCGACCGACACCGATATCGCCGGAATGAGAGTCACCGGTGTAGAGGCCAAGGACGCCGCTCACTATCCGCTGAGTCTGGTCGCGTCGGTCGACACCAAGTTGCACCTCAAATTCGAGTACCTTCCCGACGTTTTCGGTCCGAATGCAGTCGAATCCATGGCGCGGCGCCTGCATCAAGTGCTCGACGCGTGTGTTCGCCCAGACCTACCTCTGGCCGCCGTATCGTTGTTGACCGACAGCGAGCGCAGCGAACTGGTGCCGGTCAGTGGCTCCAGTGGCGGTTCGATTCGCACTTTGCCGGAGATCTTCGACGACGCCGCCACGCGTGATCCGGACGCGCTCGCCGTCGTGTCGGAGGACGGCGACATGAGCTTCGAGGAGTTGGACCGACGCTCGAATCGAGTTGCCCGATTGCTGATCTCGCGTGGCGTTGGCCCGGAGAACTCTGTGGCGGTGGGGATTTCGCGCTCTCTCGATTCGGTGCTGTCGATAGTGGCGGTGGCAAAAACCGGCGCCGCGTTTGTGCCGATCGATCCGAACTATCCGGACGAGCGCATCTCCCACATGCTCGCAGATTCGGGAGTGAGCCTGGGTGTCACCACTGCCGATCATCACGATCGTCTCCCGGGAACCGCGCGCTGGCTGGTTCTCGACCACCCCGATTTCGTGGGCGAATGCGAGGAACACTCCGGGGCGCCGGTGACAGATGCCGACCGAATCCGTCCGATCAGGATGGATAGCGCCGCGTACGTCGTGTACACCTCAGGGTCCACCGGCTTGCCCAAAGGTGTCGTGGTCACGCACCGGGGTCTCGACAACTTCGCCCGTGATCAGATCGACAGGTTCTCGGCGGGCCCCCGATCTCGAACCTTGCACTTCTCGACGCCGAGTTTCGACGGGTCGCTGTTCGAATATCTGCAGGCGTTCGGCGCGGGCGCGACGATGGTCATTGCGCCACCAGACGTCTACGGCGGTGAGGAACTCGCCCGTCTGTTGGCCGAGCAGGACGTGAGCCACGCTTTTATCACCACCGCGGCGCTGGCATCCCTCGATCCGGCTGGACTCGAACATCTTTCGGACCTCGTGGTCGGCGGTGAGGCGTGCCCGCCCGATCTGGTCGCTCGCTGGGCGCCGGGTCGACGCTTGCACAACGCGTACGGGCCGACCGAGACCACGATCATGTCCAACATCAGCGCACCGATGGTGCCTGGCGACCCGATCACCATCGGTGGGCCTATCCGTGGCGTCAGCGAACTCGTACTCGACGCTCGGCTGCAACCGGTGCCAGTGGGCGTTCCAGGCGAGCTCTACCTGGCCGGGGCCGGATTGGCGCGTGGATATCACCGGCGACCAGGGCTGAGCGCCGAACGTTTTGTTGCCAATCCCGCCGATCCGGGAGCGCGCATGTACCGCACCGGGGACATCGTGCGCTGGACTCCGGAGAAGCGCATCGAATACGTGGGTCGCAGTGACTTCCAGGTCAAGGTTCGTGGTTTCCGCATCGAACCCGGCGAGATCGACGGTGCGCTCATGGCGCAGCCTCAGGTCGGATTTTCGGCCACGATCGCGCACCGTGGCTCAGCCGGCGACACCCTGCTCGCCTCGTACGTCGTACCGACCGCTGGAGGTGCGCTCGACGGCGAGGTTCTCACGCGGGCGTTGTCCGCGAGCTTGCCCTCGCACATGGTTCCCTCCTCGATCACAGTGCTGGAGCGCATTCCGCTGACAGCAGTGGGCAAGCTCGACCGTTCAGCCTTGCCCATCCCCGACGCCCTGTCACGGACCAGGCCCTTCCGAGAGCCGACGGGGTTTGTTGCGCAATCAGTTGCGGAAGTGTTTGCCGATGTACTCGGCCTCGAACGGGTAGGTGGTGACGACGATTTCTTCGAACTCGGTGGCAATTCGCTCAGTGCAACTCGGGTCACAGCCAGGCTCCGGACTGTGCTCGGTGTTGACAGCGGAGTGCGGGATCTCTTCGAAGCGTCGACCGTCGACGGCCTGGCTTCGCGCATCGAGCAACTGCGTACAACTGAGCCACTGGGTACCGCAGAATCCGGGCGTGCGCCCCTTGCTGGCCGCACCCGGCCGGGAGACATTCCACTCTCGTTCGCTCAACAGCGAATGTGGTTTGTCAATCAGCTCGATACCAGTTCTCCCGCATACAACATTCCGATCGTGGTCCGGTTGAGTGGCAAACTCGATGTGGCCGCGCTTGATTCGGCGGTGTCCGATCTGGTTGCCCGGCACGAGTCGCTGCGAACGATGTTTCCCATCCGCGGCGCTGCACCCGTCCAGCAGATACTCCCGACCGAGAATGCGGTGGAGACTCTGCTGCCTCACCGCGTTGCGGACGAGCACGAACTGCATGACGAGCTTGCCCGTCTGGTATCGGCGGGATTCGATGTCACCGCGCGTATTCCGTTGCGAGTCGCCCTGTTTGAGCTCACCGACACCGAACACGTTCTGGCCGTTGTGGTACATCATATTTCGGCCGACGGTTTCTCGATGTCCCCGCTTGTTCGGGACGTGATGACGGCGTATCAGGCGCGCACCAGCGGCGCCGCGCCGGACTGGGCGCCGTTGCCGGTGCAGTACGCAGATTACGCGTTGTGGCAACGAGAGGTACTCGGTGATGATGATGACCCGGAGTCGATAATCGGAGAGCAGCTTGCCTATTGGCGCGATGCGCTGGCCGGTACCCCGGATCTTCTCGAACTGCCGCTCGATCGTGACCGGCCGGCGCAGCAGACCTTCCATGGCGCTCGTGTGCACTTCACTGTTGGACGCGACCTTCATCGCCGCATCCGGGAGCTGTCGCGCCGGCATCAGTCCACCGAGTTCATGACTGTGCACGCTGCGCTCGCGATCCTGTTGGCGCGTCTCGGCAGCACTGACGACGTGGTGATCGGGACGCCCATCGCCGGCCGGGGAGATCGCGCTCTCGACGACCTGATCGGCATGTTTGTCGGCACGCTGGCTCTGCGAACGAAAGTCGAACCTGCGCACTCGTTCCGCGCGCTGGCCGCGCATTGCCGTGAAGTTGATCTCGGTGCCTTTGCCCATGCAGATGTCCCCTTCGAGCGAGTGGTCGACACGATCGGTCCGAGCAGGTCGACGGCGTATGCACCGATTGCCTCGGTGTCGCTCGAATTCCAGAACAACGATCGGCCGGTGCTGACACTGCCGGAGTTGGAAGTCGGAGGACTCGACCCCGAGCTCGACGTAGTCAAGGTTGACCTCGAATTCCTGCTGGCGGAGGAATTCGACGACGATGGTGCGCCGACGGGGATGAGCGGTGCCGTCGACTTCGCCACAGACCTTTTCGACACGGAGACCGTTGCCGGGTTTGCCGACATGTTCGTGCGCATTCTGGAATCCGTCACCGAGAACCCGGACCTGCCGATCGGCGATATCCCGCTGCTGGGCGAGATGGATCGTCGCATGATGGTGCCGGCGCTCGGAGAGCCGGCAGTGCAACCTGAGTTGTGGCCCGAGTTGCTCACGACCGCCGCGGCGTTCGACCCGGATTCGGTGGCGTTGACCTACGAAGGTCGCCACGTCAGTTATCGCGAACTCGACGAATGGTCCAACAGAGTGGCCAGGGTCTTGCGAGCGCGTGGAGTTGGTCCGGAAACCTTTGTGGCATTGGGGATGCCGCGGTCGATCGAATCCGTCGTGTCGATCTGGTCGGTGACAAAGGCAGGAGCGGCGTTTGTGCCTGTCGATCCCGCATACCCGCGCGAGCGTATCGACTACATGCTCGCCGATTGCCGTGCTTCGGTCGGGCTCACAGTAGCGGGCAGTCGAGGTCGACTACCCGATACGGTTCCCTGGCTGGTGCTCGACGACGCGGATTTTGCGGAGCGTATGGCCGCGGAGTCGGCGGACGAGGTCACCGATCGGGATCGGACGTGCCCGCTGCATCTCGAACATCCGGCCTATCTCATCTACACCTCGGGTTCGACCGGAAAGCCGAAGGGTGTCAACGTCACTCATCGCGGGTTGGCGAACCTTACCGCTGAAACGCGGGAACGATTCGACGTCACTCATGATTCGCGGGTATCGCAATTGGCTTCTCCGAGCTTCGACGCGTCGGTGTTCGAGTTGATGATGGCCTTCAGTGCGTCGGCGCGTGTGGTGATCGTTCCGCCCGCAGTGTTCGGCGGCAGTGAATTGGCCGACCTGCTTCGCGACGAGGAGGTCACCCATGCCACCATCACGCCCACCGCGCTGGCGGCATTGGGTGACAACGGCTTCGAGTCGCTGCACGTCCTCGATTTGGTGGGGGAGGCCTGCCCGCCAGATGTAGTTGCGCAATGGGCGCCCGGTCGTAGCCTGCACAACGGGTACGGACCGACGGAAACTACAGTTCAGGCCAGCGTCAGCGCACCGATGCGGCCAGGAGAAGGGGTGAACATCGGGGCCCCTGCGCTAGGTTTCGGCTTCCTTGTCCTCGACGAGCGACTGCAGCCCGTCCCGCTGGGTGTTCACGGCGAGTTGTACATCATCGGACCCGGCATGGCGCGCGGTTACCACAATCGAACCGTCCTCACCTCGGAACGGTTTGTCGCGTGCCCGTACGGTGAGCCGGGGCGCCGGATGTACCGAACCGGAGACGTGGTCCGGTGGCGCGAGTCGGCGAACACCGGGGCGGGAAATGGAGTTGGCCACACGCTCGAGTACATCGGACGTAGCGACTTCCAGGTCAAGGTTCGAGGGTTCCGTATCGAACTCGGCGAAATCGATGCCGTTCTCGTGCGTCATCCGTCGGTGGACTTTGCCGCCACCATCGGTCATACCGCTCCATCGGGTGACACCGTTCTCGCGTCGTACGTGCGAGCAGTGGACGGGCACCAGGTGGAGCCCGCAGACCTACGCGCCTTCACCGCGGAGCGGTTGCCGTCGCACATGGTGCCGTCTGCGGTGGTGGTACTCGATCGCATCCCGATGACGCCGGTGGGTAAGCTCGATCGAAAAGCCTTGCCTGCACCGGAATTCGGGTCGATTGGTGCCGAGTATCACGCACCGACCACTAAAACCGAACACGCCGTCGTGGACGCTTTTGTCGAGGTTCTCGGAGTAGATCGGGTGGGTACCGCCGACAGTTTCTTCGACTTGGGCGGCAATTCGCTCATCGCGACCAGAATAGTTACCGCCCTGCATGCCCGATTGGATCGCAGGATTCCGCTTCAATGGATGTTCCTCGACCCCACGCCGGCGGGGATCGCCAGGCGCCTCGATATCCCGACAGCGAGCAGCGACCTGGAAGAGGCTCTTGCCGTGGTGATTCCGCTACGCGCCGAGGGGAGCGGTAGGCCGTTGTTCTGCGTGCATCCCGGAATCGGATTGTCTTGGGGTTACGCGGGTTTGGTGCAGTACCTACCGCCAGATCGGCCCGTGTACGGGTTGCAGTTGCCGACGATCAGCGACGACGGCGACTACCGGTCGATCGAACAACTCGCGAACCGCTATGTAGAGGAGATCGAGGCCATCGCGCCCAACGGTCCGTACGATTTGCTCGGCTGGTCGCTCGGCGGGGTCATCGCACACGCCATGGCTGTCGAACTTCAATTGTCGGGTCGTGAGGTCGCCACATTGGCTGTCATGGACAGTTATCCCGACAACGGTGAGGTGGCACCGCAGGGCGGACTCGATGTTCGAGATCTGTTGCGCGGACTCGGATTGGAGATCGAATCGGGAGGTGAGATGACTTTCGAACACGCCGCTGCACTGTTGGACGAGTCGCTCGGGACCGAGACCGGGATACGCGGAAAAGACCTCGAACGGATTGCCGCGGGATACGAGAACTCGCAGCGGATCGGTCATCAATTCGTCCCGCAAGTGTACGACGGGAACCTGCTCATCTTCCCGGCCACAGGTGATGGGGACAGCGATACTCGGGAGCGGTCACCGCAGGAATGGAAGCCGCTCGTGACCGGGAGGATCGACGAGGTACCTGTCGACTGTTCCCATAACGAGATGATCGAACCGCAGGCCATGACCATCATCGGGCCGGCACTGGCACGCGCGCTTTCCGCTGATTCCTGAACCCGTGTGCATACGGTACTGATCGGGTGATGTTTTCGGATTGGACTGTGGGGGAATGACACAAGAGCGACCATCCCGTTTTCGGGCACCGCAATCGAGCACGAGGAGCGGCAATGAGAAGGATCAGACACAGTCGGGCACTACTGGTTGGCGCACTCATTGCGTCGACGGGATTGTTCGGTGAAGTAGCGCTGGCGTCTGCCGATCAGTCTCGATCTCTTCCCCCCGGCACACCGACATCGGCAGACGGGTCTGCGCTCGATCGCATCGAAGTGGTCAACGACCGCCAACTGACGATGTACGTCCGCTCGGCGGCGATGGACAAAGTGATACCGCTCGAGGTGATCCTCCCAGCAGATGCGAGCGCGCCACGGCCGACGCTCTATCTGCTCAATGGAGCCGGCGGCGGCGAAGACTCGGCGACGTGGCAGACCCGGACAGACGTCGTCAATTTCTTCGGTGACAAGAACGTCAACGTCGTCAATCCCATCGGCGGTGCATACAGCTACTACACGGACTGGCAGCAACCCGATCCCGTTCTCGGACTCAATAAATGGACTACCTTCCTGACCGAGGAGCTTCCCCCGATCGTCGACGCAACGCTCGGAACTACAGGGGAGAATGCCGTCGCCGGTCTATCCATGGCCGGCACATCGGTTCTGAGTCTGGCCGAAGCGGCGCCGTCGGTGTATCGCGCCGTGGGAGCGTTCAGCGGATGCGCTGAGACGAGCACCCAACCGGGTCAGGACTATGTGACCTTCGTGGTCAGCTTCCGCGGCGGCGACGTCAACAATATGTGGGGTCCTCCCGGAAGTCCGGCCTGGGTGGCCAACGATCCGGTTGTCAACGCGGAGAAGTTGCGTGGCATTGACCTGTACATCAGCAACGGAACCGGTTTACCTGGCCCGCACGAGACCTTGGCGGGGCCGATGGTGAATGGAGATCCGGGTGTCCTCGCCAATCAGGTGATCGTGGGCGGCGTCATCGAGGCGGGCACAAATCAGTGCACGCAGCGCCTCGCAGATCGCCTCAATACGTTGGGAATCCCGGCAACGTACGACTTCCGGCCGACCGGCACTCACTCGTGGGGTTACTGGCAGGACGATCTGCACAACTCCTGGCCCATGATCGCCGACGCGATCGGTACCCAGCGATAGGTACCGGTCAGCCGGTGAGTTATTGCTCACTTCTCTCGCATCGCTCGAGGTCTGACTAACCTAGATGCTGGTCAGCGCGGTTATCATCACCGGGTGAGTTCCGAAACGCGCAGCGTCGCCGCAGCCGAAGACACTGACGTTCTTGCCCGTCGATTTGCTTGTCTGGGAGATCCCGCGAGGCTTCGTGTATTGCAACTCGCTGCAGTCGGACCAGTCGAGATTGCGGCACTTGCAGGTGAAACCGGCATCGAACCGTCGACACTCGGAACCCATCTCGAGGCGCTCGCGAACGTGGGCTTCATCGATGTCGACGTCCAAGGCGGGACTTCCGTGATCCGCGTTGCGGGTTCGGCGTATTCCGACCTCATGGACGCGGCAAAGATCGTCTCGCCGCGGGCGCAGGTGCGCGACACACTGGGGGCCTTGCCGACAGACGTCACGCTCCGCAGAATGGACGAGCGTGACTGGGACGGCGTGCGATCGATCTACCGCGAGGGAATCGGCACCGGTACAGCAACATTCACTACGTCGGTGCCTTCCGCGCAGAAGCTGGACGAGCAATGGTTGCCCGATCATCGGTGGGTAGCCGAGATCGACGGCCATGTCGTGGGCTGGGCGACCCTCAGTCCCACCTCATCGCGCGACTGCTACCGGGGTGTTGCCGAGAACTCCATCTACGTCGGCGGCGCAGCGCGTGGCCGCGGCGTCGGAAAACTGCTCCTACGTCATCAAGTTCAGGCCGCCGACACCAGCGAGATCTGGACAGTCCAGTCGTCCATCTTCCCTGAGAATCGGGCGAGCATTGCTCTGCATCAGGCCGTCGGATTCCGCATTGTCGGCACCCGCTCACGGATCGCCCAGCTGGGTGGACAGTGGCGTGACACCTTGTTTCTGGAACGACGCCGTGAGTCCCAGCTTCACTGACCGGGCAGTGCGCAGACCGTGTCGAGTCCGAGAACGTGATTGAGCCGACCGGACGTGATCCACGATCCGATGCTGATCGAGAGTTCGACGATCTCCGCTTGGCTGTACTGCGCGCTCATCCGTTCCCAGAATGCGTCGTCGAGGCCGTGGTGATCCAATGCGTACCGCTGCGCGTATTCGGCGGCCAGGCGCGTGCGGTCGTCGAAAGCGTCAGTGGTTTCCCAGTTTTTAACGGATTCGCCAAAAGTATCTTCAACTTTTACTCCGTCGCGTTCGGTGCGCCAGTCCATACACACGATGCAGCCGTTGATTTGCGCGATCCGCAACCGTGCGGCCTCGAACTCGCGTAGGCCGAGCGTCGACTTCGTGGTGACTGCCCGGGAGAGTCTCGACGCCGCGCGCCCGATCTCGGGAACCATGTCACCCCACACGTATTCGATGGGATCTTTGCCCTCGGGCACAGTGATGTTCATCGTCGACTCCATCTCGTGTGGTTTCCTCCTCCGACGATAGCGGCGCGAACCTGCCAGGCCGCTGTGCGAGTCCCACTGGTCGGCATGAGAACCCCGTTGTGAAAATGTGCCCGCTAGCCCTTGGCCGCGCTGACCCCGGCACGCCGACCGATTGGAATCACGCCAAGTTGGGGACTCTGTTCAAAGCTCTCTGGAGCGGTTCAATTCGCCGGAATCCAGCGGGACATGGAGTGAAGATGCCGTTCTCAACCGAATAGGCCGAGAAATCTCGGTTCAGTCTTCTGCGCAGGAAGAACGTGGTTTTGGCAGAGTCGAACAGGGGTCACTCAACAGTTTGTCGGCCAGTTCGAGCCATGGTCGATGCCACACGACCGTTGTGTTGATGGCGGGTTCTCGATGTGATCTTCCCTGTGATTGGGGGGTGTATTTATATGACTACGTCGCATCCGAGGCCTGATCTCGTTGCCTACAATCTTGCTGCCCGCATGAAGCGGGCGGAATTGGTGACCGCACTGCGCGAGATGCTCGGCGCTCGCCTTGTCGCGGATCTCGGGAAGGTCAAGGAAACACGGGCGGTCCGTCTGTGGGTGGAGGGCACGCGAACCATCGGCATCGACACCGATGTCGAACGCCTTCGTATCGTGTACCGCGCCGCGAAACTGATCACTGCCTGTGACACGGCTGCGGTCGCGCAGGCATGGTTCAAGGGTTTGAACCCGATCTTGGATGGCACTGTCACGTTGATTCAAAGAATTAGTGGCGCAATAGGTTTGGAGCACACGGCGATGCACCCAGTTGGGATTGTTTACGATTCAGGATGCAATCCCGCTCGCGGTGACTTCCTGCCAGACCGCGCGCTCACGTCCTGCGGACAGCGCGGTGGAGGCAGTTGCTGCGAGCTTACGAGCGAATGATGCGCGGCCGGTGTTTCTCATTGGCGGGAATGCGTTCGAAACTCGTTGCCGCACAATACTTGATCGGATCTGTCGACGAACTGGTGGCCGCGCATTCACCGGAACGACGGCAGCGCGACTTGATCGAGGTGGAGACCGTCCTGAGTTCGGCCGGTTGCCGTACTTCCCCGAAGATGCGGTTGCGGCGTTATCGAGCGCTGCCCCGCTGGTGTTGGTCGGTACCAAGTCACCGGTCGCGTTTTTCGGGTACCGGGAACATCCGAGTGCTCTTGCCGAAGGCGTTGCAACACTGACGTTGTCGACCGACGAGGAGGACTCGTACGCCGCACTTGTTGCGCTGGACGAAGAATTGTCCGGCCTCCCGGTGGGCGCTTCGACGGCCACCGTCAGTGTGGGTGGCCAAACTGCCGCGCTCTCGGATGAGCAGGGCCTGGACGGATGGACCATCGGTTCTGTGGCGGCTGAGACGATGCCGGAGGACGCCATTGTTTCAATCGAAGGTGGCACTGTCGGGCACAGCTTTTTCGCAGCATCGCAGAACGGGCCGCGTCACAGTGTTCTTACCAACACGGGTGGTGCAATCGGACAGGGACTACCTGTAGCTTTTGGTGCGTCGTTGGCGGCACCACGACGTCGCGTCGTCGCGATTCAGTCCGATGGCAGTGCCCAGTACACGGTTCAGGCACTGTGGTCGATGGCCCGCGAAGGTACTGATATCACCGTCGTCTTGGTGTCGAACCGAAAGTACGGAATCCTTAACACCGAGCTGCAGCGCCTCGGTCACACCAGTGGCGACTTGGCGAACTCTCTGACTTCGCTTACCAATCCGAGTCTGGACTGGTGTGCGACCGCTCGTGGCTACGGAGTGCCGTCCTCTCAGGTGCACTCGGTAGGAGAGTTGCGGGCGGCGTTGCGCCGGGCACATGCGGTCCCTGGACCCACGCTCGTGGAAGCGGTAGTCGGGTAATGCAGGGATCGGGATGCATGATCGGGTAATACAGCTGTGATGGCTTAAAGCGCATTTTTGTGAACAAACGACGGCGCCCCACGCAACGGTAGGCGCGCTGGATCCCGGGGAGTCGGCGGACTACCCCCGGGCGGCCATTGCCTGCTTGGCTGCCTCGACCAGGTGCTCCGCCGCGCGGTTCATCTTCTTCAACTCCGCAGAGGTCAGGTCCTGGTGCGTGTAGGCCGCTTTGTTCTTCAAGTTCAGCAGTGTGTTCAGATGCCGTTCGGATCCACTGTCGGCACGTTTGAGTAGGGCAATGGCCTCGCTGTGGTTGCCGGTGTTCGAGTGCACACCTAGGCGCACGCAGCAGAGTACGTCCGAGGCGGCGATACCCGCGTCGACGTACAAGTCCCCGGCGGCGTTGGGCATCTCCTCTCCGCGATGGTCAGCGGCGTCGAAGAACTCGTTCGCTTTGGACATGCGGCCCCCGGTGACAACGGAGTCGCAGTCGCGTTGTCCCGCCATCAGGATCTCTTCGCAGCGGGGCGCAGTTGCGCGTTGAACCAGCTCCGTGTTCCCGCTACGGTCAGGCCCTGCTTCGCCACGTCACGGAGCAGGGGTTCGCCGGCGGCGGCCGCGGCACGGAGTTCGTCTTCGGCGTACTCGACGACGCGGCCGTCGTTGCCGGTCCACGCCGTGACCAGTCGGGCGAGTTCGGTTACCCGTTCCTCCCACGCATCGTCCCCGTCGTTGCCGGCGTCAGCGGCGCGCACCAGGAACAGGTCGATGTCGCTGTCGAGCTTCATGCGCCCGGCCGCTGCCGATCCGAACACTGCGGCGTACCGCAGCGTCTTGCGCCACCCGTCCAGGTGCTTTTCGAGGCGCTTGAGGAAGGTGGAGTTCAGCTGTGAAAGCGCCATAATGGGCTCGGCCGCGAGATGCTCGGTGTTGAGGCGGTAGGTGTTGGTCCTACCTACCTGATCGCGGAGCACCACACCTTGCGCGACGAGGCGGATGAGGACCTTGCGGATACCTTCGCCCGACCCCGTGGCGAGGATGCGCTGGACTTGGCTGATCGTGAACGTGACCTCCGCGCTCGCCAAGACAGCTAGCACGTCGCCGTCCAGGGTCGGTGTTACCGTGGCGAACGGCCTGTTCAGCTGCATGGCAGGTACCTCCTCATTCCAACTAAAGTTTGACTATAGCAACTATAGTTGGAGTAGTGCGAGGTAGTCCGGACCGTCAGGGCTGAGAGCCACAGAATGGACCTGAGCAATTCTGTCGACGTGCTTGCCGGCTTCTGTGTTCGAGCCTTGTGAGCAGATGCTGTGTGGGCCAATATTGTTGGGAGCGTGGCTGTGACGGCGTCCATCGTAATGTGTGTTCCGTCCGTCATCTGTGGAGTCGATTTGCGGTCATTCTTTCTGCGTCGAAGCAGCCGGCGTATGGTCGTTGCGCACTTTCTGGCTCCAGAGGGCCTTTCCGGTGTCGTCGATCGCGCATGCGTGGTGCGAGGCCTTCCCGACATCGATCCCGATCCACACGGTGAGGTGATCATTCATCAACTCGCTCCTGTCGTTGCAGGTGGGGCCCGTGGACGTCTCCGTCACCAGATCCCTAAACAGCGACCGTTCGCATCAGCTCTCAATCAGCGACCGGAGCGTCCAGAACGGTGAGGCAGCCAGTCCTATCGAGCTACGACAGCAACAAAACCCGATCAGCTACACCCCACCGCGCTGGGCATCCAGAGCGTCCACTCTGGACACCACCAACCTTAGGGAACACCCGATCAATTCTCGGACTCAAGGTTCAGCAGTCAGTCAGGGAACGACTCAGTGATGATGCTTCCACCGAGCGCGCAGTCGTCTTCTGAAAAATGCAGTCATCCCGGCATCCGGCGCAACGTCTTCATCTCATTACGACCACCACCAGTCTCGCCGGCAGTAGTCGCTGTCGACGTGCCGCTCCCAAGTACCGCAGTCAGGCCTCTGCCAGCGACCATTGGTGCACGACGAGAGACCTAACTGGGCCTGTCACTTGCTGTCGACGTGCCCGATCGGGTCGGCGCTGTCGGTGAATGCGGCGCGGGCGGCGGGCCAGCTGGTCTCATCGACGCGGAGAGCGCTGCGAAGGTAGGCGGTGCTCATCCGCTGGATGACGGCGACCCGTTCCGGACTTTCGTCCGTGGTTTCGGCGACTTCGTATCCGACGATTCCGCCAAGCGAGTGCTCGGCACCGTAAAAGGTTAGGAGGTCGGTGGCGCCGGGGCTGTGTGTGTAGGCGTCGGTGAACCAGTCGGGGCCGCGGCTGGACATCTTGGACTGGTCGTGGTCGCCGGCGACGACGAGTGTGGGCGTGGTCAGTTCCTGGAACGAGGGGCGCATGAATGGGAAGTTCGCCTTCGCGAACGGATGCAGGTCGTCGCCGCCGACGCCGGTTGCTGCGAACAGGATGCCCGCGGTGACGCGGCTGTCGGACATGTCCTCGCCGACTTGGCCTGCTTCGTCGAAGATCCGAGCGCCGAGGAGTGACTGCGCTGTCTGTCCGCCCCAGGAGTGACCGGTGGCGGCGACGCGGCTGCGGTCGATGCGGCCGGCAAGCCCGGGGACGGCGGCCTCGATGGTGTCGAGCTGGTCGAGGATGCGGGTGAGATCCGTGATCCGCTCGGTCCAGATGGTCGGGAACACCGGGTGGTCGAACCCGAAACCGTTCCGGCGCGAGTCGAGGTGGGTGGGCTGGATCACGACGAACCCGCGGGAGGCCCAGAACGCGGTGAGCGGAGCGTAGCCGTCGAGGTTCCACCCGTTGCCGTGGGAGAACACCACGATCGGCAGGTTCGCGCCGGTCGCCGGGGCGGACACCCGAACTTCCAGCGGTACCGGCCGGTCGGGGGCGGACAGTTCGGTGGGAGCAACGGAGACGACCGGAGTGCCGGCGCCGACAATGCCGTTCAGTGTGTTGATCATTGATGAGGTCATGGAAAGTTCCTTGCTGCGGGTGCGCTCTGCGATACTGGTTATCGGAGTGACGTTCCGTAACGTTACGGAACAGTGTTCCGTAATGCAAGTGCACCCGATCGAATGGTGAGGACAGGCACATGACTGACACCGAGAGCGACCAGTCGCGCGTTGCGCGGCCCCAGCAGGTGGGCCGTCCGCGTCGAAGCCAGCAGGCACTCCTTGACGCAGCGGCGGCGGTGTTCGTGACGTCCGGGGTCGACGCTCCGGTGCGGGAGATCGCAGCGAAAGCCGGCGTCGGTGTGGGGACGATCTACCGTCACTTTCCGACCCGTCCGGAGCTCGTGGTGGCGGTGTACCGACACCAGGTCGAGGCATGCGCAGAAGCCGGCCCGCGACTACTCGCGGAGAGCGCGGCGCCCGAGGCGGCCTTGCGGGCATGGGTGGATTTGTTCGTCGATTTCCTTGTCACCAAACACGGGCTCGCTGGCGCACTCCACGGAGACAGCGCCGGGTCCGACGCTCTGCACACCTACTTCGTTGACCGTCTCGTACCGGTGTGTGGCGATCTCCTCGAGGCAGCACTCGAGTCCGTTGACTCTGCTCCGCCGGTCGATGCGTACAACGTGCTCAAAGGCATCGGCAACCTCTGCATCGGTGCCGCAAGCGACGCCCAATACGAGGCCACCATTCTCGTGCAACTACTCATTTCGGGCGTGCTGAGCCGAGGACTTCGCTGACCCAGGCCCATCGCACCCTCACGTGGAGCACGGACGGGAAGCGCCGCGAAAATCACGCCACTTACTGCTGTGATTCACAGTCGGCAAGGCCGGCGCAGGTTCGGAGTGTCTCATCGTCGGGTGTGTTAGTAACGAACGATTCTGAGGCACTGTCGTCGGCACCGCCGAGACGCACTCGGCCCTAATCTTCCTTTTCACATCCGTACTTCAATGACTTTGCACGATCACGTGGCTTGTCAGTTGTGGTCGGTCATCACGCAAATGGATCTTTTGGTCCGGATGAAAACGGGCCTCGTACCGAGACACGATTGCCTCGGCATCCCCGTAATAGTGCAGATCTCGCGGACGTATTACCGCACGCCGCAAGGACTCGTCGAGGGTAGCGTCGTCGAGGCGCAGCAGAGCGGCACCCTGATCGCCGGCGAGGCTCGGGACATCGGTCCAATGCTCTGGGGTCTGCTGCACGGACTGGCCATGTCGAATTACCTGGTCGCTGTCCGAGTCTGCCAACCCGAGGCGAGTTATCGGTTCGAAGACATGCAGCGCATTCTTGCTCTGGCACTGAAGAACCTGGCCCCGCGCTGAGCATCGACTTATCTACGGCTCGAACAGGTTCCGGACGAAGGAGAGGCTCTCGGGGAGTGCAGCCCGCATCGTCTCGATATGCCCCGTCGGATAGGTGCGGAATGTGACTGGCTGGCGGTTGGCGGCGAGTTCGGCGGCGAGTTTCAACGCGAGCGGCGCCGGCACCATCTCGTCCGTCAGCCCCTGCCCGAGGAAGACGGGCCGATCGTACCCGGTCGCCGGGATTTCCAGCATGCTGCGAGCAGCGGCCAGCACTGCGGGATCGTCGAGGGGCCGGTTCACCAGATCGCCGATCGTGACGTCGCCGAGGTCCGATGCCATTTCCTGGTAGCAGTCGGTTTCGGCTCGGGCCAGGGCATCGGTGCCGCGCGGTGTCAGGTAACGATCGATGTCGAGATCGGGTCGTGCCGCCCGGAGTCCGGCCAGGATGTATGACACGAATACGGTGCTGCCGGTCAGTGGCAATCGGGGAAAGTCCGGCCCCACGAGTGGTGCAAGGTTCTCCAGATTCGACGGCGCCCCGGTCGCGACCGCGCCCCGGTAGTCCAGTTCCGGTGCGTATCGTGTTGCGATCGCTGCCGTGACCATCGCGGACTGCCCGCCCTGAGACTGTCCGAGTGCCACCCACCGCGGTGAGAGCGACGGTTCGACCGCACGCGCAGCACGCACCATGTCGATCATGCTGTGCGCCTCCGACGGTCCGTCCAGGTAGGGGTGGATTCCCGGCGTGCCGAGCCCCACGTAGTCGGTCGCGACGATCGCGTAGCCCTGCGAGAGCCAGTTCGTGAGGTATGGACTGCCGACGGTCCCGGTCACCGTGGGAGCGCACTTGTCGGCAATGCCGACGGTGCCGTGGGCCCACGAGATCACCGGCCAGCCGCCTTCGGGTGGATCACCGGCGGGGAGGAAGAGCGCGCCCGTACTCAACGCGGGCCGGTTCAGCGGTCCCGTGGACCAATAGGTGAGCTTTGATCCGTTGACGGCGCCGGGGATCCAGAAGGTTCGTGGCAGGGGATCTGTCGCGGTCACTGTGCCCGGCGCCGTGACTGGCGACGGCACCTGCGCCTGGGCGGGCGCGGTCGAGACGACCGCAGAGGCGAGCGTGATCACCATCAATGTTTGGCCGAGCCGTCGTCGGATCATTGCACCGCTCCCGGGGTTCGTCCGTGTGTACGCAGACTTCCATTCTGCGCGAACCGGAGTTGCCGGCACACCGGTTCGACAATCTTCGGGTGCCGCTACCGCGATCGAGGGCCGGTCGAGTGGTTTCACTGTCGGTCCAGAGGCGAGGGCGAATGCTCCGCAGCGCATCATGTGGTGCGAGGCTCTTTAGGTCCGTTTTCGGTTCGTTGACGGGGACGCGGTCGGTGAGAGTACGCCCGCTAACCCTTGGCTGCGCTGATCCCGGCGCGCCGACCGTAAAAACTGCCGTCACCGAGCGACGTTCCCGACGCGTATCCGCCGGCACAGACTCCGGCAGTGCAACGGCCCGCAGCAAACAATCCGGGGATCGGTTCGCCCGAAACGTGCAGCACCTCCGACTGAATCGACGTTCGCAGGCCGCCGAGGGTGAAGCCTGCCGTGAAGCCCCGAAGGTCAAGGGCGGCAATCGGGGAGCCGATCGGCTTGACCCATTCGGGTTTCTTGCCGAAGACCGGATCCTCGCCCCGTTCGGCGTGGCGGTTGTACACCTCGACAGTGGACTGCAAGGTGCCCTCGGGCAAACCCATGTCCGATTCGAGTTCCGCGGCGGTCTCGGCCACCCACTTGGGGCGGAACCGGAAGAACGGCGTGGAACTGTCAGCGCCGGCGCCCTCGTCGTACGCGGCTTCGTCGATGATCAGGTAGGCCTCATTGTTGTTGCGGAGCAACGTTTCCTGGCCGATGCGCCCAGGATAGGTGTCCTCGTTGACGTAGCGTTGCCCGTGGCCGTTGACCAGGATTCCGCGCACCATCAGCTGAGGATCGCCGAAAAACGCGACCTCGGTGGCGTCCATGTGCGCGAGGTCGGCGCCCAGAGCTTGCGCCATCCGGATGGCAGTGCCGTCGTGCTCCTCGATGGCCGCACCTGGCCGCCCGATCAGACGCGGCGCATACGACTCGACCATCGACTCGTTGTAGGCAAAACTGCCCATTGCCAGAACAACACCGGTCCGAGCCCGCACAGCCACTTCCTTGCCGTAGCGCTTGGCGATGATGCCGACCACTCGATCACCGTCGACAACAAGGCGTTGCACCCGCATGTCGTGCTCGGCCCGCACGCCGAGTTTCTCCGCCGTCTCGACGAGTGGCTTCATCAGCATGAACCCGCCGCCCTTCTCGCCGGTGCGTTTGTCGCTCATCTGCGGTACGTGCCCGCGCGGGGCCGGGGCGGCGATGGCGTTGAAAGGCGCGGCGTTCTCGCCGCCGGAGTACATGAGACCGTCGTCGAACGGAGTTTCCCAGCCCGGCTGGCCGTAGAAACTCTCCTTGAACGGCACTCCGTTGTCGACCAGCCAGTTGTAGTGTTCGACGCTGCCGTTGCAGTAGTCGGTGATCTTTTCCTCGTCGGCACCTGGGCCGAGAGCGGCCATCATGAACGTCTTCATGTTCTCGGGGGTGTCTTCGAAACCGAGTGCCTTCTGCAGCGGTGTACCGCCGCCGAGATAGATGAACCCGCCGGCCAACGCGGCGGCCCCGCCCCACCCGCTGGTGCGTTCGAGAACGAGCACGTCCGCACCCGCTCGCGCCGCTTCGATGGCGGCGCTGACGCCGGCGATCCCGTATCCGGCGACAACAACGTCGGCTTCGAGATGCCAGGTGTCTACATCGTCTACGGCTACGGGCCGAATCGAGTGCGCCGATCCGGTGGAGTTCGCTGGGGCCATCGCGTTTCAGTCCTTCGCGGGAGTTGGTTCGGTTGCGGCCTTTTCGGCAGCTCGGGCGGCCTTACGCCGGTCGGACTTGACCGAGATCAAGGCATTGTTGAGTCCGGTTGCCAATGGCCACCCGGTGTAGTGACACAGGAAGATTGCAGCTTCCTCGACTTGCTGCTCGGTGAGTTCCTCGTTGAGGATCGCCGCATTGATCTGGATTTTTGCGACGTCGGTTTGCCCCTGGGCGGTAATCGCGCCAAGGAGGAGCAACCGTCGATCACGCATCGACAACCCCGGCCGATTCCAGATATCGGCAAACAGATGATCTGCTGTGACGGCAAAAAACTCTCCCGGAACGTCGGCAGGCAATTCCCAGCCGTACACCTCGTTCATTTTCGACACACCGCGTGTCCGGGCCTCGGAGATGGAGTGTCCGTTCAGATCGGTCATGACTGCTCCTTCGTGGATGGTCCTGAGAATGCGGTATTTTCCGGCGGGGCGCCTACCCCCACACCGAGTCCTGGACCTAGCCCGGTCAGTGCCAGGTGCGCGAGGGGCAGGTCGACGCCGAGACGGTCACCCAGATCGAGCGCCAGGCTCAGATCTTTCTCACCCAGGTTGCGAACGTGACCGAGAATCGAGTACCAAGGATCGCTCTCGTCAACGGGCTCGGTGGTGGTCCGCAGCATGATGGCGCCGGCCCCACCGGTAATGGCATCGGTGTGGCGTACGACCTTACCCAGGGTGCGAATATCGAGACCGGCCGCTTCGGCCAACCGCGACGCTTCGGTAGCGGCGGTGAAGGATACGAAGTGAAGAAGGTTACGCGCCAGCTTCATTCGGGTTCCGGCGCCGATGTCTCCGGCGTGGACCACCAGTTCTGCCCAACATCCGAACGGCTCGCGAACCCTCTCGAAAGCCTCTATCGGCCCGCCGATCATCACGGCGAGCTTGCCCTGTGTGGCACCGGGGGCGCCGCCACTGACGGGTGCGTCGATCAAGGTCACACTGTGCTCTTCGCAGATCCTGGCCAACTCCACCGCGGTGGTGTCGGAGATGGTCGAGTGGACGGCGATGACGGTTCCGGGTGGAGCGGTGCTGAGGATGCCGTCAGGTCCGTTGACGACATCACGCACTTGAGCGTCGTCGAGCACGGTTACCGAGATGACGCTTGCCGTGGCTGCGACGTCGGCCGGCGTTTGTGCTGCACGAGCCCCCGCGGCAGTGAACGGTTCGAGCGCTTCGGCTCGCGCGTCGCACACCACCAGCCCGGCCGGCCAACCGAGGAGACGGGTCGCCATGGGCGCGCCCATATTGCCCAATCCGATGTAGCCGAGCGTGGGCTTGTCGGCATTCTCGGTCACGATCGGAACACCTGCCCGCCGTCGACGTTGAAGATCTGGCCGGTCACCCAGCTCGCTTCGTCGGAGAGGAGGAACAGGCACATGCCCACCAGGTCTTCCGGTGTTCCCATGCGTTGCAGTGGAATCCGTTTGACCATGTCCTTGACGATGTTGCCTGGTGTGACCGTGCGGGTGGCTTCGGTGTCGATCGGTCCGGGTGCAATCGCGTTGATCCGGATCTTGGACCAACCGAGTTCGGTGGCCAATTGCTGAGTCAGGCCGTTGATTCCCACCTTGGCGAGGCCGTAGAAACCGGAGTACAGCCAGGCGGCAGTGGAGGACTGGTTCACGATCGAACCGCCGTTGGCGCGCATGTGGGGCACCACTGCTCGGCACACCTGCAATGCGCCGTCCATGTTCACGCTCATGAACGTCCGGTAGTACTCCCAGTCGACTGTGAGTAGTGAGTCGATCTTCATTCCGCCGTAGATGGCAGCATTGTTGACCAGGTGTTCGATGCTTCCGAATTGCTCGATCGTGAAGTCTGCGAGCGCCTGGGCGGATGCGCCGTCGGCAACGTCGACCGCCTTGAAGACCGCGCTGCCACCGTCGGCAGAGATCTGTTTGGCCACCGATTCGCCGAGTTCGTGATTGAGGTCGGCGACAACAACATTGGCACCCTCGGTTGCGAGTGCGCGGGCGTATGCCTCGCCGATTCCCTGAGCGGCGCCGGTGACGATTGCAGTGCGTCCCCTAAAACGTTCGGTACGTTCTGTAGGTTCTGTACGTCCCATGTCGATCCTGCTTTCGAGGTGACGGATGTGTGTGAGGTGCTTATGCGGGGGATGCGACGAGCTTTGTCTCGAGGTATTCCTCGAAACCGGCGAGGCCCATCTCTCGGCCGATTCCGGATTGCTTGTAGCCGCCGAACGGGGCATCGGCGGAATACCACACTCCACCGTTAACGCTCAAAGTTCCGGTGCGTACACCAGCGACGACGCGGTTGACGCGATCGGGATCGGTGCCCCACACCGAACCTGACAGGCCGTACGGAGAGTCGTTGGCGATGCGGATGGCATCGTCGTCATCGTCGAACGGAATGATCACCAGTACCGGACCGAATATCTCTTCTTGGGCGACCCGTGACGAGTTTTCCAGTCCCGCAATCAAAGTGGGCTCGATGAAGTATCCGCGCGGTTGATCGTCCGGTCGGCCGCCGCCGGTGACCACGGTGCCCCCTTCGTCCTGGGCCAGCTTCAGATAGCCTTCGACGCGTTCGCGTTGGCGTGCGGAGCTCAGCGGTCCGCAGATGGTTCCCGGTATCGACGGATCGGCAGCACGAATGCCGGCCATGGTCCGGGTGGCGGCGGCAAGCGCTTCGTCGTATCGGCTGCGCGGCACCAATAGTCGCGTGCTCAAAGCGCAGCCCTGCCCGGCGTGGACGCACACCGAGAATGCGGCGACGGAACTGGCGGATTTGATGTCGGCATCGTCGAGGACGATGAAGGCAGATTTTCCGCCAAGTTCGAGGAACACCTTTTTCAGGGTGCTCGACGCGGTAGACATCACCGCACGCCCGGTCGCGGTGGATCCGGTGAAGGAGATCAGGTCGACACGGGGGTCGGCGCACAGTTGTGTGCCGAGCGAGTGGTCCGTGGAGGTGATGATGTTGACGACGCCGGCGGGGATGTCGGTCTCCTCGGCGATCACCTTGCCTACCAACGCGGCACACCACGGTGTGTCCGGTGCCGGTTTGAGAACAATGGTGTTGCCGGCGGCGAGCGCCGGACCCAGTTTGGCGAAGTTGATCTGGTGTGGAAAATTCCACGGAGTGATGGCACCGACCACCCCGACGGCTTCCTTGAGTAGCTGACGGTGGGTGGGGACTCCCATCGGCGAGGCATTCCCGAGATCCTGTTGCCACGAATAGGATTCGATCAGTTGTGCCCAATATCGGAGGTCGTCGATCGGTCCTTCGAGTTGGGGGCCGCTGGTCAACATCCGCGGTGCCCCGACCTCGGCGATCGTGATGTCGCGCAGCTCTTCGATATGAGACTCGAGAGCATCGCAGAGTTGGCGAAGGCAGTGTGCGCGAAATGTGTGGTTCCGAGACCAATTGGTGGTGTCGAAGGCGCGACGGGCCGCGGCGATTGCGGCGTCCATGTCGACGGAGGTGCCTTCGGCCGCTTGACCGAGTACTTCCTCGGTGGCGGGATTGAGTATGTCGAAGGTGCCGCCGGAACCGGGAACAAGTTTGCCGTCGACAAGAAGGGCGGAACTGTCTGTGGGTCGAAGGTTCATAGCGTGAACTCTTCCTTTCTGGACATATGTCTGGACTCTAGTTCACACAATCGTCCATGGCAATGAGTTTCGGGCATAAGCGATTTGGGTACCGAGAATTCGAAAACTGTCTTGGTTAGTCGGTTCGGGCGCTACGGTTCTCCACCAGATATCCCCGATCCGGTGTCCTGCTGTGGGCCTGGGCGGTTCCCTTCGTGTGTCGATCCGAGTGCAGGAGTAGGCCGATGAACAGAGTTGCTGGAAAAGTTGTCCTGGTGACGGGCGCCGCCCGTGGCCAGGGGCGCAGTCATGCGGTGCGTCTAGCTCAGGAAGGTGCGGACGTCATAGCGTTCGACATCTGCGCCGACATCGCAACCAACGAGTACCCGCTGGCCACCCAAGATGATTTGGATGAGACCGCGAGGCTGGTCAAGGAAACCGGGCGCCGCGTTGTCGCAGCGAGGGTGGACGTTCGAGATCGGGCCGGCGTCGAAGAAGCCCTGGCAGAGGGCGTGGAAACGCTCGGCGGGTTACATGTGGTTGTTGCCAATGCCGGGATCTGTCCGCTGGGTAAGCATGTCTCCAATTCCGGCTTCGTCGACGCGTTCGACGTGAACTTTCTCGGTGTCGTGAACACCGTCCATGCGGGTTTGGAATACCTGGGGGAGGGCGGATCGATCATTGCTATCGGGTCCGTGGCCGGCCTGGTTCCGCAGACCGGATTCAACGGTCAACAGGCGCTGCAAGGGCCTGGCGGTGACGGATACGGCTTGGCCAAGAAGATGATTCAGACGTACACCATGTCGTTGGCATTGACACTGGGGCCGAGTTCGATTCGGGTCAATGCGATCCATCCGACCAATGTGAACACGAACATGCTGCAGAGCTTGCCCATGTATCGGACCTTTCGTCCGGATTTGGAGAACCCGACCGCGGAAGATGCCGCTGTGACGTTTCCTTTCATGCAGGCGATGCCGACGCCATGGGTGGAACCGGAGGACATCTCGCACGCGGTGGTGTATTTGTCGTCGGACGAGTCGCGATTTGTCACGGGTCAGCAGCTTCGGGTTGATGCGGGCGCCGGTATGAAGATCGGCCTCTAAGGTGCGCTTTTCGGCTGTGACCGGCGCGAATGACTGGCTCGCTAACACTGAAATTTCGAATTCATTGCCCTGGACAGGTACCTGTAGTAACGTCCAGACATGTGTCCAGTCATGGTTACGAATCGACTCGCCGACGCCTCAACGGTAAGCAGGCAGACACCGTCTCCAAGCTCACCGAAGCCGCCGTTGTCGTGCTCCGTGAGCATGAATATTCCGGTTTGACTGTGCGCGCCGTCGCTGCCGAGGCCGGGGTGGGAGCAGCAACCGCCTATACCTACTTCTCGTCGAAGGAGCATCTTGTTGCCGAGGTCTTCTGGCGCCGGTTGCGAGCGTTCCCGAGCTCGGACGGCACCGGTTCGGACCCCACCGCCCGAGTGTTGGCCGTACTGCGCAACATTGCGTTGCTGCTGGCCGATGAACCGCAGGTGTCGGCGGCCGTGACCAATGCATTGCTGGGCACCGATCCTGAGGTTGAGCATCTTCGCGACCGGATCGGATTCGAGATTCACAGCAGGTTGGTTGCGGCAATGGATCCGGTAGTAAATCCACATCGGATCGAGGCAATTGAAATGCTGTATGCCGGAGCACTTTTGCGGGCCGGAATGGGATATGGGACTTACGAGTACATTGCCGGACGCCTGGAGGCTTCCGCACGACTGATCTTGGAGCATCCATGACCGAAGCATTGATCGAACCGGTGGTGTTCAATCCGTACGACTACCACTTTCACGACGACCCGTATCCGACCTACGCGCGATTGCGGAATGAAGCTCCGATCTACCACAACGACGACGTCGGATTCTGGGCGCTGTCACGGTATTCGGACGTTCTGAGTGCATTCAAGGACAACAAGCGACTCTCGAGTGCGAACGGGGTTTCGCTCGACCCGGCAGCATACGGGCCCCATGCGCATTACGTGATGTCCTTTCTTGCCATGGACGATCCGCGGCATATGCGTCTGCGGCAGTTGGTGTCTCGCGGTTTCACACCCCGCCGTGTTGCCGAACTGGACTCGCGGATACTCGAGCTCACCACGGCGCACCTGACTCCGGCACTTGCCACTGGGGAATTCGACTGGATATCCGAAGTGGCCGGCAAATTGCCGATGGACGTGATCTCCGAGTTGATGGGCGTTCCGGAACCGGATCGCGCGGAACTGCGGAGAAAAGCAGATCTGGTTGTGCACCGCGAAGACGGCGTCCTCGACGTACCGCCGGCTGCGGTGGAAGCGTCGATCAGCCTCATGAACTACTACAAGGACATGATCGCCGAGCGTCGTCGTTCACCAACCGGCGATTTGACATCAGCGCTGCTCGATGCCGAAATCGACGGAGACAAACTGTCGGATGCCGAGATTCTGGGCTTCATGTTTCTGATGGTCGTTGCCGGAAACGAAACCACCACCAAACTTCTCGGAAACGCCCTGTACTGGGGCTCGCACAATCGCAACGAGATTGCGGCGGTTCTTCGTGATCCGGATCTGTCAGCGGAGTGGGTGGACGAAACGCTGCGCTACGACACGTCGAGTCAGATCGTGGCTCGCACGACCACTGTCGATCTCGAGTACTACGGCACTACGGTTCCGGCGGGGGAGAAGATGCTGCTCCTGATCGGTTCGGCCAATCGAGATCCGGACGTCTTCGACGATGCAGACGCGTTTCGCCTCGGACGTAATTCTGCCAACAAGTTGGCGAGTTTCGGTGCGGGCGTTCACTTTTGCCTCGGCGCTCACCTGGCGCGGCTCGAAGCGAAGATCGCTCTTGCCGAATTTGCCCGCCACGTGCGCGATTACGAGGTGGACGAGGCGGGTATCGAGAGAGTCCATTCGACAAATGTGCGGGGCTTCGCTGCCCTGCCGGTGAAGGTGCAGGTGCGCTGATGCCTCGTTTCGAACCCAACCCGGCCCGGCGGACCGCTTTGATCAGCGGCGCATCGTCGGGTATCGGCACCGCGGCGGCCTATGCCCTGTCGGAGCTCGGTCACCCAGTCGTCCTCGGAGCGAGGCGGGAAGCCGAGTGCGAGGCGATTGCCGAAAAGATCCGCAGCAACGGCGGCGAAGCCATGGCACATTTCCTCGACGTCACTGACGGCAGCTCGGTGGATGCGTGTGTCACTGCCGCCGAAAAAGCGATGGGGCCAGTGGAAATCGTCGTATCGGGTGCCGGTGATCTCGAATTCGGTGCCGCCGATCAAATGGAACCCGAACGGTTCTTGCGTCAGGTCGAGGTCCATCTTGTCGGTGCACAACGGCTCGCTCACCGAATCCTGCCCGGCATGAGGGAGCGGCAACGGGGTGATTTTGTGCTGATCGGTTCGGATTGCGCCGACCGGCAACGTCCGCTCATGGGTGCTTACGACGCGTCGAAAGCCGGCCTCGAAGCAATGGGGCGTCAGATGCGAATGGAACTCGAAGGCACGGGCATTCGCGCCTCGATCGTGAGGCCTGGACCGACGTTGACCGGGATGGGAATGGACACGACGCCGGAGATCATCGGCCCCGTCGGCGAATCGTGGGCCAGGTGGGGCTTCGCGCGACACGGCTACATGCTGCGGCCGTCCGATATCGCAAACGCCATCGTTGCCGTCGTGACCGCTCCCCGAGGTGCGCACCTCGTTCTGGTGGAGGTTCAGCCGGAAGCTCCACTCAATCCTCGTCCTACTCACACTTCGCAGGAGACGACATGACTCACGGCGTACAGGAGAATCCGCGCACGCTGCCGCAGCCCCCGCGGGTGTCCGGCGGCGAACTCGAACACGGTCATCTCGAAGAACTGCGTACCGATCCGATCGCATTGATGCGCCGGGTCCGCGACGAGTGCGGCGACGTGGGAGCCTTCCAACTAGCCGATCGCACGGTGATCCTGCTGTCCGGCGCCGAGGCAAACGAATTCTTCTTCCGTTCGACTGACGAGGACCTCGACCAGCAAGCTGCGTACCCGTTCATGAAGCCGATCTTCGGTGAGGGGGTGGTGTTCGACGCCAGTCCTGAGCGGCGCAAGGAAATGCTGCACAACTCGGCACTGCGCGGCGAGCAGATGAAAGGCCATGCTTCGACAATCGGCACGGAAGTCGAAGCGTTGGTGGCAGAGTGGGGCGACGAGGGCGAGATTGATCTGCTCGATTTCTTCGCCGAGTTAACCATCTACACGTCGTCGGCCTGCCTGATCGGAAAGAAATTCCGCGACGAACTCGACGACAGTTTTGCCAAGCTCTATCACGAACTGGAACAGGGCACCGACGCGCTTGCCTTTGTCGATCCGTATGCGCCGATCGAGAGCTTTCGCCGACGCGACGAAGCGAGACTGGCTTTGGTTGCGCTGGTTCAGGAGATCATGAACGGGCGGATTGCGAATCCTCCCCATGGCAAGGACGACCGGGACATGCTCGACATCCTGGTTTCGGTCAAGGACGAGAACGGTGAGCTGCGCTTCAGTGCGGACGAGATCACCGGAATTTTCATTTCGATGATGTTTGCCGGTCACCACACGACATCCGGGACCGCGGCGTGGTCGTTGATCGAATTGTTACGCCATCCCGTCGTCATGGCCGACGTCGTCGAGGAACTCGACAGTTTGTACGCAGACGGTGCCGACATCAGTTTTCACGCGCTGCGCCAGATCCCGGTTCTCGAAGCCGTGGTGAAGGAAACACTGCGACTGCATCCGCCGCTGATTATCTTGCTGCGGGTGGCGCGCGGCGACTTCGAGGTAGGTGGTTTCGAAATTCGCGAAGGTGATCTGGTGGCGGCCACCCCGGCAATTTCCAATCGCATTCCCGAAGACTTCCCGAATCCCGACGAATTCGATCCGGGCCGCTACATCGATCCACGTCAGGAAGACATCGTCAATCGATGGACGTGGATTCCGTTCGGAGCGGGCAGGCATCGGTGCGTCGGCGCGGCGTTTGCCCAAATGCAGCTCAAGGCGATCTTTTCGATTCTGCTGCGCGACTACGAATTCGAGATGACCCAACCGTCGGAAAGCTATCGCAACGATCACAGCAAGATGGTTGTGCAATTGGAGCAGCCGTGCTCGGTCAGATATCGGCGGCGAACCGGTACAGGCAGTCGATCCGATACTGGCAGGGGAGCGTGAGTCATGCGTGTCGAAGTCGACCTGGATCTGTGTCAGGGCCACGCCGCCTGCGAATTGGAAGCGCCGGACGTTTTTGTGGTTCCGAAAAGGGGCAAGGTCGAAGTGTCCGATCAGCCGCTGCCGGACGAGCAGCGACACGAGGTGGAAATGGCAGTGCGTTACTGCCCGACAGGCGCACTGAAAATTGTCGAGGACTGACCAGGGAGAGGTTCACATGACCGGATTCGACCGCGCCGAGCTCGACGACATGGTGCAACGCTGGATTGACGCGAACAAGAAGGCCGAGGCCGCCGGCGACTGGAAGCCGTTGGCGGACATGTACACCGAGGACGCGACCTACGGCTGGAACTACGGCCCCAAACAGGATTTCATGGCGATCGGTCGGGAAGAGATCCGCACCGTCGCGCTAGGTCTCGAGATGAACGGCCTCGAAGGCTGGGAGTATCCCTATCAGGACTTTGTGATCGACGAGCGCAGTGGCAACGTCATCGGACTGTGGAAACAGATCTCCGACGCCAAACGAGACGACGGCAGTAACTACTCCGTCTACGGCATCGGCGGTAGTTGGTTCCGGTACGGCGGAAATTTCCAATGGTCCTGGCAGCGTGACTTCTTCGACTTCGGAAACGTCTCGGCACTGTTCATGGAGATGATCCAGAACAACGCGCTGTCCAAAGGTATGCAGGCACGCATTCAGCGATCGATCTCCGGCGAACCACTCCCAGGCTGGTATCGCGCGGGTACCTCGCCGGTTCCACTGTGGTGAGTCCGGTGACTGTCGGTGGGTCCTTCGAGACGCTCTCGCGCGGCGACCTTGCTGTGTTGGTGCCAGAACTCCTGCTCTGTGGTCAGCTGATCGACAGATCCGGGATGGCGCACCTGATCGTGGAGTACGGGCGCGAAGGCATGGCGGAGGTTGCGATCGCGGAGTGGGAATCCGCCAGTCCTTGGTACACCCGCCGGATGCAGAAGGCGCTGCGGTACGAGGGTGACGACGTCGTGACCATTTTCAAAGGACTGCAACTCGACATCGGGGCCCCGCCGCAGTTCATGGATTTCCGCTATCGCGTCGACGACCCGCAACACGGTGAGTTCTGGCTCGACCATTGTGGCGCTCTGACCGACGTCGAACCGCTGGGGGACGAGTTCGTCACCACCATGTGTCATGACATCGAAGACCCGACGTTCGACGCGACGGCGATAGCAACCAATGCGCATGCGCAGATCCGTCCGATCCATCGGCCGCCGCGCAAACCTGCTGACAGGCACCCACACTGTGCGTGGACAGTCGTAATCGACCCGTCGCATGTCCCGCCCGTCATGACGGCCCACACCGAGCAGATCGGCCGGACTGCTGCGGTGTCGGTTGAGTTGAGTCCGATCGACGGCAGCGACGACGGGGCGGCCGACTACTCGGGACCGCTGCTCTCGGATCTGCGTTTCTCCGACTTCTCCCAGTCAGCGCTGGTTCGTATCGCGCAGGAAGTGTGCCTGCAACACCACCTACTTGCGCTGGGGTTTCTGCTCGCGGTGCGCGGGCGCAGTAGTGCGGACAAAGCTCGAGAAATTACGCTCAAACAACTCACCGGAATTGCAGGCGTCGCTTCGCAGCGCATCCGCGACGCATTGGGTCTGCCGCCGGATCTGGAAGGCCTGTCGGTGGTGCTGGAGCTACATCCGTTGCTCAATCCGAAGCAATATGTCGAGCGTGAAATTCGCTGGGATGGAGAGAGTCTCGAGATCTTGATTTCGCGGACCGGCCTGGTTGACGCCGACGGTGGCTGGCCCACTCTGATCGACGGTGAGCATCTGGATCCGCTTCAGGCACTGGTACGCGGCGTGAATCCACATTTCACAGCCCGGGTGCTCGACGATTCCGAGGCCGGGCTTTTGATCACGGTCGATACGACGGCGGAGGCTGCGCCGGAATGTGTCGAGGTCGCCATCACCAAAGTGAGCAGCGGCGCAGCATTTGCTTTCGAAGATCGTGGAATTCCGTTGCCTCTCTTCGTGGTTTGAGTGGCTGACCCTGAAAAGGATCGTTCATGGCCTACACGTTTGCAGACCTTTTCGAGCATTCCGTCGATGCGATGCCTGATCGACGAGCGCTGATCGTGTCGGGGGAGGAAGTGACGTACCGCGAACTCGACTCGCGGGCCAACCGTCTGGCACATCATTTCCTGTCGTTGGGTTTCGGGCACGGCACCCATATCGGAATTCAGATGCACAATTCGATCGAGACGATGGTTGCGGTCCTCGCATCGTTCAAGGTTCGCGCCGTTCCGATCACCGTGAACTATCGGTACACCACCGACGAGTTGGTGTACCTCTACGACAACGCCGATCTCGAGGCACTCGTGTTCCATCGGGGGTACTCCGCTCGCGTCGCCGAGGCCCTGGAATCCACGCCTCGGGTGAAGCACGCTGTGGTGGTGCCGGACGAGCTTGCATCGGGTGCCGAACCGCCCGTGCCAGGCGCGGTCGCGTACGAGAACGCGCTGTCGCCGCAATCTCCGGAACGCACCGGTAGTGACGCGTTCGACGAGCGGAGCGGAGACGACCCGTACATTCTCTACACGGGCGGAACCACCGGACGACCCAAGGGCGTGGTGTGGCGTCAAGAGGACATCTGGCGAGTTCTGGCCGGTGGCTATGATTTCTACACGGGTGAGCCGATTGCCGACGAGTACCAACAATCCCGTGGCGGCGCAGCGGCTGCAGAACCTATGCGATGGTGCATGCTGCCACCGCTCATCCACACGTCGGCCTTGATGCCGACGTTCAACGCACTGTTCTCAGGCAACACCGTGATCTTCGAACCACGGTTCGATGCGGCACACGTCTGGAAAGTTGTTGCCGAATACCGGCCACAGGTCATGGTGATCACCGGTGACGCAATGGGGCGGCCTTTGGTGGAAGCGCACCGCGAACTACAACCAGATGCGTCCAGCTTGGCGGTTCTCGCGTCCGGGGCGGCGCTGTTCTCCGGTTCGGTGAAGGACGCCTTCTTCGAGGTGTTCCCGAATCTGATGATCTCCGACTCGGTGGGCTCTTCCGAAACAGGCTTCGGCGGTATCGGATTCGCAGCCAAAGGGTTGAAGCAGCACGGTGGACCCAGGGTGGGTTCCAACCGGTTCACGGTGGTAGTCGACGATGACAACCGGATTCTGCCACCGGGTTCCGGCGCCGAGGGGTGGCTGGCAAAACTCGGCAACGTCCCACTCGGCTACTACAAGGATCCGGTGAAGTCGGCGGAAATCTTCCGAACGGTGGACGGCGGACGGGCAGTGGTCACCGGAGACCGCGCCCGGATCGAGGACGACGGTTCCATCACGCTGCTCGGCCGGGGCAACATGGTGGTCAATACCGGCGGCGAGAAAGTATTCGTCGAAGAGGTCGAGGCCGTCGTCAAGGCCCATCCGGATATCTACGACGCCACCGTCATCGGGCTGCCGGACGAACGCTGGGGAAGCCGAGTCTCGGCCGTGGTCAGGGTGCGCGATGGTGTTGTTCCGGATTTCGAGTCGATCGAGAAACACACTCGGAGCCAGCTTGCCGGGTACAAGATTCCGCGTGCGTTCTGGATTGCGTCCGAGGTGGTGCGAGCGCCAAGCGGAAAACCCGACTACCGCTGGGCGAAGGAGTACGCCCTCGGTCAGGAGCCGGTTCACCGCATCGATTAGTCCGCCTCGGCGCGCGCGGCGCCTTGCCTGCAAGAGGAGCAACCGAAATGCCCGAGCTGAACCTTCCCGACGGCTTCGATGTCACCGACCCTCAGATGTACGGCAAGCGTGTTCCCCTTGCCGAGTTCGCGGAACTACGCCGCTGCGCTCCGGTGTGGTGGAACGCGCAGGAACCGGGAACCGGCGGTTTCCACGACGGTGGCGCCTGGGTAGTGTCGCGGCACGCCGACGTGCGTGACGTGTCGCTGCGTTCGGAGGAGTTCTCCAACAACGTCAACGGGTGCGTCCCACGCCATGAAGACAACATCACCGCCGAAGAACTGGAAGTCAGTAAATACGTTCTGATCAACAAGGACGCGCCCGAACATACCCAGTTGCGCAAGTTGGTGGCGCGATTGTTCACACCCAGGTCCGTCGAAGCGATGCGAGCCGGGCTCGAAGAGCGAGCCGAAGAGATTGCGAAATCCGCGGCGGCGTCGGGTTCCGGTGATTTTGTCCAGCAGGTTGCCAGTGAGCTACCGATGCAGGCGATCTCGGACCTCATCGGAGTTCCGCAGGAGGCTCGACGCCAGCTCTACGAATGGTCGAATCAGATGACCGGATACGACGACGAATCGATGGCCGGGGAGTCTAGAATGGCGTCGGCGCAGATACTCGGGTACGCGTATCAGCTTGCCGAGGCTCGTCGCGACGAACCGCTCGACGACATCATTTCGCGATTGGTCCAGGCGAACGTGGACGGTGAGGCTCTCACGCCGGAACAGTTCGGCTTCTTTGTCATCATGTTGGCGGTTGCGGGCAACGAGACAACACGCAATGCAACAACACTCGGGATGATGGCGTTTCTGGCGTACCCGGATCAATGGGAACTGTACAAGCGTGAGCGTCCACGCACGGCGGCCGACGAGATAATTCGCTGGGCGTCGCCGCTGACGTCATTCCAACGTACGGCGTTGGTGGACACTCAGATTGCCGGAACTCCGATCAAGAAGGGGCAGCGTGTTGTGCTCCTGTATGGATCGGCGAACTTCGACGAATCTGCGTTCGAGAACCCGGACGTATTCGACATTCTTCGTGATCCCAATCCGCACTTGGCTTTTGGTGGTACCGGGCCACACTACTGCGTCGGCGCCAACCTGGCCCGGATGGAGATCGACCTGATTTTCAACAAGATCGCCGACCACATGCCGGACATCAGCAAACTTGGTGATCCCAGCCGGTTGGCATCAGGGTGGATCAACGGGATCAAGGAATTCAGGGTCGATTACGGCAACAACGCCTCGTGTCCCGTGGAGCACTGAACCGTGTACACCGGGCGGGTCTCGCTGGCAGCGCCGATGCGTCAACTCGGTCAGTTCTACAAAATGGGTGCCGATGTTGCGGTGGGACTGGTACGCACACGCTTTCAGGTGCAGGAGTTTCTCGAACAGAGTTGGATGATCGCGCGGGTGTCGCTGGTACCGACGGTTCTGGTGGCAGTGCCGTTCACGGTTCTGGTGAGCTTCACTCTCAACATCCTGCTGCGCGAGATCGGTGCTGCCGACCTCAGCGGAGCCGGGGCGGCACTCGGCGCCGTCACCCAGGTCGGGCCAGTGGTCACTGTCCTCATCGTGGCGGGCGCCGGCGCCACCGCCATTGCCGCAGATCTCGGTTCGCGGACCATTCGCGAGGAGATCGACGCGATGGAAGTGCTCGGGATCGATCCGATCAATCGGCTGGTGATTCCCCGGGTTGTCGCGTCGACGGTGGTTGCGTTGCTGCTTAATGGACTTGTGTGCGTCATCGGCATCACCGGCGGCTACATCTTCTCGGTGTTCCTCCAAGGCGTGAATCCCGGTGCGTTTGTCGACGGCATCACGTTGCTCACCGGATTACCCGAAGTTGCCTTGTCGATGGTGAAGGCCGCACTGTTCGGCATGCTCGCCGGACTGGTCGCGTGTTACCGGGGACTGTCCGTCCGTGGCGGTCCGAAAGGTGTTGGCGAGGCTGTCAACGAGACAGTGGTCTACGCATTCATGGCGCTCTTCGTGGTCAATACCATCGTGACTGCGGTGGGCATCAGGCTGACGGCGGGGTGAGCGGCGTGGCACTGGCGGAACTCGGAAAATTCGGGGCGACCCGAGCGCGGATGGCACGTGTGTCGCGGTCCGTCGACGATGTCGGACGGCAAGCGGTCTTCTTCGTCAGAGCTATTGCCTTCATTCCCTGGGCGCTGCGCAAACACCCGAAAGAAGTCTTGCGTCTGGTCGCCGAGATCAGCATGGGAACAGGTGCGTTGGCATTGATCGGCGGCACCGTCGCCGTTGTCGGGTTCCTGACGCTGGCGTCAGGCGGAACCATCGCGATTCAAGGTTTCAGTTCGCTCGGAAACATCGGCGTCGAGGCACTCACCGGGTTCTTCTCCGCGTTCATCAACGTGCGCATCGCCGCGCCGGTCATCGCGGGAATCGGGCTGTCCGCAACGATCGGCGCCGGCTCGACGGCGCAGATCGGTGCGATGCGCATCAGTGAAGAAATCGACGCACTCGAAGCGATGGCGATCAGTTCTGTTCCGTACGTGGTGAGTACGCGCATCGTGGCCGGGATGCTCGCCATTCTGCCGCTGTACTCGTTGGCGCTCGTCGGATCGTTCCTCGCGGGACGTTTCACCACGGTGGTGCTGTTCGGTCAATCGTCCGGGCTCTACGACCACTACTTCACCACCTTTCTCGATCCGGTCGACGTCGCCTGGTCCTTTGTGCAGGTACTGGTGATGGCGTTGCTGGTCATGCTGATTCACACGTACTACGGCTACAGCGCTGTAGGCGGACCCTCGGGGGTGGGCACAGCTGTCGGGCGCGGCGTCCGTCTGTCACTGATTTGTGTTGTGGCGGTGACCCTTCTGGTCTCGCTGGCGCTGTACGGCGGTTCCGGCAACTTCAACTTGTCCGGATAGGGAGAGCGAGTGGAGAGATACGGATACAAGCTTGCGGCATTAGGCTTGGCGTGCGCGATTGTTGCCGTCGTGGCGCTGGCGGTCGCGTCGTTCAATCAGTCGTTCACCACCCGCGTTCCGATAACAATTGTTGCCGAGCGGGCCGGCCTTGTGATGGATCCGGGTGCGCGAGTGAAGATGGCCGGTGTCACCGTCGGGTCCGTCGAGTCGATCGCGCCGGCCGACGATTCCACCGCGACGTTGTCCATCCTTCTCGATCCCGATGCACTCGAGTCGATTCCCGCCAACGTCGATGTCGCGATCACCTCGAACACCGCCTTCGGCGCGAAGTTCGTCAGTATGTCGGCGCCTGCGGATCCGAGCGCCGAGCGATTGACCGCTGGCGCCACCATCGACGCGAATCACGTGACCGTCGAAATCGATACCGTGTTCGAGAAGTTGACGGCCGTCCTGCGGACAGTTGATCCCGGAAAACTCGATCAGACGCTTGGGGCGATTTCCGCCGCGTTGCAAGGTCGCGGGGAGAGGTTGGGCGCCGCACTCGGGAAGGCCGACGCGTCGCTGTCCGAATTCAACAGTGCCGGTGACGCTTTCGACGAGGTTCTCACAGACCTTCCGGTAGTGTCCGGGACATATCGGGCGGCTGTGCTGGATCTGATGGACACCCTCGGCTCGCTCACTGTCACCGGCACCACCGTCCTCGACGAGCAAGAGAATCTGGATCTACTGCTACTCAACGTAATTGGGTTGGCGCGTACCGGAGAAGATGTCCTCGGCGCCAATGCCGACGGTGTGGATACCGTCCTGTCGCTCATGCGGCCAACCACCGAACTTCTCGAGGAGTACTCGCCGGTGATTCCATGCATGTTCCACGGACTCGAGGAGAGCAAGGCAATCGGCGACGGCGCGTACAAC
Source organism: Rhodococcus sp. MS16 (assembly GCF_013277795.1). Classification (NCBI taxonomy): domain Bacteria; kingdom Bacillati; phylum Actinomycetota; class Actinomycetes; order Mycobacteriales; family Nocardiaceae; genus Rhodococcus; species Rhodococcus sp. MS16. Next base: position 625,820 of record NZ_VBTM01000004.1, read on the forward strand.
GGGCAGCCGGGAATCAAGATGTCGATCGGATTGATCGCAGGCACCGAACCGTATCGCTATCCTGAAGATCTGCCGAAGGTCGCGGCAACCGGCGGACCGCAGTGCATGGGCCTTCCGTTGCGCGATCCGAATGTCAACGCGCCCTACCTGGTGACGGACACGGGTGTGAATCCTTTCGAACCGGAACGTCAGTGGAATGGCGGCCAGCCGATAAACGACATGCCGAACCTGCTCAGTTACCTGTTCGGAACGGCGATTCGATGAAGCGGCGCGGCTACGGCATCAAATTCGGCATCTTCGTGGCGGTGATGTTGCTGGTCAATGCTGGGCTCGTGCTGGTCTTCGGGCAGATGCGAGGAGGCGACGAGCACAGTTACGCAGCCCAATTCGTCAATGTGTCCGGACTGAAATCCGGCGACAAGGTACGGATCGCCGGGGTGCCCGTAGGGACGGTGAGCGCCGTCGAATTCGGTGACGACCACCTTGCTCACGTGAAATTCAGCGTCGATTCGGTGGAGACCCTGACGGAGCAGACCCGGGCGGCAGTGCGTTATCAGGACCTCGTGGGCAACCGCTATCTCGAATTGCTCGACAGTCCCGGCGCCGCGCAACCTATGGCCGCAGGTGCAACCATCCCCACCACCAGGACTGCGCCGGCGCTGGACCTCGACGCGCTGCTCGGTGGCTTCAAACCGTTGTTCCAGGCGCTCGACCCGACCCAGGTCAACGCGCTGTCCCTGTCGCTGCTCGAGGTATTTCAAGGGCAGTCGGGGACAGTGGCGTCGGTGCTCGCACATACCGGATCGATCACCAACACACTTGCCGACCGTGATGTGCTCATCGGCCGGGTCATCAACAATCTTGACGGCGTATTGAGTGAACTACGTGGGCGAGGCGGACAGTTCACCGACACACTCGACCATCTGCAACAACTGGTCAGCGGACTCGCGTCGGACAAGGAACTGATCGGGACTTCGGTGACGAGCATCGATACCGCTGCACAAACTTTCGCAGATCTCCTGGCCGGGGTCAGGCCCGACATCAGTGGCACACTGTCGCAACTCGACCAGAGCTTGGACCCTTTGGTCGAGCAACAAGGCGAGCTCGATCGAATCCTCGCGTCGATGCCGTCGAACTATCGGCAACTGATCCGAGTTGGTGCCTACGGGTCCTTCTTCAACTTCTATCTCTGCGGTATCGCGCTCAAAGTCGACGGGGCTGACGGCAAACCGATGACGGTCGACCTGATCGACCAGACGACCGGAAGGTGCGCACCACGATGAGAGAGATGGCGCAGAAGCAGGCCGTGCGAGTAGGCGTTGTGGGGATGGTGATGACCGCGTCGGTGGTGCTGGCGTCACTGCAGTATCAGGATCTGCAGTTCGTGAAAAACGGGGTGAGCTACAGCGCAGTGTTCAACGACGCGAGTGGTGTGGCTGCCGGTGACGAGGTAAACGCGGCCGGGGTGAAGATCGGCACCGTCGACAACATCGCTGTCGAAAAAGGCCGTGCTCGAGTTGATTTCACGCTCGACGGTTCCGTCACTCTCGGTGAGAGTACGTCGGCGGCGATCACCACGATGTCCCTGCTCGGTAAACGTGCGCTATCGCTCGACCTGGATGGAAGTGGACGGATACCCGTCGGCGGACAGATCCCACTCGAACGCACCCGATCGGCGTACTCGTTGCCCGACGTACTCGGCGACCTCACCACCACGGTCGAGGACATCAACCTCGACCAGTTGTCGGCGTCGTTGGAGGAGGTTGGTGCAGTGATGACGGACAGCGCGCCTTCCTTGCGGCCCGCCCTCGACGGGGTAGCCCGCCTGTCGGACAGCATCAACCGCCGCGACGAGACACTGAAGCTTCTGCTCGCAGATGCGAATAACGTGGCCGGTCTCCTCGCGGACCGGGGACCGCAGGTCAACGCGCTTCTTGTCGACGGCGATGCTCTCCTTGGTGAACTGGTCCGCAGGCAGGATGCGTTGGGCAACGTCATCACCGACATCTCGGCTGTCTCCACTCAACTCAGTGGGTTGGTACACGACAACGAAGCACAACTGGGCCCGGTGCTGAACAAGCTCGACACGGTGCTCGGGATACTCCAGAAGAACAAGGACAACCTGGCCCAGGGCATCGACGGACTCGGAACGTACGTGGGGACGCTCGGCGATACCGTCGCGAGCGGACCGTTCTACTACTCGTACATCCAGAACCTGCTTCCCGCCCAGTACACCCAACCGTTGATCAACGCGATTGTCGGGCTTCCGCCTGCGCCGCTACCGATACCGGAGGTTCGCTGATGGTCGCGAAACGTATTGTCGCCGCGGTCGGGGTACTCGCGGTGGCGGTGGCGGGATATTTTGTCGTACAGCACTTTCGGTACTACTCGGTGACGGCCTATTTTGCGTCGACGACGGGACTCTACGTCGGCGACGACGTCCGTGTTGTGGGCGTCGACGTCGGCAAGGTCACCTCGATAACTCCGCAAGGGGACAAGATGCGGGTCGAACTCGAACTCGCCCGATCCGTCCCTGTCGCAGCGGACGCACACGCGGTGATCGTTGCTCAGTCCTTGGTCTCGGCCAGGTTCGTCCAGCTGACGCCGGCATTGACGGAGGACGGGGGAGACGCGTTGGCCGATGGAGCGGAGATCGGAATCGAGCGAACCGCGGTGCCCGTGGAATGGGACCAGATCAAGGAGCAATTGGGCCGGGCGGCAGATGCATTGGGGCCGTCCGAGGGGACCCGCGGGTCAGCGGCCGAATTCCTCGATGCCGCAGGCACGGCTTTGAGTGGGAACGGTGAGGCGTTAGGACGTTCGATCACGGAACTGTCTTCGGCCATGAGCACTCTGAACGAGGGAGGTGGCGATCTTTTCGGAACGATCCGGGGACTGCAGACTTTCACCACGGCGTTGGCGGCAAGCAACGAACAGATAGTGAGCTTTCAGGGACGTCTGGCAACAGTGACAGGTCTGTTGGCAGACAGCCGGACACAATTGGCACCAGCTCTGGTTGATCTGGATGCGGCGATCGGTGATGTCCACCGATTTGTCGAACAGAATCGCAGCGGGCTCACCGAACAGGTGAACACATTGGCCGATGTCTCCCAGGTGCTGGTGGACAAACGCGATGGGATCGAAAAGCTTCTGCATCTGGCGCCGACGGCCTTGTCCAATTACTACAACGTGTACCGCCCGGCCCAAGGCGCGATGGTCGGGGTGCCTGCCTTCCAGAACATCGGCAATCCGATCGACTTCATCTGCGGCGGTATCGCGGGACTGGCAAACGAAACCTCTGCGAAGGGTGCGGAATTGTGTGCCGAGTACCTCGGACCGTACCTGAACACCATCAGAGCGAACTATCCGGATCTGAACATCAATCCGACCCGTGCGCTTGGTGCGGCGCCGGATCAGTTGGTGTACAGCGAACCGGATCTGAAGCCGGCTCCCTCCCTGCCGAGCGTGAGTGTTCCCGCAGGGCTGGGTCAGTTGCTGATGCCGGAGGTGGGGACACGATGATCCGGAGAATCTGTTGCGTCGGTGTTGTTGTGCTCGTGTCCGGCTGCGGGTGGAACGGCCTGAATTCGGTGCCGTTGCCCGGTGCTGCGGGGCGCGGCGCCGACAGTTTTTCCGTGGTCATCGAGATGCCGGACGTCACGTCGATCAGTCCCAACTCCCCGGTAATGGTGAACGATGTGACGGTCGGCAGTATCAGTGCCATCGCCTCCGACAATTGGCACGCGAAAGTGACAGTGTCCCTGGATGGTTCGGTGGTGTTGCCGGCTAATTCCACCGCGAAAATCGGACAGACCAGCCTGCTGGGTTCCAAGCATGTTGCCCTGGCACCGCCGGTCGGTGTCGAACCGGAAGGGACGCTCGCCGAGGGCTCTGTCATTCCTCTGGCGTCGGCGGGCGTGTACCCGACTACGGAGGAAACTCTGACAGCGCTGTCCATAGTGCTCAACGGCGGCGGACTCGCGCAAATTCACACCATCACCACCGAATTGAACAATGCACTCGGCGGACGCACCGTATCAGCACGTGACCTACTCGCGCAGATGGACACATTGACGGAGACCCTGGACCGGCAACGCATCGCCATGGTGACCACGATGGAGAACCTGGATGTGTTTGCGGGGGAAATAAACGCCCAACGCGACGTACTGGGGAAGGCGCTCGACGTGCTGGCTCCAGCCTTGGCGGAACTGGAAGATCAGCGCATTACCCTGACCACCGCACTCGATTCGGTGGGCCGATTCGGAGACGTCGGCACCGACCTGGTCAACCGCACGCGAGATGATCTGAGCGCAAATCTTGCGGCACTCGAGCCGACATTGCAGCAGGTTGTCGCGGCAGGTCCGGATCTGATCAACAATCTCGGAAACCTGAGCACCTTCCCGTTCCCACAGACCACCATCGATGACGGGATGCGCGGCGACTACACCAATCTGTGGGCGCTGATCGACCTGACCACCAACCGATTACAGTCCGGACTCGGTTTCGGTACCCCGTTCGGTGCTCCGCAAATGGGCGGCGGGCCGGTCGACCCGATGACCGCGCCGCTGAATGCAACGGGCAATGCAGGGGAGGGAGGACGATGATCCTCACCAAGCTTGTTCGCCGGCAGTTGGTGATCTTTGCGATCCTTGCCGTGCTCGGTATGACGGTGGCCGCGATCGCGTACCTCCGTGTTCCCACGATGCTGGGTATCGGGCGATACACAGTGACGCTGGAACTGCCCAACGCCGGTGGCCTGTACCGCAATGCGAATGTGACGTACCGCGGCGACACCATCGGTCAAGTCCGATCGGTGCAGCTCCACCCCGACGTCGTGAAAGCCGAATTGTCCTTGCAGAGTTCAGTTCCCGTACCCAGTACCGAGCTGGTGGCGGCTGTGCGCAGCGTATCGGCGATAGGCGAGCAGTACGTCGATCTGCAGCCGACCACCTCTGACGGCCCGTTTCTGGCCGACGGCGACGTGATCGACACCGAGTCTGTGGTGATATCTCAGGAGATCGGACCCGTTCTCGATCAGGCGCAGGCGTTGCTCGCCTCCGTCCCACAGGACAAACTGCGCGCGGTGATCGACGAGTCTGCAGCTGCGTTTGCCGGTGGCGGCGAAGATCTTGCGAGACTGCTGGATTCGACCACGTCCTTTGTAGATCAGTTGTCCGACGCCACTACTCCCGCGACAACTCTTGTGCAACAACTCGCCCCGCTCCTCGAGACCCAAGTTGTCACGGGGGATCAAATCCGATTGTGGGCGTCGAGCGTCGCCCGGCTGAGCGGGCAATTGGAAATCGCGGACGGCACTATTCGCAACATCATCGACACCGGGCCAGGGTTCGCCACCGAGGCGGAGCTCTTGTTCCAGGATCTGCGTCCGACCCTGCCGATTCTCCTGGCCAACCTGACCAGTGCCGGGCAGGTTGCGCTCACCTACAACGCGTCACTCGAACAGGTACTGGTCATACTGCCGCCGCTTGTTGCTGCTCAGGAGACCGTTGTACAACGCGGCCAGGCGGACGGAGCCGCCAACGTCAATTTCCATCTGCAGGCTCAAGACCCGGCGGCCTGCTCCACCGGATACCTACCGGCGGATCAGCGCCGCGACCCCACGGTGACCAGTGTTCCGGACACTCCGCCCGATCTGTTCTGCAAGGTGCCGGCGGATTCGGTCTTTGCCGTGCGCGGTTCGCGGAACATTCCGTGTATGGAAGTTCCGGGCAAGCGGGCGCCGGACCCGGTGACGTGCCGGAGCCCGGAACCGTACGTGCCGTCGGGAACCAACGCTCCCGACGAGTTGTACACCGGGCCAGACGGGATTGCATACGGGCACACCGATATCGGTAAGGGGGATTCGTGGCAGCAGTTGTTGACGACACCGAATCCCTGACAACCGAGGATGTTTCGCGGCATATAACCACGCGCGGACGCGTGCTTGTCGCGGTGGTGATTGCAGGTTTGGCGGCAGTGGTGGTGACCGGCGCTATGTCGATGCGGGGCGACAATGCCCGGGACGCTCATCGGCAGGAACTGGTGGACGGGGCGTCGGCGGGAGCGCTGGCATTGGTCGACATTCACGTCGATACCGTGGACGAGGATGTGGCCCAACTGCGAGCGCTCAGCACGGGCGAGTTCGCAGAGGAGTTGGTTGGCGATCAGTCGGAGTTCGTCAACGCGATACGTTCCGCATCTGTCAACTCCGACGCAAGGATCGATGCTGCTGCACTGTCGTCGGAGACGGCGACGTCGGGATTAGTACTGATTGCGGCGTCTGCGGAGGTCGCCAATTCTGCGGGCGAGACGACGTCGCGGACCTATCGACTGCGCATCGGTGTCGAGGACGTCGACGGGAAAATTCTGATGTCGAGTGTGGAGTTCGTGCCGTGAGGCGGGCGATCTCTGTCGTGCTGGTTGCGGTTCTCGCAATTGCCGCGTGCGCCCTGCTGTGGATTCGCCGCGACGGCGATGCACTCGAGTCGGCGAGAGCGGATGCGATTGCAACGGCACCTGCGTTGGTGGAGGACTTGCTTACGTACACCAGTGAAATGGTGGACAGTGACCTCGCGGCCGGGGCTGGCGCAGCCACCGGAACGTTCAAGGACGAATTCGTCGAGTTTGCTGCGACAATCGTTGCGCCCCAATCGAAAGCGCAAGGAATCAGTACCAGCGCCCGGGTTGTGGATGTCGGGTTGCTCGGTGCCATGTTCGATCGCGTCGAATTGCTGATGTTCGTCGATCAGATCACCACCAGTTTTGCGCAGCCGGCTCCGGCGTCGAGTTCGAGTCGCGTGAAGGTCACCGTCGAACGCGTCGATGACCGGTGGTTGGTGAGTGAGCTGACACCGATCTGAGTTCTGCTCAGCTGTTGTCGTGGCCCGCCATGATCAGCCTTGCGGTGATCTCGAGGCGATCCGCGATCTGCGAGTAGGACTCGTATCCCATTCCAGCTCGCACCAATGCGCCTGACCAGGCGATTTCAAGGGCTTCGAGGACGTCGGCGTCGTGTTCTGGTCCCAATGCCTCGACCAGGCGTTCGCGAATGTTCTTCCCGATCCGGGCGCGGAGATGTTCGACGTCCGGGTCGTCGGCCATCATCGCGGTGGTGACTGCGGCGGCGAGTTCCGGTTCATCGGACACCAGGAGTGCGACACTGCGCAGGACCGAACAGACCTGACTCTCGCGGTCCTGCTCTGCGTCGGCCTCGTGAGGGAGCGCGTCGAGGCGTCGCCAGAACAGTTCTGCGACAAGGTGGCTCTTGGACGAGAAGTAGGTGTACGCGGTTGCCGGCGCGACCCCAGCTTCGCCCGCGACCATGCGGATGGTCAGGGCGGAAAACCCATGCGTACGCAGGATGGCAACAGCTGCCTTGGTCAAACGATCGACAGTTTCGGCCTGTTGTCCCGACAGGCGCCGGCGGGTGGACTCGAAGTTGGCCTTACCAGACATGTGTCCAGACACTACGGGAGCCGGGGAAGTTGTGCGCGGTGTGGGTGGTCCCGTCAGGCTTTCCCGAGTCCGCCGGCAATTCCTCTGTCGAGTTGGTCGACCATGGCGGTGCTCAGGGCGGAGAGTTGTGCGACCTGGCTGTCGTCGAGGCCTTCGAACACCAAGGCTTGGACCAACCGAACGTGACCGGGCGATGCCTCGATGACCTTGGCCATTCCGGCATCGGTGAGTACCGCGTTGGAGCCTCGGCTACCGCGGATCACTTCACGCTTGACCAAGCCGGCCTTCTCCATCTTCGTGACGACGTGGGAGAGGCGCGACAGCGACGCATTGGCTTGCTGTGCCAGTAGTGAGAGTTGCAGCTTGTGGTCGGGTACTTCTGACAGCGCCGACAGCACGAAGTACTCGAAATGGGTTAGTGCGCAGTCGCGTTGGAGCTGGGTGTCGAGAGCCGCTGGTAGGCGGGTTACCAAGGAGATGAGGGTGCGCCAGGCCTGCTGTTGCTCGGTGGTGAGCCACTTGGTCTGAACCGGCGACTCGGCCTGGCCGTTCGATCCACTCATCGGTCTGTACCCCTTCGAAGCGCTGTGTTCTACCACTACAGGGTTGCAGACGAGTGTCCAGTGGGTGCAGGCAGGGAATAGTTGCGCGTTTCAAGTGTTGAGTTCTATATTAGGTTGAACCTTCAACTTAAGCATTCGGTGAACTCATGAGGAGCCGCTATGTCCGCCGCCACAATGCCCGCGCTGTATCTCAGCCACGGTGCCCCGCCGTTGGTGGACAGCGCTCTCTGGGTGAAGCAACTAGGCGCGTGGGCCGGTGACCTGCCACGGCCGACGGCAATCTTGATCGTGTCGGCACATTGGGAATCCGCGCCGCTGACCATCGGATCGACCACAACGGGAACCCCGCTGATCTACGACTTCGGTGGATTCCCCGAGCGGTTTTACCGGGCTCGGTACAACTCGCCGGGGGCGCCGGACCTGGCCACGCAGGTGGCAGCGTTGATGCCAGATAACGAGCAGGTCGTCCAGCAACCCAATCGTGGCCTCGATCACGGCGCCTATGTTCCGTTGACGGTGATGTACCCGGATGCGGACATCCCCGTGCTGCAGATCTCCCTGCCGACTTTGGACCCCGAACGTCTGCTAGACCTCGGCCAACGGTTGCGTCCACTGCGCGAGCAGGGCGTGTTGATCGTGGGATCCGGATTTACAACCCATGGCCTGCCATTTCTGCGTGACCCGTCGCCGGAGGCAAAGGCTCCAGGTTGGTCTGCCGAATTCGACGCGTGGGCCGGGGAGCGGTTCGCAGCCGGCGACGTCGATTCGCTCATCGATTTCCGTGCACAGGCTCCCGGTATGCCGTACGCACACCCGACCATCGAGCACTTCGCGCCGCTGTTCGTGACTCTCGGTGCGTCGTCCGATCCTGAGCAGGTGCCCACCCAGGTCATCGACGGTTTCTGGATGGGACTCGCAAAGCGCTCGATTCAGGTCGCGTAGCGGGTCAGGTGCGACTCCGGAGAAACTCGAGTGCCTGATCGCCATGTGTGCTCGCGCGGAATTCGCTCGAGATGACCTTCAATACGGTTCGATCCGTGTCGATCACGAACGTTGAACGTTTGACCGGCATCAACTTGCCGAGCAGTCCGCGTTTGACGCCGAACTGCTCGGCAACGGTGCCGTCGGTGTCGGCGAGCAGGGGATAGTCGAAGGACTGGGTAGTGGCAAACGTCGACTGCGCTTCGACGGTGTCGGTGCTGATGCCCGCGCGAGCGGCGCCTACCGCTGCAAAATCCTTGCCGAGGTCGCGGAAGTGGCACGCTTCCGCGGTGCACACCGGCGTTGAGGCTGCCGGATAGAAGAACAGCACCAGTGGCCCCTTCTCCAGCAGGCTGGTCAGCGAACGGGGCGTTCCGTCCTGATCGGGCAGGGTGAAATCGGGAGCAAGCTGACCTGGTTTCATTCGGCTGAGGTTACCCGCGAACGAGGCCCGCGCAGGTGAGCCTGGGATGATGGAGTCATGCACGGCGAGCCCACCTCCAAGTCCGCACCCTCGTCCGACACCGCGATCGTCGATGCGGCGTCCGATTCCACCACCACGCGAGAGCAGTTCCGTGCCCTCGCCGCCGAGCATCGGGTAGTTCCGGTGACACGAAAAGTGCTGGCGGACTCCGAAACTCCGCTCTCGGCTTATGAGAAGTTGGCCGGGAACCGTCCGGGGACCTTCCTTCTCGAGTCTGCGGAGAACGGCCGGTCGTGGTCACGATGGTCCTTCATCGGCGTCGGCAGTCCTGCCGCTCTGACCGTCATCGACGGTGAAGCCGCCTGGTACGGCAACGTCCCCGCCGGCGCACCGTCCGGTGGCAACCCTGTCGACGCACTCGGTGCCACTCTCGAACTTTTGCGCTCGGAACGTCTGCCCGACCTGCCGCCTCTTACCGGCGGGATGGTCGGATTCCTCGGATACGACGCCGTCCGTCGGCTCGAAAACGTGGGCAACTCGGCCGTCGACGACCTGCAGATCCCCGAGATGGTCATGTTGCTGGCCGCAGACATTGCCGCCGTCGACCATCACGAGGGTGCGATCACGTTGATCGCCAACGCAGTCAACTGGGACGGCACCGACGCACGGGTCGAGGAGGCGTACGACGACGCCGTCGCGCGTCTCGACGCGATGACGCGGGCACTTGCGGCACCAGCCAAGTCGACGGTCTCCACGTTTGCCAAGGTCACCCCGAGTTACCGCCGTCAGCGCACGACGGAGAGTTTCGGCGTCGACGTGAAGAAGCTGATCGGCGATATCGAAGCGGGCGAGGCATTCCAGGTCGTGCTCTCCCAACGATTCGAGATCGACTGCACCGCAGCACCTATTGACGTGTACCGAATGTTGCGGGCCTCGAACCCCAGTCCGTACATGTACCTGCTCAACGTCCCGAACGGTGACGGTGAGACCGCATTCTCCATTGTCGGCTCCAGCCCAGAAGCGCTGGTTACCGTCTCGGAAGGTGTCGCAACCACTCACCCGATCGCCGGAACCCGGTGGCGCGGTGCAACCGAGGAAGACGACATCCTCCTCGAGAAGGACCTCCTCGCTGACGAGAAGGAAAACTCCGAGCACCTGATGCTGGTCGACCTCGGACGCAACGACCTCGGTCGTGTCTGCCGACCCGGCACGGTCAAGGTGCACGATTACCGCCACATCGAGCGATACAGCCACGTGATGCACCTGGTCTCCACCGTGACCGGGCACCTCGCGGAGGGCAAGCAGGCGCTCGACGCTGTCACGGCGTGCTTCCCGGCCGGCACGCTCTCGGGCGCTCCCAAGGTCCGGGCGATGCAGTTGATCGAAGAACTCGAACCCACCCGCCGCGGGGTCTACGGCGGCATTGTCGGGTACCTCGACTTCGCCGGTGATGCCGACACCGCGATCGCGATTCGCACCGCACTCATCAAGGACGGCATCGGATACGTCCAAGCCGGTGCAGGTGTGGTCGCCGACTCCGATCCGGTCTACGAGGACACCGAGGCGCGGAACAAGGCGATGGCCGTGCTCAGCGCGATCGCATCGGCACACACGTTGCGCACCATCGGAGGTGAAGGGTAAGTGAGCGAACAAGCTTCGAGCACCGGCGCGGACTCGCCGACACCACGTTCGGGCCGCAGCACCACGATGCTGACCACGCTCCTGCTGGGGATCGCGGCCATTGCGCTGTGGGGAAGCTCGCGGATGACGTGGGTACAAGTAACCTCCAGTGACGGTAAGACTTTGGCGCGCACCACGGATCTCGACGGTGGCACGTGGGCTGCGGCGATGACGCCGCTCGCTCTCACGCTTCTTGCTGCTGTTGCGGCGTCGTTCGCGGTCCGTGGGTGGGCGCTCCGAGTTGTCGGCCTGTTGGTGGGATTGGTCGGCATCGGAGTCGCAGTTCCAGCTGTCCAACTGTTGGTTTCGGGAGCAGATGACGACCGCGCCGCAGATCTTGCCGAACTGTCCTCGCACCTCGAAGAAGTGTCCGCCGAAGCATCGGTGTTGCCTGCGCTGCTCGCGCTCGCCGGGGCCCTTGCGGCTCTCGCTGCCGGTGTTCTGCTCATGCGAAAGCCCAAGGCGCGCGCCGGTCTCTCGTCGAAGTACGACAACCCTGCAGCTCGCCGGGAGGCAGCGGCCAAGCTCGGACAGGGAAGCAAAGATGCGCCCGACGAGCCTGTGACACAACGGATGCTGTGGGACGCGCTCGACGCCGGGGAAGATCCGACGCTCGATACGGAAGGCGAGAAACCTGACGTGGACGGCAATGAGCCGGGCAAGGATTCACGATCGTGACCTCGATTACGTCCGAACTCCCACGCGCGTGGGTACCCGGGCGGAGTAGCAAAAAATCGCCCAACTAGGCTGACACCACCCCGATGACGTATCTCACATCGGGCACTTGCCCAGAAAGGATTCGGGCCACGATGACCGTACTCGACTCGATTCTCGACGGGGTGCGCGCTGATGTCGCCGCCCGCGAAGCCGTACTCGACTTCGCTGCAGTCAAGGCTGCCGCGGCCACTGCACCGCCCGCCCTCGATGCTGTAGCGGCACTTCTGGAACCGAGCATCGGCGTCATCGCCGAGGTGAAGCGCGCAAGCCCGTCCAAGGGTGCGCTCGCAGACATCGCCGACCCCGCCGAATTGGCAGCCGCCTACCAAGCGGGCGGTGCTCGAATTATCAGCGTTCTCACCGAAGAACGTCGTTTCCACGGATCGCTCGCCGACCTGGATGCCGTCCGCAAGGCCGTCACTATTCCGGTGTTGCGCAAGGACTTCATCGTGGGTCCGTACCAGATTCACGAGGCACGCGCCCATGGCGCCGATGTCATTCTGCTGATCGTCGCGGCACTCGAGCAGCAGGCGCTTGCCTCGTTGATCGATCGCACCGAATCGTTGGGGATGACTGCGCTGGTCGAGGTTCACACCGAGGAAGAGGCCAACCGCGCGCTCGAAGCCGGCGCCAAGGTCATCGGTGTCAACGCCCGCAACCTCAAGACCCTCGAGGTCGACAAGAACACCTTCGGTCAGATCGCCCCTGGCCTTCCGACCGAAACCATCAAGATCGCCGAATCGGGCGTTCGTGGCACTGCTGATCTCCTCGCGTACGCAGGCGCAGGCGCAGACGCAGTCCTGGTGGGCGAAGGCCTCGTGACCAGTGGTGATCCGCGTAAAGCGGTTGCCGATCTGGTCAACGCCGGAGCGCATCCGTCCTGCCCTAAACCGTCACGCTGAATCGCATCACCGCTCGGGAGGGGTTTGCCCGCACCCGAGCGGTTGCAATTGCCCGTACCCGGGCGGTGACAGGCGACACGCTTGGGGCAGACTGGGGGAGTGACTTCACGTACTCAGGGACCAGTCTTCAAGGGCGGCAATCTGCCGCCGGCCAGTGCCGGACTTGCCGAGCGCACCACTCATGATCCGGATGCCGGAGGGCACTTCGGTGTCTACGGCGGACGTCATGTGCCCGAGGCGCTCATGGCGGTTATCGAGGAAGTTACCGCCGAATACGAGAAGGCCCGCAGCGACGACGCTTTCCTGAACGAACTCGACCGACTGCAGCGCGACTACACCGGACGCCCGTCGCCGATTTTCGAAGCAACGCGTATGAGCGAATACGCGGGCGGCGCTCGCATCATCCTCAAGCGTGAAGATCTGAACCACACCGGTTCTCACAAGATCAACAACGTCCTCGGTCAGGTACTTCTGGCCAAGCGAATGGGCAAGACTCGTATCATCGCCGAGACCGGAGCGGGACAGCACGGCGTCGCCTCGGCCACCGCCTGCGCGTTGCTCGGCCTCGAGTGTGTCATCTACATGGGTGCGGTCGACACCGAGCGTCAGGCGTTGAACGTCGCCCGGATGCGCCTGCTGGGCGCCGAGGTCGTCTCGGTCGAAACCGGTTCGCGCACACTCAAGGATGCGATCAACGAAGCTCTCCGCGATTGGGTTTCCCACGCGGACGACACTTACTACTGCTTCGGTACCGCTGCCGGTCCGCATCCGTTCCCGACCCTCGTGCGTGATTTCCAGCGGGTCATCGGTCTCGAGGCCCGCGCTCAGGTTCAGGCCTTGACCGGTCGGCTTCCCGACGCCGTCACGGCTTGCGTCGGTGGCGGTTCCAACGCCATCGGTATTTTCCACCCGTTCATCGACGATCTGTCGGTGCGACTGGTCGGTTACGAGGCAGCGGGCGACGGCGTTGAAACCGGTAGGCATGCAGCAACATTCGCAGGCGGAACGCCTGGCGCATTCCAGGGTGCGTACTCGTACCTGCTGCAGGACGAAGACGGTCAGACCATCGAATCACATTCCATCTCCGCAGGTTTGGACTATCCGGGTGTCGGTCCGGAACATGCGTATCTCAACGACATCGGTCGGGCTACCTACGAGCCCGTCACCGACTCCGAGGCAATGGATGCGCTCCTTCTGCTCTCGCGGCGCGAAGGAATCATCCCGGCCATCGAATCCGCGCACGCGGTTGCCGGCGCGCTGCGCCTGGGCAAGGAGCTCGGCGAAGGCGCCATCATCGTCGTCAACCTGTCCGGTCGTGGCGACAAGGACATGGATACTGCCGCGAGCTGGTTCGGTCTGTTCGACAACGCAGACCAGCCCGCAGACCAGAACAACACGGAAGGCTCGGACAAGTGAGCGAACGACCATCACGCCTCGCATCCACGTTTGCGGCATGTAAGGCGGAAAACCGAGCTGCGCTCGTCGGCTACCTGCCAGCAGGCTACCCAACGGTGTCCGAATCCATCGACGTCTTCAAGACGATGGTCGACGGTGGCTGCGACATCATCGAGGTCGGGGTCGCGTACTCCGACCCCGTGATGGACGGACCGACCATTCAGCGTGCCGCTGAAACTGCCCTCAGCAACGGCGTCCGCTTGCGCGACATCTTCACCGTCGTCGAGCAGATCAGCTCGGTCGGCGGCAAGGCCGTAGTCATGACGTACTGGAACCCGGTCATGCAGTACGGGATCGACAAGTTCTCCCGCGACCTCGCTGCCGCAGGCGGACTCGGACTGATCACCCCCAACCTCATTCCCGACGAGGCCGCCGACTGGATGGAAGCGTCCGAGAAGCACCACCTCGATCGGATCTTCCTCGTGGCACCCTCGTCCACCGAAGAGCGACTGGCTATGACACTCGAAGCAAGTAGCGGGTTCGTATACGCGGCCTCCACGATGGGTGTCACCGGAGCGCGCGACGCAGTGTCGTCGATGGCACCTGAACTCACCGCACGGATCCGCGCGCATTCCGATATCCCGGTCGGTGTCGGGCTTGGCGTTCGCTCTGGCGCCCAGGCCGCAGAAATTGCCGGCTACGCCGACGCAGTGATCGTCGGGTCTGCGCTGGTCTCGGCTGTGGAAAACGGACTCGGAGCTGTCCGTGCCCTCACCGAAGAACTCGCTGAAGGTGTCCGCTCGGCTAACGTGGCGTCGTGATGTCAACTGTTGAACTACTGGCCTACATTCCCAGTCCTCCACAAGGTGTCTGGTACATCGGGCCCGTGGCACTGCGCGCCTACGCGCTCTGCATCATCGCCGGAATCATCGTCGCCATCGTCTGGGGCGACCGGCGGTGGGTCGCGCGAGGCGGCGAGAAGGGCACCGTTCTCGATATCGCAGTCTGGGCCGTGCCGTTCGGATTGATCGGTGGCCGGCTGTACCACGTGCTCACCGACTGGCCGCAGTATTTCGGTGAAGGCGGAACACCGATCGATGCACTCAAAGTGTGGAACGGTGGCCTCGGAATCTGGGGCGCAGTCTTCCTCGGCGGTGTCGGCGCATGGATCGGGTGCCGCAGGCGCGGGATCCCGGTTGCGGCGCTGGGCGACGCCATCGCGCCTGGTGTGCTGCTTGCGCAGGCGATAGGCCGGTTCGGCAACTACTTCAACCAGGAGTTGTACGGGCGCGAAACGACAGTGCCATGGGGATTGGAAATCTTCCAGCGTGTGAACTCGTCAGGCCAGACCGATGCGTTGTCCGGTGTATCGACCGGCGTCGTAGAGAAGGTCGTGCACCCCACCTTCCTGTACGAGGCCGTGTGGAACGTCCTCATCGTCGTCCTGCTTGTCGTGGTCGATCGCCGATTCAAGATCGGCCATGGACGGCTGTTCGCCCTCTACGTGGCGGGTTACTGCGCCGGTCGGTTCTTCGTCGAACTCATGCGCGACGATCCGGCATACGAACTTGCAGGCATTCGCGTCAACTCCTTCACCTCGGTGATCGTGTTCGTGGCGGCAGTTGCGTACTTCCTGCTGGCCAAGAAGGGTCGCGAAGATCCTTCCGAACTGAAGTCGAAGGACTACGTCGAGAACACGCCTGTCGAGAACACGCCTGTCGAGAACACAGCTTCGGAGGCCACCGACAGTGATACCGACTCGGATGACGGTATCGCGACGGCAAAGGTTGCCGATTCAACCAGCGTGGACGCAAAGCAGGATGTTGATCTGAAGAAGCCGGACAAGCCATGACTGGTCCGCATCGCACCCAGTTCGAGGTATAAAGATCACTTGCCTCAACGATTTGCCGGACCGTCGTCGACCCGAAGGAATACACGTTGCCTGACTTGAACAAGTATCCGGATCCCGCAGAGTCCGGGGACGCTTCGAGCTCTCAATCCGCGGTTCCCCCGCAGTTCGGTTCGCCCTTCGATTACGAGGCGACCGCTGATGCTTCCTTGAGCGAAACCTCGGCGCCCACGGAGAAGACTCCGTCAACCGAAACGACGGGCACCGGCCCCGGCTGGGACACATATGCGGGAATGGGCAACGGCCCAGGGTGGGGGAGCCATCCGATTTACCCGCCGCCGGCGGGGTCGGAGCCCACTACAGCTTTCTCTGCTGCTTCGGATCCCACGGCTGCGTATCCGATTTCGGAGCCCGCGCCGCCGAACTACACGCCGCCGAGCTACGAGCAGCAGCCTTATCAGCAACAGAGCTATCCGCCTCCGGCGGACGGTCCGGTGTACGGCGTCCCAGCCGACCAGAGCGCAAATCCGTATGCAGCGCCACCGGTTCAGGGTTACACCGCTCCGCCGCAGAACCCCGGTTACGGGCAGCAGCAGCCTTATGCGCAGCCCTATGGTTTTGTCGATCCGTCGGCGCCGTTCGGTCGTGATCCGATCACCGGGCAGCCGTTCTCCGACAAGTCGAAGGTGACCGCCGGCCTGCTCGGCATTCTGCTCGGCGGATTCGGCGCAGGCCGGTTCTATCTCAATCAGCCCGGTACTGCGATCGCACAGATTGCGGTGACTTGGTTGACGTGTGGAATCGGTGGTATCTGGCCGTTGATCGACGGCATCATGATGCTGACCGGCAGTGTGAAGGACAAGTACGGGCGACCACTCCGCAGTTGATCCCCTCGCTCGTTTCACCGTGGCACCTCGATACAGGGGTGCCACGGTTTTTTCTATCGCAACCTGCACATACCGGTTGTAAACTGACCCTTGCCGGTTGCGGGTTCGTGTGGCGGCCCCGCATGGTGGAGGGCACGCATGCTGTTTTCTCAGATGCCTGGTCCACAGGGGCTGTACAACCCCGATCAGGAAGCAGATTCGTGTGGTGTCGCCGTTGTCGCTGACGTCTACGGCAGACGCTCTCATTCGATCGTGCAAGACGGCTTGTCCGCACTGCGCAAGCTGTCCCATCGCGGTGCCATCGGAGCTGATTCCACCACCGGTGACGGAGCGGGAATTCTCCTTCAGCTACCCGTCGAACTTCTGAGGGCTGTCACCGACTTCGTGTTACCGGATGTAAACGAGCGTGGTGAGAGTAGGTTTGCGGCCGGTATCTGCTTCCTTCCCCGGGCCGCCCGGCCCCGGCGACGTGCGTTCGTGCGCATCGAGCGGTGCGCGCGTTCAGTGGGATTGTCGGTACTCGGCTGGCGAGATGTTCCCGTCGATTCGGCAGTCCTGGGTATATCGGCAACGGAATGTGCGCCGTTCATCAGTCAGTGCTTTGTCGCGGACACACGTGGGGGCTCGGCCGGTATCGCTTTGGACCGCCGTGTCCTCGAGCTGCGTAAGCAGGCCGAACGGATCACCCCACATGTTGTGGACGAGGGTTCCGGCGTCTACTTTCCATCGTTGTCCGCGCGAACGATGGTGTACAAGGCGATGGTGACGCCGTGTCAGTTGCCGCTGTTCTACCCGGACCTGCAGGACGAGCGGATGCGTAGCGCACTGGCCGTCGTGCACAGCAGGTTCTCGACCAACACCTTTCCGTCGTGGACGTTGGCGCAACCGTTCAGATTTGTTGCACACAATGGCGAGTTCAATACCATTGTCGGAAACAGAAATTGGATGCGCGCGCGCGAGCCGCAGCTTCGGAGCGAGCTCTTCGGCGGCAATCTCGACGGGCTGATGCCGATCTGCACGTCCGGGGTGTCGGATTCTGCGTCGTTCGACGAGGTGCTCGAGCTGTTGTCCCTCGGCGGGCGCAGTGTGCCCCACGTTGTGGCGATGATGATTCCCGCTGCCTGGGAACAGGATTCGGCCATGTCGGCCGAGCTACGTGCGTTCTATCAATTTCATGCGTGCCTGATGGAGGCATGGGACGGACCTGCCTCGGTTACGTTCAGTGACGGAACCGTGGTGGGAGCCGTCCTCGACCGCAACGGGCTTCGGCCCGGGCGCTGGTGGCGCACCCGGGCGGGTCGAGTCGTATTGTCCAGCGAGAGTGGTGTGTTCGATGTGCCGTCGGCCGACGTGATAGCAAAGGGTCGACTCGAACCCGGTCGAATGTTCCTGTTGGACACGTCGCAACAGCGTATTGTTCCGGACGACGAGGTCAAGGCCGAGTTGGCAGGTGCTGCGCCCTATCGGCGTTGGCTCGACGCGAACCTCACTCGGGTTGGCAACACACCTGATCCGCCCAAAGCACGTGGGGACCCATCGGTGCTGATGCAGCATCAGCAGGTCTTCGGGTACACCGAGGAAGAGTTGAGTGTAGTTCTGACGCCGATGGCCGCCACCGGTCACGAGCCGGTGGGATCGATGGGAACCGATACGCCGCTGGCAGTGCTCTCCGCGCGTCCCAGGCTGCTGTACGACTACTTCGTTCAACTGTTCGCACAGGTCACCAATCCACCGTCGGATGCGATTCGAGAGGAAGTTGTCACCACGTTGTCGGTGGTTCTGGGCTCTGAACAGAATCTCCTCGACCCGAACGAATCATCGTGTAGGCGAACCCTGGTGCACAGGCCCGTGGTGTCCGGAGCGGAACTGGCGGAGATCGTCCGCATATCCGGCGCTGGTGTGACGACACTGCACGGTGTGTTCGACATTGCCGCCGGCACAGAAGGTCTGGAAGCGGCGCTCGGCGAGCTACGTGACGAAGCCAGTGCGGCAGTAGACGCCGGGCGCCACATCCTGGTCATCTCCGATCGAACGTGGGACCGTGACCACGCGCCGATTCCGTCGTTGCTCGCAGTTGGCGCGGTCCATCACCATCTCGTTCGGAAGCGTCGGCGCAGTAAGGTCTCGTTGATCGTCGAGACCGGCGACGCTCGGGAGATTCACCATTGCGCATTGCTGCTCGGATACGGCGCTGCTGCTGTCCAACCGTATCTGGCCCTCGAGTCGGTTGCGGAATGTGGCCTGGACGGGGTGGATTCAGGTACTGCGGCGACGCGCTATCTGGATGCGGCCAATCAGGGTGTGCTCAAGGTGATGTCGAAGATGGGAATCTCGACTGTCCAATCCTATACCGGTGCACAGGTATTCGAGGCCTTCGGCCTGAGTGCGCGGCTTGTCGACGAGTACTTCTGCGGCACCACGAGCAAGCTCGGCGGCATAGGTATCGCGGAGCTTGCCGAGGATGTGGTGGTGCGCCACGCGGCCGCGCATGCACATCGACGTCAGCTCGACTTCGGCGGCGAATACCATTATCGCCGAGACGGTGAAATACACGTGTTCACACCGGAATCGGTGTTCTTCCTCCAGCACGCCACACGGTCGGGCCGCGCCGACGTGTTCCGCCGGTACAGCGACGAGGTCGATCGCAACGGCGCGCAGGGCGGAACATTGCGAGGGCTTCTTGGCTTCAGAACCGGAGATCGGCCTGCACTCAGCATCGACGACGTGGAACCTGCCGAGGCGATTCTGCGCCGATTCAACACCGGCGCCATGAGTTACGGCTCGTTGTCCGCGGAAGCCCACGAGACGATGGCGATAGCGATGAATTCGATGGGTGGACGATCCAATTCGGGGGAGGGCGGTGAGGATCCGGATCGCCTGTACGACTGTGCGCGTCGTAGCGCCGTGAAACAAGTTGCCAGCGGTAGGTTCGGCGTGACCAGCGATTATCTGGTCAGTGCAAGCGATATTCAGATCAAGATGGCGCAAGGAGCCAAGCCGGGCGAAGGTGGACAACTACCTGGCAGCAAGGTGTATCCGTGGATCGCCCGGACGCGGTATTCGACGCCGGGTGTCGGTCTCATCTCGCCGCCGCAGCATCACGACATCTACTCGATCGAGGATCTCGCACAACTGATCTACGATCTGCGCCAAGCCAACGACAAGGCCCGAATTCACGTCAAACTTGTCAGCGCTGTCGGCGTCGGAACCGTTGCAGCAGGCGTGGTCAAAGCGCATGCCGACGTGGTGCTGATCTCCGGCCACGACGGTGGTACCGGTGCGGCCGCGTTGACCTCGATCGAGCACGCCGGGACGCCGTGGGAGCTCGGGCTCGCGGAAACTCAGCAGACGTTGGTGCTCAATGGGTTACGGGAGAGAGTTGTCCTGCAATGCGACGGTGGTATGCGCACGGCCCGTGATGTTGTCGTGGCTGCGTTACTCGGCGCGCAGGAATACGGATTCTCGACAGCGCCGTTGATCGCCGCCGGTTGCGTCATGATGCGAGTGTGCCATCTCGACACCTGCCCGGTCGGGGTGGCGACGCAGAATCCGGAGCTACGGGCACGGTTCACCGGACGCCCCGAGTACGTCACAAGTTTCTTCCGGTTCATCGCCGACGGTGTGCGGGAGATTCTGGCCGACATCGGTTTTCACAGCCTCGACGAGGCAGTGGGGCGTGCTGACATGTTGGTTCCCTGCACCGAAAGTGGTAATCGGAAGAGTCGCCGCCTGGACTTGGCGCCGCTCCTGTCGGTTCCGGTCGTGACACGGCGCGGCGTGGCAGCTGTGACGCGGCCCGGCGCCGGTGATCTCAACAGGATGCTTGTCGAGCGCGCTGCCGACACACTCCACCATGCGACACTCGTTCGGATCGACTGCCACGTCCACACCGGGGACCGGGCAGTGGGTACAGCCCTCGGCGCCGAGGTGACCCGGAGATACGGGGCACCAGGGTTGCCGGACAACACCATTGTCGTGCGGCTGCACGGAACGGCCGGTCAGTCACTCGGTGCGTTCCTACCGAAGGGGATCACTCTCGACTTGACCGGCGACGCCAATGATTATGTGGGTAAGGGGCTTTCGGGAGGGCGGATAGCTCTCCGTCCCGACGCTGATGTCGGCTTTCGCCCCGAAGAGCAGGTGATCGCCGGCAACACGCTCCTGTACGGGGCCACTGCAGGGGAACTGTTTGCGCGCGGCCGAGTGGGGGAGCGCTGTGCTGTGCGCAATTCCGGCGCCGACGCAATTGTCGAAGGGGCCGGTGATCACGCGTGTGAGTACATGACCGGCGGACGGGTAGTGATCCTCGGTGCAACCGGTCGAAATCTCGCAGCGGGGATGTCCGGCGGTATCGCATTTGTTCTCGACGTGGATCCGAACAACGTGAACCTGACATCGGTGACGTTGCAGGAACCGACGCCCGATGATCTCCAGTGGTTGAAGATGATGATTGCCGCCCATGTCGAATGGACGCGGTCCTGCGTCGGGGCTCGTCTGCTTGCGCACTGGTCGTGCGAGTCGGGGCGATTCACCAAGGTGATGCCGGTGGATTACGAGCGAGTAATCGAGGAACAAAAACTGGCAGGTGCAGCGGAGGCCGGCGACATTCTGACGGAGACGGCCAGTGCCTGATCCGCGAGGTTTTCTCGGCATCACGCGCGCTTCGACGCCGATGCGCCCGGTGCCGGAGCGAACAGCTGACTGGAGTGAGGTCTATGCCGAGCTTCCCACCGATCAGCGCAAGCACGAGGTGTCCGAGCAAGCATCGCGCTGCATGGATTGCGGAATCCCGTACTGCCATTCGGGTCTGTCGGGGTGCCCACTGGGGAATCTGATCCCGGACTGGAACGACCTCGTGCGGCGCGACGACTGGTCCCTTGCTGCGGACCGATTGCACGAGACCAACAACTTTCCGGAGTTCACCGGACGGCTGTGTCCTGCGCCGTGTGAAACTGCCTGCGTACTTGCTCTTTCCAGTCACTTGACCAGTGGAAGCGTGGCAATCAAACGCATCGAAGCGGCGATTGCCGACACCGCGTGGGAAGAGGGTTTGGTGCACCCGCAGATCCCGTCCGTACGTTCCGATGCGCGGGTGGCGATCGTCGGATCAGGGCCAGCGGGTCTCGCTGCAGCGCAACAACTGACGCGTGTGGGTCACCGAGTCACGGTGTTCGAGCGGCATGACCGCGTCGGCGGGCTGCTGCGTTACGGCATCCCTGATTTCAAGATCTCGAAGCATCACATCGACCGCAGGCTTGAACAGATGCGCGCCGAGGGGACCGAGTTCGTGACGGATTGTGATGTGGGGACCGACCTCGCGGCGGGCGAGCTCCTCTCCAACTACGACGCCGTTGTTCTGGCAATCGGGGCCGGGAGAGCGCGCGACGTCGACGTTCCAGGTCGTGATCTGACAGGAATACATCCGGCAATGGAGTACCTCGTGCCGGCCAACCGTGAATGTGCTGGTGACGGGCCGAGCAGGATCAGTGCAGCGGGCAAGAATGTCGTCATCATCGGCGGCGGTGATACCGGTGCCGACTGCCTCGGAACCGTTCACCGTCAGGGAGCCGCGTCGATTGTCGAATTGGATTACCACGAGCAGCCCCCACTCGAACGCGACGACGGCGCAGACCCGTGGCCACTCTGGCCGTTGTTACTGCGGAGCGCTCCCGCTGACGCCGAGGGGGGAGTGCGTGAGTTCGAGGTAGCCGCTCAGGAATTCACCGGTGAAAGTCACGTCCGGGCAGTGCGCGTCGCGCCCGTTCGTGTGTCTCGGGACGAGAGTGGCCGACGGATTGCCGAACCGGTGGGGGCTGTATTCGACGTGCCGTGTGACCTTGTGTTCTTGGCCGTCGGGTTTGCAGGCGTCGAGCGCACCGGCTTGCTGTGCGGCTTCGGCCTCGAGCCGAATTCACGAGGGGTGATCGCCTGCGGGCGCGACTGGCAGACTTCGTGCCCCGGCGTCTTCGTGTGCGGTGACGCACACCGGGGTGCGTCGTTGGTGGTGTGGGCCATTGCTGAAGGACGCTCGGTTGCGCGGGCGGTCGATCGGTATCTGACTGGGGCATCGCAGCTTCCGGCTCCCGTACATCCCGGTGCGTTGCCACTCGTTATTAGGAATCGAAACTGAATCGAGTAAGAACAAAAGATGCACGTCGGACGCGCCGGATAGAAGTGCGCACTGCGAGCGACTAGGCTCGAGCCGTGAACCGACGGACAAAAATTGTATGCACCCTGGGACCGGCAACAGCTACCGGTGACCGAATCCGTGAGCTCGTGGAGAGCGGCATGGACGTGGCCCGGCTCAACTTCAGCCATGGCGACCACGCCGATCACGAAGAGAACTACATCCGCGTCCGCGCAGCGTCAGACGCGACAGGCAAGGCCGTCGGCGTCCTCGCCGACCTGCAAGGCCCAAAAATCCGGCTCGGTCGATTCAAGGACGAGCGGACCGTCTGGGAAAGCGGTGAAGAGGTTCGTATCACCGTCGACGACGTCGAGGGCACTCACGACCGCGTCGGAACCACGTACAAGGAACTCGCACGCGACGCCAAGCCGGGCGATCGCCTGCTCGTCGACGACGGCAAGGTCGGTCTTGTCGTCACGGCGGTCGAAGGGAACGACGTAGTCTGCACGGTCACCGAGGGTGGACCGGTCAGCAACAACAAGGGCCTTTCGCTTCCCGGTATGAATGTCTCCGTTCCGGCACTGTCGGGCAAAGATATTGCCGATCTGGAATTTGCCCTGAAGTTGGGTGTCGACTTCATCGCTCTGTCGTTCGTTCGTTCGCCTGCGGACGTCGAACTGGTTCACGCCATCATGGACCGAGTCGGTCGCCGCGTTCCCGTTATCGCGAAGCTCGAAAAGCCGGAAGCTATCGACAATCTCGAAGCCATCGTGTTGGCCTTCGACGCCGTCATGGTTGCCCGTGGCGACCTCGGCGTGGAGTTGCCTCTCGAGCAGGTTCCGCTCGTGCAGAAGCGTGCCATCCAGATCGCCCGCGAAAACGCCAAGCCCGTCATCGTGGCAACGCAGATGCTCGAGTCGATGATCGAGAACTCGCGCCCCACCCGCGCTGAGGCTTCCGACGTTGCCAACGCTGTCCTCGACGGCGCGGACGCGGTCATGCTTTCCGGCGAGACATCGGTTGGCAAGTACGTCATGGAAACCGTCCGCACGATGGCACGCATCGTCGAGGCAGTCGAAACCGAATCGACACGCGTTCCTCCGCTGACTCACGTGCCGCGCACCAAGCGAGGCGTGATCTCCTACGCTGCGCGCGATATCGGAGAGCGCCTCGACGCCAAGGCCCTGGTTGCCTTCACCCAGTCCGGCGACACCGTGCGTAGGTTGGCGCGTCTGCACACGCCGTTGCCGCTTCTGGCCTTCACCCCGTTGCCTGAGGTGCGGAGTCAGCTGTCACTCACCTGGGGAACCGAAACGTTCCTCGTCGACTCGGTGTCCACCACTGACGAAATGGTGCGTCAGGTGGACAGTGCACTGCTGTCGCTCGGGCGCTACGCGAAGGGCGATCTTGTTGTCATCGTCGCCGGTTCGCCTCCGGGAACCGTGGGCTCCACCAACCTGATTCACGTTCATCGCATCGGCGAAGAACTCCACTAGCGTGAGCGACGCGGACGCGTCGACAGACCTCGGCACACTTCTCGGTCTGCTCGATCTCGAAACCATCGGAGACGACGCGTTCCGCGGGCATCACCCGGCGCAGGTAAGTTCGCGGACGTTCGGCGGTCAATTGGTGTCTCAGGCGCTGATGGCCGCCGGCCGTACCGTCGACGGTGATCGACCGATCCACGCGATCAACGGCCACTTCATTCGCGGCGGAGATGTCAAGGCGCCCATCGAATATCGCGTCGAGCGGCATCGCGACGGGCGCGCGTTCGCAAACCGTCAGGTCACCGCGTATCAAGGCGACAACGAGCTGTTCGTGATGCTGGCAGCGTTCCAGGATTCCGGCACAGGGCTAGAGCATGCCGTCGAAATCCCGGACGTTCCGCTACCGGAGTCGTTGCCGCCCTTGGGTGATCGACTGTCCGGCTACGAGGCGACGCTTCCGCACTTTGTGGGCGCACTCAAACCGATCGACATGCGGTACGCCAACGATCCGGCGTGGATTTTGAAAGGCACGGGGGAGAAACTCACTCACAACCGCGTGTGGATGCGACCGGACGGCGCGCTGCCGGACGACTCACTGATCCACGCCGCCGTGTTGGCGTACTCGTCGGACACCACCGTGCTGGATTCCATCCTGACCACCCATGGATTGTCGTGGGGGCACGATCGGATTGTTGCGGCGACCGTGAATCATTCGATCTGGTTTCACCGGCCGTTCCGGTTCGACGACTGGGTTCTGTACGCGACGGAGTCACCGGTTGCCGCGGGTTCACGAGGATTGGCGACCGGGCGATACTTCTCGATCGAGGGCATGCTGATGGCAACGGTGGTGCAGGAAGGCGTCATCAGGCACTTCCCGCGTAAGGGGGAATAGGACCCAGCCCCCGGAAGGGGGAACAGTCAGGCTGATTTGCGGTACTGCGATGCGAGTTCGTCGGCGCGATCCCAGGGCGACCAGTCGACTTCACGGCCGTCGAGTTGTGCCGCAACCACTTCCAGGCCGGCATGCCAGCCCGCTGCATGCGCGTACGCGGAGTCCTCGTCCTCCATTGTGTGTGTGAGGGTCAACCAGCACCCTCCGGTGCCGTCGGGGTGCAATTCCCAGTGCAATGTGTCTGCGTCCCACAGGTACTCGAAGATGTGGTGCGGATGGACGCTGATGACAGTTCCGTGTGAGCTGTGATCAGCGGGCAAGCCGTATCGCTTGACCTGTTGCGGCGTCACTTTGAACAGTAGGTCTGCGCCGGGAGTCAGTGTGAAATCGACGTCGGCGGGAAACCACGTGTCGAGAAATTCGCGTTGAGTGATGACCTTCCATACTTTGTCCGGCGATTGTGGAACGGCGAGCCGGAAGTTCAGAGACACCCGACCGTCGTACGTCAGGTTGATTGTGCCGTTGTCCATCGGTGCCTCCAACGTTGGTGCCCGTGCGGTTGCCACTATCGTGCCATTTTTGAGGCGCGGACGGAATAACTGCAGGTCAGATCGTTGTAATGTGTTCATGTCGATGTTCACGTGGCGTGCGGTTCTTCTCGGTCGGTGAGGACGTCACAGGGGTAGAGGCAATTCTTTGGTTATCGTTCATTCTTTGTTTCCGGTGGTTCGTCATGCCTCCTGTACTGGTGATTCTCTGCTTAACCGTCCGGCATCAGCCGAAAGTACTAGGCATGGTGAACACTTGGTAATGTAATGGTAAGTTCGCGTCATGGTCGTAACGAAGGTGTCCCGGGCGGAGTGTGTGGACGACGCGGATCGCGCTGGTGTCGAAACTGTGCGCTTCTACGACAACCCCGAGGCGATTCGCGGGGACTGGGAGCGTTTGGCTGCCCGTGTCGGGACTCGAATGTCGTCGCGGTTCCTGTACGCAGTCGGCGCTCACGACACCGACGGCAAAGGCTCATTCCTCCTGGTCGCGGTGTACCGGGGAGCAGAGATGGTAGCGCTGGCACCCTTTGCGGTTCGTCGCATGCTCACTGTCGAGGTGGTTCGCCTTCTCGGGCATGGGCGCGGTGTGGTCGGCGAGATCCTTGCCGTAGACGCCGATGCCGCTCGGGTCCTCTGGCGAGCGGTCGCTGCCCGGGGACTGGTGCTGCACGCCGATCTTGTTGTCGGTTCGGACATTGCGGTCAGTGCACTGTTGGACGATCCGCGATGGAACTGTGCTGTGCGAGTACGGGATACCAATCTCTCTGTGGATTTGCCGGAAGGTACTGTCCCCGTGGATATTCGGAGCGCGCGTTCGTTGAAGCGGCTACGTTCCTATCGGGCGGCACTCACTCGATCCGGGTCTTCACTGGAATTCGAGCAGTTGACGACTCCGGCCGATGTGGACCGGCGATGGTCCGACATGTGCACGGTTGCTGCAATCGGAACGTCAGGGCGCGACCGCGTGAACTTCCTGGCACCCCCGAACGAGGCGTTTGTGTACCGATTCCTCCGGAGAGAAGCAGAACTCGGACGCCTCGTCATCGTCGGGTTGGTCATCGACGGGGTGTGGTGTGCCCACGATGTTTCCGTTCGGACCGGTAGTCGGCTCGAAGGATGGGTCACGCATTACCGACCTGAATGTGCCCGGATTCAACCCGGACATCAAATGATGGAATGGCTTGTCGCGCACAGCAACGAACTTGCCGTCGACGAACTCGACATGGGAATCGGTCCCACTGACCTGAAATTGGTGTGGGCGAACAACCGCACACCGGTCGTGACCATCACCGGTGTGCGGTCGGGCAGAATCGGTTCGCGGGCAATCGTTCGCGCAATCGAGACCTGGGAATCGGGATCGTGGGTCAGCCGCTCGAGAAATCTGCGGGACAAGGCTCGGTCTGCTTGGCGCCGCGTGCGCTAATCCGGACGCCGTCGGCGTTAGCCGTTCGATCAGGCAGGCGGTAACCACGTCCTCGTTGCCGTGACCAACGCGGAAACTCCGATGGTCAGTGTCGGTTCGATCACGGGCGCGTAGTGCGGAGAGTGGTTCGACGGCACGGTCCGGAGGGCAGGGTCGCTCATGTCGCCCGTCGTGAACAGCGACGGGTCGGTACCGCCGAGCAGCCAGTACGACAGTTGTGCGCCCGAACTTGTCGCGAGGATGCCGACATCCTCGCTGCCGGCCCCTGCTCCCGGGTCGAGAATGTTGTCCTCGCCCAACCATGCGGCAAACGCGTCGAGGGTTTTGCCCAGAGCAGCCGGATCATTCACGACGATGGGGAAGCGTTCGATCTCGGTGATAGTGGGTTCTTCCGGGGCGCCGGCCGTTGCGGCTTCGCCTCGGACGATGCGGTCAACGCTGCTCAGAATGCGCTCCCGGACGGCAGAGTCGTAGCTGCGGATGTTTAACTGCAGTTCGGCTTCGCCGGGTATGACATTGGCTGCGTCGCCGGCGTGGATCGACCCGACCGTGAGCACTGCGATCGCCGTGCTCGGTACCTCGCGGGAGACGATTGTCTGCAGGCGCAGAACGGTTTCCGCTGCCATCACCACGGGGTCGACGGAGTTCTCCGGCATGGATCCGTGAGCGCCTTTGCCGACGAGTCGCACGCGCAGCGAGTCGGAACCTGCATACGACGGGCCTGCGTGGCCGGCGATCTTTCCGGCAGGCAACGGAGCTACGTGTTGCCCGAGAACAACGTCGGGCTTGGGGACCTTGTCGAACAATCCGTCGTCGACCATGGCTTGGGAGCCGGCGCCGAGTTCTTCGGCGGGTTGGAAGACGAGTAGTAGGGTGCCAGACCAACTGGCCGTGTCCGTTGAGAGGATCTGGGCGGCCCCCAACAGGCATGTCGTGTGGAGGTCGTGGCCGCATGCATGAGCCACCGGAACGGTTTTCCCGTTCTGATCGGTCGCGGTGACGGTGCTGGCGTAATCCAGTCCGGTGTCTTCCTTGACCGGAAGTGCGTCCATGTCGGCACGCAGGAGTGCTGTTGGTCCTGGGCCGTTCTTCAGGACACCGACTACTCCTGTTTTTCCGATGCCCGTGGTGACGTCGAAACCGAGTGAGGTCAGGCGCGTGGCAACTATTTCGGCGGTGCGATGCTCTTGGAAGCCGAGTTCCGGGTGACTGTGGAGGTCCTTGTACAGGTCGGCCAGCGTCGGATCTACGGTGATGTTCTCGTGCGCAGCGTGTGGCATGAGAGTCCTCTCGATCGAGAAAAGCAGACTAATCGGACGATTTTCACGCTAACAGTGTTCAGGCACTCGGGCGCCGAACGTTACCCGAATGAGTTGATGGACTTCAGCACCGCAAAGTGGGGAGTGCCGGCTACTCAGGCCGGCGCGTAGAAGACATCGACAACAATTTGACCGGGCGATTCCATTCCGGTTGCCCGGAACTCGGGGCGCCCTGCGGCAGTGCCGACAAAAGACTGAACGATCTCACCGCTCACCAGTGCCGTCTCGACGCTCGAAATGGTGCCGCCAGACGTTTCAATCGGTGGAAATTGTTGTAGCGCAGTAGCTCCCATGATATCGATCTGAAGGATCGATGAACCGTTCACGTCGACCACGTGATTGTCGCCGCCGCGAATCGCTTCGCTGACATACTCGACTTTCCATGTCACAGTGCCGGTTCCACTGAGGTGATACGTCACCCGCGAACGGTCGTCAAGGTGCTCGATGGCAACGGCGGTGACCTCGGCGATGGGCAGCGGTGCGTTTGTTTCAGTTCCAGGAACGACGAGACTGGGTGGCGCCTTTGGTGGAGGGCTGCCGATCCTCATTGTTCCAGTCTGCGCAACTGAACCTTCGACGGTTGAATATGTCGGCCGCGAATGGGAGTCGGAACCTGGTTGCGGAGATTCGGATTGGCTTTGGCAACCAGTAAGTGTCGCGGCGGACAAGAGTGCTCCGCAGCACGCAACGAGATATCGGTGCCGCATGAGGGAAACTTATCGGCTCCGTGGATGACGCGTACGCGGATTGCGAATTTCGGTGGCGTTGGTGCCCGAGACGTTGGTGCCGGATGTTGGTAATGGATGTCCGTCAGGTGAGACCGACCCGGGGTACGAATCTGCCGACAGTGCGGCTGTAGGTGCGGTAGGTGTCGCCGTGGCGGTCGCGGAGGTAGGGCTCTTCGACGACACGCACTTGCAGTTCTATGGTGGCGAGCAGCAGCGCGAAGCCGATAAGCGCGAGTGGGTTCGGTGTGAGGAGCGTGATGCCGGCAGCGAAGACGAGCATGGCGGTGAAGATGGGATTGCGGACGAGGCCGAAGACCCCGGTGCGGACGAGATCGGTTGTCTCGGTGGGATCGACGCCGATGCGCCAGGATTCACCCATCTCGTTCTGTGCGTAGAGCGTGCCGACGATTCCGGCCAGCGCGAGCACGATCCCCATGGTCTGGACAGCGGGAGTGGTGAGTACGCCGATCGGGTGCAGCACTGCGGCTAGTTGCAGTGCGGGTGCAACGACGCCAAGGGCTATCGCGACGACGAATCCGGTGCCGGCGATCCATTCCAGCGAGCCGGGTCGTCCGTTGACGCCGCGGAATCCGGTGGAGCCGGTCCGTTGGTACTGCAGCGCGCTGCGCCAACCGAAACCGAGGACCCCGAACAGGGCGTAGAACACGAGCGCGGTCACAGCCATTGCAGACCTTTCCCCATTTGCGGTGTGTGGTCAGTCGCAGCAGTCGCAGTCGCGGCCTGCTGCTGCCTTCATGGTTGTTGTCGGCGTGGGGCAGCAGGTGTCGCCCTTCCAGGCGTTGAGGCCTTCTTTGACTGCGAGAACGGCGATCACGAGGGCGGCGACAGGGTCGGCCCACGACCAGCCGAACAGGCTGTTGAGAAGAAGCCCAGCAAGTAGGACCGCAGACAGGTAGGTGCAGAGCAGGGTCTGCTTGGAGTCGGCGACCGCCGAGAGTGACCCGAGCTCACGGCCGGCGCGGCGCTGCGCGTAGGACAGCACCGGCATGATCGCGAGACTGGCTGCCGCCAAACCGATCCCGATCGGGGAGTGCTGCGCTTCGCCGAATCCTGTCAGGGCCCGGACGGCGTCGGCGGTGACGTAGGTGGCGAGAGCGAAGAAGGAGAACGCGATGATCCGTAGCGCGACCCTCTCCCGCGCTTCGGGGTTGCGGCCGGCGAACTGCCAGGCAACCGCTGCGGCGGAGGACACCTCGATCACCGAGTCCAGTCCGAACCCGATGAGCGCGGTCGACGACACGCGCGTTCCCTCGGTGAGAGCTATTGCAGCCTCGATCACGTTGTAGGTGATCGTCGCCGCGACAAACCACCGAATCCGCCGCGACAGCAAAGCCTTTCGGTGGGGTGTCAGTAAGTCTGATGTCCGGGACGGCATGCCTGGCGGGGTCTCCATCAGCAGCAGTCTTCGGTCTCGGAGGCTGGACAACAGTCCGGGTCGACGGCGAGGACCAAGCCCACGAGATCGTCGAGCGCTCTGCCGATGCGTGGGTCGGCGAGCTCGTAGCGGCTGCGTCTGCCCTCCGGGATGGCGACGACCAGGCCGCATCCGCGCAAACAAGCCAAGTGGTTGGACAGAATCTGGCGTGACACCCCGATCTTTTCCGCCATCTCGGACGGGTAACCCGGAGTAGTGCGCAGGCTCAACAAGATCTGGGTGCGCGTCGAATCCGATAGGGCGTAACCGAACCTCGACAGGGCATCGGCGTGGATTGCGGTCTTCACCCTTCCAATAGTACAGATGTTTCTGTATTCAGAAAAGGCTGTATCTGTATGGTTTCAGTAATCGAGGGTAGAGGTGTGCTTGCGGATTTCGTCTTGCCATGGCGAGTGGGCGGCCGAGGTTGGCTGACACCTGGCGAGTTCCGTATGAGCTACGTCATAGCGCGGCAACGTTGGCGATCAAGTCAGGTGCGAAAGTCACAGTTATTCAAGGGATTGCTGGGCATAAGAGCGCAATGCTGAGATTTGACCGATGCGGACGACTGTTTCCCGATGAACTTGATGCATCGGCTACTCGACATGATGAAGATCGGATCAAGGCTTTAGCGGACTGAATCGAATTTCTCGATGTACTGCGAACTGAGGTCCTAGCCCGCTGGGAGATAAGACTGGGATAGAAGACTGAAATTCGCGCTAGCCCGCACCTTTCGGTGCCCTCGGTGAGACTCGAACTCACACTGGACGGGTTTTGAATCCGTTTCCTCTGCCAATTGGGATACGAGGGCTTGTTGCGATGACTACATTAGAAGATGCGATTCGAATGTCAAACACCGGTACCCTCTAAATGTTCGCGCCTCGTGTCGGGGCGGTTCGATCGAGGAGGGTGGTGGCCATGAATTCGCTAGAGCTGCAAGGCAATCAGAGCAAATCACGTCGAGTTGTTGTTGCCGAGGACGAAGCGTTGATCCGGATGGATCTGGTCGAGATGCTCCGCGAAGAGGGCTACGACGTTGTCGGCGAGGCCGGCGACGGTCAGGTTGCGGTCGAACTTGCGGAGGAACTCAAGCCCGATCTTGTGATCATGGACGTGAAAATGCCCAGGCGCGACGGTATTGATGCCGCTTCGGAGATTGCGGCGAAGCGAATTGCTCCTGTGGTCATTCTCACAGCATTCAGTCAGCGTGAATTGGTGGAGCGAGCGCGGGACGCGGGCGCCATGGCATATCTGGTCAAACCTTTCTCGATTTCCGATCTTGTGCCGGCCGTTGAATTGGCCGTCAGCAGGTTTCGTGAGGTTACTGCGCTGGAACGGGAAGTCGCGGATCTGTCCGACCGCTTGGAGGCGCGCAAGCTGATCGAGCGGGCGAAGAGTGTGTTGATGGTGCGCCAGGCACTCACCGAACCAGAGGCGTTCAAATGGATCCAGCGCGCTGCCATGGACCGCCGCTCCACGATGAAGGCCGTCGCCCTGGTCGTGATCGAGACCTTGGGCGGTGAACCTGACGCCTGAGCCCGGTGCGCTCGGTGGTGCCGATTAAACCGCGCATTCGGCACGGTTGTGTAAATTGTCGAGGCCATCAGGTAACAGTCAGGTCACAGGGCTTTCTTGTCGGATCGCGATACGGTTTCGAGGTCTAGCGTCTTTTCCCACAGCGAGCGTCGTTTCGGTTGACGCGAGCACCGGCTGATCTAAGGAGCGTGGGATGGCTAGACGAACACTTGTGCGCACTGCCGCAGTTCTCGGCGTTGCAGCATTGGCATTGGCAGGCTGTAGCTCGGACGACTCCGACAGTTCGTCATCGGGCACCACCACGTCCGGCTCAGCAGCGGCAACAACCGTCTCGACGGATTGCACGCCGCAACAGGCCACGGCAGGCACTACACCGTCCACCGACCCTCTGCGCATCGGAACCTTGTTGCCGGACACGGGAAGTCTGTCCTTCCTGGGCCCGCCGATGGTTGCCGGTACGCAACTCGGCGTCAACGACGTCAACGCAGCGGGAGGTGTACTCGGACAGCCAGTCCAGTTGATCCCCGGCGATTCCGGCGATACGACCACGGACACGGCCAACACCACGGTTGACCGCGAATTGGCGGCAGGCACCCAGGTGATTGTCGGTGCGGCGTCGTCGTCCGTGTCATTGAAGGTGATCGACAAGATCGCAAGTGCGGGCGTCGTCATGTTCTCCCCGGCCAATACCTCCGACCAGTTTGTCTGCTACCCCGACAAGGGGATGTACTTCCGCACCGCTCCCACGGACGTACTGCAGGCTCAAGCAGTCGCACAGCTCATTTCAGACGACGGTGGACAGCGCGTAGCCATCCTGGCTATGAACGACCCCTACGGCACGGGTCTCGCCGACAACATCCAGAAGAATCTGATCGACTCCGGCGTTCCGTCGGATCAGGTCGAGAAGATCATCTACGACCCCAACGCGCAGTCGTTCAACTCCGAGGTCGATCAGATCAAGAACTTCAATCCGGACGCAGTGGCGTTGGTGGGCTTCGAGGAATCAGCGAAGATCATCACCCGCATGCACGAGGTGGGCATCGGACCGTCCGACGGAATGGCGCTGTACGGCGTCGACGGCAACATGGGTAACGCACTCGGTGAAGCCGTTGCGACGCCGCTGCTCGACACCATGCAGGGCACTACGCCGCTGACGGATGTGGGAGCCGCGTTCCAGGATAGGCTGAAGGCTGTCAACAGCGCTTTGATCGACTTCAACTACGCGGGTGAGTCTTACGACGCCGTGGTGATCTCGGCCCTCGCGGCGGAGCAGGCAAAGTCGACGGCAGGCGTCGATATCGCCGCCAACATCAACAGCGTCACCGAGGGCGGCACCAAGTGCACGTCGTACGCGGAGTGCCTACCGCTCGTGAAGGCGGGAACCGACATCGACTACGACGGCATCACCGGTGAACTCGACTTCAACGACTCGGGCGAGCCGTCCATCGGTTCGTACGGCAAGTTGGTGTTCGGGCCTACGAACACACTGACCACCGAAGGGTTTGTGGTCGTCGGTAAATAGCAGATCAACACACGAGGGTGGGCCAGGGTCTCGAAGACTCCTGGCCCACCTTTTCTGTCGTGGTTACTTCTCTTTGCTGCCGGCCAGCGTTCCGAGGTACAACTCGATCACCTTGGGGTCGTTCATGAGGTTGGCTCCCGTATCGGTGTACGCGTTCTTGCCCTGATCCAGCACGTACCCCCGATCGCAGATCTGCAGGCACCGGCGCGCATTCTGCTCGACCATGATCACCGAAACACCGGCTGCATTGATCTTCTTGCAGCGGATGAACACTTCGTCCTGGAACATCGGTGACAAGCCGGCAGACGGTTCGTCGAGGAGCAACACCGACGGATCCATCATCAGGGCCCGGCCCATCGCGACCATCTGACGTTCTCCGCCGGAGAGCGCGCCTGCCTTGACCTTTCGGCGTTCGCTCAGAAGTGGGAACAGGTCACTGACAAAAGCGAACCGCTCCGCGAAGGACTTGGGACGCAGATAGATTCCCATTTCGAGGTTCTCTTCGATAGTCAAGGACTGGAAGACGTTCTGAGTCTGGGGAACGTATCCGACTCCCTTCTGGACGAGTACGTGTGCGGGAGCGGACGTGATGTTGTCCTCCCGGAGAGTTACCGAGCCTTCGCGGACGGGGATGAGCCCGAACAGCGATTTGAGCAGCGTCGACTTGCCGGCGCCGTTCGGCCCGATGATGCCGACGATTTCGCCTTCCTTCAGGAAGAAGTTGCATTCACGCAGGATGTTGACGCCGGGAATGTAACCGGCCACCACGCTGTCCGCGCGAAGCAGCGCACCCGCCGACAGGCGTGCGTGTTCCTCGGGAGTTGCGGCAAATTCAGCGGGGGTGAGTGACCGTGCTTCGTTCTCGCTCATGGCTTCTCGTGCCTTCCGCGCGATGCCTCCGGACTGGATTCGAGCACCTCGACAACCTCGACCGGTAGGTTCCCCAGATCCGGCTCCGACAGATCACCGCCGGCTTCGAGCGTCTCGACTTCGGCCTCGGCCAGAGCGGCCGCGAGAACGGCGGTGTCGCCCACAGGGTTGCCCTCGTCGTCGAATTCGAGGGCCTGATCGTGATGACTTCCCAGATAGGCGTCGACGACTGCTGTGTTGGACGACAATTCGTCCGGCGTCGACTCGGCGATGACGCTGCCCTGAGCCATGACGACCACCCAATCGCTGATGTCACGAATCACGTCCATGTCGTGTTCGACGAAGA
Source organism: Rhodococcus sp. MS16 (assembly GCF_013277795.1). NCBI lineage: Bacteria > Bacillati > Actinomycetota > Actinomycetes > Mycobacteriales > Nocardiaceae > Rhodococcus > Rhodococcus sp. MS16. The sequence continues at coordinate 660,909 of NZ_VBTM01000004.1, forward strand.
CGACCGTCATACCGTCGTCGCGTAGCGATTTGATGTGCCCGAGCAGGCTCTGTGTCAGTGCGGGATTGACGCCTGCCATGGGCTCGTCGAGCATCACGACGGATGGTTCCGTCATCAGTGCCCGTGCCATTTCGAGGAGTTTGCGTTGCCCGCCCGACAGTGAACCGGCAAGGTCGTCGGCTTTGGTGTCGAGCTTGAATCGTCCGAGAAGTTCGCGGGCGCGCTCGGTGATCTCGCGTTCCTGTGCCTTCCAGGTCCAGGGCAGCAGCGACGTGAAGATTCGTTCGCCGCGTTGCCCGGTGGCTCCGAGCCGAACATTGTCGAGCACCGTCAGTTTCGACAGCGCCTTGGTCAGCTGGAACGTGCGGACCACGCCTTTACGCGCCACCTGATGGGGATACATGCGTCCCAAGGACTGACCGTCCATCGACCATGTTCCGGTGTCCGGTCGATCGAAGCCGGTGAGAAGGTTGAACAGCGTGGTTTTCCCGGCGCCGTTAGGACCGATCAGCCCGGTGATACATCCGCGTTGGATTTCGAGATGGTCGACGTCGACGGCCTTGAGGCCACCGAACGTCCGCGACACCTTGTCGGCCACCAACACCGGGTCGGGTTTGGCCGATCCCGGAACGTGGGGGACGTCGGCAAAGATCTGTGCTCGTGTCTCGGCGTCAAGCATTGAGTTGCACCTCCCGCTTGTTACCCAGTATTCCCTGCGGCCGGAACACCATCAGGAGAGCGATCATCAAACCCAGTAGTACGTAGCGCGTCGCGCCGACCTGCTGTTCCGTCAAAGACAGGAGCGGGTTCTCGCCCGAGATCGCCTGACGGAGCAATGCGTCGGGGATTGCGAGGAGGAACCAGAACAGCATCGCTCCCACGACCGGGCCGAATACCGTTGCGGCACCGCCCAGAATCAACGCTCCGAACGCGAAGAAGGTCTGAGCCGTCGAGTAGAAATCGGGGTTGATGGATTTGGTCTGTAGAGCGTTGAAGACTCCGGCCATACCGCCGATCACGCCACCGATGACCAACGCCTGCATCTTGTACACGAAGACGTTCTTTCCCAGCGACCGTGCCGCGTCCTCGTCCTCGCGGACTGCTTTGAGGACACGACCCCATGGACTGTGGCTGAGCAGGTAGACGATCCCGCAGAGGATCAGCACGAGGGTCCATCCCACGACCATCGACCACAGGTCGTCGCCGTAGAACTTCACGCCGAGGAACGAGTACTGCTTTGCGGAATCGAACGGGCTCAGTGAGGTGAAGGGTTCGGCAAAGCTGAAGAGTCCGTTGGTTGATCCGGTGACGGAGTCCGATGCCGTTGACCGGAAGATCAGTCGCAGGATTTCCGCAGCGGCAATGGTGACGATGGCGAGATAGTCCGCGCGAAGGCGAAGAGTCGGTATGCCGAGGACCAACGCGAGAAGGCCGGCGGCGGTCAGTCCGACGATGATTCCCAGCCATAGCGGTTGGTCGTACGTCACCGTCATGATGCCGACGCCGTAACCGCCGAGCAGGGCAAAGCCGATCTGGCCGAAGTTCAGCAGTCCGGCATACCCGAAGTGCAGGTTGAGGCCGATGGCCAACAACGCGTAGAAGATCGCCGACGGCCCGATGAACTGGGCGAAGGAGACCTGGAGTGCTCCCATGATGTCCATATCCACTCACCCGATCCGTTGTCTGGATCCGAGGATGCCCTGGGGGCGAACCACGAGGATCACGATCAAGACGAGAAGCCCGCCGATGTATTTGAGGTCGGGGTTGATGATCAGCGTCGAAAGCTGAACCAGCAGACCGACTATGACGCACCCGAGAAGCGCGCCGTAGGCGGTGCCGAGTCCGCCGAGAGTGATACCGGCGAACATCAGGAGCAGGAGTTTGAAGCCCATTTCCCACTGGACACGGCCGCCGAGTTCGGAGATGCCGAACAAGACGCCGCCGAGGGCAGCCAATCCGCCGCCCAGTCCCCAGACGAACATGATCACGCGTTCGACGTTGATGCCGGACGACGCGGCGAGATCGCGGTTGTCGGAGACGGCGCGCATCGCCTTGCCGATGCGCGTCTTCTGCAGAAGTAGTGCCACGCCGACCAACACGATCAGGCTGACCACCATGACAGCGGCATTGGCGTCGGTCAGTGCGATCGGTCCCCAGTTCTTCTCGACCTGACCTTGGTAGTCGTCGAAGGGTTCGGCGCGATCGGAGAAGAAGATCAGAATCAGGTAGCGCAAGGCGATGGCAAGACCGATCGAGACCACCAACTGCGCGATCAATCCGGTCTTACGTTTGCGCAAGGGTTTCCAGACGATCCCGTTGGTGAGCAATCCGATGCCGATGCCGACGATGATCGCGAGCAGCGTCGCCGGTATCAGGGGGATGCCGACCGAGGTGTTGAATGCCCACGCCGCGACGGCGCCCAGCGTCACCATCTCACCGTGCGCGAAGTTGGTCAGCCCGGTGGTTCCGTAGATCAGGCTCAATCCGACACCGGCGATGGCAATCACGAGTCCGAAGCGGAGACCGTCGACGGTAGTTCTGATGAGTTTTTCGCCGAAGCTCACATTGGAGGCGGTGCGCACTTCGCCGAACGAGAAGATCACGGTGTTCGCGCGGCCGGCGACCACTTCGCGTTCGACGGTGGCCTGCACGCTCACCCCGTCCGGAAGGGTGTCGGCAACAATTTCGAATGTGTAGACACCCGGCGCGACCGCCAATTCCCAGCGGCCGTTCTGGGCGGATTCGCCGGCGGCGACTTCGGTGCCGGACGAGTCGAGGGCGCGAACGGTCACGCCTTCGAGTCGTGTTCCACCGTTGTTGAGATTGCCACTGACGGGAACGGCATTGGCCGGCACTGCCGGTGCGGTGGACACGGTCGGAGATTCGGGGGTATCGGTCGGTTCCTGCGCCGACGCGGTTGCGGCGAATGTGAGTACAGCAACTATCACGAGCAGGGCAAAGGCCAGGATTCGGCTCAATGTGGCGAGGGTATGCCGTTTCACTACGGGTGGGGCCACGTACGTCCTCCGAGCGGGTCGGGACAAGGTTGCCGCGCAGTCAGCGAGGTGTCAGCCCGTTGCTGCGATTTCCGGACTCTAACGGCTCTGTTCGCTTCAGACGGGGTTCTGCGATTTCCGGCATGTTTCGGTTCCGTATCGAAGCCGCGTGCAGGGGCGATTGACCTGATTTCGGGCTGGTTCCTGCGTAAAGGACCGTGGGCGGCATGTGTGTCGGTCCGAATCCCTAGACTGATGAACCGTGAGCCCCGCAACCACGACTCGGTCCAGCACGTCCACCGCCGCTACCGGTACATCCGGCAAGGCAGACGATCGTCCACTTTTGATGCTTCTCGACGGGCATTCTCTGGCATTTCGTGCCTTCTACGCGTTGCCCGCGGAAAACTTCAAGACACAGAGTGGTCAAACCACCAATGCGGTGTACGGCTTCACGTCGATGCTGATCAATCTGCTCCGTGACGAACAGCCCACCCACTTGGCAGCTGCCTTCGACGTCTCCCGTCAGACGTTCCGCGCCGAGTTGTTTCCGGAATACAAGGCGCAACGAGCCAAGGCTCCGGACGAGTTCAAGGGGCAAATCGACATCACCAAGGACGTCCTCGGCGCCATGGGGATTCCGGTCATGGCCGAGGACGGCTTCGAAGCCGACGACGTCATCGCCACGTTGACGACGCAAGCCGAAGCGCTCGGGTACCGCGTACTCGTTGTCACGGGCGACCGCGATTCGCTTCAATTGGTCACGGAGAACGTGACGGTGCTGTATCCGAAGAAGGGCGTGTCGGAGCTCACCAGGTTCACGCCGGACGCGGTCGAGGAGAAGTACAACCTGTCACCGGCTCAGTACCCCGATTTCGCGGCGCTGCGCGGCGACCCGAGTGACAATCTTCCCGGCATTCCTGGAGTAGGGGAGAAGACCGCTACCAAGTGGATTCGCGAATACGGAGACCTTCAGGGTTTGGTCGACAACGTCGACAAGGTCCGGGGCAAGGTGGGCGATTCGTTGCGGGAGAACCTCGCCAACGTGTTGCTGAACCGTCAGCTCACCGAGATGATCCGCGACGTGCCGCTGCCGTACACACCGGAGCAGTTGGTTCTGGCTCCGTGGGATCGCGAGAAGATCCATGCGTTGTTCGACGACCTCGAGTTCAAGGTTCTCCGAGATCGCCTGTTTGCGACCCTGTCATCTTCCGAGCCCGAAGCAGAAGAGGGTTTCGAGGTCAGCGGCGACGCACTTGCGCCGGGTGCGGTGGCGGAGTGGCTGGACGCACACGCGCGTACCGGATCCCGCCACGGAGTCGCCGTCCTCGGAACGCGCAGCACGTTCGCTGGAGACGTCACAGCGCTTGCCATCGCTGCATCTGACGGCGAGTGTGCCTACATCTCCACCACCTCGGCTACTGCGGAAGACGAAGCAGCGCTGGGTGATTGGCTCGCCGATGTGTCTGCGCCCAAGGCTGTGCACGAGGCCAAGTGGGCAATTCACGCCTTGCGTGGACGCGGGTGGACCTTGGGTGGATTGACCAGCGACACCGCGCTCGCGGCCTATTTGGTGCGTCCGGGTCAGCGTTCCTTCAATCTCGACGACCTCTCGCTCCGTTACCTCAAGCGTGAACTGCGTGCCGAATCGTCGGGGCAGGAACAGCTTTCGCTGCTCGATGACACTGATCAGCTCGACGCCGAAGCGGCGGAAACGGCGATGCTCAGCGCCCAGGCCGTGCTCGACCTTGCACAGGCGCTCGACAATGAACTCGAGTCGATCGAGTCGACGTCACTGCTCTCGGACATGGAGTTGCCGTTGACAATCGAACTCGCTCAGATCGAGGCAACCGGTATCGCGGTCGACACCGCGCATCTGCACGATCTCCAGAGCCGGTTCGCCTCCGAAGTCTCCGACGCCGCCAACTCGGCGTATGCAGTGATCGACAAGCAGATCAATCTCGGCTCCCCGAAGCAGCTGCAAGTTGTGCTGTTCGAGGATCTCGACATGCCCAAGACCAAGAAGACCAAGACCGGGTACACCACAGACGCCGAGGCGTTGCAGGGCCTGTTCGACAAGACGGGGCACCCGTTCCTCGAGCACCTTCTCGCGCACCGCGACGCAACACGCATGAAGGTCACCGTGGACGGGCTGCTCAAGTCGGTCGCCGAGGACGGGCGGATCCACACCACGTTCAACCAGACCGTCGCCGCAACCGGACGCCTTTCTTCCACCGATCCCAACCTGCAGAACATTCCCGTGCGCAACCAAGCGGGACGCGAGATCCGCGACGGTTTTGTGGTCGGCAACGGCTTCGACGTTCTGCTGACCGCCGACTACAGCCAGATCGAAATGCGGATCATGGCCCACGTGTCGGGCGACGAAGGACTCATCGAGGCATTCAACACCGGTGAGGACCTGCACAGCTTTGTCGGTTCGCGCGCATTCGGTGTGCCGATCGAGGAGGTCACCCCGGAATTGCGTCGTCGGGTCAAGGCGATGTCGTACGGACTTGCCTACGGACTCAGTGCATACGGTTTGGCGTCACAACTCAAGATTTCGACCGAAGAGGCAAAGCAGCAGATGGATGCCTACTTCGCGCGATTCGGCGGAGTACGTGACTACCTCCACGCAGTGGTCGAGCAGGCTCGAAAGGACGGCTACACCTCGACGCTCTACGGCCGTCGTCGCTACCTGCCCGATCTCAACAGCGACAACCGTCAGCGTCGCGAGGTCGCCGAGCGCGCCGCGCTCAATGCGCCCATTCAGGGCACGGCAGCCGACATCATCAAGGTCGCGATGATCAACGTCCAGAAGGCACTTGCCGATGCGGGACTCGAGTCGCGGATGCTGTTGCAGGTTCACGACGAGTTGGTACTCGAGGTCGTGGCTTCCGAGCTCGAGCAGGTCACAGCATTGGTCAAGGACAAGATGTCCACCGCTATCGAGCTGTCCGTTCCGCTTGATGTGTCGGTCGGCACCGGCCGCAGTTGGGACAGTGCCGCTCACTGAGGTCTGCAATGAAAAGTGGCGCAGGGCAATCGAATTCGATTTCCCTGCGCCACTTTTTGTTGTGCGAGTTACTCGGCGGAAGCCGACTGCTCTGCGATCTGCTTGCGAACCTCGTCCATGTCGAGCGCCTTGACCTGAGTGATCAGATCCTCGAGCGCGGGGGCGGGCAGAGCGCCGGCCTGGTTGAACACGAGGACACCTTCACGGAAAGCCATGATCGTCGGGATGGAGCGGATGTTCGCCGCTGCGGCGATACCCTGCTCGGCCTCGGTGTCGACCTTCGCATGGACAACGTCGGAGTGCTTGTCCGCGGAAGCCTCGAAAGTGGGAGCGAACTGGCGGCACGGGCCGCACCACGAAGCCCAGAAGTCCACGAGCACGACATCGCTGCCGTTGATGGTTTCGTCGAAGTTTGCCTGGGTGAGGGTCTGGGTGGCCACGAGGGTCCTTTCCATAGTTCGGTGCGCTGTGAAGCAGCAGCTGTTGGTGTGTGCAACGCCGAGGAATCGCCAATTCTTCCCTGCAGCGCCGACCGGATTGCGTACGAGGCCGCGTGGACGGGGCCGAAGTACCCGGTCAGGTACCTACGTGCGCCTATCTGAAGAGCCTTGTTAGTGCATCTACCAGCATAAATGCATATTTTCCTGGGGTTGAACGAACTCGTAGGTCTGAAGATCTGCGCCAAATTTGTGGCACCGGGTGACGCGCGGCACATAAATTACGTGGTTCCGGGCGGAAAACCGAAACAGGTATGCCATGGGCAGTTCAGCGGAAGGCAGGAGCGCGAACCGCCGACAGAGTTGTGGGCATCGCCGCAACCCGATCGGGCTGCGGGACATCCTGAAGGGAAATCCACAAGCTCATGGCTGTACGCACAACCTCTCGAACCAACGCCGCTCTGACCCGCATTCTTCGAAGCGCCATCATTATCGGTGCACTCACCGCAGGAGCCTTTGCCTCGACTACCGCCGGTGCGAGTGCTCAACCGCTGGCGGCTCCGTCTCAGTCGACGCACGTTCAGCAGGTTGCGTTCTACTCGTCAGCCGGATCGCAGGCGGTGAGCGCGGCGGAGTCGAAGGTCGGGGCACCGTACGTGTGGGGCGCGACCGGACCTAGCTCGTTCGACTGCTCCGGATTGGTTCAGTGGGCATACGCGCAGGCCGGAGTGTCCATTCCCCGGACGACCTACGCACAGGAAGCCGGTGGTGTCCCCGTATCTCGAGGAGACCTGCAGCCGGGTGACCTGGTGCTCTACTACGGCGGCGACCACGTTGGCATCTACGCCGGCAACGGCACGGTAGTGCACGCGCCGACGTCCGGACAGTCGGTCACGTACGCGCCGGTCGACTCGATGCCTTTCCACGCCGCACGCCGGTACTGATCTAACGCCCCACAACGTCGCGAGGTGCAGAGAGTGATGGACAGTCGAACTACAGATATTCGATGCCTGACAATTCTGCACTGCGATGGGTGCGGAAGGTTGTCCGCACCACTGACGCAGTCCTGCCCTGAATGTGGCTGTCGGTTTCTCCACTCGGTTCCGTGCTGCGGCACAGGCACCATCGTCTCCTGGCGATATGTGCAAGGAGAGAATTGCGGGTCAGCATCTGCGCGGATTCCGATCATCGCGATTGTCGAGTTGGATGAAGGTCCGTGGTTGTACACGCTGATCGATTCTGTCCGGCACGCGATGCCTGACAAGCAGTCGCGAGTCGCGTTTCGGTGCAAGGAGCCGGGCGATCGGTTTCCCCACTTCAGCCTCACGTGACGTTTCGTGCCTGTTCGACAACCCATCCGGCGATCTGAGCACGCGAGCTGAACCCGAGCTTGGTCAGAATATGTTCGACGTGTCCCTGAGCAGTGCGAATCGAAATCACCAGTTTCGCGGCGATCGCTTTGTTCGTCAGCCCTTGGGCAACGAGGTCGGCGACTTCCGACTCGCGTTTGGTCAGGCTCGGTCCGATTTGGTTCGACGGAACAGTGACCGGTGGATTCTCGTCGAGCGCCAACGCCGTGGCCTCCGAGATCTTCAGCTTCGCGCCCTTCTTGAACTCGGTGTCGAATTTTCGAGCACCGAGCTGGAGTTTTGACACTCGTGCGCACTCCTCGTGATTGGCAGTCATGCCGAGAACACGGATCGCCGGAGTATCGATCTCGTCCAATAACGTCTGCACTGCGCCCATCAGCGCAGCGGCATGTCCGTAGCGCTTCGCGTCTGCCGCGATCCATGCCAGCACTTCCATGCACCATGCCGAACCGAACGGATCGTCCACGAGCCGAGCCAGCGTCAGCCCCTTCTTCAGCTGCGATTTCGCTCGCGCTTGGTTACCGTCGGACCACAATGCGAGCCCGAGATTCCAGCACGAACGTCCCCGGTACACGATCTCGCCCAGCGGTTCGGTGATCGAGAGCGACTCCTCGTAGCACGCGATGGCCCGGCTGGTGTCGCCAATTTGGTGGTAGGCCAGGCCGAGATGGTTCAGTGCCCAGACATGTCTTAGCAGGTTGTCCTCGGGGCGGAACACTTCGAATGCATGTGAGATGTCCGTGACTGCCTGCTTCGGATTACCGCTGAAGAGGGCAAGAACACCGCAGGCGTACGACGCGAGCGCATCCGCGTCCGGACTTCCCAGTGACTCCGCGCTCGCGCGCGCTTCCTCGGCAAGAGCGGCGCCCGCCTCGGTGTCGCCTTGGATGGATGCAAGCCGACAGTCAGCGTAGAGCGCTTCCAATCGGGCGACCGTCGGTGTCTCGGAGTCGCACGCGAGGATTCGGTCGAACCAGTGTCGAGCTTCGCTGAACAGCCCTCGGGAGAACCAGAACGGAAAAATTGCCACGGCCATCCGAAGCCCAGCCTCCGTATGGTCTACGCCTGATTCCGAGATGCACAGCTCCATGGCCTCGTGCAGATTCGGCTGTTCCCGTCCCAACCGATCGATCCAGTCCAGTTGATTGGGTCCGATCCACTCGGCTGCTGCCCGTAATGCCAACTGCTCGAACCACTCTCGATGTCGACGATGTAATTGTCCGGCTTCGCCGGATTCTTTCAATTTCTCCGCGCCGTACTCTCGCAGGGTCTCGAGGAATCGATACCGAACCACGGACGTCGGCTCCTCTCGAATGAGGATCGACTTGTCGATCAGCGATACAAGCACGTCCAGCACATCGGCCGATGTCAACTCGTCAGCGCAGATTCCCTCCACAGCATCCAACTCGAAGCCGCCGGTGAACACGGACAGCCGGGCCCACAGCTTCTGTTCGAGCGGGGTGCATAGGTCGTAACTCCAGTCCATGCACAACTGAAGGGTTTGCTGGCGCGTCGGAGCCGTGCGGTTGCCTCCGGTCAGAAGCCGGTACCTGTCAGTGAGATGCTCGAGAATCTGAGTGGTGGACATCGAACGCAATCGGGCCGCCGCCAACTCGATGGGAAGTGGAAGCCCGTCGAGTTGATGGCAGATCTGCGTCACCGAGGCCCTGTTGTCCTCGGTGATCGCGAAGGTCGGAAGCACAGCGCATGCACGTTCGATGAACAACGTCACCGCGTCGTATCCCGACAAACCCTGCAGGGAGGGTGTTTGATCGTGATCCGGGACGGTCAGTGGTGACAGTCGGAGCACGCTCTCCCCGCCGATGCCGAGTGGTTCGCGGCTCGTGGCCAGGATTCGCAGCTCCGGGCAGGTCTGCAATAACGCTTGTGCCAGACCAGCAATGGCATCGAGCATCTGCTCACAATTGTCGAGCACCAACAACGTTCGATGTGGACGCAGGTGCTCGACCAACGTCTGCTGTACCGGTCGGGCGGAGAGGTTCCGTAGCCCGAGGGAGGCGGTCACTGTTTCGGCCACCAGGGGCTCGTCTCGGATCTCGCCCAGCTCGACCAACCAGACTCCGTCGGGAAATGCTTGCCGGCAACTTCTCGCAACTTGCAGCGCAAGTCTGGTTTTACCGACACCGCCGACCCCGGCCAGTGTCACCAGCCTGTTGGCGGCCAGCGCCTTCTTCGTTTCGGTCAACTCGCGGCGACGCCCGACGAAACTGGTCAGATCGAGCGGTAGGTTCCCCATGTCGTCTCGGCCACGCGTCGAGGCGTTTCCGGACACGGGGCCGGTTCCACGTGGTGGCGAAAAGGTGGTGCGAGGCTTCGAGCTGTTCGAATTCGGGTCACCGAGTTCGGGATTCAATGCCATCTCGTCCAATGACCATCCGCGACGGCGTTGAGTCTGCCTGAGTTCCTCGCCGAATTCTGCGGCAGATGTGGGTCTGTCACCGGGATACACGGCCATCGCGTTTTCGAGGACTACACGTAAGTCGTGGGGGAGGTCGGGTTCGGTGGCGACGCCCGGAACCTGTCTGCCGGAAATGGCTGCGAGCAAGGTCGCGCCGAGGCTGTAAATGTCAGCAGCGGCATCCGACTGATCTCCGCGCAGGATCTCCGGAGCCGTGAACGCCGGCGAACCGGTGACGATGCCCTTGGCGGTTTCGAAGGCGTCGACCACGTGTACCCGCGGCCGGTCGTTGCGATAGCCGTTCACGTGAGCAATGCCGAAATCGGCAAGTTCAGGTTCGCCGTAGTCGCTCAGAAGCACGTTGGCCGGCTTCACGTCCCGATGGAGGATCCCCGCGCGGTGCGCAGTTTCCAACGCGCCCGCGACCTTGATTCCCAGGCGACATGCCGCCTCGCATTCGAACCGGCCATGGGCGTGGATCCACGCTGCCATCGAACCTTGAAGGTGGTACGGCATCACAATGTACGGCCGACCGCTGCTGGTCGCGCCCACCGACAGGACATTGAGAATATTCGGGTGCCCGGTCAATCGGCCCATCGCACGCTGTTCACGAAGGAATCGGGCGAGATTCTCGCTGTCGAATTCGCCGGTCAACACCTTGACGGCCACGACGCGGTCCAGAGCGGGCTGGGAACAACGGAATACCACACCGAATCCGCCGCGGCCGATCTCGCGGGCATCCGCGAATCCGGCCACCGTCAGTTCCGCGGTGACCAGGTCAGCCCGTGTCGGTCCGTCGTGCTGTGTTACTTCGCCGAGCTGCGTCGGCGGTGGATGATTCTCGATCATCAGTTACTTCGATCCGGTGCACTTGCTTTCGGTGTGTAAACGTCACCGAGAAAGCCTCGAGCGGACCGCAGCGCGGTCGCTCGAACATGCACACGTCACTTCTCGGCGAGTATCTACAGGGTAACTCTGCTCGCGGATCGTGGGGAAAATCACGCCTACGGGGATTCGGGCTGTGTGACAGCCCGGAATGTTCGCCGGTAAGCCTGTGGTGTCGTGCACCGCAGCCGGAGAAAGTGCTGGCGAAGGACCGCGCCACCGCCGAAACCCACCCGCTCGGCTATGACGTCGACAGGTAGATCACTGTTTTCGAGTAATTGCTGCGCCGCGAGGACGCGTTGATCGCTGAGCCAGCGAGCCGGGGTTGCACCTGTTTCAGATTGGAAACGGCGGGCGAAGGTTCGAGGCGACATGTTGGCGCGCGCAGCCACCCGCGTCACCGTGAGGTTCTCGGAAAGGTGTGCCGTCATCCAGTCGAGTAACGGACTCAGCGTTGTATCGGGAACTGTGGCAAGGGGACTGGCGACGTACTGAGCTTGTCCGCCATCGCGGTGTGGCGGAACAACCATGCGTCTGGCGATCCCGTTCGCGACGCGACTGCCCTGTTCTTTCCGGACAATATGCAGACACAGGTCGATGCCCGCAGCTGTTCCGGCACTCGTGAAAACACGATCCTCGTCGACGTACAACACGTCTGGATCGACCTTGGCGTCCGGATAGGCGTCGGCCAATCGCTTGGCGTGGCGCCAATGGGTGGTGCACCGCTTTCCGTCGAGTAAGCCTGCCGCTCCCAATATGAAGGCGCCGGTACACAGACTTGCCACCTTCGCGCCGCGGCTCACCGCGTCCTGGAGTTTGAGAAGGAGCGGATCGGCGCTCGAATCGGGGCGCGGGGCGCACATGTAGTCGTCGTCTGCGGCGTAGGTCCCGCCGGCCGACACGATGATCAGATCCGCGTCGTCGAGAGCGTCCAGGTTGTACGGAACGTCGATGCCGTATCCGAACCGGGTTCGGATCGGTCCTGGAACTGCCGCGACCAACGAGAAATCGTACGTCGGCAAGTTTTCGTCCGAGCGATCGAATCCGAACACCTCGCAGGCCACCCCGAGTTCGAAAGCCTCCGTCATCGGCATCAGTGGGACCACCACTTTTTCGAACATGTGTCGAGTCTGACAGAAAAATGACGTCGTGGCAGAAAATCGTTCAAGTATGGCATTTCTGCCACTATTGCTGCATGTACTACTGCGTCAAGCTTTGTACATGGCAATCATCATCGTCAGTCTGATCGTCCTCGTCACCCTCAACGTCCTGGCTCTGACCGGGCGCACTCCCGACACTCGCCGCGACGTGAGCCCCCACGGCGAATTCACCTTGTGAGGGCGAGCCTGCTCTTCCAGTACGTCGCCGCGTCGATGGTGTGGGGCGCAAGCTTCCTCTTCGTGAAGATCGGCCTCGAAGGATTGTCCTTCACTCAAGTTGTCCTGTGGCGCTTGGTTTTCGGTGCACTGGCGTTGGTGATCGTTTCGGCGATCAATCGGATCGGATTGCCGCAGGATCGTCGAATCTGGAAGCACATGTCCTTTCTGGCGGCGATGCAATGTGTAGCTCCGTGGCTGTTGTTCAGTTGGGCCGAGCAGAGCATGTCGTCGGGGCTCGCCAGCATCTACAACGCCACGACACCGCTCATGACGATGGCGGCGTCCCTCGCATTCCTGCCCGGGGAGAGCTTGACCAGATTCAAAGCCACAGGCCTCATGCTCGGGTTCTTCGGTGTTCTGATTGTGCTGTCCCCGTGGAACATCGGAGTTGGTGGAAGCGTCAGCGCGCAGATCGCCTGTCTTGGAGCTACCGCGTCGTATGGCGTCTCGTTTGTCTACCTCCGTCGCTTCGTCCTTCCGCTCGGTGTTGATACCCGCACCATCGCGTTGCTGCAGATCAGCATCGGGGCATTGTTCATGGTGCTCGCGTCGCCGGTCATCGCGAACACACCGATGCACCTGACACCGGCAATCATCGGGTCGATGATCGCTCTCGGCGCATTCGGAACAGGATTGGCATTTATCTGGAACACCAACGTCGTGCAGGGGTGGGGTCCGACAGCTGCCTCGACGGTCACCTATCTCAGCCCAGTCGTCGGCGTTGCGCTCGGCGCGATCGTGCTCGGCGAGAGCATCGGCTGGAATCAACCACTCGGAGCGTTGATCGTGATCGCCGGAATCCTGGTTACCAGGCGGGCAACTCGATCGCTCACGCCGGCGGAGTCAGTGACCACTCCAATTTCTGTTCGCCGTCCCACCGTCTGATCGGACCGCAATCGTCGGCGATCACGTCCTTGCTCAGTAGGGAGATCGCACCGCCCAGTTGATCCGGCTCGATCCGCCGAGCCAACGTCACATGTGGCGTCCACGTACCCGGTTCGATGTGCCCGGGAATGCCACTGGACCCGGCTGCGGCGTCGAAGACATCACGGTGAAGTCGCAGGAGCGCTCTCGACGGGATGACAGAACGTGCCAATACGAACTGCCTGCCGCCGAACACGATGTAACCACCCAATCTGATTTCGAAGGGTGGTAGCGAGAACCGTCTGGTCAGGACCTCGTCGACCTCAGGCGGAATCGCGCGCGCGACAAACAACGTGATGTGCGGTCGATTGCTCTCGCGCACCATTTTTCCCTGACTCGGTAGACCTGCGTCAGCGAGCGCAGACCACTGACCGCGTATCGCCGACTCACTCGACTCGCCGAGTAACAACTCCACCGACTGGACCATGATGGGTAATGATTGCCCGATGACAGGTACGAGTGCAATCGGATCATCGGGCCTGCGGCTGGGACTCATGCGCGGCGACGGAATCGGTCAGGATATCGTCCCGGCCACTCGGGAGATCGTGGACGGCGCAATGTCCTCGGTTCACGCCCAACCAGTGGAGTGGGTGGAACTGCCGCTCGGCGTCGAAGCCATCGACAGTCACGGGACACCGATTCCCGACGAAACACTCACCGCACTCGAGCAGCTACCCGGATGGATCCTCGGACCACATGACAGCGCGTCGTACCCGAGCGAGTTTCGTGGACAGCTGACGCCCGGCGGTGTGATCCGAAAGAAGTTCGAACTCTTTGCGAACATCCGTCCGGCCGCTGTTCTGAGCGGAGTGAAGGCGACTGTTCCGGACATGGACTTGGTGATCGTCCGCGAGAACACCGAGGGGCTGTACGCAGACCGCAACATGGCTGTCGGTAGCGGTGAATTCATGCCGACGCCCGACCTCGCACTGGCGGTTGGCGTTTTCACCCGCGCAGCGTGCGAGCGAATAGCCCGAACGGCGTTCGCTCTGGCGACGCGTCGACGCAATCACGTCACCATCGTCCACAAAGCGAATGTCCTCACCCTCACTACCGGGCTTTTCCGCGATGCCTGCCGCACTGTGGCCGCGGATTTCCCTCATGTCGTTGTCGACGATGAACATGTCGATGCCATGGCCGCACTTCTGGTTCGGCGAGGTGGAGAATTTGATGTCGTAGTCACCGAGAACATGTTCGGCGACATCCTGTCAGACCTGGCAGGAGAGTTGGCCGGCTCGCTCGGGACAGCGCCGTCGATCAATGTCTCGGACACTCGAGTCATGGCGCAGGCTGCGCACGGAGCGGCGCCGGACATAGCGGGCAAGAACCGAGCCAACCCCACAGCCATGTTTCTCTCGAGTGCGATGATGCTGGACTGGCTGGCAGATGTCCGTCGCGAACCTGTGTTGTCGGCTGCGGCGCGTCGAATCAGAAATGCGGTGAACGCCACTATTTCCTCGGGAATCGCGACCGCTGACCTTGGCGGCCTTGCGTCCACCAGCGAATTCGCCGAAGTGGTGTACGCGCATACACTTCGTCGCTGATTCTTGTATCGCACGGGTGGGGAAGGAGTTCGGAATCGTTAGTCGAGGAAGTCCTGCCGTACCCTACCGTTCTACTGAATTTCGAATGAGCGTTGCTCGATGCGGCGATCGACGAGTGGAGAGCAGAGTCGTGGTCGGTGAAAACGCGCGAGCAAGAGTGTTTCGTCGCGGGGGAGTACGCATACATCTCGTTCGGCTCCTGTTGGTCGGCGTGATTGTCGCGCTCTGCGGGGGATGTGTGGTCAACGACGAGGGTCTTGTGCCGGAAGGTCCTCCACTCACGGTGCAGAAGGTGCCTGAGATTGCGGCGCTGTTGCCACCGAAGGTCGCTGAAACCGGCAAGCTCCAGATCGGGGTGAACATTCCCTACGCGCCCAACGAATTCAAGGACGCGGACGGCAACATCGTCGGATTCGACGTCGACTTGATGAAAGCTGTTGCGGCAGTGCTCGGAGTCGAGGCGGTCTTCAACCAAGCGGACTTCGACAAGATCATTCCCGCAATCCAATCGGGGAGCTATGACATGGGAATGTCGTCGTTCACCGATTCCAAGGAGCGCGAGAAGACGGTCGACTTCGTGACCTACTACAGCGCAGGCATTCAATGGGCGCAGCGCCCGGACAATCCTGTCGATCCGAACAATGCGTGTGGGCTGCGGGTCGCGGTCCAAACCACGACGACCGAGGACATCGACGAAGTGCCTGCGAAGAGCGAGGCATGTGTTGCCGCAGGCAAGCCGCCGATCGAGAAGGTCAAGTACGACAGCCAGGACGACGCGGCGAATGCGCTCATCCTCGGCCGAGTCGACGCACTGTCCGCGGACTCGCCGGTCACCGGCTACGCGATCAAGCGCAGCAAGGGCCGAATGGAAGCGGCGGGTGAGCCCTTCGATTCGGCACCGTACGGTTGGCCGATCGTCAAGGGCTCGGAGCTGGGTCCCGCACTTCAGCAGGCCATGCAGTATCTGATCGACAACGGCGTCTACCAACAGATCGCTCAGACGTGGAGCGTCGAGGCCGGCGTCATCGAAGTATCCAAGATCAACGGCGCGGAGAGCTGATGAACATGACAACAACCGAGAGTGGCGATCCGGCGCCGATCAAGGCGATCCCACTGCGCAGACCTGGTCGCTGGATAGCTGCGATCGTCGTAGTGGTGTTGTTCGGACTGTTCGTCTACGGGGCGGCGACCAACGACGCGTTCGGATGGGGAACCTACGGTCGGTATCTGTTCGACTCGCGAATCAGCGCGGCCGCGTGGAAGACCATCCAACTGACAGTGCTCTCGATGGTGATCGCGATAGTCCTGGGCGTGATTTTGGCTGTGATGAGGTTGTCACCCAACCCTGTCCTCAGGACAGCCGCTTGGGGGTATCTCTGGATTTTTCGTGGCACGCCCGTGTACGTCCAATTGGTGTTCTGGGGGCTGTTTCCGTCGATCTACAAGAGCCTCGATCTCGGTATCCCGTTTGTGCATCAGTTCGTGCACATCGATCTACAGGGAATCCAGGCGGCGTTCCTTTTTGCCGTCATCGGGTTGGCATTGAACGAGGCTGCCTACATGGCGGAAATCGTCCGAGCCGGAGTGAGTTCGGTCAACGAGGGACAGACCGAAGCATCCATCGCGTTGGGCATGACGTGGAGCCAGACCATGCGCCGAACGGTTCTCCCACAGGCAATGCGCGTGATTATCCCGCCGACGGGCAACGAGTTGATCAGCATGCTCAAGACGACGTCGCTGGTGTCCGCAGTTCCGTACAGCTTGGAGTTGTACGGTCGTGCCAGAGATATTTCGGGTGCAAACTTCGAGCCGATTCCACTGCTCATGGTTGCGGCAACCTGGTACCTCGCGATCACCAGCCTGCTGATGATCGGCCAGTTCTACGTCGAGCGGTACTACTCGAAGGGTGCCACGCGAGCACTGACCACACGCCAGCTTCAGGCGCTTGCCGATGCACAAGGCAACGCGACGGTAGTGGAGACACTCCCGGACACTCCCGGAGGAGAACGCAAATGACACCGATGGTCAAGGCAGATCGAGTGTGCAAGAACTTCGGCGCACTCCAGGTTCTCAAAGGCGTGTCACTCGAAATCGATCGTGGGCAGGTGCTCTGCCTGGTCGGTCCGTCCGGGTCGGGCAAGTCGACTTTCTTGCGCTGCATCAACCACCTCGAACAGGTCAATGCCGGACGCTTGTATGTCGACGGCGACCTTGTCGGTTACTCGGAGAAGAACGGCAAGCTTTACGAGCTGCACCCACGGGCGGCGGCGAAGCAACGACAGGACATCGGCATGGTGTTCCAGCACTTCAACTTGTTCCCGCACCGAACTGCGTTGGAAAACATCATCGAAGCGCCCACCCAGGTGAAGCGCGTCAGCAAGAAGAAGGCGATCGAGCGGGCAAAGGATCTGCTCGATCAGGTTGGTTTGAGCGCCAAGGCAAACGCATACCCCGCCCAGTTGTCCGGTGGACAGCAACAGCGCGTTGCCATCGCGCGGGCACTCGCGATGGACCCGAAACTGATGCTCTTCGACGAGCCGACGTCGGCTCTCGATCCGGAACTCGTCGGTGAAGTTCTGACAGTCATGAAACAACTCGCCAAAGACGGTATGACGATGGTCGTCGTCACTCACGAGATGGGCTTCGCCCGTGAGGTTGCCGATCAGCTGGTGTTCATGGACGGCGGAGTTGTCGTCGAATCCGGTGAGCCGCGACAACTTCTGGCCAACCCGCAGCAGGATCGCACCAAGGCATTCCTGTCGAATCTGCTGTAGCTCTCAGGGTTTGACGGCACTGAATATCGCGGTGCCCGGAAAGAGCTGGCCGCGTAGGGGACTCCACTGTCCCCACTCGCGGTCTAGCCACTCCGGCCACTCCGGTTCGATGATGTCGTGAACCTGCAGGCCGGCCGCCACCAGTTCGCGGACGCGGTCGCCGATCGTGCGGTGGTGCTCGACGTAGGTGGGCACGCCGTTGTCGTCGACCTCGACGTAGGGCGTTCGGTCGAAGTAAGGGAGTGTCGCGGTCAGTCCCTTGGGTCCAGGGTCGTCGGGGAAGATCCAGCGAATCGGATGGTTGACCGCAAACACCCACTTGCCGCCCGGCCGTAGAACTCGCGCTACTTCGTTCATCACTTGCTGCGAATCGGCCACGAACGGAACGGCTCCGAAAGCGGAGCAGACGATGTCGAAGCTCGCGTCGGCAAACGGCAGCAATTCGGCGCTCGCCTGGATCAGCGGTACGCGTGGTCCGCCGGCAGTCATAGCGTCGACTCCGCGCGAGAGCATGCCCATCGAAATATCGAGTCCGACGGCCCGGGCGCCGTGACCGGCCAGCCACCGGGCGCAGGGTGCGGAGCCGCACCCTACTTCGAGGATGTCCTTGTCGACGATGTCGCCGAGCAGGTGGTGATCGCCTTCGTGTAGACCCTCGGGGCACCAGACGAATTCACCGTCTGCGCTGTTCACGCCCAGAAACTCGCCATGAGTACGGTGGTAGTCCTCGGCGTCTGCGTCCCACCACGCGCGGCTGGCGCGGTCGCTCGCATCGGAGTCGACCCGGGCCCTGCCGACTCCGCTGGTCCCGAGAATGGAATTGGCGGCAGCGTGGCGATCGTCAGACATGTCGAACAGACTAGAGCGCTACCAGCGGCGACAGGGTACCCGGGTTTGCCCGCTCGCACCGCCGACGCGTAGTCTTACCCACGCGAGTGTCTGTCATTCAGTCGAATATCTGTACTAGGCCTTTACCGAGGCCTTGGATCGGCGTGAACGAGAGATCTTGTGGTGCACCGTTCGGGTGCGGAATGTGTTTCGGTTTCCGGTTGTTAGTTTCTGTGCAACTGGGTACTGCATTCCGGTACCTACAATGTTGCATCTCGTCCGACAAAATCCATCAACCGACCACAACTCGTCCGGAGCAATTCAACATATGCCCTCCACAACCGTCACCTCGCCGCAGGTTGCCATTAACGACATTGGCTCTGCCGAGGACTTCCTCGCCGCCATCGACGCAACGATCAAGTACTTCAACGATGGCGACATCGTCGAAGGCACCATCGTCAAGGTCGACCGCGACGAGGTTCTGCTCGACATCGGTTACAAGACCGAAGGTGTCATCCCTTCTCGTGAGCTCTCCATCAAGCACGACGTCGACCCCAACGAGGTCGTCTCCGTGGGAGATGCGGTCGAGGCTCTCGTCCTCACCAAGGAGGACAAAGAAGGTCGACTGATCCTGTCGAAGAAGCGTGCTCAGTACGAGCGTGCCTGGGGCACCATCGAGGAGCTCAAGGAGAAGGACGAGGCCGTCAAGGGCACCGTCATCGAGGTCGTCAAGGGCGGCCTCATCCTTGACATCGGCCTTCGTGGCTTCCTCCCCGCCTCGCTCGTCGAAATGCGTCGCGTCCGCGACCTCCAGCCGTACGTCGGCAAGGAGATCGAGGCCAAGATCATCGAGCTCGACAAGAACCGCAACAACGTGGTCCTGTCGCGCCGTGCATGGCTCGAGCAGACTCAGTCCGAGGTTCGCAGCGAATTCCTGCACCAGCTCCAGAAGGGCCAGGTCCGCAAGGGCGTCGTGTCCTCCATCGTCAACTTCGGTGCATTCGTGGACCTGGGCGGCGTAGACGGTCTGGTTCACGTTTCCGAGCTGTCTTGGAAGCACATCGATCACCCGTCCGAGGTTGTCGAGGTCGGCACCGAGGTCACCGTCGAGGTTCTCGACGTCGACCTGGACCGCGAGCGCGTCTCCCTGTCGCTCAAGGCAACGCAGGAAGATCCGTGGCGTCAGTTCGCCCGCACGCACGCCATCGGCCAGATCGTGCCCGGCAAGGTCACGAAGCTGGTTCCGTTCGGTGCATTCGTGCGCGTCGAAGAGGGAATCGAAGGCCTCGTTCACATCTCGGAGCTGGCTGAGCGCCACGTCGAGGTTCCGGACCAGGTTGTCGGCGTCGGCGACGATGCACTCGTCAAGGTCATCGACATCGACCTCGAGCGTCGTCGTATCTCGCTGTCGCTGAAGCAGGCCAACGAGGATTACAACGCCGAGTTCGATCCGTCCAAGTACGGCATGGCCGACTCGTACGACGAGCAGGGCAACTACATCTTCCCCGAGGGCTTCGATCCCGAGACCAACGAATGGCTCGAGGGCTTCGACAAGCAGCGCGAAGAGTGGGAGAACCGCTACGCCGAGGCTGAGCGTCGTCACAAGATGCACACCGTTCAGATGGAGAAGACCGCTGCAGACGAGGCCGCTGAAGCTGCCACCGCTGCTGCCGGCTACTCCTCGGAGACGGCTTCTGCAGACGACGAAGAGGCTCCGGCCTCTGCAGGCTCCGCTCCGGCAGAGTCCGCTGGTGGATCGCTTGCAAGCGATGCACAGCTCGCCGCACTTCGCGAGAAGCTGTCGGGCAACGCATAAGGATTACTGCTTGATCTGATCAAGCGAGATCTGTGAAAGAACCCCGCGCCTGCGCAAGCAGGAGCGGGGTTCTTTTGTTGTGTGGCACAAGTATTCGCCTCACACCGGTTGTCGCCTGGGAGGAAATGCGACAGCCACCAGTCTGGCGACTGGTGGCTGTCGGGTGAAAGCTGCGGTGCTGCTAGGTCAAGCGGTGGTGGCCGGAGCCGGGACCCAATACGTCGCGGTGGCTTCGGCTGTGCGCTTGCGCATCGACGCGAAGCTGTGACGGCCCTGGCTCACGAGGACGGTGAACCACGTTCGCCGATGTTCGGCCAATGCAAAGGCAACCTCGGGAAATTCGATACAGTGCACGCCGTTCGGCATTCCGAGGCGATGCTGACCAAGATGGTCACGATCTGCTCGCATGGCGTCCACTTTCTCGAGAAGGTGCAGGGCGTTCGCTAGAACTTAACCACACGGATTGCCTTTATTGTGGTATTTGCGTCTGGAGTTGTGTGGCGTGTTCAATTTCAGGACTCGAATCTCGTGCGGTCAGCATAGGTGAGAGACTGTCCG
Organism: Rhodococcus sp. MS16; assembly: GCF_013277795.1. Classification (NCBI taxonomy): domain Bacteria; kingdom Bacillati; phylum Actinomycetota; class Actinomycetes; order Mycobacteriales; family Nocardiaceae; genus Rhodococcus; species Rhodococcus sp. MS16. The sequence goes on from NZ_VBTM01000004.1 coordinate 681,849, forward strand.
TTGTGTTGAGAGTTGGCCTCACTGGAGGCATCGGAGCCGGCAAGTCGACTGTGTCGAAAATCCTCACCGAACTGGGAGCAGTGATCGTTGATGCCGATCTGATCGCCCGAGAGGTCGTAGAACCCGGTACTCCGGGGTTGGCTGCGTTGGCGCAGGCGTTCGGTGACGGCATCATCGCGCCGGACGGCACCCTCGATCGACCCGCGCTTGCGGCGTTGGCGTTTGCCGACGACGCTTCCCGCGGCACTCTCAATTCGATCCTGCATCCGTTGATCGGCCATCGTACGGCCGAAGCCATTGACGCTGCGCCAGCGAATTCTGTTCTGGTGCAGGACATTCCACTGCTTGTCGAAGCTGGAATGGCTCCGGCGTTCAATATGGTTGTCATCGTGTACGTCGACGCCGAAGAACGTGTCCGGCGGTTGGTCGAGTCACGTGGGATGCCCGAGAGCGATGCCAGGGCGCGAATCGCGGCGCAGGCGACCGACGATCAGCGCCGCGCCGTTGCGGACGTCTGGCTCGACAACAGCGGTGATCCAGGCGCCCTGGACGCTGTCGTCCGTGAACTGTGGGCCAATCGAATCGCACCGTTCGAGGAGAATCTGCGCACCGGAACAGCGGTTCGTGTACTTCCTGAGCTGAGCCCCGCGGATCCGCAGTGGCCGGTGCAAGCAACTCGCCTGATCAACCGGTTGGCGCTGCTGTGTGGTGATCGAGCCACGCGTATCGATCACATCGGTTCCACTGCCGTACCGGGACTCGACGCGAAGGACGTGATCGATCTTCAGATCACCGTCGAACACATCGGGATTGCGGACGACTTGGCCGCTGACCTTGCAACTGGTGGTTTTCCGCGTCTCGAGAACATCGTCGCGGACGATCCGAAACCTGCCTATGTCGGGGGTGAAACCGATCCGAGCGTGTGGGCGAAGCGGATTCATGCCAGCGCAGATCCGGGTCGGCCGGTGAACATCCATATTCGTGTCGACGGTTGGCCGGGCCAGCAATTTGCCGTGTTGTTCCGTGACTGGCTGCGGGCGGATGACGACGCCCGTGCGGAGTATGCCGCGTTGAAGGTCCGGGCCGCGGAGCACGCGTCCGGAATAGATGATTACGACAAGGCGATGGATGCGTACCTCGCGGTCAAGACACCCTGGTTCGACGCGGCGTTCCACCGTGCGTGGGAATGGGCAGACAAGTCGGGTTGGACGGCCTGACGCCTACCGCCAGGTGATCGGCATGCCCAACGACGACAGCCACGCGCCGAGATCGTGACCGTGGGCGGCAATGCCGTCGATGGTGCGGGCAGCGATCAGCATGGCCTGTTCGGACGTCTGGGCGTCGAGTATTCCGGATGCGTGCGCTTCCAGGAGTTCGTCGACGTCGAGTAGTTCGGTGCTGCGGCCGGTCTGCACAATCAGATCGAGATAGTGGTCTTCGGATCTCCATGCGTGCTCACCGCGCGTGAATGTGCCGATGTCGATGTAGTGATCCTGGTCCCGTTCGTGCCCCGGCGTGAAGTGGAAGATCGACGCTCGGATTCCGAGGTCGGGAAGTATCCACGACTCCAGGTAGTGGAATTGTGGATGGTCTGCGTGTCGGCCCATGTACAGGCCCCATGGCTCTTCGCGGTAGGTTTCGACCTGGCGAACGAAGCCCTTGGGGTCGATGTTGGTTCGGGCCTCGAGGTCGAAAGTTTCGACTTTGGGCGGGTGAATGTGAATACGTGCTTCGCTCATGTTGCATGAACCTACCGCTGCGACGAGCTTGTGCCCACGCATGATGTCGGTGGGTGCGCATACCCTGGTTTCATGGCGTTTGCTTCCGAACATCCAGTCGTCGCACATTCCGAGTTTCGTCCGGTCAGCGACATCGAGCGCTCTGACGGCCGCTTCGAGGTCGTCAGTGAATACGAGCCTGCCGGCGATCAGCCCGCTGCCATTGCCGAGCTCGAGAAACGGCTCAACGAGGGCGAGAAGGACATAGTCCTACTTGGTGCCACCGGCACCGGCAAATCTGCGACGACCGCCTGGCTGATCGAGCGCGTGCAGCGGCCGACGCTGGTGATGGCACCGAACAAGACCTTGGCTGCTCAGTTGGCCAACGAGCTTCGCGAGATGTTGCCGAACAACTCGGTTGAATACTTCGTCTCGTATTACGACTACTACCAGCCTGAGGCATATATCGCTCAGACGGACACGTATATCGAGAAAGACTCGTCGGTCAACGACGACGTCGAACGCCTGCGTCACTCCGCGACGTCGAGCCTGCTCTCGCGACGGGACGTTGTTGTGGTCGCGTCCGTGTCGTGCATCTACGGTCTCGGTACACCGCAGTCTTACCTCGATCGCTCCATCTCGCTCGAAGTGGGCGTCGAGGTTCCGCGTGATGCGTTTCTGCGCCTCCTGGTCGACGTGCAGTACAACCGCAACGATGTTGCGTTCACCCGTGGTTCGTTCCGCGTCCGGGGTGACACGGTTGAAATCATCCCGTCGTACGAGGAGTTGGCGGTTCGGATCGAGTTCTTCGGCGACGAGATCGAGGCGCTGTACTACCTTCATCCGCTCACCGGCGACATCGTCCGGAAAGTGGATACGGTTCGGATATTCCCCGCGACCCACTATGTTGCCGGGCCCGAGCGTCTCGAGCGTGCGGTCAAGGACATCGAGGCAGAACTCGAACAACGACTCGAAGAGTTGGAGGGCAAGGGCAAACTGCTCGAGGCGCAGCGGCTACGGATGCGAACGCAGTACGACTTGGAGATGATCAAACAGGTCGGATTCTGCTCCGGAATCGAGAACTATTCACGGCACATCGACGGCCGTGGACCTGGCACCGCGCCGGCTACGCTAATCGACTACTTCCCCGAGGATTTCCTCCTGGTCATCGACGAGTCGCATGTGACCGTTCCACAGATCGGCGCCATGTACGAGGGTGACATGTCGCGTAAGCGCAACCTGGTGGAGTTCGGTTTCCGCCTGCCGTCGGCGACGGATAACCGGCCGCTGACGTGGGAAGAATTCAGTCAGCGCATCGGTCAGACCGTCTACCTGTCGGCAACGCCAGGCAAGTACGAGTTGGGGCAAGCCGGCGGTGAGTTCGTCGAGCAGGTGATTCGTCCGACAGGTCTCGTCGATCCCGAGGTGATCGTCAAGCCGACCAAGGGGCAGATCGACGACCTGGTTCACGAGATCCGGGAACGCGCGGCAAAGGACGAGCGAGTCCTTGTCACGACATTGACCAAGAAGATGTCGGAAGATCTCACCGATTATCTGCTCGAACTCGGAATTCGGGTTCGCTATCTGCACTCCGACATCGACACGTTACGTCGCGTCGAACTGCTGCGGCAGTTGCGACTGGGGGAGTACGACGTCCTGGTCGGTATCAACCTTCTGCGTGAGGGCCTCGACCTTCCCGAGGTGTCGCTGGTTGCGATTCTCGATGCCGACAAGGAGGGCTTCCTGCGGAGTTCCACCAGCCTTATCCAGACCATCGGCCGCGCTGCTCGTAACGTGTCCGGCCAGGTTCACATGTACGCGGACAAGATCACTGCGTCCATGGCCCAGGCAATCGAAGAGACCGAGCGTCGCCGTGAGAAGCAGGTCGAATACAACAAGAAGATGGGGGTTGATCCCCAGCCTCTCCGCAAGAAGATCGCCGACATCCTCGATCAGGTCTACGAGGAGGCCGAGGACACTGCTGCGTCCGTCGACATCGGTGGTTCCGGACGTAACGCGACGCGTGGCCGTCGAGCGCAGGGCGAAGCAGGCCGCGCGGTCAGTGCAGGGGTGTACGAAGGCCGCGACACCAAATCGATGCCCCGGGCCGAATTGGCAGACCTGGTCAAGGAACTCACAGATCAGATGATGAATGCCGCCCGGGACTTGCAGTTCGAGTTGGCCGGTCGTTTGCGTGACGAAATCTCGGATCTCAAGAAGGAGCTTCGAGGCATGGACGCGGCCGGTTTGAAGTAGTTCGGTGGGATGTGTGTGAATCGGGAACGCCCGCTACGGTTCACATATGGATGCACAGACTGCCGGCAAGACCGGCCGTACTCTCGAACTTCTCCATTCGTTGGCTTACTTCGTTCCGGAGACGGAAAAGGAATTGGTTGCGCTTGGGCTCGAGCCGGGCCGGATGGTGTACTTCGCGGGTCGCGCTGCGCCCTTGGGTACTGCACCCGCCACCGTCGTGACGTCGGCGTTCTACAACTTCAATCCGGAGTTGGTCGCCAGCGTGATTCCGCGCGCGTGGGACCTCGCGAAACCGTCGGAGATTGTTGCTGCGCGCTACCGCGCCATCGACGCCGCGTACGTTCGTCTCCTCGGCGAAGAGGTGACGTCGTCACAGGACATGGCTGAAGCTGCCGAGTTGATTTCCATTGCAGCGCGGAACATCCCCGGCGTCGAGGGGCGTCCGCTGTACGCCGGTTGGGCTTCCGTCGAGTGGCCGACCGTGCCGCACCTCGCGTTCTGGCACGCACTGACTTTGCTGCGGGAGTACCGCGGTGACGGACACATCGCCGCACTGCAGACTGCCGGACTGAACGGGTTGGAAGCCTTGATCACCCACACCGCCACGGGTATCGGATTCCAGCAGAAGTTTGCTCAGAGTCGTCGCGGGTGGTCTGCCGAGCAGTGGGCGCAAGGTGTCCAGGATCTTCAGGATCGAGAGTTGCTCGATCGTAAGTCGGGAGCACTGACCGAGGACGGGCAGGAACTGCGCGACGTCGTGGAGGACTTGACGGACGATCTGGCTTTGGCGCCGTGGGACGCCTTGGGCGAATCCGGAGCAGACAGGCTTCTCGAACTGGCAGCGCCGTGGCGTGCTGCACTGACTGAACAGGACGTGTTTCCCGCAGCGCTTTTCGGTCCGCGATTCGGAAACCTGCGCTGATCCGGAATTCAGTGTAATTTTTTTGATGTGACTGCAGATCACATTCACTGCGGTCTTGTGGCGTGTATGGCAATTGGCACTATCGCTGCGCTCTGCCCGCTAATGTCAGCAGCGCTGACTTTCCCGTAACCGCTGACTATCTCGTAACCATGGAGGATGAATGAGTGCCTACCGGACCGTTGTCGTAGGAACCGATGGCTCCGAGTCGTCACTGAAAGCAGTCGACCGGGCCGCAAGCATTGCAGCCGATGCCAGTGCGCAATTGATTATCGCGTGCGCGTACTACCCGGCAGACCCCAAGGACGTCAGCGCTGCGGCAGATGTACTCGGCGACGAGGCATACCAGGTCACAGGTTCGACACCTACCTACGAAATCCTCCGAACGGCTCGGGAGCGCGCACATGCTGCCGGCGCGGAGAAGGTCGTGGAACGGGCAATCGTCGGAGCGCCCGTCGAGTCGTTGCTCGCCTTGCTCGACGAGGTCGAGGGTGATCTGTTGGTCATCGGTAACCGTGGACTCAACACACTGACCGGGCGTCTACTCGGATCGGTACCGTCGGATGCTGCACGAAAGGCAACATCCGACGTCCTGATCGTTCATACCGTTCGCTGAAAGTTCTCAGCAGTACTCGGTCTCGGCCGCGTCGACGATCACGGTTCCCAATCGATAGGGATCGGCACTGATCGGCGATGCGGCCGAACTGTTTTCGGTGCTCTCCACGTCTTGGAGTTGGCCTGGTCGGCTGGTGGCGCCGTTGTGCGTCACGCTGCGCAAATTCTCGATGATCATCGTTCGATCCGTGCCCACCGCCAACTGGCGGCAGATTCCGTCCCCGAGTGCTTGCAGGGTGTCGTCGGTAAGCGGTGTGGTGACGCCGTCTGCCGTGATCGCGTCCCGGAACCGTTCGAGTGCCTGAAGCTCGGGTGAGTCGGCCGTGGCAGTGGCAGGTGCGGCGCCGTCGGCGGTATCCGACGGCGAAGACTCGGCCTGAGCGCATCCGATCAGCGTCCCGGCGCACAGGCCGATCAGCGCAGCTCCGACGACCTGTGGGCGGCGACGGAGTAGCCACTGCGGCATGCGTGCGGCGATCGGAGCGGTCACGAGAAGATTTCCTTCAGTAGAAGTGGCACGAGAGAACCTACTCGGTCGCATCACATCACGGGTGTGAATGCAGCTTCGGCGATGTTGTCGAGCACAGCCGGAAGCGATTCGACGTGAATGATGCCGAGCCGCTGTGTTGCTCGGGTCAGTGCGACGTACAGGTCATTCATGCCACGCGGCGATTCCTCGAGGATATCCGAGGGTTCGACGATGAAAACGGTGTCGAATTCCAGGCCCTTGACGTCCTTGACGGAGAGCACGCTGACAGAGTCGCCGGCGAGGCCGGACAGGTTCTTCACCGTCTCGTGCCCGGCGATCACCGCAGTCAAGCCTGCGTGAGACTCGTGCTCGATGCAGCGACGCACCGTTTCCTGGAGATTCTCCGCTGTGGTTTTCAGTGACCACGGTGCAAAACCGCTATCTCTGACCGACCGGGGTACTGCTTGCGTGGGATCGATTTCCTCGAGCACCCGGTGTGCCACATCCATGATTTCCGACGGGGTTCGGTAGTTCACGGTCAGCTGCGTGAGCTTCCACCGCTTTGCGACGTATGGTTCGAGGATTGTCTGCCATGACGACGTGCCGGCGGGATCACCCGTCTGCGCAGTGTCGCCCACCAACGTCATCCAGCGATTCGGTATGCGGCGCATCAACATTCGCCACGCCATGGCCGACAACTCCTGAGCCTCGTCGACGATTACGTGACCGTACGTCCAGGTTCGATCACCCGCGGCGCGCTCGGCAGTGGTCTGATGCTGGCCCAAATCGTGACGCTGCGCGAGTTGACTGGCGTCGATCAGGTCGTAGGCCATCAGGATTTCGGGGTCCATCTCGTCTTCGAGATCCTGTGGCGCCGACCCTGTCAGAATATCGAGAGCGCCCTGTGCGTCGGCAATCTGAGCGCGCCATTGTCGTTGTGCCCGTTCGCGTTCAGCGGCGTCGTCAACGCCGAGAATTTCGGCCAGCTCGTCGAGTAGCGGCGCGTCCGCGGCACTGAATCCGGGGCCGACGCTCTGCAACAATTCCGAGCGCTGGTTGTCGTCGAATTGTGGAGCGGCTTTTTCCAGTCGTCTCGGTGACGTCCAGAGTTCGGCGAGAATCTGTTGCGGCGACAACTCGGGCCATAGTGAGCCGATTGCGGACATGATGTCGGCGTCTTCGCGCATTTCGTCACGGATGTCGGCGATGTCGTCTCGACTCAGGAGCGAACCGCCGTCCACCAGATTTCCGCCGATGATCTCGGCCATCTGTAGAGCCAGCGCTTCGATGACCGCTGATACGAAGATCGGCCTGGCCAAGTTGTGCGGCCGGCGGGACGAGCGGGCACGGCCACGGGCCTTGGTGACTGTCTTTCGATCCAGCTTCAGGTCGTAGGTGTCGAATCGGAGAACAATCGGCGATGACGGTACTTCCTGGCGATCACGGACAGCGTTCTTGAGTACTTCGAGGATGTCGAGTGAACCCTTGATCTCACCGGCCGCAAGCGAATCGATTCGTGTTGCGCGCACTCCGGGATACAGGTCGCCGATGGTGGAGAGTAGAACGCCGGTTTCACCAAGTGACGGGAGCACCTGACTGATGTAGTCGAGGAACGTTGCGTTAGGGCCGATGATGAGTACTCCGGCCTTCGCCAATTGCTGGCGATAGGTGTAGAGCAGGAACGCCGCACGGTGGAGCGCCACAGCGGTTTTGCCGGTACCGGGGCCACCCTGAACCACGAGCACACTCTTGTGTTCGGATCGGATGATCGAATCCTGCTCGGTCTGGATGGTTTCGACGATGTCGTTCATCTGGCCCGTGCGGGCGGCGTTCAATGCGTCGAGTAGCGCGCTCTCGCCGGCTACGCCACCGGCTTCGGTGACAACGCCGGCAGCGCGAGCTGCGTCGAGGTCGAGGTATTCGTCGTTGATTCCGGTGACCGCGCGGCTACGGCTACGGATGTGGCGTCGACGCTTCACGCCCTCAGGCGCCGCTGGTGTCGCGAGGTAGAACGGGCGGGCCATCGGGGCGCGCCAGTCGAGGAGGAGCGTCTCGTAGTCGTTCTCGGTGTCGAGAATTCCCAGGCGGCCGACGTAGCGATGTTCGTCGTCGAAATCGATTCTGCCGAAGCACAGTCCATTTTCGGCTGCGTCGTACTTGGCTAGATCCTCGGTGTACATCGCGTTGAACGATTCGCGTTCACTGCGTGCCTGCGGGGTTCCACCGCTTTCCAGCAAGACGGTGCTCAGGCGCGATTTGGCATGCTTCCGGAGCTCGTCGAGACGGGAATACAGCATCGTCACGTACTGCTGCTCGAGCTGTTGCTCGGTGTGTGACGGGTCCGCGTCGGGCAAGGGTTCTCCTAGGCTTGGTGAAAGAAGTTCGAGCACCGCAAAAGTGCCAAGACAGTCTAGTTCGCTTAGGTGAATGGGGTGTATCCAACGAGGTCAGGCCACCCGAGGGTGGCCTGACCGGACGTGTGATTGTGTCAGTGCGTCAATTCGTCGCGCTTCTCGCGGGCCTTCGCCAGGGCGATTTCGGCGCGTTTGCGAGCTCGCTTGCCGAGGACCTCGGACTGCTCGGATGCAGTCTCCGCCCATTCGTTGCTTTTTTCGAGCGCAAGTTCTGCAAACTCGGCGCTGCGCTTGCCGGCTAACTCCGCCAGTTCGGACCCACGCTCGCGGGCCGTTTCTGCCAGTTCCGCCCCGCGCTTCTGGGCAACCTCGAGAATCTCGGGGCCTCGTTCCTTTGCGATCTCGAGCAATTCGGCACCGTGAACCTTCGCAGCTTCGGCTAGCTCGGTCCCACGCTCCGAAGCAACGGCGAGGGCGTGCTCGAGGCGTTCCCCGGTGTGCTCGTCGTGGTTCGCGGCTGCCAAGGGCAGCGTCGCCGCGATCGAGGCCTGCGCCTTCCTGGCGGCGCGGCGACCGCGCCAGCTGAGTGACGGTTTGCCCTCGGTGTCGACGGCGGCGATCATCAGGCCGCCGAGCAGACTGACGTTCTTGATGAAGTTGGTGCGTTGCATCGCACGAAGCGTGGGGTCCGACTCGTTCCAGAAATCATGGCCTGCAATTGTGGTGGGGATCAGGCTTCCCGCCAGTGCCAACGACGCGATGCGTGGAGCCTTTCCGGTTGCCAGCAATGCTCCACCACCGATCTGGATTACTGCGTTGAGCTTGATCAAAGTCTCTGGGTCTGCGGGCATTTTTTGTGTCACCGCGCCGGGGAGTGTTTCCACTGATTTGTCGATCAGCGGAGTTGCTTTTGCCGCGCGTTGCGCAGGATTGCGGAGCGCATCGATCCCCCCGGCAATGAAAATGGTGGAAAGTAGTGGACGAGCAATTCGACGTACCAGCATGTTCCAAGCCTCCCGATGTAGGTCCTTTCCACACTAGCGATCAGAACGAAACCTGGGACAGGTTACGTTTTGCCGGCCGCTGTGGGAAGACTGCAAAAACCGCGTCCATCAGCGAAGAATTAACCGAAACTCGGCTGCGACACACCTTGGGACGACGGCGTGGGAGGTTTGACGATGGATCGCAACGTCGACGTAGTGGTGGTCGGTGGTGGCCCAGCAGGTATGACCGTGGCTGGTGATCTTGCGCGGCTGGGGCGCTCGGTGGCTGTAGTGGAGAAGTGGCCGACGATCAACCCGTCCAGCCGGGCGTTTGCAACGATGGCGCGAACACTGGAGTTGCTCGACGCGCGTGGACTCGCCGACCAGCTACTTGCGACCAGCACGACCACCCCGGGGATCAACCTTTTCAAGGGTGCAAAGCTGGACCTCACCCACCTGAGATCTCGCTACCGGTTCGCCATGATTACCCCGCAGACCAACGTCGACCAAGCCCTCGAACTCTATGCCAAGGACCAGGGAGCAGACATTCACCGTGGTATCGCGCTTGTCGATCTCGTTCAGGACGACGCCGGAGTCACCCTCACTGCTCGTGCCAAAGACGATGACAACCCTTCGTCCACGATGACGTGGCGCGCCGAATACGTCGTTGGGGCGGACGGCGCCCACAGTACGGTTCGCGGTCTGGTCGGGATGGATTTCCCCGGGAAATCCGTGCTGTCGTCAGTGGTGTTGGCTGACGTGAAACTGACCGCCGGACCGCACGACGGTGGCCTCACGCTGGGGGACACTCCACGTGAGTTCGGATTCCTCGCGCCCTACGGGAAGGAGGAGAGCGACGGTGCGTGGTATCGCTCGATGACCTGGGATCGACAGCGTCAGGTTCCCGATAGCGATCCGGTGGGCGAGGCCGAGATCGTGGGTGCGCTGAACCGGGCCATGGGACGCGATGTGGGCGTCGTCGACGTTGGCTGGCATTCGCGTTTCCATTGCGACGAGCGTCAGGTTCGCGACTATCGCAGCGGCAGGGTGTTTCTGGTGGGCGACGCAGCGCACGTGCACTCGCCGATGGGCGCACAAGGAATGAACACCGGAATTCAAGATGGTGTGAACCTGGCCTGGAAACTCGGCGCTGTATTGGCGGGTGCCGACGATTCGATCCTGGATACCTATCACCGCGAGCGGCACCCGATCGGGAAGCAAGTGGTTCGGCGGTCGGGGCTGATGATGCGCGCCGTCACCTTGCATCCGCGCCCAGTCAGGTTCATGCGCGATCGCCTTGCTGCGCATATTCTGTCGATCCCGAAGGTGCGTGACCTCGTCGCCGGCAGTTTTGCAGGCACTGAGCTACGTTATCCCCCGCCGGACGGACAGAGTGATCTGGTCGGGACTCGTGCGACGGAAGTGCCGCTACACGAAGGGCGACTCACGGAACTGCAGCGCCTGCCGGGTTTTGCTCTCATCCGTGAGCGCGCGAACACCTCGACGATGCAGAAACCGGGACCAGATCTACTCGTCGAAGCGCAACGCATGGACGACGGACCGGCGCTACTGGTCCGGCCCGACGGTTACGTAGCGTGGGCAGGGAGTTCTACTTCTCGAGAGGGAGAAGAGGGTTGGCCGGCAGCGCTGTCGCGGTGGACCGTAGCGCGATAGTTATCGCCGCGATCCCCAGCGATGGGGGTCGCTCTCCAACGAGGCTCTGTCCCAGCGCCCCGAATCGGCGGCAGCAGCGTAGGTGGTCTGTAGAAACGCAAGCAGTGTCGCGTCCGGGTCGGTGGCCGTCCGGACTGCTTCGTACGGCAGAAGAAACTGACCGAAATCGTTGCTGTAGAACGCTGCCGACGGTTCGACGCGATAACCCTCGAACGCAGCAGGTGCGGGGTACGAGTACGAGTAGAACGCGCCTTCCTCGCCGCCGCCGGGCCAGAAGCCGCAGCTGCTCAATTCGTGAGAGTAACCTTCCACCATCACCCAGTCGCCACAGTTGGGGGCTCCCCCTGGATGTGGTGGCGCAGTGCGTCCGGAGAATCGTGTACAGGCGAGGTCCATTGCGCCCCAGAAGAAATGGACCGGAGATACCTTTCCGATGAATCCCGCACGGAACGACGCGATGACGCGGTCGGCCTGAACGAGTTGGCGCCAGAACAAGTGGACGGCTTCGGCGTCGTAGGAGCAGTGGACGTGATCGTCGGCAAACGGAAGCGCCGGCTCGACTTCATTCGGTGTTGGCTGAATTTCCACTGAAATGCCCAGGGCGCGTAGTGCTTCCATCGTGCGTGCATAGAACGTCGATACCGATTGAGGTTCGAGTGGAATCTCGTGTGACGCCCCGGAGCTATCGCGGATGCGTAGCTGGTGTTCGCAGAAATCGAACTCGATATCGAAAATGCGGTCGCCGTAGGGGATGGACGATGTGGTCAACCCTCGCGGAGTGACATAGAGCGTGACCTGCCACCAGTGGTTGACCAGTGGTGAACATGCGAGTCGGATCTTTCCCACGATCTGCACCCACATGTGCAGGGTGTCGCGCGTGTCGGTCCAGTCGTTCACACGCAGTGCTGGCCAATCCGCCGGCGTGTTGGATGTTGTCATTTGACGTCCTCCGCACTCGATCGGTAATCGGGCCTACTTCGGAGTCTGGCACGGGTGGGTTCGACATGCACGCAACCGATGACGTGACATAGCTCCGCTGAAATCTATTGGTACGTACCTATAGCTGACGAATGTGGATCGCAAATTTGGCTTTGAGCTGCATATTTCAATTCAGACCGAAAATTCTTTGGTACGCACCTTGACTTGTGAACTGGCTCACGCTTATATCTAAACCTGAACTTAGATTTATATCTGACGCGAAATGACTGCGTCCTGGCTGCCGGCTCGGATTGTCGGTGTGCCACAACCGCTTGCCCTGTTTCATCCCGTCCACCAACTGTCCTGGAGAACGAATGAAGAACAAGCTCAAGGTCCTCGGTCCGACGCTAGTGATCGCACTTGCCATCGCCGGCTGCTCCTCGAAGGCGACCGACAATGCCGACTCGGGAGAATCGGGCGGCGTGAAGGCAGGCGTCGGCGTGACGTCCGATGCCATCACCCTCGGTGCGCTGGTCCCTCTCAGTGGACCGATCGGCGGTCTTGGCCAGGACGGGGTTGCAGGCATCCAACTGTGGTTCGACAAGGTCAATGCCGGCGGTGGAGTCTGCGATCGTGAATTGCGGATCGAATCGCGTGACAACAAGTACAACTCGCAGGAGACGATGACGCAGTACACGTCGCTGCGGACGGATATCGCGGGAATTGTCAATCTGTCGCCGGGAACTGACGCGGTGACGCTCGGGCCCAAGCTCGCTCAGGACGGACTCGCCGTATTGGCAGGTTCGTACGATCCGGTGCTCCTGACCGTGCCGCAGGCCTTCATGCCGGGGGCGCCGTACGACGTCGAAGCTGTCAACGGTGTTGCCTACCTCGTGGAGAAAGGGATCCTCAAGGAGGGCGACACGATCGGTGTCATCGCGTATCCCAACGGCATCGGTGTAGCGGTGACAAACGGGGTGGCCGGTGCAGCGCAACAGTTCGGTCTGAAGGTGGAGAACACAAAGATCGACAGCACGGCTACCGACGCGACCGCGCAGGTCAACACTTTGCGCCAGGCGGGTGCCAAGGCGATAGTCATGGGCACCGCGAGCGCACAAACCGTTTCGGCTGCTGCTGTCGCGAAGGCCGGCGGATACGACGTCGTGATTCAAGCCACCAACTTGCTGTCAAGTGGCGACCTGGCGGGGCCGGCCCGTGATGCGCTTGTCGATCACGTTGTCCTGACCTCGAACAGTGCACCGTTCAGTTCTGATGCGGCGCCGGTCCAGGAACTTCTCGCCGCCTGGGAGGCCAAGTACGGCGACCGCGCGGCAACCGCACCTGCTGCCGCCGGGTATCTGATGGCGCAACTGCTCGAAAAGGGCCTGAACCAGGCGTGTGAGGACAAGGATCTGACTCCGCAGGGCATCACCACAGCCATGAGCAAAGTGGGAGTAATCGACACCGACGGTCTCGCTGTCGACCTCGATTTCTCCAACCCAGGAACGGCGCCGTCGCTGGAGTCGTTCATTCTCGTGCCGGATCCGAATGCCAAGGGTGGAACCGTGATTGCGCAGACTCCCACCGCCAGCGCCGCTGCAGTGAAGTACGCCGCCGACAAGAGCTACACCAAGTGAGTGTAGGACGAGGAGGGCCACGATGATCGAAGTCGATTCCCTTGCAGTGAGTTACGGTTCTGCGAAGGTATTCCACGACGTGAACCTGCGCGTCGACGAGGGACAGATCGTTGCGCTGATCGGGAATAACGGTGCGGGTAAAACGACACTCCTGCGGGCACTCTCGGGAATTCTCGGTGCCCAAGGCGGACAGGTGGTCGCCGGGACGGTGCGCGGCGAGGGTCTGGACCTCGATCGGAGCAATGCAGACAAGATCGTTCGACACGGCATCGTTCAGGTGCCTGAAGGGCGTCGAATCTTCGCGCAGCTGACGGTCCAGGAGAACCTCATGGCCGGCGCGTTGTCGGTGCGTTCGCGGTCCCGCGTGGCGGCCAGCCTGCGCCGGGTCCGCGAACTGTTTCCGATCCTCGTAGAGAGGGCCGGCCAAACCGCCGGCCTGCTGTCCGGTGGAGAGCAGCAGATGCTCGCAATCGGACGGGCGCTGATGAGTGAGCCGAAGGTATTACTGATGGATGAGCCGTCGTTGGGTCTGGCTCCTCTCGTCGCTCGGCAGATCATGGACACGATTACACAGGTGAATGCGGACGGGACGAGTGTCCTACTGGTTGAACAGAATACGAGGCTTGCACTCTCCGTCGCGCACCATGCGTACGTCCTCAACGGCGGTACCATGGCCGCGCAGGGGCCGGCCGCAGACCTGATCGATTCCGACATGCTCCTCGAGCTCACACTGGGTAAGACCACCGCCCACGGTTCCGCCGTGCTGACCAAGGCAGGGGGCCGGGGTGATGAGTGAAGTAGACGGAAACCTTCTCACGGCCGAGGGACTCACGGTTCGGTTCGGCGGCGTTCTTGCACTCGATGATGTCTCGTTTGCCATCCGGCGGGGCACGATTCATTCGTTGATCGGGCCGAACGGGGCCGGGAAATCGACGTGTTTCAACGCACTCACTGCGCTGTATCCCCTGGCGTCGGGCATGGTTCGTTTCGGTGACGTGCGGCTAGATACAGTGCCACAGCACCAGATCATCACCCACGGAATTGCCCGTACGTTCCAGAATCTGGTGCTCCCGCCGCATCTGACAGTGGCGGACACACTTCGTGTCGGTCGCCACCACCGCACGCGCACTGGGATGTTCGCCGCTGCGCTTGCTCTCCCGTCAGCGCGTCGTGAGAGGACTGAGGACGACGAAGTCGTTCGCACGATGGCGGAGGCGCTGGGAATCGAGAAGTACCTCGACCAGTCCGTGGGTCCGTTGCCTTACGGCATCCGAAAGAAGGTGGAGATCGCCCGCGCTTTGTGTGCGCAGCCGTCGCTGCTGTTACTCGACGAGCCTGTTGCCGGAATGAACGATGCCGAATCGTGGGCCCTGGGTGAGCAGATACTGGAATGCCGCGATCGCTTCGATCTGACCGTGCTTCTCGTCGAGCACGACATGGACTTGGTTCTCGGTCTCTCCGACCACATCACCGTATTGCAGTCCGGCAGGGTAATTGCCGACGCCGCACCTGAAGTGGTGCAACGAGATCCCGCTGTCATCGCCGCATACCTCGGTAGTGAGGCGCCGTTCGAAGTCGAGAGGACTTCTCGTGGATAGTTTCTTGAATGCCTTGGCCGGTGGGGTCTCACTCGGCGCGCTGTATGCCGTGATGGCCCTAGGATTCGTGGTCATCTACCGAGCCACCGGGATCCTCAATTTCGCCCACGGCGGGTTCCTGCTCTCCGGCGTTTTCGTGGCGGCACTCGTCAGCGAATCGCATGGATATCTGGTCGGTGTCCTAGCCGGGTTGGCGGTGGGAGCGCTGGTCGCGATCGTCACCGACGTCGTTTTCATTCGTCAATCACGAACACAGGACCACGTAACTCTGACGATTCTTACTCTCGGCGTGAATTTGCTGATCGTCACCGAAGTCAGCCGTCGTCTCGGAGCGGAAACGTGGCCACTGAATGATCCGGTCGGGGATCGCATCGTCGAGTTCGGGATGATTACGATGCCTGCGTCCCGGCTCATTGCGCTCGGCGTTGCGGTAGCTGCGATCGCGGTGTTTCTGCTCTTGTTCCGCTTTACCAACTGGGGGCTGGCAATGCGGGTGAGCAACCAGGATGCGGAGGTTGCCAAGTTGATGGGCGTGCGTTTGTCGCGTGTCTCGTGGACGAGCTGGGCGATTGGTGGTGCACTGGCCGTTCTCGCAGGGTTGTTCCTTGCGTCCTTCCCGGCTGCAGGTGTTGCACCGTCCTTGGCGGACACAGCATTTCGCGCTTTCCCGGCTGCCGTTATCGGCGGTCTGGGATCGGTCACCGGCGCGCTGGTCGGCGGATTGATGCTCGGCCTGACGGAGGCGTTTGCGGCAACCTACGAGAGTTCTTTGGGCGGGTGGGCGCACAACCTTTCGGGTATCAGCGCCTGGATTCTTCTGCTGGTCGTCCTGCTGGTGCGTTCCGAGGGGCTGTTCAGCACAAAGCAGGTGGCCCGTGTCTAGAGGACGTTTCCTCGTGGTGGGTCTTGTGGTCGCACTGGTCATCGCGCCGTACTTCGTCGGCGAGTTCTGGTTGCAACTAGGCGGTTTGGCGATGGCGGCAGCGATCGCTGCGATGGGTTTGGCGATGCTCGTGGGCGTGGCGGGGCAGATTTCGTTGGCGCATGCGGTCTTCGTCGGTATCGGCGCCTACGGGTACGTCACATTGGCGAGCCCACCCGGTGACAATGTCTGGGGCCTGGGTTTGCCGCCTGCGGTCGCAGCCGTCGGGGCAGTGCTCACCGCGGGGATCGGGGGCCTGCTGCTCAGCCCGTTGTCGAGTCGGGTAACCGGACTCTATCTGGCGGTCGTCACCATCGGGCTTGTGTTCATCTGGGTTCACTTTCTCAACGAGGTCGAACAATTGAGCGGTGGCTACATCGGCAGAGCTGTCCCGGAATTCGAGATCCTCGGCGTGAATTTCGGTGACAGCGAACCGTGGAATGTGCTCGGTGTGCCCTTCGGCGCGGTGGAGAAACTGTGGTTGCTCGGAATCGCACTCGTAGCAGTTGCGTACATTGCGGCTCGCAGAATTGTTCAGGCCAGGCCCGGCCTGGCTCTGTCCATGGTGCGTGAGAGCGAAGTGGCGGCCTCGGCGATGGGTGTCAACGTAGGCCGGAACAAGGCTGCGGCATTCTTCGTCGCCTCCGTATACGCCGGTATTGCGGGTGTCCTTCTTGCAGTGACGATTCAGTTCATCACTCCACAGGCGTTCGGGTTCCTGCTGTCGACCGATTACCTGGTCATCATCATCATCGGTGGTCTCGGCAGCCTGCGCGGCGCCATTGCCGGCGCGGTGTTCGTCACCGCACTGCCGCGGGTGCTCGGGCAGTTCGCCGGCAACATTCCCTTTCTCGTGCCAGTAGGACAAGGCGGCATCGACGCAAACGTCATGAGCGTTTTCGTCTACTGCGGTCTACTGATTCTCGTGATCATGTTTGCCCGCGGTGGGCTCGATCGAGTTCTCGGATGGCTGCTCGGACCGACGCACCGCGCGGGCTCCAGACCTGGGCCGAAGCAAGAACTCGCGCCGCCGCCTGAGCCTGACCCGACGCCCGAACCACACCAGGAGAAGGAGACCGTCTGATGTACACCTGGCTGCATGTCCTTGACTGGCGTGCCACATCCGATCCGGACGCGCTGGCCGTGAGCGACGATCGGGAGCAGTTGACCTACCGACAGTTTCGAGCCCGCGTCGAGCGCACTGCTGCGCAGTGGTGGGCACGCGGCATTCGGCCGGACGACGTTGTGGCGGTGATCGCACGCAACAGCGCCGAATTTCTGGTTCAGACATTGGGTCTCATGAGACTCGGAGCGCTGCCGTTGCTCGTGAACTGGCGAATGACTGCGCACGAAATCGATCGTTTGCTCGATACTGCCACGCCCGCAGGTATTTTCGTCGACCAGGCCTATCAGTCCGTCATGGAGAACCGAGACGATCTCGTCCGTGTGGTTTCAGGAGCGAAGAGTGAGGGCTGGACGGGAGCGGATTGCTGCGGCGAACCACCGGCGCCGTATCCACGGGATCGGTTGCGTGCCGATCAGGCGGCGTTCCTCATGCACAGTAGTGGAACCACCGGTCTGCCCAAGATCATCCCGCTCGATCACGGCGCCCTCATCCGGGGGCTCGCGGGGTTCGCGATCGACATCGGCGACCAGCAGCGAGGCAGTCGCCACCTGGTGATGATGCCGCTGTTCCACCTCGCAGGGTTCGCCCAGGCGATGCAGTGCTTCCTCACCGGAGGAACGCTCTTCATTCACGACGGTGTCGACATCGACCGCGTCATCAACGTGATCGGGCGCGAGCGGATCAACTTCTTCACCGCCGCCCCGACTATCGTCGAGATGCTCGTTGACACGATGGAGCGGACCACACAGGACGCAGATCTGTCGAGCCTGCTCGAAGTGCAGTACGGCGCTGCCCCGATCGAATCGGAGCTGCTCGAGAGGGCGCTTCGTGTGATCTGCCGACGGTTCCGACAAATCTACGGCAGCACCGAACTCCAGGGTTTCCTGTCGGTCCTGCGACCGGAGGATCATGTCCCGGGGAGCGCTCGGCTCGCTACCGCGGGCCAGATCTCGCAGGGATGGGAGGCGCGGATCGTCGATCCCGCCGGGAACGCGCAACCGACGGGCGCACCCGGCGAGTTGTGGGTTCGTAGCGAGAATGTCATCCGCGAGTACTGGCGAAATCCCGGCGAGACCGAAGCAGCCTTCACCAGTGACGGCTGGTACCGGACGGGCGACATGGCAGTGCTCGACGAGGACAACTTCCTCCGGATCGTCGGACGTTCGAAAGACATGATCATCAGCGGCGGCGAGAACGTGTACCCCGCCGAAATCGAGCGGGCACTGCTCGACCACCCGGCAGTTGTCGACGTCGCAGTCGTTGCACGGCCGCATCCGAAGTGGGGTGAGACCCCGGTGGCGTTCGTCGTGTGCGCAGCGGGTGTCGTCCCGGATGTCGGCGAACTGGACAGCCATTGCCGAGAACGGCTGGCGGGGTTCAAGTGTCCGTCCTCGATCGAACACATCACAGAGCTGCCGCGCAATGCTCTGGGCAAGGTGCGCAAAGTCGAACTGCGCGAGCGCCTGGTAGCCGGTTCCGCCTGAACGGCCCTTCAGCTGCGCGTATAAGAGGACGAGGAGAACATGGATCATCATTATTCAATCGGACGAATGCTCGAGTACTGGTCACAGGAAAGGCCCGATTCACCTGGTATTGCCGTCGAAGGCGTTGCCGCACATACCTTTGGTGAGTGGTATCGGCACAGCAGTCGGCTCGCCAACGGCTTCGCTGTTTTGGTGCCTGATAGTGCCACCATCCGTGGCGTCGGTTTTGCGGGAAAGAGTGCAGTGTCGTGGGGAGTGGTGCTTGCTGCAGCTTCCTTGGTGAAAGCCGCTGCTACGCCACTTAATTGGCGGCTGAGCCGCCGGGAGATGCAAGAGATAGTCGCGGATGCGGACCTGGATGCGATCGTGGTCGAGGCAGAATTTATGCCGCAGTTCGGATATCCGGTACCGGAGGACGGCCGTACCCGCCTACTCGTCCCGGATGCACAGCCACAGGATTTCGAGAATTGGCTGGCGCAGTTTTCCGAGGAGCCTGTGACACCCGCCGCCGGCCCGGACGATATCGCGCTCATGGTTTATACGTCGGGAACATCCGGTCGGCCCAAGGGTGTGCAGCTGTCCAACCGGGCGATCGCTGCCAATCTTGCGTCCAACCCACCCTGGCAGATCCACCCGGGAGACGTTGTCATGGTTCCGGCGCCGAACTTCCATATTTCCGGCACCGGTTGGATCTTCTACTGTCTCGGGCTTGGCGCCGGTTCGCACCACGTTCTCGACGTCCGTCCGGAGTTGGTGCTGCCCGTCCTGGCCGGGGGCGCTGTCAACCACGCTTTGACAGTGCCCGCCGTGGTGCAGATGTTGGTCGAGCACGAGAGTGCGCGCCGCTCGACGTACCCGGAGTTGCGGACCCTGATCTATGGCGGTTCGCCGATGTCGCCCACCGTTGCCTCGGTTGCGCAGGACGTCTTCGGCTGTGACCTCATGCAAGCCTATGGAATGACCGAAACTTGCGGTCCGATAACGATTCTCGATGCAGAGGATCATCGCGGCGGCGGCCTGCTGCTCGCGTCGGCCGGTCGGCCTGTGCGCGGCGTCGAAATGGGTGTCTTCGACCCTGTCACGGGGGAACGGGTATCGGTGGGTGCGACCGGCGAGGTGTGGACACGCAGCGAGATGCTGTTGACGGGATACCACAACCAGCCGGATGAACTAGCCGCAGTGCTCAGTGGCGACGGTTGGTTCCGGACTGGAGACGCGGGCTACCTCGACGAAGACGGGTATCTGTTTCTCTGCGACCGGGTCAAGGACATGATTGTCTCCGGCGGGGAGAACGTGTATCCGGTGGAAGTGGAGAACGTGCTCATGGCGCATCCCGCTGTGCGCGACGCCGCCGTGATCGCAGTGCCGCACGAGCGTTGGGGTGAGACGGTGAAAGCCGTGATTGTGCCCACCCGCGAGGGCCTGGATGTGAGCGACGTGATCTCCTACTGCCGGCAGCATCTGGCGCACTACAAGTGCCCCACGTCGGTTGACATCGTGGCCGAACTACCGCGAAACCCCAGTGGCAAGCTTCTCAAACGTGAGCTGCGCAGGCCCTATTGGGCGCAACATGAGCGGGGGATCGCATGAATCCCCACGACCGGGAGGAAAAGATAAGTGGTAGCTCGGTATGAGGAGGTAGCGCGTTCACTCGCCCGAC
The DNA here is from genome assembly GCF_013277795.1 of Rhodococcus sp. MS16. Taxonomy (NCBI): domain Bacteria; kingdom Bacillati; phylum Actinomycetota; class Actinomycetes; order Mycobacteriales; family Nocardiaceae; genus Rhodococcus; species Rhodococcus sp. MS16. The sequence continues at coordinate 702,182 of NZ_VBTM01000004.1, forward strand.
GGATCGAGGACGGGTCGTATCCGGTGGGCTCGAAGCTGCCGACGGAGATAAGCCTCGCCGACAGCTACGCAGTGTCCCGAGCCACGGTCCGTTCGGCGTTGGGTTCCCTGGAGAGCTTGGGCATGGTGTCGCGGCGACGCAAGATCGGGACAACGGTGGAATCCATCCAGCCCACCGGCGGATATTCGCGCACCGTCACGAACATGAACGATTTGCTGCAGTACTCGGTCGAGACTCGACGGCTGGTGCTGACTCGAGACGGCGTGGTTGCCGATCAGCTGTTGGCTGAGCAGATCGGCGGCCATGCCGGTGATCGGTGGGCGCGCATCCGGATGTTGCGCCTCGGTGATCTCGGTGAAGAGAGCCCGGTGTGCCACACGGACGTGTACCTCGATCCTGACGTCGCCGCTACCGTCGGAGACCGCCTCGAACGCCCGGACGGTCTCATCAACGAGATCGTCGAGCGGTGTACCGGGCGCCTGACCGATCGCGTCGAGCAGCGAATCCGTGCGTGCGCCTTGCCGAACGACCTTGCCGATCTATTGCGTGCCGAGGCGGGTTCGCCCTGCCTCGAAATCACCCGCAGATATGTAGAGAGCTCGGGGGCGGTAGCCCAGGTGACGGTGTCGATACACCCGGGCGATCGATTCGACTTCAACGTGTCGATGCAGCGGCGTCGTTGAGAACAGCTAGCTCAGAACAGCTATGGAGGAAAATTGAGGATCACCGAGATCCGCGAGCTTGATGTGCCGCTGGTCGGCGCCATCTCGAACGCGGTTGTCAGCTTCGATCGGCACAAGGTGTCCCTTGTCGCCGTTGTCACCGACATAATTCGGAACGGGCGTCCGTTGGTGGGTGTTGCCTTCAACTCGATCGGGAGGCACTCGCAGGGCGGTATTCTGCGCGAACGGATGATTCCGCGGGTCCTCGAGGCAGACCCGGACACTCTGCTGTCGCCGACCACCGGGTTGCTGGATCCTGCTCGGGTTCTGAAGGTCGCCCGCACAGACGAGAAGCCAGGAGGTCACGGAGACCGCGCGGCGGCGGCGAGTGCGATCGAACTGGCGGTGTGGGACGTGCTCGCCAAGTACCACGATGAACCGGTTTACCAGACGATCGCGCGAGCATACGGCCGGACGCCGCTGGCTTCGGGTGCGCCGGTCTACGCCGCCGGAGGTTACTACCAGGACATCGACGACCTGGGGAGATTGCGAGCTGAGATCGCCGGTTACCGGGCTGCCGGATACTCGGCCGTCAAGATCAAGATCGGTGGGGTCGAACTCGGCGAGGATCTGCGCCGGATCGATGCTGCCATCGAGGTCACCGGGAGCGGACGACATCTGGCGGTCGATGCAAACGGTCGTTTCGACCGTGACCAAGCCTTGAAATACGCCGAGGCGCTCGCCCCCTATGGTCTGCGCTGGTACGAGGAGGCGGTCGATCCGCTCGATTACGCCCTGTGCAGCGATCTGTGCGAGGTCTACGACGGCGTGATCGCGACTGGCGAGAACCTTTTTTCCACACAAGACGTCGGTAACCTCCTCCGATTCGGTGGTCTACGACCGGATCGCGACATCCTCCAGATGGATGCGGGACTGAGTTACGGCCTGACCGAGTACGCGGAAATGATTGCGCTGATGGAACACCGGGGCTTCGATCGAACGGCCGCAATGCCCCACGGTGGGCACCTGATGAATCTGCATATCGTCGTCGGGTTGGGTTTGGGCGGTTGCGAAGCGTATCCGGGTGTCTTCCAACCGTTCGGCGGTTACAGCGACGATTGTGTCCTGGCCGACGGACTGATTCGACCCGCGGACAACCCCGGGTTCGGGTTGGAGGCGAAGTCGGGTCTGGCCGAGAGAATCGTGGAGTTGGTGACATGAACCAATCTCTGAAGATTGCAGTAGTAGGTTGCGGCGCAATGGGTTCCGTGTACGCAGGCCGCTTGTCTGGGGCCGGCCACGACGTGCTGGTGGTGGACCGCTGGGGAGATCACGTTCAGGCCATCTCAACCTCGGGTCTGCGAATTTCAGGTCCGGACGGGGAACGTGTGGTGCCTGTGCGCGCTTTCCTGACGATCCCGAACGAGTCGGTTGATCTCGTCGTACTCGCTGTCAAGGCCGCCGACGTCGCCGGCGCCGCCGCCTCCCTCGGGATGTTGATCGGTGACGACACCGTGGTGCTCACGATTCAGAACGGATTGGGATCGGCGGACGAGGTCGCTCGGCACGTCGGCGCAGACCGACTGGCTGTGGGCATTGCAAGCGGTTTCGGCGCGTCGCTGATCGCTCCTGGCCGGGTGAATCACAACGCGATGAGGGCGATGCGATTCGGTGCTTACGAAGATCTCTCGTTCGAGGCCGTCGACAGGGTTGCCGGTGCGTGGCGGACAGCGGGATTCGACGCGCTGGCTGTGGCCGACATCGCAGCGATGCAGTGGGAGAAGCTGATCTGCAATGTCGCATACAGTGCGCCGTGTGCGCTCACCGGTCTCACCGTGGGCGATGTGCTCGATCACGAGCACATGGGTCCGGTCAGCCGGGCCGCCGCGACGGAGACCTGGGAGATAGCCAGGGCCCGCGATATCGCGATCGATGTGGCAGACCCGGTCGCTTTCGTACGGGATTTCGGTGCGGCGATGCCCGCAGCAAAACCGTCGGCGCTACTCGATCACGAAGCCGGGCGGGTCAGTGAGATCGGATCGATCAACGGCGCTGTTCCCCGAGAAGCCGCAAAGGTGGGGCGGCTTGCGCCGGTCAATGCGACGCTGACGGCACTGGTCCGAACCCGTGAAGCCGGATTCGGGGTTCGATAGGCAGACGGAGCCGAGTGTTGCGACCGGCTCGGTGGTTAAACCGGCCGGCTCAGTGGTCCCCAGGACCGCTGAGCCGGCCGCGCACTGCCGTCATCGCCGCTACTGCAGGCGATACCAGGTGAGTCCGCGCCCCAGGGCCTTGGCGACCCTCGAAATTCCGATTGGTCGTCGATGCCGAACGTTGTCCGGGACCAAGTGCATCCGGGTTCATGGCAGTGCACATCGAACACCCGGCGGAACGCCACGCAAATCCGGCCTGAGTGAAGATCCGGTCGAGGCCCTCAGCCTCGGCCGCCGCCGCAACGGCTCGTGAACCGGGAACGACGAGGGCCCGGACGCCGGGAGCAACGGTGCGGCCTGTGAGAACCTGGGCTGCCGCACGTAAGTCTTCGAGCCGACCGTTGGTACACGATCCGATGAAAACAGTGTCAATTGTTATGTCGCGCATAGGCGTTCCTGGCTCGAGGGCCATGTAGGCAAGGGCGCGTGTCGCCGCTTCGCGCTCGGCGGGATCGCTGTAGTCGTCGGGGGATGGGACAAAGCCGTCCAGCGAGACCGAGTGACTGGGGATGGTGCCCCAGGTGACCGTGGGGGAGACGTCGGAGGCGGACAATTCGTGCGTGTAGTCGAAGAGGGCGCCGTCGTCCGTCTGCAAGGTTTGCCAGTAGGTGAGCACCTGGTTCCACAAAGCGCCTGTCGGAGCGTGCTTGCGGCCGCGCAGATAAGCAAAGGTCACGCCGTCGGGGGCAACCAGGCCGCCGCGTGCGCCGCATTCGATAGTCATGTTGCACAAGGTCATTCGCTGTTCCATGCTGAGCGAACGAATCGCGCTTCCGCGGTATTCGATGACGCTTCCGGCGCCGCCGTTGGGACCTAGAGTGCGAACGACGTACAGGGCGAGGTCTTTTGCGCTCACGCTGGTGTCGAGATGGCCGTCGACGCATACCTGCATCGAATTCGGCTTCTCCATGCGGAGTGTTTGTGTCGCCATGACGTGCTCGACCTGACTCGTTCCGATCCCGAATGCAAGTGCGCCGAACGCTCCGTGGGTGGAGGTGTGCGAATCGCCGCACACGATTGTCAGGCCGGGCTGCGTCAAGCCCTGCTCGGGTCCGATGACGTGAACGATGCCGTTGCCGGCTGAGTCCATGGGGTTGTGTGGCACACCGAAGGCCGCGCAGTTGCGGCGAACCAACTCCAATTGCAGTCGGCTCATCGAATCCGAGATGGGAGACCCAGCTCCGGTGGTAGGTACGTTGTGGTCCTCCGTCGCCATGGTCAGATCCGGCCGACGGACTGGACGGCCCGCGGCCCGGAGTCCCTCGAAGGCTTGTGGAGACGTCATTTCGTGAAGCAAGTGCAGGTCGACGTAGAGCAGGTCGGGGCCGGTTTCGCCGCGAACCACAACGTGCTCGTCCCAGAGCTTGTCGAACAGGGTACGCGGCGCCACGGCCCGTCCTTCCGGTATTCAGTCAGTGCTGGCTCTAGTCGTTGACGGATACGGGCTTACGGCGGTCCGCTCCAGTTCGCGGAGTGTGTGAGACGTCGTGCGGACCGAAGGCACGCATCCAGCATGCGAACTCGAGGAGTATGCCGTCGGGGTCCTGGAAGTAGAACGAGCGGACGTACACGCCGTCGTGCATCTCGGTCGCGATCTGGGAAGGGCTGTCGTCGTGATTCACGAGAGGGCCCACCCGGACACCTGATTCCTTCAGCTTCTGGCGATAGTCCTGGAACTTCTCCGGTGGGACATCGAACGCGATGTGATTGAGCGAACTCACAGCGCTCGTCCATTCGCCGAAGCCGGGCTTCTCGACCGGCGCGGAAATGCCTGGCACGCCGTCGGGAGCGTCGGTGAACCAGAAGAACGCTAGTGAGTTCCCGTTGCCGACGTCGAAGAAGAAATGTTGTCCGATGCCGTCGGGAAGATCGACGGTCTTTACGAGCGGAAAGCCGAGGATGTTGGTGTAGAAGTCCACCGTCCTTTCCATATCCGAGCAGACGAGCGCGACATGGTTGAAGCCGCGGACTTCGAAACGGGGCGAGTTCATGGGCATCCCTTCCAGAGTAAAAATATGATTCTAACATCAGATTCATATGCGGACAATGGTCGTGCAGTGAGCAGTGGGCGCAGCCTTAACGTGCTTCTGGTGTAGAAAGACGGCTGGAGATCCAAGGCTGCCGTGAAAGGGTGCGCACATGACTGGTCCTGAGAAGGCGCGACCGACAAAGCGTGGCCGCGAGACGTTGGAAGCGATCGATGCGGCTGCACGAAAGGTGATCGCGAAGAAAGGCTTCCTCAAGATGCGCGTGGCTGACATTCTCGCGGAAGCCGGAAGATCGCCGGCCTCGTTCTACAACTACTACGAATCCAAGGAGGCGTTGCTCGAGAGTTGGGCACGTCAGTTCCAGGTGGATGCGCGTGTGCGTGCGCAGGCCAATCGGAAGCTGGTCGGCCGCGAACCGCGGCAGCGTGTAGAGGCTTCAGCCAGGGCCCACTGGGAGACATACCGAGAGCGACTTGCGGAGATGGTGGGGGTCTTTCAGCTCGCCATGGTCAACGACGACTTCGCTCGGGTCTGGGACGAGCTCTGTGACGAAGCTATTTCCGGTATTGCCGAGGAAGTCGTCATTGCGCAGGAACGGGGATACTGCCCTGGCGTCGATCCGCGTCTCACCGCCACGGCGATTGTGGGGATGTTGAACATGTTCAGTTACGAGAAGCTGGCTAACGGGGGCGCCGCAGGCGTAGATGACGAGGCATGCATCGCCACGTTGACCGAGATCTGGTTCCGTGCCGTGTATTGGCGCGAGTGAGAGGTATGGACTTATGGCTCGGCGCCGTGGTACTAAATCTGAACCCAGATTTATAAACAAGGAGTCGTAGTGGCCATCGAACGCACCTTTGTCGGACTGCCGAGTCTTAACCTTCCCCGGATGGGCGCGGGTGGACACCCGTGTCAGGGTCTCTACCACCGGCGGGCCGGAACGCGCCCGAAGACGGCGGTCATCGCGACGCACTACCAAATCGACTTTTCCGAGCATTACATGGCGGATTATCTTGCGGAACGGGGGATCGGCTTCCTCGGCTGGAATACCCGGTTCCGCGGCGACGAGGCGAGATTCATCCTGGATTACGCACTCAGTGATATCGGAGTTGGCGTTCGTTGGCTCCGAGAGGAAGCCGGTGTGGAGAACGTCATCCTGCTTGGCAACTCGGGCGGTGGTTCGCTCATGGCGGCTTACCAGTCTCAGGCGGTGGCACCGAGTATCACACCGTTACCCGGAATGTCCCTGGCGGCAGGTGTCGAAAACCTGCCGGCCGGCGACGCGTACATCTCTACCGCAGCTCACCTGGGTCGGCCTGACGTTCTCACTTCATGGATGGACGGTTCGGTCACTGATGAGAGCGATCCTCTGGCAACCGATTCATCCCTCGACTTGTTCGATCCGGCTAACGGGCCTGCTTACAGTGTCGAGTTCGTCGAGCGCTACCGGGCCGCGCAGGTTGCCAGAAACCATCGCATCACCCGATGGGTGAAGGAGGAATTCGAGCGACTCACCGCCGCGGGCTACCACGACCGGCCGTTTTCGGTGTTCCGGACCTGGGCTGATCCGCGGATGGTCGATCCGACCCTCGAACCCACCAATCGCAAGGCGAACCTCTGCTACGCCGGAGTGCCGGAGCGCGCCAACCGGTCGGTCTTTGGAATTGCCTCGGCCTGCACCTTGCGGACGTGGCTTTCGCTATGGAGTCTCGAGGACTCGCAGACGCGGGCGGTCGCGCATCTGCCCAACATCACCGTTCCCGCACTTGTGGTCAACGGTTTGCAGGATACGGGTGTGTTCCCCAGTGATGCTGACGCGATCCACGGGTTGATTGGCGCGCAGGACAAGGAGTTTCACGCGTTGGAGGCGGATCACTACTTCCTCACCTCCGGTGCCCGTGACGAGCTTGCCGATCTGACAGCAGCCTGGATCGAGAAGCGATTCGGAGTGTCGAGCTAGTCACAGTTTCTTCGAAATCGAATCTTCGACGACGCCCGCTCCGGTATTCGATACCGGAGCGGGCGCCCCCATCTCCAAGTCACCAACCGCGTTCGCGCCACTCCTGCAAGTGCGGACGCTCGGCGCCGAGTGTCGTGTCCTTGCCATGGCCGGGCTAGACGATGGCGGAGTCGTCGTAGCGTCCGAAGAGCTTTGTCTCGACATCGCTGAGCAGTGAGGTGAATTTCTCAGGATCAGCGGTCTTCTCCACTCCGCCTGGGAAGAGCGAGTCGCTGGTGAACGTGAACCTGGCCTGACAGTTCGGTGAGTTCGCAATGATCGCCGGCCCCGCAGAAGCGATCGAACTTATCATCGCGGATTCTCGGCTCGACGCGGTAATTCATGATCCCGAGGAAAATCCTCCTTTCTATCACTGAATATCGAATGTCTTCGGATCGGCGGTGAGTTCAAAGTGAAAGTTTGGAAGATCGACAAAATATTTTCAGTTCCGGAACGAACTGGCTGATTGATAACTAACGCTTCCGGATTTCGTCGAAAAAGGGGGGATCGGTAGGTTTAGTCACGAAACGGGGATGGTGCCGTTGCAAGGCGGAATGTTCGCCCCCACGACCTGCGCATCGATCTGCGCCGGGATAGATGAAAAGCGCCGCGGCCGATTTGATCATCGATTGGAACGATCAATCGAGTCGTACTACTGCGAGCAGCTTGAGATGAGATCGGGTTCGCGCTGCCAGCGTGTCCAGTGCGGCGAACCCCTCGGCCCCGCGCCGTTGCCGTGTGTTCCGCACGCGACGACTGCATGGCGACCTCCAACGTCAGGGATGTCGAATATGTCGTGACGACTTCCATTGTTACTTCTCCGATCGACAGGTCGTGGAGCGGTTCGAGTCTCAGCGTCTGTCGAGGAGACGGCGTATCCCGTCGATTCGGTCGCTCAGCCTCGGTGGCGTACGTTCCGGATCCATCAGTGCATTTTCAGCGAGCACGTGGTCTTCGCTGTCGACTGTGTTTCGGTCGAATTCACGCAGACTGCGGGCGTCGGAGGACGCAAGTGCGCGAACCGTCGTCAACAGTGAGTGCTCCCGCAACTCGTCGTCGATCTCATTCTCGGTGACGTCGAGGTGCTCGCTGAGCAGTCGGCGCCGCAGTCCGACGATCGAGGCCCGCAACTCGACATCTGAATCGTCGTAGGATTCGACGGCGATGTCACATTCGGTGTCGAAGCCCATCGAACGGTTGTTGAGGTTCGACGACCCGATTCGCAGGAGTCGATCATCCATCACCAGGATCTTTGCGTGCACGTAAATTGGTGCACCAGAGGAGGTCACGGGATAGAACGCACCGAACCGGTCATGGACGTCAGCGGTCCACAACAGATGCAACAGGTCGTGGCGTGCCCCATCCATCGCCTTTTGTTCCAACCACCCGTCGGCATTGCGCGGAATGACCAGAACGATCTCCGGTCCGTCGGCCTCGCGCAGGCGTGCGGCGATCGCCTCGGCCAGAGTGCGTGAGGCGAGGTACTGGCTTTCGATGTACAGCGTGTGTTCGGCACCGGCGATGGCCGCGAGATAAAGCGCCTCGATCTCGCGTACCTCAGTGCGTTCGTCGAGTTCCGGCAGAGTTCTGGCGATAGCTACGTCGACCACCCGCAATGTGGGTGCCAGATTGACGGGCCACGGTGTTGCCGTGCTCTTGACCGGTCTCAGGTCCTCGCCGGTTGCGGATTTCCAGCGTGCCCGCGCCAATTCACCGATGGCCGCAGCTGCACTGCCGTCTACCGCTGTGGTCGCGTCATGCCAAGGGCCGTAACGCCTTCCGCTCGGTGTGATTCGGTAGTCGTTGCGGTCGACGTGATCCGAGGTGTCCCAGCGGTCCACCGTCATGTCGATGCCGCCGCAGAACGCCAGAGCATCGTCGATCACGATGATTTTCTGATGGTGTGCGGCGCCCACGGGGTGGGCGCCGTCGATTTCGAACCGAAGACGCTCGTTGGTCAACCAGTTCGACACGAAGACGGGAGTCATGCCGCGTCCGATTGCGGTGAAGGCCCCTATGTTCCATTTCAGGACGAGGATTTCGAGGTCGGGTTTCTCGCGGACAAGCCAGCGTAGGAACATGCCCAGCCGATTAGGGCCGTCGAGCGTCTTCTCTCGCGGCTCGAGTTTGATGCGCGTGTCGAAGTCCCAGCCGATCAACATGATTCGTTTCTCAGCTTGCAGCATCGCGGACTTCGCATGATGAAAGTAGTCAGCGGCATCGACAATGCAGGCAAGATTATCTGCCGGCTCGATGCGCCAGCAGGTTTCGCCCGGCGCCAGAATTCTGCTCACACGTCGACCAAATCGGCGTGGGCAGTTTCCGACACTGCTTCCTTGGATACTTCTCGCGCCACGACCCCGACATGTGTGGCGAGTAACTCCGAAAGCTCTTCCCCAGCAACGGCGCTGGCTACCGATCCGAAGATTTTGACCTCGGATGCTCCGTGGTGGCGGCGCACCGACTTCCGTTCAGTGCGCTTCGCGCTCGACACGGACCGCAGTTGCCGACTGTGGAGCGGTGCGGTCATGTGGGCTCCTTGGAAGTGACGGTTCGCGATGATGATACCGCTCAGCTAGAGAAGTCGAGGAGCTGTCCTAGCTCCCCGTTCCAGCTATCGCGGCCGTGAGTGACGGACCCTGGGTAGGTGTTGCGGCCCAGTAAGCTGCTTGGCCGCGGAGCTGGTCCGATTGTCGACAACTTGGAGTCGAAGTCCATTCGGTCTGAGTCGGCTGCTGAGCGACTTCCCGGACTGACCACGTCCGTCGACGGGCGGTCATCCCCAACGCGCGTGGCGGGGCAGCACTGGGGATGTGCGGTGCAAGGGTCACCAACCGCGTTCGCGCCACTCCTGCAAGTGCGGACGCTCGGCGCCGAGTGTCGTGTCCTTGCCGTGGCCGGGGTAGACGATGGCGGAGTCGTCGTAGCGTCCGAAGAGCTTGGTCTCGACATCACTGAGCAGTGAGGTGAATTTCTCGGGATCAGCGGTCTTACCCACTCCGCCTGGGAAGAGCGAGTCGCCGGTGAAAATGTGAACCTGGCCCGACGGTTCGGTGAGCACGAGTGCGATGGAGCCGGGGGTGTGGCCGGACAGGTGGATGACATCCAAGGTCAGGTTTCCGACCGTGACGCTGTCGCCGTCCTCGAGCAGAATGTCCGGGGTCACGGGAAGTGCATCGGCATCGAGCGGATGCGCAGCGGTTGGCACGTTGGTAGCAGCGTGGACGTCTTTCAGAGCCAGCCAGTGGTCGCCATGCTGGTGTGTTGTGACGATGGAGTCGAACACCGGAGCTTCCTGCTCGATCAGCGCAACGATTTTCTCGGCTTCGTTGGCCGCGTCGATCAGGATTGATTTCCCGGTTGCGGAACAGACCACGAGGTAGGTGTTGTTGTCCATGGGGCCGACTGACATCTTCGTGATGGTTGCACTGTCGATAGTGCGTCGTTGAGGCGCAGAATCGGGGGAGAGCTGACCGGTATAGGAGTTGTCGATCACGATGGGCTGATTCGTCATGATTCGCAGGCTACCTTCGAATAGGGGCTGGTAGAACGCTGGGTTCATGCTTGCAGCCAAAACATGTCGGTGGCTCGGCCTACCATGGCGTCGTTCGAGGACTCGCTGCGTTTGAGTGCTCGAGATGTCGGTGATGTCGCTGGTGGACAGCCCTAGATGAATGACGATGAAGGGAATTGGTGTGTCGGATCGCCTGATCGTGCGGGGTGCGCGAGAGCACAATCTGCGAGGAGTCGACCTGGATCTCCCGCGAGACAGCATGATCGTCTTCACGGGTTTGTCGGGTTCGGGTAAATCCAGCCTTGCGTTCGACACGATCTTCGCCGAAGGACAGCGCCGGTATGTCGAGTCACTCTCGGCGTACGCGCGTCAGTTCCTGGGCCAGATGGACAAACCAGATGTCGATTTCATCGAAGGCTTATCGCCTGCGGTGTCGATCGATCAGAAGTCGACCAACCGGAACCCCCGGTCAACCGTCGGAACCATTACCGAGGTCTACGACTATCTTCGTCTTCTCTATGCCCGCGCAGGTTCCGCTCACTGCCCGGTGTGTGGGGAGAAAATCGCACGCCAGACCCCTCAACAGATTGTCGATCAGGTCCTCGACATGGAGGAGGGCATCAAGTTTCAGGTCCTCGCTCCGGTTGTGCGCACCCGCAAGGGCGAGTTCGTCGATCTTTTCGAGCAGCTCAATACGCAGGGTTACTCACGTGTGCGGGTTGATGGTGTCGTCTACCCGTTGACCGATCCGCCGAAGCTGAAGAAGCAGGAAAAGCACGACATCGAAGTTGTCGTCGATCGTCTTCAGGTGAAGGCAAGCTCCAAGCAGCGACTGACGGATTCGGTGGAGACCGCTCTCCGGCTTGCCGAAGGCATTGTTGTTCTCGACTTTGTCGACCGTGAAGAAAACGCGCCCGATCGGGAGCGACGATTCTCCGAGAAGTTGGCGTGCCCCAACGCCCATCCACTCGCGATCGACGATCTCGAGCCGCGTTCGTTCTCGTTCAACTCGCCGTACGGAGCCTGCCCGGAGTGCACGGGTCTGGGTATTCGCAAAGAGGTAGACCCCGAACTTGTTGTACCCGACGCGGAATTGAGCCTCGAGGACGGAGCAATCGCGCCGTGGTCGATGGGGCAGAGTTCCGAGTACTTCGGGCGCTTGTTGTCCGGCCTCGGCGACATCCTCGGCTTCGACATGAAGACGCCGTGGAACAAGCTTCCAGCCAAGGCGCGCAAGGCAATTCTCGAGGGCAGTGAGGAACAGGTCCACGTCCGGTACAAGAACCGGTACGGCCGTACCCGTTCTTACTACGCGGAGTTCGAGGGCGTCATGCCCTTCCTGCATCGCAGGCTCGAGCAGACCGAATCCGATCAGATGAAGGAACGCTACGACGGCTACATGCGCGACACCCCGTGTCCCGCGTGTGGCGGTGCGCGACTGCGTCCGGAAATCCTGTCGGTGACCATTGCCGCCGGAGATTTCGGCAGCAAGTCCATCGCGGAGGTGTGTGAACTCTCGATCTCCGACTGCGCAGATTTCCTGAACAGTCTCACGCTCGGTTCACGCGAAGAAGCCATCGCGGGACAGGTGCTCAAGGAAGTTCAGGCCCGCCTCGGATTCCTCCTCGACGTCGGCCTCGAGTATCTCTCGCTGTCGCGTGCCGCTGGCACCCTGTCCGGCGGCGAGGCCCAGCGAATCCGGCTGGCAACGCAGATCGGTTCGGGTCTTGTCGGTGTGCTCTACGTGCTGGACGAGCCGTCCATCGGTTTGCACCAGCGAGACAACCGTCGCCTGATCGAAACACTGACCAGGCTTCGCGATCTCGGCAATACCCTGATTGTGGTCGAGCACGACGAAGACACGATTCGTACCTCCGACTGGGTGGTCGACATCGGTCCGTATGCCGGAGAGCACGGCGGCCAGGTAGTCCATAGCGGACCCTACGAAGAGCTGCTCACCTGCGACGAGTCGATTACCGGCGCTTATCTGTCCGGGCGAAAGTTCATCGAGGTCCCGGAGATCCGTCGCCCGGTCGATCGTAAGCGTCAGGTCACCGTTGTCGGTGCGCGTGAGCACAACCTCGACGGCATCGATGTGAGCTTCCCATTGGGTGTTCTCACCGCGGTTACCGGTGTTTCCGGTTCGGGCAAGTCGACATTGGTGAACGACATCCTGGCCACCGTCATGGCCAACAAGCTCAACGGCGCGCGTCAGGTGCCTGGCCGCCACACCCGAATCAACGGACTCGACCAACTCGACAAGTTGGTTCAGGTTGATCAGTCGCCGATCGGCCGTACCCCGCGGTCCAACGCGGCTACCTACACCGGTGTGTTCGACAAGATTCGTACGCTGTTCGCTGCCACAACCGAAGCCAAAGTGCGCGGCTATCAGCCGGGGCGTTTCTCGTTCAACGTCAAGGGCGGTCGCTGCGAGGCATGCTCGGGTGACGGCACACTCAAGATCGAGATGAACTTCCTGCCCGACGTGTACGTACCCTGCGAGGTTTGCCACGGGGCTCGGTACAACCGCGAGACACTCGAGGTTCACTACAAGGGCAAGTCCATCGCCGAGGTACTGGACATGCCCATCGAGGAGGCAGCGGAGTTCTTCCAGCCGGTCACCTCGATTCACCGGTACCTGAAGACTCTGGTGGACGTCGGTCTCGGTTACGTGCGACTGGGACAGCCGGCACCGACGCTGTCCGGCGGCGAGGCGCAGCGCGTCAAGCTTGCCGCCGAGCTTCAGAAACGTTCCACCGGACGTACCGTCTACATCCTCGACGAGCCGACAACCGGCCTGCATTTCGAGGACATTCGCAAGTTGCTGATCGTCATCAACGGATTGGTCGACAAGGGCAACAGTGTCATCGTGATCGAGCACAACCTCGATGTCATCAAGACATCGGACTGGGTTGTCGACATGGGTCCCGAAGGTGGATCCGGCGGCGGAACCGTTGTGGCAGAAGGAACTCCGGAAGAAATTGCCGCAGTGCCCGAGAGCTACACCGGCAAGTTCCTCAGCGAGGTACTCAGTGCGCAACAGGCTCCCGTGAAGAAGAAGACTGTGGCGAAGAAGCGCGCCGCGAAGGCTACGGCCCCCAAGAAGGCTGCGCCGCGGAAGAAGTCCGCATCGGTGGCCTGACAGGGTGAGATAGGCGCGATCGCAGTGATGCCGGGACGGTTTGTCGTCCCGGCATCACTGCTGCGTCGTGACGCTATGCGTCTGCTGCGTCGTGACGCTATGCGTCTGCTGCGTCGAGAATGGTTTCGGCCAACTCCTTCGGGCGTGACCACATCGGCCAGTGTCCGGTCGGAAGATCGACGTACGTCACCGGCAACTTCGCGAGTTCGACGGCAATGGGAAATCCACCATCAGCCATCTGTTTGATGACGTCGGAGGGATAGCTGCTGCACACCACAGTGGTGGGAACCGAATAGCGTCTCGGATCGGTCAGGACGATCTGATCTCGAGCTGCGCCCGCAGGTTCGGGGACAGCGCGGTCACGAAACGCCGTCAAGGCGTCGTCGTCGAGTCCCTCGATGCTGCTCCCGTCTGCTTCCAGTTCGGCCCAAGGCGGTAGTGGAACCTCGATCGCATCCTCGGCGAGATCGGGTCGAAGAGCGGTGCCATCCGGCATCGGACCGCTGTCGACGTAGACGATGCGCGCAATCTGGTCGGGTACGCGATCGGTCGCGGCGTACCCGGACGCTCCGGCGCCGCTGTGCACGACCAGGATCGTGCGTTCGTCCGACCTCGAGACGGCGTCGACGATTGCGCTGACGTGGGAATCGAGAGTCACGGTGTTCCGGGGCGAGTCCACCGACTCGAGTCCCGGAAGTGTTAGTGCGGTTACGTGGGTGTCAGGGCGTTGAAGGTGGGGGAGTACCGCGTCCCACGCCCATGCGCCGAGCCAGAATCCGGGAACCAGAACGATGTGAGTTTTCATGAGCCCATAGTGGCGGGCTATCGGTGACAACTGCGTGTCACCGATTTTGTCACCGTTTGGTATCGAAATTTGGGACAATCGGAAACGTGAATCGAGCGGCCAGATTGCACGCACTCCTCGAGGAGTTGCGTCGTCGTGGCGATCGCGGGTCAAATGCGGCGCAGTTGGCGGCGCAATTCGGTGTCACGCCGCGCACAGTCAAGCGTGACATCGAGACATTGACGGAGTCGGGATCCGCGATCGAAGGTCGCTGCGGACCTGGCGGCGGTTACCGTCTGATTGGGCGCGCGACGCTACCTCCGGTGAATTTCACTGTCCCGCAGGCAGTGTCGATCGCCTTGGCCTTGACTGCTGTCGGAGACGCTCCGTTCGCGGACGACGGACGGGCAGCCCTGGCCAAACTACTCGACGTCATGGACGCCGACAGTCGGGCCAGAGTTGAGGAACTCAGCGGGCGCGTCTGGGTTCGGCATGACGAAGAATCTGATGACGAATCAGGAGTGAACCGGCGCGCGATCGAGCAGGCTTTGGAACGTAAGTGTGTTGTGTCGTTGCGGTACATCGACGGAGACGGTGCCGAATCGACGCGTGCGGTCGAGCCACATTTGCTGGCTCACGCCCGAGATCGGTGGTTCGTGATCGGTTGGTGCCGAACGAGGGACGCGGTTCGGTGGTTCCGTCTCGATCGGATCCAGAAAGCGACGCTGACCAAGGAGCTTTTTGATCCTCGAGAGACTGCGCTGTTCGGAGAGCCGCCGCCGACGGCTCGCTCGGCAGCTGACGCGAGTTGACGGCTCAGGAATTCATGTTCAGGGCCGCCGCAACGGATTCCGTGACAAGTTCTTCCAAGACTGAGCGATCGATGTCACTGAGCCGTTTGACATAGAGGCAGCCTTTGCCGATCTTGTGCTTGCCCAGGCGGCCGAGCGTCGCGGCGTGCTCGTCGAAGTTCAGTGACAAATAGAGGGTCAGTGCGGTCGCTCGAGGTGAGAACCCGATCAGTGCGGTGTCACCTTCGTGTCCGCTTGCATAGCGATAGTGGCGGGCACCGAATCCGATGATGCTGGTTCCCCACATCACCGGCGGTTCGCCGGTCGCAGCCGACAGTACGGAAATCAGTTCCGCACTGTCGGCGCGTTTGACAGGGTCGGCAATTCGATCGACAAAGGCACCGACGTCGTCTGGAGTCGGCTGCGTTTTGTTCGCGGTTGCCATGTGCGTGGTCGCCGTTCGTGACTCAGTAGACCGGTCCGGTGAACTTCTCGCCTGGGCCCTTGCCCGGCTCGTCGGGGTGCGACGACGCTTCGCGGAACGCACGCTGGAGGGCCTGCAGGCCTTCGCGAATGGGACCCGCGTGGGGGCCGAGGTATTCGACGGATGCGGTGACCAGTCCGGCGAGCGCGGTGATGACCCGGCGCGCTTCGTCCAGGTCCAGGTAGGGGCTGGCCGACGGGTCGGCGTCGGACAGTCCGAGCTTCTCTGCTGCGGAGCTCATCAGCATCACGGCGGCGCGGCTGATGACCTCGACTGCGGGAACCTCGGAGAGTTCGCGGACATCAGGGTTCGCGTCGGTGTTCTGATCTGCTTCGAAGTTCTCACTCATGTCTGCAAGGATTCCATCACGGTCCGGAGCAGTTCAATCTGCCCTTGTCTTGTGCAGGCACGATTAGATTCATCGCCGCCGGCCTGATACTCTTGTCCCAACGACCGCCTCCGACATGTTCGGGGGCAGCAAGTGGAGCCCGACTCCCACCTCTGCGCGGCAGGTGAAACTGCAGTTCAGTGGTTCCGGTCACCTGACGAAGAATCTATTCTTCATCAGGTTCCTCGTTTAGTCGAGGAGATTGTTCCTGGCGTGAGCTGGGTTTGATCTGATCGGTCGACATCGGGCCCCGCGGAGAAATATCACCGCGGGGTTTTTTGTTGGGGTTTGGGTAGAACTAGCTGCGTGCGGTCACAAGACCGCACCGTTCAACCTAGGAGGCCCCATCAGCACTGAGACCCGCATCAACGATCGAATCCGCGTTCCCGAGGTCCGTTTGGTCGGACCTGGCGGTGAACAGGTAGGCATCGTGCGTGTTGAAGATGCACTCCGCTTGGCTCTGGAAGCCGACCTCGACCTTGTCGAGGTAGCTCCTGATGCCCGTCCGCCGGTCTGCAAGATCATGGACTACGGCAAGTTCAAGTACGAAGCTGCACAGAAAGCCCGTGAGTCTCGCAAGAACCAGACTCTTACGGTCATCAAGGAGCAGAAGCTTCGCCCCAAGATCGACGCCCACGACTACGAGACCAAGAAGCGCAACGTTGTTCGCTTCCTCGAAGCTGGTTCCAAGGTCAAGGTCACGATCATGTTCCGCGGTCGTGAGCAGTCACGCCCCGAACTCGGCTACCGCCTTCTGCAGCGTCTGGGAGCAGACGTCGCAGACCTCGGTTTCGTCGAGACCTCGGCTAAGCAGGACGGTCGCAACATGACGATGGTTCTGGCGCCGCACAAGGGTGCCAAGACCCGCGTCAAGGCTCAGGAAAGCGCTCAGGCGCCCGTCGCTCAGGCGGCTCCGAAGCCGGCTCCCGAAGCTCCGGCAGCCCCGGCAGCCCCGGCAGCCCCGGCAGCCGAAGAAGCGGCTCCCGAAGCTCCGACCAGCTAGTCGATTCCCCAAGCACCATCACGTAACAAAGAACTGAGGACTCCATGCCCAAGATGAAGACCCACAGCGGCGCCTCGAAGCGATTCAAGGTTTCCGGTTCCGGCAAGCTCCTGCGCCAGAAGGCCGGCCGTCGCCACCTTCTCGAGCACAAGGCCAGCAAGGTCACCCGTCGTCTCGACGGTGTCGCTGTCGTCAGCCCTGATGACGCACCGCGCATCAAGCGCATGCTCGGCATCTGAGTCGTCCCCCTTACTGACCACCCGGGGCCGAATCTCAGCCCCTAGATTGACAGGATTTTCACGTGGCACGCGTAAAGAGGGCGGTCAACGCCCAGAAGAAGCGTCGTTCAATTCTTGCTGCATCCAGCGGCTACCGTGGACAGCGTTCGCGTCTGTACACCAAGGCCAAGGAGCAGCAGCTCCACTCGATGGTTTACGCATACCGCGACCGTCGTGCACGCAAGGGTGAGTTCCGGAAGCTGTGGATCACGCGTATCAACGCTGCAGCTCGGGCCAACGACATCACGTACAACCGCCTGATCCAGGGCCTGCGCCTGGCTGAGGTCGACGTCGACCGCAAGATCCTCGCCGAGCTCGCCGTCTCCGATGCAGAGGCCTTTGCCGGCCTCGTTGCACTCGCGAAGGCCGCTCTGCCGGCTGACGTGAATGCGCCTGCCGGAGAAGCAGCCTGATCGACGCATCACAGCAACGGCCCGTGGATCCGCTCACCGAGCGGACTCCGCGGGTCGTTTCTGCTGTCAAGCTCCTGCGCACAGCAGAACGACGTAAAGCAGGACGATTCCTGGTCGAGGGCGAAAACTCCGTCACAGAAGTCTTGAAGGCCAACGGCTCAACCGCCACCGTGGTCCGTGATCTCTTCTACGCAGAGGCCGCTGCCGATCGGTATCAACACGTCATCGATCTGGCGTTGAGCTCCGGAGTTCGCGCTGCTCTCGTCACCGACCGCGCAGCTAAGGCACTGAGCGACACCGTGACTCCGCCCGGCCTGGTTGCCGTGTGTGATCTCCTCGATGTTCCTCTGTCGGACGCGATCCGCCCGGATACCAAGCTCCTTGCCGTTCCGGTCGAGGTCAACGAACCGGGCAACGCGGGCACGGTAATTCGGATTGCCGACGCAGTTGGCGCTGATGCCGCGATCCTGGCCGGAGACAGCGTGGACCCGCACAACGGCAAAGTGGTTCGATCGTCGGCGGGCAGCCTGTTCCACCTACCGGTTGTTCGTGAACGCGATACCGATTCGGTGATCGAACAGATCCGCGCCGCCGGTATTCAGATCCTGGCGACTGCTGCCGACGGAGAGATCGACCTCGACAACGCGGACGAGTTGTTGAGCAAGCCGACGGCCTGGCTGTTCGGAAACGAAGCGCACGGTCTTGATCCGGCCATAGCGGCCCGTGCTGATTACCGTGTCCGTATTCCGATCCACGGGCGCGCCGAGAGCCTTAATCTGGCGACTGCAGCCGCTATCTGCCTCTATGCGAGTGCGCGGGTGCAAAATCGCGACACCGATCAGGGCTGACGAACAAGACGGAAGTGACCTCTCGGAATTCCATTTGCGGAAGCCTGAGAGAATGCAAGAGCGTAACAATGCTCGACACAATGCTCGACCGCAGTAGAGAAGCAAACCGAGAAGCGACAGGAGTGTCACAGCCGTGGCCAAAAATGAGGGCGCGACCCCGCCGGACGTCGATGCGAGTGCGCTCACCGAAGAGGCGCTGACCGCGGCCGCGGAGAACGCAGAGAAGGCGCTCGCGGAGGCAGCGGACCTGGATGCACTGGCTCAGGTCAAGGTTGAGCACATGGGGGACAAGTCCCCGATCGCCCTCGCTCGCCGTGGTCTCGGCAGCCTTCCCGGTAAGGAAAAGGCCGAAGCGGGCAAGCGTGTCAACATCTTCCGTACGCGCATCAGCTCTGCGTACGACGCGCGTCGCGAGGTTCTCCTTGCCGAACGAGACGCCGCGGTGCTGGTCGCCGAGGCAATCGACGTCACGCTGCCATCCGATCGTTATCCAGTGGGTGCCCGTCATCCCATCAGCTTGATCTCCGAGCAGGTCGCCGACGTGTTTGTCGCGATGGGCTGGGAGGTCGCCGAGGGACCGGAGGTCGAGACCGAGCACTTCAACTTCGACGCTCTGAACTTCCTGCCGGATCATCCCGCGCGGACCATGCAGGACACGTTCCATCTGGCGCCGGAGAACTCGCGTCAGGTGCTGCGTACGCACACCTCGCCGGTGCAGGTGCGCACGATGCTCACGCGTGAGGTTCCGATCTACGTCGTCTGCCCCGGTCGCACCTTCCGTACCGACGAACTCGATGCGACGCACACGCCGGTGTTCTCGCAGGTCGAGGGTCTTGCTGTCGACAAGGGTCTGACGATGGCCAATCTTCGCGGAACTCTGGACGCATTCGCACGTGCATTGTTCGGTCCCGAGACTCGGACGCGTATGCGCCCCAACTACTTCCCGTTCACGGAACCGTCGGCTGAGGTCGACGTGTGGTTCGCGAACAAGAAGGGTGGCGCAGGGTGGGTCGAATGGGGCGGCTGCGGCATGGTCAACCCGAACGTGCTGCGTGCCAGTGGAATTGATCCGGACGAGTACTCGGGATTTGCGTTCGGTATGGGCCTCGAGCGGACTCTGCAGTTCCGCAACGGCATCCCGGACATGCGTGACATCGTCGAAGGCGACGTGCGTTTCACGCTGCCATTCGGCGTTGCCGGCTGACCGTCCGGTATCCGGACCTTTTCGACCAACAGACTTATCGAGAAAACGAGAGAGCTGAGCTGACGTGCGAGTAGCGCAATCCTGGCTGACCGAGATCCTGCAGCGGGCAACTCCGGAGTGGGAAGTCACTCCCGAAGAGTTGGACGCTGGGTTCGTCCGGGTAGGACTCGAAGTCGAGGAACTCGACACACTCGAGGCAATCGACGGCCCCCTGGTGGTCGGCAAGGTCCTCGAGATCACCGAACTCACCGAGTTCAAGAAGCCGATCCGTTTCTGCCAGGTCGAGGTCGGCGAAGCAGAGCCGCGCGGCATCGTCTGTGGTGCCCGCAATTTTGCCGAGGGGGACCTCGTCGTTGTTGCGTTGCCCGGCGCTGTCCTACCCGGCGGCTTTGCCATCGCGTCTCGTGAGACGTACGGCAAGATCTCCGACGGAATGATCTGCTCTGTCGCGGAACTCGGAATCGGCAAGGATCACTCGGGCATCCTCGTGCTCGAACCCGGCACTGCTGAGCCCGGCGCAGACGGCAACGAGTTGCTCGGGCTCGGTGACACGATCATCGAACTGAACATCACCCCTGACCGTGGCTACTGCTTCTCGGTACGCGGCCTTACCCGTGAACTCGCGTGCGGCTTCGATCTCGAATTTGCCGATCCTGCTTCGGTTCCCGCCCACCCCGCTGAGGGGCAGGCGTGGCCGGTACAGCTCGAACCGGAGTCCAAGGCGACGCGCTTCGTGATGCGCAAGGTCACCGGCATCGACCCCAAGGCGGTCAGCCCGTGGTGGATGCAGCGACGCTTGCTGCTCTCGGGTGTTCGCCCGATCTCTCCCGCTGTGGACGTCACCAACTACGTGATGCTCGAACTGGGTCAGCCGCTGCACGCATTCGATGCAAACGCAGTGAAGGGCGACCTGGTGATTCGCCGCGCGAAAGCCGGCGAGAAGCTCACCACACTCGACGAGGTCGAGCGCACCCTCGATCCCGAGGATGTGGTGATCGTCGACGATTCCGGCGTCATCTCGTTGGCTGCAGTCATGGGCGGCGCGACTACCGAGGTCGGGTCCGAAACCACGGACATCTTGCTCGAGGCAGCTACCTGGGATCCGCTTGCAGTCTTCAAGACTGCGCGTCGGCACAAGCTGTCCAGCGAGGCCAGCAAGCGTTTCGAGCGCGTTGTGGACCCGGCGATCCCGGTTGCCGCAGTCGACCGCGCAGCAGCACTGCTCGTCGAGATCGCCGGTGGCCGTATCGAACCCGTCCTCACCGATGTCGGTGCGGTTGCGCCGCGTGAAGCGATTCGGATGGACATCGACCTTCCCGATCGCGTTGCCGGCGTCAGCTACCCCAACGGCACGGCTGCGCGTCGTCTCACCCAGGTCGGTTGCACTGTCGAGGTCGGAGTCAGCGACGAAGGGCACGGCCAGTTGGTCGCAACCCCGCCGTCGTGGCGACCGGACCTGGTTCAGCCTGCTGATCTGGTCGAAGAGGTCTTGCGTCTCGAAGGACTCGAGCAGATTCCGTCGGTTCTCCCGGCTGCACCTGCCGGACGTGGATTGACGCCGAAGCAGCGTCGCAAGCGCACGGTGTCCAAGGCGATTGCACATGCCGGATTCGTCGAGGTTCTGCCGCCGGTGTTCCTGCCCACCAACATCTTCGATGTCTGGGGACTGGACAGCGACGATCCGCGTCGCAATACCAGCAGGGTGCTCAACCCGCTCGAGGCGGATCGCCCCGAACTTGCTACGACGCTCCTGCCCGGCTTGTTGGAGGTATTGGCTCGCAACACTTCTCGTGGCCAGCGGGATCTTGCGCTGTACGGCATTGCCCAGGTTGTGCTTCCGGGGCCTGACACCAAGCCTGTCGATGCATTGCCGGTCGACCGTCGCCCGACGGACGATCAGATCGCAAACCTGATTGCGTCACTGCCCGAGCAGCCGGTACACGTCGCCGCTGTGCTCAGTGGTTTGCGTGAGCTCAACGGCCCGTGGGGCCCCGGCCGTGCGGCAGAGGCATCGGACGCGTTTGCTGCAGTGCGCGTCATCGCAGCGGCAGCCGGCGTCGAGGTTGAACTGCGTGCGGCGCAGTATCTGCCGTGGCATCCGGGTCGTTGCGCCGAGGTTCTTGTCGACGGCAACGTTGTCGGGCATGCCGGCGAATTGCATCCGGCTGTTCTCGAGCGTGCTGGACTGCCCGCTCGCACCTGTGCACTGGAAATCGATCTGGACGCGCTGCCGTTGGTCGAGAACCTGCCCGCTCCGCGTGTGTCGCCGTTCCCGGCTGTTCTGCAGGACGTGGCCGTCGTTGTCGACCGCAACGTTCCGGCCGCCGAGGTTCAGGAAGCTCTACGCGTCGGCGGCGGCGAGCTTCTCGAAGACATTCGTCTGTTCGACGTGTTCGAGGGCGAGCAAGTTGGTGAGGGCCGCAAGTCGCTAGCGTTTGCACTTCGCTTCCGCGGCGTGGATCGCACCCTGACCGAGGACGAGGCCAGTGCCGCGCGTGACGCAGCAGTAGAGGCAGCGTCCAAGGCTGTAGGCGCGCAGATGCGCGGCTAGCAGCACGAGTTGTCAAGGGACCCGAGGCCACAGCGCCTCGGGTCCCTTTCTCGTTCAGTCGGATTCGAGAATGTTCAGGCTTCTCGGGGAAGCCAGACATCCGGCGCGATGGTGCCCGTCCGGCGACCCTGCTGGTCGAGTACGTGACCGAGCAGTTTGCGGAGGTAGAGGACGATCGAGCGTTCCCCGATATGCAATTCGGGGCACTCCCTGCGTATTCGGATCTCGAAGGCATCGAGTTCTGCGGGCGAATGCAGCCACAATTGCACCACCAGATTCTCGCTACCCACGACGGCAAAACAATTCCGCACCTCGGGTGCTCGGCTCAGGAGCCGACCAACCATGTCCAGATGCTCGGCGTCGACACGGCACCACAGGGTTGCGAGTATCGGTAGTCCCGCGACGGGCCGGGCGAATTCGCACCGCAATGCCACCAAACCCGATGAGGTCAACCGGTCGATTTGCCGTTTGCAGGCGGCGGGGCTGATTCCGATCGAATCGGCAAGTTCCCGCATCGGTGTCCGCCCGTCGTGAGCGAGCGTGGTCAGAAGTGTGCGGTCTTGTTCCGACACGGCGGCTACTCGCGAAGGTGACCGTCGCCCACGCGATTCGCCGGCAGCAAGGATGCCGCGCTCGGATGGCGCAAGCGCATTGAGTCGCCACCGGCCGCCCTCGGTGAACCAGCGCGTGATGATCGACGTTCGCAAGCCTTGCACGCCGTCGATCGTGGCGATCTGCTGGGAGATGAATTGCGACATCGATGCCAGATCCGGTGTTCCGGCAGTGACCAGGAGATCGGCTCTGCCCGTAGAGATTTCGATGGTCACCGCGTGGGCCAACGTCGTCAGGTGGTCGGCTACGGCGTCGAGTTGTGCCGGTGCGCAGTCGATTTCGACAGCAGCTGTCACGATGGCGTCGAGGACGCGAGGTCCAGGGGTAACTGTTACCCAGGCCAACGCGGAGTCGGAGAGCCGGTTCCACCGTCGGGCGATTGTCGCAGCATCCAGTTCGAGTGGCCCGGCCAGTGAGAGCCATGTGGAGCGCGGGGCGAGTTGCAGCGCATTGATTATCCTCAAGTCGATTTCATCGATATACAGACCTTTGTCGGCATAATCAGCACTCATTCCGTCATTATCCGGCATATCGGCGTTAATTTCGGACTATCTGCCACTCTCGAGCGACAGGAAGAATCTGCGTCGAGCAGGCCGGGTGGACGGAAACAACGGATGAGCACAGAGAACAAGTACGCGGTGATCGGTGCGGGACCGTCGGGTTTGGCCGGGGCTCGTAACCTTGATCGGGCCGGTATCGAGTTCGACGGTTTCGAGAGCCACGATGATGTCGGTGGTCTCTGGGACATCGACAACCCGCACAGCACCGTGTACGAATCGGCCCACCTCATCTCGTCGAAGAGCACTACTGCGTTCACGGAATTTCCGATGGCGGATTCGGTGGCCGACTATCCCAGCCATGTGGAACTCGCGGAGTATTTCCGCGACTATGCCGATGTCCACGACCTCCGAAAACACTTCAGCTTCGGAACCACCGTCGTCGAGGTCACGCCGACGGACTCGCTGTGGCAGGTGACTTCCCGCGGGCGAGACGGGGAGATCACGTCCGCGAAGTATCGGGGCGTGATCATCGCCAACGGAACGTTGTCCAAGCCGAATATGCCCACGTTTCGCGGGCAGTTCAGCGGAGAACTCCTGCATACGAGCGAATATCGGAGCGCAGAGATTTTCCGCGGCAAGAGGGTACTGATCATCGGGGCGGGAAACAGTGGGTGCGATATCGCCGTCGACGCGGTTCACTACGCAGATTCCGTGGATCTGAGTGTCCGGCGCGGATACTACTTTGTACCGAAGTACCTGTTCGGGCGTCCGTCGGACACGCTGAACCAGGGAAAGCCGTTGCCGCCGTGGATCAAACAACGACTCGACACGCTTGTACTCAAACAGTTCACCGGCGATCCGGTGCACTTCGGGTTTCCGGCGCCCGACTACAAGATCTACGAGTCTCATCCGGTGGTGAACTCGCTGATCTTGCATCACGTGGGGCACGGCGACGTGCAGGTTCGCGCTGACATTGACGGGTTCGACGGGGACAGTGTCCATTTTGTCGATGGATCGGTGTCGGATTACGACCTTGTGATGTGTGCGACCGGTTACCACCTCGACTACCCGTTCATTGCCCGCAAGCATCTGGATTGGGCAGGGGCAGCACCGGATCTGTTTCTCAACGTCGCAAGCCGACGTCACGAGAATCTGTTTGTTCTCGGGATGGTCGAAGCATCGGGCCTCGGGTGGCAGGGCCGCTTCGAGCAGGCCGAAATGGTCGCGAAACTGATCAAAGCGCGAACCGACGCTCCCGCGGCAGCCCGAGAATTCGACGCGGCCGCAGCTGGTCCGCCGCCCGACTTGTCCGGGGGATATCGATATCTGACGTTGGGCCGGATGGCCTACTACGTGAACAAGGATGCCTACCGCGCGGCGATCAAGCGTCATATCGGTCTGCTCGACACAGCATTGACGGAAGGCGGGCAGTGATGCCGATCGACGAGGTGGTTCTCAACTTCAATCCTGGGTCCTTGATGATTCTCAACGTGGTTCTGGCCGCGATCATGCTCGGGATCGCACTCGACACGTCGGTCGACGACTTCCGTCGTGCGTTGACCAAACCCAAGGCGATGGCGGTGGGCATCGCGGCGCAATTCGTATTGCTACCCGCCGTGACATTTGTTCTGACACTGGTTCTTTCGCCGGCTCCGTCGGTTGCGCTCGGCATGATATTGGTGGCGTGCTGCCCACCAGGCAACATCTCGAACGTCCTGACCCACCGCGCCGGCGGCGACGTCGCACTGTCGGTGTCGATGACGGCTGTGTCGAACGTGCTCGCGATCTTCCTGATGCCGCTCAACTTTGCCTTCTGGGGGAGCAGACGCCCGGAGACCGACGCGCTGCTGGCGTCGGTGAACCTGAACGCCCTCGAGATGGTCGTGCAGATCGCGCTGATCATCGGGGTGCCATTTGTCATCGGAATCTGGGCTGCCCGGAAGTTTCCGGAACTGGCCGCGAAGGCCCAACCCTGGGTGAAGAACGGCGCACTGATTGCACTGCTGATTTTCATCGTGGCAGGAGTGGCGGGCAACGCGTCGTACTTCGTCGACTACATCGGTGTGGTGCTGATCGCGGTGTTCCTGCATGACGCTGTTGCGCTCGGCCTGGGATACGTGTGCGGTGTCGCGACCGGGTTGAACGAATACAGCCGTCGCGCAGTCTCGTTCGAAGTCGGTATCCGTAACGCAGGGCTCGGGCTTGGGTTGGTGTTCACCTTCTTCGACGGCCTCGGCGGCATGGCAATTGTTGCCGGCTGGTGGGGGATCTGGGACATCATCGCAGGATTGGCGCTCGCAACTTTGTGGTCGAAACGGCGAATCCGAACGGAGGTAGCAGCGTGACCACTGCACTGATTACAGGTGGAAACGGTTTCCTCGGTACTGCAGTCGTCGAGGCGTTGACGGCGCAAGGCGTCACAGTCGTCAGCGCGGATCTATCTGTGCCCGAGGTGGCCGCAGACCACGTGCGCCGAGTGCACGCGGACGTCCGCAAGGCTACGGAGTTGGCCGAAGTGTTTGCCGAGCACCGGCCGGACGTCGTGGTTCACCTTGCGTCCATCGTCAATCCGGGCAAGCACACCACCGCGGAACAGGAGTATCGCGTCGACGTCGACGGGACGCGGAATGTGCTTGCTGCCTGCGTCGAATTCGGCGTGCGACGAGTGGTTGTGTCGTCGTCCGGTGCGGCCTACGGCTATCACCCCGATAATCCTCCGTGGATCACCGAGGATGTCGCGGTCAGGGGCAACGACGCATTCACCTACAGCCGCCACAAGCGACTCGTCGAGGAAATGCTGGCCGAATACCGGACTGTGCACCCGGAACTCGAGCAGGTGATCTTCCGTATCGGCACGATCCTCGGGGAGACGGTGAACAACCAGATCACCGCACTGTTCGATCGCCCTCGGCTTCTCAAGGTCGCCGGTAGTGACAGCCCATTCGTATTTGTCTGGCACACCGATGTGGCGGGTGCCTTTGCCGAAGCGGTGACGGGCGATCAGGTCGGCATTTTCAACGTTGCCGGTGACGGAGCGTTGACGGTCGACGATCTGGCAGCACAGATGGGAAAGGGAACTCTGACACTGCCGGCGTGGTTGTTGCGCGGCGTTCTGCGCGTCGGACGCCGTCTCGGTGTGACGGAGCACGGTCCGGAACGGGTCGGTTTTCTCCAGTACCGGCCGGTTCTCGACAATCGGCGACTCAAGGAGCAGTTCGGTTACGTTCCCGCGTATTCGAGCCAGGATGCGTTTACCGCGTATCTCGCGTCACGCTGACGCTCCTGGCGGCCGCCATGGAAGGATCGAGGTTGTCCGTCGGCGTTTTCGAGAAGGGACTGACGATGACCGAGCACGGTGGTTCTGTACACGATGGTTCTGTGCACGATGTGGTCGAAGCTGCACACGCACTCGACGACAAGGATTTCCTGGCCGTTATTCGTGCGGTCGCGGAACGTCGCCCCAGTTTGTCGGTCCTCCTCTCCGTCGTCGATGCGGCTGCTGCGAGTATCGACCAGAGTCGAGCAGTAGCCGATTCAACGGCCGCTGACGCCGAGGTGGTGGAACTTCCCGACACCGTGGTGGAAGTTGACGAGATCATCGATGTCCCGGTGGTGGCCGTGAGCGGCGTAATAATCTCCGAGCCTGATTACACCCAGCCTGATTACACCGAAGCGGGAGTTCCCACCTTCGATCGTGTGCGGGAGAAGATCGAAGGACGATTCGGTACGTCGATCGGTTCGGCGGAGTTGGCGCACGAAAGTCCGGCGGGCAAGACCGTCGACGAGCAGTGGGACGAGCGTCAGAAGGCTGCGAAGGCCAAACTGGAGGAGATTCGGCGCTCGATGGGTAAATAACAACCGGGATAAGTAATTATGCATTCCCTTGCACGATGATGCATAATGATGTGTATGACTGAGGAGATACGCAAGCCGATCAGAGTCGCCGTCGCCGGTGCCAGTGGGTATGCCGGTGGTGAGGTTCTGCGTCTGCTTCTCGGACACCCCTCGTACGCCGACGGCAGCCTGGTGATCGGTTCGCTGACTGCCGGTGGAAACGCGGGTTCGACGCTCGGCGAGCATCACCCCCACCTTCTTCCGCTGTCGGCTCGGGTTCTGGAAGAGACCACGGTTGACATCCTGGCCGGGCATGACGTGGTGTTCCTGGGCCTTCCGCACGGAAACTCCGCGCAGTACGCCAAGGCGCTGCCCGAGTCGACGGTCATCATCGACTGCGGCGCGGACTTCCGGCTTCAGGACGGCGCTTTGTGGGAAAAGTTCTACAAGAGCCCCCATGCCGGAACGTGGCCGTACGGTCTTCCCGAATTGCCCGGCAACCGTGAGAAGTTGATGGGCGCAACGCGTATCGCCGTACCGGGTTGCTACCCGACGGCCGCAAGCCTTGCCTTGGCACCCGCAGTTGCGGCCGGAATTGTCGGCTCGCACGTCAATGTTGTTGCTGTGAGCGGCACTTCAGGTGCCGGCCGGGCTCCCAAGGCTGATTTGCTCGGCTCCGAGGTGATGGGTTCGGCCCGTGCATACGGTGTCGGCGGCGTACATCGCCACACTCCCGAGATCATCCAGAATCTGAAAGCCGCAGGCGGACAGGACATCAGCGTGTCGTTCACTCCCGTCCTTGCTCCCATGCCTCGCGGCATCCTCGCAACCTGCACTGCCGCCACCACGGCCAGCGAAGCGCAGGCGCGGGAAGTATACGAAAACGCCTACAAGGACGAGCCGTTCATCCATGTGCTGCCTGCCGGGGTCTTCCCGCAGACCGGCGCAGTGATCGGGTCCAACGCAGTACAGATCGGTATCGCCGTTGACAGCGACGCCGGTCAGCTCGTTGTGATTTCAGCAATCGACAATCTCACCAAGGGCACGGCCGGTGGCGCAGTGCAATCGATGAACCTTGCCCTTGGTCTACCCGAGACCGCAGGTCTCTCTACCGTGGGAGTAGCTCCGTGAGCACCGACAATCCGCAGCAGATCGACGACGCAACCGAATCCGACGTCAAGCACGTCGCCGGGGGCCGCCTGCTGCGCACTCAGGGTGTGACGGCACCTGCCGGATTCCGCGGCGCCGGAATTGCCGCCGGTATCAAGAAGAGTGGCAAGTCGGACCTCGCGCTGGTGCTGAACGAAGGACCTGATCTTGCGGCTGCGGGCGTCTTCACCCTCAACAAGGTGAAGGCTGCGCCGGTGCTGTGGTCGCAGCAGGTCTTGACGACAGGCAAACTGCGCGCAGTTGTGCTCAACTCCGGCGGCGCCAACGCGTGCACCGGTACCGGTGGATTTCAGGATGCGCACAAGACCGCCGAGGAAGTGGCGTCGGCGCTGAGCAACTGGGGCACAGAGACGGGCGCGATCGAGGTTGCCGTGTGTTCCACCGGACTTATCGGTGACCGGTTGCCCATGGACAAGCTGCTTCCCGGTGTCACCGAGGTAGTGCACGAACTTGCCGGCGGTATTTCCGGTGGCACCGACGCGGCGTACGCGATCATGACCACCGATACCGTACCGAAGCAGGCGTCGCTGCACCACGCAAACAAGTGGAATGTCGGCGGCATGGCAAAGGGTGCAGGCATGCTCGCGCCCGCATTGGCGACGATGCTGTGTGTCGTCACGACCGATGCCGTTGCGACCGCTGAGCAGCTCGACACCGCGTTGCGCGCCGCAACCCACCTGAGTTTCGATCGCCTCGATGTCGACGGTGCCACGTCGACCAACGACACCGTGCTGTTGCTCGCGTCCGGTGCCAGTGGTGTTGCCCCCAGCCAGGACGAATTGAACGCTGCAGTGTTGGCAGTATGCGACGACCTCGCCGATCAGATGATGGCCGACGCCGAGGGTGTCACCAAGCGTGTGAAGGTGACGGTTCGCGGTGCGGCCTCCGAGTCCGACGCGCTGATCGGTGCTCGGACCATCGCGCGTGACAGCCTGGTCAAGACCGCGCTGTTCGGTTCCGATCCCAACTGGGGACGCGTCCTTGCTGCCGTCGGTATCGCGCCCATCGAACTCGATCCCGATCGAATCAGCGTGTCCTTCAACGGAAGTCCCGTCTGCATTGACGGCGTCGGTGCGCCGGGCGCGCGCGATGTCGATCTCAGTGGCATCGACATCGAACTCGATATCAACCTCGGGATCGGCGACGAGTCCGTGACGATTCGCACGACGGACCTGTCGCACGCGTACGTCGAAGAGAACTCGGCGTACTCGTCATGACCGATCTGTTGAGTTCGATCAGCGAACATCAGAAGGCACACGTCCTGGCCGGAGCGTTGCCGTGGCTACAGCGCTTCCGCGACAAGATCGTTGTCGTCAAATACGGCGGCAATGCGATGGTCGACGACGAGCTCAAGACCGCGTTTGCCGCGGACATGGCGTTTCTGCGTACCGTCGGCATTCACCCCGTTGTGGTTCACGGCGGTGGACCGCAAATCAATGCCATGCTGGCCCGCCTGGGCATGAAGGGCGAGTTTCGTGGTGGATTCCGGGTCACGACACCGGAAGTCATGGACGTCGTCCGGATGGTGCTCTTCGGTCAGGTGGGCCGTGAGCTCGTCGGACTGATCAACGCGCACGGACCGTACGCTGTCGGAATTTCCGGCGAAGACGCCCACCTGTTCACAGCGACGCGTCGAACCGTTGCAGTGGAAGGCGAGCAGACCGATATCGGCCTGGTTGGCGACGTCACCACGGTCAACCCCGACGCGGTGCTTGATCTCATTGCGGCAGGACGTATTCCGGTGGTGTCGACAATCGCTCCCGACGTGGACGGCGTTGTTCACAACATCAATGCGGATACGGCTGCAGCGGCCTTGGCCGAAGCGATCGGTGCGGAGAAGCTGGTCGTTCTGACCGATGTCGAAGGGCTGTACACGGATTGGCCGGACCGTTCCTCGCTCGCGAGCGAAATCGACACCGACGCATTGGCACAGCTTCTGCCGAGTCTCGACGCGGGCATGGTGCCGAAGATGGAGGCCTGCCTGCGCGCTGTGCGAGGCGGAGTTCCGTCGGCGCACGTGATCGACGGACGGCTTGCGCATTCCGTTCTACTCGAACTTTTCACAGGTGAGGGCATCGGCACGATGGTTGTGCCCGGAGCCGACATCACCGAGCAGGGAGTCAACTCATGAGCACGATCGAATTGCAGCAGCGGTGGTCCGCTTCGCTGATGAACAACTACGGTGTACCTCGGGTAGCTCTCGTACGCGGCGAAGGCGCCGTTCTCACCGATGCCGACGGTAAGCAGTACGTCGATTTCCTCGCCGGCATTGCCGTCAACATTCTCGGTCATGCGCATCCCGCAATCATCGAGGCTGTGACGGATCAGCTGTCGACCCTCGGGCACGTCTCCAACCTCTATGCGAGCGAGCCTGTCATCGAATTGGCAGAGCAGTTGCTCGGACATTTGGGCAATGTGTCCGGTCGGGCGTTTTTCTGCAACTCGGGTACCGAGGCCAACGAAGCCGCCTTCAAGCTCGCCCGCGCCACGGGACGCAAGAAGATCGTCTCCGCCGAGAACTCCTTCCATGGCCGGACGATGGGTGCCTTGGCACTGACCGGTCAGCCGGCCAAGCGGGCGCCGTTCGAACCGATGCCTGCCGGCGTCGAATTCGTTCCCTACGGCGATATCGAGGCTCTCGACCGGGCTGTCGATTCCGATACCGCAGCAGTGTTCCTCGAACCGATCATGGGTGAAAGCGGCGTTGTCGTGCCGCCAGAGGGATACCTGGTCGAAGCTCGCCGGATCACGGCGGAGCGGGGCGCTCTGCTGGTATTGGACGAGGTGCAGACCGGTATCGGCCGGACCGGCTGGTTCTACGCTCATCAGGCTGTCGGCATCGTTCCGGACGTCATCACTCTCGCGAAGGGGCTCGGCGGCGGAATGCCGATCGGCGCCTGCATTGCGACCGGCGCTGCGGCAGAGCTGTTCGGTCCCGGAAAACACGGGACGACGTTCGGTGGCAACCCGGTGTGCGCTGCGGCGGCACTTGCCGTGCTGAAGACCGTTGCGGACGAAGACCTGATCTCGCGCGCAGACAGCCTGGGCAAGTCCATCACCGCAGGCATCGAAGAACTGGGCCATCCGCTGGTCGACTACGTCCGCGGTTCCGGACTTCTGCTCGGTGTGGTGCTGACGCAGGACGTTGCGCCCGCAGTGGAAAATGCAGCACGTGAAGCCGGGTATCTTGTGAATGCAGCGAATCCCGGAGTCATCCGGTTGGCACCGCCGCTGATCCTCACCGACGAGCAGGCCGAGGCGTTTGTGGCGGCACTACCTGCCATTTTCGATCACGCATTATCGGCTGATCAGCCGGGGGAGAAGTGACTACCATGGTGAAACACTTTCTCAGGGACGACGATCTGACTCCTGCGCAGCAGGCCGAGGTCCTCGCCCTGGCTGCCGAGCTCAAGAAGAATCCGTTTTCGCGTCGCCCACTCGAGGGGCCGCGCGGTGTCGGAGTGATCTTCGAGAAGAACTCGACCCGCACGAGGTTCTCCTTCGAGATGGGCATCGCACAGATGGGCGGCCATGCCGTTGTCGTCGACGGTCGGAGCACGCAGCTCGGTCGCGAGGAGACATTGGCCGACACGGGACGCGTCCTCTCCCGTTACGTCGACGCCGTGGTGTGGCGCACGTTCGGCCAGAAGCGCTTGGAGCAGATGGCAACGGGCGCAACGATTCCCATCGTCAACGCACTCTCCGACGAGTTCCATCCGTGTCAGGTCCTTGCGGATCTGCAGACACTGGCCGAGCACAAGGGTGATTTGAAGGGGCTGAACCTCACCTACCTCGGTGACGGTGCAAACAACATGGCGCACTCGCTGATGCTCGGCGGCGTCACGGCCGGCATCAACGTCACGATCTGCGGTCCGGAGGGCTTCGAACCGGCACAGTGGATTCTCGACGCGGCACGTAAGCGGGCCGAGGAAACCGGCGCCACGATCACGGTTACCCGGGATCCGCAGAAAGCTGCCGCTGGTGCAGATGCACTCGTCACCGACGCGTGGACGTCGATGGGTCAGGAAAACGACGGTCTCGACCGGGTCGGTCCCTTCCGTCCGTACCAGATCAATGCCGACCTGCTGGCACTCGCCGACCCCAAGGCCGTTGTCCTGCACTGCCTTCCTGCCCATCGAGGGGAAGAGGTCACCGACGAGGTGCTCGACGGCCCACAGAGTGTTGTGTGGGACGAGGCCGAGAACCGCTTGCATGCGCAGAAGGCCCTTTTGGTCTGGCTGCTCGAGCAGAGAACCGCAGGCGCGGCGTGAGCATCGCTCCTACTCGGGCCGGTCGCCAGTCGCGCATCATCGCGCTGCTGGCGGCGCACCCGGTTCGCAGTCAGACGGAACTTGCGTCGCTGCTGGGAGAAGAAGGCATCGAGGCGACACAAGCAACGCTCTCGCGTGACCTCGAAGAGCTGGGAGCGGTGAAACTCCGGGCAGCGGACGGCGGCGCCGGTGTGTATGTGGTGCCCGAGGACGGTAACCCCGTACGCGGTGTGTCAGGTGGCACTGATCGACTGTCGCGACTGCTCGGAGAGCTGTTGGTGTCCACGGACTCCAGCGGAAACATGGCGGTACTCCGGACACCACCGGGGGCTGCGCACTACCTGGCGAGTGCACTTGATCGTGCCTCGCTGACCGATATCGTGGGGACTATCGCGGGGGATGACACCATCTTCGTGATGGCCCGGGAACCGCTTTCCGGAGCGGAACTCAGCGCCATGATCGAATCCCTCGCCTGACCCCTTATTCTTGATAGAAGATTTTCAACCGAAGGAGCACACACACCATGGCCGATCGCGTCGTACTCGCCTACTCAGGCGGGCTGGACACCTCTGTTGCCATCAGTTGGATCGGTAAGGAGACAGGCGCTGAAGTTGTCGCCGTCGCCATCGATCTGGGACAGGGCGGCGAGGACATGGAGGTCGTGCGCCAGCGCGCACTCGACTGCGGCGCAGTCGAATCCGTTGTCGTCGACGCTCGTGACGAGTTCGCGGACGAGTACTGCCTGCCCACCATCCAGGCCAACGCCCTGTACATGGATCGCTACCCGCTCGTGTCCGCGATCAGCCGTCCGCTGATCGTCAAGCACATCGTCGAGGCCGCACGCTCGCACGGCGGAACCATCGTCTCGCACGGTTGCACCGGCAAGGGCAACGACCAGGTTCGCTTCGAGGTCGGCTTCGGCGCCCTCGCTCCCGACCTCTCGGTCATCGCACCGGTTCGTGACTACGCGTGGACCCGCGAGAAGGCAATCGCTTTCGCGGAAGAGAACAACATCCCGATCAACGTGTCCAAGAAGTCGCCGTTCTCGATCGACCAGAACGTCTGGGGCCGCGCCGTCGAAACCGGATTCCTCGAGGATCTGTGGAACGCGCCCACCAAGGACGTCTACGACTACACCGAGGATCCGACGGCCAACTGGAACGCACCCGACGAGCTGATCATCAGCTTCGACAAGGGTCGCCCGGTTGCCATCGACGGCCGTCCGGTCTCCGTCCTCGAAGCCATCCAGGAACTGAACCGCCGCGCCGGCGCTCAGGGAGTCGGCCGTCTCGACGTCGTCGAGGACCGCCTCGTGGGCATCAAGAGCCGCGAGATCTACGAAGCTCCCGGAGCGATGGTGCTCATCACCGCTCACCAGGAACTCGAGCATGTCACCCTCGAACGCGAACTCGGTCGCTACAAGCGTCAGATGGAGCAGCGTTGGTCCGAGCTGGTCTACGACGGCCTGTGGTTCTCTCCGCTCAAGGATGCTCTCGACACGTTTGTCGAGAAGACGCAGGAACGCGTCACCGGCGACATCCGTCTCTTCCTGCACGGTGGAGCCATCACGGTCAACGGCCGTCGTAGCCCTGAGTCGCTGTACGACTTCAACCTCGCAACGTACGACGAGGGCGACAGCTTCGACCAGTCCGCATCGAAGGGCTTCGTCGAGATCCACGGTCTGTCGTCGAAGGTCGCCGCGAAGCGCGATCTGGGTCTGTAAAGAATGACTGCGCACGGTGTCGGAGACGCCCAAAAACACGGCACTAATGAGGGCGCGTTGTGGGGCGGGCGGTTCGAATCCGGACCGGCCGCCGCCATGGCGGCCCTGAGTAAGTCGACTCACTTCGACTGGGTTCTGGCTCCGTA
Source organism: Rhodococcus sp. MS16 (assembly GCF_013277795.1). NCBI lineage: Bacteria > Bacillati > Actinomycetota > Actinomycetes > Mycobacteriales > Nocardiaceae > Rhodococcus > Rhodococcus sp. MS16. The sequence goes on from NZ_VBTM01000004.1 coordinate 736,700, forward strand.
CGACGTGCGGGCGTCGCAGGCTCATGCTCGCGTGCTGAACAAGGCCGGTCTCCTCAGCGAAGCCGACCTTGCCACCATGCTCGACGGTTTGGAGCGCCTCGCCGCTGACGTCGCAAGTGGTGCCTTCGGGCCCAGCGAGTCCGACGAGGACGTGCACGGCGCACTCGAGCGCGGCTTGATCGAACGAGTCGGTCCCGAGGTCGGTGGGCGTCTGCGTGCCGGCCGTTCGCGCAACGACCAGGTGGCGACGCTGTTCCGTATGTGGCTCCGTGATGCGGTGCGCCGCGTTGCGGACGGAGTGCTCGACGTCGTCGACGCTCTTGCCACTCAAGCGGCTGCACATCCGGATGCAGTCATGCCGGGTAAGACGCACCTGCAGGCCGCTCAGCCCGTGTTGCTCGCGCATCACCTCCTGGCACATGCACATCCGTTGTTGCGTGACGTTGCGCGTCTGCGTGACTTCGACGTGCGAGCTGCGGTGTCCCCGTACGGTTCCGGCGCGCTCGCCGGTTCCTCGCTCGGGCTCGACCCCGAAGCCATTGCGGCAGAACTGAAGTTCGACAGCTCTGCGGAGAACTCGATCGATGCCACGGCGTCGCGCGACTTCGCTGCCGAGGCTGCGTTCGTGTTGGCGATGATCGGCGTCGACCTGTCGAGGATGGCCGAAGAGGTCATCATCTGGAGTACACCGGAATTCGGCTACATCACGCTCGCCGACGCGTGGTCGACCGGATCGTCGATCATGCCGCAGAAAAAGAACCCGGATGTTTCCGAGCTCACGCGCGGTAAGTCGGGTCGTCTGATCGGCAACCTCACGGGATTGTTGGCGACGCTCAAGGCGCAGCCCTTGGCGTACAACCGCGATCTGCAAGAGGACAAGGAACCGGTCTTCGATTCGGTTGCGCAACTCGAAATGTTGCTCCCGGCCATCACCGGCCTGGTGCAGACCCTCGAGTTCCACACCGAGCGCATGGCGGAGTTGGCTCCGGCCGGCTTCACACTGGCCACCGACATCGCGGAATGGATGGTTCGTCAGGGCGTTCCGTTCCGTGTCGCACATGAGGCCGCAGGCGCGTGTGTGCGTGTCGCCGAGGCTCGCGGCGTTGGACTCGAGGATCTGACCGACGAGGAACTGGCCGGAGTCGACGCGTCGTTGACGCCTGCCGTTCGGGAAGTGCTGACCGTCGAGGGCTCCATCGCCTCACGCAACGCACGTGGCGGAACCGCAGGTGTCCGGGTGGCCGAGCAACTGAACGGCGTACGCACGCTGGCTCAGTCGCTGCGAGAGTGGCCCCTCTAAATCAGTCATCGGTTGTCGGTGTTGTCGTACGCGGTCAGAGAGGATTTTTCCTCACTGGCCGCGTACGTGTTCTCGGGGGCAGTAGGCTTGTTTAGCTCGACACGAATGCGACAGAGTTTTTGACGCGAGTTACTTGGGAGTGAAATGGTGGGATTGAATTCCAAGTCGGTGCTGGGTCCGCTTCGGCGGGTGGTCGCGACAGCGCAGAACGGCCTGGAGGTTGTTCGTCTGGGTGGACTCGAGACGGATCTGACAACCTCGCCGTTCGAGATCGTCGAACGTGCGCCGATGTACCGTCTGCGGCGGTATTTTCCCGACACCGATCCAGGGGAGACCGGTCCGCCGATCGTATTGGTCCCGCCGATGATGATGTCGGCCGGTGTGTACGACGTGACGCGCGATCAGGGGGCAGTCGGCATCCTGCACGAGATGAGACTTGATCCGTGGGTGGTCGACTTCGGTGAACCTGACGCCCAGGATGGTGGCTGGGGCCGTAATCTTGCAGACCACATCATCGCGCTCAGTGAGATCGTCGATCACGTTCATCGGCATACCGGCAAAGACGTTCACCTGTCCGGGTATTCGCAGGGCGGAATGTTCGCCTACCAAGCTGCGGCATATCGGCAGAGCCGAAACATCGCCAGTCTCATCACTTTCGGAAGTCCCGTCGACACGCTTGCGGCGCTCCCATTCGGTATTCCGGCCGGGATAGCCACGTGGGGAGCAGACTTCCTCGCGGATCACGTCTTCAACAGGCTGGCGGTCACGGGGTGGATGGCCCGGACAGGCTTCCAATTGCTCGATCCCGTCAAGACGCTCAAGTCGCGTGTCGACTTCCTACTGCAACTTCACGATCGTGAGGCACTCCTGCCGCGCGAACAGCAACGACGCTTCCTGGCGACGGAGGGATGGGTCGGCTGGTCCGGGCCCGCTGTTGCCGAACTGCTCAAGCAGTTTGTCGTGCACAACCGGATGATGTCCGGCGGGTTCGTCATCAAGGATCAAGCGGTGACGCTTGCGTCGATCACCTGTCCCGTTCTGGCATTTGTCGGCGAGGTCGACGACATCGGGCAGCCCCAAGCGGTCCGCGGGATCACGCAGGCAGCGCCGCGAGCTGACGTCTACGAATCAACCTTGCGCGCTGGTCATTTCGGCCTGGTCGTTGGTTCCGTCGCCGCAAATCACACGTGGCCGACAACAGGCGAGTTCGTGCAGTGGATCGAGCAGGGCGGAACACGGCCGGCACGCGTCGAGCGCATGCCGCAGGGCCCGTACCCCGAGGACGAGACCGGGGTGTCGATGAGCAATCGGATCATTCACACCGTGGCCTCGGTAGCCGAGGTCGGCGTCGGCGTGACCAAGGGCATCAGCGATCTGGCCAGCGGAGCATTGCGCGGGACTTTCGAATTGTCCGGCGAGGCTGCTCGGGCTCTGCCCAGGTTGGCCAGGCTCAATCAGATTCAGCCGCACACCAAGATTTCGCTCAGTGCGCTCTTGGCCGAGCAGCGCCGTAAGGCTCCGGCAGGGGAGTGCTTCCTCTTCGACAACCGGGTCCATACCTACGAAGCCGTCAACATCCGCATCGACAACGTTGTTCGCGGTTTGATTTCGGTTGGAGTGCGCCCGGCAGCGCACGTCGGCATTCTCATGGAGACCCGGCCGAGTGCACTCGCTGCTATCGCCGCGCTGTCGCGACTCGGAGCTGTTGCAGTCATGCTCCCACCGGGCGGCGACATTGCGACGGCGGTGAAACTCGGAAATGTCGATCGGATTATCACCGATCCGGAAAACGTTCAGGAAGTGCTCGCAGCGGGGCGTCCGGTACTGGTACTCGGCGGCGGTGACGCGCGTGGGTTGAGCGTGGATTCCGCGCACGACGTCATCGATCTCGAGCAGATCGACCCGACGACGGTCAGTCTGCCGGGTTGGTACAGGCCTGATCCGGGGATTGCGCGCGAACTTGCCTTCATCATCTTCGCGGAATCCGGTGGCCGACTCGAAGCCAAGCAGATTACCAACTACCGGTGGGCGTTGTCGGCATTCGGTACGGCCTCGGCTGCCGACCTCGACCGGGGCGATACCGTGTATTGCCTTGCGCCGCTCCATCATTCGTCAAGTTTGCTGGCGACAATCGGCGGCGCAATGGCAGGTGGCAGCCGGATCGCGCTGTCGAGGGGGCTGGACCCGGCTCGATTTGTCGAGGAGATCCATCGCTACGGCGTCACCGTGGTGAGTTACACGTGGTCGATGATGCGCCAGATTCTCGACGAGGATCTTCTCCTGCTCGACGGTACTCATCCCGTTCGGTTGTTCATCGGATCCGGAATGCCGCCGGGGCTGTGGAAGCGCACCACCGAGGCGTTCGATCCTGCTCAGATCCTCGAGTTCTACGCCTCAACCGAAGGTGACGTGATCCTCGCGAATGTGGCCGGATCGAAGATCGGGTGCAAAGGACGTCCGTTGCCCGGTAGTGCGCGGGTGCGACTTGCGGCGTACGACCCGCTCAGCGGCCGGATCCTCGAGAACGAGGACGGGTTTGTCCGCGAGTGCGCCGACGACGAGGTCGGGTTGTTGCTGGGTCGTGCAGGATTCAATGCCGATCTGTCCGGTGGTGCCATGCGCGGACTCTTCGAGGCCGGAGATTCCTGGATACCCACTGAAAACCTGTTCCGCCGTGATTCCGACGGCGACTACTGGCTGGTCGACCACAAGAACACGGTGATCTCGACTGTGCGTGGACCCGTCTTCACCGCTCCGATCGTCGACGCACTGTCGAGTGTCTCGCGGGTGGACCTTGCGGTGGCGTACGCGGTAGGTGAGGCACCGTTCCAGTTGGCTGTCGCCGCGGTGACCTGTTTGCCCGGCCGCAATTTCCGTGCCGCAGAACTCGCCGAGACGTTGGACCACCTCGACTTCGATGCGCGTCCGGACATCGTGCACGTGGTCGACGAGATCGCCGTTGGATCGTCGTTCCGGCCCAATCCCGCCGTGCTCGCAGCGGCCGGGCTTCCGGCTCCGGGACCGCGGACCTGGTATCTCGACTCCGAAACCCAGTCGTACAAGCGGCTGACCAAGGCAGTTGCGGCGCAATTGATGCCAACCAGGATGGGTACGGGTTCGCGGTGAGTATCGGCTCAGCAGGTAGCCTGAACCTGATCGGTTCGTGTTCGGTTTGAGAGGATAAACGTGGCTATTGATTCGACGTTGCTCAGCATTTTGGCCTGCCCGCAAGACAAGGGTCCACTGCTGTTGGTCGGGGACGAGCTGCTCTACAACCCTCGTCTGCGACGCGCATACCCGATCGAAAACGGTATCCCGGTATTGCTGATCGACGAAGCGCGCGATGTTGCAGACGACGAGCACGAGAAGTTGCTCGCCAAGGCAGAAGGTTAGATCGGTAGTTCGCCGGTAAGGTACCGCTGGAGGTTCGGAGCTACCAGCGGTACCAACGCGTCGACGCTCAGCGATTTCAGCGGTTCAAGCTCGAGAATGTAGCGAGTGACCAGGAGTCCAGCGATCTGCGACGCCACCAATTCGGCTCGAATAATTCCTGTCCCGGCCGGTGAATCCACCCGCGGGATGATGTCCCGCAAGACGATGTTCAGAAGGAAGCTCTGAATCAGTCGGGTTCCTTCGCCGGAAATGGCCGAGCGAAATGCGGCGAGAATGGCGGCCTGATGCTCCGATTCCCAGACACCGAGGACGGCAGTCAACAGACTCGTACCCAGTTGGTCGCTTGTAGACGAATGAACCGGGGCTAAAACTTTCTTCGGATCCAGCGGTAGGGCGATTGCGGCGGTGAACAGTTGCTCCTTGCTGCCGAAGTAGTGATGTATCAGGGCCGGATCGACTTGGGCTTCGGTTGCGATGGCGCGGACCGTGGTTCGTGCAAATCCGTTTTGCGAGAATGCGCGTCTGGCGCTCTCGAGGATCTGCGTCCGGGTCTCGGACTTTCCCGGCCGCCGCCCCGGCCGCAACGGTATGTTGTTGCTGCTCATGGGGTTCGGCGGTCCAGCGTTGCAGCGGCTAGTGTGAGGGCGGCCGCGGCAAAGAGAGCCATCACCGCGAGGTCGCGCCACATTTGGCCGGTGGCATCGGCGTGTATCGATACCTGCTGAAGTGCGTCGACGGCGTAACTCAGCGGTAAGACGTTGCTGATCCATTCGAGCCAAGTCGGTAGCTGGTCGCGCGGAACCAGGAGTCCGCAGAGGAACAGCTGTGGAACCACGACCACCGGCATGAATTGAACGGCTTGGAACTCGGTCTTTGCGAAAGCGCTGGCCAACAGACCGAGCGCCACTCCGAGGATTGCGCCCAGTACGGCGATGACTATCACCCAGCCGAGGCTTCCGGCGATAGTGAGACCCAGAAACCCGAAGGCAACGGCACACGCGAGGGCCGCCTGGGCTGCAGCCGACAACGAAAACGCCGCGGCATATCCAGCGAGAAGGTCAAGTTTGCCCATCGGGGTGGTGAGTAGTCGCTCGAGGGTTCCGGAACTGCGCTCACGCTGCATTGCTATGGAAGTGACCAGGAACATCACGACAAAAGGCAAGATCCCGAGCATAGTGATGGCGACCCGTTGAAACAGCGGTACTGCGCCTGGCGCTGTCGGGACGTCGACGTAGAGGAAGTAGAGCAGGATCATCAACAGTGACGGAACCAACAAGATCATGGCAACTGTGCGGCGGTCCTGACGCAGTTGCATGAGAATGCGAACTGTCGTTGCTCCGAAGATGGTGACACTCATGATATTTCGCCTCCCACCGGCGAGGTCCGGATGAGCTCCAGGAACGCGTCTTCGAGGCGTTCGCACCTGGTCTTCGCGCGAAGTTCGTCGGGCGTGAGTTGCGCAAGGAGGAAGCCGTCGCGCATCAGTATCAGTTCGGCGCAATGATCTGCTTCGTCCATGACGTGACTGGAGATCAACAGGGTAGTTCCGCCCTTGGCGAGATCAGCGAATCGCTCCCAGAGTTCAACTCGAAGGACGGGGTCGAGTCCGACGGTGGGCTCGTCGAGAACCAGCAGATCGGGATCGGCAACCAAAGCACAGGCCAGGGACACGCGTCCGATCTGTCCACCGGACAGGTCTGCGCTGATCTGGTCCGCGTAGCGAGTGAGCCCGACCGCGTCGATTGCGGCCCGAACATCGGCACCGGACTTTCCGTACAGCGATCCGAAGTACTGGACGTTGCGGTTGACAGTCAGGTCGCCGTAGACGCTGGGGGATTGGGTGACGTAGCCGACGCGTCGACGCAGTGCCGGTGTTCCGGCTTGATCACCGAGAACTCGTACGTCGCCGCTCTTGACGATCTGAGTTCCGACTATCGCTCGCATCAGTGTTGTCTTGCCGCAACCAGACGGGCCTAGTAGTCCGGTGACGGATCCGGCGGATACTTGCAGATCAATGGAGTGGAGAACCTCCTGCTTTCCACGGATGACGGTGAGTCCTCGGATGTCGATGGCAGGTGCTGTGGTCACGGTGAACCTCGATTCCGTTAATTCATCACATGTTGAATTGTGAAACCGGACGCGCCCCAGCGTCAAGGGGAAAGGCACAATCGAATGGTGAGCATCAAGCAGTTGGCGAGCGTGACTTCTCCGCTGGAGGCGGGACTGATCATTCTCGGTTCGACACTGTCAGTAGACGACGTCAGCCTTCGGATCGTCGAGGTGGAGGCATACGGCGGGGAGAAGGACGGACCGTGGCCGGACCCGGCAGCACATTCCTATCGGGGGCAGACGCCGCGTAATCGGGTGATGTTCGAGCGCGCAGGTTTGCTGTACGTGTACCGCAGCTACGGGATGCATTTCTGCATGAACATTTCGTACGGTCCGACCGGAGTGGCCGGTGGAGTACTCCTCCGCGCAGCAGAGGTCGAAGCCGGCCACGATGTTGTCTCCGGCCGTCGTTCACCGGATCGTCCGCCCCGCGATTGGGCGCGCGGACCGGGAAATCTCGGGTCCGCAGCAGGAATTACGTTGGCGGACAACGGGGCTGATGTCTTCGATCGGGATTCACGAATTCGACTGGACCTGAGCGAGTCGGACAACTGGGTAGCGGGGCCCCGGGTCGGTGTCAGCTCGGCAGCGGAGATCCCGTGGCGGCTGTGGATTCCTGATTCGCCGGCGGTGTCGGCCTACCGTCGAAGCCCGCGAGCGCCCGCCCTTTCGTGAGGGTGGGATGATCTAGTCCGTGACTGAGAATATTCTCGACGAACTGACCTGGCGTGGGCTCATCGCCCAATCAACTGATCTCGACGCTCTGCGTAAGGATCTCGAGGCCGGACCGGTCACGCTCTATGCGGGGTTCGACCCCACAGGGCCGAGCCTGCACGCCGGACATTTGGTTCCTCTTCTTGCACTCAAGCGTTTTCAGCGTGCCGGTAACCGCCCGATCGTTCTTGCCGGTGGCGCAACCGGTCTGATCGGCGACCCCCGCGACGTCGGGGAACGCACGATGAACTCGGCCGATACCGTCGCTGACTGGGCTGGACGAATCCGCAGCCAACTCGAACGATTTGTGGACTTCGACGATTCTCCGACGAGCGCCGTCATCGAGAACAACATGAACTGGACCGGCAAGATGTCGGCCATCGACTTCTTGCGCGACGTAGGCAAACACTTCTCGGTGAATGTCATGCTCGCGCGTGACACCGTCAAGCGTCGCCTCGAATCCGACGGGATGTCGTACACCGAGTTCAGTTACATGCTGCTTCAGGCAAACGACTACCTTCACCTCCGACGCGACCTTGGTTGCACCTTGCAGGTGGGTGGTTCGGATCAGTGGGGCAACATCATCGCCGGCGTCGAACTCAACCGTCGCGTGGATGGCGAAAGTGTCCATGCGATGACCGTCCCGCTGGTGACCTCGGCAGACGGAAAGAAGTTCGGTAAGTCGACCGGCGGCGGCAGCCTGTGGCTCGATCCGGAAATGACCAGCCCGTACGCCTGGTACCAGTACTTCGTGAACACCGGCGACGCCGATGTCATCAAGTACTTGCGTTGGTTCACGTTCCTGAGTGCAGAGGAATTGGCAGAACTCGAGACTGCTACCGCAGAACGCCCGCATGCTCGAGAGGCACAGAAGCGTCTTGCGGCGGAGATGACGACATTGGTTCACGGCGAGCACAACACACGGTCAGTGGAGTTGGCCAGCCAGGCACTGTTCGGAAAAGCCGAGCTGACGGAGCTCGACGAATCCACTCTGGCCGCTGCGTTGAAGGAAGCCTCGGTCAGTGAACTGGCACCGGGGGAGCCGCGGACGATCGTCGACCTTCTTGTCGCAAGCGGATTATGCGAAAGCAAGGGCGCTGCCCGGCGCGCTGTGAAGGAGGGTGGCGCATCGGTGAACAACCAGAAGGTGTCAGCTGAGGACTGGGAGCCGGCCGTCACGGATCTCCTGCACGGCAGCTGGTTGGTTGTGCGACGCGGAAAGCGCAACTTTGCCGGCGTGAAAGTACTGGCGAACTGACGTGTGTGGGGTCACAGTTGCCTAAAGTGACTCCTGAGCCCGCTGGTGGCTCGCCTGCAAGCGAGCTACCAGCGGATTTAACACAAAGATCATCCGCGACCTGGGAGTTTGACGCTCCGTTTTCCGTCGCGTAACTTTATCCAAGTCAGAGCGACACGGACACCAACCCCGACCGAGAGGCCGGGGACACGCGGTAGGACGAAGTCGGAGACAAGCACTTGCATCGGGAACTTGCTTCCCGGTGGTGCATAAGCTAAGATTGTAACCCTTGCCCCGGAGCATTCGACACTGGTTGATGCGAAGGTGTGCACGTGTTCTTTGAGAACTCAACAGTGTGTCGATGAATGTCAGTGCCAAATTATTTTGGTACTTCACATGTCGAAT
>NZ_VBTM01000005.1:0-1110239 GCF_013277795.1 Rhodococcus sp. MS16
CGCATACAAACCAACCAACAAATCAACCGACCGCCGAACAGCCAACCCCACCAACGACTCCGGCCCAACACCCAAACCAATCAAATAACGCGCAAACCTATTAACCCGCTCATCGAACTCCCCATACGAAAGCACCACATCCCCACACACCACCGCCCGCGAACCCGAAGAAACCCCCACCACAGAATCAAAACCATCCAACAACAACCCACCCACAACCGGACGAGACGTGTCGTTCCAGGTTTCGAGCACCAAAGCACGCTCAGGCGCGGTCATGATCTCGATGTCACCGACTGCAGTAGACGGAGTTTCACCGATTTCTGTCAGCAGAGTCTCGAGGCGACCCAGCAGGGCCTGCGCGTACGACTCGTCGAAGAAGTCGGGTAGGTAACGAAGCGTCAAGTGCAGTTGGTCGTCGAGACCGATCAGCAGGGTGAGCGGGTAGTTCGTGGAATCGTCGGAGGCGACGTCGTCGATCACCATGCCGTCCAAGAACTCTGCTTGCGCTGCAAGACCGTCACGGTCGACCGGGTAGGACTCGAAGATCACCAGAGTGTCGAAGAGTCCGCCGACGCCCGCGGCGCTCTGCACGTCGGTCAGGCCGAGGTAATGGTGATCGAGCAATCCCGCCTGTTCGATCTGAACCCGGGAGAGCAATGCCTCGACGGACTCGGCCAGATCCAGTTGGACACGCACGGGCAGCGTGTTGATGAACAGGCCCACCATCTTCTCGACGCTGTCGAGTTGTGGCGGACGGCCGGAGACCGTGGCACCGAAGACGATGTCCTGGCGACCGGTCATGCGTCCCAGCAGAATTGCCCAGGCAGCCTGGACGATCGTGTTGGCGGTAACGCCGGTCCTCGATGCCAAACCGGTCAATGTCGCGGTCACCGATTCGCTGAGCGAGATCTGCAACTTCTGCGACAGCGCACTGAATTCCTGACCAACGACGGTGGGAGCCAGCAACGTCGGCTCTTCGACGCCGCCCAGCGCTTTCGCCCAGGCATCCATGGACACACTGCGATCCTGCTGGACCAGCCACGCGAGGTAGTTCCGGTAGCTCAGTGACCGCGTCTGAGCGGGAATGTTCCCACGCATGGCGTAGTGGCCGAGGAGCGTCTGGAGCAGCAGCGGCATGGACCAGCCGTCGAGGATGATGTGGTGGTTTGCCACAACAAGGCGGTATTCGCTCGCCGCGATCTTGATCAGCGTGAACTTGATCAACGGCGGGTTCGACATGTCGAAGTGCGTGGCCTGGTCCTCGGCAAGAATCCGATCCAACTCGCGGCGTCGTTCTTCGCTGTCAGCGATTGTGGTGAGATCCAGTTCGCGCCACGGCACGTCGATGTCACCGAGAACTACCTGGACCGGCGTACCCGTTCCGTCGACCACAAATGCGGTGCGCAGGTTCGGGTGACGATCGATAATGGCCTGTGCTGCGGCGTGGAGGCGATCCGCGTCGACGCGGCCGGACAGCGAGAGAACCATCTGCACGGAGTACAGGTCGACGGTCGACTCGGCCATGACAGCGTGGAACAGCAGACCCGACTGCAGCGGAGCCAGCGGCCAGACGTCCTGCACCGCCGGGAAACGCTGCTCGAACCCGTCGAGATCCTGCTGGGTCAGCGTTACCAGCGGCACGTCCGACGGCGTGAGTCCGCCTGCGCCGACGGCCTGTGCGTGCTGCGCCAGCGCTGTGAGTGCTCCGACCCACAGGTCGGCCAGGGCTTGCACCTCGGTGGCGCTCAGCAATCCGTTCGGGAAGGCAAACGATGCTTCGAGCACCGCGCCGTCAGGGCCGTCGTTGACGATGGCATTGATGTCGACAACCTTGTTGGCCGGCATGTCCGGGTCTTCCGGCGCAGCGACATCGGAGAAGTCGCGTGCCGGAATCCATCCGAGGCCTTGCGCTGCAGCCGGAATATCCTCCGCCACAATGCGGCCCAGGTAGTTGAAGCTGACCTGCCCGCTGCTCAGCTTCGACAGCTCGGTGCGGGTGTCGTCGTTGACGTACCGCAGCAGTCCATAGCCGACACCCTTGTCGGGAGCGGCGAGCAACTGCTCCTTGACTGCCTTGATCGCCGCTCCCGCAGCAACTCCGGCGCCGAAGGCGTCGTCGATGTCGATACCGGCAAGGTCGAGGGCGACGGGGAAGGCCGCCGTGAACCAGCCGACGGTGCGCGAAAGATCGGCACCCGGGACGACGCCCTCTTCGCGGCCGTGGCCCTCGAGCTGGAGCAGTGCCGCTTCGGTGTCGATGCCCCGGTCACGCCGCCAGCGCACCAGTGCCAAAGCAAGTCCGGCCAGCAAACCGTCGTTGGCTCCGCCGCGGAACATCTCGGGCAGGGTGGTCAGCAGCGTCTCGGTGACGTCTGTGGGCACCTCCACGCGCACACGCTCGACTGTTGCCGCAACGTCGACGGAGGGGTCGAACGCACGCGAACCGAGAATGGGGTCCGGAGTCGACAGCGTCTTACGCCAACGTGGCAGTTCTGCCAGTCGCTTGTCGGATCGTGATTCCGCAGCCAGCGAGTGCGCCCAGGTACGCATGGACGTGCCCGTCGGTTCGAGCACGGGCACACTTCCGCCACTGCGCTGGGCCCACGCGGAAATCAAGTCCGGCACGATGATTCGCCAGGAGACGCCGTCGACGATCAGGTGATGCGCAGCCACGATCAATCGGCCGGTGCGTGTATCGCCGAAGTCGATCCACACGAACTGAGCCATGACACCGGCGGCCGGATCCAACCGGCCGAGAGCGTCGTCGAGAGCGCCCGACGCGATGGCCGTCAGCTCTGTATCCGCAATCGCGGGGTCCACCTGCACCCGGCGCACCAAAGAATCCACGTCGACGGTTCCGGGCGCGGACACAGCCATGCCCGGACCACGCTGATCATCGACCAGACGCGAACGGAACATGTCGTGGTGATCGATGACCGCAGTCAACGTTTCGACAACACCGGTCCTGTCGATTCCCAGCGGCAATTCCAACGTCAACAGCTGGTTGAAACGCTGGTAGCTGCCGGGCCGTTCGAACATGAAGCGCTTGATCGGAGTGAGCGGCATCCAACCGATGCCGCCGCCTTCGATCTCGGCGAGAACAGTGATCGCGTCGGCGTCGGAGCCGAAGACGGCAACCTCTGCCAACTCTGCCACCGTCTTGTTCTCGAACACGTCCTTGGGCGTGAAGAGAACACCGCGGGCCTTGGCCCGGGATACCAGTTGGATCGACATGATCGAGTCTCCGCCCTGAGCGAAGAACGAATCGTCGGTACCGATCTGATCGAGGCCGAGAACGTCGGCAAAGACCTCGCTGAGGATGCGTTCCATCTCGGTGGTGGGAGCACGGAACTCCTTGACCTCGAATACCGGCTCCGGCAAAGCCTTTCGATCCAGCTTGCCGGCCGGGGTCAGCGGCATGTCGGTCAGAACCATGATCGACGCAGGCACCATGTGCGCCGGCAGGGTGCGTGAGACGAACTCACTCAGATCCGCCGAGCTGACAGCAGATTCCTTGCCGACAAACACGTACGACACCAGTGCCGGAGCACCGGACGCCAGCGTGGTGCCCATCGTCGCAGCGAACTCGACGTCCGAATGTGCCGTAAGGGCGGCGTCGATCTCACCGAGCTCGATACGGAAGCCACGGATCTTCACCTGGAAGTCGTTGCGGCCCACATACTCAACCTGATATTGGTCAGTCCAACGCACAACGTCACCGGTGCGGTACATGCGCTCACCAGGCAGGCCGTGCGGGTTGGCAACAAACCGATCCGCACTCAATCCCGGCCGGCGATGATAGCCGCGGGTGACCTGAGGGCCCGACAGGTACAGCTCACCGGCAACACCAACCGGAACGGGCTGCAGACGCGTGTCGAGAACAAACGCGGCCATGTCGCCGATGGTTTCACCGATGGTCATCCGGTCGCCCGGCATCAGCGGCACACTGACATTGGTGACGATAGTGGTCTCGGTGGGGCCGTAGACATTGAGGAATGTGCGTCGACGGTTCGGCTGATCCGCCCACTTGGCCATCAACTCCGGCGAGTACGCCTCGCCGCCGACACCAACCACCTCGAGATCGTTCAGGCCCGACGGATCCATGGAAGCCAACGCCGCGGGCGTGATGAAGGCGTGTGTGACGCGTTCGGACTGGAACAGCGCAGTCAATTCGTCGCCGCCGAAGATCGACGTCGGGACGATCACCATGGCAGCGCCTGTCGCGACAGCCAGGAACAGTTCGAGCATCGACGCGTCGAAACTCGGCGACGCGAAGTGCAGCGTGCGGGAGTTCGGCGTCACCAGGTAGTGCTGTGCCTGCGTTGCACTGAAGCTCGCGAGGCCTGCTCCCGTAGCAACAACACCCTTGGGCAAGCCTGTTGTGCCCGACGTGTAGATCACCCAGGCCGGATGCGCCGGAAGGACGGGGCGCACACGTTCGCCTTCGCGAATCGGTGAACTATCCTGCGCTGCCATCAGTTCCGCGCAAGCAGCACTGTCGATCGCGAGCCACTCGACGGTGTCGGTAAGCCCTGCGAGTTCAGCTTCGAGAGTCAGACCGACCGAGACGCCCGAGTCGGAAACCATATGCGCGATGCGGTCGGCCGGGTAGTGCGGATCGATGGGAACAACCGCGGCACCTGTCTTGGATACCGCCCACACCAGCAGGACCGATTCGATGGAACGCGGAATCGACACTGCGACCAGGTCTTCGGCGCCCAGACCGTGAGCGATCAGGACGCGGGCGAGGCGCGACGACCACTCGTCGACCTCGGAGTAGGTCATCGACCGATCCTGATAGCGAAGAGCCTCGTTGGACGGGTATCGCAACGCGGTCTCGGCCAGGATGTCGGCCAACGGCTTGGGTTCGATGCCCGAGGACGCTCGGCGACTGGTCAATTCGATGCGCTCAGGCGCTTCGAGGATGTTGATGTCGCCGACAGCCTGCGTCGCATCCACGGCGACGGCTTCGACAATCCGAGTCAACCGCTCGGCGAAGGAGACAACTGTCCCCTCGTCGAAGAGATCCGTCGCATACGTGAAGGTCGCAGTCATTCCGTGACCATCGGCAGCTTCCACCAGGGTCAACTGAAGGTCGAACTTCGCTACGGTTTCCGCGATATCGAATTCGGTGATATCGAGTCCTGGCAGCGTCAGGTGATTCTGCCCCAGGTTCTGGAATGCCAAGGCAACCTGGAACAACGGGTTGTGCGCTTGCGAACGCACCGGATCGAGAACCTCGACCAGTCGCTCGAACGGCACGTCTGCGTGAGCGAAAGCCGCGAGATCACTCTCACGCGCCGACGTAAGCAGATCGAGGAAACGCATCCCCGGATCGACCTCGGTGCGCAGCACGAGCGTGTTGACGAACATGCCGATCAGTTCGTCGAGTTCGGCTTCGCCGCGACCGGCCACCGGGGTACCGACTGCGATGTCGGTGGTGCCGGACAACCGGGCAAGAAGTGTTGCCAACGCCGAGTGCATCACCATGAACAGCGATGCCTGGTGCTCGCGACCCACAGCGGCCAGTCCGCGGTGAACATCCGCGGAAATCGGGAAGCTGTAGGTGGCTCCCCGGCCGGTGAACACGGCTGGACGCGCGCGGTCACTGGGCAAGGTGATCTGGTCTGGAACTCCGTCGAGAGCCTTAGCCCAGTAGCCGATCTGCTCTGCGAGTACGGATTCCGCGTCACTCTCGGAACCGAGAACACCACGCTGCCACAACGCGTAGTCGGCATACTGCACCGGCAACGGCGCCCACGTCGGGGTCTGACCCTGTGAGCGGGCGTAGTACGCGGTCATCACGTCGCGGATCAACGGGCCCATCGAGAAACCGTCGGTGGAGATGTGGTGAATCACTATCGCCAGTACAAACGAGTCCTCGGCAAGCTGGAAGAGCTTGGCCCGCAACGGAACCTCAGCCGTGACGTCAAAACCTGATGAGACGAACTCCGTCACCGCCGCGACGATGTCGGATGCTTCGAGTTGAACGGGAGCCAGATTCACCGGAACTGCCGCCGCGGGCAGGATCCGTTGGTAGCCGATTCCGTCGACCTCGGGGTAGACCGTGCGCAGGACCTCGTGACGCTTCACTACGTCCATGACAGCGTCGTACAACGCCGCCTCATCCAACTCGCCGGTAAGCGTGATCGCCATCGGAATGTTGTTGGCTGCCGACTCGCGGTCCAATTGATTCAAGAACCACATGCGCTGCTGCGCAAACGACAGCGGTACCTGCGCCGGACGATCCTGCGCAGTCAGCGCCGCACGCGAACCACCACCGACATGAGAACCGAGGCGAGCGGCCAAACCCTCCACCGTCGACGCCTCGAACAACTCCCGCACCGACACCGCAGCATCCAGCGCCTGACCCAACCGCGACGTCACCTGCGTCGCGATCAGCGAATTACCGCCGAGCGCAAAGAAATCGTCATCCAAACCGACACGCGCAATGCCCAGAACGTCCGCAAACGTCTGCGCCACAACCTCTTCCACCACCGACGTCGGAGCCCGGAACACCGCAACCTGCAACGACGGAGCCGGCAACGCCCGACGATCCAACTTCCCGTTCACCGTCAACGGAATCGCATCCAACACCACAAACGCCGACGGCACCATGTACTCCGGCAACAACGAACCCACCGACACCCGAAGATCGTCGACCGAAACGCTCACACCCGCAGCCGGAACCACATACGCCACCAACCGCTGATCACCCGGAGAATCCTCACGAACAACCACCGCCGTCTGCGCCACCGACACAGCCGCCAACACCGCAGACTCGATCTCACCGATCTCGATCCGGAAACCACGGATCTTCACCTGATCATCAGCGCGACCCAGATACTCCAGATCACCAGCGCTGTTCCACGAAGCCACGTCACCCGTGCGGTACAACACCTCACCAGCAGCAAAAGGACTCGCCACAAACCGAGTCGACGTCAACCCCTGCTGACCCAGATAACCGCGAGCCAACTGCACACCCGAGACATACATCTCACCCGCAACACCGACGGGCACCGGAGCCAAACGCGTATCCAGCACAAACACCTGCAGACCCGAAATAGCCTGACCCACCACACTCGCCGACGCATCCGCCGCCATCGCAGCGTCCAGCACGCGATGGCTCACATGCACCGTCGTCTCCGTGATGCCGTACATGTTCACCAACGTCGGCGCGCTGTCACCGCGGCGGCCGTACCAGTCCGACAAGCGTCGAAGCTCGAGCGCCTCGCCACCGAAAACAACCCACCGCAACGACAACTCGGCGGCCTGTCCGGATTCCGACGCCAACCGGTCAGCCTCGGCTAACTGATAGAACGCCGACGGCGTCTGATTGAGCACCGTCACCCGCTCAGCAGCAAGCAACTCCAGGAACTGCTCCGGCGACCGCGACGTCACATAATCCACAACCACCAACGTGCCGCCGTAGAGCAACGGACCCCACAACTCCCACACCGAGAAGTCGAACGCATAACTGTGGAACATCGTCCACACATCCGACTCGTCGAACCCGTACACACTCTCGGTATTCGCAAACAACTTCGCCACCGTGATGTGCGGAACCTGCACACCCTTCGGGCGACCCGTCGAACCCGACGTGTAAATCACATACGCAACATTCGAGATACGCAACGGCGACACACGATCAGCATCCGCCACCACCGAACCATCGAACTCGGTCAGATCCACCGCGTCGATATCGACCACCGGCAGACCAGCAGGCAACACCAACTCACGCCCGGACCACGAAATCGCGCACACCGGAGCAGCATCGGCGAGCATGAACTCGATACGGTCACTCGGATACGACGGATCCACCGGCAGATACCCCGCACCGGACTGCACTACCGCCAACAACGCCACCACAAGATCAGCCGACCGCGGCAACGCCACCGCCACCAACGTCTCCGGACCACAGCCCAACGCAATCAACCTGCGCGCCAACCGATTCGACCGAACCGACAGCTCCGCATACGTCAACGACTCATCACCGAACCGCACCGCGATCCGATCACCGAACTCCGCAGCAGCACGATCGAACCACGCCGGCAACGTCGACTCCACACCGCTGTCGATACCATTGTCACTCCACGCCAGAACACGATCCAACTCACCTGAAGTCAGAACATCCACGTCGCCCACGGCGGCAGTCGGGTCCGCGACAACGCCACGGAGGACGGACACGAATCGATCAGCGAACTCGGCCGCTGTCGACGCGTCGAACAGGTCCGTCGCGTAAGTCAGGGTGCCGGACATACCGGCGTCAGCAGCGTCTTCAAGAGTGAACTGCAGATCGAACTTGGCCAGTGCTGCGTCGAATTCCACAGCAGCGGCGGTGAGTCCGGGCAGTTCGAGAGCACTCTCGCCAAGGTTCTGGAAGGTCAATGCCACCTGGAACAGCGGGTGGTGTGCCTGCGAGCGCACCGGATCGAGCGCTTCGACGATCCGCTCGAACGGAACATCGGCATGCGCAAACGCCTGCAGATCAACCTCACGCGCAGAAGCCAACAGATCCGCGAACGACATCGACGGATCAACCTCGGTGCGCAGCACCAAAGTGTTGACGAACATGCCGATCAGATCGTCGAGCTGCGCTTCACCGCGACCTGCGACAGGAGCGCCGATTGCGATGTCGGTTGTCGCGGACAACCGTGCCAGTAGCACGGCCAGTGCCGAGTGGACGACCATGAACGGAGTTGCGCCCGCCGCCTGACCTGTTGCTTCCACATCGGCCCACAACTGCGGGTCGATTACAAAGGCGTGGTTCGCTCCTTGTCCCGTTGCGATCTCGGGGCGGGTGCGATCACTCGGCAGGTCCAATTGCTCGGGCAGATCAGCCAGGGCGTCGGACCAATAGTTGATCTGCTGCGCGATGACGGACGTCGGCTCGTCCTCGGAGCCGAGGACCTCGCGCTGCCACAACGCGTAGTCGGCGTACTGCACCGGCAGCGGAGCCCACGTCGGGGTCTGTCCCTGTGAGCGCGCGTAGTACGCGGTCATCACATCGCGGGTCAACGGGCCCATCGAGAAACCGTCGGTGGAGATGTGATGCACCACGAAGGACAACACGAATTCGTTGTCGGCGAGCTGGAAGAGCCTGGCCCGCAACGGAACCTCGACAGTGACGTCGAATCCCTCGACGAAGAATGCATAGAGCTCCGCTTGAAGGTCGCCCTCGGCAATGCGTACGGTCTCGAATTCGATCGAGGCATCCTCCGGCGAGAGGATCTCCTGGTAGCCGACACCGTCGGTTTCCGGATACAGCGTACGCAGAACCTCATGACGCGCAATGACATCGGTAATCGCCGAGTGAAGCGCACCTGAATCCAGGTTGCCGGTGAGACGCACTGCAACAGGAATGTTGTTGACGGCCGACGCGGTATCGAAGCGGTTGAGGAACCACATACGCTGCTGCGCCAGCGACAACGGCACCTGCGCCGGACGCACCTGCGCGGTCAATGCTCGTGTGCCGTCGCCACCGACGTGTGCTTCGATGCGCGCAGCAAGTTCTTCCACCGTCGACGCGTCGAACAGCACCCGGACCGGAATCTTGGTTTCGAGCGCCTGCCCCAGACGAGACATCACCCGTGTCGCGATCAGCGAGTTACCGCCGAGCGCAAAGAAATCGTCATCCAGGCCGACCTGTTCGATTCCTAGAACATCGGAGAATACCTGCGCCACAGCCTGTTCCACAGAACTGACCGGAGCCCGGAACACTGCTGCCTCGAACGCGGGCACCGGCAATGCTCGCCGATCCACCTTGCCGTTGGCGTTGAGCGGCAGGGCGCCCAGCACCATGAAGACTGCCGGAACCATGTAGCCGGGCAAAGAGTCGGCGAGGCGCCGGCGCAGTTCCGTCTCATCGATCACGGCACCGCTGGCCGGCTCCACATACGCGACCAGCGTGTCCTCGATGACCGCGACCGCAGCCAGGGACACAACGTCTTGTGCCGCGAGCAGTGTTTCGATCTCACCGAGTTCGATTCTCTGGCCACGCAATTTCACCTGGAAGTCGGAACGTCCGACAAATTCGAGTGAACCCGAGCGCGTCCAGCGGACGAGGTCACCGGTCCGGTACAGGCGCTCGCCGGCTTCCGAGAACGGATGCGCAACAAAGCGCTCCGCAGTGCGAACGACGTCACCGAAGTATCCCCGGGCCAACTGAGAGCCGGATACGTACAACTCACCGGTAACACCGAGTGGTACTTGAAGCATTCTGGAGTCGAGCACCCACAATCCGGTGTTCCAAGCCGGGCCACCGAGGGGCACAACATCGCCGTCGAGATCCGAACTGCGATGGCTCGTGACCTGGATCGTCGTTTCGGTCGGTCCGTACAGGTTGTGGAGATCACTACCGGTCAGCGCGCGGAAGCGGGCCGCGAGAGCGCTGTTCAACTGCTCGCCGCCCGCAAACGTCGCACGCAAGGAAGTGGGCGCCGCAGTCTCGAACTCGTCGGCCATTGCTGCAAGCACCGATGGCACGAACTGAGCCACCGTCACCGATTCACCTGCAATGATACCGCTCAGGTATGCGGGATCACGGTGACCGCCGGCCTCCGCAATCACCATTCGAGCACCGACCATCAAGGGCCAGAACAGCTCCCACACCGAAGCGTCGAAAGTCGCGGGTGTCTTGTACAGCACAACGTCTGAAGGAGTAAGGCCGTAAGTGGCCTGCATCCACGACAACTGGTTGACAACGGCCGCCTGTGTGACTCCGACGCCCTTCGGACGCCCCGTCGATCCGGACGTGAACAGCACGTATGCCATGTTGTCCAGGCGCAGCGGGGCACGGCGCTCGTCGTCACTGATCTGCGCCGGCGAGTAACTCTGCAGGTCAAGGGTGTCGATACCGAGTACCGGCCACCCGGCGGGGACGTCACCGCGTTCGGAATCCGTGGTCAGCACGCAGACCGGCGCTGCCGACGCCACGATGTACTGATTGCGCTCGGCTGGCTGCTCGGGATCAACGGGAACATATGCCGCACCGGCACGGAGCACCGCGTACACGCCGATCACCTGATGGACCGAGCGGCGCATCACGAGCGCGACTCGCGAATCGGGGCCGACGCCGACATCGATCAGTTGACGCGCCAAACGGTTTACGTGTGCATCGAATTCAGCGTAGGTGAGAGCGAGATCGCCGCTGACTACTGCAAGGTCAGTCGATGAACCCGCCACTCCCCGATCGAGTACATCGACCAAGGTCTTGTTGTCCGTCGGCACTGTCATCCCGGCCGATACACCTGACAGCACGCTGCGTTCCACGTCGTCGACAATGTCGACATCGCTCGGCACCAGACTCGGATCGGCAACGAATGCCTGTGCCAACGCAACGAACTGCGTCGCCATAGCGGCCATCGTGGCTTCATCGAACAGGTCAGTCGCGTAGACCATCTGCACGTGCAGCCCGGCATCGCCATTCGTGGCGCCGACCCGTTCGGTGACCGTAATCGACAGGTCGAATTTTGCGCTCTCCGACTCCGGTTCGAAGGTCGTGACCTCGAGCCCGCCCAGCGTGAAGTCGACACGATCCAAGTTCTGGAAAGCCAACATCACCTGGAACAACGGATTACGTGACCTCGACCGCTCCGGATCGAGCACCTCGACCAACCGCTCGAACGGCACATCCGCATGCGCGAATGCGGCCAGATCGGTGCCGCGTACCTGGGTCAGGAAGTCCTCGAATGTAACGCCGGAACGGACCTCGGTGCGAAGCACGAGGGTGTTGACGAACATACCGACAACATCGTCGAGCGCGGCGTCTCCGCGACCGGCGACCGGAGTACCGATCGTCACGTCGTCCGTAGCGGCCAATCGAGCGAACAGCGACGCGAATACCGCGTGCACGACCATGAACAACGATGCGCCGTTTGCACGGCCCAGCTCGGACATTCCACGATGAGTCGCCGCGTCGATGTCGAAGGTATACGCATGTCCTCGACCCGAAGCCTGCGCCGGTCGTGGACGATCCGTGGGTAGTTCGAGCTGTACCGGAGCATCGGCGAGCGTAGCGGTCCAGAATCCGATCTGGCGTGCCATCGTCGACTGCGGATCGCCTTCGGAACCGAGTACGTCGCGCTGCCACAGCGTGTAGTCCGCGTACTGGACCGGTAGCGGTGCCCACGACGGAGCGCCGCCGCGAGTGCGTGCCTCGTAAGCGACCATGACGTCACGGGTGAGAGGTCCCATGGAGAAGCCGTCGGTGGAGATGTGGTGAACGACGAACAGCAGTACGTAATCAGCCTCGTCGACGCGATACAGCGCTGCCCGCAACGGAATATCCGCGCTCACATCGAAACCCGCCATCGCGGACGTCGTCACGGCAGTAGGCAATTCGGCAGCCGTCAGCGGCTGGGGTACCAAGTCGAGTGCAACGTCGGCAATCGGCAGGATCTCCTGATATCCGACGCCGTCGATGTCCGGATAGACGGTCCGCAATACCTCGTGCCGATCGATCACATCGAGCACAGCGGCGCTCAGCGCCACCACGTCCAGATCGCCGGCGATACGAATCGCGACGGGAATGTTGTTGACCGCGGATTCCGGTTCGAGACGGTTCAGGAACCACATGCGTTGCTGCGCAAGCGACAACGGGATCCGCTCCGGCCGGGTCTGCGGAACGAGCGGCGCAACCGCGCCGGAGCCTGCATGGACTTCGAGCCGAGCAGAAAGGGCTTGCACGGTCGACGCCTCGAACAGCGCCCGCACCGGTACCGTGGTCTCGAGGGCCTCGCCCAGCCTTGCGGCAACCCGAGTTGCAATCAGAGAGTTGCCGCCGAGGTCGAAGAAGTCGTCGTCACGGCCGACCGGCGAAACACCCAATACCTCGGAGAACACCTGGGCCACGATCGATTCAGCTGCGGTGACCGGCGCGACATACGCCTTGGCCGCGAAGGCCGGCGCCGGGAGCGCCTTGGTGTCGGTCTTGCCTGCCGTGGTCAACGGAATGGAATCGAGCACCAGGACTGTGTCGGGAACCATGTACCCGGTGAGGAATTTCGAGACGGAATCGATCACTGTGGCAGGTTCAATGGCAGCCCCGGCATCGGGAACCACGTAACCGACAAGTCGATCACCGAATTCTTCGTCGGTGTGGACTACTGCAACAGCCTGTGCAACTCCCTCGCAACGAGACAGTGCTGCTTCGATCTCGCCCAGCTCGATGCGGAATCCACGAATCTTCACCTGGAAGTCGCTGCGGCCCACGTACTCCACTGCGCGGCCGTCGATCCAGCGGACGACGTCGCCGGTGCGGTACAGCCGATCACCGGCGTCGCCGAACGGGTCGGCAACAAATCGACTTGCCGTCAGAGCGGGCTGACCCAGGTATCCCCTGGCGACCTGGATGCCCGACACGTAGAGCTCTCCTGCAACACCGACCGGGACAGGCTGCATCCGGTCGTCGAGGATGCGAGCGGACATTCCGCGAACCGGTCCACCGATGTTCATCCGGTCGAATGCGGTCAGCGTGTCACTGATATTGCTGGCAACTGTGGATTCGGTGGGACCGTATGCGTTGAAGAAGCCGCGTACGGAGCCGTCCGGCAGCGGTACGGCCCACTTGGCGACCAGAGCGCGCGGGCTTGCCTCGCCACCGACGACAACAACGCGAAGGGCGTCGAGGCCGGCCGGGTCCACCGACGCCAAAGCGGCGGGCGTGATGAAGGCGTGCGTCACAGCCTCGGAGTTCAGGATTTCTGCCAGTTCGGCGCCGCCGTAGACGGTGGTCGGCGCGATCACCATGGTCGATGCGGCGCCAAATGCCATGAGCAGTTCCAACACCGACGCGTCGAAGCTCGGGGACGCGAAGTGCAGGGTCCGTGCGTCTGCGGTCAACTCGTAACGTTCGACCTGTACGGCACAGAAATTCGCCACTCCGGCGTTGTCGACGACAACGCCCTTGGGCAGCCCGGTGGTACCGGAGGTGTAGATGACGTATGCCGCGTTTTCCGCGCGGACGACGCCCCGCAGCTCCTCGGCGCGAATCGGTGCGCCGGACTCCGCGGCCATGACAGGGTCTTCGAGCGTGATCCAGTTGGATCCGGCGGGAAGCGCTGACACGAACTCTTCCGTCGTAAGACCGACTGTGGCACCCGAGTCCGAGACCATGTGAGTGATGCGATCAACCGGATAAGTGGGGTCTACGGGCACGAAGGCGGCGCCGGTCTTGGCTACCGCCCACAATGCGAGCACGGAATCTGACGATCGCGGAATGGCAATGGCCACTCGATCTTCGGCGCCGACACCGCGGCCGATCAAGACACGAGCCACCTGGGACGAGCGCTCGTCGAGCTCACGGTAGGTGATCGTTTCACCGGCGTAACTGATAGCTTGCGCGTCCGGGTTCACGGCTGCGGCATCGGTGAGAATTCCGGCCAGTGTTCCCGAAATACCCTGTGCGCCGCGCACATCGGTCAGCTCGAGCCGCTCAGAAGACTCGAGAATATTGATGTCGCCCACAGCGACTGCGGGGGCAGCGACCACGGATTCCAGAATGCGCACCAGTCGGCGAGCAAAGCCCTCGACGGTGCCGCTGTCGAACAAATCGGCAGCGTAGGTGAACTCCGCGGCTATTCCCTGCAGTTCGCCGTGCACTCCGATGGACTCGGATACCGACAGTTCGAGATCGAACTTCGCTGTTGTCGTGTCGATCTCGGCAGCCTTGACTGCCAGGCCGGGAAGTTCCAGCTCGGTCTGCGCCAGATTCTGCAACGAGAGAACAACCTGGAAGAGCGGATGCCTGGCCTGGGACCTGGCGGGAGCCAGGACGTCGACCAACCGCTCGAACGGGACGTCCGCATGGGCAAATGCGCTGAGCGCGGCATCGCTCGACGCCGCAAGCAGTTCCGTGAACGGAGCCGACGTGTCGACCTCGGTGCGCAGGACCAGAGTGTTGACGAACATGCCGACCAGATCGTCGAGCGCTGCCTCGCCGCGGCCGGCGACCGGAGTACCCACCGAGATGTCCGATGTCCCACTCAGGCGGGCGAGCAGCAGCGCAAGTGCGGCATGCAGCGCCATGAACAGCGTTGCATTGTGCTCCCGTGCAAGTGAATCGAGGCGAACATGCAACTCGGGCGCGATGTCGAAGGCGAATCGTTCGCCGCGCATCGACGCCACATCGGGTCGAGCCCGGTCGGCGGGCAGTTCGATCCGGTCAGGCAGACCCGCGAGCGTCTCGCTCCAGAACGAGATCTGCTGGGACATCAGTGACGATGCGTCGTCTTCGGAACCCAGGACCGCACGCTGCCACAGCGCGTAGTCGGCGTACTGCACCGAAAGCGGTTGCCACTGAGGAACAATCCCGTCCTTGCGAGCCGAGTACGCAATCATCAGGTCGCGGCCCAGCGGCGCCATCGACCACCCGTCTGCGGCAATGTGGTGAACCATGATCGCCAGCACGTGCTCGGTGTCACTCAACGTCAACAGACGCACGCGGATCGGCACGTCAACGGTGATGTCGAGTGCTGTCGAACCGACTGCGGCAATGGCGTCGTCGAGTTCACCGGTGTCGACGGACACCACATCGAGACCCTGGAACACATTGTCGACGTCGAGAATCGACTGCACCGGACCGGATTCGGCATCCGGGTACACCGTGCGAAGAACCTCGTGCCGAGCCAGCACGTCCTCGAACGCTGCTTCCATCGCGGCGACGTCGAGATTTCCACTCAAGTGAAGCGCGAAGGTGATGTTGTACGCCGCAGACGCCGTGTCGTAGCGGTTGAGGAACCACATGCGCTGCTGGGCGAGCGACAACGGAATGCTGCTCGGACGCGGCTGCGCGACGAGTGCGGTGCGCCCACCGCTGCCCGCGTGTGTCTCCACCCGTGCGGCGAGTGCCTCGACGCTCGACACGTCGAACAATGTGCGGACCGGCACCGTGGTGTCGAGTGCAGCGCCCAAGCGCGAGGTGACCTGCGTGGCGACGAGCGAGTTGCCACCGAGAGCAAAGAAGTCGTCATCGAGTCCGACTCGTTCCACCCCGAGAACATCGGCAATGATCTGTGCGACGATTTCCTCGACCGGCGTTGTGGGCGCGCGGAATTCACGCACCTCGAACACCGGCTCCGGCAGCGCGTCCCGGTCGAGCTTTCCGACCGGAGTCAGCGGAACCTCGTCCAAGGCCATGATGACCGACGGAACCATGTAACTCGGCAGGGATTCACCGACAAAACCCGCGAGGCGTTCGGCGTCGAAACTCGCATCGCCTTCGAGTTGGACATAAGAGACCAGGGCCATGACTCCCGCGATGCCTTCACGGCCCAGAGTCACGGCGAAACGAACGTCCTCGTGTGCTGTCAGCGCGGCGTCGATCTCGCCGAGTTCGATGCGGAAACCACGCACCTTGACCTGGAAGTCGCTGCGGCCCATGTACTCCAGGACGCCCTGCTCACCCTCGCGAGAAGTGCCGGTCCACCGCACGACGTCGCCGGTGCGGTACATCCGGGAGCCGTCCGACGAGTACGGGTTGGCGACAAACCGCTCCGATGTCAGCGCGTAGCGATCGTGGTACCCACGGGCCAATGCCGCACCCGCAAAATAGAGTTCACCCCTGGTGCCGACCGGGACGGGGTGAAGTCGCTCATCGAGGACAAGCGCCGACATTCCCTCGACGGGGCGGCCGATGTCGATTGGCAGACCTGCCGTGAGGTGCCCGTACGACGAAATGATGGTGGTTTCGGTAGGACCGTAACCGTTGAAGTACTCGCGTCCCGGTGCCCACGTTGCCAGCAGTTCCGGTGTGGTCACGTCGCCGCCGACAGAGACTACGGCCAACTCCGGCAGCTCGGCTGCGTCCATCGTGCCGAGCACTGCGGGCGTGATGATCGCGTGGGTGACATGCTCGTCGCGCAACAGTGTGGTCAGTTCGGGGCCACCGATGATCGCCGGTGGAACGATGACAAGGGTGGCGCCGGCGGAGAATGCCACCATCCATTCGAGAACCGACGGATCGAAACTCGGTGAACAGATGTGCAGGAACCGGGACTCCTCGTCGACCCCGTACCGACGCTGCGCGGCATCACGAACACCACGGAGCCCGCCGTGGGTAACGCTGACACCCTTGGGCTTTCCGGTAGAACCGGAGGTGTAGATCAGGTACGCAACATGTTCGTCGCGCAGCGGCGTGGTTCGTTCGGAATCGACGACCGTGGCACCCGATTGGGCGTCGACGAGGTTCACGGTGGACGGATCGTCCAGTGCCCACCATTCGGTGGCGGCAGGCAGCTGTCCCAGGAACTCCGATGACGTCAAACCGATTCGTGCCGCGGAATCCGACAGCATGTGGCGAACACGGTCGTCCGGGTAGTTCGGATCTACCGGAACGTAGGCGGCGCCGGTCTTTGCCACTGCCCACACCGCGCGAACCATGTCATAAGACCGTGGAAATGCCAGCGCAACAGTGGTTTCCGGACCGATATCACGTGCAATGAGCGCCCGGGCCAACCGTGACGACTGCTCGTCGAGCTCACGGTAGGTAACCGAACGTCCCTCGAATCGCACTGCGACCGATTCCGGATCAGCCGTACCTGCAGTGAGGATGTCGGCCAGGCTCGCTCGCGGCATCGCGTCGTCGGACGCGACATAAGTGAGGTCGACGAATTCAGTCGGCGAGAGCAGTTCGAGATCTCCGACCGTGGTCGCCGGCCGAGCCGTGACCGCGTCGAGAATCCGGACGAAGCGAGTGGCGAACGTAGCTACGGTCGATGCATCGAACAGATCCGTGGCATAGGTGAAGGTAGCGTCCAGGACATCTGAATCATCGCTTCCTTCAGGATTTTCCGACACCATCAGCTCGAGATCGAACTTGGCGACCGGAACTTCCAGTTCGGTGGCGACCGCAGTGATCCCCGAGAACTGCAACTGGCGACGTCCACTGATCTCGGCGGTCAACGCGACCTGGAACAACGGATGACGCGACTGGGACCGCGCCGGATTCAGGACCTCGACAAGACGCTCGAACGGCACGTCCGCGTGTCCGTAGGCGCTCAGTCCCGACTCGCGCACCCGGGCAAGCAAGTCTTCGAACGTTTCGCCTGCGTCTACCTCGGTCCGCAACACCAAGGTATTCACGAACATACCGATGACATCGCTCAGCGCTTCGTCGCTTCGACCGCCGACGGGAGCGCCGACGGCAATATCCGAGGTACCGCTGAGTCGGCTGAGCAGCGCCGCATACGCCGTTTGCAGGACCATGAAGAGCGACGCGTTCTTCGAACGTGCCAACGCGTTCAATTTGCGCGTCGTGCGCTCACTGATGTGGAAGTGGTGCTTGGCACCGCGATTGGAGGCAACGGCCGGGCGGGGGCGGTCGGTCGGCAGATCCAGCTGGTCGGGAAGCCCAGCGAGTGACTCACGCCAGAAGGCGATCTGACGTGCAGACTCCGACGAAGGATCATCTTCGGATCCCAGGGCGGCGCGTTGCCAGAGCGCATAATCCGCGTACTGCACGGGCAGCGGCGTCCAGGCCGGTGCGGTGTGCTCGCTACGTGCGGAGTACGCGACCAGGAGATCACGGGCCAGCGGACGGAACGACAAGCCGTCTGCTGCGATGTGGTGCAACACCATGACAAGGACAAAATCGGTGGCTGTGACCTCGAACAACGTGACGCGCAACGGGATCTCGGTTGCCACGTCGAATCCGCGTCCGGCGATCTCGACAGCGGCGGCCTGCACCTCACGCTTGGAGATTCGCCGCGGAGTGAGATCGATGGACACCTGGTCGATCGGCAGAATCACCTGCTGCGCGGTGCCGTCGGTGTCGGGATAGAGCGTGCGGAGCGACTCGTGCCGCTCGAGAAGATCCATCACCGAGGCGTGCAAGGCCGCGGGATCGACAGCGCCGGTCAATCGCACCGTGAACGGAAGGTTGTAAACCGGCGTCGACGGGTCGAGCTTGTTGAGGAACCACATTCGCTGCTGCGCCAAGGACACCGGAATGACGTCGGGACGCGGCTTTGCGACGAGTGGCGCCAGCGGCCGAACATTTCCCGCCAGCAATTCGGCCCGCGCGGCAAGCGTCGCCACTGTGGTCGATTCGAAGAGCTCGCGCACACCGAGTTGGACACCCATCGCGGAGCCCACTCTGGTGACCACTTGTGTTGCCACCAAGGAGTTTCCACCGAGCTCGAAGAAATCGTCGTCGAGACCCACTTGCTCCACACCGAGGACGTCGGCAAAGACGTCGGCGACAACTCGCTCGGTATCGGTGCGCGGTTCCCGGTACTGCTTGGCGCTGGCGAAGACAGGTTCCGGGAGCGCTGCGCGATCAAGCTTGCCACTGGTGTTGAGCGGCAACGCTTCCAAGACCATCAGTGCAGCCGGAACCATGTACGAAGGCAGGCTTCGACCCGCAAATTCGCTCAAAGCAGCCGAATCAACGGAACGGCCAGGACCCGGCACGATGTAGCCGACCAACTGGTCGCCGGTCGGTGTCTGCACCACCAACACGACGGCCTGCGAGACGTCGGGATGCGCGAGTAGCACGGTCTCGATCTCGCCGAGCTCGATGCGCTGGCCGCGGAACTTCACCTGGAAGTCGGTGCGTCCGATGTAGTCGAGGTTTCCGTCGTCACGTCGACGCACGAGGTCGCCGGTTCGGTACATCCGTTCCCCGGCGGGACCGTAGGGGTTTGCCACAAAACGATCGGAGCTGAGGTCAGGTCGACCGACGTATCCGCGGGCCAACTGCACTCCGGCGAGGTACAGCTCGCCCGGCTGGCCGATCGGCGTTGCGCGGAGGTGCGAATCGAGGACGTAGGCCTGAGTATTCCACTGCGGCAAGCCGATCGGGACCGACGTAGTGTCGGACCTGCGCGCCTCGTAGTAGGTTACCGAGACCGCAGCTTCGGTGGGGCCGTACAGGTTGTGCAGATCCGCGCTGCACAGTTCACGGAAGGCCGTAGCCGTCTCGGGCGGCAATGCCTCACCGATGACAAAGACGTGGCGCAGTGAATCACATGACCCGGCAGGGGCATTCGCGGTGAACAAGGTGAGCATCGACGGGACGAAGTCCGTGACGGTGACACGATGCTCGGCAATCTTGGCAGCCACGTACATCGGGTCACGATGGCCGTCGGGGGTCGCGACCACGAGGGTCGCACCGACCCGCAATGGCATGAAGAATCCCCACAGAGACACGTCGAACGTAGTAGCTGTCTTCTGCAGGTATACGTCCGATGCGCCGAGGTGGTACTCGGAGTTCATCCACTGGAGCTGGTTGTTGATCGCCGCATGTGTGACCGCAACGCCCTTCGGGCGACCGGTCGAACCCGACGTGTAGATGACATAGGCCGTATTCGAATACCGCAGGGGCGACACCCGATCCGAATCCGTGACTGGACTGGTGTCGAGTTCCGCGTCGTCGAGTTGGTCGATTTCGAGAACTCGGGTTCCGAGCGGCAGGTCCACCTGATCCCGAGCGGTGGTCAGAACACACACCGGCCGTGCGGAATCGAGGATGTACGCCGTTCGATCTGCCGGATGGTCTGGATCGACCGGCACCCAAGCGCCGCCGGCCTTTGCAATCGCATACAGTCCGACCATGAGGTCGAGGGAACGCCGAATAGCCAATCCCACAAGGGATTCCGGACCAACACCCATGTCGATGAGCTTGCGAGCGAGGCCGTTGACCTTCGCGTCGAACTCCGCGTAGGTGAGTGAGCTCCCCTCGAAGATCAGCGCGGTGGCGTCCGGGGTTCGATCGACCTGACGCTCGAACGGCTCGGTGATGGACTGCGAAAGTACGTGGTACCCGGTGCGATTCCAGAGCGCGACTTTCTTGCGCTCCTCTTCGGACGCAATGGGCAGGTCCCACACTCGGCGAGATGTTTCGGCGGAGATGAACTTTTCGAGGAACTCGACAAAGCGCGAGTGGTTACGCTCGGCGACCGACGCCGAATAGAGGTTGGGATTCGACTCGAAGTCGATGTGCGTCCGGGTGTCGCCGACGCTCTGGTACAGGTTGACACCGAGGTCTTCGATCAAACCCGTTGACAGGATGTGTAATTCACCGACCAGTGGCCCGAAGGCAAGTTCGGTGGAGAACATCATGATGTTGATCCACGGGCCGAAGAATCCGCCCTGACCTGGTCCGTCACCGTCGCGGACCATGTCTTCGTGCCGGTATCGCTGATGGCGCAGGGCGCCCGACATCTCACTGCCAACAGCGTCGAGAAGTTCCTGGACGGTTGTCGTCGAGGTGATCCTCAAGCGCAATGGCACCACGTTGGACACCATTCCGCCGGATCGGCGGAGCACTGCCGTGGTGCGGCCCGAGACGGGCAGCGACAGCGACACGTCCTCGCTTCCGGTCATCTGGGCCAGGTACGCGGCAAACGCTGCGACCACCGTGCCGGCGACCGTCGTCTTCTCGACGCGTTCGAGGAATCGCGCGAGCAACGCTTCCACATGGTTGGACAGCGCCGCACTGTTGATGCGGCTGACCGGCGTCGGCGGGGCGCTGCGACCGGCCAGGCTCGAAATCTCGTCGAGGTCGGCGATCTTCTCGGCCCAGAAAGTGCGGTCGGTGTCGAACCGATGGGAATTGCGGTAGGTGTTGTCGACCTCGTACACGTCGCGCAGGTCGGATGCCTCGTTGGGCGTGGGCTCACGGCCTTCGACGCGGGCCGAGTACAACTCGGCGACTCGAGTGACAAATGTGGACGCGCCGAAACCGTCGAGGATCGTGTGATGGACCCGGGTGTACCAGTAGTAGCGGTCCTGTTCGAGGCGCAGGATGGTTGCCGAGATCAACCGGTCTTCGAGCATGTCCACGGGACGGCTTCGGTCTGCGCGCATCCACCGCATTGCCGCGTCGTGGGGGTCGGCCTCACTGCGGACGTCGACATAGCCGACCGAGTCGTCAAGGGTGTCGTCGATGATCTGGAAAGGCTGTGCATCGACTTCGATGATCCGAACGAAGGCCGAACCGATTTCGCGGCCGGCGTCGGCGCACGCCGCCCGGAGCACGTTCAGCTGCAACGCGCCACGAAGTTCGACGTACTGCGCGATGTTGACGGGGACGCTGGGATCGAGGTGCTGCGCGAACCACATACCGAGCTGTGCGGCCGAGAGTGGGAATGCGCCAGATCGCTGAACTTCTTCCGGCGAGCTGCCGACCTCCGACTTACCGCTCTCCAGTTTTCCGTTTCCCAGCGACTTCACGCCCACAGCCTCTCTTCCACACCATTACGCACACGCTGTGACGCACATCTCGCCGCCACAACTTGTACCGATCTCATCTACCCTCAATGAGCCAGAACGATCCATCATCTCCGATGGGCCGCAGGCATGACAAAGCCACACCCAGACATATCGAGTTTGAAGTGAAGGTTCGTTACAGCAACAAGCCACAATTCGCCCACCGCGAAGGCTCGTCTCAGGATCCGACAATCGCAGCGGACAACCCCCTCCCTCACTACCGTTCCGACGGGCACGATCGAAGCAGTTCCGCGCACGGGCCTATCGCGCGCGCGAATCCCCGCGTAACCGCCCGATAAATGTACAGGCTCGGCAATTCGCGAGGAATCGCGCAGTTCACGGGCCTTTTTATCCAGACAAATCGACCGCCGTCAGCCGGTTCGGACTTCGGTCGGGTCCTACTCACGAAGAAACGCGCCGGCTATGCGCCGACGCGTTTCTCCGTACCTCACAACGCATTCACACGAGCGTAACGCCCGTCACATTCTGCAGGTACTCAGCGCTGACGCCCGGTGCCAGCTCCACCAGCGCAATGCCCTCCGGTGTGACATCCAGCACGGACAGATCGGTGATGATGCGATGTACCACACCTTGGCCCGTCAACGGCAAAGTACACCGCTCGAGGATCTTCGGGTTTCCCTCCCGGTCGGTATGCTCCATCACCACGATCACGCGGCGAGCGCCGTGGACAAGGTCCATCGCGCCGCCCATGCCCTTGACCATCTTGCCGGGCACCATCCAGTTGGCGAGATCACCGGTACTCGACACCTGCATGCCACCGAGAACGGCAGTATCGATGTGGCCGCCACGAATCATGCCGAACGACAGTGCAGAGTCGAAGAACGCGGCGCCTGGATTGACGGTGACGGTTTCCTTGCCCGCGTTGATGAGGTCGGCGTCGACCTGATCCTCGGTCGGGTACGGCCCGGTGCCAAGGATGCCGTTCTCGCTGTGCAGGACGACCCTCACGCCCTCAGGAAGATAGCTCGGGATCAGTGTCGGCAGTCCGATTCCCAAATTGACGTATTCGCCCGGCCGCATCTCGGCAGCCGCACGTGCGGCCATCTCGTGGCGAGTCCAACCGACACGAGTTTCCTCCGAACTGGTCACTTGGTGCCTCCTGAGACGGTTCGCTTCTCGATCCTCTTGTCTTGCACACCCGTATGTACGACCCGCTGGACGAACACACCGGGAAGGTGAACGTGTGCCGGGTCGATTTCGCCGGGCTGGACCAGATGTTCCACCTGTGCGATGGTGATCCGACCAGCCATTGCGGCAAGAGGATTGAAGTTCATCGCGGTCTTGTTGAAGACGAGGTTGCCTTCGGTATCGCCGTAATCGGCATGCACCAATGCAAAATCCGCGGTAATCGATTCTTCCAACACATAGCGGCGATCCCCGAAAACGGCGGTCGCCTTGGGCGGAGAAGCGACGGCAATGGATCCGTCGGAGTTGTAACGCCAGGGCAACCCGCCCTCTTCGATGGGAGTGCCCACGCCGGCCGGCGTGTAGAACGCCGGGATGCCGGCGCCGCCCGCACGCAGACGCTCTGCCAGAGTCCCCTGCGGCGTCAGCTCCACTTCGAGCTCACCCGAAAGGTACTGGCGTGCAAACTCTTTGTTCTCCCCCACGTACGACGCCGTCACCCGGGCAATGCGATGAGCGCTCAGGAGAATTCCGAGACCGTAATCGTCGACACCACAGTTGTTGGAGAACACTTCCAGATCGGTGGCGGTACCCTCGGCGATAGCCGCGATCAAGGCGTCGGGAATTCCGCACAGTCCGAACCCACCGACGGCAAGCGTGGACCCGCTGGCGATGTCGGCAACCGCGTCGAGTGCCGAACTCACAACTTTGCTCATGCGTTGTTCTCCTTACTCGGGGAGGATACCGGCGCGATGCAGCAGTTTCTCGGCGTGACGCAGAACGGGCGCGTCCACCATCTTGCCTTCGAAGGCAAACACACCACGTTCGTGGGCCACTGCCGCAAGAACCCTTTGTGCCCAGTCGATTTCCGACTCCGACGGCGCGAACGCTGCGCGGATGACATCAACCTGGCTGGGGTGAATCGCAACCTTGACGTCGAACCCGACGGCAACGGCGTCGGCGGATTCGACGCCAAGTCCGACCAGGTCCTTGATGTCGAGGTACACGGAATCGACAGCCAGTCGGCCGTAGCTCTTCGCTGCCAGCAAAGTATTCGAGCGAACGTGCCTCGCAACGTCGCGGTACGAACCGTCCTGATGACGACTGGCATTGCCTCCGAGACCGGCGATCAGGTCCTCAGCGCCCCACATCACGCCGATGGTGTTGGCCGCCAGAGCGATTTCCTGCACGGCCAGTGCGCCGAGCGGCGACTCGACCAACGCAACGACCTCGGCGGGGGCCAGCGAGAGAACGTCGTCGGCCGATTCGCACTTGGAGAGCATCAAACGCGTGTAATGCGTGCCGTCGAGGGCAAGCAGGTCGAGTTCGTGCTCGCGAGTACCAACGGGATTGACGCGCACCACCGTGCGTTCCGGGTCGAGCGGTGTGTCGATCAGCGCGGTGCGCGCTGCCTCCTTGTCGTCAGCGGCAACGCCGTCCTCGAGGTCGAGAATGACAACGTCGGCTGCCGCCGCAGCTTTTGCATAGCGCTCCGGGCGATCTGCCGGGCAGAACAACCACGCCGGCCCCGGCGGAATCCACGTCACGACGATTCTCCTTGCGGCCTCAACTGCACCAACGTTTTACGAGTTGCCACGGCCACGACGTCGCCGTGCTGATTACGACCGGTGTGGACCAACGTCACGATGCCTTCACCCGGGCGGCTCTTCGATTCACGCTTGTCGGCGATCAACGTCTCCGCATACAGGGTATCGCCGTGGAAGAGCGGCTTCGGGAAACTGATGTCCGAGAACCCGAGATTTGCCACGATGGTTCCCTGCGTCAATTGTGCAACCGAAAGTCCCACGATCGTCGACAGCGTGAACATCGAATTGACCAGGCGCACACCGAACTGTGTGTCCTCGCTGTACGCGGCGTCGAGATGCAGTGCCTGCGTGTTCATTGTCAACGTCGTGAACAGTACGTTGTCGGCCTCGGTGACCGTGCGGCCTGGGCGGTGTTCGTAGATTGCGCCAAGTTCGAACTCCTCGAACCAGAGTCCGCGCTGAGTGATCTTCTTGGTCTCTGCGTTGTTCATTTGAGAGTTCGTCACAACCCCGCCTCACGTGCGATGAGCATCAACTGCACCTCGGTAGTGCCTTCGCCGATCTCCAGAATCTTACTGTCACGGTAGTGCCGCGCGACTGCGTATTCGTTCATGAATCCGTATCCGCCGTGGATCTGGGTGGCGTCGCGGGCGTTGTCCATGGCAGCTTCGGAGGAGATGAGCTTGGCGATGGATGCCTGCTTCTTGAACGGCTTGCCGGACAGCATCAATGCGGCCGCGTCGTAGTACG
Source organism: Rhodococcus sp. MS16 (assembly GCF_013277795.1). Classification (NCBI taxonomy): domain Bacteria; kingdom Bacillati; phylum Actinomycetota; class Actinomycetes; order Mycobacteriales; family Nocardiaceae; genus Rhodococcus; species Rhodococcus sp. MS16. Next base: position 25,653 of record NZ_VBTM01000005.1, read on the forward strand.
CGGTGCGGGCCACGTGGGCGCGAGCTTCCATGCGCGCGATCTTGAACGCGATGGCCTGGTTCTGACCGATGGGGCGTCCGAATGCCTCGCGCTCCTTCGCGTACTTGATCGACTCGTCGACGCAACCCTGGGCGGCGCCGACGCTCAACGCGGAAATAGCGATACGGCCTTCGTCGAGAATGCGCAGGAAGTTCGCGTAGCCCCGGCCACGCTCACCGAGCAGGTTCTCTTCGGGGACACGAACATCCGCGAACGTGAGCGGGTGGGTGTCGGACGCATTCCAGCCGACCTTGTTGTATGCAGGCTCAGCGGTGAATCCCGGCGTCGTGGTCGGCACGAGAATCGTCGAGATTTCCTTCTTGCCGCCGTCCTTGACACCCGTAACCGCGGTGACCGTCACGAGCTTCGTGATGTCGGTGCCCGAGTTGGTGATGAACTGCTTGTTGCCGTTGATGATCCACTCGCCGCTGTCGAACTTGGCGGTGGTCTTGGTTCCACCGGCGTCGCTACCGGCGCCAGGCTCGGTCAATCCGAAGGCGGCAAGCGACTTTCCGCTGGTGAGCTGCGGCAGCCACTCTTCCTTCTGCGCGTCGTTGCCAAATCGGTAGATCGGCATGGCGCCGAGGGACACTCCGGCTTCGAGAGTGATCGCGACACTCTGATCCACCTTGCCCAATTCCTCGAGTGCGAGGCACAGGGCAAAGTAGTCGCCGCCCATTCCGCCGTACTCCTCGGGGAACGGCAGACCGAACAGGCCCATCTCCGCCATCCCGGCAACAACCTCGTACGGGAAGGTGTGATTGGCGTCGTGCTCGGCGGCAACCGGCGCCACAACTGTCTTGGCGAAGTCCGCAACGGTCTTGGCCAACTGCTGGTACTCGTCCGGAAGCGCTCCGGTGGCAAGGTAATCGGACATCAGGCTTCTTCCTTCTGAGTCGTGTTCTCGGTGTCTTCTTCTGCAGTGTCTGCTTCGGCGGTGGGTACGACGCGGGCCAGAATCTGATCCACCATCACCTGATCGCCCTGACGGACAAGCACTTCCACGGTTCCGTCGATCGGCGAGGTCAGCGAGTGCTCCATCTTCATGGCCTCGACGACCACCAGTGACTGCCCCGCCGACACGGCTGCGCCGTTCTCGACGTTGACCGCGATCACCGCACCCGGCATCGGACTTGCGATTTCGGCATCACCGGCGTGCGCGTCGTCGCCTCGGACGCTGACCTCGGCAACTTCGCGGACATGCCAGGTTCCGCCGCCTGCCAGCCACAACCCACCCTCGGTCTCGGCCACGACAAACGTGCGCCGACGCCCGTCGATCACCACAGCCAGTTCCGATCCCGTCAAGCCGGCACTGAAAGCCTGCGGCTGCGATCCTTCGACCTCGACCTTTGCGTCTGTGGGAGTCCCGACTATCGACACATGCGCAATCCGGGTTCCGGCCGACAGGCGGATGCTGGTCGGAGCCGGAGTCCCCACGCGCCATCCGCTGGGAACGTCCCAAGGGTCTACCGATGCTGCAGTCGTCCACCGTGCCAGCCAGCGATAGGCCGCAGCGGCAATGAGGACCTCGTCCGTGGCGTCTGCCGCGACAAAGTCTTCAACCCGACGATCGAGCAGGCCGGTGTCGAGGTTGCCCGCGATCACATCCGGATCGGCAAGGAGGAAGCGTGCAAATTCGATGTTGGTGACCACGCCGAGAACCGCGGTGTCGCCGAGCGCACGATCGAGCTTGCGCAAAGCACCGGCGCGGTCGGAAGCGTGTGCGATGACCTTGCTGAGCATCGGGTCGTAGTCGCTGCCGACGACGGTTCCCTCGAGCAGGCCCGAATCGACGCGTACGCCCGATCCCGACGGCTCGACGAGACCGACGACGCTGCCACCGGTCGGTAGGAATCCGCGTCCCGGATCTTCGGCGTACACGCGGGCTTCGATGGCGTGCCCGGTCAAGGTGATGTCGCTCTGCTCGAAAGCCAGCTTCTCCCCGGCCGCGACGCGTACCTGCCACTCGACCAGGTCGAGTCCGGTGACCATTTCGGTGACCGGGTGCTCGACCTGCAGTCGGGTGTTCATCTCCATGAAGAAGAACTCGTCCGGCTTGTCGGCCGAAACGATGAACTCGACGGTGCCGGCACCGGTGTAGTCGACGCTGCGAGCGGTATTGCACGCTGCTGCGCCGATGCGGTCGCGCGTCACCTGATCCAGCAGGGGTGACGGCGCCTCTTCGATGACCTTCTGGTGACGCCGCTGCAGGCTGCACTCACGCTCACCGAGGTGAACGACGTTGCCGTGCTGATCGGCGAGAACCTGGACCTCGATGTGCCGGGGCCGCAGGACAAATCGTTCGAGGAACAGCGTGTCGTCACCGAACGACGACGCGGCCTCGCGCCGAGCGCTGCGCAGCGCTTCCGCCAGATTGGCCGGATTTTCGACCAACCGCATCCCCTTACCGCCGCCGCCGGCCGACGGCTTGACGAGTACCGGGTAACCGATGTCCTCGGCTGCCGCGATCAGTTCTTCGTCGGTCAGATTCGGTCGCGCGATACCCGGAACCACCGGCACGTCGAAGGCTGCCACCGCGTTTTTTGCGGTGATCTTGTCGCCCATCACCTCGATGGCACGCTCGTTTGGCCCGAGGAACGCGATTCCGGCCGCAGCGCAGGCTGCCGAGAAAGCCGAATTCTCCGACAGGAAGCCGTAACCCGGGTGAATACCCTGGGCACCGGTGGCCTTGGCGGCGTCGATCACCTTGTCGATGACGAGGTAGCTCTCGCGTGCCGGTGCAGGCCCGATGTTGACGGCAGTATCGGCTTCTCGGACGTGGCGCGCATTGGCGTCGGCGTCGCTGTAGACGGCAACGCTGCGAATTCCCAACTCCCGCAACGTGCGAATCACACGAACAGCGATCTCACCACGGTTGGCAACGAGGACGGTATCTATGGTGCGAAGCTCAGTCATCTCTCTCACATCCTGAAGACGCCGTAGGAGACCGGCTCGATCGGCGCGTTTGCACACACCGAAAGAGCCAGGCCGAGAACAGTTCTGGTATCTGCCGGGTCGATCACGCCGTCGTCCCAGAGTCGAGCAGTGGAGTAGTACGGATTGCCCTGCGCCTCGTACTGCTCACGGATCGGCGCCTTGAACGCTTCTTCGTCGTCAGCCGACCACGGGTTACCAGCGCTGTCGAGCTGTTCGCTGCGAACTGTCGAGAGCACCGACGCGGCTTGCTCGCCGCCCATGACCGAGATGCGCGCGTTGGGCCACATCCACAGGAACCGAGGCGAATACGCGCGTCCACACATGGAGTAGTTGCCCGCGCCGTACGAACCGCCGATGACCACCGTCAGCTTCGGAACCCGTGCACACGCGACGGCCGTGACCATCTTGGCGCCGTGCTTGGCGATGCCGCCGGCCTCGTAATCGCGTCCCACCATGAAGCCGGCGATGTTCTGCAGGAACAACAGCGGAACACTGCGCTTGTCGCACAGTTCGATGAAATGTGCACCCTTCATGGCGGATTCGCCGAAGAGCACGCCGTTGTTGGCGATGATTCCGACCGGATGGCCCTCGATGTGGGCGAAACCGGTCACGAGCGTCTTGCCGTATTCAGCCTTGAACTCCTGGAACGCGCCACCGTCGACGAGCTTGGTGATCACCTCGTGAACGTCGTACGGCGTACGGGGATCGGTCGGGACAACATCGTAGAGTTCGCTCTGGTCGGCGACGGGCGGAACTGTCGAGATCACGTCCCACGGGCGCTCGGAGCGGGGGCCAAGTGTGGCAATGATGTTGCGCACGATCCGAAGTGCGTCGCGGTCGTCCTCGGCAAGATGGTCGGTGACGCCCGAGACCTTGGAGTGCAGGTCGCCGCCGCCAAGCTCCTCGGCTGTCACGATCTCGCCGGTCGCAGCCTTCACCAGCGGCGGTCCACCGAGGAAGATGGTGCCCTGATTACGAACGATGACTGCCTCGTCGCTCATTGCCGGTACGTAGGCGCCGCCGGCGGTGCACGAACCGAGAACTGCAGCGATCTGGGGAATCCCCTTGGCGCTCATAGTCGCCTGGTTGTAGAAGATCCGGCCGAAGTGTTCACGGTCCGGAAAGACTTCGTCCTGACGCGGCAGGAAGGCGCCACCGGAGTCGACCAGGTAGATGCAAGGAAGGTTGTTCTGCAACGCCACTTCCTGCGCACGCAGATGCTTCTTCACCGTCATCGGGTAGTACGTGCCACCCTTGACCGTTGCGTCGTTGGCCACGATGACACATTCGCGCCCCGACACCCGGCCGATTCCCGTGATCACGCCGGCACCGGGGCACTCGTCGTCGTACAGGCCGTTTGCGGCCAGCGGGGACAACTCCAGGAAGGGACTGCCCGGATCGAGCAGTGAATCCACCCGATCCCGGGGAAGCAGTTTCCCTCGACTGACGTGCCGATCCCTCGATTTCTGGTTGCCGCCGAGGGCGGCTTGAGCCAGTTTCTTCTTCAGTTCATCCACCAGAACGGTGTGATCGGATCGGTATCCCGACCCTTGCGTGATTCCACTGGGAGTCATCCCGCCGCCTTCGCCATGAGTTAATGCTCGATAACTGAAACTAGATTAACTATGATTAACTGAGTTGTCCAGGTCACACGCGAAGAAAGATCAAAAGAATGCCCTCTGAGCAGGTAACGGCTCCGACCCGGCGCGATCAGATGAAGGCAGATCGCAGACGTCAACTCCTCGGCGCCGCCGCACGCCTGATCGCCGAACGTGGATTCGTGAGCGTTCGACTCGAAGATCTCGGCGCCGCCGCCGGAATCAGCGGACCTGCCGTCTACCGGCACTTCCCCAACAAGGATGCCGTCCTGGTCGAACTACTCGTCGGGATCAGCACCCGGTTGTACGAGGGCGGTTCGGCCGCAACCGAGACAGCCGACTCCCCGACGTCAGCGCTCGACGCCCTCGTCGAGTTCCATCTCGACTTCGCACTCGGTGAACCGGACCTGATCCGCATCCAGGATCGCGACCTCGAAAGCCTGCCGGCCGACGCGAGACGGCAAGTCCGCCAGACGCAGCGCAAATACGTGGAACTGTGGGTCGGAGTCCTCGAACAGCTCGATCCGACACTCGACGAAGCCGATGCGCGAATCAAGGCCCACGCCACATTCGGCCTGATCAACTCAACTCCGCACAGCGCCAACCCGGCGTCGCCTGCCCGAACGCGCCGCGTCCTGCGCGCTATGACGCTCGCCGCACTACGCACACCCTGAACCGGACACTGCAAAATCAGTGGCAGACTGGTTGCACCAGCTAACAGATGAGGGTGCCGTGCCGAACGTGGAAGACAGCAGTGCAATCAGTCGAACAGATTTCGCCGAACTGCGAACCGAGTTCTCCCGATTCATGATGCTGTACCAATTCGGTATCGCCGAACTGATGACCAAGGTGAATATCCTCAAGGACGAGTTCACCCACATCAATCAGTACAGTCCCATCGAACACGTCGCATCTCGGGTGAAGACACCGGAGAGCATCATGCGCAAGGCCGAGCGACTCGGCATCCCGATCACCATCGAGGACATCTCGAAGAACATCTTCGACATCGCGGGCGTGCGCATTACCTGCAGCTTCATTTCCGACACCTATCGGATCGCCGAAATGCTCACCAGCCAGTCGGACCTGAGGGTGATCGAGCGCGAGGACTACATCGCCAACCCCAAGCCGAACGGCTACAAGAGTCTGCACCTCATAGTCGAAGTGCCCGTCTTCATGAGCGACCGCGTCTCTTACGTGCCGATCGAACTCCAGATCCGTACCATCGCAATGGATTTCTGGGCCAGTCTCGAGCACAAGATCTATTACAAGTACAACCGGGACGTGCCGGCCGAACTGCTCGACGAGCTCACCGAAGCCGCAGCCGCCGCACACCGTCTGGACGTCAAGATGGAGCGACTCAACGACGAGTTCGCCAAGATCAAGGCTCTCCCCCATCCCGACGACGAGAGCGTCGAACTCGAACTACCGACTCAGTTTCTCAATGCCCTGCGTCTACAGCGCGGGCTCTGATCACTGCCTAGACAGATTTCTGCCCAGGCAAAAGTGCGCCCTCCTCTATGGGGAGGGCGCACTTTTCAGACCAAGCGATATGCCTATTTCTTGCCCGTCACGGCGCTGTAGCCGAGGGACAGAACTGCAGCTGCCGCGATGCTGATGATCCAGCGAATCCAGTCGATTCCGTCGGTATCACCCTTGTCCGAGATGGCGCCCCAAACCCAGTATCCGATCAATGCACCGGCGACACCGAGGACGATGGTGATGATCATCCCGTACTGCTGCTTACCTGGCAGCACCAGGCGCGCAAGGATTCCGATTACTGCACCGAAAATAATGGTCCCGATGATCTGTCCCATGACAGCCCCTCTCACATGTCGTGCATGCGTGCGGCCGAAAAATCTCCGCCCAGTCGAACAATAACCACAGTCACAGGTAACAGTCGCCTGTTGTCCAAATTATTGTCCGAGATGCAACCTGAAATACACGGCCGCCAGATGCGACCGACACACAGCGCACTACACGTGGCGACTCATCAGCAATACACACTACGATGCCCTGGAACACTGAAGAAGTTCGATTCCCACCCTGCCGTACACCCTGCAGTTATCTTGTCGCAGTCCACCGTCACCGGTGTGAGCGCCGCCAGGAATTCCACCGCTCGAGGAGGAGGAGATTGATCCCTTCACCGGAAAGAGCATTTCCGGCGCCGCAGGCCGGTGCACTTACGAGCGCTTCAACGCAGTGATGCGGTCCTCGCTCGAGCGCAACAGCACCCGCTCTCCTCCCCACAACTCGCGCGGTTGCACCCAGGTGCCAACACCATCGTCTCCATCCGGTTCCACGCGAACCTCCCAGGTGCGCTGACCCGTTCGCGGATTCACTCCGTACACAATTCCTTCGTCTACGACGAGATCACCGTCCCACAGAATCTCGCCGGTACGTTCGGTACGGGTATCCCACAGGACCTCCCCGTTGGACAGATCAACGAACCGGATCGTACCGTCGGCGCTCGTCACAGCAACCACATCTCCGATCACCGCCAAGGATTGCGCAGAACCGAGCACCTCCTGGTTGGTCCACAGCTTCTCACCGGTCTTTCTGTCGAAACCGCTGTCCCCCAGAATAATCGGAGTCGAATCCCCGGCAGGTTGGTCACGGCTGTAACGCAAACTGAAATACGATCCCGATCCGGAAGACACGAAATCCGCACTGGCAAATTCGTGCCCGTACTGATCAATTGCGTACGCTCTTGTCACCTGCCCATCGTTCTGGCAATCACGTTCTAAAACCAAAGTGACACCGTCAGAGGATGTGTGCGTGGTCGAGCACGTGGTGTAGCCGTACAACCACCGTTGATCGCCGGTCTCCGGATCGAAACCCAGAGTCTCGTCGAGGGAAATCAGGCCCAGATCGCCGCGCACCGACATCACCGGCTCGACGTAGCCGGATTCCCACGATCCGCCGACGTCGAATGCCTTGGACCAGTTGGCTTCCGGATCGTCGACACTTCCACTGTGGACACGAACGTCGTTGCTCTCGATATCACCTTCGAGGGCCAGGACGTCATCGCCCGAGACAACCGCGATGATCGGTGACCACGGCGTGACAACGTCTCGACGCTCGCCGCTCTCGATGTCGAAAACCGAGTACGCGGCGGCAGAGACATACGGCCCGGAGTAGCACAGCAGCGAACCGTCCAGCAATGCCGGAGAACACCCACCGATATCGACGGCCGACGCGCGCCAGCGCACCGAGCCGTCTTCGGCATCGAGCGCAACGAGTTCTGCGTCGTCGAGGGAGTACGTCTGCCGGTCCGGCATACCTGCCATTGTCACGACAACCGAGTCCGCGTCGATGAATCCGCCCATCTCCATGTTGAATTCGGTTCCGCCGAGCGGGCTGCGAAAGACAGCGAACTCCCGTCCGAGGACCTCGGCGGCGTCGACGGCCCACAGCGGCGCCCCGACGTCAACGGAATGGGCACGATTCCCGGCATCGATCACGGTGACCACTGCTGCGGTAACGGTGACTATCGCGGCAAGTGCCGCGATGCCCAGACGTGCCCGTGGAGAGAACCGCTCGGTCATCGAATCTCCAGCCCGTCGATCGTTGCGAGAAATTCCAATTGCTCGTATGTCATCGGCATGTTCGGCGACGCCGCCGACGAACGAACCGACACCCGCGTTCCATTGGGCTGTGTCAGCGTTACCGACCGACTCTGTTCACTCGTTGCCTCGCGAGTGCCTTCACCATTCCCCATCGGCATGACCGAGTAATGACGCTCGTCGCGCACGATCACAGCGCCGTCCTCGGCGGTCACCACCGATTTCGGATGCCCGTCGTACGAAGGGTCGTACTTGTTCGGCGCCTTGGGAAGTGGCTGCCCGCTGGTGATCGAAATAGTCAGATCCGACTCGTTGCCGCCCGATCGCGCTACAAGATCCTGACAGGCGGTCGTGGTGTCGCTCTCGGCCAGAACCAATCTCCCGAGCGCAGGTTCGAGAACTGGCATTCCGGGAGGTGCCGCACGCCAACCTGATTGGAGAGCTCTTCCCAGCTCGTCGACGGTGCCACGATCCAGCTTCCGCCCGGACGGGTCGAGTGTCGATCCTTGGCAACCGGGCTGGATAGGTGCCGTACCGGGTGGAACCGGCGCCGTAATGCGCAGTTGCGGAAGGCTGACCAAAGCGATCAGTTCTTCGACGGTCAACGGAACGACTCCACTGATCTCGACCCCGGGGCTACCGGCATAGACCGCGTCGGTCGCGCTCGCCTGGATGAATGTTTTATCCGCGCCGTACAGAAGCGCTGAACGCGACAGGGTGCGAACGCCGTTGGTTTCGCTCCACGTGTCCTGCGCGTCCACGACAGAACCGTCAGCGAGGGTGCGGCGCTCGACGAGCGAGCCTGCAATACACGGGGGAACCGGGCCCGTATGGGACGTCACCCGGATGTCGAGTGCTCCGGCCTTTCCGTCCCGTACCAGCGTCGCGGATGCCGTCGTATCCGCCATCTCCTCGAGTGAGAACCCCTCTGGCAGTTCGGACGACTCCGACGGAACGTGGAGGGGCCCGAAGTTCAACGATCGTTCCGGGCTTGCGAACTCGATCTCGGCGACAGCCGGCAGCGACCGCTGGACGGCTTCGGACATCACCGTTGCCTTGGGCGCGGAGAACCACGGGAACCGTGGATCGTCGTACGTTTGTGCCCCGGTCGACCAGTACGAGATAGATGACAAGCCGTCGCCAGGCGACTCGACGCTGGTGCATCCCGGGATACTCGTCGGGTACACCACCGTTGGTGTTACGTACGTGTACTCCGAATTCTCCTCGGCCTGCGTCTCCTCGGTCGACTGCGTCGTTCCGACGGACGACGCAGTCAGTTCACCGGAGTCCGAACCGCTCCATCGATCGACTACTCCGGCAAAGACGATGCCGCCGGCCATCAACGAGACCACCGTGAGTGCGACCGTCCACTTTTCGGTCCGATCGGAACCGGAATTCTTGTCGGCCACCAGCCCTCGCAGTTTCCTCAGGGCACGCCAGGCAGGCGTTGCCTCTCCCCGGACCTGTCGCGGCGGCACCGACTTTTGTTACCAACCGGATGGTTTCCATTGGAGAAGTCATTACACCCCGACAGGCACCGGATCTGCGTCTGGATCCTGTTCGATCGGGATGAGCCGGATCGCTTCGCCCTCGATATCGACGTTGGGCAGGATCTTGTCGAGCCAGGCCGGCAGCTTCCACGCCGAGTCTCCGAGAATCGACATGACCGCGGGAATCACGATCATGCGAATGATGAAGGCGTCGAAGAAGACTGCAGCAGCAAGTCCGAAGCCCATCATCTTGCTGGTGGTTTCCGACGACAACATGAACGCGCCGAACACCGATATCATGATGATCGCCGCTGACGCGACCACTCGCGCACCGTGGGTGTACCCCGAGATGATGGCGTCCTTTGCCGACAACCCGTGCACGTATTCCTCGCGCATTCGAGTCACGAGGAATACCTGGTAATCCATTGCCAGACCGAAGACCACACCGATCATGAAGATCGGCAGGAAGGAGATGATCGGTTGGGTGTGCTGGATCAACCCGAATGCGCCCTCTTGGAAGATCGCCACCGTGGCACCGAACGTGGCGCAGATGGAGAACAGGAATCCGAGAGTTGCAGTCAGCGGAACCAGGATCGAACGGAAGACGACCATCATGATGATGAACGCCAGCCCGACGACCACAATCAGATACGGAATGAGGGCGGAACTGAGTTTCGACGACATGTCGGCAACAATCGCCGTCTGACCCGCGACGCCAAGTTCAGCGCCCTCGGCTTTCACCGTCGACCCGTATTCGCGGATCTGATCCATCAACTCGTGTGTTTCGGGACCGCTCGGCGATAGCTGCGGAGTTACGGCGATCAGGGCGGAGTTTGCCCCAACGGTTGGGTTGGCCGCGTCCGGGCCGTTGCCGGTCCACATCAGGAGATCCGGCGTGGCGACGTTGTCCAGACCCTTGATGTACGCAATCGTCTTGGCTGCGACGGGCGTGATGTCTGTCCCCTCGGGAGAGTCGAGCACAACGAACAACTTGCCGTTGACACCCTCACCGAAACCTCGCTGCATCAGCGCGAGTGCCGGTTGCTCCTCGTCCTGAGTGAAGGAAAGCCCGAGCTCGAGTTTTGTCATCGGAATCGCGGCGATCACCAGCAGAACCAACGCAATGCCGGCGATAGGCCACGGGTACTTGGTGACCACCTTCGCCCACCGGTGCCCGTTCGATTCCATCGATTCGGGCTCGTCACCGTGACGCAGGCCGGGGATGCGCGGCGAGAAGGCAAAGCGGCCGAACACCCCGAGAACAGCCGGGATCAACGTGATCGCGCCCAACACCGCGATAATCACGGCGATCGCAGCCGAGATTCCCATCTGGGTGATCATCGGTACACCCACCACGGCCAGCGCTGCCAAGGCAACCACAACGGTCAGGCCGGCAAAAACGACGGACGAGCCGGCTGTGCCCACCGCACGACCGACTGCTGCCTCCCTACTACCACCCAGATTGAGTTCACTGCGGTACCGCGAGACGATGAACAGCGCGTAGTCGATCGAGACGGCAATGCCGATCATCGTCACGATGCCCGTGACACCCTCGTTGATGTCGAAGAATCCCGCCCCGAGCGTCACGGTCAGCGTTGCGAGTGCGATGCCGAGTATCGCGGTGAACAGCGGAATGAACGCCGCGATCAGTGCACCGAAGGCCACGATCATGACGATGAACGCCACCGCGAAGCCAAGCATCTCCGACAATCCGCCAGCAGTCTGGACCTGCATCAACGAACCGGTGCCCTCGACTTGCAAACCGCCGGTACGGAACTTGGCCATCAGATCGAGGAAAGCCGTCTTGTTGGCCTGCGTCTGATCCTCGATGCGGATCGACTGGTTGAGCTGGATCAACCCCACCTTGCCGTCGTCGCCCAGTACGGCACTGGCAAGCGCCGGTTCAGCCGCCGCGAGGGCGACCGGATTGACGATCGTTTCGGGATCAACGATGTCCGGGAGAGTCTTTGCCTGCGCGATCAATTGGTCGATCTGATCACTGTGCGCAGCAAGTCCGTCGTCGGCCGCGACAAGAATGCTGGTGGATGCCTTACTTTGTTGCTCCGCCGCAGCCGCAAAATTCTCGTTCATCAGCTCGGTGGCACGCTGGGAATCCGTGCCGGGAAGATTGAATTCTTTCGAGAACGTCGGGCTGGTAGCGCCGATCGCGCCGCCGACAATCGCGATGACGATCACCCACGTTGCCAACACAAGGTACTTGTGACGGAATGCAAACTTCCCAAGCCTGTACAAATAGGTAGCCAACGTAAGCCTCTCTCGCCGTGGACTCTCGGTGCCACGTCATACGGTACGGTCCGATTCGCGTTATGGCACTAGATATTTGCCAAGAAGCCCCCACGAAAGGCATCCGCATGACACGCGGCCAGAGCGTCGACCGCAACCTACTTCTGTCCGGGCAACAACGCCTCGACGCCCTGGGACCTCGATTGACCGGCACTGACGCACATCATGCGGTGGTCGAGGAAGTCGCCCGTGAGTTCGTGGATCTCGGACTAGAGGTACACCGTGATTCACATACCTTCGAGCGTTGGGATCTACCTCAGCGTGCCGACGGACTGCGCATCGAACTGCCGACCGGACCGGTGCGAGTCTCGTCCGCATTCCCCTACTCCGGACTCACCGGACCGGCTGGGATCACCGCACGTCTGGTCTACCTGAATGCCAAGCGCCCCTCGTGGTCGAAGGCCAAAGGTGCTATCGCTGTGATCGAGGTTCCCCACGTCGACCTCCCGCGCTCGCTGCTGGTGAGTGAGTGGGGACCGATGGTGACGGACGAGACCCTGCGCAATCCGGTGCTCTCCGCGACGCTGTTGGGGCCGAAACTCGAGAAGGCCCGCAAATCCGGTGTCCTCGGCGTGATCGCGGTGTGGCGTGGCATTGCGCCGGACAACGCTCTGGGACAGTATCTTCCGTTCACTCAGCCGTATCACGATATTCCGGCAGTGTGGGTGGCGGGTGACGAGGGCGCACAGGTCGTTGCTGCCGCCCATTCCGGTCAGCAGGCAACTCTCGTTTTGGACGCAACCTTGCATCCCGGAACAACAACCGACACCGTCTGGGCCGTCTCCCCCGGCACTTCACCATCGGAAACGATTCTGGTCATCACACACAGCGACGGGACGAACGGGGTCGAGGAGAACGGCCACCTCGGCATGATGGAGTTGGCTCGCCATGCCGTTACACAGCCACATCGACGGTCGTACGTGTTTGTTCTGACCACCGGTCACCTGCGTATTCCCGCGGTGTCCGAACACGGACAGGCAACGTCGACGTGGCTGGAGGCCCACCCCGACATGTGGAAAGGCGAATCGGGCCAGGCGCGTGCGGTGGCCGGGATAGCAATCGAGCATCTGGGCGCTCTCGGCGACACCGAGGACACCGTACTCGGCACCTATACGTTGGACGCGACCCCGGAACCGGAACTGCTGTACGCGACGAGTCGGGAAGTCCACGATATCGTCGCACCGCTGTGGCGCGACATCGGTAGCGGCGACCGTCGAATCGTCGCCCCCGGCCCCGTCATTCATTTCGGTGAGGGTGAACCGCTGTTCGAGCGCAAGATTCCGGCTGTCGCGTTGGTGACAGCGCCGCAATACCTGCTGGCGTTACGCGAACCGGACACAGCCACACACGTGGACATCGACGTTATGGCGCAACAAGTCCAGAGCTTCCGCGATCTACTCGACGCCCTCGACGCAACGGACTCCGCAGCGTTCGGCTCGGTAGTCGGGCGGACGGTGTTCGCGAAATTCTCGGCATTGTTGAAGCTGATGCAGATCCTGAAAAAAGCAAAAACCGCTGTGCGCCTTTATTAACCGACCGCGGTTAACAAAGGCGCACAGCAGTTTGTCCTACTTGTCGTGAATGATCACGCCACGGATGTTCTTACCGTCACGCAGATCCTGGTAGCCCTGGTTGACGTCTTCGAGGCTGTACGTGTTGGTGATCAGTTCGTCGAGCTTGAGCTGACCCGCATCGTAGAGACGCAGCAGGCGCACGATGTCGTACTGCGGATTCATGGATCCGAACAGCGTGCCCTTGATCGTCTTCTGGTTCAGCGTCAGGTCGGTACCCGACACGTGAACGGTCAGCTTGGCAGGATCGGCGAGTCCCGTGATCACCACGGTGCCGCCCTTGCCGATTACGGCCGTCGCTGCACTGACGACGTCCTCGTCGACGGTGCCGACCAGGATCAGTGCGGCGTCTGCGCCCTGGCCCCACGTCAATTCGTTGACCTTGACGGCAGCGCTCTCGGCGTCCGCAAAGGCATGGGTTGCACCGAATTTCAGTGCGGTCTCCCGCTTGAGCGCAACCGGATCGACCACAACGACGTACTTGCAGCCGGCCGAAACGGCGCCCTGGACCGCGTTGATACCGAGGCCACCGATGCCGTAGATCACCGCAGTGTCACCGGCGCGGAGGTTACCGGCGTTGACGGCGGTTCCCCAGCCAGACGGCACACCGCAACCGACGACCACTGCGGTCTCCAAGGGAAGCCAGTCGTCGATCTTGACGACCGAGTGCTGCGAGATGGTGGCCCGCTCGGAAAATGTTCCGAGCATGCACATTCCGCCGAAGTCCAGGCCGTTGCCATGGAACCGGAAGGACCCGTCCGGCATGGAACCTTCGAGGATGGTGGCGCCCATGTCACACAGGTTCTGACGACCGGTCGAGCAGTAGCGGCACGTGCCGCAGTTCGGGATGAAGCTACACACGACGTGATCGCCCGGCTTGACCTTCGTGACGCCGGGTCCGACCTCTTCGATGATGCCCGAGCCTTCGTGCCCACCGACAATCGGGTAACGCGGCGGGAGATCACCATCGGTCAGGTGCAGATCCGAATGGCACAGTCCGGCAGCGGTGTACTTGATCAGTACCTCACCCACGCCCGGGCCGTCGAGGTCGAGTTCCATGATCTCGAAAGGCTTTCCGGGCTCGAGCAGTACAGCAGCTTTGGTCTTCACTGGTGATCTCCTTGATTGTCGGACGAGAGAATGTGCGATGGGGTCGGTCAGAGGGCGATGTTGACGGCCTTGGTCTGGGTGTAGAGGTCGATGGCGGATGCGCCGAGTTCGCGGCCCCAGCCGGACTGCTTGTATCCGCCGAAAGGCATCGCGGTGTCGAAGCCGTTGTACTGGTTGATCCACACCGAGCCGGCCTTGAGACGCTTGGCTGTGCGATGGGCCTTGGAAATGTCCCGGGTCCAGATGCCGGCGGCCAGGCCGTAGATGGAATCGTTTGCGGCAGTGATCGGTCCGTCGTCCGCGTTGAACGGCAGCGCTGCCACGACGGGTCCGAAGATCTCCTCCTGAACGATGGAGAATTCGGGCTTGACGTCGACGAAGACAGTCGGCTCGACGAAGTAGCCCTGATCGCCCCAGCGGTTGCCGCCGGTGAGTGCGCGTGCGCCGTCGGCGATTCCTTCGCGAAGGTATCCGGTGACCTTGTCGAACTGCTCCTGCGACACCAGCGGTCCGAGCTGGGTGGTGGGATCGAGGCCCGGACCGATCTTGACCTGGCTCGCAGCGTGCGCGACGGCTTCGGTGAACTTCTCGAAGATGGAGTCCTCGACGTACAGCCGGGTTCCGGCGACGCAGCACTGACCGTGGTTGAACAACCAGGCGTTGAGCGAACCCTCGACCGCTGCATCGAAATCCGCGTCGGCGAACACGATATTGGGGCTCTTGCCACCGAGCTCGAGCGTGACCTTCTTCAGGTTGCCCTTGGCGGCGTCGACGATCTTCTTACCCACCTCGGTGGAACCGGTGAACGCGACCTTGTCCACGTCGTCGTGGCCGGACAGTGCAGCACCTGCATCGCCGAAGCCTGGAACGATGTTGACGACACCGGGCGGGAAGCCGGCTTCTTCGAAGACCTCCGCGAGAAGCAGTGCGGTGAGCGGGGTCTGCTCAGCGGGCTTGAGGATCACGGTGTTGCCGGCGGCAAGTGCTGGGGCGAGCTTCCACGACGACATGAGCAGCGGGAAGTTCCACGGCACGATCAGACCACAGACGCCGATCGCCTCACGCAGTGTGTATGCGTGGAACTCGCCGCCGGGAGAGAAGGGCATGGACACGTTGACCGTGCTGCCTTCGATCTTTGTGGCCCATCCCGCGTAGTAGCGGAAAACGTCTGCGGCCCAGGCCACGTCGACTGCTGTGGCGATGGCGACGGACTTGCCGTTGTCGAGAGCTTCGAGCTGACCGAACTCTTCGGCGCGGGCACTGAGGATGTCGCCGACGCGCCAGATCATCCGCTCGCGCTCGTTTGCCTTCATGCGCGACCACGGTCCGTCTTCGAAAGCTGTGCGGGCAGCCCGTACTGCGCGATCGATGTCTTCGGCCTGGCCGTGCGCCACGTCGGTGAGCTTCTGCCCGTCAGCCGGGTTGTACGTCGAGAAGGTCTGACCCGAAGCGGCATCGACGAATTCGCCGCCTATGTATAGCTTTTTCGATCCGTTCAGGAATCCCTGTACCGCGGAACTGATGGTGTGCTCGGCTACTGCCGTCATCGGAAACTCCCTGAAGTAGTGAGGTGCGAATGTGATGCACGCCATACTTCCGCGCTTCCGGGGGTGCTAACTGTCCGAACTTTGTACAACTCAATTCGGACAGTCAACTACACAGTGATGTCGAGCGCCCGCATCCGTGTGTACAGGGTGCTTCGGCTGATACCGAGCTGCGCCGACGCGTGAACCTTGTTGCCGCCGCAGTCTTTCAACGCTCCGATGATCGCCTGACGCTCCGCTTTCTCCCGTCCTGCCAACCGCGACACCTTGGTGGTCGTGCGATAGTCCTCAGGCAGGTCGGTGACGTCGATGCGATTGCTCACGCGATCGCCCGCGGCGCGATGCAGCACAACTCTCAATTCGGCGAGATTGCCCGGCCAACTGGCCGCTGTGAGCGCCTCGGCAGCACTGGCGGTCAACCTCAGCTCGGGCGAGATCCCTTCCAGCATCGCCTGCGCCAACTCGGCAATCTCGGCTTGCCGCTCGCGCAGTGGGGCGATGACAACTCTGGAAGCGCAACGCGAGAGCAACGCCGCGATGGTCGGCGGTAGGTCTGCTACTGCTCCACTGGTCATAACGATCCTCGGCCCCTCAGCGCTGGCGTCGATCAAGTCCGCGATCATGGGCAACACCGAATCGGGAAGCAGCTGCACCTGTTCGATCACGACAACACCCGAGCGCCTTCGGGCAGCTCGCACGAGATCGGTGACCCATTGCTCACGGCCGTCGAAGGCGATTCGCGTGGCATCGTGCCAACTGGCGTCGACGCTCCCGACCACGTCCGATGCTGCCGAAGTTCGACCGGAACCTGCTTCACCCGAGATGGCAACTGCGGACGACGACGCCCGCGCCCGCATCAGATCGCGGCGCAGTCGTTCCCCCGGAGACGGAGTCCGCTCGTGCGTTCGACGAATTGGCGCCCGCTCACGCTGGAGTGGTTCGACCAGGAAAAGCGCTCCACCGTCGGCGCCGGAAATTCTGTCGGCTTGAACTCGCGCGAGTGCACCGGACGCCAATTCGACTGTTACCAATCTCGATTGGTCCGGGTTGAGGTCGGCGATCAAAGACCGGAGCGATACGTGGTCTGCGGTGTCCAGCAGATCCAACGCCGTTCGGTTGCTCAGCAAAATGTCGTCGCCGATGGCCGCGACGGCAATGTTGCGCTGATGCGACACTCTCTGGAATGCGTCGACCAACCGCTGCTCCGACGCTTTCGATCCCTCGAGTAGGCGCTTCTCGATGTCCGCCGCTGCCCGCGCAAGGAACGGCGCGAACAGCGGGTTAGCTTGCGAGACAATACCGGTCATGTCGAGAATGCCTTCGACCCGGCGAGTCACCGGGTGCAGAATCGGCTGTCCGTAGCAACTGAGACCTTTGAGGCTGTCGAGGAAATGCTCCTCGCCGTGGATCACGACGGCTCTCCCCACCTCGAGCGGCGTCCCGAGAGCGTTGGTGCCGGCATGTTCTTCACCGAATCGTGAACCGTTGATTACACCCAAACGCTCGATCGTCCGCTCGACCAGACGGTCCGAGTACACCGACGCGACAACGCGGCACTCCCGATCTGCCAGCAGGACACAGAATCCGGTGCCCGCGAGCTGCTGGGCAACTTCGTCGAGCACCGGAGTAGCCGCGCGCAGCAACCGGCTCTCGGCGTCCTGGTCGGCGGTATCCACTGCGATTGCCGCGGACGGGTCGACTCCGCTGAGCCGCGAGCGTTTCCAGGAAAGCGCGATCTCGGGCCGAACCGGATCGCGAGTTCCTGAAGAATCGAACACGACTCAGCCCTGCCCGATCAGTTCCATCGCCTGTTCGCGCATCGCGATCTTGCGCACCTTTCCGGTGACGGTCATGGGGAATTCGTCGACGACATGCACGTACCGCGGAATCTTGTAGTGCGCCAATTTACCTGTGCAGTAGGCACGTACGGCGTCGGCGTCCAGTTCGCGTGCGCCCTCGCGCATCTGAATCCACACCATCAACTCCTCGCCGTACTTGGCGTCGGGCACGCCGATCACCTGCGCGTCGAGGATGTCGGGGTGGGTGTAGAGGAACTCCTCGATCTCGCGGGGGTAGACGTTTTCGCCGCCGCGGATGACCATGTCCTTGATCCGTCCGGTGATCGCGACGTACCCGGCCTCGTCCATGACACCGATGTCGCCGGTATGCATCCACCGGGCAGCGTCGATCGCCTCCGCGGTCTTCTCCGCGTTCTCCCAGTAGCCGAGCATGACCGAGTATCCACGCGTGCACAGCTCGCCAGGTTCTCCGCGCGGCACCGTCAATCCTGTTGCCGGGTCCACGATCTTGATCTCGAGGTGCGGCCCGACGCGTCCGACCGTTTCGGTGCGCTGCGCGATCGAATCGTCCGAGCGGGTCTGGAGTGACACGGGAGACGTCTCTGTCATGCCGTAGCAGATGGATACCTCGGCCATCCCCATGCGATCGATGACCTGCTTCATCACCTCGACCGGGCAGGGTGAGCCGGCCATGATTCCGGTTCGCAGGCTCGACAGGTCGAATGTATCGAACTCCGGCAACGCCAACTCTGCGATGAACATCGTCGGCACACCGTAGAGGGACGTGCAGTTCTCCGCTTGCACAGCCTCGAGTGCCGCACGCGGATCGAAGGCCGGACCCGGAATAACCATCGCGGCACCGTGACTGGTGCACGCAAGGTTGCCCATCACCATGCCGAAGCAGTGATAGAACGGCACCGGAATGCACACGCGGTCGATTTCGGTGTAGTGGCACAACTCGCCGACGAAGTAGCCGTTGTTGAGAATGTTGTGATGGCTGAGCGTCGCGCCCTTCGGGAAACCGGTAGTGCCCGAGGTGTATTGGATGTTGATCGCATCGTCCGCAGACAAGGCAGCCTGCGCAGCGGCGAGAGGAGCCGGATCGCTTGCCTGCGCCGCCAACCCGTCCGCCAGCACGCCGTCCCACTCGGGTGAACCGAGCAGGATCACCGACGTCAGATCAGGGCACTGCGGCCGCACCGTCTCGATCATCGACGCGTAGTCCGAAGTTTTGAAGCTGGCCGCAGACACCAGTGTCGAGATTCCGGCCTGCTCGAGCACGTACTGCAACTCATGCGAGCGATACGCCGGATTGATGTTGACCAGGATCGCGCCGATCTTTGCCGTCGCATACTGCGTGAACGTCCATTCCGGACAGTTGGGAGCCCACATCCCCACCCGGTCGCCCTTCCCCACACCACGGGAAAGAAGTCCGGCAGCGAGTCCGTTCACCTGTTCGGCGAACTCCCGGTACGTCCATCGTCGACCGCTGGCATGGTCGATCAACGCATCACGGTCGCCGTGCGCGGCAACCGTGCGATCGAGGTTGTCTCCGATGGTGTCGCCCAGCATCGGACCGTCCCATACTCCGGACGTATAGCTGGGCAGCGGCGTACTCATGTGTTCTGTCCTCTCCGGTTACCTGTTCAGGCACCTATGAGAGGGGCCGCCGCAGCGGACCCTCTCATCTACGAATTTACTCGATTCGGTGTGATGCACGACATACTTCCCGGTGCGGGGTGTCCGTAACTGTCTGAAGTCCGGACACCCCGCCCGACATCTGCCCTTACAGGGCGTGGTCCTTGGTCTCGACGAGCGCCCAGGTGCAGACGAGACTCACCACACCGAGGATTGCGAGCATGATTCCGATGGCCATGCTCCCGTAGGCCGAGGCCAGCGGGGCTGCGATCAGCGGGGGCACCGCGCCGCCCAGAACACCGGCGAGGTTGTAGCCGAGGCCGGCACCGGTGTAGCGGTAGCGGGTCTGGAACATTTCCGGGAGCAGTGCGCCACACGGGCCGTAGGCGATTCCGAAGATCATCAGAGTGCCGAACATTCCGAGGATGAATGCAAGAGGGGTTCCGGTATCGAGGAGCGGGAACAGAATAAGTGCCCACACCACAGCCAGACCACACGAGATCATGATGACCTTGCGACGGCCGATCCGGTCCGAGTACAGCGCGGAGACGATGATCGCGGCGCCGAAGACAAAGGCGGACGCAATACCGACGGACAGGACGAACGGGCGGGAGAATCCGAGCGTCTTGGTGCCGTAGCTCGTTAGGAATGCCGTACCCATGTAGAAGAAGGCAAACAGGCAGGCCAGCGCACCGGCCGAGAGGAGAATTTCCTTGGTCTGGAAACGCCATGCATCCAGGAACGGGAGGGTGCGGGGGGCTTCGTTCTTCTCCGCTGCGACGCGATCAGCTTGCTCCGCCTTGAAGACCGGTGTTTCTTCGATAGCGAGGCGCATGTAGAGGCCGATTCCGACGAGCACGATGGAGAACAGGAACGGGATTCGCCAGCCGTAATCGAGGAATGCCTGGTTGGTGTCGCCGAGAACTGCGCCGGTGATGAGGAACGTGCTACTCGAGAGAACAAAAGCGATGGCCGGGCCGAGTTGCGGGAACATGGCGTAGAGGCCGCGTTTGCCGGGCGGGGCATATTCCGCGGTAAGCAGGGTTGCGCCCGCCCATTCACCACCGACTGCAAATCCTTGACCGAATCGCAGGAGCACCAAGATGATCGGAGCTGCGACGCCGATGGTCTCAGCGCCGGGCAGCAAACCGATGAGCAGCGTCGAAATACCCATCAGCAACAGAGTGGAGATCAGTGTCTTCTTGCGACCGATGCGATCTCCGAAGTGCCCGAACAACATTGCGCCGACCGGCCGTGCGATGAAGGCAACGGCAAAGGTCGCGAACGACGCCACTGTGCCGGCAGTGGCCCCGAGCGCCGGAAAGAAGACCGTCGGAAAGACAAGCGCCGCAGCGGTTCCGTAGATGAAGAAGTCGTAGAACTCAATGGTCGTGCCGATACAACTGGCGATGGCAACTCGCCGCACACTCGTTGTCTTCGCGGGGGCTGCCGCAGTGCCTGCGGCACTCGATCCCCCTGCTGGAGAGACTGTGGTCACTCGATTCCTCCGTGGTCCGGTGGTGTTGCCCTGTGGGCATCACCGTCGATAAGAGGAAAGGTAGTGATCCGGCTCACCCCCGCACTACCCCCGAAAGGGGGTGGGGGGTGATGCGCATCACGCTTCATGTCCTGAAGTAACGAGTTTCACTTCGCTGTGACACGACGAAGGCCGTCCGACTCCCGGGGGAGACGGACGGCCAATTGCGAGAAACTACGCTCAGTTTTCCGACTTGCCAGCCGCCTCGCACAACTCCTGGCGGATCTCCACCCACACCGTGGCATACGAGTCGATTCCCTGTTCCGCAATCCACTTCGACTCCCCCGCTTGAACTTTCGCAAGCGCGTCGGAGAACAAGTCCTGATACCGCGACAGGCGCGGAACAAACGCGGACAGATCGTCGAACACGTTGGACGCGCGGCGATCCAGCTCTGCCAGCGACGCGGCGTCAGCACTGGCGAGGAGAGCTGAGAATTCCTCGTCCAACGGCAAGAAGGCTTCGAGGACCTCGAGAATCGAATCCTCGTCGATGGACACGCGCTCGGCATCGAGCTGATCGTTCAGCTCGGCGAGACCCTTGTCCGTCAGACTGATCTCATTGTCGCTCTCCACAGCCTTACCCTGTTCGACCAGGGCGTCGTACGCGGCCTGTCCGGATGCCGCACTCACTCCCAGGTGCTCGGCAAGAACACCCGATCCGACGCGTTCCTTGAGCCGCACCGACTGAAGCAGCGCCAATTCGTCCACGTTGCCGGCAAAGGCCATCGTTCTCTCCTCATCACGTGCCGCCTTGGCGGCTCTCACACTGGTGCGACATACCGAAACAGAATCGCAAGCCCTGACGGGCTCGACAGCAATCACATCACAGGAGCGGCCACACCAGCGCTGCTACCTGCGACCAGCAGCAAATCCGACGCAGCGGCTTTACCAGGCATACGGTATCTTTGGCGCGTGAAACCGCACCTTGTGTCCGTGGTAATCCCTGCGTATAACGCCATGGACCACATCGGCGAACAGTTGACCGCCCTTTCCTCGCAGGATTACGAGGGTGCGTTCGAAGTCGTCGTTGCCGACAACGGTTCCACCGACGGACTCGCCGCGTTCATCGCGACCCATCCGTTGACCGATGCCCTTTCCCTCCGCCTGGTGGATGCGTCGGCCGGACGGGGCGGCGGCTACGCACGCAACGTCGGGGTTGCCGCATCCAGTGGCGATTTCATCGCATTCTGTGACGCAGACGATCGCGTCCACCCGTCGTGGCTCAGTGCGATCGTCCGCGCCGCCGAGAACTCGGATGCCGTTGGCGGAGTGGTGGAAACCGCGTCGATCAACTCGAGCGAGGTTGCCACGTGGCGCACTTTCACCGGAACGCAGTTCGGCAGTGAGGATTTCCTCCCCTACGGCATTACCTGCACCTTCGGCATCTGGCGCACAGCATTCGACAAGGTCGACGGATTTGATCTCCGATACGTCAATTCCGGCGAGGATATCGACCTCTGCTGGCGCCTGCAGTTGGCCGGCATGACGCTGGCACACGCACCCGATGCCGTGGTTGCCTACCGCCTTCGTGACACGTATCGCGGAACCTGGAATCAAACCCGCGCCTACGGAATCGCCACGGCGCAGTTGTACTCACGGTTCCGTCAACACGGTCAGCGCCGGACTGCTCCTCGTATCGTCGCCGCGACCCTCCTTGCCTTGCTTCTCTTCAACCCACTTGTACCCCAACGGATTTGCCCAATGCCTCGCGGTAAGTGGTTCGTCCACGCCGGCAATCTGGTGGGGAAGGTTCAGGGAAGCATCAGATATCGAGTGCTCTTCATCTGAGCACTGTTCTGGGCGCTACTCGAGGGTCAGCACCTCACCAGATGCCAACTGGTCTGCCCGCGACGTGTCTTTGAGGTCCACACCGGAACGCCCCAGCTTCCGGGCACCGGCCACCAAACCCGCGACAACGCGGGCTGCCTGCTCGTAGCCCAGACCTTCCGGTGGATGGATATTGGAGATGCAGTTTCTGTCCGCGTCAGTGCGTCCGATTCGAGGAAGATGGGTCAGATAGATCCCGACGCTGTCGGCAACCGAGAGTCCGGGCCGTTCGCCGATCAGGACCACCGCAGTCTGCACACCCATCGCCGCCGCGATGTGATCACCCAACGCAACCCTCGCATTGGTCGCGATGACGGGCGGCGCAATCGAATACGTCGTTCCCAGCACGGCAACAAGCGCCGCAAGCAACTGCTCACCGTGATCCATGAGGGCGCGCGGTGAAAGTCCGTCCGCGAGAATGAATCCAATGTCCTGGTCCGACGTTTCGATCGCACGCAGATCAGCCGGCCGGCGTCCCAAATCGGGTCGGCGTAAGTACTCGCTCCGGGTGGACGCGCCGCTGGTCACCACCACGGGCGCTCCGATTCCGACGGCTTCGACTCGTCGAGCGAGAATCTCAGAATCGAGCGGTACGTGAACGGCATCCCGCGCGGCAGCGTGAGCGGCTTTGAACTCGAGCACTCGTGTGGTGGGCAACGAATCTCCGGTGCGGCCCAACCCGATTCGAGACTGCGTTGTCGAACGGAGCGGACTCCAGAAATCGACAACCGGTGCCGCGTCGTCGCTCATCGGTTCACCGTCAGGGCTCGCAGCGGCGAGAGGGAGGCGTCTACGGGCAATAATCGTCCATCGCCGTCCGTCATCCCCAAACCGTGCAGCCATGCCTCGAACTCCGGGGCAGGTTGCAGCCCCAACACCCGGCGCACGTACAACGCGTCGTGGAATGCCAGACTCTGATACCCGAGCATCACGTCGTCCGCCCCGGGAACCGCGATCACAAATGCCGCACCCGCCACTCCGAGCAGGGTCAACAGGTTGTCCATGTCATCCTGGTCGGCCTCGGCGTGGTTGGTGTAACACACGTCAACGCCCATCGGCAGTCCGAGCAACTTGCCGCAGAAATGATCTTCGAGGCCCGCTCGGATGATCTGTTTACCGTCGTACAGGTACTCGGGCCCGATGAATCCGACGACGGTGTTGACCAGGAGTGGTTCGAGGTCGCGTGCCACCGCGTACGCGCGCGTTTCGAGAGTTTGTTGATCGACGGGAGCGCCGCCGGTGCCGAGGTGAGCGCCGGAACTGAGCGCCGAACCCTGCCCGGTCTCGAGATACATGACGTTGTTCCCGACAGTCCCCCGGTTCAAGGACCGACCGGCTTCGTTACCTTCTCGGAGCAGCGGAATACTCACTCCGAAGCCGGAATTGGCGCCTTCGGTGCCGGCAATCGACTGGAAGACGAGATCGACCGGTACACCGGATTCGATCAGTCCGATCGTCGTGGTCACGTGGGAGAGCACGCAGGATTGTGTCGGAATCTCGAATCGCTGCCGGATGTCGTCGAGGAGGTGCAACAGATCCGATGTGGCCTGCGGAGAGTCCGTTGCCGGGTTGATCCCGATGACGGCGTCGCCGCAACCCAGGAGGAGACCGTCGAGCGTGGCCGCGGCGATTCCCCGCGGGTCGTCGGTGGGATGGTTGGGTTGTAGCCGGGTGCTCAGCCGACCAGGCAGACCGATGGTGGTCCGGAAGCCTGCGGTGACGTTGATCGCCTTCGCGACCGCAATCAGATCCTGATTACGCATGATCTTGCTGACCGCCGCTACCATCTCCGGGGTCAATCCAGGACTCACCGCCGCAAGTTGTGCCGCGGCACCTGGCGCCGACGCAGTCTCGAGGAGCCAGTCCCGCAAGCCGCCGACGGTCAGGTGCGCGATCGGTTGGAACGCCAGACGGTTGTGACTGTCGATGATGAGCCGAGTGACCTCGTCGTCCTCGTACGGAACCAGGAGATCTTCCAGAAATACTTTCAACGGAAGATCTGCCAGAACCCACTGGGCAGCAGCGCGTTCCGCGTCGGAGTGCGCCGCGCAACCGGCCAGTTCGTCACCTGATCGAAGTGGTGTCGCCTTGGCCATGAGGTCGACGAGACTCTCGAACGAGTAAGTCGTGCCCGAAACCTGTTGGTGGTACATGCTCATTCCAGTTCTTCTTCCGCCTGTGCAAGTACAGCAAACTCCTCGTCCGGCGAGTTGGCAACAAGATGATGTCGACTGTAGAGACCAAAATAGGCCATGAGAACACCGAACGCGACGAGCGTGAGAAGTGCTGCGATCGGATCGACCAGGAACGTGGCGACCACGGATATCGCTGCGACGACAAGAGCAAATGAAGTGGTGGCAATTCCGCCGGGAGTCCGATACGGACGGGGCATGTTCGGCTCCCGCTTGCGAAGCACGATGTGGCTCACCATCATCAGCACGTAGCTGACAGCCGCGCCGAACACCGCCATGTTCAGCAGCATCGCGCCTTCTCCGGTGAGCGACAGGGCAAACCCGATGACTCCGGGGACTACGAGCGCAAGTGTCGGGGCCTTGCGTTTGTTCGTCACCGACAGGTTCTTGGGCAGGTATCCGGCACGCGAGAGCGCAAAGGTCTGACGGGAGTACGCGTACATGATCGAGAAGAAACTCGCGACCAGGCCGGCGAGCCCGATGTAGTTGACAACCTTGGCGGCGCCACTGTCACCGAGCGCTTCGACCAGCGGGTTTCCGGACGTGGACAACGCGTCGGCACCCAATGCGCCGGTCGCCAGGAACAGAACGGCTGCGCCCGTGACGATCAGGATCAGCATGCTGATGATGATGCCGCGCGGGACGTTCTTCTCCGGCTCGCGCGCTTCCTCGGCTGCGAGCGGAACACCTTCCACCGCAAGGAAGAACCAGATCGCGAAGGGAACTGCCGCCCAGATTCCGATCAACCCGAAGGGCAGGAACGACGACGACCCGGCCGCGGAAGTATCGACGGCGATGTCGGTGAGATTCGACGAATCGAACAGTCCCACAGCGGAAACCGCAAAGACGACAAGGCCGACGAGAGCAATGGCGGTAATCACGAACATCGCCTTGAGCGCCTCACCGGCACCGGTGAGGTGAATGCCGATGAAGATCGCGTACACCGCGAGGTAGACCCACCAACCGTCGGTGATTCCGAACAGATTGAGCGACTCGACGTACGCACCGATGAACGTCGCAATGGCAGCCGGTGCGATGGAATACTCGATGAGAATCGCAGTGCCGGTGGCAAATCCACCCCACGGACCCAAGGCACGACGGGCGAACGTGTACCCGCCACCAGCAGCCGGGAGAGCCGACGACATCTCGGCCATGCCCAGCACCATCGCCAAGTACATGCCGGCGATGACAACTGCAGCAATCAACAGACCGCCGAATCCGCCCTCGGCCAGTCCGTTGTTCCATCCGGCATAGTCGCCGGAAATCACATAGCTGACTCCCAATCCGGCCAGCAGCACCCATCCTGCCGTGCCTTTGCGGAGTGTTCGTTTTTCGAGATACGAATTGTCTTCTGCATGAAAATCGGCGCCGTCGTGGTGCGCGCCCGTCGACTTGTCCGGCACGTGCTCGGAAAGAGACATGTCCATCCTCTGAATCGGTCAAGAATTCAACGACGCCAGTGCCCGGCGCCGCGTGGCTCAACAGTATGGGTGAGAAGTAACTGGCAATCGCCGCGGTGATGACGGGACTGTAAAACGCTCAGGCTCGGCCGGCCATGCCCGGAACCGGGCAAGCGTCCACCGCTTCGGCCACAACCTGAGGAACTGTTGGCGGAAGGGGACGCACCCCGGCCTCCCACTGCGCGCCGACCAAGATCGCGGACGAGTTGAGCGCATCGTTCTCTTGCTGCGTGAAAGCCCGTGCTCGACTGAGGAATCGGAACCCTTCAGGAGACTCCAGACTGAAACCGCTGCCACGACCGGGCACAACGTCCAGAACCAGCTGGGTATGCTTCCACGCTTCGAATTGGGATCCGGAAATCCAGACCTGAACGGCATCCGCACCCGCGGGCAGGTCGACCGGAACCTCACCGACCCCAAGCCTCAGATCGATGACGCCGAGCAGTACGTCACGGTCACCGACGATGAATTCGCCTGCGGGATAACACATCGGTGCGCTGCCGTCGCAGCATCCACCGGATTGGTGCATCATCAGTTCGCCGTGGTTTCCGCTGAGGCGGCGCAGAAGATCAGCCGCCCCAGCGGTGGTCACGAGACGGGGTGGAACGACGCCTGCCGTGTCATCAGTTGCGGTGACATCAGTAGCGTCCATTCCAGCCTCCGTGTGTTCGTATTCTCGTGTTGTCTTTACCTGGTGCGCGAAGCGAGGATCAGAAGAATCCCTGAGCCTTCTGCGCGTAGCTGACCAGGAGGTTCTTGGTCTGCTGGTAGTGCGAGAGCATCATCAGGTGGTTCTCGCGACCGATACCGGACTGCTTGTATCCACCGAAGGCGGCATGTGCCGGGTACTGGTGGTACGTGTTGGTCCACACTCGGCCGGCCTGGATGTCACGGCCCGCACGGTAGGCAACTCCACCATCACGCGACCAGACGCCGGCGCCGAGACCGTAGAGGGTGTCGTTGGCAAGTTCGATGGCCTCGTCGTAATCCTTGAAGGACGTGACGGATACGACCGGGCCGAAGATCTCTTCCTGGAAGATGCGCATCTTGTTGTTGCCGGTGAAGACCGTCGGCTGCACGTAGTAGCCACCGGAGAGGTCGCCGCCCAGTTGAGCCCGCTCGCCGCCGGTGATGACCTTGGCGCCTTCGGCCTTGCCGATCTCGATGTAGGACAGGATCTTCTCGAGCTGATCGTTGCTGGCCTGCGCGCCGATCATGGTGTCGGTATCGAGCGGATCACCTTGGCGCACAGCCTTGGTGCGGATGGCAGCCGTTGCGAGGAAGTCGTCGAAAATATCTTCCTGGATCAACGAACGCGACGGGCACGTGCATACCTCGCCCTGGTTGAGCGCGAACATCGTGAAGCCTTCGAGCGCCTTGTCCTGGTAGTCGTCGTTGGCGGCGAGCACGTCGGAGAAGAAGATGTTGGGGCTCTTGCCACCGAGTTCGAGGGTGACCGGGATCAGGTTCTGCGACGCGTACTGCATGATCAGGCGTCCGGTGGTGGTTTCACCGGTAAACGCGATCTTCTTGATGCGCGGGCTCGATGCGAGTGGCTTGCCGGCCTCGACGCCGAATCCGTTGACGATGTTGAGAACACCGGCAGGCAGCAGGTCACCGATGATGCCGATGAGGTGCAGGATCGAGACGGGCGTCTGCTCGGCAGGCTTGAGGACGATGGCATTTCCGGCAGCAAGTGCGGGAGCCAGCTTCCACACGGCCATGAGGATCGGGAAGTTCCACGGAATGATCTGACCGACTACACCGAGCGGCTCGTGGAAGTGGTACGCCACGGTGTCGGAGTTGATCTCCGAGAGCGAACCTTCCTGTGCGCGAATCGCTCCCGCGAAGTAGCGGAAGTGGTCGATGGCAAGCGGGATGTCCGCGTTGAGGGTTTCACGAATCGGCTTGCCGTTGTCCCAGGACTCGGCAAGCGCGATGGATTCGAGGTTCTCCTCCATGCGATCGGCGATCTTGTTCAAGATGATTGCGCGCTCGGCAACAGAGGTCTTGCCCCAGGCCGGTGCCGCCGCGTGTGCTGCGTCGAGAGCGAGCTCGATGTCTTCCGCGGTGGAACGTGCCACGTCGCAGAAGTTCTGTCCGGTCACCGGCGTCGGATTCTCGAAGTACTGACCCTTGACCGGAGCAACCCATTCGTTGCCGATCCAGTTGTCGTATCGAGACTGGAAGGACATGATCGCGTCGGCGGTACCTGGGCGGGCGTACACGGTCATTGCAAGCTCCTATGTAAACGTGATCTTCCTGGGCACAGTCCCGAGATCGGTGACTGCAGTCCCACCCCCCGGCGGGGTGTGATTCACAACACTAGGAGTTGCAACGTTGCAACTACGTTGCGTCGGTGCAACGCGCCCGTTCGGTCGGTGCAACGCGCCCGTTCGGTCGGTGCAACGCGCCCGTTCGGTCGGTGCAACGCGCCCGTTCCTCAGAGTCCGAGTTGCCGGTCCAGAAGATCAATTTTTGCCTTGACCTGCGAATACAGTGCAGATTTCGGGTCGAGCGTCGACAGGTACGCCTCCCAGACGACCGAATCCTCCCGGCCATGTACCGACGTGGTCCATTTGGCGAGAAGGTTGGCGTCGCCGCCGCGAAGAAGCGCGGCCTGAACCCGAGTGCGCAGTTCGTCCCGGATTGCGTCGATGCCCGGAGCGGTGGATCCACTCAGGACCGGGCCGGAATACAAGCGCAAGGCCGTCGCTGCGTCACCGCGATCCAGAGCCTTGCGGACGTCGTCGACGTCGGTGGCGAACTCGGTAATGATGCGATAGGGCCTCGACGCCAACCGATCGGCGCCGAAAACCTTACGAAGGCGAGACATCTCGGCGCGAACAGTGACACCGTCCAATTCACCTTCGTCGAGGAGAACCGCAAGGTGATCGGCGCTGAGCCCTTCCGGATGTTCCGCGAGCAGAAGCAGGATCTCGGCATGACGTTGTGAGACCGGAATCCGCTCACCGCCACGTACGAGAGTCGGCCGTCCGCCGCCGAACGTCTCCAGCCTCGGAGCTGAGGCAGTGAGCGGAATCGGCGAGTTGAGCAGGTGGAACCGCAGTTCCGATTCGGCGGCGGCCACCGTTGCACGAATCAACGACAACACTTCCGGGACGGCAACCCGAGGTCCACCGGTGATGTCGATGGCGCCGAGAATCTGTCCGGTGGTGGGGTCGTGGACAGGCGCGGCCGAACAACTCCAGTCGTGCACGGTGCGGTTGAAATGCTCCGAACCGAAAATCTGCACCGAATGATCGAGCGCGAGTGCCGTCCCCGGAGCATTGGTGCCGACGCGGTCTTCACTCCAGTCGGCGCCTTCGACAAAATTCATCGACAGTGCCCGGTCCTTGGCGGCACTGTCGCCCTCCACCCAGAGCAACCGACCGTGTGCGTCGCTGATCGCGATCAGCAGGCCTGTATCCGCTGCATCCTCTACCAGCAGTTTTCGAACCACCGGCCGGATGAGAGACATGGGATGGGACGAGCGATAACTCTCGAGATCCAGCCCCTCGAGCATCTCCGGAGCACCGACGACGTCAGGATCGACGCCCTTGTTTCGACTACGCATCCAGGATTCGAGCACAACGGACCGCACGCGCGAATCGTCCGCTATTGCAGCCCCGTCGTGGGCGTCGATAAAGGATTGATGGGCACTCGACAGTCGACGTGCCAGCACCGCTACGTCATCTCCGGGCCGCACTGCTACCCACGGGTTGCCGTACACAGCCTGTTCACGTGCCATATTCTGCGTTCCTCCGCTCCCCTGCCACTGTAGTGCCGATCACATCACAATGGTGAAGATGGTCGGTTGCTCTTCACGCCCGCGCAGCGTCACGCACCAGTTCACTTGCTCGTTCAGCCAGCATCACCGCAGTTGCATGGGGACCGCGAGTGGGAATCACCGGCATGATCGATGTGTCGACAATACTGAGTGCCTCGACGCCGAGGACACTGCATCGATCGTTGACAACCGCATCCGGATCGAACTCCGAACCCATGACGCAACTTCCCGACATGTGCAGCGACGTGCCCAACCGCGATTCGATCCACTCGTCCGAATATTCGATCTCGGGCCGCCGGATCATCCCGGTCTTCGCAATGGTTTCGAGCAGGTCCTCCGCGATCTGCATTCCCCGCCGGAGGACTCGACGATCGTGCGCTGAGTCGACGTAGTTGTATCGAATCCGCGGCGATCCACCGGGCGCCTTCGGATCGAGCTCGACGGTTCCGCGGCTGCGCGGAGCCATCAGCACCACTCCGATCCCATGATCCATCTGTGGAATTCCGGGTACCAAATCTGTGAACGACGCTGTGTACGGACGTATTTCGAGGTCCGCGTCGTTCAGAGCCATTTCCAGCACCGGGGTCTGCGGCCGCAATGCCTCCGGAACCGAATACCGGTAAGGCAGCAGCACTTCCGGGTGATCGACAAAACCCTGCCCCACGCCCGGAAGGTCGACCACCACCGGAACATCATGAGCCACAAGCTGATCAGCCGATCCGACGCCGGAATTGAGGAGCAGGAGCGGCGTGGCAACCGCGCCGGAGCACACCACGATGTGGCGCCCGCGGATGCGCCGCAACGCTGTGCCGTCGAGGACATCGACGCCCACCGCCCGCGTCCCGGAGAACACGATCCGCAGCACGGTGACACCGACATCGACGGTGAGATTACGACGCCCCATCGCCGGCAACAGGTAGCCGACCGCACTACTGATACGACGGTGGTCCGAGATATTCAACGGGACCGGGCCGACGCCGTTCGAATCCGGCGCATTCTTGTCGGCGTCCTCGGGGAAACCCGCTGCAAGTGCCGCGTCATGGAACCGACTGCTGAATGGATGCATGTCGTCGACTTGGCGCCGACGCACCGGAATTGGACCATTGTCACCGTGATACGGCCCGCCGAAATCGTGATCGGTCTCCGACTTCCGGAAGTACGGCAGCACCTTCTCGTAACTCCAGGAATCGGGCCAGAGGTCAAAATCTGTGCGCGTGGCCCTCGCGAAGTACGCACCATTTACCGCGCCGCTCCCACCGAGAGTTCGCCCACGCGAGACGGTGGCACGTCGACTTGGCGTCAATTCGACCGGATACGTCCAGGTGTGTTCACTAGCCGGTCCCACCGGGAGCAAATACGGATCATCGAGGACACCCGGAAGATCAACCGTCGAACGATATCCACTTCCTGCCTCGAGAAGAAGCACCTGCGCGGCCGGGTCCTCGCTGAGTCTCGCCGCGACCACACAGCCCGTGGTGCCGCCACCGACCACCACGAAGTCTGCGCGATCCGGAACGCTCACTTGGTGATTCGGGGCTTCAATGCCGCCAGGTCGCGCGCCTCGATCGCACCACGCCACAGGCCGAATCCGTACGCGACGTCGTCGGCCCGTTTGAACAACACGTACCGAACCGGACCCAAACCACCTGACTCGCGGTGCCGATACCAGTCCACCAGCCCTTCACTGACGGCCGCGGCAATCGCCAATCGCCGGATCTTGCGTGAGCTGATCACCGCCAACAGCGTCACCGGCCAATAGTGACGGCACATCGCCGACGCCAATTGCCAGAACCCGCCCACAAATCCTTGGGCAGTGAGAATCGCCGCGATGCGCGTCGGCTGCGTCAGACCAGTGAACATCTTCCGCAACCGGAACACGGTGAACAGCAAAGCGCCGAGCGCTCCGGCCAACCCCGACTTGGTGAGCGTTGCTGCCGCAACACACGCGAACAGCGTCGAGACCGACATCGCCATGGGCGGCACCGAACCCGGATGGCGTGCAGCCAACGGCGCAGCGCCGGTTCCGTAGAAAGCTCGTCTGCTGAACCATTTGCCGAACTGAACCCGATGGTCATGGGCGACATTGGCAACCGGTTCGTAGCGCAGTCGCCAACCGGCTGACTGCAGGCGCCAACAGAAATCGACGTCCTCGGCCACCTCGAGGTTTTCGTCGAATCCCTCGCAGTCCAGAGCCACGTCGCGCCGCACGATCATGGCCGCACTGGGTACGTACGACACCGGACTGCCGGACTTGACGGCGGCTTCCTTCCGCCCGAGATCCAGGGAGGAACGCATACTTTCATACCGAGCCAGTGACGTCCCGTAAGGATCGAGGGCCACAATTCGCGGCGCTACCAGCGCCACACCAGGATCACTGAAGTGCCCTAGCATCAGCTCGAGCCAGCCTGCTCGCGGAATGACGTCGGAGTCGAGGAACGCCACGAAACATGTTTGTGCCGAACGCAATCCCGTATTACGGGCCGACGAGGGACCACGCGCGTACTCGTGCCGGACAACAGTGACAGTTCCCGTACCCGGGTAGTCCCGCCGCGGATCGAGAGGAACGTCGGACCCGTCGTCGACAACGATCACCGCCAGATCCTTGAGCACCGGCAACAACCGCTCGATGCCGGCAACGTTGTCCTTGACCGGAATCACGACAGTGACGTCAGCCGCCGACGGCGTCGACATGGGCCGAGGATTCGCGACGCCCGAATCGAGCAAATGGCGCGCCACCGCGGCGCTCTGGTGGTCGACAACCTCGAGGAAGCCGTCGCCGATCATCGCCGCTGCTGTCGGAGCCAGTTTGAGCATGCGCGTCGGCGAACCGCCGATGAGCACGCGGCCACCCGAGTACGTGCGAACTTTGGGATCCAACCGAATGCCGAAGCCGTCGGGGAGTCGTGCGGGTCGCATCAGGCGATCGT
Organism: Rhodococcus sp. MS16; assembly: GCF_013277795.1. Taxonomy (NCBI): domain Bacteria; kingdom Bacillati; phylum Actinomycetota; class Actinomycetes; order Mycobacteriales; family Nocardiaceae; genus Rhodococcus; species Rhodococcus sp. MS16. The sequence continues at coordinate 58,979 of NZ_VBTM01000005.1, forward strand.
CAGGGAAAACACCGCGAATCGGTTCGGGTAGATCGCCCGCCCCCCATCGGTAACAACCATCACCGAAGCCTCCCATCCGGGCCCGGACTCCACCGGGCCAGTCCATCCGTCACACGTTGCACCAACTCGTCGAAAATGTGCGCGCCGTCCACGGCACTTGCCTGAACTGGATCACCCAGAACACCGTTATCCGACACAGCGACCATACCGCCCGAACGCAATCCTGGCATCAGGTCTGAGATAGGAGAAATATTTCCTACCTCCGCCAGGTTCATATCCACACATTCCGGCGAAAGGTGCAGTAAGAGGCTGGTTTCTGTCTTGCCCGCATGGGCGTCCGCCCCCGGAACCGCACAAGGCACCCAAGCTGCATCCCGGCCTTCGTATCGCAACAGCGCCACAGCCTTTGCCAACGCCGGACCGTTTCCACCATGACCGTTGACGAACAGCACCCGCTTCGCCCACCGGAATGCCGACCGTCCGTACTCGACAACCACCATTTCCATGACCTCGGCGCCGATGGAAATCGTCCCGGCAAAACCCTCGTGCTCCCCGCTCGCTCCGTACTCGAGGGCCGGGGCAACCACGGCGCCGGGAAGCTCGTTCGACACCGCTCTCGCAATTCGGGTATCGGTGTCCAGCGGCAAGTGCGGGCCATGCTGCTCGAAAGAACCGACCGGAACCACGACGGTGTGCGCAGACCCCTCGAGCCCTGGGCTCGGGATAGCGGACAGTTCACGGGTTTCGGTCATGATGAGATCATATTCGTCGGCCGTTCGAGCGTGGGCAGCGCACATGGCCGATTTGTATCAATGTATCGAATATTATTGCAAGTCAACATGTCTCGAGAGAATATTGACGGGAATCTGTCCGATATGTCCCTAGGAATCGAAATCCTGTTCGATTAGAATTGGCCCATGGACAGTCGGGAAGCGTGGCAATACGACGGCGAGGGCCTCAAGACCGAGGTACTCGACCTCGCTCGCGCCCGACACGAGATGCAGTCCCGCATGGTTGTGATGATCACGGAAATGTTCACCCGCGACACCCTCGGCGGCAAAGGATTCCGCGCTATCGCACAGTGGCTGCACCTGTCCACCAACCTCGAGATCGGTGAATGCAGCCAGTTGGTGGGCCTGGCGCGGTTGTTCATGCTCGAACCTGTTGTCGGACAATCCTTTCACGACGGTGATATCGACGCGTTGAAAGCGCGTCAGGTCGCCCACTTCTGCCAGCACCCGCCCAAGAACATGAACCTCGCCGACGTCGAGAAAGCCCGCGACATCCTCCTCACCCTCGCCTCGAAAAAGGTCACCGACTGCGATTCCGTCCGCGCCGCGATCCGGCGGATCCAGAAGCAGTACGGCAACCGCACCGACGGAGTGCCGGCCGGTGAAGACTCCGAGCTCAACGAGTTCTACGCCTCCCGCGGACTGTACGGGCGAGTTTGCGTGAAAGGTGACCTCGACGCCGTCAACGGTGCCCGTCTCATCGCATTACTGTCTGCCCTCTCGGCGCCCACGCCGGAGAAGAACGGTGTGAAAGACGAACGCACCCCGGCACTTCGACGCGCCGATGGGTTCTGTGAAATGCTGCGCCGCTACGAAGCCGCGGGTCTCGGTCCCGTCGAAGGCGGCGTGAAACCCCACCTGACGATCACCGCCACCGCAAAAGACATGACCGATCTTCAGGCCCTCAAAGACATGTTGCCTTCCACCGAGGAACTCGGGTACGCGATCACCAACTGGGCCGGCCCCATCAGCCTCGACACCGCCCGCATGCTGGCCTGCGACTGCGAGGTCACCCGAATCCTTCTCGATAGCAACGGTGTTCCGCTCAATCACGGCATGAAGGCACGCCTTGCCAGCGTCCCGCAGCGGCGGGCCCTGACGGTGCGAGACGGCGGATGCGCCTTCCCCGGTTGCGGCACTCCACCGGGCTGGTGCGACGCCCACCATCTGATCCACTGGCTCGATGACGGCCCCACGGATCTCGATAATTTGATCTTGTTATGCGGTCACCACCATCGGATGATGCATCACACCGAGTGGCGAGTCGACATCGGAGACGACCGAAAAACCCGGTTCTATCCACCGATGTCCGTGGATCCGTACCAAGTTCCCGTTCCCGGGAACACACCACCAACAGCAGCCTGAGCAACCACCATGTGCACCGGGGATCAAACACGCCCCGGTGCACACGCCTGCGTGCGATTAGAGGCTCACTGCAACCCTGTGACCTTCAATGACGGCACTGTGCGAACGCCTCGGCGACAGAGCATCACCAATTCGGTAGACCTCGAAGGAACTGCCATGCAGCGCATTCCACAGTTCATCCACCGGCTCCTGCTGCGTCGCAAACACCACCCAGTCCGCAGCAATAGACTCGGACACTCCTGTCGGATGGTGCACCAGTTCGACACTCACTGGACCTTCGCCGTGCACCGCGGTCACCATCAGATCCGTACGCTGAACTATCGACTTCTCATGCGCCCGACGGTTCCAGCCTTCGAAATCCAAAGTGATACTCAAATCTTGGGCCACAACCATCCCGTTGGTGGCGATCGTGACGGCGCACCCGCGATCTGCGAGGAACTCCGCCACCGACGCGCCCTGGTGGAATCCCAGTTCGTCAAACACCAATACGGAACCGCTCGGCAGCACCTTCCCGTCGAGCACGTCGCGAACACCCACAACTCTGCGCAGGTCGCCCGCCCACACCGGGCGCACCGGCTTTGCTCCCGTCGCCACCACCACCACATCCGGGGCCAACTCGATCAGCCTCTCCGCTGTCACTTCAGTATCGAGTTCGATGGCGACTCCGTCTCTGCGGCATTCGGATTCGAGGTTTCGGATCAGATCACCCAGTTCCCGGCGAGCAGGCATCACGCAGGCAGTACGGATCTGCCCACCAAGAACGGCGTCGCGCTCGAACAGCGTCACCCGATGCCCACGCTGCGCGGCGGTAGCCGCTGCCTGCAGACCAGCCGGCCCGCCGCCGACAACAACTACGCTGCGGCCCTGCAACCGCGGCCGGGGCAAAGCAACGGACTCTCGTCCGGCCCGCGGGTTCTCCGTGCAACCCAACCAACGGTTGAGCCCCATCCGTCCGACGCATTCCTGGTTGCAGGACAGGCAGGTTCGCACCTGAGAGGGCTTGCCTGCGTGTGCCTTGTTCACAAAATCCGGGTCTGCGATCTGGCCGCGCACTACCCCCACTAGATCGCACAGACCTTCGTCCAACGCCTGCTCAGCCTGTTCCGGTGACTTGAATCGGCCGACACCGATCACGGGAAGTGACACCACTTCCTTGATCGCCGATGGAATGAAGTTCGCGTAACCTTTCGGCACCGCCATCGATGCCTCGATCAAATGCAAAGTCTCTGTGGCCATGCCGATAGCGGTGTTGATGTAGTCGACCTGACCGTCGGCTTCCACCAGCTGCGCAGTCAGGACCGCGTCAGGCAACTCGATACCACCCCGGGTTCCTTCGTAACCGCTCAGCCGAACTCCGAGAATTCGATCAGGGCCGATGGCACGGCGAAGAACTCGCAATACTTCCTGGAGGAACTGGGCACGGTTCTCAGTAGCACCGCCGTACCGATCCGTTCGCTGGTTTGTCGACCGCGCCAGAAATGCTCGGACAATCGACGACTGCGACGCCTGCAATTCCACGCCGTCGAACCCGCCGGAGATACAGTTGCGCGCGACCAGCGAAAAACCGTCGAGGATCTCCGCGATATCGCCGTCGTCAACAGCCTTGGGGACTTCCCGGAACAGTGGATCGGCTATAGCACTGGGCGCCCAGAGCGGGAGCCTCGAATACGTTCCGGCGCCCTGTCCTCCATTGTGATTGATCTGAGCGAGGATCACCGACCCGTGCGCGTGCACGGCATCGGTGATCCGGCGATAGCCCTCGACCACCTCGGGCCTGTATCCGGCGATCATCTTCTCGTACGGTCGATCCGACGGATGAGTCGAATGTTCCTCACTGATGATCAACCCGGCGCCACCTCGCGCCCTCGCCTCGTAATACGCGGCATGCTGCGCCGTCGGCAACCCGTTCTCTGCATAGTTGGTCAGGTGCGCAGAGAACACCACCCGATTACGCAGGGTGAAATCGCGCAGGCGCAGCGGCTCGAAGAGACGAGGATATGACGTCATCAGACCTTGGAGTTACCTTGATCAAGAGCGATGTGGCTTGCCGTCACGGTGCGTGAACCGTCACCGGCCAACCACACGACGGTATCGGAGATCTCGTCGGGCTCGGCAAAAGCCGTCTCCGTGAGAATGGGAGTGAAGTTCGGGAGGTATTGCGGGTAGTTCTGGAACACGGCGAGAGCGCCCTGATCAACACCCATCGGGGTATTGACCCCGTACGGATGGATGGAGTTGACGCGGATCCTGTACTCCCCCAGTTCCTTTGCCGCCGCCTGAGTGAGACCGACCAAACCGAACTTTGCGCTTCCGTAGTGCGCCTGACCGGGCATCGCCTTGAGTCCGGCAACCGAACTGATCACGACGATCGAACCACCACGGCCACCCTCGATGATGGACGGCACCGCCGCTTTGAGCGTTTTCCACACACCGGTGAGGTTGATGTCGATGAGGGTTTCCCACTGCTCGTCCGACATCTCCCAGAATCGATTCCAGTTGCAGACGCCCGCATTGGCCACCACGATGTCGAGTCGACCGAACTGCTCGACACCGTCCTTCACCACAGCAGCGAGCGCGGCACTGTCTCGAACGTCAGCCTCACGCGCGAGGATCTTGCCACCCTCGGCCTCGACCAGGCGGACGGTCTCAGTGAAATCTTCCGGGGTCGCCGCGTCGTAGGTGTTGTGCTCGGCAACAGCACTGCAGACGTCGATCGCAATGATCGACGCACCCTCCCTGGCCAAGCGAATTGCGTGTGAGCGGCCCTGACCACGCGCCGCGCCCGTAATGAATGCAACACGGCCTTCGAGTGAACGTACCTGGGTCATGAATCGATCCTCTCCACGGAATTGAAACCTGTTCCAGTAGTAAACCCTGCGCGGCGCCCTTCGTGGATGGATTCGAGAACAGTTCTCGGAGCAATCGTGTCGCCGACGCCGGCCCACACCGAATAATCGCCTGCCGAATACTGCAGGGAGTTGTCAGGCAATCGAGGCGAGCAGTCGATCACGGTCGCGCACCGGATTCCTGCAGCAACATCCGTGTAGACGTTCTCGACGTGCACACAGCCGTCGACAACCGCACGTACCCGCGAGGAACACACTCGGTTCACCCCAGCCTGCTGAAGTCTGGTGTTCGCTCCGACAAGGTCGCCACTCATACCCAACCGCGAACCGACGATTGTGTCAGGTGTGACGATCGAGACGTCGAGTCCGCACTCTGCCAACTCCTCCGCAAGCGCAACGGCTACCGGCCCACCCAACGGATCCACAAGAACAACAGGGCCTTTGATCGAATCGCCGCCAAGCCTCTGCGCCTGCGCCGCGTCCATCCAGAGAACGGATGTGTCGACGGAGTACGTCGGCGGCCTGGGAATACTGCCCGACGCGATCACCACGCCTCCACGGCCTCGTGCGTCGTCGATCTCCGGTGGGCTGACTGTGTGCTCGGTCAGCATGGTGACGCCGCTGCGACGGCATTCGTCTTCGAGCCACTGTGCAAGCAAGGAAAATCGACTGCGCCCCTTCCCCTGCGCAAAGGTTCGGATCATCCCGCCGAACCGTGACGATTGTTCTGCAACGGTGACGGCAGCGCCGCGCCCGGCCAGGATTCGTGCAGCTTCCAATCCCGCAGGTCCGCCCCCGACCACAAGCACCGGGCCGGTAATCGAATCCTGCTCGCGCTCATCAGGATCGATCGTCTCGAATCCGGCAGTCGGATTTCCGACGCACGTCACCACCGGATTACGCGGATCGCGCACGAGGCACGTTTGATTGCACAGAACGCACGGACGCGGCTGATCTCCGCGGGCTGACTTCACCACCAGGTCCGGGTCGGCGATCTGCGCTCGGGTCATTTCCACAAAATCCACATGCTCGAGCGCGTCATGGGCGTCCGCGATGTCGACGACGCTCCCCTGCAACACAACCGGAATCGAAACTGCGGCCTTGACGGATCGGCACAGTTCACGATTGAAGTTCGGTTCTGCGTGAAAGTCCGGGCGATACCCCGCGGTCGAGTAGAGACCGCCGCGCACCACAACCAGCAGATCGAGATACCGTTCCAGTTCACTGGCATACCCGACCGCGAGCTCCGGCGTGACGCCCGCCCACGGCGCCTGCTCGTCGCACGACATCCGGAGGGAAACCACACGGTTCGCACCGACAGAGCCGCGAACTGCGTGCAGGACTTCCCGCAGCAGCGTCAGCCGATCACGTCCGTACCTGTCCCCGCGCGTATTGGTCAACCCCGAAAGGAACTGCCGCAGAATGCTTCGCGGGCCGGCATCTATCTCGATGCCGTCCATCCCGGAGTTCACCGCAAGCGCTGCCGATGTACGGAAACCCTCGACCACAGCGTCGATGTCGTTCTGTTCCATCATCATCGGCAGCTCGCGTGTCACCGGATCAGCGACCCTCGACGGCCCCCACAGAACCGACTGCGAGTAGGCGCTCGATCCCTGCATCCCGGTGTGCCCCAGGCTCGCGAGGACCAGGGAGCCGTGCGCCGCGCATGCCGATGAGATCGCTCGCCAACCCGGCCCACACCGAGATGCCAGCGGCGCACGCTCGTATGGCCAGTCGTTCTCCAGAACCGACGCCGTTTCGGTGACTACGATCCCGGCTCCGCCCTCGGCGCGGCGCTGGTAGTACGCGCGGTGCCGATCCGAGAAAACTCTTCCCACAGCAAGATTGGTCTCGTGCGGACCGAAAACAACCCTGGACCGGACATGGTGTCCGGCCAGGGTTGTGTGTTCGTGAAGGCTCAACTCACAGCTCGATCAGAGCCAGAGGTTCAGCTCGCGCCCAGCGTGCGGGTGAAGCCTTCCGGAATGACCAGGTCATCCTTGCTGAGCTCGGTGATGGACGAATGGCCGAGACCCATGAGGCCCGAGTCGATGCCCATACGCATGAGGTCGAGTACGTTCTCGACACCGGCCTGGCCGTTTGCCGAGAGGCCCCACAGGTACGCGCGGCCGAGCATGACTGCCTTGGCGCCGAGCGCAAGAGCCTTGACGACATCGCCGCCGCGTCGGATGCCGCCGTCGAGAACAACTTCCACCTGATCGCCAACAGCTTCGGCGATACCCGGGAGCACACGGATCGGCGCCGGGGTGCCGTCGAGGTTGTTGCCACCGTGGTTGGAGACGGAGATCGCGGAGACACCGGCGTCGACTGCACGCTTGGCGTCGTCGATACGCATGATGCCCTTGAGCATGAACGGGCCACCCCACTGCTCACGCAGCCAGGCGATGTCTTCCCACGTCGGAAGCGGAGTCTGCATCCACTCGCCGTACGCGCCGAAGAACGTCGGTGCCGGCTGGCCGGGAGCCGCGAGATTGGGTGTTGTCAGATCCGGGATCTTGCCGGTCTTGGCGAACTCCAACAACCACTTCGGGCGCATGATGCCTTCGGGCGCGAACTGGAACATGGCTTTGAGGTCCATCTTTTCGGGGATGGACGGGCTGCCCCAGTCGCGGCCGTACGAGAAGGACCAGTCGGTGGTGATGATCAGGCCCTTGGCGCCGGCAGCGCGAGCGCGCTCCATACGCTGTAGGAGCACGTCGCGGCTACCGACCCAGTACATCTGGAAGAACACCTGCGGGTTGGCCGCAGCGACCTCTTCGATGGACTTGCTGGCAAAAGAACTCAGGCCGATGGCCGTTCCCCGCGCCGCAGCGGCCCGTGCAACCGCCACCTCACCGTCGGGGTGCACTGCCTGCACACCGGTCGGCGAGATCATCACCGGAAGCGAAATGTCCTGCCCCATAATGGTGGTGGCCATGTTCCGCTCGTTCGGCAATCCGGCCGCATGCGGAGCGAAACCCAGTTCGCTGTATGCCGCGACATTGTCGTCGACGGTCAGACCCTTTTCGGATCCGGCCACCAGCGCCGCATACACGGACTTGGGCAGCCTCTTCTGCGCACGTCGCTGTGCTTCAGCGACGGTCTCGAAGAATGCGTTCTTTGCCATCAATCAAACCTCTCGTATCGCAAGTAGCCCGGAAAGCTACTTACATTCCCGCTAGCGGGTTTTCGTCACAAATCTTGGCGGGGGGACGCATCATCAGTGTCAAGGGCACCGATGCGCGCGGGGTCTTACGTTGACCGGATCGTGAGTGGTCGACGCTGGACTTGGGGATCTCTCCCGCGCCGGCCAACGCCATTTCACCGTTTCCGATGACGCATTCGGGATCGGGTCCGTCCATCGGCAGGCCGGTGAAGAACTTGGCTGCCATGCAGCCGCCGCGGCAGGAGTCGTAGTGGTTGCACTTGCTGCACGCGCCACCGGTCTGCGGCGAACGCAGTTCCTGGAACAGGTCCGAGTGCTGCCAGACATGCTGGAAGCCACCGTCTTTCACGATGTTGCCGGCGAGGAACTGATCGTGAATCGCGAACGGGCATGCGTAGACGTCGCCGACCGGGTCGATCAGGCACACAACTCGGCCCGCGCCGCACAGGTTCAAACCGGGCAGTGCATCGCCGAACGCAGAGAGATGGAAGAAGGAGTCGCCCGTCAGGACGCCCTCACCGTTGGCGACCAGCCAGTTGTAGAGCTCACGCTGCTGTTCGGGACGCGGATGCAGATCATCCCACACGTCGGCGCCGCGGCCCGAAGGACGCAGGCGAGTGATGCGCAGGGTCGCGTCGTACTTGTCCGCGAGAGCCTTGAACTCGTCGAGCTGGCTGACGTTGTGCCGCGTGACGACTACGGAGATCTTGGCGTCCTTGAAGCCGGCTTCCTTCAGGTTGGCAAGCGCACGCTCGGCCATCGCGAACGAACCAGGCCCGCGCACAGCATCATTGACCTCAGCGGTGGCGCCGTCGATGGAAATCTGCACGTCGACGTAGTCACTGGCCGCAAGGCGCGCAGCAACCTTCTTGTCGATCTTCACGCCGTTGGTGGAGAACTTCACGCCGACCTGGTGGTCCGTCGCGTAGTCGACGAGCTCCCAGAAATCGGAACGCACGGTCGGCTCACCGCCACCGATGTTGACGTAGAAAACCTGCATACGCTGCAGCTCGTCGATGATGGCCTTGCACTGCTCGGTGCTCAGCTCGTTGGGGTCGCGGCGACCCGACGACGACAGGCAGTGCACGCAGGACAGGTTGCAGGCGTAGGTAAGTTCCCACGTCAGGCAGATGGGGGCGTCGAGTCCGAGTTCGAACTGATCGACGAGGCGACCCACCGGTGCCGGTGTGGAGGGATGTTCAAGAACTGAGGTCATGGCTGTGTCCTCGCAAAGAAATGAAGCGGGCGAACGTGCAGAGGGCTGTTCCGCACGTGGGAGCGAGCGAGCGACTCAGACAGGCACAATCATGTGCGAGTCGGCGAGAGTGCTCAGCGCGCGGGCATATTGGGGAGCCGCGTCATCTTCGATGCCTTGCGCACGTAGTGCGGACCGGACATCAGGATGGTCTGGCAACGCCTTGACCACCGCAACGATGGTCGTGTTCTTCAGGAACGAGAGCTTGCGCGTTCCGAAGTGGTAGAGCAACGCCCCGAAAGGTTCGGGGCGAAGCGCTACCTGCGGGTGGAGTTTCCACCCCGCATCGAGATTCAAAGCAGGCACGGTCAGTACACGCCGCACATGCCGTCGATCGAAACCTCTTCGACCAGCGATTCTTCGATGAGGTCGTTGTCGAGTGCCTTATTGTCACGATCGGACATGGATTCCTCCTGAATCTGTGGTCACGAGTGGGACTTCACTGTGACTCGGTTCACCACTGTAATGGCATCGAGTGCAGAATGACAGACTGGGAGCAGAAAAAGTATGCGAAGCCGCAAAAACCCGTCCGCTCGGATAGGTCGTCGCCCCTCCACTACCAGGGAGGGAATCAGCACGGTCGGCATCGAACTCTTTTCCACGCTCGGCTTCAACGAGGTCAGTGTCGATCAGATCGCCGACGCCGCCGGAATCGCTCGCCGGACGTTCTTCCGCTACTTTCCGTCCAAGAACGCTGTGCCATGGGGCGACTTCGACGGTCATCTGGCTCAGATGCGTGAACACTTCAATTCGCTGCCCGAGGACATGCCGCTTGTCGACGCCCTCGAATCCGCACTACTGACGTTCAACACGTTTCCCCCGGAAGAGACTGCTGTGCACCGTAACCGGATGGAACTCATCCTCACCGTGCCCACGCTTCAGGCATACTCGGTGGTGATGTACGAAGGCTGGCGCCAGGTTGTCGCCGAGTACGCTGCCAAGCGAATGAACCTCGAACCGACCGATCACGGTCCGCGGACTGTGGGCTACCTTCTGCTCGGTGTCGCGATGGCCGCCTACGAACAGTGGCTCACCGACGACGCACTTGAACTACCCGAACTTCTGCGAACCGGAACACAGTCCTTGCGCACCGGTATCAGCATCTAGGAAGGCCCACCATGTCAGCACCCGCCGCACCGGTCATGGATTCACTTGCGCCCTCGACACCCGGGCGATGGTCGTTCGGCCACGTCACGGTCGAGCGGGTGGCGTCAGGTCCCCTCACTCTCGATCGCAGTGACGGCACGCTGCTGGTGCGGCATTCCCTGACTGCGGACGACCTCAGCGAACGGCTCGTCGCTGGCGTGACCGCCTCGATCCAGGACGCCGACTTCGGGCAGGACGAATTCGAACTCACGATGGTGGGACTGGTTCGCTCCACCGTCGACGGAGCCCTCGAATCATGGACCACCTACTACCGGAACTCACTGCGCGAACTCCTGGACGGCAGCGCCGATTTTGCGCCCATCCACGAGAAAGCACACGAACTCGTGCGCGGCTCCGTCCTCGACCTCGGGTCGTGTTTCGGATTCCTGCCGTTGCGACTTGCCGACGCCGGAATGGACGTCACTGCGACGGATATCCTGCCCGGAACCATGATCCTGCTCGACGCGGTTGCCCCAGAACTGGGTATCACGATCAACACACTGATCTGCGACGCCGGTGAGGTACCAACACCCGACAAGAGTGCGGATACCGTCACGGCAATTCATCTGCTCGAACATGTCGACAATGCCGTGGGAGAGAAGGTGATCGCGCAGGCCCTGCGGATCGCCCGAGAGCGTGTTGTCATCGCCGTCCCGTTCGAGGACGAGGCAACTGCATGCCACGGGCACATCCGGACCTTCGACCTCGAATCACTGCGCGCCGTTGGCGAGAAGACCGGCTTGCCTTTCGAGGTGTTCGAACATCACGGTGGATGGCTGATACTCGATGCGCGGTAAGTGCTAGCCGGCATCTTCCTTCAGGGTATGCGCCACTAGAGCATTGGCATGTCCGTGCCCCAGCCCGTGCTCGGACTTCAGCCAGGTGACCAGTTCCATGTGCTTTGTCAGGTCGGAACTGCGAATCAGCTCCTGCCACTCGCTGATCGGTCGTCCGTATTTCTTCTCGATCGACGGAAAATACGACGCTGGGCCTTTCACCGGTTCAGTCATGACCCGGAATCTACAGCCGCCATGCATGCGTCGCGCGTCATTTACGACGATCTCGCGAGGTGCGTCGTCATCGTGTAGTCCTTGCTCGGCCCGGTCACCGTCCACTCGACCGACCACGCAGCCTGCGAGTCTGTTGCGGCTTCCTCGACATCGATGTCGATGCGGCCCCGGTATGTATCTGCGCCGCACAGATGCTCGACGTCGTCTCCCGGCGCCCAGTCGTGAAACTCTCGACCGTCCTCGAAGGTGACTGCCCACTCGCCGTCATGCTGCTCGATGAACAGAGTGCGGAAAACCGGCAACTCCAGGTCGCCGTCGAACAATGTCCCGCTTTCGAACCAGCGCAGTCGGCCGTCACCGGCATCTTCGATGGTGGTTGTTCCCGTGACGCGTTTTGTAACTTCTGCACGGCGGTCGACGATCCTTCGTTCGAAGTTCCACTCCCCTACCAGTGCGTTTGGATCGAGGTGCCTGTCGTTGACCATCTCCCGATTCTAGTGGCTCGGTAGGTGGCGTATGTTCCGAGTACAGGCCTACCCGCAGGAGATCCAGAAGAACATGAACGATTCTGCCGCCCTTCACCATCGCTCCGTCTACGCCGAAGATCTTCGGATCGGCCAGATCATGGAGTTGAGTTCATACACGGTCTCGGAGCAGGAAATTGTCGACTTTGCGACGCAATGGGACCCTCAGTGGTTCCACACCGACAAAGAGGCCGCCGAATCCGGCGTGTTCGGCGGCTTGATCGGCAGCGGAGTACACACTTTGGCAATTTGTCAGAGACTTGTGGTCGCAAGCATTTACGACCGATGGAACGTCATTGCCGGTAAGTCCATGCGCGACGTACAGTTCCTGCGCCCACTCCGTCCCGGCGACACCTTGAGCGGCACGCTCACCGTTGACGACGTAGTACTCGACAAGCGCTCGCGTGGACTGGTGACTACAACCGCCGAATTGGTTGATGCGCAGGGTAATCGCATGTTCCAGGTTGTCACAGACGCGTATCTCCACTGTCGACCGACATCGTGACCGAGCCGCTACATTCGGATGTCTCGGCGTGCAAACGCAGCAATCGCCGACGCACCGAGAGCTAGTGCCAGAGCGGTCAACACAACCAGCGGCAAAGCCGTCACGGCTTCGGCGGGTGCGGTGGGAACGTGAGTGAACGGTGAAAGGTCCAGGACTACTTGGGGAAGCTTGAACAGCACGCCGAATTGCCCGAGAACGATGCAGGCCGCAAAAATACCCCAGGACAGCGACGACGCAATCGCCGGAAACAGTCCGAAAACCAAAGCCACGACTGCAAGAACGACCAGCACTGCCGGCAGATAGGCCAGCGCCGCGCCTGCCATCCGCACAGTGTTGCCCGCGATATCGTCGGTAACCAGACCGAACGCGAACCCGGTGAACACTCCCGCAAGAATGTGCGCGAGCACCACCCCGCCGACAACGGTGCTTACGTGCGAAAGCATCCACTTCCAGCGCGGAAGTGCCGTGGACAACAGCGGTTCCAACCTTCCCGAGGATTCTTCGCCATGCATGCGGAGAATGCTCTGGACCGCATATGCCGCAATGACTATCGACAGGAAACCCAACGCGGTCGCCAGGTAGGAATCGACCAATGCGGCTGATCCCCCACCGAGCTGCTCGAAAAGGTCAGCAGTCTGCTGCGACGAACCCACCAACTGGTCGATCTCGTTTCCGACTGCCCCGTACGAGAATCCGAGAATGACTACCGAGAATAGCCACCAGAACATCGTCACTCTCTGCATGCGCCACGCCAGACCCCACGCCGACGGCAACCAGCGCGCCGCAACCGGTGGCCCCGGCCTCGGCTGGACCAGTCCCGCTCCCTGGTCACGATGACCGATGAGCACAAAGGCAATCCCGATGTGAACTACGGCAAAACCGAAGAGCAGCAGCAGTATCCACCAGGCGTTGTCGTCGTACGGTCGTATCTGCTGCGCCCACCCGATCGGCGAGAGCCACGACATCCACCCACTGACCACGCGGGTACCGTCGTCGACAACGGTGCTGTCGACGTCGCCGATCGCCCGTAGCATGAACGCAATTCCGATGGCCGCGCCCGCGATACCGTTGGCCGTGCGGGCACCGTCCGTGATTTGAGCCGCAACAGCCGCAACGCCGGCAAACGCGATACCGGTGCCGCCGATCGCCGCTCCCAGCGCCAGCGAGCCGTCCGCCGGAAGCCCGATGGCCACCAGACCGATTGCACTGGCAAGAGCCAGAACGATATTCGCACCGATCGTGACAACAAGTGCCGACGTCAGTAGCGCACGCCTACCGACAACCGCCGCACCGATCATCTCGGCGCGCCCGGTCTCCTCGTTCTGCCGAGTGTGGCGCACCACCGCCAGCGTGCTCATCAATGCCGCTGCCAACGCAAACACCAGAACGCCCTGGCTGGCAACAATCGCACCCTCGGAGTATCCCGACACGATGCCGTTGGTGGCCAACGCCACGGGTGAGACTGCGGATCCGACTGCAACGGAACGCAATTCCTCCGGAGTGCTGTACAGTCCACCCACGCTGGCAGCGACAAATATCAGAAACACGGTCAGCGAAATCAGCCAGACCGGGAGCTGAATTCGATCGCGTCGCAAGGCAAGCCGAACCAACCGTGATGTACCGGTGAACTGGGTACCTTGGTGAACGTCGACCGGGCTGGTCGTGGCAGTCACGGCCGCGCCCCCGATTCCGCTCGCAGATGCTCCGAACTCTCCTTCGCTCGTTCGTCCCCGTAATGACGAAGGAACAGTTCTTCGAGAGTTGGCGGTGTGGACGTCAGCGCCACGATCCCGAAGCCGACAAGGTGTTCCATCAGTGCGCCGAGCCGAACACTGTCGACCTCACACTTCGCGTGATCACCATCGACGAGCACGTCGTACGTGCCCTCGAAGGCGTCGAGTCCGGCGACCGGTGTGCGCGTCGTGACCGATACCGATGTACGGGTCAGATGCCGCAGTTCCGACAGCGTTCCGGACTCCACCGTTTGCCCTTCACGAATGATGCTGACACGATCGCACAGCGCTTCCACCTCTGCCAGAATGTGACTCGACAGCAAAACCGTCTTCCCGGCATGGGCCAACTCGTGAACGCAGTCCTGGAAAACCGCCTCCATCAACGGATCGAGACCGGACGTCGGTTCGTCGAGAACATAGAGTTCGACGTCCGAAGCGAACGCGGCAACGAGTGCCACTTTCTGCCGATTGCCTTTCGAGTATGTTCTCGCCTTCTTTCTGGGATCGAGTTCGAAACGATCGAGTAACTCTGCGCGCGTGGACACATCGATCCCGCCTCGCAGGCCGGCGAGCAGGTCGATGGCCTCACCTCCGGTCAAATTCGGCCACAGATTCACCTCGCCCGGCACGTATGCCAGACGCCGATGAAGGGCGACGGAATCACGCCACGGATCGCCGCCGAGGACCGTTGCTTCGCCGGAATCCGAACGCAGCAGGCCGAGCAGTACCCGAATGGTGGTCGACTTGCCTGAACCGTTCGGCCCGAGAAATCCGTGAATCTCGCCTTCGGAAACCTCGAGATCCAAGCCGTCCAACGCTCGGGTTGGTCCGAACGTCTTGACCAGGTCTTTCACCGAAACTGCGGCACCCATGAATTCGACCGTACGCTGATTTCACAAATGTGTGAAGATAGAAAAACGTAAAGATCGGACACTCCCCGATGACCGACATGACCGCCCGACATGAACCGCCCGACCATCCCGACAAGAGCCGGCAGTTGGTCGAGCGCCTCTCGCTGGTGCTGATCGACATGGGCTTCCCGCCCATGCCTGCACGCGTCTGGGCGGCTTTGATGACCAGCAATCAGCCGTCGTCGACTCCCGGTGATCTCGGTGAGGTGCTAGGCGTGAGCGCGGCAGCCATTTCCGGCGCGGTGCGATACCTGCTACAGGTCAGCCTGATCGAACGCGACGCCGTTCCGGGATCAAGGCGTCAGCACTACCGCGTCAGTGTAGACCTGTGGGCCGACGCGTTTGTCACCAAACAGTCTGCGCTGTACCAGGTATCGGAGGTAGCAGCAGAGGGCATTCGCGTCCTTGGCGAAGGCACAAGCGGCGGCGACCGGATGGCCGACCTTCGCGACTTCTTCGACTTCATGGCCGCGGAGATGCCGCGGATGCTGGCCGACTGGCGAGCAACGCGCGTCTAGATCAATCCCTGTTTGCTGGCCGCATAGACTGCCTCGGCACGCCGACTCACCTCGAGTTTGCGCATGATATTGCTGACATGGAACTTCACCGTCGTCGGTGAGATGAACAATCTCTCACCGATCCTGATGTTGGACAATCCATTTGCGAGCAGCCGCAGGACCTCGAGTTCGCGATCCGTCAACCGGTCCTTGGTTGTGGACTGGCCGTTCAACGAGCGCACCACAGCGGAAGCACTGCGCGAGTCGAATGCACTCTCGCCGCGAGATACCGCCCGGATTGCCCGGACCAGTTCGGTGGTGTCGACGTCTTTGACAACGTATCCACGCGCCCCGGCGTGCACAGCGCGAACCACCAGTTGGTCGTCGAGAAATGTGGTGAGAACCAGCAATCCGAGTTTCGGATGCGCCACGGACAACTGCGAGCACAGCGTCAATCCCTCGTAGTCCGAACTCGCCGAGAGTTTGAGGTCCATGAGGACGATGTCGGGACTCACCCGATCGACAACCGACAATGCCTCCGGCAATGACGATGCCTCGCCGACAATGCGCAGATCACTTTCCCTCTCGAGCACCGACCGCAGTCCTTGCCGCAGTATTGCGTGGTCGTCGACGAGCACGATACGAACTACGCGACTCTCGGTGGGCCGCAAAGGATTTCTGGGCCCGACGTGGCCGGCGGAGACGGGGCGTGCTGTGGTCATCATTCCTCGATCTCGGTTGTGGGACAGGTATCTTCGGCGCCGGTCTCAGTATCACTGTCAGGCTTGTCGGCGAGCGGCACCCGAACCAACACTTGGACTCCCCCGATCCTCGCGCGACGAACATCGAGCGTGCCACCCAATTCGCGTGCCCGGGACTGCATGTTGGCCAAGCCCCTGTGCCGCCCGTCGAGATCGTTGCTCGCCGCAAGTTTGAGGATCAATCGCATCCGCGCGGGGTCTCCGTCACCGTCGTCCGAGATGGACAAGACCACGGTATCGGTGCGATACGTCAACCGGAGAACCGCCCGAGTGGCGTGGGCGTGAACGGCGGCGTTGAAGAGTGCTTCGCCCGCGATCCGCAGCAATGCATGTTCGGTTTCACCGGGAAGCTCGGCCGGTGTGCCGCCGACACGAAGACTTACGGCCAACTCGTCGGGCATGTGGACCACGCTGAGTTGCTCGAGCATCTCCGGTAGCGAGGTCCGGCCTTCATCCGACGAGTGGTTGAGCGCGTAGATCGCCGAGCGCAGTTGCTCCACGGCCCGCCTCGTCAGATCCTTTGCCAGATCCAGTCTTTCACTTCGCTCGGCGTCGGGAATGTCACTGCGGCACACTTCGATCTGCATACCCGCTGACAGCACCGCCTGGGTCACGCTGTCGTGGAGTTCGCGGGCGATGCGATGGCGTTCGTCGTCGACGACCTGGTGCCGGTGCGCCACCCCGAGTTGACGTTGCGTCGATTCCAGCTCACTGTTTCGCACCGCCAGATCGGCGGCAGTTCGATTGGCCTCCGCAAATGCCTCTTCGGCACGCGACAGCAGCAGTTGCCCGCGCTGATACAGAGCCGAATTCTGCAGCGCAACAGCCGTTTGACTGGCCAAGATGCTGAGAACTGCGCCGTCGGTGGAATCAAGAGTGCGATTCTGCGGAGTCCAGGCCGCAAATGCGCCCACAACACCACCCCCGAGCACGATCGGCACAAACGCGTAGTGCGGATCGACCACGGAATTCGATTCGATACTGCCGCACCGAATGTCGTTGAGACAATCCACGACGTCGTCCGGCAGCGGTGGACCCTCGACGTTGTCGACCAGGAATGGAGTCGCGTCCGGTCCGAGAACCAACCGTCGCGGCCCCGCGTCAGGCAAGGTGCCGTCGGCGAGCGCAAAGACCACCCACTGCGCACTCAAATGTGCACGCGCGGCCTCGGCAACAGCACAGACCAACGTCTCCGGGCCGTCGACTGTTCTCACCAGCGCCCGCGAAATCAACTCCAATGCATGCACGACGCGCTCGAGTCGTTCAGCCGCGCCGCGGTACTGCGGATAGAAAGTGCTCTTCCCCGAACGTAATCCGGTGAGCCTCGACAGGTCTGCGGTCATGATCTC
The DNA here is from genome assembly GCF_013277795.1 of Rhodococcus sp. MS16. Lineage (NCBI taxonomy): Bacteria > Bacillati > Actinomycetota > Actinomycetes > Mycobacteriales > Nocardiaceae > Rhodococcus > Rhodococcus sp. MS16. The sequence goes on from NZ_VBTM01000005.1 coordinate 76,838, forward strand.
GCCCGATTCACAGCGCGCTCCGGAACAAGGCCACCATCTGTTCCTGAGTGGCTTCACGCGGATTGGTGGACATGCACGCATCACGCAGTGCAAAACTTGCCAGGCGGCTCAAGTCCTGCTCCCGAACACCCAACTCCGCCAAACCCTTCGGGACACCGACCTCACGGGCAAGCCGCTCGACGCGATCCGCCACCGCCAACGCGGCTTCTTGCGCACTGCCACGTTGCTCCGGAAGGTTCAGCGCCGCAGCAATTGCCACGAACGGCGCCGCGTCGGTCGTGGAATTGAAACGAATGACGTGCGGAAGCAATATCCCGTTGATGACGCCATGTGGGAGATCCAGCATGCCTCCGACTTGATGACTCATCGCATGAGCCGCGCCGAGAATCGCGTTGGTGAAGGCAAGACCGGCTTCGAGACTCGCCTGAGCCATGACGGATCGCGCTTCCATTTCCATCGGCTCATGAATTGTGCGCACCAGGTTCTCGGTGACCAAGCCGACCGCTCGGAGTGCGTGATGATCAGTGAGCGGATTGTGGGCAAGCGATACGAAAGCCTCGATACCGTGCGTCAACGCATCCAATCCGGTTGCCGCATTGAGCCACTCGGGCATCGTTGTGAGCAACCGTGGATCGATGACGGTGACATCGGGAACCAACGCTCGTCCGATGATCGTGATCTTCGTACCCCGAGCGGTGTCCGTGACTATGCAGAACTGGGAAACATCTGCTCCGGTACCCGACGTGGTCGGGACCATCACCAGGGGCGGAATCGGCTTGGTCGCCTGATCGACCCCCTCGTAGTCGAGAATGTTTCCGCCGTTTGCGGCCAGAACCGCGACGCCCTTTGCCGCATCGATGACAGACCCACCGCCGAGCGCGATGATGACGTCGCACTCGCCCTCCTGGTACACCTCGAAGCCGGCCGCAATCTCGTAGTCCTTGGGGTTGGGAGTCAGTCCAGCCCAGACCGTCGGCAGCAGCCCCTGCTCGGCCAAGTGCGCCTCGAGTTCACTGACCCATCCCGATTCGACCAGGCCGGGGTCGGTAACGAGAAAGGGGCGAAAACCGCCGAATCGGAGCGTTGCGTGAGCGGCCTCGACCAGGGAACCGATGCCGAACACAATTTCCGGAGCATGGAACTTCACCAATCTGGCAGCGGTGCCACGGCGGTGTTCACCTGTGTCATGGCGGTGTTCACCTGCGTCAACAGCGTCCGGAACATCCACCGACACGGCTCCCACTCTCCTCTCGCCCGGCGCCGAGTCTGTGATCCACTTAACAAGCGCCGGTTCCGAGACTACGCGGGCATCGACGGACACACACCCGCCCAAGGAGAGGTGAGTACCTACCCGATCGGGTAGGTACTGTCTTTATGCCTCGACCGTGCGTCCAGGGAGACCCTTACTCCTGACGACGACGATCCCGCCCGCCGAACAGCACGAACACGATGCCGGCGAGCAAGCCGACCACGGTCGGTCCGAGGACCAATCCGGAATACAACCACGGCGCAGGCTCTGCGGGGAACAGGTCCATAAAGCCGGGTCCGGTAAACCCAGGCTCGGGATCGAAGTATGCGCCGCCAGTGAGGATGTGCGGCGATGCCAACGATTGCCACCACCACTGGAAGACTCCCAAAGCAACAAGGCCGCATACCGCACCGAGTACCGTCAGCAGCAGTATCGGTTTCCAGCGCAGCGCCGACTTCTCAGCCTTCGTCACCGTCATGGATATCAGTACATCACTACTCTCGGATTACCTGTCGCACCTCAGCGAAGTGCGTGACCCAGTTCCGCCGCTTTGGCCATCAGCTGCGCGGCATCGCGAGCCACCACCACCTCGTCACAGATCTTCGAGTACTCCGGCATCGCACACGACGCCTGGTTCCAATATCGCTGTGGTTCCGGCGTGATCCAGGCCAATCGATGAACCTTGCGTCGTAGTTCCTCGAGCTTCTCCACCTGCGGAGGTAATCCGTTGCACCGCCCGTCACCGACGATGATGACGGACGTTCGTGAGTTCAAGGCGTTGCCGTGCTCGTCCAGCAATTCGGTGAGCACTCGCCCGTAATCACTGCTGGCTTCCAGGTCCAGACCTGGATGCGCCAGGACCGCTGCCAGAGCGCCGTCACCACTGCTGGCGAGCAGGGTGTCCGTGACGTCGACGGGTCGATCGACAAAGGCCAGCACCTCACAGCGGTCGGCGCGCCGGTGCATCGCCTGGGCCAGCCTCAAGGTGAATGCGGTGACGGGCCGGACCGACAGCGAGACGTCGGCGATCAGCAACAACCGAACCCGATCGGGGCGAGGAGCTTTCACCACCAGATGGAAGGGAATGCCGTCAGTCCGCAAACTCGACCGTACCGTCCGCCGCATGTCCAAACGCCCACGGGAGCGTTCGCGCGGTCGCGGTCTCGCGGGGCCTCGCATCCGGCGCAACACTTCGTGGCACGCAAGTTCGACGTCGTTATGTGAGGGGCCTGCGGCCGCCTCACTGTCAGGGGCATCGGGAGCGGACTCCGCCAGGGCAGCGGCGGAGAGCGCCTGAACAAATGCTTCGACAGCTTCGACCAGGCGGTTCAGCTGCGCCTGCGTCAGCGGTCCGTCATCGGAGACGTCCGCATAGGCCTTGCTGGGATCGTACGTGTCGAGCCACGCGAGAATGGACGTCGGATCGTCCCAGGACAACGAACCCACCACAGCGGCAGCAACACTCGTACTGAGATCACCGACTACGGCCGACGACGCTCTGTCCACGTCCACGGTGTAGCTGACCCCCCGTCGCCCCGTTTCGGAACCGGTATCCACCGACAGTTCAGCATCACTTGACGTCATCGACACATCGTCGTCGTCCTTGTGCGGGTTGAATCCCTTCTCCGCCTCCGGAGTATCGAAGTAGTCACCCACCTCGGCGGCACGCTCGTTGTACTCCGCGTAGCGGCCGACTTCCTGATCCTCGTCGATACCGAGTGCGGTCGGCAGACCGTCGGCCACTTCCGCTCTGGAGGCAATGCGATCTGCCGTCTTGCCGTCTCGAATCGGACGGAACAACGCGTCGAATGCCCGATCGAAGCCCGATTGCTCGTGAGAATACTTGGCGCACACCGACCGTAGGCAGGCACGCAACACATCACGATCCGACGCCCCGACCATCGCCAGCACCCGCCGAACCTCGATGACCTCGGCCGGAGATGCCGACACTCCGGCCGCCCTCAGCAATCGGCCGAAGCTCGCCGACACCACGTCGAGGACAAACGACGGCTTTTCGGCAGCGCTGAGCATTGTCATCGCGACGAGCGGAGTCCGCTGCCACCGCGGACCCCTTGTTGATGCGAATCCCGCCCGCCGGTCCCCCGGAACACCGCTGTCGTCGTGTTCGCGGGCTTGCTTGCGACAGTGGCACGTTCGACTGACTCCCCGCCATTGCGCGACGGCGACTCCAGCGCCTTCCCGTCGAATCGTTCCTTCGCAAGCGTCACATCCGACGAGTACTTGAGTAGCGCTGCCAGCAAGATGTCGCGCACCGTGGCGTCCGACGACACCCCCAGGCCGCTGGCTGCAAGAACCGTTGCCGCCCTTGCCGCATCGATCACCTCGGAGATCGACGGGCTCTTGCGCAGCGGAAGGTCACGCAGGATTCGAGCCAGTTCGACTACTTCGGAGGCGGTGGCTTGATCAACCTCCGGCGCACGGGCAGTGACGATTTCACGCTCGCGCTCGGACGTCGGGTAGCCGAGATGGTAGTGCAGGCACCGACGCTTGAGCGCCGGCGAGAGTTCACGAGTATCGTTGGACGTCAAGATGACCCAGGGCTGCGACCGGGCCACGAATGTACCGACCTCGGGAATCGTGATCTGCTGCTCGGCCAGAATTTCCAGGAGAAGCGCCTCCATGGACTCCTCGGTGCGGTCCACTTCATCGACCAGAAGCACGACCGGTTCCGGTGACAATATCGCCTCGAGCAATGGCCGGACCGACAGAAAATTCTCGGAATACAAACCGAAATCCTGATCTGCCAGAAACTTCGACGCGTCAGCGACGCTGTCGAACTCGGCCACCTGATCGCTGATCCGGTCACGGAGCATCTGCACGTGCAGGAGTTGCTTTGCGTAGTCCCATTCGTAGAGCGCCCGATTGTCATCCAAACCCTCGTAGCACTGCAATCGCACGAGCTTTCGTCCACCGATCGCGGCCAGCGATTTCGCGAGTTCCGTCTTGCCGACCCCGGCCGGTCCTTCGAGCAGGAGTGGACGCCCCAACGCCGTCGCAAGGTGAACTACCACCGCAAACTCGTCGTCCGCGATGTAGTCCTGCTCGCGCAGCGCATCTTTCACTTCGACGCCGGTGGAGAAAGTGCGATTGGACATGGAACACCTTTCAATGGGGGCAAGCCCCTCGTGCGCCTTTCCGGTAGCGCGGGCTACCAAAAAGGCGCACGGGGCCGAAGGCCCGTTAGAAGTAGGACTTGTTGATCGCGTGATCGACAACCGGGATCATCGACTCCACGGTGACCTCGCGGGGGTTGCCCGGGGTGCACCAGTCGTCCTGAATGTGCTCGGAGATGGCGCGCACAGTCTTCTCGTCACCCTTGATGACATCACCACGACCTTCGTACTTCTTGGTGTTCATCTGGTTCTTCGCGTACGAATCGGTGCGCACCTGACCGAAGTTGTCAGGGATACCGACATCCTTGGCCAGACGGATCGCTGCCTCGACGGCAGCGTCGGCGGCCTGCACCGTCGTGAGGTTGCGGGTGTCGACACCGAGAGCGCCGGCCAACTGGGCGTAACGCTCGTAACGCGAGGGCAGGTTGTACTCCCACACCCGAGGCAGCGCGATGGCATTGTTCAGACCGTGGTGGCTGTCGAAGAAAGCGCTCACCGCGTGGGAGATCGAGTGGACGATTCCGAGTCCGCCGGAGTTGAAGGCCTGGCCGGCAATGTACTGCGCGTTCATCATTCCCTCGCGGGCCTTGAGGTTCCGCGGCTCGAAGACAGCCTCGCGCAGGTTCTTCGCGACCAACTCGACCGAGTAGATCGCGTTGCCGAGCGACGGCGCAAAATCTAGGCGAGACACGAAAGGCTCACTGCCGTGGGCCAGTACGTCGAAGCCGCAGTACGCAGTGAAGTGCTGAGGGCAGGTGTAGTAGAGCAGCGGGTCGTCGACCGCGAGGGTCACGATGGTCGCCTCGTCGAAGCCCACCCACTTGTGCGGGTTGTTCATGTCAGACGTGTCGGTGATGACGTACGCCCATGACGTCTCGGAACCCGTACCGGCTGTGGTGGAAACGGCGATGTGCGGAGGGTTCTCCTTGTTCGTGGACTTGGCAAATCCCTCGAACTCGTTGATGTTGCGACCGTCGTGCGCGATCACGACGCGGGCACCCTTGGCTGCGTCGTGGCTCGAGCCACCACCGATCGAGATGATCGAGTCGCACTTCTCCTTCTGGTAGAGCGCCGCGGCCTCCATGACGTTGTAGTCCTTGGGGTTGGACTCCACCTTGTCGTAGAGAACCACCTCGACGCCCTGGTACTCGATCTTGCCGATCAGTTCTTCGATGATTCCCGAGCCGCGCAGACCCGTCGTCATCAACAAGGTGCGCTTGAACCCGAGGTTCTTGGCTTCGACGCCGATGATGTCGTGAGCACCCACACCCATGAGTGCGCGGGGGAACGGATGAAATTCCTTGATCGGGAAGTCCCAGATCTGATTGAGCTCGATTGCCATCTTCTTTGCTCCTCGCGAATGCGTGACTGTGACGGTGGGAGTGATTGAAAGCCGCTTGTTTGTGATCGGCATCTCATCTGCACTCCACTGTGGACCGGCCGACAGCCCGAACCCACAGTTCGCTGCGATTACCGCCCGGACGCCGCCCCCGAACCGCCCATTCGGGCAGGTTGTGACCGCCCCGGCCCGCCAGGCGCCCCCATCACGATCGGTCTGATTCCCGCTGATCGGGAACGTTTTGCCGCGCGACTAGGATCCCCAGTAGCTTTTCATCACTGCTAGCATTGAACTAGAACATGTTCTACCTGCAGCATTTCACTGACCTGCGCATTACCCAGCTTCACGAGAGGACTTGCTTCGCGATGACGACAGTCGAGGTACCGCACAGCTCGCGATCGGCGGTACTCACCGTGTCCGGAGTCGTGGAAGAGACTTCGGACGCCCGGTCGCTGGTATTCGAGATCCCCGAGGACCTGAAGGGCAAGTTCGACTACAAGCCCGGGCAGTTCCTCACTCTGCGCATCCCCAGCGACCAGACCGGTTCCGTTGCGCGGTGCTACTCCCTGGCCAGTTCACCGTTCACCGACGACGCCCCCAAGGTGACCGTCAAGCGAACCATCGACGGCTACGGTTCCAATTGGCTGTGCGACAAGGTTCAGGTCGGCGACACCATCGAAGTGCTGCCGCCGTCCGGTGTGTTCACCCCCAAGTCGCTCGATCACGATTTCCTGCTCTTCGGCGCGGGCAGCGGCATCACTCCGGTGATCTCGATCCTCAAGTCCGCTCTCACCCAGGGCAGCGGCAACGTTGTCCTCGTGTACGCCAACCGTGACGAGAAGTCCGTCATCTTCGGTGCAGAGCTTCGCGAACTCGCAACGAAGTACGCCGGTCGCCTGACCGTCATCCACTGGATCGAATCGGTCCAGGGACTCCCGGTCGTTTCGCAGCTGGCAACGCTGGCCAAGCCGTTTGTCGCCTACGAAGCCTTCATGTGTGGCCCCGGCCCCTTCATGGACGCCGTGCACAACGCACTCGCCGAAGCCGGCATGCCCCGCACACAGGTCCACGCCGAGGTCTTCAATTCCCTCGCCGGTGACCCGTTCAAGGACGTCGAACTCGCCGAGGTCACCGACGAAGAAGCAGCAGACGCCGCCACGGTCGAGGTCGAACTGGACGGCGAAACCCACACACTCGTCTGGCCCCGCAAGCAGACCCTCGTCGACATCATGCTCGCCAAGGGCCTCGACGTGCCGTACTCCTGCCAGGAAGGCGAATGCGGCTCCTGCGCCTGCACCGTCACCGAAGGCGAAGTGCAGATGGACAACTCCGAGATCCTCGACGCCGAGGACATTGCAAACGGATACATTCTCGGATGCCAGGCAAAGCCTGTCTCCGACAACCTCAAGATCGAGTTCTGACACCGGATTCTTCGATACTGTTCGGCCCCTGATTCCCTTCGGATTCGGGGGCCGAACCGTTTTCCCCGAACACCGAATTCTCCCCGAACACAGTGTCCGGGCGTGGCCGCATCTGCCACAAAGCAACAATTGCCGCGGCGCTGACCAGGATGAAACCCTCCCGCAAGATCGCACCGACCGGCACGAGCAGCGCCGACGCGTCCATCAACTGCTGTCCCATACTCGGTCCGCAATAGACCACCACCAGAGCTGCAACGAAAACCGCGACACCACGACGCGAACGCAGCCGGAACAGTATCGTGACCGCCGCCGGGATCAGGTACACCCAGTGATGAATCCAGCTGATCGGCGACAGAATCGGCGCGCTCAACCCGATCACCAGTGCCGCGTCGACGCTACGGCCGTCGAGGTATATCCGCCTCGCAATCCACAGTGCCGCTGCGCCGACCAGCACGATCAACGGCATCACCACCGCATCCGTCCAGGAACCCAGCGCAGCCAGAGTGCCCTGCAGCGAGCCGTTACCCGAACTGGCAATCGCCTCGCCCGTAAGATCCACGCGGCCACTCAAACTCCACACGACTTCGGTCCAGAAGGTTCTGCTCAGCGCCGGATCAACCAGTGCGGCAGCAACAGTGGCAGCGGCCGCACCCACTGAACTCCAGATCGCCAGTCGCCATTGCCGTGTCACCACGAAGTAGACGACGAACAACCCCGGAGTCAGCTTGATCGCGGTCGCAACGCCGATCAACAGTCCACGCGGGAAATACCGGCCGAGAATCGAATTGTCATCTCGAGTGATGTCGAACAGCACCAGTGCCATCAACAACAGATTTACCTGACCGAATGAGATGTGCGCGCTGACCGTCGGTGTCACCGACACCCCGATCAGAAGTGCCGCCATCACCAACGGCCGCAAGCGAACCCACCTCGGAGTGAAGCGCGCAACCGTCCACGCCACCAGCAGAATGCACAGAAGCGACCACAGAAGGTACGCAGTCCACCAGTCGAAAAACGCTGTCGGCCACAACAACAACACTGCAAACGGCGTGTAGGTGAACGGCATTCCCTCAGGCTCGATCATCGGACCGAACAAGTTCCCGGAATAGATGTCACCGCCACTGGCAAACTTCTCGACAGCGTAGCGATAGACGAGGAAATCGACAGGTTCGACGGCTCGCACGACGTACACCAGATATGCCAGCACCACGCATGCTGCCGCGAGCATCGACGCGATGGTTGTCGCTGTAACTAGTCGAGCTGAGGAGGCCTGCACCTCTCGATCGTGTCACAGACCGTTACGGCAAAGTCTCACACCGGCGCACGGAGCGACCGAAAATGCGTCCGCTCCTCCGCACTGAGGTGCTCACACGCATAGCTCAATGCGGTACGACCCATGTCGTGCGCATGCAACTCCAGGAACCCGGTCAACAAACCCCGGTCGACGCGTTTGCCCACCTCACGCAGCATCCAGCCCATCGCTTTCTGCGTCAGATCACGACGATCGTCGAGGACGGACGCCGCGAGCTCGAGAGTTGTCGACGCGTCGCCCCGCGTGATGAAGCCGTACGTGGTCAACAGCGCCACGCGCCGACGCCACAGGTCGCCCGAATCCGAGAGCTCGAACACCAGGCTTCGGTCCCGATCGAACAACCATCCGCCGAGAATCTGACCGGCCGACGAATCGACCAGGTCCCAGTTGTTCACCCGCCCACGCTCCACCGCGTCGAGGTAGAACTCGGCGATCGTGCGTCGGGCTTCGTCGTCGAAAGACCGCTGCTTACTTGACTTCTCGAACTGCGCCACCAGAATCAACAGGCCGGCGAGACGATACTCGTGAACTTCGCTGTCGAGCAGCACACGCACTTCGCTCAACTCGAGACCGCCGAACCGCTTGACCACAGTCCGTGTCTTGGGCACCCGAACACCGATGAAGACGTCGCCCTCGCCGTACTCCCCCGGCCCGGTCTTGAAGAACCGCTGAAGGTGAACAGCATCCTTCGGATCGGACAGGTCGGCCAACGCCTCGCACACCACACGAGCACTCAGATCACCCATGCCGACACGATCTCACAACTCACAGCGTCCTCACATCGAACGCCCCAGATAGGCACAGCCTGGTCGGCAACACTGAAACCATGCTCACAACCGCACTGGCCTTCACCACACTCACGCTGATGGCGCTCTCCGGCCACATCGCAGCCACCGCCCCGCGCGGCCTGGTCGCGGCCCGCACCTCTGATCACAAATCTTGATACAAACCGGCCATGCCTGCGGGTAACTGCAACCCGAATGCAATTGTCGGAGAGTTGAACTCGACCTCAGGAAGGCGTCTACTCGAGAGTGAAAGAATCTTTTCGCTCGAGGAGGTTTCGCCATGAAGTCGTGGAATCGAATGCAGGATGCCGTAGCCGTGGTTCTCGGTGTCTTTGCCGCACTGTCGCCGATCTGGTTGACCACCAACGACCGGGCTATGTGGTCACTGATCGTCCTGGGTGTGCTCGTTGCACTCGCCGGCCTGGCTCACATGGCACGACCGGACATGGCCGTCGCCGACTACGCGATGGGTGTCTTCGGCGTTCTGATGTTCATCTCCCCCTGGGTCATGAACTTCCACGCCCTCGAAGGCGCAGCCTGGACAGCCTGGGTTGTCGGAGTCCTCACCGTAGTGGTGGCAGTGAGTGCGATGCCGATGATGGCCGCCAGAATGCATCACGGCGACCACGGAGTGGCCGCCCATTAGAGCAGTGACCACGGAGTGGCCGCGCACTGACGGGCTCAGGCCCTGATTGCTCCCAACAACCGTCCGGCGTCGAATGCTTCGGCGCTGGACGGAAGGCTCCCTGGGCGTCCGCTCACGAACACCTCGACCGTCCCGGAACCAACTGAAGTGTCCATCTCAGCTGCGTCGATACGGCGCAGTGTCTGCCTTGCGACGGCCTCGGCGCTGTCGAAGAGCAAGACTCCTTCGGGCAGCGCGGCAACAATCTCGTCCCGCAACAACGGGTAATGGGTGCAGCCTAGAACAACACCTTGCACACCGTCTGGTGTCCGGGCCGCGGCGTCGCTGATCGCGGCCAAGGCGCCCGCTCGGTCGCCTCGGTCGATGGCGTCGGCGAGGCCGTGGCACGCGACGCCGACTACCTCGGTTCCATCCGCGAATTCGGCGATCAGATCTGCCTGATAGCGGCTGGCCGTGGTTGCCGCCGTAGCCCAGATCGCCACCGACTCACACACGGCAGCCGCTGGTTTGATTGCCGGTACCGTCCCGATTACGGGAATACCAGGCCCGACCAGCTCGCGGACATGCTCGAGCGCAGTCACACTCGCCGTATTGCATGGCAGCACGATGACCTCGGCGCCCCGGTCGAGACTTCGCGCCGCAGCACCGAGCACCCGGTCGATCACCCACGGCGCAGGCTTCGGCCCCCATGGTGCGCCGTCAGGATCCAAGGACAACACCAGATCCAATTCGGGACGCAGGCGGCGAAGCCAAGCGGAAGTCGGGAGCAAACCTAGACCCGAGTCGATGAGCGCAACGATCACCGAACAAATCTAGCGTCCCGAACCCGACCGAGCCGCATCAGCTCGCCCGCCTGTCCATCAACTCACACTGCTGGGGCAACTCACACTGCTGCGGCTTCCAGCACTTCGGCGATCGGAGTACCCGCAGCGATCTTCGCGCGCATCTTCATCACAGCCGCAGGACTGCCACAGCCGACTACGGCTGCCAACACTCCGTCACGCTCGTAGTAGGCGACAAACTTGCGGCCGTCGTCCTTGACGATATGCACCTGATCAGTGGACGACACCGTTCCCAGCGCCTGAATCTTCACGTCGTATTGATCGCTCCAGAAATACGGAACCTGCGCGGGCGCATTCGCGTCACCGGTACCGGTCAACGCACCGGCAAGGATCTTTGCCTGATCCCCGGCGTTGCTCCAGTGTTCGACGCGCTTGCGCGCTTCCCCGATCGTCCATGCGGCAACGTCACCGATCGCCCACACGTTCTCGACACTTGTCCGGCCCACCGCGTCGCACAGCACTCCGTTGCCGAGTTCGATCCCGGAATCTGCAAGCCAATCCGTCACCGGCAACGATCCGACGCCGATGGCGACCACGTCGACGGCAATTTCGGAACCGTCACCGAGAACAGCGGTGTCGACGACGCCGTCGCCGGACAGAGTCTCGAGCCCGACGCCAACCCGGACGTCGATGCCCGCGTCTCGGTGCAGTCGCTCCACCAGAGCACCGACCGTCGTGCCCAATACCGATGCAAGCGGCGTCGGCTGCGGTTCGAGCAGAACGACGTCAACTCCGTGCGACTTCATGCTCGACGCCAACTCACAGCCGATGAAACCGGCACCGACGATCAGCGCTCGCTTGCCCGGCGCAAGGTCCGCGCGCAGAGCGAGTGCTTCCTCGATGGAACGCAGGACGTGCACGCCTGAAAGCTCAGGCAGACCGCCGATGCGCCTTGGGGTCAGTCCCGTGGCGATGATCAGATCGTCGTACGTCAGCTCCGAACCGTCGGCAAACGCGACGGTCTTGGATGCGGTATCCACCGAGAGTGCTGGTGAACCGAGCTTCAGGTCGATCGCGTTCTCGGTGAAGAACTCCGCCGGACGCAGAGTCGTCTCGTCCTTGTCTCCGCGGATGACTTCCTTCGACAGCGGCGGACGGTCGTACGGCAGATGCGCCTCACCGCCCGCTAGGACTATCTCGCCCTCGAAACCGGCGCGCCGCAGCTCCTCCGCGGCTCGTAGCCCCGACAAACCTGCGCCCACGATCACTATCCGTGCCACCACACACCCACCCGTCTGATCTTGCGTCACTATCGGCGCCCACTATGAGAGCCGTCACGTATTCACGTCAGACTCTGTCATACCAAATTCGGACGGAGGTGTGGTGCACCCGCTGGGAAGCAGCGGTTGTCACTAGAGTTAATGACAGGTGAGACGCACACACTGAAACTCGAGCAGGGAGCACCGCATGACCAGCGATTCCAGTGGAAGCAGCAGCGTCCAGTTCGGCGCGGACGGCGGCGCCGCGCTCCACAGCACGCAGGGCAAAACGATCATTGCGGACGCCGTGGTCGCCAAGATCGCCGGCATAGCCACCCGCGAGATCAACGGCGTGTACGACGTCGGCGGCGGTACCGCACGCGCCGTCGGCGCACTCCGCGACCGCATCCCTGGTGCACGCGTCAATCACGCGCAGGGCGTGGCCGTCGAGGTCGGCGAGAAGCAGGCCGCGATCGACATCGGAATCGTCGCCGAATACGGCGTCGCCCTCCACGAATTGGCGCTCGGAATCAGGCGCAACGTCATCGCGGCCGTCGAAAGAATGACCGGCCTCGAAGTCACCGAAGTCAACATCACCGTCTTCGACGTCATGCTCTTCGGCGAATCCGAGAACCCGGGCACCGAAGCGGAAGCGAAGCCGAGAGTTCAGTGAGCGGTCCCGAACGGATCGATCTCGGTTTGGCAGCCGAAACCGTCGCCGACGCCGCGCTGGCGGTTCACGGTGTCGCCGCACTGCACGGCGGCGAGTTCGGCGAAGTCGGAACCTACCTCCCGGGCAAGCGCGTCACCGGCGTGGTCATCGACGAAAACGGTTGCAACGTACACATATCCGTCGCTTACCCGGCAAACGTCGTGACTGTCGCTCAACACGTCCGCGACGCGGTCGGGCAGGTCGTCGACGTACCGATCACCGTCACCGTCGGCGACGTCAGCCACCCTGACGATCAGCTCGCACCCCTCATCGAAGAAAGGAACTGATGTGAACAGCACGACAGTCGGCCTGCTGGTCGGTCTGCTCCTCGCCCTCGCCGGAATTCTGGGCGGGTTCAGCGGATTCCTTTTTGCCGTCCTACTCGGAGCAGCCGGTATGGCGATCGGCGCGCATCGCGACGGTCACCTCGACCTCGGCGCCATCCTCCGAAGCCGTGGCCGTGGCTGAGTCCACCACACCCACCCCCACGGCGGGCACATCAACACCGGACCCCGTTGACCCCGGCCTTCGCGGCGTACTGGTCATCAAGGACCGCGCGATGTCGAAAATCGCCACAGCCGCCGCGATCACGGTCCCCGGAGTTGTCCGGCAAACCGGCGGACTCAGCAAGTTGACCGGACGGGAACTGCCGCGGGCAGACATCGCGATGGGGTCCGACGCCGTATCCGTCAATCTCTTTCTTGCGGTCAACTGGCCGTGCTCTGTTGTCGAACTGACAGGTCGCGTGCACAACGAGGTCGCCACGAGTGTCGAATCCCTCACCGGCTACCCGCTGCACGAAATGAACGTTCTGATCGCGGCAACCACGGTCCCCGATGACGGGGCCGTACCGGGCATCAGCATTCCCGAAGACACTGCCGAGCAACCGGTTTCGCAGTGGACTCCCCCTCGAACGCCTGCCGCTGCACCCGCCGCAGCGGTATCGGCAGTAGTGATCGCGTTCGGACTACTCGCGCTTGCTTTTGTGGTCTCGCGTGAATGGTTCATCAATCGCGGCACCTTCGAATCTGCGCCGTGGATCGCGAACTCCGTTGAATGGGCATCACGATTGCACTGGCAGACGTGGCTACTACCGACGGCAATCGCAGCAGTCGTCGCCGGGGTCGTCCTGATCATGACGGCGATGAAGCGACGTGCTAAAACCCATGTGCCACTAGGGAACCCGAATGCCGGTACCGTCTGGATGCGCCCGACCGACATTGCCCGCATGTGCAGCGGACAAGCCGCAACGGTGCCCGGCGTCGAACGCGCCCACACCACCGTCGACCGCAAACACGCCAAGGTCCATATCGATACCGTCGGCGGGGATCGCGACGCACTGATCACGGCCGTCGAAACAGCAGTTCAACCGCACCTCGACGTCCTACAGCGCCCCGTCCGTCTGACCGTTCTCGCCCGAGAAATCGCAGCAAAGCAGAAGGTCGAATCGTGAACCGCTACATAGCCGCGCTCGACCGAATCGTTGTGCTGATCATCGGCATTGCTCTCGTCGTCGCCGGTGCGTACGTCATCGCCTGGGATGCCGGCGTCCGTCTGATCCGGACGTGGGTGTCACGGCTGGATCGACCGACGCTCCTCGGAATTCCCGAGCAACCGTGGTGGCACTGGGTTCTTACCGGAACTTTTGTCTTCTGCGTTGTTGCCGGATTCGGCTTGCTATTCCTCAATCTTCGGCTGCGCCGCGCCCGAGCAATAACACTCCGACATGCACAGTCCGGCACCGAAATCAGTGTTGATCTCGGTCCGATCGCCGATGGTGTTGCAGCTGAACTCGCACATTTGCCCGGTGTCCGTGCCGCTAAGGGACGAGCCACCGTAGACCGTGGGCTCCCGACACTCTCCGTAGTGGTCAACGCCGATCCCGGAATCAACGTCGTCGACTTCACCACCCGCGCCGAGGACATCGCGTCGACAACGCGCCGCAACCTCGACGGTTCTGATGTTGCGGTGCAGGTACTACTGCACCTAGATCGAGTGGACGCCGCGCAGTAGGTCTGGCTCGGGTTTCCCGACCGGAACCGCACCATCGGAAATCAAGTACAACAACAAGAAAGGCGCTCACTCCCCGAAGGGAATGAGCGCCTTTCTGTGCGGAGCTATGAATCAACTAGCAAGACAAGAGTCTCACTTGATGATCTTGGAAACCTTGCCGGCGCCGACCGTACGGCCGCCTTCGCGAATTGCGAAGCGCAGGCCCTCGTCCATGGCGACAGGCTGGATGAGCTTGACGGACATCTCGGTGTTGTCACCGGGCATGACCATCTCGGTGCCCTCAGGCAGCGTCACGACGCCCGTAACGTCCGTGGTACGGAAGTAGAACTGCGGGCGGTAGTTGTTGAAGAACGGGGTGTGGCGGCCGCCCTCGTCCTTCGACAGGATGTATGCCTGGCCCTCGAACTCCGTGTGGGGAGTCGTGGTGCCCGGCTTGACGACAACCTGTCCACGCTCGACATCTTCGCGCTTGATGCCACGAACGAGCAGTCCGACGTTGTCGCCGGCCTGGCCCGAGTCGAGCAGCTTGCGGAACATTTCGATGCCCGTGACGGTGGTCTTGGTGGAGGTCTCCTTGATGCCGACGATCTCCACCTCCTCGTTCACGTTGACAACGCCACGCTCGATACGACCGGTGACAACGGTGCCACGGCCGGTGATCGTGAAGACATCCTCGACAGGCATGAGGAAGGGCTTCTCGGTCTCACGAACCGGAGTCGGGATGGACTCGTCGACTGCAGCCATGAGGTCGAGGATGGACTGGGTCCACTTCTCGTCGCCCTCGAGTGCCTTGAGTGCCGAGATCGGGATGACCGGGGCGTCCTCGTCGAATTCCTGAGCGGCCAGCAGTTCGCGGACCTCCATCTCGACGAGCTCGAGGATCTCTTCGTCGTCAACCATGTCGGCCTTGTTCAGGGCGACGAGGATGTACGGAACGCCAACCTGGCGAGCGAGCAGGACATGCTCGCGCGTCTGGGGCATCGGGCCATCGGTGGCTGCAACGACGAGGATAGCGCCGTCCATCTGAGCCGCGCCGGTGATCATGTTCTTGATGTAGTCGGCGTGACCCGGTGCATCGACGTGCGCGTAGTGGCGCTTGTCCGTCTGGTACTCAACATGCGAGATGTTGATCGTGATGCCACGAGCCTTTTCCTCGGGAGCCTTGTCGATCTGATCGAAGGCCGAAGCCTCGTTCAGGTCGGGGAAAGCATCCGCAAGCACCTTGGTGATGGCCGCCGTCGTCGTGGTCTTGCCGTGGTCGACGTGACCGATGGTGCCGATGTTCACGTGCGGCTTCGTCCGCTCGAACTTCGCCTTCGCCACTTTTGTCCTCCTGGACTGATAATTGCTTGCCGTATGCAGCAGTGCGGTTGGTTATTACTTGGTCGTGCTTCGTGCCGAAAGCAACCGAGGTTACTTACCGGCGCGGGCTGGGGAGCTCGCAGTACTTACTACTTACTCGCCCGTCGCCTTGGCGATGATTTCCTTCGAGACGTTCGCGGGAACCTCTGCGTAGGAATCGAACACCATGGAGAAGTTCGCCCGGCCCTGGGTCCTGGACCGCAGGTCACCGATGTAACCGAACATCTCCGAGAGCGGAACCAGCGCCTTCACGACACGGGCACCACTGCGTTCCTCCATGGCCTGAATCTGGCCACGGCGGGAGTTGATATCGCCGATCACGTCGCCCATGTACTCCTCGGGCGTTGTGACCTCGACAGCCATAAGGGGTTCGAGAATGACGGGGCCGGCCTTGCGGGCGGCTTCCTTCAGCGCCTGCGAACCGGCAACCTTGAACGCCATTTCCGAGGAGTCGACGTCGTGGTAAGCACCATCGAGCAGCGACAGCTTCAGGTTCACGAGCGGGTAGCCGGCGAGAACACCGTACTGCATCGCGTCCTGTGCGCCTGCATCCACGGAGGGGATGTACTCGCGCGGGATACGTCCGCCGGAGACCTTGTTCTCGAATGCGTAGGTAGCACCGTCTTCGCCCACGAAAGGCTCCAGAGCGATGATGACCTTTGCGAACTGGCCCGAGCCACCCGTCTGCTTCTTGTGGGTGTAGTCGTGCTTCTCGACCGTCTTGGTGATGGTCTCGCGGTACGCAACCTGCGGCTTGCCGACGTTGGCCTCGACCTTGAACTCGCGACGCATGCGGTCGACGAGGATGTCGAGGTGGAGCTCGCCCATGCCGCCGATGACGGTCTGACCGGTCTCGTCGTCGAGTTCGACCGAGAAGGTCGGATCCTCTTCGGCGAGCTTCTGGATCGCGACGCCCAGCTTTTCCTGGTCGGACTTGGTCTTGGGCTCGATGGAGACCTGGATGACCGGTGCGGGGAACGACATCGACTCGAGGACGATGGGGTTCGCCTGATCGCACAAGGTGTCACCGGTGGTGGTGTCCTTGAGGCCGATCATCGCGTAGATGTGGCCGGCTACGGCCTCTTCTACCGGGTTCTCCTTGTTGGCGTGCATCTGGAAGAGCTTTCCGATGCGCTCCTTCTTGCCCTTGGTTGCGTTGAGCACCTGTGCGCCCGGATCGATACGACCCGAGTACACGCGGACGAAGGTCAGCTTGCCGAAGAACGGGTGAGCAGCGATCTTGAAGGCGAGAGCCGAGAACGGCTCTTCCTTGCTCGGCTTGCGAGTGATCTCTACTTCTTCGTCATTGAGCTTGTGGCCGACAACCTCGCCGATATCCAGCGGGTTGGGCAGGTAGTCGATGACTGCGTCGAGCATGGGCTGAACGCCCTTGTTCTTGAACGCGGAGCCACAGATAACCGGGTACAGCTCGGAAGCGACCGTCATCTTGCGGATGGCGCCCTTGATTTCCTCGACCGTGAGCTCTTCGCCGCCGAAGTACTTCTCCATGAGAGCTTCGTCGGACTCGGCAACGGTTTCGAGCAGCTTCTCGCGGTACTCTGCAGCCTTCTCGACGAGATCCGCGGGGATCTCTTCGATGGTCGGCAGTGCACCGGTCGGAACTACGCCGCGCCACGTGATGGCACGCATCTCGACCAGGTCGACGACGCCGTCGAAGTCGTCCTCAGCGCCGATGGGCAGCTGAAGAACGAGCGGCTTCGCGCCGAGACGGTCGATGATGGTCTGCACGGTGAAGTAGAAATCCGCGCCCATCTTGTCCATCTTGTTGACGAAGCAGATACGCGGAACGTCGTACTTGGCAGCCTGACGCCACACCTGCTCGGACTGCGGCTCGACACCCTCTTTACCGTCGAACACAGCAACTGCGCCGTCGAGCACGCGCAGCGACCGCTCCACCTCGACCGTGAAGTCGACGTGGCCGGGGGTATCGATGATGTTGATCTGGTTGTTGTTCCAGAAGCAAGTCACGGCGGCAGACGTGATCGTGATGCCGCGTTCCTTCTCCTGCTCCATCCAGTCCGTCGTCGACGCACCGTCGTGCGTCTCACCGATCTTGTAATTGACACCGGTGTAGAACAGGATGCGCTCGGTGGTGGTGGTTTTGCCGGCATCGATGTGCGCCATGATGCCGATGTTGCGGACCTTGTTCAGGTCAGTCAGCACTTCCTGTGCCACAGGTTTCTTCCCCGCTCGTTGCTTGGTTTTTCGGGTGTCGGCCGTATCCGGTGTGTTCCACCGTCAAGGCCATGGTCTTTCAATTATGTCTCTGCCGCGGCAACCCGACCACCTCTGTCCGGAATTAACCGGCCGATGTGATCAGGTCGCCAACGGCGACAGCGTCGGAGCACCCACCCGATGGCAGTTGCTCCGACGCTTACATCACCAGCGGTAGTGGGCGAATGCCTTGTTGGCTTCGGCCATCTTGTGAGTGTCTTCGCGACGCTTCACAGCTGCACCGAGGCCATTGCTGGCATCGAGGAGCTCGTTGGCGAGACGCTCGACCATGGTCTTCTCACGACGTGCACGCGAGAAGGTGACCAGCCAGCGCAGTGCCAGCGTGGTGGAACGACCGGGACGAACCTCGACCGGCACCTGGTAGGTAGCGCCACCAACGCGGCGGCTACGAACCTCGAGTGCAGGCTTGACGTTGTCCAGGGCGCGCTTGAGCGTGACGACCGGATCGGTGCCGGTCTTCTCGCGTGCCTGCTCGAGAGCCTGGTACACGATTCGCTCTGCGGTGGACTTCTTGCCGTCCAGCAGGATCTTGTTGACGAGCTGCGTCACCAACGGGGAACCGTAAACCGGGTCGTTGATGAGCGGGCGCTTCGGAGCGGGGCCCTTACGTGGCATTAGCTCTTCTCCTTCTTGGCGCCGTAGCGGCTGCGTGCCTGCTTGCGACCCTTGACACCCTGGGTGTCGAGGGAGCCGCGGATGATCTTGTAACGGACACCCGGGAGGTCCTTCACACGACCGCCACGGACGAGCACCATGGAGTGCTCCTGAAGGTTGTGGCCTTCACCGGGGATGTACGCGGTGACCTCGACCGAAGTCGTCAGGCGAACGCGAGCGACCTTACGGAGAGCGGAGTTCGGCTTCTTGGGGGTGGTGGTGTACACGCGAGTGCACACGCCACGACGCTGCGGGCTGCCCTTGAGGGCTGCCGTCTTGACCTTGGCGGTCTTGTCGCGGCGACCCTTGCGGACCAGCTGGTTGATGGTTGGCATTTACCGGCTTTCTACGTCGGAACAGACTGCTCGAAGCAACCTTGGCTGTTCTGAAATTAGGGATCTAGCAGTTGGAGCAAGATAGCTGCTGCTCCTCACCCACCTCTGATACTGCTGCGCTGCGCAAATGCGCCTCGCTCTGCACCCGAGGTCGGGCGTGTCGCATACCCCCACACAGGCAGCCGGATGCTCGTTCTGAAGCAATAACTGCTCGAACGTGCGCACGGCAATACCTAGCTAGGCACACAGATCGGCCCGGGCATGCCGGACACGACCCATAACGATACCTGCCAGCGTGCTATGTGGTCAAAATGAGCCTGAAGTGATACGGAACTCACAGCAACGACCAGGTTCGACAGCAGGTTCAAATACTGACGTTGAGCGTCAGTTCTCCGAGTTTAGTGGCTCCCGCGCACGCATCCATGCCGCCGGCCGGCTGGCGCACCCACCAACCGAACACTCCCCCGGCCGGAGCGCCGGCGGTGATGCCACAGCTTTGTGGATCCGCCGGTTGCCGCACGAGGTAGGCGTCACTGCCCTTGACGGTGATCTTCTCGACCACATATCCGAGATGCTCGAATGCGGCGACCTCGTGATCGGTGGTGCCGGTCTCGAACCAGTTGAACGTGACATGGACCGGACCTGCGCCGCCAACCCCGTCCCACCGACAGATTGCCCCGTAGAAACCACGGTCGACGCCGTCGGCGCCGATTGCCGCCGCGATCTGCGGGTCGGACACCGCTTCACATTCCTGCAGGATGTTGGCGAACTTCTCGCTGCTACTGCCCTGATAGCCGCCCTCGGCCAGCGGCGTTCCCGTCACTGTCGAACCGCACCCCGTCAGCAGGAGAAACGACGCGCCAAGCGCCGCCGCCCGGGCGCGACTCACTGTGCTCTCGAGACAGTGAGTTCCATCAGGCTCTTCCCGACAACACACGGATCGGCAGGCGGGGCGACAAGCCCGGAGTTCGCGGAGCCGTAGTTCACCGACCAATGAACAAAATCGCCCCCGAAGGAAATACCCAACTCGCACAGAACGCCTTCTCGCGACGCGATGAAACCGGAGTGGCCCTCGATCGTGATGTCGGCAGCAGGTCGACCGAGAAGGTCGGAACCGGCGCGCTCGCGGCCGATCGGGCTGCCGCGGTACCAGGAGAACGCGACGCTTGGTCCCAACGAACCGGCAACCGTCCATTCACAGCCGACACCGTTTCTGGTGACATCGGTGAACGTGAGCCCGAAAGCCGCGACCACCTCCTCATCCGTCACCGATCCGCATTCTGCGAACATCGGACCGGGATCGGTTGCTGCCTGGGCGGTGGGCGCTGAACCTGTGGACTGTTCCGCTGTGCCGTCGTCGGCCCCGCAGCCGGTAGCCGACACCAGCACCGCAGCAGCGACCACCAACGGGGTACTGAAGGACAGGGCTCTGCAGCGCGGCATGCAGGTGACTGTACTTCCGGGATCAGAGCTGCGCGATCACGACACCGGCGCTGACACACGCACGAGAGTCGAGTCGAGTTGCGCCGCCCACGTTCTGACCACCTCGGACCGTCGACGCGAGTCGTCGGTCAAGACATCTGCCAACCCCAGCCCTCGGGCAAGGTCAAGGGTCGCCTGCACCAGACGGTGCGTCGTCGGATCTGCGTCGTCGGCGCCAAGACTCTCGACGGCCATGCGGTGCGCGATGCGCCCGAACCGTTCCTCGAGTGGCAACACTCGCGCTCGCAAGTCCGGGTCGGAAGCTGCCGCCGTCCACACCTGAAGTGCTGCCTTGAACAGAGTGCCGGTGTAGTACTCGACCAATCGGGAGATGATCGCCTCGGTTCGACCGGCACCCGCGGGAAGGTCGGTGGACTCTTTGCGTGCCTGATCCATTCGGGCGTCGAACATCACCTCGAGTGCCGCGGTGATCAGGTCCTCACGCGTCGGGAAGTGGTGCTGCATGGCACCACGGGATACCCCGGCCCGCTGCGCGACGACACTCATCGTCGTTGCACCCCATCCGAGTTCGGCGAGACACTCCACCGTCACTTCGAGCAGGTGGGAGCGCGTGACTCGACTTCGGTCCTGCTTGGGTTCTCGAGTCATCGCGCCGCCATCCCTTCTACTGTGCGTTCTGTTGTGCCCAGGCTGCTGGACGCTTCTGCAAGAAAGACATCATGCCCTCACGAGCCTCGTCAGAGGAAAACAGCCGCGCCGACTGCGCGATCATCTCCTCGCCGTCTCGGTCGAATCCGGCCAGGACCTGCCTGGTCGTGAGCCATTTCGATTCGGCCAGCCCCTGTGGCGAGCACTGACGCAATGTGACCAAGAGTTCAGTGATCGACTCGGCGGTTCCCTGCGACGCTTCCGTCACCAGCCCGATAGCGTGGGCCTCGTTCGGTCCGAACTTCTCTCCGGTGAGCAGGTACCGGCTCGCAGATCGGTGATCGAGCCTCGGCAGAACAGTGAGCGAGATGATGGACGCGGCCAACCCCAATCGTGATTCCGTCACCGCGAAGGTGCTCGCCGGTCCGGCGACGACGATGTCGCACGCCCCGACAAGACCCATACCCCCGGCCCGGACGTGACCGTCGATGCGCCCGATCACGGGCTTGGGCAGCTCGAGAATGCTGCGTAAGAGCGTCAGCATCCCCCGCCCGCGCTCTTTGACTGCCTCCTCCGGAGATAAGGACGACCCGGATGCTTCACTGAGATCGGCTCCCGCACAGAATGTTCCACCCGTGTGGGTGAGCACCACTGCTCGAACTGCCGGATCAGCGGCCGCCGACGTCAGTCCAGCCTGCAACTCCGTGACCAACCGCGTCGAAATCGCGTTGCGGTTGTGTGGTGAGTCGAGAGTGATCGTGGCCGCACCACCGGATACTTCGTACCGTACGTATGGCTTGTCCTCGTCCGTCATGCTTCGCCCTTTCCAGTGAGACCGTCTAGTAAGACCGAGGCAGACCGAGAGAGTGCTGCGAGACGAAGTTGAGGATCATCTCGCGGCTCACCGGCGCGACACGGGCGATACGAGCCGCGCCGAGCATGGCGGCCAGTCCGTATTCCTTCGTCAGGCCTGCGCCGCCGTGCGTCTGGATCGCCTGATCGAGTGCCTTGATGCTGGCCTCGGCAGCCGCGTACTTCGCCATGTTCGCGGCTTCGGCAGCACCGAAATCGTCCCCACTGTCGTAGAGGACCGCGGCCTTCTGCATCATCAGCTTGGCGAGCTCGAGTTCGATCTTCACCTGCGCGAGGGGATGCGAAATACCTTGGTGGGCACCGATCGGCGTCTTCCACACCGTGCGCTCGTTGGCGAACTTCACCGCGGCGTTCAGGGCGTAACGGCCCATTCCGATGGCCATCGACGCACCCAGGATGCGCTCGGGGTTGAGACCGGCGAACAACTGCATCAGTGCGGCATCAGCTTCGCCGACCAGAGCGTCGGCCGGCAGCCGTACATCGTCGAGGAACAAGATGAACTGGTGGTCCGGCTCGATGATGTCCATCTCCATCTGCGTCTTCACGAATCCAGGAGAATCCGTGGGGACGATGAACAGAGCGGGCTTGAGCTTGCCGGTTTTGGAGTCCTCGGTGCGCGCGACGATGAGCACTGCGTCAGCTTGATCGACGCCCGAGATGTAGATCTTGTTGCCGCTCAGGATCCAGTCTTCGCCGTCGCGACGAGCCGTCGTCGTGATCTGGTGTGAGTTCGAACCCGCGTCGGCCTCGGTGATTCCGAACGCCATGATCTTGGAGCCGTCGGCGAGGCTGGGTAGCCACTGCTGCTTCTGCTCCGCCGTGCCGTACTTGCCGATGATGGTGCCGCAGATGGCCGGGGATACGACAACCAGGAGCAGACCGGCACCCTGTGCCGCCAATTCCTCCTGCACCAGCGCGAGTTCGTAGATACCGGCACCGCCGCCGCCGTATTCCTCCGGCAGGTTGACGCCCAGGAATCCGAGTTTGCCCGCCTCGTTCCATAATTCGGTGAGCGGCTCACCCTTGCGCGCCTTGGGCAGCACGTAGTCGACGTAGTTGAAGCGCTCACCCAGTTTGGAAACGGATGCCCGTAGTTCCTTCTGCTCTTCGGTTTCGATGAAACTCATCATGCTTCCTCTTCTGTAGCGGGTTCTTCCACACGTGCGAGTACCGATCCGACTTCGACCTGCTGGCCGACGGCGACCGGAAGTTCTACCAGGACACCGGCAGTCGGCGCGGTGACGGTGTGTTCCATCTTCATGGCCTCTAGCCACAGAATCGGCTGGCCGGCAGTGACGGTGTCACCGAGTGCGGCGCCGAGGCGGATAACCGATCCCGGCATCGGAGCGAGCAACGAACCGGCCGCGACTTCCGCCGACGGATCCACGAAGCGCGGTGCTGCCGTCAACGCGACCGGCCCCAGCGAGGAGTCGACAAAAATCTCACTCCCGTATGCCGCCACGTCGAACGAACGCCGTACTCCGCTCTGCTCGAGCACTACTCGGGCAGCAGTTGCCGATACCAGGCTCACGTCGTCGAAGCCTTCTGCGTTCAACACGCCGCTTCGGCTCAGGGAGTAGCGGACGTCGTAGTCGCCCGACGCAGTGGAGTAGCTCTTGCTCTGCGGCTGCGACGGCAGGTTGCGCCACCCGCTGGGCAAGCGGCCGATGACGCGCGCCGACGCCCGGTTGTGCGCGGCATCGGCAAGTGCCGCCGCTAGCGCCGAAAGCCTTTCGGCGTCGGTGTCGGCCAGAGGCGTTGACAACTTCTCGAGGTCATGGGTCTCGAAGAATGCCGTATCGGTGTCCCCGGCAATGAAGGCGGGGTGAGCCAGGACATTGACGAGCAGATCGCGGTTGGTGCGCAGGCCGTGAATCCTGGTGCGCGCCAGCGTCGACGCGAGCAGCCGGGCAGCTGCGGTCCGCGTCGGCGCGTACGAGATGACCTTGGCCAACATCGGGTCGTAGTGGACGCCGACAACACTGCCGTCGACGACGCCGGAGTCGAGGCGAACGCCCTGCTCACGCAGAACACTGAATTCTTGTGGGTCACCGGGCAACTCGATGTGGTGAACGGTTCCGCTCTGCGGCTGCCAGTTCTTGGCGGGGTCCTCGGCGTACAGGCGCACCTCGATGGAATGTCCGCGAATCTCCGGCTGCTCGTCCGGAAGCACTTCACCTGAAGCGACCTGCAATTGCAGTTCCACCAGATCGAGTCCGGTGGTGCACTCGGTGACGGGATGCTCCACCTGCAGGCGAGTGTTCATCTCCAGAAAAAAGAAGTCACCCTTTTCGTCTGCCAGGAATTCAACGGTTCCCGCTCCCTCGTAGCCGATGGCGTTGGCTGCGAGCCGCGAGGCGTCGAAAAGCTTGTCGCGCATGGCGGGGATGCGTTGCACGAGCGGCGACGGTGCCTCTTCGACCACCTTCTGATGCCGACGCTGGATCGAGCACTCGCGCTCCCCCACCGCCCACACCCCACCGTGGCGGTCGGCCATGACCTGAACCTCGATGTGCCGACCGGTCTCGAGGTAGCGCTCGCAGAAGACAGTCGGGTCACCGAAGGCGGACTGCGCCTCACGCCGCGCCGCTTCCAGTTCGCCTTCCAGCGCCGACAATTCACGAACGACACGCATTCCGCGTCCGCCGCCGCCCGCCGACGCCTTGATGAGCACCGGCAGATGAGCGTCGGTCACCGCAGCGGGATCGAGTTCGGACAGCACCGGAACTCCGGCCGCGTCCATGATCTTCTTGGACTCGACCTTCGATCCCATGAGCTCGATGGATTCGACGGGCGGACCGATCCACGTCAGTCCGGCATCGATGACACTGCGCACGAACTCCGCGTTCTCGGAGAGGAATCCGTAGCCGGGGTGAATCGCGTCGGCGCCCGAAGCCTTGGCTGCGGCGATGATGAGCTCGCCCCGCAGGTATGTCTCGGCAGGCGTGTTACCCGGCAGGCGAACCGAGGCGTCGGCTTCGGCGACGTGCGGGCTGTCGGCATCCGCGTCGGAAAAGACCGCGACCGTCCCGATTCCGTTCTTGCGGCAGGTTGCAAAGACACGGCGGGCGATTTCGCCACGATTGGCGACCAGTACTGAAGTGATTGTCACGGCGTGCCTCACATACGGAAGACGCCGAAGTTCTCGGTGCCTTCGATCGGGGCGGTGGCAATGGCCGACAGGCACATTCCCACCACGGTGCGGGTGTCTCGGGGATCGATGACGCCGTCGTCGTACAGACGCCCGGACAAGAACATCGGAAGTGACTCGGCCTCGATCTGGTTCTCGATCATCGCGCGCATGCCGGCATCAGCCTGCTCGTCGAAAACCTGGCCGCGGGCCTCGGCAGCAGCGCGTCCCACGATGGAGATGACGCCGGCGAGCTGCGCACCGCCCATGACGGCGGACTTGGAACTGGGCCAGGCAAAGAGGAATCGCGGATCGAACGCCCGTCCGCACATGCCGTAGTGACCGGCGCCGTACGACGCTCCGAGCAAGATCGAGATGTGCGGAACCTTGGAATTGGCTACCGCATTGATCATCATCGATCCGTGCTTGATCATGCCGCCCTCCTCGTATTCCTTACCCACCATGTAGCCGGTGGTGTTGTGCAGGAACAGCAACGGCGTGTTGGAGCGGTTGGCGAGCTGGATGAACTGCGTGGCCTTCTGGGACTCTTCGCTGAAGAGCACTCCACGTGCGTTGGCCAGGATGCCGATCGGGTAGCCGTTGAGCTCGGCCCAGCCCGTCACGAGGGAGGAACCGTAGAGCGGCTTGAACTCGTCGAAGTCGGAACCGTCGACGATACGGGCGATGACCTCACGCGGATCGAACGGAATCTTCAGGTCGGCCGGAACGATGCCGAGCAACTCTTCCGGATCCTCGAGCGGTTCGATGATCTCCGCGCGAGGCGCCGGCCCCTTCTTGGTCCAGTTGAGTCGCTTGACGATCGAGCGACCGATGCGGATCGCGTCCTGCTCGTCGGCTGCGAAGTAGTCAGCCAACCCGGACTTGCGAGCGTGCATTTCGGCGCCGCCGAGTGCCTCGTCATCTGATTCCTCACCGGTGGCCATCTTGACCAGCGGCGGACCTGCGAGGAACACCTTGGAGCGTTCCTTGATCATCACGACGTGGTCGGACATGCCCGGGATGTACGCGCCGCCGGCAGTCGAGTTACCGAAGACCAGTGCAATGGTGGGGATACCGGCTGCGGAAAGCTGTGTGAGGTCACGGAACATACGCCCGCCCGGGATGAACACCTCCTTCTGCGTCGGCAGGTCTGCACCGCCGGACTCGACCAGCGAGATGACAGGAAGGCGGTTCTGCATGGCGATGTCGTTGGCGCGGAATCCCTTACGCAGCGTCCACGGGTTGCTGGTGCCGCCGCGCACGGTGGGATCGTTGGCAACGATCAGGCATTCGACACCTTCGACGACGCCGATACCGACCACGGTGCTGGCGCCGACCGGGAAGTCACTCCCCCACGCAGCGAGGGGACACAGTTCGAGGAACGGCGAATCCTGATCGAGCAGGAGTTCGATCCGCTCGCGTGCCAGGAGTTTTCCTCGCTTGTGGTGCCGCTCGGTGTATTTCTCGCCGCCGCCCGCCAGCGCCTTGGCGTGCTCGACCTCGATCTCGGCGAGCTTGGTGTTCATGGTCGATGTTGCGGTCTGGTACACCTCGGAATTGGTGTCCAGTGTTGACCGGATGACACTCATGACTGATACCCCAATCGCTTGGCCGCGAGGCCGGTGAGGATTTCGGTGGTTCCGCCACCGATTCCCAGAATTCGCATGTCCCGGTACTGCCTCTCCACTTCACTTTCCTGCATGTATCCGAGGCCGCCGAACAGCTGAACGGCTTGGTTCGCAACCCATTCGCCCGTCTCGACTGCCGTGTTCTTGGCGAAGCACACCTCGGCGATCAGATCGCCGTCACCGGCCATGTGCCGTTCGATCACCGAATGCGTGTACACCTTGGCGACGTCGATCTTGCGGGCCATCTCGGTGACGGTGTTCTGCACGGCCTGCCGACTGATGAGGGGTCGACCGAAAGTCTCGCGGGCGCGGCACCATTCGAGGGTCAGCTCCAGGCAACGTTCTGCACTGGCATACGCCTGGGCGGCGAGGGCGACCCGCTCGGAGACAAATGCCTGGGCGATCTGCGCGAAGCCGCTGTTCTCTGCGCCGACCAGATTCTCCACCGGAACCCGGGCGTCGACAAAGGACAGTTCCGCTGTATCCGACGCGCGCCAGCCCATCTTCTCGAGTTTGCGCGAGACGGTGAATCCCGTTGTGCCCTTCTCGATCACGAGCAGTGAGACACCACCCGCGCCGGGGCCACCGGTGCGCACTGCGGTGACGACGAAGTCCGCTCGAACGCCGGAGGTGATGAACGTCTTGGCGCCGTTCACGACGTAATGATCGCCGTCGCGCTTGGCTGTGGTTGTCAGATGCCCGACGTCGCTGCCTCCGCCGGGCTCGGTGATGGCGAGCGAGCCGATCTTGTCGCCGCGCAGGGTCGGCTTGACCCACTTCTCGATCTGCGCCTCGTCGCCGGCCGCAATCAGGTGCGGCACCGCGATGCCGCAGGTGAAGAGCGATGCGAACAGACCGCCCGACGCACCTGCCTGATGCATCTCCTCACAGATCACGATGGAGTCGACGGCATCGCCACCCTCACCGCCAGCCGATTCGGGAGCACTGGCCCCGAGGAGCCCGAGAGCGCCTGCCTTGCGGTGTAATTCGCGCGGAATCTCGCCGTCACGCTCCCACTGCGTCAGGTGCGGCAGAATCTCCTGGTTCACGAATCCGCGTACGGTCTCGCGAAGCGCAAGCCTTTCCGGTGTGGTCCACACGGTCACCGTGAATCCTCTTTCTCGTCAGTTGTGGGGAGTAGCGAAATCGGGATGTCGATATGGCGCGAGCGCAGCCACTCACCAATTCCCTTGGCCTGCGGATCGAACCGCGCCTGCGAGGCAACACCCTGACCGAGGATTCCCTCGATCACGAAGTTGACGGCACGAAGGTGCGGAAGCTGGTAGCGAGTGACGTTCAGGTCTGCTGCTTCCGGTAGTAGTTCCTTGAGCATTTCGACGGTCAGAGTGTGCGCCAACCACTTCCACTGATCGTCCGTGCGAACCCAGACGCCGACGTTGGCATTTCCACCCTTGTCGCCACTACGGGCACCGGCGATCGTGCCGAGTGGCACCGAAAGCGAAGACTGTGGCGGCAACGGCTCCGGACGCTCAGGTTCGTCGACCGGTTCGAGGTCCTGCGTCAGCGTCGACGGAGCGATGTCCACGCGAGTGCCGTCTGGCAGTACGGCCACGTGAGGCACCGATCCCGCGCCGACGTAGCCGGGGGTGAACACTCCGTACGGTTGTCCGTTGCTCGGCGGCGCGGTCAGCGAGAAGCCTGGGTAACTGGCGAGTGCCATTTCCACCGCAACCGCGGAGAAGGGGCGACCGATCACCTTGGGGTCGGAATCGCGAACCACGCAGCGCAGCAACGCACTCGCTGTTTCCTCGGTGTCGGAATCCGGGTGATCTGTGCGAGCGAGAGTCCAGACCAGTTCGGCGGGCTTCTTCGTCAGCCAGGATTCGAGTTGAGTCTTCGCCAGATCGGCCTTGGCCTCGATGTCGAGACCCGTGAGGATGAACGTGGCCTCGTTGCGGAACCCGGCCAGCGTGTTGAGTGAGACCTTGTACTGCGGCGGCGGAGCCTCGCCCGTGACTCCGCTGATCAGCACCCGATCCGGGCCTTCCTGGGTGAGCACCGCGTTGTCGATACGGGTGGTCACATCCGGGCCTGCGTAGCGTCCGCCCGTGATCTCGTACAACAGCTGCGCCGTCACCGTGCCGACGCTCACCTCGCCGTCCGTTCCGGAATGCTTGGTGATGACCGAGGATCCGTCCGCGTTGATCTCGGCGATCGGGAAGCCAGGACGGCCCAGATTGGGAATCTCGGTGAAGAACGCGTAGTTGCCGCCGGTGGCCTGGGTTCCGCACTCGATGACGTGGCCAGCCGCGACAGCACCGGCCAATTGATCGAAATCATCTCGCTTCCAACCGAAGTGATGAGCGGCTGGACCGACGATCACCGACGCATCGGTGACACGACCGGTGACCACGACATCGACGTCCGCCGACAAGGCTTCGACTATGCCCCAGGCGCCGAGGTACGCATTGGCCGTCAGCGGGGAGCCGAGTCCGAGTTCGTCTGCCCGAGAGATCAAATCGTCACCCTCGACGTGGGCGATCTTCGCGTTCAACCCCAGCTTGGTGTTGACCTCGCGCAGCGCGTCCGCCAGTCCGGCCGGGTTGAGGCCGCCGGCATTCGCAACGATCTTCACGCCCTTGTCGAGCGCGAGGCCGAGGGTGTCCTCGACCTGTCGCAGGAACGTCTTCGCGTAGCCGAGCGACGGGTCCTTCATCCGGTCCCGGCCGAGGATCAGCATCGTCAGTTCGGCCAGATAGTCGCCGGTCAGGTAGTCGAGTTCGCCGCCCTCGAGCATCTCGCGCATCGCCGAGACGCGGTCGCCGTAGAACCCGGAGCAATTACCGATCCGTACCGAACTCATCTGTCCACCTTCGCTTCTCGTCCCTCACCGCTCGCTCCGATGGCGGCTCGCCCCTCGCCGCCGGGTCCGGCAAATGCCTGCGCAAACCCCAACCACTCGTCTGCGTCGGCGCCAACGGCAACCAGATCGAGATCGGCGCGATTGGCGCGCTGGGTGACCAGCAGGCAGAAGTCCAACGCCGGCCCGGTCACCTTCTGCGGCGCATCTTCCGGCCCCCAGGTCCAGAGCGAACCGTCCGGCGCCGTCAACTCCACCCGGAAATCGTCGGCGGGCGGCGTCTTCTCGTTGACCGAGTACGCAAAGTTCCGCGTCCGCACACCCAGATGAGCGATGTTCTTGATGCGCGCCGTCGGAGCGCGTTCGACGCCGAGTGTGTCGGCGACGTCCTGCCCGTGCGCCCACGTCTCCATCAATCGCGCGGTTGCCATGGAGACACCGCCCATGGGCGGGCCGTACCAGGGGAACTTGGTGCCGGCCGGGGCAGCGGTGAGCGCCTCGACGAGAGCAATGCGCCCCGCCCGCCAATCGGCGAGCAACTCTGCGGGCGGGCGGGCTGCCTGCTCGGCAGCACCGTCGTCGACAAACCCGGCCGGATTCACGAACGCCGCCTTCAACTGCTCCGCGAACCCGTCCGGGTCGGTGACAGCCAGGATCGCAGCACTGTCCGTCCAGTGCAGGTGCCCGATCTGATGCGCGATGGTCCACCCTTCCGCGGGCGTCATTGTCGCCCACTTCTCCTCGGGCAGATCCGCAACCAGGGCGTCGAGGCTCTCGCCTTCGGCCCGCAAGTCATCGATGAACGTCTGAAGTTCGGCCATGCGACCAGCATCACACCCGGGTCCATAAAAATCAAGCACGAATGATTGTTATTTGGAAATCTCGCGATGAGAGACTGAGCTCAACTGCCATCGACTATCAGGAGCACCCATGAGCGACGCCGTACTGATCTCGCGAACCGGCGATGTGGTCACGTGGACCCTCAATCGCCCGGACACCCGCAACGCCATCTCCGAGATCGACATGATCGAGGCCCTCGAAGACGCGGTCACCGCAGTCAACCGAGATCAGAGTGTGCGCGCAGTCATCCTCACGGGGGCCGGGTCGGCTTTCTCCTCCGGCGGCAACGTCAAACACATGCGAGACAAGGAAGGCATGTTCGGTGGTGCTCCCGGCGAGATCCGCCAGGGCTACCGGCACGGCATCCAGCGCATTCCGCTCGCGCTGTACACGTGTGAGGTGCCGACCATCGCCGCGGTCAACGGCCCGGCCATCGGAGCGGGCTGCGACCTCTCACTCATGTGCGACCTCCGCATCGCCTCGACCGCCGCAGTCTTCGCCGAGAGCTTCGTCAAGGTGGGACTCATCCCCGGCGACGGCGGAGCCTGGCTGCTCCCCCGCGCGATCGGCAACGCCCGCGCCGCCGAGATGGCGTTCACCGGCGAACCGATCGACGCGACCAAGGCACTCGACTGGGGTCTGGTCTCGCAGATCACCGAGCCCGAAGAATTGCTTCCCGCAGCGCACGCTTTGGCAGCGCGAGTAGCCGCCAATCCCCCGCAGGTGCTCCGCATGACCAAGAAACTGCTCCGCGAGGGCCAGCACCAGAGCCTCGAGAGTTTGCTCGAACTCTCGGCCGCCATGCAGTCGATCGCCCATCACACTCGCGATCACCACGAAGCCGTCGCCGCGATGCTCGAGCGTCGAAGTCCTGAGTTCACCGGAGAATGAAGGCCGGCAGTCAGCTTCTGCCGGTCGGCGCAGTCCTCACCTCGATACTTTCGCTCCAGTTCGGAGCGGCATTCGCGACGACCCTGTTCTCGCAGATCGGGCCGGCCGGTGCCACGACGCTTCGGCTGACGATCGCCGCGATCATCCTCGGAGTCATCGTCCGCCCACGATGGAGCAGGTGGTCGAACCGGCAGCGCAAGGGCATATTTGCGCTCGGCGTTTCTCTGGCCGTCATGAACGGGGCCTTCTACATGGCCCTCGACACGGTGCCCATCGGAACGGCCGTCACCATCGAATTTCTCGGGCCACTCACACTTGCCGCGGTGCTGTCGAAGCGCTGGGCCGACGGTGCCTGGGTGCTGCTTGCCTTCGGCGGAGTACTTCTCCTCGGATTGGGTGATCACGGGGAATCCGGACTCGACGTCGTCGGCGTGATCTACGCACTCATTGCGGCCGCAGCCTGGGCGGGATACATCATCGCCGGTTCACACCTCGCCGCAACACTTCCGAGTGCCGACGGTCTGGCCGGTGCCACGATTGTGGCGGCCGTCCTCACCCTGCCGTTCGGTGTGGTCTCCGGAGGTTCAGAACTGCTCGATCCGAAGATGCTTGCCGCCGGCGCGGCCGTAGCCATCCTCTCGTCCGTCATTCCGTACAGCCTGGAAATGTGGGCGCTGCGATCCTTGGCCAAGAAGGTCTTTGCCGTCCTCATTGCGCTCGAACCGGCAGCAGCAGCGTTGGCCGGCGTAGTCATCATCGGACAGACACTCGACTCCATGACCCTGGTTGCCATCGGACTTGTGGTCGTGGCGGGCATCGGCACCGTTGTCATGAATCGAAAGCCCACCCCGAAATAGTCCAGGTACCGTCAGAGCACGTTCATTCCAACGCACAGGAGAACCATGACCAACCCGATCATCGCCACCGTTCTCGGACGCACCCCGCAGATCGACGAGAGCGCGTTCATCGCACCCAATGCCACCGTTGTCGGCGCAGTGACCATCGCTGCCGGCGCCAGCATCTGGTACGGCGCGGTCATTCGCGGCGACGCCGAATCGATCTCCATCGGCGCGGACACCAACATCCAGGACAACTGCACGGTGCATGCAGACCCGACGTTCCCCGCGGTTCTGGGCGAGCGGATCTCGGTCGGCCACAACGCGGTGTTGCACGGGTGCACCGTCGAAGACGACGTGTTGGTCGGCATGGGCGCAGTGGTGCTCAACGGCGCACACATCGGTTCGGGATCACTGATCGCGGCCGGCGCCGTCGTCTCGCAGGGGATGCAGATCCCGCCCGGATCACTGGTCGCCGGCGTACCGGCCAAGGTCAAACGTGAACTCTCCGAAGGCGAAAAGGCCGGGATCAGCGCCAACGGCGCCGGTTACATCATGCTCGCCAAGGCCCATCAGGACATCGAACAGGCCTGATCGACACTACGCTTGCGGCCGGAAGCAGCAAGAGCCGCGACTAACCTCGGGGCCGCAACGTACTGTTCGGCAACTCGGGTGCCGGGAGCGCCGGACCGTCGTATCCCGGCACTACGCCGAAACGTTGATCAGGGACGCTGCCGTCGAATCCAGAGGCCAGTTCGGCCTGCCACTTGCGTCGATACTCGACGATCTCTTCGTGCGTGCGGCCCATGAAGTTCCACCACATGATCACCTGCTCGCCCAAGGGCTTGCCGCCGAGCAGCAGGACCCGAGCCGGTTCGGAACCTGGATTGCGCAATGTCAGCTTCCCGAAACCCGGTGCTTGATAACCCAACTCGGCCCAGCCGACGGTGGTGCCACGCAGCACCACCGATCCTTGATCGACGATCACGCCGTGTTCGTGGGAACGCTCGACGTCGAGCGCAATGTCAGCGCCCGGATCGAGAACTATCTCGGCACCGAGCAATTCGGTGAAGGTGGATACCGGCGATTTCTCGCCGGCCAACGAGCCGAGGAACACGCTGAGCCTGGCGCCCCCAATGGTCACCGGTTCCGGT
Source organism: Rhodococcus sp. MS16 (assembly GCF_013277795.1). Classification (NCBI taxonomy): domain Bacteria; kingdom Bacillati; phylum Actinomycetota; class Actinomycetes; order Mycobacteriales; family Nocardiaceae; genus Rhodococcus; species Rhodococcus sp. MS16. The sequence goes on from NZ_VBTM01000005.1 coordinate 110,361, forward strand.
CGGTAGTGAACAAACGCGGGGGCGGTATCGCGCGCCGCGTCCGGGAGCGCCACCCACAGCTGCATGCCGTGCAGAACCTTCGTGTTCGGAGTCGAGACCTCCGAATGAGCGATACCGCTACCGGCCGTCATCAAGTTAAGTTCGCCCGGGCGCACCATCGCGTGAGAGCCGATGCTGTCGCGATGCTCGATCTCACCCGTGAACAACCAACTGACCGTCTGCAAACCGGTGTGTGGATGCGGCGGCACATGCATGCCGGGCCCCGAGCCGACGTCGTCCGGCCCGTAGTGATCGGCGAAGCACCACGCCCCGATCAGCGAACGATCGCGCTGCGGCAATGTGCGCCGCACCCGCATTGCCCGTGGGCCACCGAGCGGAACATCCCGCGGGGTGAGGATCTGAATCTCGCTGTTGTCAGGTTTGCCTTCACATTCCTGCTCTACGGGATGCATGTCGAGGTTGCTCATCTCTTCATCCTGCCTCGGGTTGCGTCAGGGTGCCCAGAACTATGCCGAGACCGCACTTGTGTCACGCGCGGCCTTCATCGACGCGTGGGTGGGCGGGTTGTCCGGGACATGCGCCGGACGACGGGCCGCGAATTCACGACGCAGAACCGGTACAACTTCCTCGCCGAGAAGATCGAGCTGCTCGAGCACCGTCTTCAGCGGAAGACCCGCGTGATCCATGAGGAACAGCTGGCGCTGGTAGTCGCCGAAGAAATCCGCGAACGCGAGGGTCTTCTCGATGACCTGCTCCGGCGAACCGACTGTCAGCGGCGTCTGCTCGGTGAACTCTTCGAGCGACGGTCCGTGACCGTACACCGGCGCATTGTCGAAGTACGGGCGGAATTCCTTGACGGCGTCCTGACTGTTCTTACGCATGAAGACCTGACCGCCCAGCCCGACGATCGCCTGATCGGCGGTGCCGTGTCCGTAATGCTCGTAGCGCTGACGGTAGAGGTTGATGAGCTCGATGTAGTGCTCCTTGGGCCAGAAGATGTTGTTCGCGAAGAACCCGTCACCGTGATACGCCGCGATTTCCGCGATCTCAGGACTGCGAATCGAGCCGTGCCACACAAAGGGTGCGATGCCGTCGAGCGGACGTGGTGTGGACGTGAAACCTTGCAGCGGAGTGCGGTACTCCCCTTGCCAGTTCACCACTTCCTCGTCCCAAAGCCGGCGCAAGAGCTGATAGTTCTCGAGGGCCAACGGAATACCCGCGCGAATGTCCTTGCCGAACCACGGGTACACGGGCGCCGTGTTGCCACGCCCCATCATGAGGTCGACGCGACCCTCCGCGAGATGCTGGAGCATCGCGTAGTCTTCGGCGATCTTCACCGGATCGTTGGTGGTGATCAGCGTCGTTGACGTGGACAGCGTGATCTTCTCGGTCTGTGCAGCGATGTAGCCGAGCATCGTGGTGGGTGACGACGGCACAAACGGCTTGTTGTGGTGCTCGCCTGTTGCGAAGACGTCGAGTCCCACGTCTTCGGCATGCTTGGCGATAGTGGTCATCGCCTTGATGCGCTCGTGCTCGGTGGGCGTGACCCCTGTCGTGGGGTCTGTGGTGACGTCACCGACTGTGAAGATTCCGAACTGCATGGCTACTCCTGTTCAGGGCGTTGATCCCTACGACTGCATGTAGATAATTTAACATTCAACCATCTGGGGCTATTCCCGCACCCTGAACAGCACTGAGGGCGGTAGGCACACCATGTGCTTACCGCCCTCAGCGCAAAAGAATACGTGTCAGTGCATCATGATCGGCGCCGCTGAATCACCCTCGGCTACAACTCGCGTCGTCTTGCTACGCGGCAGGAAGAATGCCGGGATGAAGGTCAAAGCAATCAAGACGGTAGCAACAAGGAACGTGTTGCCGAATGCGTCGGCGGCAGAACTCAGAATCGAATCGACCGTCGACGGATCCGGTCCCACCGGCGGCGGAAGGTGCGCCATGCCGACTTCATTGCTTGTCAGATCGCGATTGAGCAACTGGTTGGTGAGAACCACGGACATCACAGCGGTACCGATAGAGCCAGCGGTCTGCTGAACGATATTCATGAGTGTCGAACCGCGAGCGATCTGCTCGTTGGACAGCGTCACGATCGCGGCCGTCATCAGCGGCATCATCGTGCAGCCCATACCCATACCCATCACGAACAGGGCAGCCATCAGCATCCAGGTCGGGGAATCGGAAGCGACCTGCGTAAAGACACCCATGCCGATCAGGATCAACGGCAGACCCGTCAACACGATCTTGCCTGCGCCCATCTTGTCCACGAGTCGGCCGGCGATCGGCATGGTCAGCATTGCGCCAAGCCCCTGCGGAGCCATGAGGAGGCCGGCCTCGAGGGTCGTGTGGCCACCCACCTGGATGAAGAAACTCGGGAACAACAGACCCGCGCCCATGAACGCCACGATGAACAGTGACGTCGTGATCACGGCGACCGACAACTGCCGGTTCTTGAACAAGCGCAGGTCGATCAGCGGATGATCCTTACGCAGCGCATGGAACACAAACGCGATGATCAGAACCAAGCCGATACCGGCGGAGACCAAGACCCTGGCCGACGCGACGGTCCCTACCTCAGGGATCGACGACACACCGAAGAGGAACAGCGCCAGGCCCGGCGACAGCAGCACCATGCCGAGGAAGTCGAACGACTCCGAAGGCTGGGGCTTGTCCGAAGGCAGAATCTTGAACGCTGCCGCCAACGCAATGGCACCGATCGGCAAGTTGATCAGGAAGATCCAGTGCCAGCTTGCGACCTCGATCAGCCAACCACCGAGGATCGGTCCACCGATGGGGCCGAGCAGCATCGGAATACCGAGCACAGCCATGACACGACCGATCCGTTCCGGACCAGCAGCCTTGGTCATGATCGTCATACCGAGCGGCATCAACATGCCGCCGCCAAGACCCTGCAGAACTCGGAAACCGATCAACGACGTGATGTCCCACGCCATCGCACAGGCAACCGAACCCAGCACGAACAGCACGAGCGCGGTCATGTACAGCCGTTTGGTACCGAATCGGTCCGCCGCCCAACCCGTCACCGGGATAACTGTTGCGAGAGCAAGCGTGTACGCCGTCATCGTCCATGCCACTGTGGCGTAGGACGTATCGAATTCCTCGGCAAATGTAGTCAGCGCGACGCTCACCACGGTCACGTCGAGAATCGACATGATGGCACCGAGCACCACCACGGATGCGATTTTGAGTACCGCACCGTCTAACTTGTCGGACGCCGGTGCCGGCGCGTTCGGCGATGTCATCGCGAAATCTCCTGGGTAGATGCTCGCAGGTAGTCACCCGCGAGAATGGGCTCTAGCGCCTCGACAAGTCGAAGCCGTTCCGGCGCGGGCACGCGCGACGCAAAATCACGAAGCTGTCCACGCTTGCATTCGATGTGATTGGACGTGACCTTAACGCCGGCCTCCGACAGGGAAACCCGTTTGACGCGCCGGTCACGTTCGTCCTCACGCCGCACGACCAACCCCATCTGCACGAGGTGGTCGATATTGCGACCCGTCGCCGCCACCGAGAGCCGAAGCTCGTCGGCAACCTCGTTGATCGGGACGGGCGCATCGCACTGGCCGAGAGCAAACAGCACACGAACCTGACTGAACGAGAGATCCAACTCGATCAGTGCATCGATCGACTCCGAATCACCGGCGCTCATCAGGCGAGTGAACAACTCGTCGAGTGCTCCGAACAGGTCATCAGAATCCGAGGCGATCACCTGGCGAATAGTAGTGCGGATGCAACTATTGCCCAACCGTAACTAACGCGCAACCCGATTTCCGGTGAGCAACATCACCCTCGCAAACTCATTCCTGCACCAAAATGGCCTTTCCGAGAACTTTGCCCGTTTCCAAATCGGTGAGCGCCAAGGCCGCATCCTCCAGAAGGTATCGAGCCTTGACGATGGGACGCAACCCGTTTTCGACATGGCGCACCAGCGATGCATGCACCTCAGCAACTGCGTCGCGATCAGAACGTGTGAACTCACCCCACGCCGCCCCGACAATGCTGATGTTGCGGAACAGCACCCGGTTCAACTTCACCTCGGGAATCCCGCCGCCGGCAAATCCGATCACGACAAGGCGGCCTTCAGGGGCCAGAACGCGGACCGCCTCGTCGAAGGCGTCACCGCCGACGGGATCCACCACTATCTGCGCCCCCTTGCCGCCGGTCAGCTCGCGAACCCGCTCACCCCACCCCGGCGCCAGTGCCACCACCTCGTCAGCTCCCAACTCGCGGAGGAACTCCTCGACGCCGGCGCGTCGAACAACGGCGATTACCCGAGCACCGTGCGCCTTGGCCAACTGAATGGTCGCGGTGCCCACACCGCCGGCCGCGCCGAGAACAACTACGGTTTCGCCGGCCACGATCTTGGCGCGACGAGCCAGCGCAAACTCCATCGTCTGGTAATTGATGATCAAAGACGCGGCTTCGTCGAAATCCAAAGCGTCCGGGATTCGCAACACCTGCGAAGGGTCGACTGCTATTCGTTCCGCATATCCCCCGAGATAGGTCGCCGCAAGGACCCGGTCGCCCGCAGTGAATCCCGATTCCTCCGGCGCCGTGATCACGACACCCGAGATTTCCGCACCGGGGACAAACGGGGGCTCCGGCCGGATCTGATACTTGCCGTAGGTGATCAACAAGTCCGGAAAACAGACTCCACTGGCCTTGACGTCGATGAGAACTTTGCCGGACGCATCAGGCTCGGGGATCTCCTCGAGGTCGAGTCCTTGCGGGCCGGACAACTCGGTAACAACCATCGCACGCACAGCAACTCCTCATCGAGAAAGCAATCGGACATCATCTGTTCCCGACCTTAGCCTGCCGTCCGACCATCCCGGCCGATAGAACCGGACGCAAGGTATGGAAACTCGCTTCGCAAGGGTCGCAAGGAAATTCGCCGTCGACCACGGGCCATATGGGTTCCCATTCATTCCCTGGGTCTGTACGCTTGGGTCATATCGGGATTTCAGTTTGTTTCTGACCTCAGGTTCCGTCCTCGGAACTGGATTTCAGAGCATCTGAATTCAAATATGTCCGAACCTTGTGCACTGGAACAAGATACGGAACATCTGCCACGTCTGCGCAGACTCCACTTCTGCGGGGACAATTCACGGCACCGGTAACGACCTACGGTGGGATACCCATGCATGATGACGCCCTATACCTCTGTGCCCTGACCCATTTCGCGTCGCCGCCGCGCGAAGGTAACTCGGCAACGCAAACACTTCACGAACTCGTGTGCTACATCGCCGACATATTCGATACCGCAGCGGCAAGCATCACCGTCACCCTTCCCGATCAACCGGACATCACGTCGGTCAGCTCACCCGAATTCGATCGATGCGAACGAGAGTTTCGGATAGGGCCAGGGAGGTTACCCCGACTCGACAGCGTGCAGATCACCGATGTGCCGAGCGCCGCATACGCCTGGCCTGCCTTTGCTGCCCAAGCGAGCCACCTGGGCGTCAAAGCCGTGGCGGCGCTTCCGTTTTACCGGGAGGCGAGAATCTCGAGTGGCTCCGCGGCCCCCGCCCGAACCTCGATCGGGACGCTGACCGTCTTCTCGCACGAGATGATCATCTGGGACGACGACGATGTGAGCGCAGCCCAGGCACTGACCACCGTCGCGATGGGGTTCATACTCATGTCGCTCGAACTACACGAGCGCGAACGGGAATCCACGCAGCTGCAACATGCACTCGAAACCCGAATCGTTGTCGAACAGGCCAAGGGGATCATCTCGAAGGACCACAACACCACCATCGACTCGGCATACCAACTCATCCGCCGACGCGCACGCAGCCACAACGCGACCGTGCTGTCCGTCGCGCGGGCGATTGTCGAACTGGGACTGAAGGTGTGATCGATGCGCGTCGCTTTGGTGACACCGGCATTCCCGCCGTCCATCGGCGGAGTCGAAGACCACGTCGCGCAGTTGGCCACACATCTGAGCTCGACCGGGATCGATGTCGAAGTTTTCACCGGTAGCCGTCGAGCGGAAACGCCGGCGACCCCGCAAAAACGCGATTCGATTGTTCACCGCTACCCCGCCTGGACAACCACCGCCATGTCGGTCTCACCCCGACTTTTGGTGCGAACCATGCACCTCGACAATACTTTTGACATCGTCCACGTCCACAGCTATCACGCATCCTCCGCGTTGGCCGCATTGACCGGGTTCCGTCGGCCGGTCGTCTTCACCCCACATTTTCACGGCACCGGACACACTCGATCCACCCGCATGCTGCATTCGCTCTACCGGAAATTCTCCCGAGCGCTCTTCACCTCGAGCTCGGCCGTTGTCTGTGTCTCCGATGCAGAACTCGAGTTGGTGCATTCGTATTTCCCGGGCCTCGAAACCTACACAACTGTCATTCCCAACGGCGTCGACGCAGCTGCAGTACGCGCCGCGACGCCGTATCCCGACGAAACCGCCACGCTGTTGTTTCACGGGCGATTGGAACCATACAAGCGGGTGGATCGGATCATCGAGGCCATGGTCGAATTACCCGACACCGTCCAGCTTGTTGTCGTCGGCGACGGTTCTGCTCGAAATGCACTGGCCGCCAGTTCCGCCCGCCTCGGACTCGGCGACCGGGTGCGGTTCACGGGACGGCTGGACACTCCCGGCATGCATCGCTGGCTCCGGACGGCGAACGTGTCCATCTCCTTGTCCGAGCATGAAGCCTTTGGCATCGCCCCACTCGAGTCGGCTGCGGCAGGATCACGAATCGTCCTGAGCGACATACCAGCTCATCGTGAGATTGTTCGGAGATTCCTCGGTACCGGAGCAGTCCTGATCCCACCGACTGCAGGCGCCACATCCATAGCCCGTGCGATCGCACTTCAGTTGAGTGCCGGCACCGGCGACGACGTGGTATTGCCTGACTGGGCCGGCGTGGCGACCGCAACAGCCCAGGTGTACCGACATGTACTCCGAGGGGAGCCGTAGCGTGGAGAGTCGCCGAGGAGTAAGTTCGAATTAGTCGGCATGCCCTTGTTCCCTGGTACTTCCGCACCGATATTCGGAGCTGCCCCTGATTCCCGGTAGCTCGTCCCTCCCCGCACGGACGAGTCAGGTGGCACCCGCAATGAATCAGCCTTCGTTTCCGCACAGCCAGCCGCTGGTCAGCCTCTCGATACTGATGCCGGTCTTCAACGAGGAACGCACGCTGAAGGCAGCAATAGACCGCGTATTCGCTGTACGTTATCCGTGCCGGATGGAGCTGATAGTCGTCGACGACGGCAGCACCGATCGCACCGCACGAATTCTCGAAGCTCAGCGATCAGACGCTCGGACATCGAAAGACATTGTCGTAGTGACCCATCCGGTCAATCGCGGTAAGGGCGCGGCAATTCGAACCGGGTTGGACTACGCCGCCGGAAGTCACCTCGTCATCCTCGACGCAGATCTCGAATATCTGCCGAGCGATATTCCGTCGCTGATCGCACCGGTACTGGCCGGATACTCCGATCACGTGTTCGGCGCGAGGGTCCGCGGAGTCAACGCCTGCTTTCCGTCATTTCGGTTTGCCATCGGAGGCCGCGCAACAACCTTGTTTGCCAACGTGTTGTACGACGCTTGCCTGACGGACATGCACACTTGCCTCAAACTCATCCCGACCGATCACCTGCGCTCCCTGACATTGACGGAGGGCGGTTTCGGCCTCGACACGGAAATGACAGCGCGATTACTGCGGTGCGGTATCCGACCTCTCGAGGTGCCTGTGTCGTATCACGGACGATCCGTGTCGGAGGGCAAGAAAATCACCTGGCGAGATGGTGTTGTCTGCCTTGCCGTCCTGACTCGGATTCGGGTGCAGCACCGACCGGACATCGCACCCATTGTGCACCGGATCTCGGTAGTCGCAGCAGCACAAAATGATCCGCCCAACAATCCACCCAGCAGTCCGCCCAAGGTTCTGCATCTGCCGAAGGCTGCGGGGTGAGCAGCGTGAACGCGGAAGGCAGACTCGAGGTAGTGCTCGTGGGTCCGGGCTTTCACTTCCTCAGTGGGTTGTCGGCCTACACCTGCACACTTGCGAACGAACTGAGTCGCGAACACGATGTGTCGGTGCTCCTGCTACGCCGGGTCATCCCGCGGCGGTTGTATCCGACTACTCGTCGCTCACCGAATACCGGAACCGCGCTTCGCTACGGCAACAATGTCACTCGCATCGGCGAACTCGACTGGTACTGGTTTCCCGGCCTATTGGGGGCCCTGGCTCGGCTTCGCTCGACAAAGCCGAATCTGGTTGTACTGCAATGGTGGACTGCCGCGACACTCCACACCTATATCCTCGTCGCTTTGTTTGCCCGGGTACTCGGCATTCGTGTGGTTGTCGAGTTTCACGAGACTCAGGACACCAGTGAGGCTTTGGTCTTGGGCGTCGATATGTACTGTCGACGCGGTATGCCCCTTCTGCTGTCGCTCGCCCATGGCGCGCTCGTCCACAACAACCATGATTTAGAGTTACTGCGCAGAACATTCGGCTCGCGTCTGTTCGACCGGCTCGACATCGAAACAGCACCCCACGGACCGTACACACACATCGCCGATTCCCCCGCCGATTCCCCGGCTTCTCACGATTCCCGCAGTGGGCCAACCCGACTGCTCTTTTTCGGCCTCATCAGACCGTACAAGGGACTCGACGATCTCCTGGTGGCCTTCAACCAACTCAGCGCCGAGCAGGCAGCACAGTTTCACCTCACGATCGTGGGTGAGACCTGGGAGAACTGGCAGGCCCCGGCAGCACTGATATCCGCCAGTCCACACCGTCGGCGCATTACCTTCGTGAATCGCTACGTCAGCGACGCCGAGGCAGGCCAATTCTTCCGCGATACAGACGTAGTGGTGCTTCCCTATCGGCGCGCGTCGGCAAGCGGTCCGCTGCAGATCGCAATGCACTCGGGGCTACACGTCGTGCTCTACGCGGTGGGCGGACTGGTCGAAGCAACTCGCACCTACGAAGGCGCCCATCTGGTCGAACCCGACAACGTCGACGCACTCCGTCGTACCTTGATGTCGATTCCGCCGGACCGCCATCGACGATTCACCGACCACACGTCGTGGTCGACCACCCTGCGTGCGATCGAACGGTTGGCGCGATCATGATCGCACTCGTCCCGGTCGATGCCGAACAAACTCCGCGGCATCGGTTCTCCGACACTTCACGCTCGGCGCTGCGGTCGTGGACATCGACAGGCATCCTCCTTGCACTCGGAATACTCCTGATCGGTGTGTCGTACCGGATGTCGTCCGACGGTTCACCGCCGAATGTCTACTACGCAACCTTCTGGGCCGGTATGCTGCTCGGGGTTATTCCGCTGGCAGCCAAACTGGCGGCTTTCGGGACAACAGTCAATCAACGCATCGGCGCGATAGCGTTGCTCGGACTCTTCACGGCAGTCCCGAAGTATCTCCGAAACCCTTTCGGTCCGTCGTATCACGACGAGTATGCGCACTGGCGTGAATCCGTCGACGTCATGTCGAGCGGCCAACTGTTCCCACCCAATTCGATCATCCCGATAGTCGAATACTTCCCGGGTACGTCAGCCCTGTCCGCCTCGATCGCTCAGCTGACCGGACTTTCGGCCTGGTCCGCCGGCGAAGTGTTGATGGTCGTCACCCACGTGATGACAATTCTCGGTGCATACGTCCTTGGAACGTCGCTACTGCGCTCCGCCCGTGCAGGTGCCGTGGCAGCGCTGATCTACGCCCTCAATCCGTCTGCCATCTATTTCGACACTCAATTCGCGTACGAGGGTGTTGCCATCACATTCTTCATGTGGGCGTTGGCTTTGACCTCGATTGCCGCACGGTCGGACGATCGTCGTCGTCGAATCGCTTTTCTGTCGATCGCGGTCACGTGCGGCGCCGTATGCGTCGTGACCCACCATCTGACCACCATCGCCTTGCTCCTGATCTCGGGTGCAATCGCCGTCACTGTCACCGCATTCGGGTTTGTACGCGCACACCAAAGGCCATACGCATGGTGGGTTCTGCTGAGCGGCACCGCGGCCGTCGGCGCCGCCTGGCTTGTCTTTGTCGCATCACCGACCGTGAGCTACCTCTCGCCGTATCTCGCCAACTCGGTGACTCAGTTGAGCAGCATCGCCACGTCACAATCGAGTGGCCGCGAACTGCTCGCCGCCAATGTTCAACCACTCTGGGAACGAGCCTTCACCGCCGCCGCCCCGGCAGCGGTGGCCGCGATATTTGCGTTGGGCCTGTTGGTCATCGCGCGCGTGCGGGGCAAAGTCACGTCCGCAACCCTCGCGTTCATCGCCATCGGGGCCGTCTACTTCCCGTCGGTTCTGTTTGTGCTGGCCCCATCGGGCGCAGAGGGGGCCAGGCGCTCGTGGGCGTTCAGTTACGTCGGGGTGGCAGTGATGTGCGCCCTCGTCGTCGCGTTCCAGGATCGGTTGCCACGCATCGTGATCCGGTTCCGGAAACTGATCTCGCTCGCCGTCCTGATCGTCTTGCTGATCGGCAATGTCGGCGCCGGCCTCAACGATCCGTACCGCTTTCCCGGCCCGTTTCTCTGGGGCTCGGACACCAGATCCGCGAGCTCCGAAGCTCGGACGGTGGCCGAACACATTCGACTGAGAGAAGGTCGCGTGCGCGTCGTGACCGACCGATACACAACGCTGGCGCTGGCGGCGTACGGCGAACTCTACGTCTCCGAACCGTCATCCGACTTTCCGGTGTGGGAGCTGACCCAGACCGACACCGACCCCGATACGAAGCTCGCTACCGACCTGGCCGGGGCAACCTACGACTACCTTGTCGTCGATACCCGAATGGCGGATTCCCCACCCTTCAACGGGGACAACTACGGCAGCGGAGATCCCCTGGCCGGCCTGCCGACACCGCCGTCGTACCTCGCCCGACTCGACCACGCGCCATGGGCGTCGCTGATCATGTCGACCGAGCATCTCCGGGTCTACCGCCTCGATTCGGCGAGCGTCGGCACCGAACTGACCGATCTGACAGGAACGCCATGAAACGCACTGACATTGCCACTCGGAGTCGCCAAGTCCTGGACGTGGTCCTGACCTCCGATCTCCTTACCGGAGTGAGGGTTTCCGCCGTGGTCGCGGCCGTGTCTCTCGCCGCGGTACTGCTCCGGGCTCCCGTGGAACTTCGGGTGTGTGCAGTGGCCGCACTCCTCGTCATACCGGCGTGGGCGGCCGCGGCGCTGATCCTCGGCAAGACGCCCGGTAGTACCGACACCCGCTTCGACGGACTCGAAAAACCGCTGCGCGTACTTCTTCCAGCCCTGTTTACCCTCATCATCCTGCTCGAAACCGTTCTGGCACTTGGCCCATTGGGATTTCAACTGACCACGTCAACCATCGCACTGGCACTCTTTGCCGTATCGGCGGTGATGTTATCCCTGTTGGCCATTCGCATCCGGCAGTCTCCGCGGAAACCTGAATCGCGCGCAGCCCCCGACGTAACGTGGCGCCGAGTCGGGAAAACCGCACTGGTCTCGCTCGCGTTGACGGCCCTGTGCGTCGGCGCGTTGATCGGAGCGCTCGCGATGCAGACAACGCAGCCCGAACGGTATGTCAACACGATTCTCACCGGCCCCGACACTGCCATCGCTGGCCAACTCGCAGTGGCACCCGGTTCTCCGGTCGACATCGAATGGACTTCGTACAGCTACGGATTCCTCTTTCCCACCCTGCCGCCGGACGTGTCCGCAACCATCGGCGGCGTCTCACCAACCGATCCGCGGTTTGTGACGACACCACCGACCGCACCCTTCGACACCAACACCAATGCCCGCAGCGCCCAGGTCGGAACGGTGTCGTTCCTCGCACCGAACGAGCCCGGCCGGTACCGCGTCGCGATCGACCTCACGATAGCCCAGACCCCCGACACCGTCGGTGTCGGACCGACATCCCTCGTGCTCTATCTCTCCGTGGCGCCCTGATGAAGGTGACACTCGGCTCTCTCCCCCAGATCGCGCGGACCCGAATAGCCGAAGACTCGATGCTGCGCAACAGTTCTTACATGATGGCGAGCACCGTTCTCACTTCCCTCATGGGCTATGTGTTCTGGCTTGTTGTTGCTCACACGACATCAACAGCGGACATCGGAGTCGGAGCGGCCACCACCAGCGCCATGCAGGCGACGGCATTGATCGCCAGCGTCGGCGCTGCCACCGCGATGGTCGAGTGGTTACCGCGCACGCTCACGGTTGATCGCTGGCGGCGAATACTCACCGCCGCAGTGACAGTCGTGATCGTGACTGCGGTGTCCGGGTCCGCAGTCGTGGTTCTCACCTTGGGATACGTTCTGGACACCCTCCCGTCGCTGAGCACCGCCGTTGCCGCAGCGGCATTCACGATGGGAGCCACATTCTTCGCTCTCGGCACGCTGGCCGACTGTGTGGCAGTTGCGCTACGCCGCAGCGGACTGCTCCTCGCGCGCAACATGCTGTTCACCGGCTTACGCATTCCGTTGCTGTTCTTTCCGGTGCTCATCAATGGCACTCACAACCAGATTCTGACGGCCTGGAGCGCGTCCGCGGTGATATCGGTAGTGTTCTCGACGTTCTGGTGCAGACGAATTCGCGGTGAGCACAGCATGCGGCCGCTGTTCGGACACCTCGTCTCCGACGTCCGGGACATGAGCGCGTCGCTTCTGGGGCAACACGTCGTGACTGTGGCTGCGAGTGTCACGTCATTCGTGCTGCCGATCATCGTGCTCGCCAGACTGTCCGAATCCGACGGCGCCTACTTCTATGCGACCTGGATGCTCGGCGCGGTGTTCTTCATGATCAGTCCGTGTATCGCGATGTCGCTGTTCGCCGAGACCGCAACAGATCCCGAAGACATCCCGGCTCTCGCACGGCGCTGCAGTCGGATCATCGCCGCGCTGCTCGGCCCGCTGATCCTCGTCTACCTCATCGGCGGCGGTTGGGCCTTGCGGGTATTCGGCGAGTCGCACAGTGCCCACGGGAAAATGCTGCTGATCGTGCTTACCCTCTCTGCCATCCCGGACGCCGTCACCAACATCGCGGTGGCAGTTCTGCGTGCAGTCGGCAGGCTGCGCGAGGCAATGACGCTCAACGTGTCGATGCTGCTGATGTGCCTGGCGCTCTCCTGGATCCTGTTGCCCTCCATGGGGATTGTTGCTGTCGGAATCAGCTGGCTCGCAGCGCAGAGCCTCGGCGCACTCTGGGCGTTGGCGCGGTGGCGTTACATCATCGTGCCCGCACAGCAGAGGGTTCTTCGGTGAAGGGGGTTCGCCGGTGAAGGTCCTCGTGGTCTCCGACAGCTACCCACCGGCGGCCGGGGGACTCGAACGTGCCGTGCATGCACTGGCCACCGGATTGGCCGGCGACGGAACCGAAGTCACAGTCGCCACACTCAGCCGAGGCGGCACAGCCTCGCATTCGCTCGAAGGCCTGGTCATGGTCCACCACCTACCTGGTTGGACGCGATTCCTGCGACCGTTCACCTCCGACCCCACCCACCAATTTCATCCCACCGCACCCGATCCCGCACTGACACGGCACCTCCAGCGCCTTGTCGATCGGCTACAACCCGATGTAGTGCACGCCCACGGATGGATCCTGCACTCGTGCCTGCGCTTGCGCTTACCTCGGCAAACCGCACTGGTAGTCACTCTCCACGACTACGGACTGAACTGTGCCAAGAAAACTCTGGTACCCGCGAACGCGCTCGACACCGTATGCCCGGGCCCAGGAATCAAGCGGTGCCTTCGGTGCGCAAGCGAGTTCTACGGGGCACCGAAGGCCGTGCCACTTGTCCTCGGACTGGCCGAGAGCCAACATCTTCTCGATCGCGTCGGGCTCTTTCTGCCGATCAGCACAGCAGTGGCGCAATCATGTCTGAAGGGAGTCAATCCGGATCGGGTAGCCGTAATACCGTCGTTTGTACCCGACGATGTCGGTGACGAGGGGCTCGGTGACGAGGGGCTGGGTGACGAAGGGCTGGGGAATGGCACAGCCGATTTCCTCCCGTCCACCGACTACCTCCTCTTCATCGGTGCCATCGGCCCGCACAAGGGAATCACGACACTGCTGGACGCGCAGCGGCTCATGCCCACGCCGATTCCACTGGTCGTGATCGGAATGCAACGCCCCGATACTCCGTCGATGACCGGCGACTCCGAACGCCGAGTGATCGTGCGCACCAACGCCGGACACCAACAGATCATGGCTGCCATGCGAAGGGCTCGCGTGGTCTGCGTCCCCTCGAGATGGGCGGAACCACAAGGACTTGTTGCCATCGAAGCGATGAGTGCGGGAACCCCGGTTGTCGCGTCCGACATCGGCGGGCTACGGGACGTGATCGACCACAATCGCTCCGGACTGCTTGTTCCTCCCGGCAATGCCGCCGAACTCGCCCGGGCACTTGAACTGCTGCTCAACGATCAGGCCCTCCACACACGTTTGGCTGACGGTGGAAGGACCAGGGCCCGCGCCTATACCGAATCGACAGTCCTGCCGCAGGTTCGACGCGCCTACGCTAGAGCAATTTCACGGCGTGCCGTATGAATACTTCGGCGTCGTCCCGAATTCTGCACAATCGCAACAGCATACGCATTCCACCACACACTCGACGGCGGCTCACCGCGATTGCACGTGCCATCCGATTCGCCGGGATGTTTGACCCACAAATACGCGTCCGCGTGCGCTGCCTGGGTTTGTGTTGTCGGGGCCGACCCTAGCGCGCGATCCGGAGGATTGCACCAGTTGAGCGGCCCTTCGGGCGGTGGTCCGGCGCCGTTGCGTGACGTATCGACGACGTAGGTCTTTCCGCCGGTCAGCGCCGATACGGACTCGCCGTATGCTTCCTGCTCCGCTGTCGTGTAGAAGTTGGCGACATTGAGACTGAACCCCCTGGCTCGATCAACGCCGGCCGATCCCAGTCGGCTCGCCAGCTCAGGTGCATCCAGCCATCGAGAATGACCACCGTCGATGTACACCGCCGTATTCGGTTCCGCAGAAAGAGCATTCACCGAATAGCGAAGTAGATCCATTCGTTCCGTAATCTGTTCCGAAGACAGGCACGATCGGTCGGTGAGCGCGTCCGGTTCCACGATCACGACGGCTTCGCGGCTACCGATTCCGGCCGCGACATTGTCCGACCAGGTCCGGTAGTCCGCGCCGTTGCTGTACCCGCCGGCAGAGAAGGAACCGCAGTCGCGCTGGGGAATCGCATAGGTGACCAACACCGGAACAGCACCCGCACTCGCCGCGCCGTCGACGTAGCGCCCCACCTGGTTGGCAACCGCTGACGGCGGAGATGTTGCACTGAGCCACAATGCCTGCGGTGTGTCGGCCAATCTGGCAACGGTCGAGGCGGTTTCCGGGTAGTCGACCATCGCGCGCGCCGCACTCGAATTCGGGTCGACGTAGAAAGCTCCGGACGCGACCTGCTGCAGAGTAGCCAGGTCGTCTCGCGCCCCAGCCGCACAACAACTCGAACCTGTCATGAGCACAACCGCGCAGGCACACGCGACGATTCGATTCCACATCACGGTAGGTCCACCCTTGTCTCGTGAAGAGCATCGTGAAGACCTGCCAGCATGATCGCTGCCAGTTCTTCGATTTGTGGGCTGTCGAGAATCGAGTCGTGGCTTCCGCACAGAAAGTGCGTGCGCACCCGACCTTCGTGGAAGGTATCCCACCCCAGAATCGGTGTTCGCACTTCCGCCGCCGTCGTCGACGTGACAAATAGTTCGAGTGGCACGCTGTGCCCGCGTTGTTCGTAGCGCGCCATGATGTCCCAGACACCCCGGAGATCGAAATCCTCCGTCGCCGAACGCCGAATGACTCCCGCGGCAATCAGTTTCTCCCGGCCCGACCATCTGAGGTTGCGGGCATATTCGGTCACCAGCTTGATCCTGCCGGGCTGGCGCAGCCGCTCGAGTCGTCCCGACGACGACTTCCATCGCTTCATCACTCGCCCTGCGGTTTCCGGCGTCGGAGTGTCAAGTATCCCCAGCCATGCGACCTGCTGCCCATCGCGATCCAACTGCCGAGCTAGCTCGTACGCCACAAGCCCGCCGAACGAGAAGCCGGCCAGTGCATATGGCCCTTCCGGTTGAACGGCCCGCATCGCCGACATCATGGGCTCCACGAGCTGCTCGACGGTATCCGAGCGTTCCGGGCGCATCGACGCGGCAAGCGGCAGCAGCGGATACACACCCTGCTCGTCGCCCCACAGCGTACGCAGATGCCGCAGACTCATCGCGCTCGGGAGATCGGGAAACACGAAGAAGGCGGGCGGCCGGTCCGTCACAGCCGGCGCGTGCGATTCGGCCGGCGACGACGCACCGTCCACGAGGCGCGCAAGCCCAGCAACGGTAGTGCCCTTGTCGAGGAAATCGACCAGCGACACCTGCGCACCCATCCGATATTCGATCTGCGCAACAAGATTCGCGGCCAGAATCGAATGCCCGCCGAGATCGAAGAAGTTCCGATCCAGATCCGACACCTCGGTGGCGAGCAGCATCGACCACAGAGAGGCTACCTTCTGCTCCGTCGGCGTGAGCACCCGTGCAGAAGACCTCTCGGAAGCGATTGCCGCGCTGCGATGTTCATCTGCGCCTTCGCGCTGCATTCGAGCGGCCAGGTCGCGCAACGCCCGGCGATCGAGTTTCCCACTTACCGAGGTGGGAAGCGCCGGCACTCGAATGATCACGGCCGGCACCATGTACTCCGGCAGTCGTTGCCGTGTCCACGCGCGCAGATTCGCGTCGTCATCCGGTTGGTTCTGCCGGGAGTAATTCTCGGCCGGGACGATGTAGGCAAGCAACTGCGGTTGTCCGCGGTGGTCGGTGCCGACGTCGACGGACACCGTTGCCACGCCCGGATGTTCTCTCAGCGTCGCTTCGATCTCGCCCAGTTCGATCCTGAACCCGCGGATCTTGACCTGACCATCGAGTCTCCCGAGGTGCCGCAGCCGTCCGTCGGCGATGTACCGCCCGCGATCACCGCTGCGGTAGGCGCGCTCTCCGGGCACACACGGATCCGGTACGAACCGTTGCGCCGTCTCACCCGTGCGGTGGAGATACCCTCTCGACACCCCTGGTCCGCCGATCACAATCTCTCCCGGCACACCCATCGGAAGGATCCGCCCACTCGAATCCGTGACGTACAGACGTGTTCCCGGCATCGGTCGGCCCACTGTCACCGGTTCATCCGGGGAGACCGATCCGCCGCCGGCAAACACTGTCGTCTCGGTTGGGCCCCACCCGTTCCACACCCCGGCGCAGAGACCGGACAGCGACATTGCCACCGACTGCGGTAGCGGTTCACCAACCGCACCCGCGATCAACCCGGGGCTTCCTGCCCAGCCCGATTCGAGCAGCGCTGCCCAACTGGTGGGGGTTGCGCTCATCCGCGTGGCGCCGCACTGCTCGATCACGTGCGCAAGCCGGCGCGGGTCGTGCATCTCCTCGGTGGTAGCGACCACAAGACCGGCCCCGATCCCGAGAGTCACGAAGTAGTCGCCAACCGACATGTCGAACGTGTATGAGGCCACCGAAAGCACAACGTCGCCGGAATCGAGACCCAGCGCCACCGGCAACGCCGACATCAGATCCAGCACATTGCGGTGTTCCACCTGAACACCTTTGGGCGTCCCGGTCGAACCCGACGTGTAGATGATGTAGGCCAAATCGTCAGGCCGAACTGCCCCCGTGTACCGAGCGTCGACCAACCGTTCTGTGCTTGGATCAGAGGGCTCCTGGCCGTCCACCGTCACCACTGGGCAGTCGACCCACGTCAATTCCTCCGCCAAGGATTCGGCAGTCAGCACTACCGACGCATGCGCGTCCTCGAGCATGAACCGGGCCCGCCGCACCGGTTGCCTAGGCTCGATCGGCAGATAGGCAGCGCCCACCATCAAGGCGGCCAGAATCGCCGGCACGAGATCAATCGTGCGTGGCATCAACACCGCCACAACAGTTCCCGGACCGATACCCACGCGGGTAAGACGTCCGGCAATCGAACGGGCCCGGTTCACCAGCTCGCCGTAGGTCAAGCAGATCGCACCCACCGTCACCGCTGGTGCATTCGGCGACGTGATCGCCCGATTCACGATTGCCTCGTGGATCGTTCGCGGAGGGCTTTGTCCGATCAGTCCCGACTCGGCAGAGGCAGGGGCAGGGGCAGGGGCAGGATTGAGATTCAGCTGCCGAGTCACGTCTTCGGGATCCGCGAGTGACAGCTCGCTCAGGACGGCGGTGGGGTTTTCCGCACACCGCCGCAGCAACAGGTGCAGATGACGCCCCATCAACGCGACCGTTCCTGAATCGAAAAGGTCTGTGTTGTAGCTGATTCTGCCCACCAACCGGCCGTCGTCGCGCTCGTCCAACTCGAGGCTCAGATCGAACTTCACCTGCCCAACTCCGGAGCCGACGGCGTTCTCCATCAGCTGCATCGACCACTCGTCGTCGACGGGAACCGCCGGGGGTTCGAGAACCAGGACCGACTGGAAGAGCGGGTTCATACGCGGATCTCGCGGCACGTCCAGTCCCCGGACCAACCGTTCGAAGGGCACCACACGCCCGAGCGCATCCAGTACTTCGGTGCGCATGGCGGCGACGGCCTCGGCAAATGTCCAGTGCGCGCTGAGCCGCGCGCGCAACACGGTCGGAGTGAGGCAGTACCCCACCATTGACTCGAGTTCGGACCTTTGACGGAGGTCTGTCGGTGTTGCGAACGTGACATCGCTACTGCCCGTGTAACACTGGAGCCAGTACCCGTACACCGCGGCCAAGGCATGGAATAGCGTTGCCCCTTGCAGGCCCGCCGAGGAACGCAATCTCGCCACCGTGTCGGCGTCAACCGAAACCGGCTCAACAGACCCGACAAACCGTTGACGCGGCGGACGCGGCCGGTCGAGCGAAAGGTCCAAGGCCGGCGCCCCCTCGAAGTGCCGTCGGTAGCATTCGATCCTGTTCGCCACCTCATCGCCCTCCACCCACTTCCGCTCCCAGAAGGAGTAGTCGCCGTGTTGAACGGGCGACTCACGAAGCGCAGGCAAAGTGCCTGCGATCCGAGAGTTGTACAACGACACCAGCTCCGGAAGAAATATCCGGTACAGCGTGACGCCGTCGAAGATCAAGTGATGCAGTCCGAGGTACAACCGATGACATGAGTCGGACACACGCACCAACTGCGGCCGGATCAGTGGACCCGCGCTCGTGTCGTACGGCTGACGTGTCTGCTCGACGGCAAGGTCTGTTGCCACGCCGACCGCTTCGTCGAACGGTAGGTGGCTCACATCCAAGACTGGCAGCTCCGTCACCGCCGGCGGATGGATCACCTGCCGCGGCTCGTCTCCCACCATCGCAAACGTGGTGCGCCACGCTTCATGCCTGCGGATGAATTCGTTGAAGGCCCAGCTGAGGGCTTCGACGTCGAAAGCCCCGTCCTTGGTCACAATGGCAAGTTCGTTGTACGCAAGCGCTTTCGGCGCCAACCGATTGAGGTACCACAGTTGCAACTGTGCGGCCGACAGCGGCGCGTAGTGCACACCGGTCTCACTCCCCCGTCTGCGCGGCACGGAAGGTGATGCGCCGTTCGCTTGTGCTCCCCGCAATCGATTCTCGAGCAGTGCTTTCCGCGCCGCGATCCGGCGCTCGTTGTCGAGGGTGGTCATAACGACCACCGCACGTTCAGCGACGCAAGGCCACGTAATCCCAAATTGGGGCGCCACCGGATCGGTCCCGGTTCCAGTTCCAGTCCTGGCAACCGGGCCAGCACCGTCCCGAATGCCGCCTGCGCCTCCATCCGGGCCAACGGCGCACCGAAGCAGAAGTGCCCCGCCCAACCGAATGCGAGGTGACGGTTGGGTGCGCGATGCAAGTCGAGCCGACCAGGATCGGTGAACTTCGAGGGGTCCCGATTCGCGGACCCCATCACGGCGATCACCGCTTGGCCTGCCGGAATCGGTTGTCCGGCAATCTCCACCGCGTCCGGAGCAATCCGTGCCGTGTGTTGGCTCGGGCTCTCGAAACGCAGCAGTTCCTCGATGGCTGCGCTCAGACCCGAGGGATCGTCGATCAATTCCTCGAACTGATCGCGGTGGCGGAGCAACGTGAGCAAGCCGTTGCCGATCAGATTGGTGGTTGTCTCCTGCCCACCGACCATGGTCACCACGACGTTGGCCACTATCTCGTCTTCGCTGAGACTGTCTCCGTCGATCTCCGCGGCGCACAGCGCACCGATCAAACCGTCGGTGGGGTGCGTGGCCTCATTCCGCACCGCAGCCTGGAAATATTCCGTCATCTGCTCCACGCTGCGCAGGACACCGGCAACGCGGCCGGGATTGTGCTGGAAATTGCCGAGCATCTCGGCAAAGTCACTTGACCAGTTCTTCAGCAGTTCATGGTCTTCGGTGGGCACTCCCAACATCTCCGCCGTCACGATAGCGGGCAGCGGGTTGGCCAGGGTGTCCATCACCTCCATGCCCCCGTCGTCGATGACCGCGTCGATCAGCGAATCGGTGATCTCCTGGATGTGACCGCGCAGGGCCGCAATGCGGCGCGGTGTGAAAGCCGCAGCCGCCAATCCGCGAACCCGGCCGTGTTGTGGTGGATCGAGGAACAGCATCTGACGCACCATCACTTGCGCCACCGGAGCCAATTGCTCCATCCCCAACTCAGCCAACTTTGCCGGGGTGGGCGTGCGATCAGCCTTGAACCGGGTGAGTACGTCGGCGACATCCGCGTAACGAGTCACCACCCACGCGTGTAGGTACGGATCCCACATCACCGGCGCCTCGTCGCGCAAGGATTGATAGAGCTGGTAGGGATCTGCCAGCACTTCGGGGTCGAGTAGTCGAATCAGACTGGGAGCCTTGGTCGGTGCCGTGGTCATCATTCACTCCGTCCTGCGTCGAGAAGCTCCTGATCGCTCATGCCGGATATCTGCTCCACGACCAGTTGTTCCACCTTGGCGGCCATGTCACGAACCGTGGGATTGTCGAAAAGCTCGAGCAACGTCATTTCGACGCCGTACATCTCCGCTATCCGAATGATCAACTGAGCGCCCAACATCGAATGGCCGCCGAGAACGAAGAAGTTTTCGTCGATCCCCACCGCCGGCAGATCCAGTCGTATGGCGACGATCTCGGCGAGCGCTGCCTCGACCTCGTTTCGAGGCGCGATCAAGGAGCCTCGGTCGACACTGATGGTCGAGTGCGCCGCGCGCTCCAACGCCGCGCGATCAATTTTTCCGTGTGCGGTGGTGGGGAACTCGTCAAGTTCGATGATGGAACGAGGCAACATGTGATCGGGAAGGTGGGCCGAGAGATACGTCTGCAGCCCCGATATGTCCGCCGTCTTGTCATCCCGAACGACAAACGCAGCCAGAGATGGATTCTGCCGATCCCCGCGAACGATCACCACGCTGGCCTGCACCGCCGGGTGTCGATCGAGTACCCCGGCGATCTCACCGACTTCGACCCGGTTACCTCGGATCTGCACCTGATCGTCGCGTCGGCTGGAGAACTCGACATCGCCGAATCTGTTGAGCCGAACCAGATCACCGGTCCGGTACTCGCGTTGTGCGGGGTCGTCGCCGTGCTGTGAGAACTTCTGCGCGGTCAACTCCGGCAGACCGAGATATCCGCGGGCTACCGATACACCCCGTATCACCAATTCTCCGACCTCACCGGCACGGACCGGGGAACCGTCCTCACCGACTACCTCGAGGTCGACACCGTCGATCGCGCGACCGAGTGCGGGCAACGCGTCTGCTGGGGTGTCACCGGCGAGCGGATCGACAACCCCCGACACGGAGACGACACTCGCCTCGGACAGTCCGTAATTGTTGACGAGAGTGAACGGCAAGCCAGGCTGCGGACGGTGGTACAACACGTCGCCTCCTGTCAACAGAATCCGCAGGGCGGTATTTTCCGGCCAGGTCATGGCAATCAACGATTCTGCGAGGGGGGTGGGCACAAAGCACACGCTCACGCGTTCGGAGACCAGCCAATCACGCAACCGCACCGGATCGTTTTCCAATCCCGATGGAACTACGTGCAACGACGCGCCCGCCGTCAAAGCCGGCCACAGTTCCCACACTGCTGCGTCGAAACCCGGACTCGCGATCAACGTGCATCGATCATTCGAGGTCAGCTCGAATGATCGTTGGTGCCAGTCGATCAGGTTGAGCAATCCGCCGTGCTCGGCGACAACGCCTTTCGGCTCACCGGTCGAACCCGACGTGTAGACGACGTAAGCGGCATCTGTCGGTCGGGTGCTGAAGGTCTCGGCAATGACAGCCTCGCCGTCGACCGGTGCGCACCCAGTGCGCGGCGGAACGATCGGGTCGACCCAATCGAGCCTGGCAGCAACGTCCGGAAAAGCAACTAACGCGCGAGCAGAACTATCCTGGACGGCAAACCGAAGTCGCGCATCAGGCTGCCGCGGATCGAGTGCCACGTACCCGGCACCCGCCGAGAGGATCCCCAACGCACCGACGACACAGTCCGTCGAACGCGGCACACAGAGAGCCACAAGATCACCAGGAACCACCCCGGCAGTTTTCAGATCGTCGGCGAGTGCGCTTGCGCGAGAATGTAGTTGGCCGTAGTCGAGCTCTTCTTCCACTGAGACAACGGCTACGCTGCGGGGCGCGGATTCCACAACTCGCGCGATCTGCCGCACCACGGAATCGTCAGGCAAATGTTCGTCAGGTAAATGAGAGTGAAGGTGACGCTGAATGTGATTCATGAGGGCCTGCCTACTCGTCCATCAGATCGGACGAGCCACCAGGCATCAGGGGTAGCTCCACGCACCGCGCCACCAGGAATCAGGGGTGGAACGGCTCTGAATTGAAAGTTACTCCACTGCCAGGTCGATGGCTAGGTGTCACCGCCAGGTCGATGGCTAGGTGTCTTCCATGGCACACCGGCCCGGATCGGTGTAGCTTTCGACTAGGCGGCAGTCTGCCCTTCCACACCCGGCAGCGCTGCAGGCCCTCTCCAGAGCTACCCCTGATGCCCGGCAGCTCGTCCTCGCTGCGCTGACGAGTAGGTAGCCACGATGAATCTCGAATTCGCCGATCTCCTTGCACATTTTGTGCAGCTGCTGCCTACCGTCTATGTGGTGGACGACGTGATGACGGAGTTGCTGGAAAACAGCGTCGACGCCCTCGGGGTGTCGGGTGGCAGCATCAGCCTGGTCAGTGGGGGCGAACTGAGATGCATCACGTCGATTGCCGATTGCGCTGCCGACATCGAACGATGCCAGGAAGGACTTCAATCCGGCCCCGGACGGACGGCATACGAGAAGGGCGAGAGGATCGCTGTCACCGATATCCGCCAACGGCACGATCTCTGGCCTGAATTTGCCGAGAACGCCAGACGGTTGAACATCGCAGCTACTGCGAGTGTCCCGATGTCGATCAACGGCGAAACGATCGGTGTAGTAAGTCTGTACGCGCACGAGCCACGACCGTGGTCCGCCGACGACATCGTCTTCACGTACCTGGTAGCGAACATGGCAACGGGGTACTGCGTCAACGCGTCGAAACGCCATCAACTGCAGCAGATTCGTTCTCAGCTACAGGAATCGTTGAAAGTGCGCATCATTCTCGAACAAGCCAAAGGCATCACTGCCGATGCGCGGCGCACCGGAATCGACGAGGCGTACGCGCTGATCCAAGCTCACGCACAGTTGTGCAACGCTTCGGTATCCGCCGTCGCACGCGCAATAGTCGATGTCGGACTACGGGTGTGAAGGCGTCAGAGTTGTAACTCGTAGGGGCGGCGACGACCTGCGCCCGGCCCGCAGCATCGCCGCGATACGGTCGGATTTCACCGGTGGGCTGAAGAGAAATCCTTGCGCATACCGGCATCCGAGATCGAGCAGTATTTGCGCCGCCCGACCGGAGTCGACGCCTTCGGCGACCACGTCCAGCCCGAAGGAATCTGCAAGTCCGACAATCGAGTGGACTATCGCCAGATCGTCGTGATCGATTCCCAGTTCATGAACGAATCCCCGATCGATCTTGACCGTGTCGACCGGCAACACCTTCAACTGAGCCAAAGAACTGTACCCGGTTCCGAAATCATCGAGAGCGATGCGAACGCCGAGTTCCTCCAGTCCACGCAATGTCACCAACACGTGAGCCAGATCGTGCATCACCGCCCTCTCCGTGATTTCAATACACAAGCTGCTACCCAAGAGGCCATGCGTTTCCAACTCGATTGCAACGGAATCCACAAAGTCACTGGTAATCAACTGCGCCGGTGATACATTCACGCACATGAACAGTGGCGTCCCTGAAATCATCGCATTCCACTGCGCAAGTTGGCGGCAGGCTTCGCGCAGAACCTGCCGGCCGAGTTCCCCTGACAGGTTGGCAGCCTCGGCGATGTCGATGAACGAATCCGGTTGAAGCACACCACGTACCGGGTGGTTCCACCGCACCAGCGCTTCGACACCCGATATCGCACCCGATTCCAGGTCGACAACAGGTTGGTAGTACACCTCCAACTGGCCGTCGCGAATTGCCGCGCGCAGGTGCATCTCCATCTCCGCATGATCGTCGTTGGCTGCCCGCATCTCGTCGCTGCACACCACTACCGCATTTCCTCCGTCGGATTTTGCGGTAAGCACGGCCTCGTCGGCGCACCTGAGCAATTCGCCAACGCTGCACTCTCCCGGTTTTGCCACCGCGATACCGATACTCACGCTTCTGCCCACCTCTTCGGTCCCCAGCGAGATCGGCGTGGACGCAACCAACTGCGCTTCGCGCGCAACCACTTCGGCCTCATTCGCGTCCATCGGTTCCGACATGACAATGACAAACTCGTCACCGCCGAGCCGGACCACGACGTCATCCGGAAATCTGCCTTCGAGGCGGTTTCCGAGTTCGTGAATGAACGCATCGCCCGCATTGTGTCCCAGTAGATCGTTGACCACCTTCAGCCGGTCGACGTCCAGGAACAGAAGCGCAACGGGCCCGGACTCCCCAGGCTGCAGACGTCGTTCGAGTTCACCGAGAAGCATCCTCCGATTGGACAGTCCGGTCAGCTCGTCGTGATCCGCCAGGTAGCGCAGACGCCCCTCCGCAGCCACCCTCGCCTGCAATTG
Organism: Rhodococcus sp. MS16; assembly: GCF_013277795.1. NCBI lineage: Bacteria > Bacillati > Actinomycetota > Actinomycetes > Mycobacteriales > Nocardiaceae > Rhodococcus > Rhodococcus sp. MS16. The sequence continues at coordinate 135,493 of NZ_VBTM01000005.1, forward strand.
GGCAAACAGAGTGGCAATAGCGTTGAGTGCATTGATTTCTCGAGTTGACCACTCCCGGTCGCCGAACTTGATGAATCCCAGGACCCCCGTGGTGACGGGACCGGACAGCAAGGGCACGGCGGCCATCGACGTCTCGACGACACCTGCGCCGCTTCGGATCCTGTCTTGATACCCGCTCGGTTCGGGACGGATGATCACTGCTTCGCGCGCATTCTCGGCGGCCGCAAAAACCGGGTCCGCGTCCCGGAAATACACCACTCCCAAGGGATCGGGTTCGGGAACATCCTGGCGCTGCGGCCATTCCGCCACCAGAACCGTCGCCCCGATCGTGTGATCGTTGCGCCGCAGGAAGCTGACGTCGACGCCGAAGTACTCGACCAGGTCGCGAAGGACCTCGGTGGCCGCTGCGACCGACGTCGTCGAATCGGCCGGCATCAGTCGACCGGCAACGTCGGTCACCAACTGTTCGAGGCTACGTCCGTCCATGATTTCTCCTGCAACTTTCTCTACGGTGCCTCAGCGTCGAATACTGTTCGCCGGCAGTCGCGCACTGCGCACTGTTTCCGGTGGACAATGACTCAGGCGCAGCACCAAGGCAATGGACTCCTCGCTACCGAGATCGAGTAGCACTCGCATGCGCAGGCGCAATGCATCGAGTTCGCTCGCAAACGGGTCGGACAATCGCGCGCAGTCGCTACCGTCGCGGGCGTACAGGAACACTGGTGACATGGGTTGCACACCCAATCCGTGCTCCTGTGCGCACACCCACACCGCTTCGGCAGCCGAACCGCCGCGAACATAGTCGTCGAGACAGGAACCGTCCACAGTCACCACACCAAATGCCGAACTCGACGTGATGCGGTCACGAGCACTGATCCCCAATACTTCTCCCGCGCCCCATCGCGCCAGCCGGGTCACCACGTCACTACGCCTGACGACGTCGAGGAATGCCACCTCGCTGTCGGCGAGCCCCAGTGTGCGGATATCGATCCCGGTATTCGCTGTTTCCGATCCCGGCCAACGCAATTCGCCGATCATCTGCTCGTGCAGCATCGGCGTCAGGTATCGGATACGGTCAGCGGCACCCACGACGTCCCCGAACGCACCAAGATCACGCGGGTCCGTGTACAGATGAAGGTGACCACCTTCATCGCGCGCGGCGCCCCGCAGTGCATCCTCGAGCTCACGGCCGATCGGTGCTTGCACCCCTACCCCTCGATTGGTACTTCGCTCCATCATCGCCGGGTAGCGCTGCGCCAGAAGCTGATTCATCGTTTCTCCGAGCTTGACACTTGCCACCAGATCTACCGAATCCGGATCGGGAAGAAGAACGGTGTCACCAAGAATTCCGTGTGCCGCTGCTGCGACCTTCGCGTTGTAGACGGCAGCACCGATCGCCACATGGGTTGCGCGGCCCTCTACATCCATCAACGACGTTCGATCACGATCCGCATGAACGTGGATCACCGGCCCATCGACCTGGACGGCCCAGGGTTGGGCATTTCCGCCCGACGGCGCCCACCTGATCGCCTCGAGAACAGCCTCGACGCCGTCGGCCGGCATCGTCGGTGCCGCGCCAGCCGCCACACTCGTTTCAGGAACATCGCTCTGCGAGCCATCCTCGTCGACCAGTGGATCACGCAGACAATTCAGCCGGGCACCCGAGTCGATCCGGATCCGGCCCGACGGCAGCGACTCCCCCAAGCCGAACCGGCGCACCGCCGTCGCCACGGCGGATGCCCCCGCGAAGCATTCACTTCCGAGCTGCGGCCACGTCGACAGTGTCGACCCGACTTCGACCAGTGACGCAGCCATTTTCGCCGACAGTTCTGCGGCCGACAGGAGCGCCAACGCATGGGGGATCTTCTCCTGGGCCGTTAGTCCGGCCAAGGTTGCTGTGTCGACATTCCCGAGAAGCCCGTGAAACAACGGCCGCTGCGGCTCGAGATCAAAACGCTCGATGTCCAGCAGCCCACGATCGGTTGTCTCCATGATCACCGGGATTCCACGACCACGCGCCACCCGTCGTATCGACATCTTGGCGTCGAGCGAATCACATTCCTCGACAACCAGATCCAGACCGTCGACAATCTTCTCGACGCTCGCGTCCGTCACCCCGGCCGTAAACACCGACACAGCAAGATACGGGTCGAGTTCGGCAACACGCCGCGCTGCGACCACCGCCTTGTTGACACCTACGTCAGTGATTCCCACCGGGATTCGGTTCAGGTTCGAGAGGTCGATACTGTCGAAATCTGCCAATCTCAGTTCGCCGCACAACCCTTCGAGCGCCAGAGCCTGCGCGATGACATTCCCGACACTCAACCCGACGATTCCTACACGCAACCGTCTCAGTCGCGCCTGTTCGTCACGGGTGATCTTGTTCCGGTTCCGGTCCAACCGGAGAAGTGAAAATGATTGCGGACCAAGAATTCCCACCAGCTCGCGCCGCCACGGGTAGTACACCCATCGACAAGGTTCGTCGACGACCCGGCGATCAGGAAGGTCGCGAAGTCCCGACAACTCGTCGCGGAACCGAGCCCGATGGTCGAGCGTCAACGTATCCGGTTGTCGCCTCACCTCTTCCAACGAGGCAGCGTCGGCGGCGACTCGCTCGTCGAACACTCTCGCTCGCCAGAGCGCCTCATTCCCGGCCGACACCATCGCCGAGTCCATCTTCCGCGAAGCTGTCAGACGGCACTTGCGCCCCCTCGAGTTGGGCTGCCTCCGCCAGGAGTGCCGGCAACTGAGTATGGTGCGTCTTGTCCACGTAGGTGTGCTTGTCCCACCACATCATGCGGGTCAGATACCGCTCGTCCGGATACGGAACCCCGGGAATCGAATCCTCCATGACGCCGCCACAGGTAGCCCAACGGTCGAGTACGTACCCCGCGGCCGTCGCGAATGCGAACCTGACTCCGAGCAGCGACAGCGCATGCGGTGCGATGCGCGACAATGCCGACGTCAGCTCACCACGTCTCTCCGCTTGCGCCCCGCACCAGGCAGTCTTGAGTTCGATCACACCACTTGGGATACGCCCGTCGATCATGGCGTAAACCTGTGCGATACCGGGGTGGTCGGTCCATTCCTGGACAGCGTGTGCCTGGTCCGCGCACATGTACGGCCCCTGCACGCGCACGCCGCCGACAACACGTCCCACGTCGTCGAGAGCCACGAAGAACAGCGTTGTCGAGAGCCCGTCCACTATGTCGTCGTATTCGACGACACTCTCGACTCCGTGATGTCGATAGTTCTCCCGCGCACCGTCTAGATACTCGCGCCATAATCGCGGATGCGACGCTGGTGTTGCAACAAGGAACCAGCACCGGGACGTAGCGTCGAAATAGCCACATTCCGATGCCGTAGTCGTGGGTGCTGTAGTCGTGCGTACCGCAGTAACAGAGGTTGTGCTCGCCGCTCGAGTCATGACAGTCCCGTCCACACCAGAAGGTGCGTAGTCGAAGCGCGAGGAGAGAATCTTATTGTCGCAAGAAATCGGCACCGATGCTCGAATCTCTGCGTCGACCGACCACCTGGCAGAATTCAAGCAACCCCTCGGCGAACAGGAATCACTTTCGTGAACTCAGACCTCACACTCGCGCCGCAGCCCGATCGCGGACCGATTTTCGTGAAAACACGCCCGGTGCGCACCGGCGACATCAACGCGGCCAAAGCGCTCCGGTTGGACGGCGTCGCCCGATACCTGCAAGACATCGCCACCGACAACATCGAGGCCATCGAGGCCGTCGACACTCACCCGTTCTGGATCGTGCGTCGAACCGTCATCGACGTCATCCGTCCGGCGATCTGGCCCGAATATCTGACCATGACCCGGTGGTGCTCCGCATTCTCGACGAGGTGGGCGAACATGCGTGTCCGCTTCGACGGCAGCAACGGTGCGCTGATCGAGACGGAAGGGTTCTGGATCCACATCAGTGCAGAGTCCGGTATGCCCACCCGGATGAGTGACGACTTCATGAAACCACTCGAGGAATCCACCGACGAACATCGCCTCAAATGGAAACGTGTGATCGCCGACAACGCACCGGACGTCGAAGCACCGGGCGTCATCGACACTCCGTTCACCCTGCGTGTGACTGATATCGACCCGTTCGATCACGTCAACAACGCCGTTTACTGGCAAGCCGTCGAAGAGGTGATCAGTACCCGAACTGCACTGCGCAGCACGCCTCACCGGGCGGTGATCGAATACCTCTCACCCCTTGTCGCCGGCGACGACGTGGTCCTACGGAGCCACGTCGAAGGTTCGCGCCTCACCGTCTGGTTCCTGGTGGGCGATGCACTGCGCGCCGTTGCACAGGTGAGTGCGCTCTAACGCAGCTTGCGAGTAGCTACTGCCGCAACGCCGAACACCAGAGCGAGAAGGATCGCGGCCCAGAAACCGAAGAGCCACCACACGACACCGAAGACGACTACAGCCGGCGCCACAGTGATGAGTGCAATGGTAGGGCTTTCCCGTACCACCTCGAGAGCCGTTCGAGCATGCGTGCGATCGAGCTTCTTGCCTGCCATGGAAGCCTCCTTCAAGGTCCTGACCATCCAGAGTAACCGTCACTGGTAGCGACAAAGCGGATAACGTGAACGCATGGCAGACCACCGCACCCTCGTTCTCATGAGACACGGAAAGTCCAGCTATCCCGAAGGCATTCGCGATCACGAGCGGCCACTCGCCGAACGGGGACTGCGCGAAGCCCGCCTCGGCGGCGAATGGATCCGCGAGAACGTCCCACCCATCGACGCCGTATTGTGCTCGACGTCGCGGCGCACCGTCGACACCCTGGCCGCGACCGCCGTCGACGCCCCGACAGGCTTCGACAAGTCGATCTACGGCGGATCCCAGGCCGACGTCATCAACGCAATCCGGACCACGTCCGCCAATGTCAGCACGCTCCTGGTCATCGGCCATGAACCGGGAATTCCCTGGACTGCACTGGATCTGGCATCGAACGAGAATTCCGAAGCAGCCCAACGGATTCGAGACAAGTTTCCGACGTCGGCAATCGCCGTGTTGTCCGTGCCCGTCTTGTGGTCCGAACTCGACGACGCTGCGGCCACGCTGCTGGAGTTCCACGTTCCCCGCTAGATCACCTCGCGCAGTACGTGATCCGAGTGTTCCAGGGCGGCGCGGTCGTAGGTCGATGTCGACGCCAGCAACTCGTCCGCGCCCGTCCGCTCGGCCAGATCACTCGAGTGCTGCTTCACCTCGATTGCGGTCCCGTACATGGCCGAAGCCACGAACGAGTCGATACGCCTGGTGGTTCGATCGCTGAGCGCTGCGCCCCTGATCTGTTCCGCCGACACGAGCGGCGGAAACTCCCCTGTCCGTGACGATTCCGCGAGCGCGTACGCCTCCGGAATCAACAGCTCACGGGCCGCCTCGGTGGTATCGGCAACCATGACTTCCAGCGAGACCACGACATAAGGATCGGGGTGCGCGTCGCTGGGCTGGAAAGTCCGGCGATACTGGTCCAGCGCCTCCACCCTGTTGGTACCACCGATCTCGAGCATGGGCCCACCCACGACTACCGGAAGCCCCAGCTGCGCTGCCACTTTCAACCCGGTGCGCGTGGCAAGCACAAAGAGCGGCACCCCGCCGCGCGACGCCGGGCGAGCCGTGACGACGGCAGTTCCGTCCAGATAGCGTCGCAGCTCCTCGATATCAGCGGCAAACGTGTCTGGCGCGTCCTTGCTCCGTCGTAGCGCCTGGCGAACCGGTTCCGTGAAGCCCAATGACCGGCCGAGACCCAGATCGATCCGACCCGGATACAGGGCATCCAACATCAGGAACTGTTCGGCGACAACCAACGGTTGATGATTCGGCAGCATGACGCCGCCGCTGCCCAGTCGAATGTCGCGCGTGTGAGCGCCAATGGCTGCAAGAAGCACAGCCGGCGACCCACTCGCGATACCCGGAACCGCGTGATGCTCGGCGACCCAGAACCGGTGGTAGCCGAGAGCGTCGGCACCTTCGGCTCGCTCGAGGGTATGAGTCAGAGCGGCGGAGTCGGGGTATCCGCTCCGGGTTCGGGATCGGTCGAGCAGTGAGAGAAGCACTCTCGAAGCAACAAGGAATTCGGAAAGTTTCATCCGATTCGCAATCGAGGACCGTTTCTGACCGCAATACCCGCAACACTGGACCTGTCGCCGGAATTCACCATCACATGAAGGGCACGTCATGGACATCAAGCTCGAACTGGTCGCCATTCCCGTCACCGACATCGACCGCGCCAAGGACTTCTACGTCCGACTCGGCTTCAACGCCGACCACGATCACACCGTCAACGAGAACCTGCGTTTCGTCCAGCTGACCCCACCCGGTTCCGCCTGCTCCATCTGCATCGGCAAGGGAATCACCGACGCCGAACCCGGTTCGGTCGTCGGCATGCAGGTGGTAGTCAAGGACATCGAAGAGGCCGAGCGCGAGTTCAAGAGCCGCGGGATCGATATCAGCCCGATCGACGACCAGGCTTGGGGACGATTCATCTACTTCGCCGACCCCGACGGCAACAAGTGGGCCGTCCAAGAGATCGTCATCCCCGACCTCAGCGGCAGTAACTCCTGAAACGAAAAATCCCCCGCCTCATCAGAGGCGGGGGATTTCTCACGAACTAACCGCTAGCGGTAGTCGTTGCTGAAGCCGTAGTCGTCCAGCGGAACTGCAGCACCGGTGTTCTGGCCGAAGCCGTCCGGGCTGTAGTACTGGTCGTCGTACGCGGGCACTGCGTACGCAGCGGCGCGGGCCTCTTCGGTGGGCTGAACCTGGATGTTGCGGTAACGGTTGATACCGGTACCGGCAGGGATCAGCTTGCCGATGATGACATTTTCCTTCAGACCGATCAGCTTGTCCGAGCGGCAGTTGATTGCAGCGTCGGTCAAGACACGAGTGGTCTCCTGGAACGATGCCGCGGACAGCCACGAATCCGTCGCGAGCGACGCCTTCGTGATACCCATGAGCACCGGACGGCCTGCTGCGGGCTCGCGGCCCTCAGCGACAACGCGGCGGTTGGCCGATTCGAACTCGGCGCGCTCGGTGAGCGAACCGGGAAGGAACTCGGTGGCACCGGAATCGATGATCGTCACGCGACGAAGCATCTGGCGCACGATGACCTCGATGTGCTTGTCGTGGATCGACACACCCTGGCTCCGGTACACCTCCTGGACCTCGTTGACCAAGTGGATCTGAACCTGACGCGGACCCATGACTCGCAGGACCTCGTGGGGATCGGCAGCACCTTCCATGAGCTGCTGTCCGACCTCGACGTGGTCACCGTCTGCCAGAAGGCGGTCTTCGCCGTCGCTGTGCTTGAAGCTACGCAGACGCTGACGCTTGGAGAGCTTGTCGTAGACAACCTCTTCGCCGCCGTCGTCCGGCACGATCGTGATCTTGTAGAAACGATCGCCGTCTTCGAGCTGCACCCGACCGGTGACGTCCGCGATAGGAGCCTTGCCCTTCGGCACACGTGCCTCGAACAGTTCCTGGACACGCGGCAGACCACCGGTGATGTCGGCGCCGGCCACACCACCCTGGTGGAAGGTACGCATGGTCAGCTGGGTACCGGGCTCACCGATCGACTGTGCGGCGACAATACCGACAGCCTCACCGATGTCGACCAGCTTGCCGGTGGCCATGGAGCGGCCGTAGCAAGTGGCGCAAACGCCGGTGCCGGTGGTGCAAGTCAGGACCGAACGGACCTTGACCTGCGTAATACCGGCCTCGAGCAGGGCGTCGATCGCGGGGTCACCGAGATCGTGTCCACGCTCGACGATGACCTTGCCGTTCTCGTCGACTGCGTCAGCAGCCAACGTGCGGGCGTACGTGCTGGTCTCCACGTGAGCATCGCGGATGATCGAGCCGTTGGCCTGCTTCTCCGAGATCGTGGTGACGATGCCGCGCTCGGTGCCACAGTCGGTCTCGCGAACGATGACGTCCTGCGACACGTCCACCAGACGACGGGTCAGGTAACCCGAGTCGGCGGTACGCAGAGCGGTATCGGCCAGACCCTTACGAGCACCGTGCGTGTTGATGAAGTACTCGAGAACGGTCAGGCCTTCCTTGAAGGAAGACTTGATCGGACGCGGGATGAACTCACCCTTCGGGTTTGTCACCAGGCCCTTCATACCGGCAAGCGAACGAACCTGAGTCATGTTGCCGGCCGCGCCGGACTTCACGATCATCGGGATCGGGTTGTTGTCGGGGAAGTGAGCCTCCATGGCCTTGCCGACCTTTTCGGTCGCTTCCTGCCAAATGGTGACCAGAGCGCTGTTGCGCTCCTTCTTGTCCAAAGCACCACGCTGATACTGCTTCTCGATCTTGTCGGCCTGAGCCTCGAAGTCCTCGATGATGGCAGGCTTCTCCGGCGGAACCAGAACGTCCGAGATGGAGATCGTGACACCGGAACGCGTTGCCCAGTGGAAGCCGACATCCTTGAGCTTGTCGACGGTCTGAGCGACCACGATCATCGGGTAACGCTCGGCAAGATCGTTGATGATCGTTGCCTGACGCTTCTTCGGCATCTGCTCGTTGACGAACGGGTAGTCCGCCGGAAGCAGCTCGTTGAAGAGCACGCGACCCAAAGTGGTGACAGCGGTCCAGCCGTCGCCGTAGTTCCAGCCCTCGGGGAACAGTTCCGCTTCGCGATCGCGCGGCGGACGCTGGTTGGTCAGACGCACCTTGATCTGCGACTGAACCGTCAGCGCGCCACGATCCACGGCCATCTGAGCCTCGGCGGGGCTGGAGTACACGCCCTGCTCCGGACCCTCGGACGTAGCTGCAGCGAGCTCACCGACGACACCGTCGTCGAGACGCGTCAGGTGGAACAGACCGGTCACCATGTCAAGACGCGGCATAGCGAGCGGGCGACCCGAAGCGGGCGAGAGGATGTTGTTCGAGGACAGCATCAGGATGCGTGCCTCGGCCTGAGCCTCTGCCGACAGCGGAAGGTGAACAGCCATCTGGTCACCGTCGAAGTCGGCGTTGAAGGCCTCACACACCAGCGGGTGGAGCTGAATGGCCTTGCCCTCGACGAGCTGCGGCTCGAATGCCTGGATACCCAGACGGTGCAGCGTAGGTGCACGGTTGAGCAGCACGGGGTGCTCGGCGATGACCTCTTCGAGGACATCCCACACCTGGACGCGCTTGCGCTCGACCATGCGCTTGGCCGACTTGATGTTCTGCGCGTGGTTCAGATCCACCAGACGCTTCATCACGAACGGCTTGAACAGCTCGAGAGCCATCAGCTTCGGCAGACCACACTGGTGCAGCTTGAGCTGAGGACCGACGACGATCACGGAACGACCCGAGTAGTCGACGCGCTTTCCGAGGAGGTTCTGACGGAAACGACCCTGCTTGCCCTTGAGCAGATCGCTCAGGGACTTCAGCGGGCGGTTACCCGGTCCGGTGACCGGACGTCCACGACGACCGTTGTCGAACAGGGCGTCGACAGACTCCTGCAGCATCCGCTTCTCGTTGTTGACGATGATCTCGGGAGCACCGAGGTCGATCAGTCGCTTGAGGCGGTTGTTGCGGTTGATGACGCGGCGGTACAGATCGTTGAGGTCGGACGTCGCGAAACGTCCACCGTCGAGCTGAACCATCGGGCGAAGCTCCGGCGGGATCACCGGAACAGCGTTGAGGACCATGCCCATCGGCGAGTTGCCGTTGGTCTGGAAAGCCGCAACGACCTTGAGGCGCTTGAGAGCACGGAGCTTCTTCTGGCCCTTGCCGCTGCGGATGGTCTCGCGAAGAGACTCCGCCTCGGCGTCGAGGTCGAAGTTCTGCATCAGGATCTGGATGGACTCTGCGCCCATCGCACCCGTGAAGTACTCGCCGTAACGGTCGACAAGCTCGCGGTACAGGAGCTCGTCGATGATGAGCTGCTTGACGCTCAGCTTGGTGAAGGTGCTCCAGATCTCGTCGAGACGATCCAGCTCACGCTGCGCGCGGTCACGGAGCTGACGCATTTCGCGCTCGCCGCCGTCCTTGACCTTGCGGCGGACATCGGACTTGGCGCCCTCTGCCTCCAGCTCGGCGATATCGGCTTCGAGCTTCTGCGCGCGTGCCTCGAGATCGGCGTCGCGCTGATCTGCGACAGCCTTCTTCTCGACCTGCATCTCGGCTTCGAGGGTGGACAGCTCGTTGTGACGGAGCTCCTCGTCGACACCGACGATGACGTAAGCCGCGAAGTAGATGATCTTTTCGAGATCCTTCGGAGCCAGGTCGAGCAGGTAACCGAGGCGGCTCGGCACACCCTTGAAGTACCAGATGTGCGTGACCGGTGCGGCCAGTTCGATGTGACCCATGCGCTCACGACGAACCTTGGCGCGAGTGACCTCGACGCCACAGCGCTCACAGATGATGCCCTTGAAGCGGACACGCTTGTACTTACCGCAGTAGCACTCCCAGTCCCGGGTGGGGCCGAAGATCTTCTCGCAGAAGAGGCCGTCCTTCTCGGGCTTGAGCGTGCGGTAGTTGATGGTCTCCGGCTTCTTGACCTCGCCGTAGGACCAATTGCGGATGTCCTCTGCGCTGGCCAAGCCAATGCGGAGTTCATCGAAGAAGTTGACGTCGAGCACGTAACTTCCTTTCCCCGTTGGGGTTACGGTTGCCGGTCACCCGGCAACCTGACTGCCAATTCAAATGTGAACTACGCCCCCGGGCCGCTCTTTCACAGAGCAACCCGGGGACCGAAACCTAGTTCGCGAGGTCGTCGACCGTTGCCGCTTCGTTCCTGGACAGGTTGATGCCCAAGTTCGCCGCAGCGCGCTCCAAGTCCTCGTCGTCGCCGTCCGCCATCGTGATGGCAGCGCCGTCCGAGGACAGCACCTCCACGTTGAGGCAGAGCGACTGGAGCTCCTTGAGGAGCACCTTGAACGACTCGGGGATGCCGGGTTCCGGGATGTTCTCGCCCTTGACGATGGCTTCGTACACCTTCACGCGACCAACCACGTCGTCCGACTTGATGGTCAGCAGTTCCTGCAGCGTGTAAGCCGCGCCGTAGGCCTGCATAGCCCAGCACTCCATCTCACCGAAGCGCTGGCCACCGAACTGGGCCTTACCGCCGAGAGGCTGCTGCGTGATCATCGAGTACGGACCGGTCGAACGAGCGTGGATCTTGTCGTCGACCAAGTGGTGCAGCTTGATGATGTACATGTAACCGACCGAGACCGGGTACGGGAACGGCTCGCCGGAGCGGCCGTCGAACAACGTGGCCTTTCCGTCGGGGCCGACCATCTGCTCGCCGTCGCGGTTCGGCAACGTGGACTCGAGGAGACCAGTGAGCTCGTCTTCCTTCGCGCCGTCGAACACCGGGGTGGCGATGTTCGAGTCGGCAGGAGCGGCGAGCATCTCTTCCGGAAGGGTCGCAGCCCAATCCGGACGAGTGCCGTCAGCGGCGATCTGAACATTCCAGCCGGTCTTGCCGATCCACCCGAGGTGGGTCTCCAGGACCTGACCGATGTTCATACGACGCGGGACGCCGTGCGTGTTCAGGATGATGTCGACAGGCGTGCCGTCCGAAAGGAACGGCATGTCTTCCTGCGGGAGGATCTTGCCGATAACACCCTTGTTGCCGTGGCGGCCGGCGAGCTTGTCGCCGTCCTGGATCTTGCGCTTCTGGGCCACGTACACGCGAACGAGCTCGTTGACACCGGGAGGCAGATCGTCGTCGTCATCGCGCGAGAAGACGCGGATGCCGATGACCTTGCCGGTCTCACCGTGAGGAACCTTGAGGGACGTGTCACGAACCTCGCGGGCCTTCTCACCGAAGATGGCGCGAAGGAGGCGCTCTTCGGGGGTCAGCTCGGTCTCGCCCTTCGGCGTGACCTTTCCGACCAGCACGTCGCCGTCACGAACCTCGGCACCGATACGGATGATGCCGCGCTCGTCGAGGTCAGCGAGGACCTCGTCGGAGACGTTCGGGATGTCGCGAGTGATTTCCTCGGCACCGAGCTTGGTGTCGCGGGCATCGATCTCGTGCTCCTCGATGTGAATCGAGGTCAGGACGTCCTCTTCCACCAGGCGCTGCGACAGAATGATCGCGTCCTCGTAGTTGTGGCCTTCCCACGGCATGATCGCCAGGAGCAGGTTCTTACCGAGAGCCATTTCACCGTTTTCGGTGCAAGGGCCGTCAGCGAGGACCTGGCCGGCATCGACGCGCTGTCCCTCGTCCACGATCGGACGCTGGTTGGCGCACGTGCCCTGGTTGGAACGCGCGAACTTGCGCATCCGGTAGGTCTTGCGGCTTCCGTCATCGGCCATGACCGTGATGTAGTCCGCTGAGACCTCTTCGACAACACCGGTCTTCTCGGTGATGACGACGTCACCGGCGTCGACGGCTGCACGCAGCTCCATACCGGTACCGACGAGAGGCGCTTCGCTGCGAACCAGCGGAACAGCCTGACGCTGCATGTTCGCACCCATCAGGGCGCGGTTTGCGTCGTCGTGCTCGAGGAACGGGATCATCGCGGTAGCGACGGACACCATCTGGCGCGGCGAGACGTCCATGTAGTCGATGTCGGAGGACGAGACGAACTCGACCTCGCCACCCTTACGACGAACGAGAATCTTCGCGTCGGTGAAGCGGCCGTCACGGTCGATGGCCGAGTTGGCCTGTGCGACGACGTGGCGATCCTCTTCGTCAGCGGTCAGGTAATCAACCTGATCGGTGACCTGGCCGTCGACAACCCGGCGGTACGGCGTCTCGATGAAGCCGAACGGGTTGACGCGTGCGTACACCGACAGCGAACCGATCAGGCCGATGTTCGGGCCTTCCGGGGTCTCGATCGGGCACATGCGGCCGTAGTGCGACGCGTGAACGTCACGAACCTCGAGGCCGGCGCGCTCACGGGACAGACCACCCGGGCCGAGGGCAGACAGACGACGCTTGTGCGTCAGCCCCGACAGCGGGTTGTTCTGGTCCATGAACTGCGACAGCTGGGACGTTCCGAAGAACTCCTTGATCGCAGCGACGACCGGGCGGATGTTGATCAGGGTCTGAGGCGTAATTGCCTCGACGTCCTGCGTGGTCATGCGCTCACGAACAACACGCTCCATGCGGGACAGGCCCACGCGGATCTGGTTCTGGATGAGCTCACCAACGGTGCGCAGACGACGGTTACCGAAGTGGTCGATGTCGTCGACCTCAACGGGAACCTCGACGCCGTCCGGTGCCGTCATCGAGGTGTCACCAGCGTGCAAACGCACGAGGTACTCGACGGTGGCGACGATGTCTTCTTCGGTCAGCGTCGAAGCAACAATCGGCTGACCTGCGTTGAGGCCGAGCTTCTTGTTGATCTTGTAACGACCGACGCGAGCGAGGTCGTAACGCTTGTCCTTGAAGAACAGGTTCTCCAGAAGGGTCTGCGCGCTCTCCTTGGTGGGGGGCTCGCCCGGACGCAGCTTGCGGTAGATGTCGAGCAAAGCCTCGTCGGTACCGGCGGTGTTGTCCTTCTCCAGCGTGGCCATGAGGATCTCGGAGAAGCCGAAGCGCTCCGTGATCTGCTCCGTGGTCCAGCCGAGTGCCTTGAGCAGGACCGTGACGGGCTGACGACGCTTACGGTCGATGCGGACACCAACGGTGTCGCGCTTGTCGACGTCGAACTCGAGCCATGCGCCGCGACCCGGGATCACCTTGACGCTGTGCAGATCCTTCTCGGTGCTCTTGTCGACGCTCTTGTCGAAGTACACACCGGGGGAACGCACGAGCTGCGAGACAACCACGCGCTCCGTGCCGTTGATGATGAAGGTGCCCTTGTCGGTCATCATCGGGAAATCACCCATGAAGACCGTCTGGCTCTTGATCTCACCAGTGTTGTTGTTGATGAACTCCGCGGTGACGAACAACGGCGCCGCGTAGGTCATGTCCTTGTCTTTGCACTCGTCCGTCGAGGCCTTGACCTCGTCGAATCGAGGATCAGAGAAGGAGAGTGACATAGAGCCGGAGAAATCCTCGATCGGAGAAAGCTCCGCGAGGATGTCTTCGAGACCGCCGGACACTGCATTGTCGCCGAGAGCTGCTGCTCGTTCGCGCCAACTCTGCGCGCCGATCAACCACTCGAACGAATCGGTTTGAACATCAAGAAGCCCGGGAACTTCGAGGGGTTCGCGAACTTTCGCGAACGAAACCCTCTTCGGGGCTCCGGGGATTCCGGAAACTGCCTTGGTCTGGCTAGAGACTGCCAAGATGCGTCCTTCCAGCACCTCACGCGGGCCGCTCCGTACTGTTGCGACCGCCGCTGTATCTGCTTCGAATTTCGCTGGTTACAACCCGAACGAAACCCGTCGCAGAAAGCAAGAAGTACTTGACTTCGCAGCGGTTGAGACGAGGGGTGGACAGGAGGCAGCCAGCGCAACGTCCAAAAGTACACCCTTACTCAGGAAATGTCGAGTCGGGTGTAGCTGAGGGTCTGATTCAGGTGCTGACGTGAGACTGCCGATCACTCGTCCGTGCATGTTCACCGCTCAGACTGGACCTTCGGAACCGCCCCGTCAAGAGCGCCGAGGTAAGTCGTGGCATTCGAACAGTCGACCGACTCGGTTCGAACACCGTTGTCGGTAGTGTAGCCAGTCACTGACCCGGATACGAAAAACTGGACCGGAATCTATTTCCGGTCCAGCTCGTCGCACACATTTGTCAGCGGTCGCGGATCTCCGAGATCAGCCAATTACCGTCCTGCTTCTCCAAGCTGACGACAACCATCCCGGAACGGGAACCGGCAGCCACACCACTCTGCGTCGAACTGACGTTCAACTGCGCGAGTAGTTGCGCTCGGTCCTCCTCGAGCCTGGTGACACCGATCTCCGTGACATCCGCCGTAGTCGCCGTCTGGGTTTGTTCGACGCCGGCCTTCTGTGTGTCCTTGTACTCGGTCAGCTGATCACGCATGGCCTGGTTCAGACCCTGCAAGCCCTTGTCGAAATCGGCGTCGAAGGTGCCGGGCGCAAAGGTGAACACCGCCTCGAGCGCCGGTGGAGTCACCCGCAGCACCTCAGCCGTCGCCCCCTCGTCGACCCATGCCACATCGTCCATGTGGGCGCCGACCTTGAAAAAAGCCAGACCCGCAAGCACCGCGACTACCACCGCTGCTGCGCCTAACCCGATGACCAGCGGCCACGAAGTGCGACTCGCTTCCTTCGACAGAGCAGGCTCTGGTGCTGGCGGTTCCTCCGCGAGGCTGGGCTCGGCTGCCGTCTCGGGACTCGGCTGGGCTGCCGTCTCGGGACTCGGCTGGGCTTCCTTCTCGGGACTCGGCTGGGCTTCCTTCTCGAGACTCGGCTTCGGGGCTTTCCGAAGGCTTGCCTTCGGGGCTGCCTCGGTTTCGACGGCCTCGGTCTCGACGGCCTCTGTTGCGGCTACCTCGGTCTCGACGGCCTCGACGTTCGCTGGTTCCTCGGCCGGCGTCCCCGCGGGGACGTTCAACGAGCGGGCTGATCCGGCTATCTTCGGCCGACGGTTCTGGTTTGCCTGCGGCATCCCGACTCTGCGCTTCGGTGGCATTACGCGCTTCTCCTTCGGATGACTGATCGAGGCTGACTACTGGCCACCTGAATCGCCCCCTACGCTCGGTGCGGGCGCCTCGGTGGGCGCTGGTGATTCGGTTGCCGGCGTCGACCCATCGGAACCGCCGGTGCCGTCGGCGCCCGGCAATGTGCCCGACTCCAGATCGATCCGGTTTCCGACGGGTTCGGCCGAACTGGCCTTCCAGATACCGTCCACCTCGACCATGCCCAATCGCATACCGACCTGGTTCTTCACGTACTGGTTGCCCTGCGTAGTGGTGACCTTCACGACCACAAGAGCCGTCGCAGTCCTGTCGTCCGTGTTGAGTTCGGTGAGCGCAGCAGACATCACCTCGGCATCGGCCTTGGATCCGGAGTTCCGCAGTTCGTCCGTGATGGAATCTTGAACACTTTGGAGGTACACCGTCATCTCGTCACCGGTAACCGAAGACCGCATGGTCTCGATCGACGCGTCGAGATTCGCCGAGTCGGCGTTGTTGAGATTGATCGCAACCTGCTGGGCGCCGATCAACGCCTCGTCGCGAATCTCTGCGGTGTTGCGGTCGGTGGTCAACGCCTTCACGTACGGGACGCCGAACACACCTAGCGCAACTAGTGCGGCTACGAGGAGAACGCCGACCGCAACAAGCGGCGCCGTCACCCCCTTCGGACTGCTTTTCTGAATCACGCTCACTACCCTACTTACCTGTTATGTCCGGATCCTGGCAGCACCAATTCCGTTGCCTCGAATCCTCAACTGCCCCAACCCAATAGCACACCCTGGGGCACATCTACTTCGGCGTCACTCCGAGAATCGGCGCCAACTGGGTAGCAATCGGATTGAGATTCAACTTGTCAGGATCGACCTTCGGCTTGAAGTCCCACGGTTGAATCGTGCCGGGATCGGCGTAGATAACCCGGTTGGCACTGCGAACACCCGTCTCGCTGCCCAGCGGGACCTCACAGGACGCCGCTGTGTTCAACGGGAAGTCCTGCTGCGTGTCGTCGAAGTTGGGATCCTGACGCTTCATGTCATCGAGAATCGCCATGGTGCCTTCGTACCCGACGGTGCACGACAACGGATTGTTTGTCTCCAGCACCAACCCTTGATGCACGGTTCCGTCACCAGGAGCCACTGTCGGCCCCGCCGCAGCCAGCCCCGGCAGAAAGATCAGAAACGGCTGCAGCGCAATGGCACGAGGCGCAAACGTCCTGCCGAACGACGCCAGATTTGTCAGGTCCGTGGTCAGTGCCGGACCGGTCTCGTTGACGAGGGCCCCGATCTGCTCGCTGGCCGGGATGCCGTTGTCGATCAGACGCCTGATGTCGGGGTCACTGGTCCGCAGTTGTGCGGCAATGACATCGAGGTCGGCACTGAACTGCTTGATCGACGACGACTGGTCGGACTGGGTCGTGAGCACCGTCTGGCTGTCACGGATCAATCCGAGCGTCTGAGGCAAGGTGTCGAGGCCGGACTGCGAGAGTCCGGACAACGAGTCGGCCAGAACCTGGATGTCCTCACCCTTGCCGTTGAAGGCTGCACCGAGTTCGACCGCGACGGTGTGCAGTGCATCGACGGGCACCGAATGGACCAAGCCGTTCGCACTGGTCAACACTTCTTCGACCGGAACCGGCGTCGCTGTGTCACCCACTGCAATCACAGAACCGTCCTCGAGGAACGGACCCTGATCGGTATCGGGGATCAGATCGACGAACTGCTCGCCGATTGCAGAACGGTTGGCCACAACAGCCCTCGTCGACGCCGGGATCGGCGGTGCATTGTTGTCGATCTTCAGATCGACCTCGATCCCGTCGTCCGTCAGTGACAAATCACCAACCCTTCCCACCGGCACACCGCGATACGTCACCTCGGCATTGGTGAAGATGCCGCCCGACGTCTGCAGTTCCGTCTTGACCGTGTACTGCCCGAAACCCAGGAGGTTGTCGAGGCGCACATACTTGCCTCCCACATAGACGAGCCCTAGGAGCGCGACCAATACGAAGCCCACTAGCTGCCACTTGACCAGAGCCGATCTCATTGTCCACCACCGATTCCGAACTGATCCAGCATTCCCTGAATGGGGTTGAGCGGGGCACCGGCTGCAGGTGCCATCGGCAACTGCGGAAGGATCGGCGCGATCGGGAGCAGTGACACTGTGGGCCAGCCCGGTCGCGGTCCGTTTCCGTTGTAATACGGATTGGACGGATCCACCACCGGCTTGGGATCACCGAACTTGGGCTGGCGATACTCGGGATCTCCCTGTCCGACACCAAGCCCGGAGAGCGTATTACCGATTTGCAGGTCGACAGCGAGGAACAAATTGACCGACCCACCTTGCGTGATCTTCTCGACTCCGTCCGGGAACGGGAACGTCGGAAGCAGCGGGAGCGCGCCGACGAGGTCGTCACCGGATGCAGCGAGCGCCTGCAATGTCGGACGAAGTGCCTGAAGATCTGCGATCAGATCGTCCTTGGACTGTGTCAGGACATCGGTACCGACGGTTCCGAGACGGTCCACCTGAGCGAGCATCTGCGTCAACTGCGGGCGCTGCTCGTTGAGTACCGATATTGCCACGGGCAGTTCGTCGAGGACCTTGGCGATCTTCTCGTTCTGCTCGTTCACCCGGCTGGACAACACGTCGAGACCGTCGAGCGCGCGAGTGATGTCCTCACGCTGTTCGTTCAAGCCCCCGATGAGAGTATTCGCCTGTTCCAGAAGACTTCTGGTTGTTCCCTCGCGCCCGTCGAACGCCGCGCCGAGCTCCTTGACGATGGGCTGCAACTGGCCGACACCGCCCCCGTTGAGCAGCAGCGACAATGCACCGAGAACCTGCTCGATCTCGGTGGCGTGGCGAGTGCGATCCAACGGAATCAAGTCGCCGTCCGACAACTGGGCCGTAGTGTCCGCGCCACTAGGAGGCGCTGACAGCTGAATGAATTTCTCACCGAGCAAATTGGTCTGCTCCACGGCGGCAACGGCATTGGCCGGCAAATCTACCGAGGAATCCAAGATGATCCGCACGTCGGCGGTCCAACCGTCCGGACCGACTCCGATCTTCTCGACCCGCCCGACCGGAACACCGTCCACCTTGACCGCGGACTGTGGAACCAGATCGAGAACGTCGTCGAATTCAATGGTCAGATTCATGGGATTCGATCCCACGTCAGGCCCACCCGGAAGGGGCACCGCATAGATGCCCTCCGACGAGCAGGCACTCGCACCGAGCAGAACCACAAGTCCCGCACCGGCAATCACTGTGCGCTTCACTCGCCCTCCCCGCTGCTCAGTCGCGGTGACACGACACCCGGCACCGTGCCAGGAACAACCTGCATCTCACGCTCCGGGCCGGCGAGGATTCCGAACGGGAGATTCATGTTCTTGGCCTGGTCGGCCGCATCCGTCATAGCGGCCACCGCCACACACTGATCGATGGCGGGTTGCATCTGTCGTCCCAACTCCTCGAACTGAGGATTACCCGGCACCAGTTTGCCGAGATCCATCAACTTGCACAGCACCTCGGCCGGGTTCTGCAAGTCCGGGAAGGCCAGACGTGAAGCGAGAACTCCGGATTCGGCGTCATACGAGTTCACCAGATTGGAAATGGCGAGAGGCAACAAGGTCAGGGTGTTGGCGAGCGCTTCCTTGTTGTTCGCCAGCGTCTGCGTCGGCGCAATCAGGCCTTCTGCGGTGGTTGCCAACTGATCGCGGTTGTCTGCCACGAACTTAGCGACATCACCGAGAGTCAAGGACAACTGATTCAGAGCGGCACCCAGATCATCGCGTTCGCCCGCCAGAAATCCGGTGAGGTCGGACAATTGAGTGTTGAACTGGCGCACCTGTTGATCGTTGGTCGCCAACGCTCCGACAAAAGTATTGAGATTCTTGATGGTCACCGCGATGTTGTCACTCGAGTCGTTCAACGTACGAGCCGCGTCGGACAGCTGGGTGATGCTCTCCCCCAACGCTGCTCCGTTGCCGTCGAGGTTCGCGGCACCGGTCTCGACGAACTTGGACAGCGCACCGTCCTTGTTCGCACCTTCGGGTCCGAGCGCCGACGCGAGGTCGTTGATGCTCGCGTACAACTGATCGACCTCGACCGGGGTGGCGGTGCGCTCGATCGGAATCACCGAACCGCTGGCCATCTTATCGCCGCCCGTGAACACCGGCGTCAACTGAATGTAGCGGTCCGCCACTACTGACGGAGTCACCTGCGCCGCATTGGCATCCACCGGAATATCGATTCCGCGATCCACGCGGAGGTCGACCTTGACCTGATCGCCCTGCGGTTCCACCGAGGTGACAGTGCCGACCTTCACGCCCAGAACTCGCACGTCGGAACCGTCGTAAATACCGATGGACTTGTCGAAGTACGCCGTGATCGTTGTTGTGCCCGCGCGGGTGAACACCCACCACAAGGCGCCGCCAACCACCAACACGCCAATCAACGCTGCGGCAATGATCGCCAGAGTTCGCTTCTTGGAGCCACTTTCGGCTTCAGTGATATCAGCCATCAGTTACCTCCCAACGTACGAATCGGATCACGAGGGCCCGGAATCAGTGGCAGACCAGGTGGAAGGAGGTTGACAACGACCTGGTCGAACCAGCGGCCGTTGCCGACGACGTTGGCGTACAGGCGAATAAAGGGTTCGTAGAGCTTCAGAGCCTTGTCCAAGTTCTCGTTGTTGGCTTCGAGGATGTCGATGACACCGTTGAGTTGGGTCAACGCAGGCCCGATTGCCGCCTCGTTGTCGCGGACCAATCCGGTGAGTTGCTGTGACACCCGCTGAGTTCCGGTGAGCAACTGGGAGATCGCCTGCTGGCGGTTGTTCAACTCCTGCACCAGCAGAGCGCCGTCGCTGATCAGTTGAGTGAACTCCTTGTTCCGGTCCGCCAAGATTTGCGACGTCTTGCCCGTTGCCTCGAATAGTTTCTGCAGGTCCTGATCACGGCTCGCGATAGTCTGCGACAACCGACTCACACCGTCCAATGATGCTCGGACGTCCTCTGGCGTCTCGGAGAAGGCCTCCGACAGCGTTTCCATGCTCTGCGCCAACTGCTCCGTGTCGATGTCACCGACAGTGTCCGCGGCCGACGAGAAAGCCTCGACAACGTCGTACGGAGCAGTCGTGCGCTCCAATGGAATTCGGTCCTTCGGATCCAGATTTTCGGTGCCACGCGGATCCAGAGCCAGGTACTTCTGCCCCAGAATCGTCTTGATCTGGATGGACGCCGACGTCTGATCGCCGACCCACGCATCCTTGACTTTGAAGTCGACCAGAACGCGGTCACCGTCGAGGTCGACCGATGTCACCTTGCCGACCTTCACACCCGCGATGCGGACCTCGTTACCGGGCTTGAGCCCAGCAGCTTCCGAGAATTCCGCCGCGTACGAAGACCCTGCGCCGACAAAGGGAAGTGAATCCATGAAGAAGGCAGACAACGTTGCCAGGAGCACCACGACGATGCCTATGGCGCCGGCCATTGCCGGACTACGACGCTTTTTCATCGGCCCTGCAACTCCTTCATTCCGTCTTGAGTGCATCGCTTGGCCGCATTGGTGTAGATCGGCATATTGACCGTCGGC
The DNA here is from genome assembly GCF_013277795.1 of Rhodococcus sp. MS16. Classification (NCBI taxonomy): domain Bacteria; kingdom Bacillati; phylum Actinomycetota; class Actinomycetes; order Mycobacteriales; family Nocardiaceae; genus Rhodococcus; species Rhodococcus sp. MS16. The sequence goes on from NZ_VBTM01000005.1 coordinate 156,595, forward strand.
AACCCGGTCGGCAAGTTCAATGTTGCCGACTGACCAGGACCTGCAATGATGTCGATTCCGCACAGGTAGAACTGGAACCACGATCCGTAACTGGCGACACGGGTCAACTTGTCCAGCTTCACGGGCAAGGTCTCGAGCACTGCATTCACGTCGTCGCTACGGCGGTTCAGCGTTGTGGCCAAAGTGTCCAGCGCCGTGATCGATCCCTGGATAGACGGTCGCGTGGGCTCCAGCAAATCCGCCGTTGCATTTGTCAATCCGGCGAGCGACGTGACTGCTGACCCGACAACTCCGCGCTCGTTGGCAAGTCCCGTTACCAACTGCTGCGTGTTGACGATGAGCGAATCCAGATTCTTGTCGTTCGCATTTACTGTCGACAGCACTTCGTTGAGGTTCTTGATCACCGCGCCGATGACAACGTCCTTGTCCGCCACCGTGTTTGTCAGGCTGGCCGTGTTGCGGACGAGTTCGCTGATCGTTCCCGACTCTCCCTGGAAAACCTGGATGATCTGGTACGACAGCTTGTTGACATCCTCGGCACTCAAAGTCGTGAACAACGGCTTGAAGCCGTTGAACAGGGTCGTGAGATTGACGGCCGGTCGGGTCTGCTCGAGAGGGAGCGTTTCGCCTGCGGTCAGCTTCTTACCCTGGCTGCCTTCGCCCTGAGACAGCGAGATGTAACGCTGCCCGACCAGGTTCCGGAAACGGATCGTGGCAATGGAACTGGCCGGCAACCAATCTCGATCGGAGACCGAGAACTGCACTTCGGCTTGGTTGTCGTTGACGATGGCGATTTTCTCGACCTGACCGACACGCACACCTGCAATCCGAACCTCGTCGCCCTCGTTCAGTGAGGTCACGTCGGAGAACACGGCGTTGAACTTGGTCCCGCCTCCCCCTCCGAGGTTTGCGATACTCGCCGCCAGCAATCCTGTTGCCAGAATCGTGACCACGACAAATATGATGAGCTTTGTCAGCGGTGCTGCGAGACCTCTCATTGGAAGCTCACCTCCGCACCGGTAAATGCGGGAGCGCTGACCATAGTGGTCCACGACGGAACATTCTCCGGTGCAACACCATTAGCCTGGCCGTAGATGACCTTCAACGTATCCTCTTCGAGTTGCGAGCCCGCATATCCGGCTTGCTGCACCGGACCGGTGGTGTTGGTCGAGAACATCTGCGGTCCCGAACCTTCCGGAGCCTGCAAGAACTCCATCGTTTCGGGGCCACCGTTGCGGGAGGGAACCTGGTACGAGCCGTCACCGTACGAACCGCCGGGATACTGTGGGAAGGGTCGACCGGGCTCGGTGACATTGTCGTAGCAAACCGGTCCACGATTGTCGACGAGTCGAGGCTCGTCCTGGTTGGGGATGTAACGCCCCTTCGGGTTGACAATCTGAATGTTTGCCCGAACACCGGGATCAGGCGCGTCAGCCGAGAGAATCTTGGCGGCCTTCGGCGTAGTTTCAGCGAATCCCTTGAAGGTGCACCCGAACGTCGGAGAGTACTGAGCCAACAACTGCAGCGCTTCTCGTGAGTCTGCGGACAGTGTGATGATGGACTGCGCGTTTGTCTCGAGGAACGCAGCGGTGGTCGACGACGTCGCCGTCAACGAAGCCAACAGGGTGTTGACTTGATTCTGCTTCTCCACCACGGTGTTTCCGGTGGTGCGCAGGGTGTCGAGTGCATTCACGAGATCCGGAGCGGCCTCCGAATAGGTCTGTGAGAAATCTGCGAACTTGCGCAGGTCCTCCTGCACGGCGGGGAGTTCGGTATTGACCTCGCGGAAAATCTCCTCGAGACGGTCAACGGTGAGCCCCAACTCAGCGCCGCGGCCGGTCAAGCCTTGTGCCAGCGAACCGAGGGTGTTCGCGAGATCCTGCGGCGGAATTGCCTGCAGCAACGGGAGCAAACCGTCCAAGACCTCGCCAACCTCGATCGCGTTGCCGCTCTTGTCCTGATGAAGCACGGTTCCGGCCGAAAGAGGCGGAGCCGTTGTCCCCTCCGGGATGATCAGCGAGACGTACCGCTCACCGAACAGTGTCTTCGGGAGCAAACGAGCTGTCGCGTCGGAGGGAATCAACTCGGCTTTGTCCGGTTCGATCGCGAGAACCGATGTGACGACACCATCGGTTGTCGACGCAGATCGCACCTCACCGACCAACATTCCACGAACCTTGACATCCGCGTTGGGCGGTAACGCATTTCCCACGGAATCGGACAGGAGATCGACCTTCACGACGTCTGTGAATGTCTTGTTGAACGCCCCGATCGTGAAGGTGAGAAACAGCGCCAACACAACGAAGAACACAATTCCCAGCACACGGCGGCGCAGAACGGACGGAGCCTCGATCATCCGGCCACCCTCACTGTTGTCGTGGTCCCCCAGATTGCAAGGCTGAGGAAGAAGTCAAGCACTGCGATCGTCACGATTGCCGCACGAACGGCGCGACCGACGGCCACACCGACGCCTGCCGGGCCACCCGAAGCGTGAAATCCGTAGTAGCAGTGGATCAAGATCAGAACAAAAGCAAAGACCAGAACCTTGGCAAACGAATACAACACGTCCTGCGGTGGCAGGAACAAGTTGAAGTAATGGTCATAAGACCCCGTTGACTGGCCGTTGAATACCGTACTGATCACGCGCGAGGCCAGATAGGCGGCAAGCAAGCCGACGATATACAGCGGGATGACGGCCACAAAGCCGGCGATCATGCGAGTCGTCACCAGGAAGGGAACCGACGGGACTGCCATGACCTCGAGCGCGTCGATCTCCTCGGAGATACGCATAGCACCGAGTTGTGCGGTGAAACCACACCCGACCGTCGCCGAAAGGGCCAGCGCGGCAACAATCGGCGCGATCTCGCGAGTATTGACGTAGGCAGACAGGAAGCCGGTCAGGACCGAGCTACCCAACTGTTCCAGCGCCGCGAACCCCTGCAATCCCACAACGACGCCGGTGAATCCGGACATCATCGCGATGACGCCGATAGTTCCGCCGATGACGGCCAATGCGCCACTGCCGAAGGTCACTTCAGCGAGTAGACGCAGAGTTTCCTTGCGGTAGCGGTGCAGTGTGCGCGGTGTCCAGGCAATGGCTCGCGCGTAGAACGACATCTGCTCACCCGCGCGATCAAGCACGTTGAGCGGCATTCTGGCTACTTTGCGGCTCTTCAGCAGAAACTGATCGCCGCGGCCTCGTGCGATGGTCATGTAGGTCAGGATCCCTTCGCCGGCACGATCTGGAGGTACACCATCGTCAGAATCAGATTGGCGAAGAACAACAACAGGAACGTGATGACAACGGCCTGGTTGACCGCCTCACCAACGCCTTTGGGCCCACCAGAGGGGTGTAGTCCCTTGTAAGCCGAGATGACCCCGGCGATGACACCGAAGACCGCAGCCTTGATCTCGCCACTCCAGATATCCGGCAGCTGCGCAAACGCCGAGAACGATGCGATGTAGGCGCCGGGGTTACCGCCCTGCAGGATCACGTTGAAGAAGTAGCCACCCGCGATACCAACGACGGATACCAGCCCGTTGAGCAATACGGCAATGAGCACCATCGCCAACACACGTGGAACAACAAGTCGCTGAATGGGATTGATGCCAAGGACTTCCATGGCGTCGATCTCTTCACGGATTGTCCGCGAACCGAGGTCAGCGGTGACCGCCGAACCGGCAGCACCAGCGACAAGCAGAGCAGTCACCAGTGGACTTCCCTGCTGAATCACCGCAAGAACGCTGGCAGCGCCGGTGAACGATTCAGCGCCCAACTGCTTGATCAGCGAACCGGTCTGCAGCGAAACGACAGCGCCGAACGGAATCGCGACCAGCGCAGTCGGCAAAATCGTGACGCTGGCGATGAACCATGCTTGCTCGATGAACTCGCGAAACTGAAACGGCCGCCGGAACGTATTCTTCACGACCTCGACGAAGAGTTCGACGATGTTGCCGGCCTGAGTCAGTGCCCCGTGTACAGGACTCAGAACCGAGTTGCGGGTACCCGCCATTCGTTATGCCTACCCTTGTCCGTGAGTCGTGTTTCCGTAGGGATCACCCTCATAAGCTGGAATTACCTGTGTATCCTGCGAGCTTCCGTCCCACTCCCCCTGGTACTCGCTCGCGTCCGCGTAGGCATGGTTGAACTGACCCGCCTCCTCGTTGAGGCTGTCCTGGATTGCCGCCTGCGCGTTCACCGGCAGTGTGTGCATGATCTGACGGACGCGTTCCTGACGACGACGAACAGCCTGACGCTCCGGATTACCGGGCGTCGCCTTCATCTGCGGCACGATGCCCTCGACGTCGTCGACACCACCGGCATGGTGACCGGCATCCACGAGCGCCTGCTCGTGCGCCATCTGAGCCTCGTCCTTCTCCTCCGACATACCGATCGGACCGATCATCGTGCCGTTGAGGAATTGCTTGACGACGGGCTCGTCGGACGTGAGCAACACCTCACGAGGACCGAACATCACCAACTGACGGCGGAACAGCATCCCGATGTTGTCCGGAACCGTACGAGCAAGGTTGATGTTGTGCGAGACAATGAGAATCGTCGCATCGGACTGAGCATTGATATCGATCAACGTCTGACTGATGTACGTCGTACGCACCGGGTCCAGACCGGAGTCCGGCTCGTCGACGAGAATGATCTCGGGATCGAGCACGAGTGCACGCGCCAGACCGGCACGCTTACGCATACCACCGGAAATCTCACCGGGAAGCTTGTCCTCCGCACCGACCAGACCCGTCAGATCGAGCTTCTCCATCACGATCTTGCGGATATCGGATTCCGACTTCTTCGTATGCTCACGGAGCGGAAACGCGATGTTGTCGTACAAATTCATCGAACCGAACAACGCACCGTCCTGGAACAGCACACCGAACAACTTACGGATCTCGTAGAGCTCCTTCGAGGAACACTGCAAAATATCCGTGCCGTCGATCACGATGGAACCCTGCTCGGGGCGGAGCAAACCGATCAAAGACTTCAAGAACACCGACTTACCGGTACCCGAGGGCCCCAGCAATGCGCTCACCTCACCGGCGGGAAGCGTCAACGACACGTCCTGCCAAATCCTCTGCGACCCGAAAGACTTAGTCAGCCCGTCTACCGCTACCTCTACTCCCACCACTACCTCCGCGCCGTCCGATGCATCCACCCGATGTGGGTTGGGTCACTCTATCGCATGGAAGTGTTACCCGTGACTGCGAATACTACTAACGAGTAAGTACGAAGCACAAACTAACACGCACCCTGAATCGGACACGCATCCGACCTGCGCCGATCCGGACATTCCCGCCGGGTGCGCCCAATAAAAAAGAGGGCCACTTCCCGTAGGAAGTGACCCTCTTTCGACTACTCGAGGTGAGCAGCGGAGAAAACCGTCTTACTTGACGGAGATCTTTGCGCCGGCGCCTTCGAGCTTTTCCTTTGCAGCTTCAGCTGCTTCCTTCGAAACCTTCTCCAGGATTGCCTTCGGAGCGCTCTCGACGAGATCCTTGGCTTCCTTCAGGCCGAGGCCGGAAACGACCTCACGGACGACCTTGATGACCTGGATCTTCTTGTCGCCAGCCGACTCGAGGACGACGTCGAACTCGTCCTGCTCTTCAGCAGCTTCTGCGCCGGCAGCCGGTGCGCCTGCAGCGGCGACGGCGACGGGAGCAGCAGCGGTGACCTCGAAGGTCTCCTCGAATGCCTTAACGAACTCCGAGAGCTCGAGGAGGGTGAGCTCCTTGAACTGGTCCAACAACTCTTCGGTGCTGAGCTTCGCCATTGTGGCGGTCCTTCCTGTAAGTCCCATGTCGCTGATCCGCGACCGGGCGGGGATATAGCAGTGATGCGCGGGTGCGGATCAGCTTTCGGCTTCGGCCTCGGCCGGAGCCTCGGTAGCAGCCTCTGCGGCAGCAGCCGGAGCTTCTGCAGCTCCGCCTTCTGCGGCCTTCTTCTCCTGCAGTGCAGCGGCCAAACGGGCCATCTGCGAAGCGGGAGCATTGAACAGGCCTGCGGCCTTTGCCAAGTTGCCCTTCATCGCGCCGGCAAGCTTTGCCAACAGGATTTCGCGGGATTCGAGATCCGCGATCTTGTTGACCTCGTCCACGGACAGCGCAGCGCCGTCCATGTAGCCGCCCTTGATGATGAGCGCCTTGTTTTCCTTTGCGAAGTTCTTCAGTGCCTTCGCAGCGTCGACCGGTTCGCCCTTGATGAATGCAATGGCGGTCGGTCCGACGAACAGGTCATCAAGGCCCTCGATGCCAGCCTCAGCGGCGGCACGCTTAACCAGGGTGTTCTTGGCGACGGAGTAGGTGGCACCTTCTCCGAGAGCGCGTCGCAGTGTCGTGATGTTGCCCACTGAAAGACCACGGTATTCCGTGATCACAGCAGCGGTCGAACCCTTGAACTGCTCGGTGATTTCCGCAACTGCGGAAACCTTCTCAGGCTTTGCCATACTTCGCCTCCTCTCGTGACAGTCGTTATCCCACTTCGGAACCGCCGTGGCTCACCAGGAGAACCTGACAAGCCACAAGTCCTAGACATGCAAAACGCCCCGGCGCAGGGCGCACGGGGCGTACAGAGGAGACAAACGGAAGCGAAAAGAACCACCACAGAATGCGTTCCCCCTTACCTCGTCCTCCTGCGTGGGTCGCCGGACATTTCCGGACTTTCAACTGCACTCATCGCTAAGCGCAATAACCAACGGTCTTGGGTAGAACATGATTTTGGGGTGAAGTTCATATCCAGCACTGAACTCCGCGTTGAAGACTACCTCACCGGGCAACACATCACCAAATCGGCCCTGGGCCCTCTCTCTGAATGCAAAAAAGAAGGCCGATAGGGAGGTAATCCCTATCGGCCTTCCTTCAGTTCAGCGGACTGCTTACGCGTCTGCAGCATCCTCGAGGAGGTTGCGGGTACGGTTCGGATCCACCGGGATGCCCGGACCGGTGGTGGTCGAAACCGTGATCTTCTTCACGTAGCGGCCCTTGGCCGACGAGGGCTTCGCACGCAGGATCTCGTCCAGCGCTGCGCCGTAGTTCTCCACCAGCTTCTCATCGTCGAACGATGCCTTGCCGATGACGAAGTGCAGGTTGGCCTGCTTGTCGACGCGGAAGTTGATCTTTCCGCCCTTGATGTCGTTGACAGCCTTCGTGACATCCGCGGTAACGGTGCCCGTCTTGGGGTTCGGCATCAGGCCACGGGGTCCGAGGACACGGGCGATGCGGCCGACCTTGGCCATCTGATCAGGAGTCGCGATTGCGGCGTCGAAATCGACCCATCCACCCTGGATGCGCTCGATCAGGTCTTCTGCACCGACTACGTCAGCGCCTGCAGCCTCAGCTTCTGCTGCTTTCTCGCCAACGGCGAACACGATGACGCGAGCGGTCTTACCGGTGCCGTGGGGCAGGTTGACCGTTCCGCGGACCATCTGGTCAGCCTTACGGGGGTCGACGCCCAGACGAACTGCAACCTCAACGGTTGCATCCATCTTGGTGGACGACGTCTCCTTGGCGAGCTTTGCAGCCTGAAGCGGGCTGTAGAGCTTGTCTGCGTCGATCTTCTCAGCGGCGGCGAGGTACGCCTTGCTGCGCTTTGCCATTTCTTCTGTCCTTACTTATCACTGCAGAGAGTTACTTGATGCAGTGGTGAATGGTTCAGTTGTGGTCAGGGCCTGGCCGGCCCTCCCACGTGATGCTGGGGAGCTGCTGAATTAGCCCTGGACCGTGATGCCCATGGAACGAGCGGTGCCGGCGATGATCTTCGCGGCCTGCTCGATGTCATTGGCATTGAGGTCTTCAGCCTTGGTCTTCGCGATTTCGCGCACCTGATCCATGGTTACCGAGGCAACCTTGGTCTTGTGCGGTTCGCCGGAGCCCTTGGCTACGCCGGCTGCCTTGAGGAGCAGTCGAGCAGCGGGAGGGGTCTTCAGCTTGAAATCGAAGGTCCGGTCTTCGTAGACCGAGATCTCGACCGGCACAACGTTGCCGCGCTGGGACTCAGTCGCCGCGTTGTAGGCCTTGCAGAACTCCATGATGTTCACGCCATGCTGACCGAGCGCGGGACCCACGGGAGGTGCAGGGTTAGCCTGACCTGCCTGGATCTGCAGCTTGATGAGCCCGGCGAGCTTCTTCTTCTTTGGGGGCATCTCTAGTTCCTAGTTTCTAGCTTGGGTGTGTGTCTTGCGTCTAACAGTGCAAGTGTGGGGGTTAGATCTTCGCGACCTGGTTGAAGTTCAACTCAACCGGAGTTTCACGTCCGAAGATCGATACGAGGACCTTGAGCTTCTGCTGCTCTCCGTTGACCTCGCTGATGCTGGCAGGCAATGTCGCGAACGGGCCGTCCATGACCGTGACGGATTCGCCGATCTCGAAGTCCACCTCGATGAGGGGCTTACCGAAGGACTCGACCGGCGCCTCGCCTGCTGCGACGGCAGCTGCTGCAGCCTGCTGCTTCTTCTGCTCTTGCTGAGGAAGCAGGAACTTGACGACGTCGTTGAGAGACAGCGGCGACGGACGCGAGGTGGCACCGACAAATCCGGTGACGCCAGGCGTGTTGCGCACTGCGCCCCACGATTCGTCGTTGAGTTCCATGCGGACCAGGATGTAGCCGGGGAGAACCTTGCGGTTGACCTGCTTGCGCTGGCCGTTCTTGATCTCGGTGACCTCTTCGGTGGGTACTTCCACCTGGAAGATGTAGTCGCCGACGTCGAGGTTCTGAACGCGGGTCTCGAGGTTGGTCTTGACCTTGTTCTCGTAACCGGCGTACGAGTGGATGACGTACCAGTCGCCTGGTGCGCGGCGCAGAGCAGCCTTCAGTTCCGCAACCGGATCTTCTACTTCGATGTCGGCTGCCGGAGCAGCGTCGTCGGAGTTCTCGGCGTCCTCGGAGATGATGTCCTCGGTTGCCTCGGTCTGCGCGGCTTCGGTGCCGTCTGCAGCGTCTTCGGCAGCGTCGGTATCGGTGCCTTCGCCAGCCTCGACGTCTACTTCGGCTGCCGCCTCGGCAGAAACACGCTCTTCGGCCAAGGCCTCATTCGTGTCGTTCTCGGGGGTGCTCACTGGGGCACTCGCTTCCTCTCGTTACTCGGACCCGTGCGGGTCTTTCTCGCGCTCGCAGGCAAGGACGCCCGACGATTCGACAATCAGCCGAACAGCCAGGTAACGCCCTTGATCACAGCGATATCGACGCCGCTGATGAAAGCGACCATGAAGACCACGAACGCCAGCACGACGCTGGTATAGGTGACCATCTGCTTACGGTTCGGCCAGATGACCTTGCGGAGTTCTGCGATGACCTCGCGGAAGAACTTGCGAAGGCGTTTGAAGAGGTTGTCCTTCTTCGCCTTGGGGTTCTTACCGGGGTTCTTTGCAGTCGCCTTCGGCGACGCCGTCCGAGCCGGAGTCTTCACGGTGGACGCTGCAACCGAGGCGCCGCGTGCAGCGCGCTTGCCGGTCGGCTTGTTGGAAACCCCACTTGATGCGGAAGCCGTCTCTACGGCGTCTCCCTTGTCCAGCGAAAGATCGGAACGCGTGGCCGCGTCAGCTGCAGTGTCGTCGACAGCCTTCGAAGCGGAAGACGGTGAAGTCTCCGCGTCCGAAGCGTCGGCGTCGCGCTTGTCGCGATCCTCGCTCACGTCGTTCCTCTCAGTCGCTGGCATCCGGGGGCAGGGGCGACAGGACTTGAACCTGCAACCTGCGGTTTTGGAGACCGCTGCTCTGCCAGTTGAGCTACGCCCCTTTGGTTGACGTCCGCAGCCCGGCACTTTCATGCCCTGCTGGTTCGGTTAACCGCTCTGCGATCACACAACATACGCGCTACCCGATGTGAACATCTTGCGACGTTCAGGGCAGCGCGCAGCGCTGAGGAATCCCAGAAATCTCAGTGTACTTCAAAGCCCCGGAACAAACACAATCTACCCGGCTATCAGGCCAGACGGACTGTGGCCGTGGCGCGGCCGAAGATTTTTCTACCTTCGGATTTTGCCACAATTGCCAGTACTGCAGTCTTGCTGTCTTCGTCGATCGACTTCACCTTGGCGGTGAACTCGATCTCGGCGGCCTTGTCGGCTGCCACGATTACCGGACTAGTAAACCGTACATTGTATTCGGTTACCGCACCCGGGTCCCCTAGCCATTCGGTGACGTATCCGGCACCCATGCCCATGGAGAGCATGCCGTGCGCCACCACATCGGGCAGGCCGGCAAGTCGAGCAACCTCGTCACTGAAGTGAATCGGGTTTGGATCTCCCGATACGCCCGTGTAATTGACGAGGTTTCCACGCGTGACGGTGACGGTCTTCTCAGGAAGAAGATCGCCGACATTCACGTCGGAAAATTTACGGAGCGACATGCATCATCACATCCTTGACTGCGTGGGCGATGTTCTCGTCCACCTCACCACCGGTGCGGGCAACCAGGGTTGTCCACATCGTGACGGTCTCTCGACCGTGCTGGTTGATGATGATGTTCTTGGTCACGATGATGTCACTACCTGCAGCCTGCCTGAACGAATCCAGATAGACGTCGCAGAACAGTCGATCCCCCACCTGAATCGGTTCGTGAAGCACGATCCGTTGATCAGTATGGAGAATCTGACTCAAGTCGTAGCCGGTGACAACTTCTTCGAAGAGTCGACGTTGGGCAATGCCGCCGACGATCGCAACAAACGTCACCGGTGCAATCAGGCCGTCGTATCCGAGGCCCTTTGCAGCGGTTTCGTCGTAATGCGCAGGATGTGAATCCTGGACGGAGCGAGCGAACTCGCGCACCTTCTCGCGCCCGACCTCGTAGAAGTCTTCGACACGATAGTGGTGACCGACCATCTGGACGGCATGAGCGGCCGGGTCCGTAGGGACCTCGGCCGCTGCCTTGTTCTCTTGCAAATCAGTCACGCGGAGAAACTCTCTTCTAGCTAGGACCCGAAGACGCAGGCCCCAAGAGGGTCTTCCGCGAAAATCGTCGTCCCGTTAAGGACTTGCTACTTCGACTCGCGATGCGACTGGTGGGTTCCGCAGTTGGGGCAGAACTTCTTGAGCTCCAGGCGATCGGGGTCGTTGCGCCGATTCTTCTTGGTGATGTAGTTACGGTGCTTGCATACCTCGCAGGCCAAGGTGATCTTGGGCCGAACGTCGGTCGAGGAGGCCACGGGATGCCTTCTTTCGGGTGTATCTGATTACGAACAATCAGGGTGGATCATGCATATTGTGTAGCGGTGACCGGACTTGAACCGGCGACGCAACGATTATGAGTCGTTTGCTCTACCAACTGAGCTACACCGCCTCGGTGTCGAGTGTCGCGCAAAAAGCGCGGCACCACAATCCAGCGAGCCCCCTAACGGAATCGAACCGTTGACCTTTTCCTTACCATGGAAACGCTCTACCGACTGAGCTAAGGGGGCGTGGCTTCCGGAGTGCGTTGCCGCTCTCTTGAAGCCTCCGAAAGATTACACACGAACGCGCTCCAGCACCAAATCGCCAGGTCATCGGGGCAAAATCAGTGCCGCAGCCCATTGTTGCACCGATCCGAGCCCATGGCGAGGCCTTTGACGCAACGGATATCCGCCCAATGACGGCCACTCGTGCCTAATTACGGCCGTTCGTGCCCGAGAACGACGACGCTGAGAACGACGACACTGAGAACGACGACCCCGCGTCTCGGCCGACAGCGCACTGCTCCTCTGTATCTACAACTCTGTATCTACCTACTGCTGCGCCTCCGACCACTCGACGCGATCGGAGCCGGAACAGCCTGAGCTGGAGCAGCCGGGGCCGAACACAAAAAAAGTCAGCCCCGATCCTGATTCAGGATCGGGGCTGACTTGGTGTGGCAGATGTAGGATTCGAACCTACGTAGGCATAAGCCGACGGATTTACAGTCCGCTCCCATTGGCCGCTCGGGCAATCTGCCGTGCTGCACCAGGTCTTGATCCGATGCACTCGCAAGTATATCGCGGCGCGCAGCGGCCAAGAACGGCTTCCTTGGTGCGGAAAGAAGAATACAACGAACCCACCCCCATTTTGCAAACCGGGTGGTGAGCGGCGGTGCCGACCCGATAACGTCGAGGTGTCCACCGGCACGGAAGGTGGGCAGACCTCGATGTTGTGACTACCGGAAAGCGGGAGTGTAGAAGTGGCTGATTCGTCCTTCGACGTGGTGAGCAAAGTAGACCGTCAAGAGGTGGACAACGCCCTGCATCAAGCTGCCAAGGAGCTGACCACACGCTTCGACTTCCGGAACACCGGTGCGTCGATCGAGTGGTCGGGTGAAGAAACGATCACGTTGAACGCCGACACCGAGGAGCGCTTGCTGGCGGCCCTCGAGGTGTTCAAGGAAAAGTTGATTCGCCGGGACATCTCCCTGAAGGCATTCGATGCGGGAGAGCCGGCACAGTCCGGAAAGATCTACAAACTGTCCGGAACGTTGGTCCAGGGCATCTCCAGTGAGAACGCAAAGAAGATCACCAAGAAGATCCGTGACGAGGGCCCCAAGGGCGTCAAAGCACAGATCCAGGGTGAGGAGCTGCGCGTCAGCAGCAAGAAGCGCGACGACCTTCAGGGCGTCATCTCCCTGCTCAAGGGTGAGGACTTCGGGATCGCCCTGCAGTTCGTGAACTACCGGTAGTAGGGGCTGCGCCCCTGTGCGCCTTTTTGGTAGTTCCGACGACCAGAAAGGCGCACCGGGGCCGAAGGCCCCTACATCCCCGCCATCTTCTCCAAACGCTCGATCCGCTCCGCCATCGGCGGATGTGTCGAAAAGAGCTTGCTCATCTTCTCCCCCGCCCGGAACGGGTTTGCGATCATCAGATGCGACTGAGCCGCCAATCGAGGCTCAGGGGGCAAGGGAGCCGCCGCTACACCTGCCTCCAGCTTTCGTAGCGCCGACGCCAGCGCCAGTGGGTCACCGGTGAGCTCGGCTCCCGATTGATCGGCCTGATACTCCCGTGAGCGCGAGACCGCCAGTTTGACCACGGTGGCGGCGATCGGTCCCAGAAGCGAGACCAGCAGCAATGCAATCGGGTTGCTTCCCTGACCGTTGCCTCGTCCGCCGAACATGCTGGCGTACATCGCGAAGTTCGCCAGGCCGGAAATGACGGCAGCCATGGCCCCGGCGACCGAAGAGATCAGGATGTCCCGGTTGTAGACGTGTGAGAGTTCGTGCCCGAGTACTGCTCGCAGTTCTCGCTCGTTCAACAAACCCATGATTCCGCTGGTCACACATACCGCAGCGTGGCGCGGATTACGGCCGGTTGCGAAGGCATTCGGTGCGTTGGTCGGGCTGATGTAGAGCCTGGGCATCGGCTGATGCGCTGTAGTCGCCAGTTCGCGCACGATGCGATAGATCACGGGCGCTTCGACCTCGGTGATGGGCTGGGCATGCATCGACCGCAACGCCAGCTTGTCGCTGTTGAAATAGACGTAGGCGTTCATTCCGACGGCAAAAAGTACGGATAACCACAAGATGGTCGGGTTGCCGAACAACGATCCGATGAACACGATCAGGGCAGACATGCCCAGCAGCAGCCCGAAAGTCTTGGCTCCGTTTGCGTAGCCGTGCACAGCGCTCAACCCCTTACCCGTAACGAGCTCGACTGCTCGCGTGTAACTTCGCGGCTTTTGCAGCCGACCCGTTAGCACAACGAAGAGCAAGGGTGTTCAGGTTCCCGCGGCAACGCGAACGGTGTACGCGGTTAAACGTCAGCCAACCCGTCGAACCGTGTAGTCGATCAAGCGAACGAGGGCGTCGTTGGCCGGACCTTGCGGCAACTCTGCCAGCTGAGCCAGGGCTGCGTCGACATATTCGCCCAGCTTTGCTTTGGCTTTGGTCATTCCCGGTGAACGTTCGAGCAAGGCGAGGGCCTCCTCGACGTCAGCATCCTCGGTGACCGGGCCGGCAAGCAGCTCGCGAAGGCGATCCGCATCGGCGCCCTCTTCCTCGAAGGCGTACAGCACAGGAAGCGTGTGGACTCCCTCGCGCAGGTCGGTGCCAGGGGTTTTACCCGACTGTTCCGAAACGGAGGAGATGTCGATGATGTCGTCGACGATTTGAAATGCGGTGCCGACGGCGTCGCCGAGTCGCTCGAGTCGTTCGATCTGGGTGGCGTCGGATCCCGAGAAAGTTCCACCGAATCGACCGGAAGCGGCGATCAGCGAACCGGTTTTCTCCCACACGACCTTGAGGTAATGCTCGATCGGATCCTGTTCCTGCCTGGCACCGATCGTCTCGCGCATCTGTCCGGTGACCAACTCGGCAAACGTTTCCGCGATGATGCGAACGGCTTCGGGCCCGAGCGTCGACACCAGTCTTGACGCGTGAGCGAACAGGTAGTCACCGGCGAGGATGGCAATACTGTTGCCCCAGCGAGCATTTGCACTGGGTGCGCCGCGGCGCATCTCCGCCTCGTCCATGACGTCGTCGTGATAGAGCGTCGCGAGGTGCACGAGTTCGGTGACCGTGGCAGCGGTGACGATGGACGGATCGGTCGGATTGGGTCCGAGTTGGGCCGTCAGGATCGTGAACAGCGGCCGGAACCGCTTGCCACCTGCGCGCGCGAGGTGCAGGGCGGCTTCGGTGAGGAAGTCCTCCCCGTCGGACAGCTCGCTGACCAACAACTCTTCGACATCGGCGAGTCCACTACGGACAACATCAGCAAGCTTCTCGTCGCCCAGGTCTATGCCCGCTACGACGGTGCTCACTGCCGTTGGGTCGGCAGCAGTTTTTTCGGTGCTCACGATGTCAGTACCCATTCCTGTCGTCAGTGACGGCTCGGTTCCCACGGTAGTGAACCTAGCGGTTCGCACTTGGCACGGCCTCGCCACGGTCTCGATCACGAGCCTGGGAAGATGTGAGTGTGTCCGCCGAAGAGCAGTCCCCCGCCGTGAATTCCCAGCCGACCGAAACTGACATTGTGGTCATCGGTGCAGGTCCTGCGGGTTCTTCGGCCGCTGCATGGGCCGCGCGCAGTGGCCGCGACGTCGTCCTGATCGATGCGGCCGTGTTCCCCCGAGACAAGACATGTGGTGATGGACTCACTCCGCGGGCCGTCGCCGAGCTTGATCGACTAGGCCTCGGAGAGTGGGTTAGATCACACACGACGAACAAGGGGCTCCGGCTCTCAGGCTTCGGCCAAGAGCTGGAAATGGAGTGGCCGTCCACAGCGTTCCCCTCTATCGGCAGCGCTGTCCCCCGCACCGAGCTGGACGATCGGATCCGACGATGCGCGATCGAGTCCGGTGCGGTGATGCTGGAAGGCACCAAAGCCGTCGACGTCGAACGTGACGGTGATCGGGTCAGTGCAGTTGTGCTGTCCGGCCCCTCCGGAACCAGCACTCTGCGGTGCCAGACCCTCATCGTCGCCGACGGTGTTCGTTCGACGCTCGGCAAGAAGCTGGGGCGGCAGTGGCATCGGGACACCGCGTACGGAGTGGCCGCGCGCGCTTATGTCGGAACTCCCCGCAGCGCCGATCCCTGGATTACGTCGCACCTGGAACTGCGTGACGGCGACGGCACCCTACAGGCGGGATACGGCTGGATTTTCCCGCTGGGCACCGGCGAGGTGAACATCGGCGTCGGCACCCTTGCGACAGCCAAGCGGCCGGCCCCCGGAGCATTGCGCCCGCTCCTGGATCTGTACACCGATCAGCGCCGCGGCGAATGGCAGTGGAACAGTGAAATCCATTCCGTTGCTTCAGCTTTGCTACCGATGGGCGGCGCGGTATCCAACATCGCCGGCCGTAACTGGGCGATCATCGGCGATGCCGCGGCGTGTGTGAATCCACTCAACG
Source organism: Rhodococcus sp. MS16 (assembly GCF_013277795.1). Taxonomy (NCBI): domain Bacteria; kingdom Bacillati; phylum Actinomycetota; class Actinomycetes; order Mycobacteriales; family Nocardiaceae; genus Rhodococcus; species Rhodococcus sp. MS16. The sequence goes on from NZ_VBTM01000005.1 coordinate 172,377, forward strand.
GCGAGGGCATCGACTACGGCCTCGAGGGTGGACGGTTGATCGTCGAACACCTCGGCGACGGCGATCTGACCGAACTGTGGCCGAGCGTCCTACGCGAGCATTACGGGCAGGCGTTCTCCGTCGCGCGGCGTCTTGCCGGGCTGCTCACGGTTCCGCGGTTCCTCCCCGCGTCCGGCCCGATCGCGATGCGGTCGAAGGCAATGATGACTGTCGCGGTCAGGGTGATGGGCAACCTCGTCACCGACGCCGACGCTGATCTGACGGCGCGGGCCTGGCGAGCGTCGGGAGCCGCATCCCGAAGGATCGACTCCCGTCCGCTGTTCGGCTGATTACAGCAGGGTCAGCGCGTCGCGTGATGTAGCGCCACGACGCCGCCGGTGAGGTTGCGCCACTTGACGTTCTTCCACCCGGCTGCCTCGATCTTGCGTGCCAGTTCTTCCTGCGTCGGCCAGGCGCGAATGGATTCGGCGAGGTAGACGTATGCGTCGGGGTTGCTGCTGACGGCGCGGGCGACCTGTGGGAGTGCCTTCATGAGGTACTCCATGTAGACGGTGCGGAAGGGCCCGAAGACGGGCGTCGAGAACTCACTGACGACAAGGCGTCCACCTGGCTTGGTGACGCGGGCGATCTCCCGCAAGCCGGCCTCGAAATCGGAGACGTTGCGCAGACCGAAGGAGATGGTCGCGGCGTCGAATACGTCGTCGGCGTATGGCAGGAACATGGCGTCGCCGGCCACCATCGGGACTTTGCGGGAGCGGCCTGCCTGCAGCATGCCCTTGGAGAAGTCGGTGGCGACGCACCACGCGCCCGACCGGCCCAGTTCAACGGTCGAGACTCCGGTGCCTGCGGCGAGGTCGAGAACCTTCTCGCCCGGCTTGAGGTCGAGGGCCTCTCGCGTTGCCTTGCGCCAGCCTTTGTCCTGGCCGAAGGACAGCACGGTGTTGGTCAGGTCGTATCGCTCGGCGACGTCGTCGAACATCGACGCGACCTCGCGCGGTTGTTTGTCGAGAGTTGCCCGGGTTCCGTGTGTAGTCGCCACACGTCAAACGCTACCAACACTCGCGAAGTGGGCTGGTTCAGGCTGCTCGGGCGCCTGTTCGCCGGCCAAGACCTTGCACGTCCTCGTAGTGATTCAGCAACTCGTCGCAGATAGCCGGCCACGTCCGGTACAGGACCGACCGCCGAGCGGCCGAACCGAACTGCACTCGCAGATCGCGCTGACGGAGGGCGTCGATTGCGCTGGGTAGAAGTTCGCCGAATCTGTCCACCGGCAGGAGGTAGCCGTTGCGGCAATGCGAGACGAGATCCCGCGGGCCGCCCGCGTCCGGCCCGACGACGGGTATACCGCTCGCCAGCGCTTCCTGGACGGCTTGGCAGAACGTCTCGTGCTCTCCCGGGTGCACGAACACGTCCAAGCTGGCGTAGGCCTCGGCAAGATCGGTTCCGCCGAGCGCGCCGGTGAAGACCGCGTCGGGCAACAGCGCGCGCAAGCGCTCTCGGTCCGGCCCGTCGCCGACGATCACGAGTTGCAGGCTGCGATCTCCGGCCAACGCGGACAATCGTTCGACGTGTTTCTCCGGTGCCAGCCGTCCCACAAAGCCGACAACCAGGCGATCACTGTCCCCGCTCCAGGTTCGGCGCAGAGCGGAGCTACGACGCGACGGCGCGAATCTTGCTGCGTCGACGCCCCTCGCCCACTTGTGGACCCGGGGAATTCCGTGTTCTTCGAGGGCGTCGACGGCGGACGTGGACGGCGCGAGGGTTCTGGTGCAACTCTTGTGAATTCGCCGGGTCCACGCCCACGCTGCCCTGCTGGTGAGGCCGAGTCCGTAGCTTTCGGCAAAGCCCGCGACATCGGTTTGATAGACGGCGACGGTAGGAACGTGGAGTCGTTTGGCGATGCCTACTCCCCCAGCGCCGAGGAGAAAGGGAGACGCGAGGTGCATGACGTCGGGCGCAAAGGCGCGAACGGCGGCGGTCAATCGTGGTTGTGGCAGTCCGACCGGTAGCGAACTGACTTTCGGAACCATGACGGCAGGCACTCGGTGCACGGCGACGCCGTCGTGCCGGGTGGGGGCGTGCCCATTTCCCACGGTGTCCGGCGCGATGACCATCGCGTCATGGCCGGTTCGAGCGAGATGTTCGAGCACGCGTAGGACCGAGTTGGTGACGCCGTTCATGTTGGGCAGGAATGACTCCGCAACGATGGCTACTCTCACACCGATCACGGTGACAGTGCGAGGGAAAGTCCGTGCCGTGTTCGTGTGAAGCGCAGGCTAATTCGAGGTGACGGGCTCTGACGTGCGCACCAGGGCCTCACGTTTGCGCAGGTACCAGACGGCGGGTCCGGCCAGGAGCCACGTCACGACGATGACCGATCCGGCGGGAATCAGCGCGACACTCGCGCTGCGGCCGGCCACCCGGACCAGGTCGGGGTCGGTCTTGTAGTACTCGACCTCGATGCGTTGTCCGACAGTCAGATTGGTGGGATAGAGCACGCCGAGTTCGGGATTGTGGTTCGCGCCGTCCGGCGTCACGAAGCTGATAGCGGACCGCAGCGAACCGGCGGAAAGCACCTCGGCGGTTGCGGTCCCCATGTTCGATTCGATGGTCCGGTCGTTCCGCCAGGCACCGAGTACGAGGATGACCGCGAGAACCGAAATGCCGATCGCAACGACGAGGATTCCGATGCGGAAACGGCGCAGAACCACGTCGCTCACAGTTGCGCTCGCACTGATGCGTGCAGTTCCCGCAAACCGCTGCGGTCGGTGGGAACCTCCAGAACCCGGATACCTGCGGCGGGTTGTGCCAGCGCTTCCGTGAGCTTGTCAACGCTCACGGCGGTGTGCGGAACGCGGTAGGCGGCACACAGTGCTGCCAGGTCCATGCCGTGTGGCGTGCCGAAGACCCGCTCGAACACTCCGGCGTACTGCGGATCGCCTTGCTCGAGCAGTTCGAATATTCCGCCGCCGTCGTCGTTGGCGACGATGATCGTGAGGTCGCGAGGCCGCGGTTCCCCGGTCCCGATCAGGAGCCCGGAGGCATCGTGCAGGAAGGTGAGGTCGCCCATCAGGGCGATTGTTCGTCCCTCGTCGTAGGCCAGAGCAGCGCCGACCGCGGCCGAGACCGTGCCGTCGATCCCGGCGACGCCGCGGTTGGACAGCACTCGCACCGACGACTTCGGGTAACTCACCAGCGCCGCGTCGCGTACCGGGTTGGAGGCTCCGAGCAGCAACTGGTCACCGTCGCCCAGAGAACCCATCACCGCTGCGGCTACGTGCAGGCCGGTGGCCTTGGGGTGGGCAGCCAGCTGCTTGGCGACGGCCGCGTCGGCGTGCTCGGTCAGCGACATGCATCGCGCGATCCACGCCGGGTCCGGTGTTCCGCTCACGACGGCCCTGGTTCCGGTGGCAAGGACGTTGCCGGACACGTCGGGCCAGCGCGGCCCGGTAGTGAGCGCATAGACGTCGACGCTCGGGTCGGCCAGCACCTTGGACACCTGACGATGCAGCGTGGGACGGCCGGTGATGACTACCTGCCGGGGTTTGAGTTGCGCCAGAGCCAGGGGATGCAACGCAATTCCGTGCAGCGGCGCGGTGGGTTCGGCGACGGTCGGCAGTCCGGCGAGTTCGGGTCGCAGCGCGCTGCCGTGGCCGGAGACGACAACGGTGTCTGCGGTCAGATCCAGGTCGAGGGGGACGTCGAGTGTTGCGTTCTGCGTGGTGGTCCACGCTGCGCCGCCTGGCCGACCTTCCGGAACCGGCCCCTGCACATGCACGTCGGGAACCAGCGGTTCGCGCAACGGTATGTCGAAGTGCACGGGCCCGGCGTTGCCTGACCGGGTTCCACGGGCAGCGGCGAGTACCCGGCACACCGCGGAACGCCACTGGCTGTTCTGCGTCGTATCGTCTTCGGCCAGCCCGAGGCTGATGGTGGCGCGCACCTGGCTGCCGAACAATCCGAGTTGCTCGACGGTCTGGTTGGCGCCGGTTCCGAGCATTTCGTACGGCCGGTTGGCGCTCAGGACTACCAGAGGCACTCGTGCGTAGTTCGCTTCGAGCACTGCGGGTCCGAGGTTCGCGACGGCCGTTCCGGACGTCATGACGATCGGCACCGGACGCTTGCCTGCGATTGCCAGTCCGAGCGCGAGGAAGCCGGCTGTCCGCTCGTCGATCCGCATGTGCAGACGCAGGCGTCCCTCGATGTCTGCGGACTGAAGGGCAAATGCGAGCGGCGCGTTGCGTGAGCCTGGGCAGAGCACGACTTCACGCACGCCACCACGAACCAGTTCGTCGACGACGGCTGTGGCTTGTGCTGTGGACGGATTCACGCCTTCAAGAGTGTCAGATGTTCGGGCCGGGCCGTTCCGAGGGGCGAGTCTGCGGCACCATGTGTGAGTGCGCACACTCTTCGATCCCTCCGACACCTCACCCCGCCGGTTCTACCAGTTGCTCACGGCGACGGTGGTTCCGCGGCCGATCGCCTGGGTGTCGACGCTCTCGGCCGACGGCGTCGGCAATCTGGCGCCGCACAGCTTCTTCACCGTGGCCAGTGCGGCTCCGCCGGTGGTGCAGTTCACCTCGGTTGGCCGCAAGGACAGTTTGCGCAATATCGAGGCGACCGGCGAGTTCGTGATCAACGTGGCAACGGCGTCGTTGTTCGACATGATCAACGACAGTTCGGCCCCCTACGCTCCCGGCGCCGACGAGTTTCTCGAGTTGGGTATTCGCAGTGAGCCGAGTGAACGCGTGCGCCCGCTTCGCGTCGCGGAATCGCCGGTTGCGATCGAATGCACGTTGCGCCAGGTCATCGAGGTCGGTGATTCGTTTGTGGTGATGGGCGACGTTGTTGCCGTCGCGGTTCGCCCGGACGCGTTGGCCGACGACGGCTTGCCGGAGTTCGCGGCGTTGGCACCGTTGAGTCGGTTGGGCCGCTCGGAATGGGGCCTGCCGCCGGAGGTTGTCGTGAAAGAGCGGCCCAGCAGACCAAAGCGATAAGTTAGGATTGCCTGACCTACTGTCGTCGATCGAGGGTTCCGTCATGGCCAAGCGCTCCAAGTTCGTGAAACCGGTGTCACGCAGCATCACGTCAGCCGAAGTTGTCGCGAACAAACGGATCAGTCCCACCTTCATCCGCATCACGATTGCCGGCGAGGAGCTGGGCACCATCACCCCGATGGGCGCCGATCACTGGTTCCGCCTCTTCATCCCGCAAGCCGGCCAGAGTGAGCTGCAATTGCCGTCCGCGGCAAACAACCTCTGGTATGCGCAGTACCTGGTGATGTCCAAGGACACCCGTCCCGTGGTGCGCAATTACACGATCCGCGAGTACCGGCCCGCCGGATCCGGGCTCTTCGGCGACGCAGCGGAAATCGACATCGACTTCGCCTTTCACGGCGATATCGGTCCGGCATCCGCGTGGGCTGACACGGCCTCGAGCGGCGACAAGGTAGCGCTTCTCGACGAGGGCTGCATCTACAACCCGACCGCCGACTGCACCTGGCAACTCCTGGTCGGAGACGAAAGTGCCCTACCGGCAATCGCCGGAATTCTCGAGACTGCAGACGCCGATCTGCGGGCAGAGGTCTTCATCGAGATCCCGAACGTCGAGGACAAGCAGGACCTCCCGCAGCTCGCTCACGTGAACGTGCATTGGATCATCCGGGAAGACACAGACACCAAGCCCGGAGCACTTGCCCTCGAGGCTGTTCGCGCGGCCGAACTTCCCGAAGGCCCGTCGTACACGTTTGTCGCCGGCGAGCAGGCCCTCACCACCGGGCTACGACGCCACCTCGTGAACGACCGCAAGTTCCCGAAAACCGACATCACGTTCACCGGGTTCTGGCGCGACGGCCACGCTGCGAACTGATCTGGCACAACGAAGAGCGGCCCGGGAGTGAAACCTCCCGGGCCGCTCTGTGTCGTGCTGGTCGAACTTATGCGGCGTGCTTCTGGATCAGATCACCCAGACGCGGCAGTGCGGCCGTTACGTGCTTCTGCGCCGAACCACGCAGCTTGGAGTACATCGACTTGACGACGGCCTTGTCGCTGCCTTCGATGCGCTCGTCCGTCACCTGGAGCAGTGAGTTGGCAACGGCGTCGCCGCGAGCCGTGATGAACTCCGCGAAGCTTCCGCCGCCCGAGGCGGAGAATTCCTGCCAGTACGGCTCGAGCTTTGCCACGAATTCGGGCAGAAGTGCGGTGACTGCGTCCGGCACGATGGACGGGCTCACCTTCTTGACTGCGCCGTAGCCGCCCTTGAGAGCTAGCCCTGAGGCCCCCGACTTATCCGAAACCTCTGCGTCGATCAAGGTCTGCACGTCCGCGACGACCGCGGGAAGCCGTGAATCCTCGAGCAGGGTTTCGTTCAGAGCTGCAACCACTTTCGATCCCTTCATTCTTGACTGATGTTCATCAGGTCGGGCCCGACACTATACGAAATTCAGCGCGCCTCGTTGATCGAGTATCCGATGACAGCGGCGGACGCGGCCCAGCCACCACGCGGTGCGTTCGGGCGTGGCCGTCAGCTGCGCGAGGATCGACGGATCAGGCTCGACCGCGTCGACGGACAGAGCACCCGAGATTGCCGGATCGATAACTGCGACGTCCCGGACGAACAGCCCGCCAGTGCCCAATCCGCACGCAAACGGCAACTCGGGCAACGCAGCTGCGGCCGCGAGCCCCGACGCCATCCCGACTGCCGTATCGAGCGCACTGGACACCACCACCGGCACGCCGTACTCGGCCAGTTGAGTACTCAACGCGACCACCGCGCGCATACCGCCGAGCGGGGGCACCTTCACTATCGCGACGTCTGCTCCCCCAGCGCGCACCACTCGCAGCGGATCTTCCGCGCGCCTGATGCTCTCGTCCGCGGCAATCCGCACACCCGTCCCCGCTGCGCGCACCCGCACCAGTTCCTCGACGCTTGCGCACGGCTGCTCCGCGTACTCGAGTTCACCGCCTTCGGTCAGCGCCCGCAGCGCCACAACGGCCTCGTCGACGCTCCACCCACCGTTTGCGTCGACACGCACATTGGGGATGTGCCGACGGACCTCGTTCACCCGGGCAATGTCATCCGCCAACGACTGTCCTTTTTCGGCGACCTTGATCTTGGCTGTTCGCGATCCGGGAAAACGCTCCAACAATTCCGGCACCGCCGACGCGTCGATCGCGGGAACCGTGGCGTTGACCGGCACCGTGGCCCGAATCGCAGGCGGGGGGCCGAGCCACGCGGCTTCGATGCCGGCGCGCAGCCAGTGCGCGGCTTCCTCGTCGTCGTACTCGACAAACGGAGCGAACTCCCCCCATCCTGCCGGGCCGCGCAGAAGCAGCGCCTCACGCGTCGTGATCCCGCGAAAACGCACCCGCATCGGCAAACTCACCACAACTGCGTCGGCGATCAGATCGTCGAACGACGGCAACTCGAAGATGGGAGACATGTCAGGGCTGACCGGGGAGTAGCTCGATCATGAGCGCGTCACCGTCGACAAGTAGCTTTCCGTCGAGGTCGGTCAGCCGTGCACTGACAAACGTCTTACGGCCCTCCACCCGATCCACTTTTCCTTCGATCACCAATTGCGTGTTCAGCGGGGTGATCGCGCGGTAGTTGATGTGCAGGTAACCGGTTCGCGACATCGGGCGGCCACCCGCGTGGGTGGTCATGCCGAAGATGTCGTCGAACAGCAACGGCACGATTCCGCCGTGCGCCGCGCCGTTGCCACCGAGGTGGTAGCGGCGGAACATGCCGGTGCTGCGCACACCTTCGGCGTCGAATCTCTCGATTGTCCAGGGCGGCATGAGGAGACTGCCGCGACCAGGCAACTGAATATTCGAGCCTGCAGGCGACGCCCCTTCGGGCACCTCGTGCGGGGCCAGTCGATCGGCAAGTTCCTCCGCTTGCGTGGCGATCTCCGCGAGAACTTCGTCAGGGACGTGCGTCGACACCGCCAGGTCCTGCAACCTGCGCATCGCCTCGACGAAACGACCGAAGTCGGGACCTGCAGGTGTGTGGCGGAAGACCGGGAAACCGCCTCGACGCTCGTCGGGAACGACGGTCTCCTTGCCTTCTACGGTGGGTTCGCTCATGACCTGCACGTTAGCGCGTGGGGGAACATGTTCTACTCCAGGTACTCGTCGGGGTTACGATGCCTGCCTCTATCGTGACCTACGTGACCTTCAACCCGCAGCTTTGGCGCCCCGTTCCCGGATTCGAGAATCTCACCGACATCACGTATCACCGGCATGTCAGTCAAGGCACCGTTCGTATCGCCTTCGACCGCCCCGAAGTACGTAATGCCTTCCGCCCACACACCGTCGACGAGCTGTACCGGGCACTCGACCATGCCCGGATGACGTCCGACGTCGGCGCCGTGCTGCTCACCGGCAACGGACCGAGCGAGAAGGACGGCGGCTGGGCCTTCTGCTCCGGCGGCGATCAGCGCATCCGTGGCCGCAGCGGCTACCAGTATGAGGAAGGCGAAACGGCCGACACCGTCGACAAAGCTCGTGCCGGACGCCTCCACATCCTGGAAGTGCAGCGATTGATTCGTTTCATGCCCAAGGTGGTCATCTGCCTGGTCAACGGTTGGGCCGCCGGCGGCGGACACAGCCTGCACGTCGTCTGCGACCTCACCCTCGCGAGTCGTGAACATGCCCGCTTCAAGCAAACCGATGCCGACGTCGGAAGCTTCGACGGCGGGTACGGCAGCGCTTACCTCGCAAAGATGGTGGGCCAGAAGTTCGCTCGCGAAATCTTCTTCCTCGGCGACACCTATTCCGCTGAGGAAATGCACCAGATGGGCGCGGTCAACAAGGTTGTCGATCACGCCGAACTCGAGAACGTTGCCATCGAGTGGGCAGGCAAGATCAACGGCAAGTCCCCGCAAGCTCAGCGCATGCTCAAGTACGCGTTCAACCTGCAGGACGACGGCCTGGTCGGCCAGCAGCTATTTGCCGGTGAGGCAACACGTTTGGCATACATGACCGACGAAGCCGTCGAGGGCCGCGATTCCTTCCTCGAGAAGCGTGATCCCGACTGGTCGCCGTATCCCTGGTATTTCTGATTGCCGAGCATTTCTGATATCGCCGAGCGAGACGTGGAAGGATGGTTCCGTGGAGATTCTGAGCAGCCGAACGATATTGCGCCCCGACGACTACGAGCTGACTCTGAGCTTCTACCGAGACACCCTCGGGTTGGCTATCGCCCGTGAATACCCCGGCGGCACAGTGTTCTTCGCCGGCCAGGGGTTGATCGAGATCGCCGCACACGGCGCCGCAGGCAACGGTGGGTTCCGGGGCGCGATCTGGCTGCAGGTTCGCGATCTCACGGCCGTGCAAACGGAACTGGTGCTCGCCGGAGTCAAGATTGCCCGAGAGGCACGTCAGGAACCGTGGGGTCTTCACGAAATGTGGATCGCCGATCCCGACGGGACGCCGATCGTCATGGTGCAGATTCCGGACGATCATCCGATCCGACGCGACTCCCGAACGCCGCAGTAGTCTCCGAGCGAGTCTCCGGGCGCACGAAAATGCCCGCCACAGTTTCCGTGGCGGGCATTTTCAGTTGAGCCGGGTTCAGATGCGGGTGTTCAGTGCCTGTGCGATCTGATCGGTCTGGGCCTGGCCTTCGAGCAGCTGACGCACCAGCCACAACCGCAGGACCTTGGCGACGGACGCGGCGATGAACATCGCGGCTCCGATGACCGTCAACGCCAGGAACGCGATCGCCAAGATCTGGTACGACGCGATGTTGCGCAGGTCCGATTCGGTGAGCGAGGAGATGTAGAGGACGAATGCGCCGACTACCCCCACGATCATCAGGATCAGGCCGCCGAACAGTGTTTTCGCGTCGCCGCCGGACTGTCCCTTGTCGAGTTTGAGGTCGGTGATGTTCTTCTTGAACTCATCACGGCGATCTTCAACTGTCGTCATCGTCATCCTCCTAGATAACTGGTAGAAAGTTCTTCTTCGATCTCATGCGGGTCACCGACCCGAGTAACGCGACCCTGCAACATCAACGCCGCCGACGTCGCGATCGGCAACACCGCCCGCGCGAACTGCTCCGCCACGAGGATGGAAATACCTTCCGCGGCAAGTGAACCCACCACGTCGTACATTTGCGAGACAATCCGTGGTGCCAGACCCATCGACAACTCGTCGAGCAGCAACACCGTCGGATGAGTTCCCAATGCCCGCGAGAGAGCGAGCATCTGCTGCTCACCGCCCGACATCGAACCCGCCAACTGACTACGCCGCTCCCCCAAAATCGGGAAACGTGTGTACGCAACCTCTTCCAGGTCCGCGAGCGAGGCTCCGGTTCCGGTGGCGATCCACAGGTTCTCCCGCACCGACAGGTTCGCGAAGATCCCGCGGCCTTCCGGGATGGAACACACACCCAACCGGGCGAGTTCGGACGCTTCGATTCCGTTGACGACCCGTCCGGCGAGTTTGAACTCCCCGCGTGTGAGCGGTAGGACACCGGAGCACACCTTCAACGTCGAGGTTTTTCCGCCGCCGTTCGGCCCGAGCAACGCCACAACAGCGCCGGGCTGCAGCACGAGGTCCACGCCGTGGAGGACTTCGATGGCCCCGTAACCGGCACGCACACCCGATAATTCGAGCAACGGCTCCGGACGGATCGTCTCGGCCGCTGCCAGGTCGATCGTTGCTGCGGTCATACTGCCTCCTCCTCGGTGCCGATGTACGCGGCGATCACTTCGGGGTCGGTGCGGATCTTCTCCGGATCACCCGAGGCCAACACCGCTCCGTAGTCGAGTACGTGAATCGTCGAGCACACCTTCATCACCAACGGAATATCGTGCTCGACCAGACAAATTCCCAGACCCCCGGCTGCGAGGTCGGTGAGCATCTGCGCGAACACCTCCGTTTCCTGCTCCGTCTGACCCGATGCCGGCTCGTCGAGAAGCAGAATCCGCGGGTTCGTCATCAAGGCTCGCGCGACCTCGACGACTCGGGCGCGGCCGGTGGGGATGTCGGAAACATCCTTGGCCGCTACATCGCTCAGGCCGGTCAGCTCGAGCAGTCGATCCGTTTCGGCGTCGACGTCGATCTTGTTGCCGCTGTTCGCTTTGTGGATATCGCCGGCGACGCGCAGGTTGTCGCGCACCGACAACGAGACGAACAACTCGAGGCGCTGGAACGTGCGCGCCAAACCTTTGTTGGCGCGCTTGTGCGGAGCCAACTTCGTCACGTCCACACCATCGAGGAAGACCTGTCCCGACGTCGGTTTCTGCAACCCGGTGATGGTGTTGAACAGGGTGGTCTTCCCGGCACCGTTCGGGCCGATCAACCCGGTCACCGTTCCCGGGGCCACCGTCAGGGACACATCCTTGACGGCCACGTGGCCACCGAAACGTACCGTGACACCGCGGGTTTCGAGCAAAGGCGTCTCAGACATGAGCGGCCAACTCCTTTTCGGACTTGCGCAGGTCGATGCCGAGTTCACGGTCGAGTTCGCCGCGCACCTCGTCGCTGTACGGGACGTCGATCCCGACCTCTTCCGGGACAAGCGTCTTCTTCGCCGCCAACTCCTCGGGGGTGAGAACTGCTGCCGGCATGACCATTTCACCGATCACCGGCAACAAGAACACCACCGCGATGGTGATGGAGGCAAACCACCAGTTCCCGAGCACCCCACCCAAGGCGAGCAGATACGTCACCGCGATCACGGCGGCGCCGCCGTAGAGGACCGGCTTCGCGTTCATCAAACGGCGGTACCCTTCGACGACCTGGTGGATGGTGCCGCTGGGGTTCGCGCCGACACCGATACCGATCAACGCCGGGCTCACTGCCGCGATGTTGCCCAGCAGCAGCCACATTCCCTCGAGTTCGGGCTGCGCCGACGCGAGGTTGGTGAACGAGACCATGATGACGGCAAAACCGATGCCCGCCATCAAACCACCGAACAGGGCGCCACTGACATAACCGATCCCGGCGACGACGGTGAGCATCAGCAGCGACAACGAGACCATGATCGCGAAACTTTCACCCGAGACCGAGCCCATCGCGCTCGACATCAGGATGCCGCCCAATCCGGCGATGCCGGAGGAGATCATGAACACGCTGAGCTTGAGCCGAACCAGGGACTGGCCGAGCATCGCCGATCCGGCGGGGCTGTCCTTCATCGCTGCGAGTCGACGGCCGTAACCGCTGTTGCGCAACGCGATCACTCCGACACCGAGCACGGAGAACAGTGCGGTGACGGTCATCAGGAACACCGTGTCGTTACTGAGATCGAGCGGCCCGACCTTCAGCGGCGGGATCGCGATGTTGCCGTCCTTGAACAGCGAGTATCGGATGCCGAACATCTCGTGTTCGGTGGTATCACGCAGGACCATGTTGGAGAGGAACACACCGAACGCCATCGTCGCCAAAGCCAGATACAACCCGCGCAGACGCAGCGCCGGCAATGCGACGAGACCACCGATGACGGCGGTGACAAGCACACCGACGATGATGCCCCACAGGTTCAGATGCGCCGCCAACCCGCTACCGGAGATACCGAAATGGAACGCCACGATGGTGGCGATGGCACCGAAAGAGACCGGCGCCAAGTTCAATTCACCGGCATACCCGGTCAGCAACGTCAGCGAGAGCGCGATGATCGCGAACGTCATCCCGATCGTCAACGTCGTGATCGCCGACGTCACCATCAGCAGACGCAGCAGGTACACGATGACAATGAGCGCGACACCCCAGATGACGGCCTTGCGGACCGACGGGACGTGATACCGCTCGCGAGTACGAGTGACGGCGCCGCGCAGACGGTCCTGCGGCAGCACGATCAGCACCACGAACAACGCGATCATCGGCAGGGAGACACGGAAATTCGACGTCCAACTCCAACTCGTCGGGAAGTACGCCAACACGTACGTACCGGCGAGACCGAGAACCACGGCGCCGACAAACGTGCGCGGAATACTGCGCAGCCGACCGAACATCGCGGCGGCAAACGCGTCGATCACCAACAGCGTCAACATGTTCGCTTCGAGGGTGCCGCCGCTGATCGGGGTGATCAAGATACCCGCCAACACCGCCAACGTCGATCCCATCGCCCACGACAACGCCGCCAAGCGTTCCGGGTTATGACCGTTCAGGCGCAACAAATCCGGATCGTCGACAACACCGCGCATCGCGACACCGGCGCGGGTTTTGGTGAACAGGATCCGCAGACCCACCGCGATACCGATCGCGACGAGGATGCAGATCAACTCGTGGTAGCGGATGCTCGCACCGAACACCGTGATCTTGGACTGATCACCGAAGAACATCTGCATCGTGCGCGCGGTCTCCGGATGCCAGAACCAATGCGAGATCGAGAGCATACCCAGCAGGATCGACACCGTGACAACAATTTTGGTGACCTCCGCCGTATCGCGCAGGCCCTTCATGATGAACACATACAGGCCCAGCCCCATCAACGGGCCGACCACAACCAAAGAAATCAACAGCGCAACCACGGTCGGGAGTTCCCAGCCGTACCGCAACTGCCAGTAGATGAACGCGCCGAGCATCGCCTGAGCGCCGTGCGCGAAATTGAAAATTCCGGACGTGTTGTACGTGAGCACCAACCCGGAAGCGGCGATCGCGTACACCGATCCCAGGACCAAACCCAGGATCGTGAAAGTGACAAAAGTGTTCATAACTGAACCCTCGTTAGGGGAGGAAAGGTGGCGCGCTGCGCGCATACGCGGAGCGCGCCACCTTCCTCAGGTGAATCAGGACTGCGGCTTGATCACATTCGCGTTCTGGTACTTCGTGGAGATGCGATCGGCATCCAGATCGGTGCCCCACGTGCTCTTGTCCGTGGCAACCATGTACTTCGGGTCGCACTTGAACTCGCCTGCCGTCGTCGGGAACGCCTGTGAGTACTCGGCGCCCTTCAGTGACGTCATGAGGCCGCAGGTGGCCGGCATGTTCTTGCCCGGATCGGTAGCGGCATGCAATCCGCCGCCGTCCCAGTCGTCGATCTTCGACAGTTCGTTGACCATGCACTGGCGCGTCAGGTCGCTGCCGCACTCATCCGCAGCGGTGGCCCACAGCAGGAACGACGATGCAGCCTGCATACCGAGAAGTGCCGTCTTGCCGCCCTGCTCGTTGACCAGGTCGACGTACTTCTTGACAGCGGGAACCTTGTCCGCGTTCTCGAGCATCTGGAAGGTCATGCCGGCGTTCAGGTTGTCGAGCAGGCCGGTGTCCTTGTTCCAGGAGGCGATGGACTCGCCGTACCAGGTGGCCTCACCGAAGAAGATCGGATCGATGCCGACCTGATCGAGAGACTTGACGAAGTTCAGCTCGGCCGGGCTGGCCGAACGCGAGGTCCAGATGCCTTTGGCACCGCATTCCTTGAACTTCTCGGCAAACGGCACGTAGCTGGATTCGCCCTCGTAATTCAGCGTGACGCCGCAGTCCTTGAGCTTGAAGCCCGCAGCCTGGGCGATGGACCGAATCTTGTTGGTGGAGGTGATGATCGTCGGCATCGTGCTGTTGACGACGTCGAAGTCGTTCAGCAGGTCCGGATGCATCTCGGCCATCTGGAACCACTGCGAACCGTTGGCGTAGTCGACGGGGAACGGGACACCCTGGAACGTCATCGGTCCGTTGGCGGCGTCGGGCGACACCGTGAATCCGGGAACCGCAACCATGTTGCAGGCCACGCGGGTCTGCTCTGCTGTCTGGTCCATCGCGAATCCGTGACCGACCAACATGAACTGGCTGGCGCAGGCTTCCTGCATGACCGAGTTGGCCTGCGTCATCGCCGCGTCGTAGTCGGTACCGACAACCTTGCGGCCGTTGATGCCGCCCTGATCGTTGCACCACGAGATGAGGGCGTTGACCGCGTCACTCATCTCCTTGTTGAGGCCTGGGGATTTCACGTAGCCGCGGTCGTCGCCGAAGCCGATCTTGATCTCGGTGTCGCTGACACCCTGATCCGTCGCGCCCTTCGCATCTCCGTCGCCGCACGGCGAATCCAGGGTTCCGAACTTGGCATCGGAACTCTTCGACGCAACGTCGGCCGTCGCAACGGATGCACCGTTCGACGTTGCCGACGGGTCGTCACCGCGGTCGCCTGCACAGGCAGAGACCAATGCAGCAGTTGCGGCCAGTGCCACAACCAGCTTCGCGGTCTTGTTGGGCTTCACTTCGAAACTCTCCTTCTCACACACGTGCGCTGCCGAACAGCGCGCTCAGTGCCGTAGGTAATCAGCGATCAAAACGCGACGAATGTGCTTTCCCGGTCAGTGAGACGGAAAAGTGAAACGCAACACAAGAGTTCGGAGCAGTGTCACTGAACACGCCCTCAGCTGCGGTAGCGCAGCCCACGCGCCCGCCTCTACCTCATGTCACGGAAGGTCACATCTCGTTGGCTGTACATTTACGCGTTCGATACGCACAATTCACGTTGTGACCGCAGAGCTCGTAATCCTCCTGGTGGTAGTTGTCACCGCCCTCGCGTTCGATTTCACGAACGGATTTCACGACACAGGCAATGCAATGGCCACATCCATTGCCACCGGCGCACTCAAACCGAAGGTCGCGGTCACACTCTCCGCAATCCTGAACTTGGTTGGTGCCTTCCTGTCCGTCGAGGTTGCGGCGACGGTCGCCAAAGGCGTCGTCAACCTGGGCGCGGTCAGCGGACAGGACCTTCTGCTGATCGTTTTTGCCGGTCTGGTCGGCGGCATCATCTGGAACTTGGCGACGTGGTTGCTCGGCCTCCCGTCGAGTTCGTCCCACGCGCTGTTCGGCGGTCTGATCGGCGCGGCGATCGCGTCCATCGGAATGGGCGGCGTCGAGTGGGGTGGCGTACTCACCAAGGTTGTCGTTCCGGCACTCCTGGCCCCCGTCGTGGCGGCACTGGTTGCCGGCGTCGGCACCAAGCTCGTCTACCGGATCACCGCGTCCGTCAAGGAAGACGAGCGTGAGCGGGGATTCCGTTTCGGTCAGATCGGCACCGCTTCACTGATCTCCCTTGCGCACGGCACCAATGACGCCCAGAAGACAATGGGCGTCATCTTTTTGGCCTTGGTGGCTCACGGATCCATCACCGCCGAGACGGAGATGCCGTTCTGGGTCAAGTTCACGTGTGCCGTCGCAATTGCGTTGGGTACCTACCTCGGCGGATGGCGAATCATCCGCACACTCGGCAAGGGTCTCGTCGAGATTTCCGCACCTCAGGGACTAGCTGCCGAAGCATCCTCGGCCGCAATCATTCTTACGTCGAGCCACCTCGGACTCCCGCTGTCCACGACTCACGTTGCCACCGGATCCATCCTCGGCACCGGCCTCGGCCGCAAGGGCGCTGAAGTTCGCTGGGGCGTCGCCGGACGCATGGGTGCCGCGTGGCTGATCACTCTCCCGTCGGCCGCAATCGTCGGCGCGATCTGCTGGGCCATCGCACATTTCATCGGCGGACTCGCCGGTGTTCTGGTCGTCTTCGCCGCCCTGATCGCGTTTGCGATCTTCATGTACGTGCGTTCGCGTAAAGAACCTGTCGACGCGGCCAACGTGACCGCTGAGTGGGACGAGAATCAAGCTGTGCCCGTCGCAGATCCGACACCGACCCCCGAGACCACCCACAACTCCTGAAAGGGCAGACGAGAATGCATCTCCTCACCGACACTCTCGAATCACTCTGGCAGGTAGTTGCCGTCGGCCTGCTCTTCGGCGCCGGATTGCCCGCGATATTTGCGCTCGGCCTCAAATCGCTGAGTCTGCAGAACGCCGACGGCTCCGACGGGCCGACTGCGCTCGGCAAGGCCGGAGCCTATCTGTGCTTTGCCGTCGTGCTGATCACGATCTTCGCTGGGATACTGCTGCTGATGAAGAACTTCCTGGCCAGCACGTTCGGAATCAACGTCTTCTGAATCCGGCGCAAGGGCGATCCGACTCCACCACCGAAACGAAAAAGAGGCCGAGGATTTGAGCAAGTATTCATTGCGCAGCGTGCTCGACTGGCTGCGGGCGGGATACCCCGAAGGAATCCCGGACAAAGATCATTTTGCGCTGCTCGCCGTATTGCGTCGACGCCTGACCGACGAGGAAATCGAACAGGTCGTCGCGATGTCCATCGAATCCGCGCACGAAGTTCCGGATCGGCACGTCGACTACGACACGCTCCGGGCGATCATCGAGGGGATCCTCCACGAGGAATCCTCCGAAGAGGACGTCGAACGTGTGACTGCGCGTCTGCGCGCAGGCGGGTGGCCCGTCTTCGACGACAACGCCGAACATGAAGTTCGAGATGTGAGCTGACGTCATGGCCCTTCCGCCCTTCCTCACCTCGATAGTCGGTTGGTTGCGGGCCGGCTATCCCAACGGCGTTCCCGAACAGGACTACATTCCGTTGTTTGCTCTGCTGACGCGTCGACTCTCGGAAACGGAAGTCGACGCGGTTGCCGACGCGTTGATCGAAGACGGTGATCTCCCGATCGAGAAGACCGACATCCAGGTCCTGATCACCAAGATCACCAACGAGATGCCGCTGGAGACCGACGTCGATCGTGTCCGCAGTCATCTTGCTGCCGGCGGCTGGCCGCTGGCCGGACCGGACGTTCGACGATGAATACCCTCGAAGCACTACCGATTCCGCAGGGCGCGTCCGTCCTCGAAGTCTTGCCGCACATCGCCCGGATACTCGACGGCACAGGCCCCGCCGTTCTCCCTGTCCCGGCCGCTGATTCGCGCGAGAGAGCCAGGCTCTCCGACGCTCTGCATCCCGGCGAACCCATCGACGACGGCATTGCCCTGGTTGTGGCGACATCGGGAACCACCGGCACTCCGAAGGGAGCGATGCTGCGCGCCGACGCACTACGCGCGAGCGGCGAGGCCACCCACGAGTACCTCGGCGGGCCCGGTTCCTGGCTACTCGTCCTTCCGCCGCACCACATCGCGGGCATGCAGGTTCTGCTGCGCAGCGCTCTCGCCGGAACAGAACCCGTTGTCGTCGACGTCAGCTCGGGTTTTGATCCCGCCGCGCTTCCCGCTGCGGTTGCCGCGATGAGTGGCCCGCGAAAGTACACGTCGATGGTCCCGACACAGTTGGTCAAAGCGCTGTCAGATCCCAGTGCTGTCGACGCGCTTGCCTCCCTCGACGCCGTACTGCTCGGTGGAGCCGCAACTCCCGTACCGGTTCTCGAGCAAGCCACCGCGGTGGGCATCGAAGTTGTGCGAACCTACGGCATGAGCGAAACCGCCGGCGGATGCGTGTACGACGGAATCCCATTGTCCGGGGCGCGGATTCGCATCGACAACGGCCGAGTTCTGCTGGGCGGGCCGATGCTCGCGTCCGGGTATCGTGGACTCCCGGATCACCCGGCCTTTTCCGAGCCCGGCTGGTTTCGCACCGACGACGCCGGATCGGTAGTCGACGGCGTACTGCGCATCAGCGGACGCCTCGACGAAGCGATCTCCACCGGCGGACTGACAGTGGTGCCGCAGGTCGTCGAAGCCGCACTCGCTGATCATCCCGCTGTTCGGGAGTGCGCTGTCATCGGCGTCGCCGATCCGCGCCTCGGCCAACGGGTCGTGGTGTGCGTTGTACCCGAAGGCGCACCCCCGACGCTCGAAGAATTGCGCGCCCACGCTCAGCGCACTCTCGATGTGACCGCAGCGCCGCGCGAGCTGTTCGTCGTGGACGCACTCCCCCTCCGTGGCCCAGGCAAACTCGACCGGGCGGCTCTGGTGGCCAGGTTCGGCTGAAGTTCTGCGCACTGGAGCCTATTGCTCTGTGCTCGTTGGACTCTGCGCCAGATAGGCACGTTGCACGGCGTCGAGGTCCGCACCGATCTCTGCTGCGGTGCCTTCCATCATCACTGCGCCTCGGCGCAGGACGTACACCCGATCCGCTACCGCGAGCACCTGCCGCACGTGTTGTTCGACGAGGAGTACACCGAGACCCTGGCGGTCCGCGGCCTCCCGCACCACGGCGAGTAGGCGCTGCACGATCTGCGGCGCAAGCCCAAGCGACAGTTCGTCGGCCAGCAGGAGACGAGGTTCCCGGGCCAGCGCTCTGGCCAGCGTCAGCATCTGTTGTTCACCACCTGACAGTAGGCCTGCCGGACGCTTCAGGAGAGCGCGCAACTCGGGGAATATCGCGCAGGCTGCGTCTGCGGATACACCTGCCAGGCGGAGGTTCTCGGCCCCGGTCAGGCCCATGATCACGGACCGTTCCTCGGTCACGTAGCTCAGACCGCGACGCGCCAACGACGACAGGGACGAACGCCGACTGGAGCCGAGTACCGAGATCTCGCCCGATATCGGGGCAAGTTCTCCGGCCACGGTGAGCATGGTGGTGGACTTGCCGGCGCCGTTGGCGCCGATAAGTGCCACCACCTCCCCCGATCGCACCGTGATGTCGAGGTCACGGCAGACCACCGCCCCCGCGTAACCCGCACTCAGGCCACGGCATTCGAGGACAACGTCCGCCGCCACCGTCTTCTCACTGGTGCTTGTCATCGTGTTGCCTCCGTTGTCGTCTCGATGTCGGTACCCAGATAGGCGTCGCGGACAGCCGGGCTGGAGGCAATCTCGTCCGGTGTTCCGGACGCGATCACCCGGCCGGCTTCGAGCACCACGATCCGATCGCACGTGGACATCACGAGTCCCATGTCGTGTTCGACGAGAAGCACCCCCGCGCCGCGTTGTACGGCCAAGTGCCGGATGGCAACTGCGAGTTCACGGCTCTCGGCGTCGTCCAGTCCGGCTGCCGGCTCGTCGAGCAGGATGACGGACGGTGCGGAGGCAACCGCTCGGGCGATGCCCACCAGCCGTCGCCGACCGTACGACAGTTCGCCCGGTAACTTGTCCAGATCGTTCTCCAACTCGAAGTCCCGCACAACGGTCGACGCACTCGGTGAGAGTGGATGACGGCCGGGGCGAATCAGGTCGGTAACCCATGTGCGCCAAGTCGATTCGTCGGCGCCGGCATGGATGTTCTCCCCGACGGTGACGTCCTCGAACAGCTCGAGCGACTGGAAGGAGCGGCGGAGCCCACCTTTGGACCTGCGCGCAGTGGACCACCCGGTGATGTTGTTGTCCCCCAGGGTGAGTTGCCCCGCCGCTGGGCTGACAAATCCGGTGATCGCGTCGATCACCGTGGTCTTCCCGGCCCCGTTGGGTCCGATCAGACCTACCACTTGCCCCGGCGCAACATCGAGGTCGACACCGTCGACCGCGACGACGCCGCCGAATCGCACCGTCAATCCCCGTACGATCAATGGCGTCGGGGTTACCGAACCAGTTGGCGATTCATCCGAAAGTTGATGACCACGGCCCTTTTTGCGGGTGCCGAGCGTGCTCAGCCCTGGAACCGACCGAAGCCCGCGCGAAATCATGTCGGCGATACCGTTCTGGTTGGTGAGCAGAGTGACAATGAGGATCACACCGCCGAGCAGTGCGGCCAGAGCCAAGCCCGAGAGCAGTCGGCTGAACAGCGCTCCCGGCGCCATCAGCGCACCGATGACGCTACCCAGTACAAAGCCGAGGCCGCCGGTCACCGTCTGGACTACGGCATTGATCGACGCGAACACGTTGAACTCGAGATAGGTGACCGCGGTGTTGCGTAGACCGAGGAGAATGCCTGCCACAGCAGCCAAACCGGCTGCAAACGCAAACGCGTAGATCTTGACGGCAAACACGCTGATCCCGAGCGACGCCGCCGCTCGCTCGTTGGTCCGCACAGCGATCAACCGTCTGCCGGTGCGCGAGCGTCGCAAATTCGCGACCATCAGTGCACACAGCACCAGCGCTACGAGGCACAGCAGAGCCCACCGCTCGGGGTAACGCGTTGGCGTCACCTCCAGCCCGAACAGTCTCAGCTGGTTGATCTTCACCGAACCCTCGAGCTTGTCGCCGGTGAAGGTCGGATTGTTGAACACCATCTCCTGGATGGTGAACCCGAGCCCCAGTGTGACAACCGCCAGATTCACACCCCGCGTTCGCAACGCCGGCAGCGCGAACACCACCCCGATCACAATCACCGCCACCACGCTCACCAGCGCCGCCGGCACCAGTGGCCAACCGGCCTGCCCGACGAGCCGCGCGGCGAACAGCGCACCAAGGCCACCGACGGTGTACTGGGCGAGCGAGAGCTGGCCGGCAAAACCCGTCAGGACCACGATCGAGAGCAGGAACACCGCCGCAGCCAGAGTCAGCGTCAAGGACCGCAGCCAGTCGCCACCGGCCGCAATAATGCCGACAGCCACCAGAACTCCGAGTATGGCACCTGCCCAACGGATCTCGCCTGATCCGAGTTTGGGCAGCCGCTCGGAAACATGACTGCGCAGCGGCAACCCCTTCCCCCGCACAACGAGCACCACCAGGATCACCGCGAACGGCACAGCCCGATTGACGCCGGTGAGCGTCTCCATCCCGAGGAGATCCCGCAGGCCGTCCTGATACAGGACGACCAGGCTCTCACCCACACCCAGCAACAATCCGCCGAGCAGAGTGAGTGGGAAGGAGCGGAAACCACCGAGCAAAGCCGCGGCAAGCGCCGAGACCGTCACGATCACCACAAACGCCGACGGAGTGAGCCCGGTCAAGGGCGCCACCAGGATTCCCGCGGCACCGGCGAGCGCTCCGCCAACGGTCCAGGTCAACGTTGCCAGACGCTGCGGAGACCAGCCGAGCGCAGCGGCCGCTCGCTCGTGCTCGGCGGCCGCGGTAATGGCCAAGCCCACCCGGGTGAACGTGGTCCAGGCCCACAGCGCCGCCGTCGACACCACCGCGATACCCAGCAGGATCATCCGATCCTGCTGTACCACAACACCTCCCCAGTGATACGCGTCGTCGGGCAGGAAGGCACGCACCCGGATCGGGGTGCTGCCGTAGTACTGCTGCACCCCGGCCTGCAGGATCACCATCAAGCCGAGGGTGGCGGCCAGCCGGACGATCGGCGCGGCATTGGTGAGCCACCGCAACACCAGCAGCTGAAATGCCAGTCCGATCAGTCCAGCCACTACCGTTGCCACGAGGAAAGCCGGAACCAGGCCCCAATCATGATCGCGCTGAAGGGTTTCCAAACTGAAGTAGGCCCCCACCATGGCGATCGCGCCTTGCGCGAAGTTCACCACCCCGGAACCGCGATAAACCAGCACGATGCCCTGCGCCAGGAGCGCGTAGGCAGAGCCAGCCCCCAGGCCGAGAATCGCAAACTGTAGGAACTCAGTCATTCGTCAATCTCCAGGGTGAATTCGGCTCAGGCAGTAGGGTTGCGCAGGTCGTACTGAACCGGATCGGTGATGACAACGTCACCGTCGAACGTCATCCGGTACATCATCGAGTTCGAGACGCGCTGGAAGATCCCGAAAGGCTCGACCGCACTCGGCGTCCAAGAGGGCACAAGGCCCGCCATGTCAAGGGCCTTGGCATTCTCGAATCCCTGCATGACCGTGTTCTTGTTGACATCCTTGAGATCCTTTGCGACCTCACCGAATGCGCGCACCGTCAACCACGGGTTCATCGCGTCGCCGTTGAGGTTCTCGCGCCCCAGTTCGTCCTTACCGGACTTCTCCATGTCTGCCAGGAAATCCTTCAGACCGGGAAAGTCGTCGGTGCTCGACGACGCTGCGGGAGTCGGGCCGGTGTACGTCGAGGACGTGGCGAAGGTGCCGAGATCCTGCAGGTCCGCCTGGGAGAAGCCCGCCGACCCCAACGCGAAAGTCAGCTTCGATCCGAGCTGCTCGAACGACTGCGCGATCGGGTTCGCGTCGGCCGCACCCAGCGCCATGATCACGCCCTGCGCGCCGTTGCGCTCCGCCGCCGCGATGAACTGGGTGTAATCGGTCGCACCGGTACCCACTGCGACGTCGTTGACGATCTCCGCCCCCTTGGCCTGCACCGCAGGGGTCAGCAAGCCGACCAGCTGTGCGGTTACCGGAAGGTCGGGGCGCATCAAGGAAAGCTTGGTCTTGCCCTGTGCCACCAGCATGTCGATCATTCCGTACAGGTTGAGCAGTGAACCGGAGAACGGCGTGTAGACGTTGGTCGCGGTGAAGTCGGCCATGTTCACCGGGTTCAGCCCGATGCGGGCGATTCCGGCGTCCAGCAGGATCTTCGACGACGCCTCCGACGAAACCGGAGTGAAGTCCGCGAGCGTCGCGACGGCCCCCTCGGAGACCATCTTGTTCGCGCAGTCGACCTCCTTGTTCGGATCACCCATGGAGTCGCACTGAATCAGCTCGAGGGGGCGTCCGTTCACGCCGCCCCGATCGTTGAAAGCGTCGACCGATGCGACCATGCCGGCGGCGTAAGCGGCGGAGCCGAGCCCCGGCGCCTCGATCGGAGCGATCTGACCTACCTTGATCGGATCTCCGGTCGCGGCGTTCTCGGACGGGTCCGAACCACTATCGCTGCTACAGCTCGACACGAGCAGTCCTACAGCCGCGAGCGCGGCGATTGCTGGGGTCATTCTCTTCAAGTTCACGTGCGCGTCCTTTTGTGTGTAGACAGCGATGTTTCGGACGCCCTGCCCTGGCCTGATCCACTGAGCTGCGACTACTCAGCCGAGGAAGCGCCAGTCCGTCCGACTTGGCAGCAGCGTATTAGAGCGAGTCGCTCCGTAAGGGCGGTTTCGCGAAATTTCGTTACGGAGCGCTATGCAATGTTACGTTTTGCCTGGTTCGCGCACGGCTCGACAAGCTCCCGCAGGCCGAATGTTCAGCCGCAGGCCTGATCACCCGCGCGGCCGAACATTCAGCGCGCGACGCCGCGCACGCACGCCCGATCGAAGCGCTCCCGCACCCGTTCGAAGTCCCGCAGATCCGCCCACACCCAGCGGAATACCTCGAACCCCGCATCTCGGATTGCGTCCTCGCGCAGTTTCTCGCGCTCCACCACCGCACCCGGATTCTCGCTGCGGTACTTCACCATGCCGTCGAACTCGCCCACCACCCCGAATTCTTCCCAGAAGAAGTCGACCCTCCCGATGAACCGTCCGCCGAGGCGGATCTCCTGCTGCAAGGTCGGCATCGGCCATCCGTCGGCGCGCATGCGCACCCGGCTGATGGACTCCCCTGGGCTCTCGGCACCGGGTTCGATGAACTCGGCAACCACCCGCGCCCGGCTCATTCCGCGGCGGCCGTGCAAACGTTCGAGCACGGATGCAAGATCGTCACGTCTCATCCCCCGGCGCAGTGCACAGTCGCCGATCACCACGGCATTCTCAAACGATGTCGTGCGCGCGATATCGACAATCGTGCGCGCCAGCGACGTCGTTGCCACACCGTCGACAAGCACGATCTCCTCCGGAACCAGCGGTGCCGGATGAAGGTGGAAGGTGGCACTCTTTCGCCCACCCGAGCTTCTGTTCCGCGTCACGTGCACAACATTCAGGCCTAACCCGCCGCAGTCCAGACCGTGCATCACTGCCGCGGATACATGGCTGACGATTGCGCCCGGTCCGCAGGCTGCAGCGGTGGCGAGGGCGGTGTGGCGGTGACGGGCTCGCACATCGAGTTCACGGTAGTGATCGGCCCGCATGTAGATTCCCGCTGCGATTCGGTGCAGCTCTCCGCACCTGACGGCCCGCTGCAACTGCGCGTCGCTGATGCCGTCCCGATGGGCCTGTGCCCGCGTGAGAATTCCCATGTGGCGAGCGTGCCGCCTCTATCGGCATACGTCAGCAACAAATGTTCGGCTGGGGATAACGCTGCCACTGTGGAGAAGCCTGCCGCTATGGATAATACTGCCGCGCGCAGAATCAGCACACGCGCGCTCGATCAGGGCTGCGGCTGCATAATCGCCCTGCGGCGCGGGGCACAGTCACCCTCGCACGGCTGCGCAAGTTCCACGCAAGGCAAATGCAAGCGCACTCTGTCACGCTTGATCCCATGAACCACACAGCTTCACCTCTTGCCATCGAGGCCGAGGGCCTAGTCAAGATGTTCGGTGAGCAACGCGCTGTCGACGGAGTCAGCCTCACCGTGCCCACTGGATCGGTGTTCGGCGTGCTCGGCCCCAACGGCGCGGGCAAGACCACCACCGTTCGCATGCTCGCCACCCTCCTGCGCCCCGACGGCGGTGAGGCCCGCATCTTCGGCCGCGATGTCAGCCGCGAACCCGTGGCAGTGCGATCCCTGATCGGCGTGACCGGGCAATACGCGTCCGTCGACGAGGACCTGACGGCCACCGAGAACCTGGTGATCTTCTCCCGTCTGCTCGGTCTGAGCCGCAAGGACTCCCGCAAGAAATCACTCGAGCTTCTCGAGGAATTCGACCTCACCGAAGCCGCAGCCAAACCTCTCAAGAACTTCTCCGGCGGAATGCGTCGACGCCTCGACCTCGCGGCCAGCCTGATCGCCCGCCCGCCTCTGTTGTTCCTCGACGAACCCACGACCGGCCTCGATCCGCGTACCCGCGCCCAAATGTGGGAGACGATCAGGCGACTGGTCGCCGAGGGTTCGACGGTCATGTTGACCACGCAATACCTGGACGAGGCCGATCAGTTGGCCGATCGGATCGCGGTGATCGACCGTGGCCGAGTGATCGCAAACGGCACAGCCGACGAGCTCAAGGCGTCGGTGGGCATTTCGTCGTTGCATCTCAAACTCGTCGAGCGCGATCGAACCGACGAAGCCCGATCCATTATCGCGTCGATGCTCGGTGTCGAGGTAGGTGTCACTCCCGAGGTCGGCCGGATCACCGCCCCGCTGAGCGACCCATCCGTAACCGCCGATCTCCTGATCCGTTTGCGGGAGCGCGGCATCGCCGTCGACGAGATCAACGTGCAGAAGCCCAGTCTGGACGAAGTGTTCCTCACCATCACCGGGCATCAACCCGAAGACCATGGACGCAACGACGCCGATTCCGACAACAACTCCGATCGGATTCCCGCATGACCACTACTCTCACCACTACCAAATCGCCAGTCGCCGATCTCACTTCGGCTCCGCGGCGGATCAGTCTCGAGCAGAGTTTCGCGAATACGTTCACGATGGCGTACCGCGGCATTCTCAAGATCAAGCACAATCCCGAGCAACTGTTCGACGTTGTCATCCAGCCGATCATCTTCACTCTGATGTTCACGTACATCTTCGGCGGCGCCATCGCCGGCGACGTCACGGCGTACTTGCCGACGATCATCCCCGGCATCCTCGTCCAGACGGTCATCACCGGTTCCATCGTCACCGGCACTCAGCTTCGTGAAGACATGGACAAGGGTGTGTTCGACCGCTTCAAGTCGTTGCCGATCGCCCGTATCGCTCCCCTGTCCGGCGCCTTGCTCGCCGACGTCGTGCGGTACGGCATCGCCACCACCATTACGTTCATCGTCGGTTTTGCCATGGGATATCGCCCGGCCGGCGGTGCGATCGGCATCCTGTCTGCCGCGATTCTGGTGATGGTGTGCGCGTTCTCGATCAGTTGGATCTTTGCACTCATGGGCGTGATGATGAACAAAGCGTCTACGGTGCAGGGCGTTTCGATGCTCGTGCTGTTCCCCCTGACGTTCATGTCGAATGCGTTCGTCGATCCCGCCACCATGCCGAGCTGGCTGCAGAAGTTCGTGAACGTCAATCCGGTCTCACAATTGGTGACCGCAGTTCGCGAACTCGCGAACGAAGGCCACTTCGGTATTCACGTGGTGTGGTCGCTCGTCGGAGCGGCAGTCATCGTGGCCGTGATGGCACCGCTGACCGTACGGATGTACATGCGCAAGACGTAAAGAGAGACGATTACCCACGCGACCCGCGAAGCGCGGCAAGAACTGCTTCGCGGGTCGTGGCGCGTGGGTATCTCGAAACCGTGTTCACCGCGTCAAACCACTGTTCGTCACCGACAATTCCGCGCGCGAATGCGATGAGCCGTTCATGCTGCAGCGAGGCAAAATCCTGCCGTCCCCGCATCACGACGGCGAGGGCCAACAGTTCGATACCGGGTCCGACGTTCCCGGTCGACAGATCGTAGGCACCGACGGCCGCCGCAACCGAACCCGTCAGTGGCAGATCGGTATATCCGTTGGGATGCAACTTGATCAGACTCGACTCGACCATCCGGTGTACGTGATCCGCAACCTTCGCCGACTGCCCGGCCAGTGCATGCGCGCATACCGCGGCGGCGCTGAGCAGGATGACAAACGGATCTCCGTACACATTGCCCATCGCGTCGCCGAGCAGATCCAGCGCCTCTCGGTATTGGCGTAGACCGAGTTCGACATGACCCTCTGCCAGATCTGCCTCGGCAAGATTGGCCGACATCGCCGACCGCCGCTGATGATTTTCGATCGCAGAGCTGGCGCCGACTTGCGCCAGCGCGGGCCGCAGTTGATCCAGCAACGCGCGCCCGCCCGTGGAATCGCCGTCGGCGATCAACGCGCTTGCCTGAAACCCGATGAGCTGCACCGCTTCTTCGTGAGCTCCCAGACTTTCGCTGGCCGCCGCTGCCAGCGCGTAGTACTCGGCAGCTTCGGCATATCTCGTCGATTGACTGTGGACCGAGCCGACGTGTTGAGCGGCCATCGCGACGCCCCACTCGTCTCCGATCTCTCGGGCGTACCGCAGAAGATCCTCGGCATCACTACGTGCACCCCGCACATCGCCGATGTTCTCGCGCAAGTTCGACCGCGCGAACAACGCCGCCGTCCGGGTCTCGGTGTCAGCGCTGCGGACTCCTTCCGCCAACAATCGCGCAACGCCGTACCCGGAGCGGGGACTATTCAGCAATCGGATGAAAAACACGAACATCGGCCGCAGATCGCCGCGCTCGCGCAGCATCTTTCGGAGGCGAACCCTTGCTCGAACGTGATCGCGACTGAGTTCGGCGAACAGTAGATGCATCGCCACCAACATGAACGTCGTGGCCGCCAAGTCGCCGTCGACGTCACGTAAATCGTGATCTCGAGTTGCTTCGATCACCTTCGGTGCCCAGTTCGCTACTTCCGTGTGTGCACCCCGAATCGACCAGAGCACTCCGAGAACCGGGAAGACACTCGCTGTGGTCACGCCGTCTTTGCCGTCGACTGCCCAACGCAGCACAGCAAGGAGATTGTCATGTTCGGCGTCGATCTCGCCCACAAGGCGCAGCTGATCGGAACGAGCCCGTCGGCGAGCGTCCCCGGCGATCGCAACGGCCCAGCCACTAAGTCTCCGAAGAACTTCCGTCCCCTCACCGAGATCGCCGAGTTTCTCCTCGCCGTATTCGCGAACCGTCTCGAGCATGTGGTAGCGCAACCCGTCCGGCCCGTCGACGACGGTAAGCAACGACTGGTTGACCAGAGCCTCGATCGCGTCGGCTATGTCGTCCACGCCGTCCCACTCGGCGACCGCTCGCGCCGAAGACAATGTGAAACCTGCCGGGAATCGGCACAATCGAGCCAGTGCCACTCGATACTCGGGGCCGAGCAGATTCCAACTCCAGTCGATCACCGCGTGCAGAGTGCGATGGCGATCCGGCGACGTGGGGTCACCGGATCGCAAGAGCGCGAATCGATCACTCAGGCGCGCCGAAATTTCCTCGACGCTCATCGTCCGCACGCGGGCCGCTGCGAGTTCGATGGCCAACGGCAAGCCGTCGAGCGTCGCGCACAGCTTTCCGACGGCCACCAAATCGAGATGTACGGATGGTCGCACGGCTCTGGCCCGAGCCGTGAACAATTCCACCGCAGACCCGGAATCACCGTGAATCTCCAACGGAGGCAACGGATAGACGACCTCTGCACTGAGCATGAGCGGTGATCGACTTGTCGTCAGAACGGTCACCTGCGCACTGGCTGCAATCATCTCGGCAACGATGTCCGAGCAGGCCCCGAGTACATGTTCACAGTTGTCGAGAATCAACGTCATCGGACCGGCCGAAAGAACCTCGACCAACCGCTCGCGGGCGGAGTGCGTTCGCCCGACTGTCAGGCGACCTGGTGCCAGATCGGCTTCACTGATTCCGAGGGTGCTACCGATCGCCGCGATCACGTCGTCGCTGCTTCGCAACGACGCCAGTTCGACCAGAACAACGGACGTGCGGGCCGAGGCCCGCGACCCCAATTCGTGTGCCAGACGGGTTTTTCCCGCGCCGCCGGGTCCGAGGATCGTGACGACGCGAGACCGTTCGAGGAGTGCCTCGATTCTCTCGATATCGTCTCGGCGGCCGAACATGGCGTTGGGTGCCGCGCGCAAACCGATCGCGCGGGAACTCCGGGCCGCCGCAGTCGACGCAGTCGGCGCAGCGAGCAAGTCCGCGTTCAGCGCCACCAGAGCCGGCGATGGATCAACACCCAACCGGTCAGCCAGGCGCTCGCGGTGCACCGCGAACATCTCGAGCGCCTCGTTGACACGATCCGAGCCTGCGAGCGATCGCATCAGGTTCCCGGCAGCGGTGTCGTCGAAAGGATTGTCGGCGTGAGCTTCTCGCGCAAGAGGAAGTGCCTCGGAGAAATCCCCGAGCTCGAGCAGCGAGCGCAGTCGCAGTGTGACAAGTTCGCGGCGCAGGCTCTTGGCACGCGAAGCCAACTGCTCACCCGCCGGCCCGACAACATCGTCGCCCGGGCTCCCCCGCCAGAGATTCAGAGCTGCAGTGACTCTCGTCAGCAACTCGCGCGGGTGTGCGTCAATACCGCGAAGCGCTCGGACCTCGTCTTCGGCTCGCGCGAGATCAACCTGATCCCGTGTCACCGTGAGCCGATAGCCCGCCGACGTCACCTCCAGGGCGCCTTCCGGGAGCGCGGATCGCAGCCTGGACACCTGCGTGTGTAGGGCATTGGTCGGTGAACGCGGCGGCTCCGACCCCCAGATGTCGGAGATCAGGCTCTGCGGCGAACATGGATGCCCCGGATCGAGCGCCAACGCGGTGAGCAGGGCGCGCGCTCGCGGCCCGGGCACTCCGACCCACCGATTCGCCGCCCCGATCGACACGGGGCCGAGCAGAGTTATGCCAGTCACGTCTCGAGTCTTGTCCTGATCCACCGCGTTCGATGGTATTGCACAGTGCAAAGATCGTTGTATGGCTACAGCTGCTCAATGGATCGAAGGCGCGAGACCGCGCACCCTCCCGAATGCGATTGCCCCGGTGCTGGTCGGCACCGGAGCAGCGGCGTCACTGGATCACGCGGTGTGGTGGAAGGCGCTCCTCGCCCTGATCGTTTCCCTGGCTTTGATCATCGGGGTGAACTTCGCGAACGATTACTCCGACGGAATTCGCGGGACGGACGACGATCGCGTCGGGCCGATTCGCCTGGTCGGATCGAAGCTGGTCAGCCCCGGCACCGTCAAGGCCGCAGCCATCGGTTGCTTCTCCGTCGCGGCTGTTGCCGGATTTGCCCTGGCCGCTACGACGGCGTGGTGGCTGGTCGCGGTTGGCGTGTTCTGCATCATCGGCGCCTGGTACTACACGGGCGGCAAGAAGCCGTACGGGTACAGCGGATTCGGCGAGATCGCCGTGTTTGTGTTCTTCGGCCTGGTCGCAGTTCTGGGAACTCAATTCGTGCAGGCGGAACGCATTGATCTTGCCGGACTTGCCGGCGCCGTTGCCATCGGTTCCTTCTCTAGCGCGGTTCTTGTGGCCAACAACTTGCGAGACATCCCGACGGACTCCGAATCCGGCAAGATCACACTCGCCGTCCGCCTCGGCGACGCGAAGACCCGCACGTTGCACGTCGTCCTGCTGGCTGTTCCGTTCATCGCAACACTGCTGCTTGTTCTACGAACACCGTGGGCGCTGCTCGGACTGCTCGCGTTGCCACTTGCAGTCCGAGCCAACGCACCACTGCGCTCGGGCGGTCAGGGCATGGCTCTCATTCCTGCCCTGCGCGACACCGGACTTGCAATGCTTGTCTGGGGTGCCACGACGGCAGTTGCGCTCAGCCTGGCCTGATCAGCGAAAGCTTGATCAGCGAAAGCTTGATCAGCGAAGGCCCTGATCAGCGATTCTCGGGCACAAACGCGCTGAGGACGAAGTTCACGACGGAGATGATCAGTGCGCCCCAGACAGCGGTCCAGAATCCGTCGACGGTCAGGCCGGCGTCCAGCGACGTCGAGATCCAGGCCGTCAACATCAGCATGAGCGCGTTGATGACAAGCGTGAACAACCCGAGCGTGAGAATCAACAGCGGGAGGGACAGTAGCTTCAGCAACGGCTTGATGAACGCGTTGACGACGGTGAAGATCAGCGCAATTATGGCGATGACCAGGATGTTTCCCCACGTATCGTCTTGATTGCTGTCGATGGTGATTCCGGTGACCCACATGGAGGCGAGCCAGATAGCTATTCCGTTGACTATGAGACGTGCCAGAAATGTCATGTCTGAATGCTGGCACATGATCCCGTCATGTCGTGGCGTCTAGGCCGCTGGGCGCATCGCCGATTCCAGCCGGCTACGGATCTCGGGGATGCTGACCTGCGCTTCGAGTGCCGTGCGCGTCGGACCATCGGCGACACGCAGGATGCCGAGGAGTATGTGCTCGGCGCCGATGTGGTTGCTCTTGTGCGCAACCGCTTCCCTCAGTGACAGTTCGAGAACCTTCTTCGCGTCCTTCTCGAATCTCGAGCGCGGGAAGGCGAATCTGCCACGACGCGAACCGATCCCGGCAGGCACGGCAGGCTCGTCGAGCGCTCCCTTCCCGAACGCTTGCTCGAGGCTCTCCCGAATGGCGGCCAGGTCGATGCCTATCGACGCCAGCACATCGGCGTCTTGATCAAGATCGTTCGTCGGAGTCTCGCTGTGCAGCGATTCGGCGGTGACACCGCACTCGCGAAGGGTCGCTGTGGCGATGCCACGGTCGGTGGCCAATAGTGCTTCCAACAATTCCTGGGGAGTCACCTGATCGGCACTGCCGACCGCGTCGACGACAACCGCGCGTGCGTCTGCGGTAAACCTCTCGAACATTTCCCTACCTGCCTTTCCCTCGTTGCGACTCTGCGCTTGCATGCTTCTTGTGGACGGCCTGACGGCTCACCTCGAGAGTCTCGGCAATCGCTTGCCAGGACCATCCCTGCTTGCGCGCGTTGGCAACCTGGATGGCTTCGAGTCGTTCGAGCAGGCGTCGCAGCGCCCGAACGGCCCGCAAGCCCTCGGCTGGATCGGGACTGCCCGCGGCGGTGGCGAGTGAGGTCGCTTCGGTCATGGTGTCAATATAGGTTGACAGCCGGCAGGCGTCAACCAGAGTTGACATATTGGGGTGAATGACGGGCAGTGATCAGTAACTCGCCACGGCGCCGTCCACGGCACGCTGCAGATCAGCTTGTACGACGCGAGCGATGTCCATCGGTTTTCCACCCAGGTCGACTACCGGAGTGCCGATGAAAACCCGGGCGCTCTTGACCTGACCCGCCTCCGGCCCGTAGCTGATTCCAACCGACAGGAGTGCAGGCGAGCATCCCAATTTCTCTGCGCGCGAAACGATGTGGCCGATTCCGCTGTTGACGTGCTGCAGCGTCCGGGGATCCTCGGTATTGCAGGTTCCCTCGGGGAAAATCGCCAGACAGTCCCCCTTGCTCAAGCGCTGCGCCGCAACGTCCATCATCACGCGGCCCGCGTCCGACACGGCCCGCAGTCCGTGATTCTTGCTGCGGAACACCGGAATGCTGCCCATCATGTCGACCTTCTTGCGCTGAGCTGGATCAACGAAGAGCTCATCCTTCGCCAGCACGCGAGTCCGCCCGATCACACGCCGCAGTGGGGTGCGCCACGCCGTCGCCGCAAGCGTGAATTGGTCACTCTCCGTAAGGTGATTGACCGCAACCACCAGTTGCGTCCCACGCCCGAGTAGAGCCGCCAACGCGGCTTCCGCGCCAGGTGCATAAGCAATTCGCGGACGATATTTCAGTGCCAGCGCGGCATAGGCAAGCTTGGCCACGAACCGATTCTGCTGGTGACCGCGGTAGTACTCGTACACAGCCTCGTAGTTGTCGAGCGAAACCTCGGGAGCGTCCATAGGCCAAACGATACACAACCTACGGTTGCGTAGGTTTGGGATTCCGGGCGACTCGGTTGGGCGAAATTCGACACTCGAGGTACAACGGATTCTGTGATTCGCTTGGCTGTCCCAGATGACCTACCTGCACTGCAACTGATCGAAACAGCCGCGGGTGAGCCCTTCCGAGACGTTGGAATGGACGCTATTGCCGACGATCCGCCCCCGACTCTCGACGAACTCACGAAGTACCTCGAAGCCGATCACATCTGGGTGATGACCGATGCCGCGAACACAATTCTCGGATACGCCCTTGTCGACATCATCGACGTCGGGGTTCATATCGAGCAGGTATCAGTGCACCCCCTGCACTCACGCAAAGGCTTCGGCGCGCAGTTGATCGACTCCATCGCCGACTGGGCTGGAGCACACCATCACCACGTGGTGACCCTGACTACGTTTGCCGACGTCCCCTGGAACGCGCCCTACTACGAGCGACTCGGATTCGAGCGCATACCCGAGAGCACGATGTCCCCGGATCTCATCCGGATCCGCACGCACGAGCAAGCGGCCGGACTCGATTCATGGCCCAGGATCACGATGAGCCGTCCAACGCTCAGGCGCCGGCCGTCCACGTCCCGGATCGGATGAACTCGTCCAGAACCGCTGTCGGCGTCTCGAGTGAAATACCTTCGGACGCAACCCAATCATCGTTGTAGTACGTCCCCGAATAGCGTTCTCCGCCGTCACAGAGCAAGGTGACGACGCTGCCGCTTCGTCCTGCCGCCATCATCTCCGCAATCAAGGCGAAGGAGCCCCACAGATTTGTTCCGGTGGAACCACCGACCTTGCGCCCCAACGCGTCACTGGCGTGACGTGCGGCAGCAATGGAGCCGGCGTCGGGCACCTTGATCATCCGATCGACGACCTGACCGACAAACGAAGGCTCGACGCGAGGTCGACCGATGCCTTCGATTCGCGAGCCGCGAGTACCGACTATGGACGGATCACCGGCCCGCCAGGCGTCGAAGAACACCGAGTGTTCGGGATCGACGACACACAGCCCGGTGTCGAATTTGCCGTAGCGCAGGAAGCGGCCGATGGTCGCGCCCGTTCCACCGGTGCCTGCGCCGACGACAACCCACTCCGGGACCGGGTTTTCCTCACGTTCGAGCTGAGTGAAGATCGACGCGGCGATGTTGTTGTTTCCACGCCAGTCCGTTGCGCGCTCGGCATGAGTGAACTGATCCATGTAGTGCCCACCCGACTCGCGCGCGAGCCGCTGGGATTCGGAGTAGATCGACGACGGGTCGGTGACGAAATGGCAACGTCCGCCGTGCGCTTCGATCAGGGCGATCTTCGCAGGACTGGTGTGAGCGGGCATCACAGCCACGAATTCGAGCCCCAGCAACTTCGCGAAGTACGCCTCACTGACGGCCGTCGATCCGGACGAAGCCTCGATAACGGGCGTGCGTTCGGTAACCCAACCGTTGCAGATGGAGTACAGGAACAACGAGCGCGCGAGACGGTGCTTGAGGCTGCCGGTGATGTGCGTCGACTCGTCTTTGAGATAGAGCTGGACGGGCCAGTCGTTCGGTAGCGGGTACCGCAGGAGGTGGGTGTCGGCGCTGCGCTGAGCGTCGGCTTCGATCAGTCGGACCGCGTTGTCGACCCAACTTCTCGCACTACGGCGCGAGACGTCGACCACCTCCGAGGTCACCGCTGGTCACCACGCAGTTTGGCGCGCAAATCGTCGCGATCTTCGCGACGCTGAGCGTCAACTGCGGCAATGCCGACATTGACGCGCTTACGCAACTTGGCAAACAGCAGAAGCGAGAGCGGAAGCGCGATCAACACGGCAAACAAGGCAGCTACGAGCAGGGGAACCTCTGCACCGACAGCCTTTCCACCGAACATGATGACGGCACCGATTACGACTACCAGCACGAGTCGGGCAACCGAGTACAGCACGACATCTCTCGCCAATTGCCCCTTCGTGACAACCCCACCAGAGGCAATTGCTTGCCCAGAGTTAACGGGCTCCGACTTGGCCAGGTCGGGCGTAGAAGGCTGGTTTTCCGGACGTTCAGGCAACTTACTCACACTGCAAGGTTACCTACTCCGGGCGACTAAAATAATCGGCCCGCTTTATCCGGTTTGTCCTTTACTTTTTCTTTATCTAAATATTAAGGATCGACTAACTGGGCAACTCTGTGCAAACATTGCGCTACCAATCCAAAAAAGGTCGAACGTGGACAGGGGCCGCCGAAACAAACTCGGCGTAGGTTTTGAGCTACTGTTTCGAAACACATGTTCGACGCCAAGACGGAGGAACATCAGATGAGCGCACCAACATACAACGTAGCCGCAGACGCACTCATGACACCCGGCCAGGTCGCGGCTCTGTTTCACGTAGATCCCAAGACCGTGACCCGCTGGGCGCACGCCGGCCGACTCGGATCACTTCGCACTCCGGGCGGACACCGTCGCTTCCGCGAGACCGAGGTCATGCAGCTTCTGCGCTCGCTGACCACCGAAGCCAACTGAATACCGGAGCTCGCGCTCTACCCAAATGCTCTACCCGAATACAGCACGGCGCACCAAGCCGCACCCACGTCCCAGGGATTCTGGTGATCCAGACCCGAGACTGAGTAGGCTCTTCCTTGTACTTGAAGGAGGTGCGCCGTGCTGTATCTGTTGGCGTTAGTAGGTTTGGTGACATTGGTCGTCCTGATGTGGAAAGCATTCGGACCGTCCCCCACTTCCCGAGCCTCGGGTGGCGGCGTGAAGGGACCTGACGACGATCCCGAGTTCCTGTGGAACGTAAATCAGCAAACTCGACGCAAGCAGCAGGGAGGCCAGGACGGCGCTCCGACTGATTCGTCGCAGTAGGTCCTATTCGTCACAGTAGGTCCTATTCGTCACAGTAGGTCCCATGCCAGGGCGATCGCCCCTACAGCAGTAGGGCGGTCGCCCTGTGCAGCTTGTAGGGTCACCGCCCTGTGCAAGTTTCAGCGCTGCAGCGGACGTCCGTAGTGCGAACGCGGGAAGTCGTCGGCAACCGCGGCAGCAAGCTCGAAGAGAGCGTCACGGGTCCCGGACCGAAGTCGATCGAGGTCAACCTCGGCGCCTTCTTCGAGGTGCGGATCGAACGGAATCAGCCGAACGGTGCGGCACCGCTGTTCGAAATGCTCGACTACCCGGGGTAGATCAACCTTTCCCGAACCAGGCCGTACCGCATTGATGACGGCGACGGCGTTGGAGACCAGCGCGCTGTGTCCATGTGCGTCGAGCCAGTCCAAGGTGGCTGAGGCACTACGAGCGCCGTCGACCGAACCGGAACTGACGACGATCAACGAATCTGCCTGTTCGAGAACCGCTGTCATTGCCGAGTGCATCAATCCGGTTCCGCAATCGGTGAGAACAATGCTGTAGAACTTTTCGAGCATGGTGACGGTGCGGGTGTAGTCCTCCCCGCTGAATGCTTCGGAAACCGCCGGATCACTGTCGGAGGCAAGCACTTCCAGACGGTGCCGACTCTGTGACGTGTAACCACGAACGTCGCTGTACTTCTCGATGGTCGCTTCGTCACGCAGAAGGTTACGGACGGTGGCCGGGGTTTCGAGAGGAACTTTCTGACTGAGCGTTCCACGATCCGGATTCGCGTCGATTGCGATGACGCGATCACCGCGCACGGATGCAAACGTCGAGCCGAGAGTCGCTGTTGTCGTTGTCTTCCCAACTCCGCCTTTGAGGCTGAGTACCGCAACTTTGTAGCAGCCCTGCATGGGCTGATTGATCTTGTGAGTCAACTCGAGCATCTGCTGATCTTTGGCGCCGTTACCGAGGTTGAGACTCCGTCCCGACAACGTGTACACCGCCTTGCGCCACCCGCCGACCGGAGCGGGCTTCACAGGCTTGAGCAACAGCGCGTTGGAGAGATCTTGCGCCGACATCGGCAGCGATGATTCCGGCCGACCGGGCGCGGGCTGCGTTCCCACGATCGACGCCGGCCCCGCAGCAGGCGGACGCGGGACGTGCATCTGCGGGTTGGGCATCTGAGGGTTGGGCACGGGTGGCGAAACAGGAACCCGAGCAGCAGGCGGCATCTGCCCCAAAGGTGCGGGCGCAGCCGGAAACTGCGGTCGGGGCGCCGGAGCTTGTTGCGCCGCAACAGGATTCACCGCACCCGGATTGCCTGCACCATTCGTCCGGCCGACCCCAGGCGACGGTTCATAGGTTTGCGGCGGCAGTGAGGCCGCGAATGGCCCGGACGCAAAGTGTCCATTTGCCGGCCCGGGAGGCCCACCGGGGTACTGAATAGCAGGCACACGCCCCGCGTTGGGGGCAGGCGTCGAATTTGGGACAGGCATCGAGTTCGGGGCCGGCATCGGATTCGACGCTGCAGCCGGGGCAGTAGTAGCGGGCGGGGGCGTCGGCGGCGCCGGGTACATCGGTACGGAGTCATGGCCGTTGGGGCCCGGCGCTGTGTTGTCCGTCGGCGCGACGAACAAGCTTCGCATTCCCGGATCAACATCCTTCGGCGATGCAGGAGTCGGTGCATGAACAGGCTTCGGTGCGGCCTGCTGATGCGGAGCAGGCGCCGGACGCACCGGTTCCCAGATCCCCGCTCCCGCGTCGTCCTTCTTGTCAGCCATGTCCGCCCCTGTCGAAATCTGTTCCGTGTCGATCACCCAGCCCGATACAGACACGACCATACAGCTATCGCGTAGCTAGTTTCGTGGCTGGTACCCGGCTACCGTGTACCCTGCCGCAGCTGCACTGGCGGGCACAAAACCCGACCGGTCGGCGACAACCCACCGTACCGGATCGACTCAGGTCAGCCCCGCGTAGGAATGCAAGCCGGACACGACCATGTTGATGATGAACAGATTGAAGAGCATTGCCACAAAACCTGCGATGTTGATCCAGGCGGCTTTCGTCTCACGCCAACCGGATGTTGCGCGCGCGTGCAGGTACGCGGCGTAAATCACCCAGGCGATGAACGACACCGTTTCCTTTGGATCCCAGCCCCAGAACCGGCCCCAGGCCGCTTCCGCCCAAATAGCGCCCAGGATGACTCCGGCACCGAACAGCGGGAAGGCGATGATGGTGCTCTTGTACGCCAGGCGGTCGAGTGTCTGTGCGTCGGGAAGCCGCTCGGCGATCCGGCCACCGATGCCAGAACCTTCTTCACCGGGCGGGAACTTGAGGCGCAGCAGGAACAGGATGCTGGCGATGCCACCGATCATGAAGATGCCGGATCCGACGCTCACGATGGTCACGTGAATCGGCAGCCAGTATGACCGCAGGGCGGGAACCACGGGAGCGGCGTCGGCGTAGAGGATTGTTCCGGCAAGGAACATCAGAATCAGCACCGGTACGAGCAGGAAGACCCACATCGATCGGTACGTTGCCTTGGCCAGCAGAACGTGACCGACCAACAACGCGGCAGCACACGCCATGGCAACAAACTCGTACATGTTGCCGAGC
Organism: Rhodococcus sp. MS16; assembly: GCF_013277795.1. Lineage (NCBI taxonomy): Bacteria > Bacillati > Actinomycetota > Actinomycetes > Mycobacteriales > Nocardiaceae > Rhodococcus > Rhodococcus sp. MS16. Next base: position 210,730 of record NZ_VBTM01000005.1, read on the forward strand.
GGGAATCGCGAGGTGGCAAATCCGCGGAGCACGATCGACGCGATGATCAGAACGGTGCCGACAACCAGGACTGCGCGGCCCATCCCGCCGAAGCGCTCGGAGAGCGGCTTGACCGGCTGCTCGGTCACGCGACCCGGAGTGAGGGCGTCCCCACCACCTGCGGCAACCAGTTCCTTCTCCTGAACGGATTTGGCGCGAGCCGACGCGTACTCGACGATCAGCAGCACAAACGCCAGAACCAGCACCGTAAAGGCTGATTTGAAGGCCCAGTCGCTGTACTGAGCGAGAGTCTCGTTGGTTGTCATCGGGCATTCTCCTGCACGTGCGGTGTGGTCACCGAGTTAGTCGAGTGGCTGTCTAGTAGTCGATCTGCGAGACGATCGAACTCGTCGCCCCAGCCGGCGTGGTCGGTACGGGCAAGTCCGCCGAGCTCTACTACCGTACGTCGTTCGTCGTCGAGATAGATACGGGCCCAGATTCTGCGACGCTTGATCAGCAGCGAAACCAGTAGCCCCGCCATCATCGTCAGTGCCGAGACCAGGACCCACTGCTGAGCCGGGTCGTGCGAAACCTGCAGGTTGACGAAGTCGACGGCGCCGTCGAATCGTACCTGCGTGCCGTCCGCCAATGTTGCGCTCTCGCCGGGCATCAGGTTGACACGTTCCTGCTTGACCAGTCGGCCCTGATTGATGAGTTCGGTGTTGAGCTCGAACAGCGACTGCGGATTACCGGTGTCCAGTCCGGTGTCACCCTTGTAGATGTCGATGGCAACGGCCGGATCGTTCATCGCCGGGAAGCTCGACGACAGCAGATTTCCGTGGAACAGTGCCGTCGGCGCGAACAGTCCTTCGATGGCGATCTGATTCTTGCGTCGCTCGTCGGCATCCGGGTACATGCCGCCTGGCGGGTCGAAGCGCATCGCACCACTGCTCAGGAAGGTGACGGCATCGTCGGGTCGCCACTGCAGAGTCTCGGTGCGGGTCTCCCCGTTGGGGAAAGTGACCGTGAAGGTCGGTGCGTAACCGTGGCCCTGCAGGTACACGCGATCACCGGCAATGCGCAGTGGGTGGTTCACCGCGATGGTCGTGTCGCGCCAAGTGTCGGAGTCGATGTCATCGCCCGACTGGTACGCGATGTCCGAGGTGAACATCTCGGCCTGTCCGGTTTCGAGGTAGTCGGCCTCGAAGTTCTTGACCCGTAAACACAGCGGCGTCATCCCGGTGCCGTCGAGCTCGAGTCCGGCGATGAAGGAGTCGAAGGCGGCAGGCGACGTCGTGCAGAATCCCGGTCCGTCGTTGGCGATCACGATGCGGTTGCCCTCGTAGCCGAACAGCTTTCCGGCGGCGATGGCAATCAGGAGCCCGACGAGCGAGAGGTGGAATACGAGGTTACCGAATTCACGGAGGTACCCCTTCTCCGCCGAGATCGTGATTTCACCGTCGCGCTTCGACCGCGCGTCGTCGGTGCGGGTCTCGACGCGCCATCCTTTGAGTTCCTTGGACAGACGCACCGCCAACTGTTCGGGCGTCTCGCCAGGGACGACGGCCGACGTGTGGTGCGGCAAGCGGGAGAGGTTGCGCGGCGCCGCCACCGGGCGGGTACGCAGAGCCTTTGCGTGTTCGACGCAGCGCGGCAGGATGCAGCCGACGAGTGAGATGAACAGCAGGGCGTAGATCGCGGTGAACCAGAAACTGCTGAACACGTCGAACAGTTCGAGCTTGTCCATCCACGGACCCAAGGTGGGCCGCGCGGCGATGTATTCGGCCACCTTGCCCTCGTTGAGGGAACGCTGTGGCAACAGCGCGCCTGGAATAGCGGCGATTGCGAGGAGGAACAGCAGCACGAGCGCCGTCTTCATCGAGGTGAGACCGCGCCACGTGTTGCGTCCGAGCGCGATGACTCGGCCGATCGTCGACTGCCGAGGCAATGCCGAAGTCGAGTTGTCGTGATTGTCGTCAGCTGTCATATCGGCAGCGTCACCTCCGAGATAAATGCGTCACGAACCCAGCCGACGAACTGGTCCCACGCGCCCGTGACGAGGGCAATACCCACCGCCACCAACATGATTCCGCCGAAAATCTGAATTGTTCGCGCGTTGCGGCGCAGCCAACCGACACCGTTCAAGGCGCGAGCCGACCCGAGAGCCAGAATGATGAACGGCAAGCCGAGCCCGATGCAGTACGCCACGATCAACGTGACACCGCGAGCCGCGGTCATACCTTCGGTTCCGGCGGCCACGGACATCACACCGGCAAGCGTCGGGCCAAGGCAGGGCGTCCAGCCGAGCGCAAAAACACCCCCGAGTAGCGGAGCGCCCACCAGGGAGGACACTCGACGCGGCTCGAAGCGGACGTCTTTCTGCAGCGCGGGCACCAGGCCGATGAACACGAGACCCATCGCGATAGTCACTACGCCGCCGACGCGCATCAGCACGTCGCGGTTGATCAGCAGGGTGGAGATGACCCCGAACACGGAAGCCGTCGCCAACACGAAGACGACGGTGAAGCCGGCCACGAAAAGTCCGGCGGCGCCTGCCACTCGCAGACGGCTACTGCGGGCAATCGTTCGCGTCCTGGCTTCGTCTGCCGTGATTGCCGGAGCGTCCGCACCGACCACCCCGGCCAGGTAGGACAGGTAACCGGGAACGAGCGGCACTACGCACGGTGAGGCAAACGAGACCAGACCGGCGAGCAGGCACGCGCCCAGTGCAAGAAATAGCGGCCCGGACGAGGCGGCATTTTGAAATGCTTCACCGACGCCGGCGCCGAGTGTTTCAGTACTTGCGAGTGTCATTGCTGCGCAGGCTCTTCCGCTGCCACTCGTTCCACCACGGGCAGAAGATCCTCGGCAAGCAATTCCTGCAGGAACACAGCGGCAACGCGGTGCTGGCGGTCGAGGACGATGGTGGTCGGGATGACCGATGTCGGGTATCCCTTGCCGAGCGCGATCAGCGATCGCATCGACGGGTCGTAGATCGACGGGTACGAGACCTTGTTGTCGACGACAAAGTCCTGTGCCTTGTTCTTGGTGTCGTCGCGAACGTTGATGCCGAGGAACTGCACTCCGGAATCACGCGTCTGCTCGTAGACCTGCTCCAAGTCGTCGGCTTCGGCGCGGCACGGGCCACACCACTGGCCCCAGACATTGAGGACGACAACTTTGTCCTCGAAATCGCTGAGGGCGACAGTTGCGTCTTCAGTCATCAGATCCGGCCCGGTGAGCTTTCCGATGGTGCCGCGATCGGACGGCGGATCGTAGAAGATCTTCGTCTGGCCACCCGGCGAGACGAAGTCGAACGTGCCGCCCGTTGCGACAGCGTCGTCGCCGGTCGCGCAGGACGAGAGAACGAGCATCGCTGCAGCAGCCGTGGCGACTGCTACTGCGACCTTGCGGAAAATCATGCTCCAGTCACTCTCGGATCGGATGCGCCTGCCGGCTCGGAGTAGATGATGTCGACGAGAGTGTCGCCTTCGTAGACGAGCGATGTGAGCGACGCCAGGCCGCACTGGCGGTGACGCGGGTCGTGCCACAGGCGTTCGCCCTGCAGGAACCGTCGCAAAGTCCACACCGGCAACTGATGGCTGACGATGACAGCTTCGTGTCCGACGGCAGCAACGCGAGCGGCATTCACGGCTGCGAGCATGCGATGCGCAATCTGCAGGTAGGGCTCGCCCCATGACGGAGTGAACGGATCGCGCAACTTCCACCAGTGCCGCGGGCGCGAGAGTGCGCCGTCACCGACGGCAACCTTGAGGCCTTCGAACTCGTTGCCGGCTTCGATGACGTTGTCGTCGGTCGTGATGTCGACGCCGTGAGCCTCGGCGATCGGAGTCGCGGTTTCCTGTGCCCGCTGCAACGGCGACGCGACAACATGGGTGATGTCGTGATCGGCAAGAACAGCCGCGACCGCCCGTGCCTGCGCCTCACCCGCCACCGACAACCGGAATCCCGGTAGCCGTCCGTACAGGATCCCGCGCGGGTTGTGCACTTCACCATGGCGAAGCACATGCACGATCGTGCGGGTGGACGTGTGGTCTGGATGGTCGACGTCGGTCACAGTCGAGAGTCCTAGCTGAAGTAGGTACGGGCTGAAGGAATAGCGGGATCGTGCATGTCTCAGGGCTTGACGGCTGCCGCGGCAGCCTTTGCTGCGTGCGGCAGAGCGTCGGCGATGATCGAGAATGCCCGATCGTCGAGCGCGGCCGAGACGAACCACGCTTCGAACGCACTCGGCGGTGCGTACACACCGCGAGCGAGCAGTTCGTGGAAGAACGCGGGGAACCGCCACGTCTGCGCGGCCTTCGCCTCGTCGTAGTTCGTGACGGTGTTTTCGGAGAAGAACACGCTGACCAGCGTGCCCGCGTACTGCACCTGGTGGACGACGCCTTCTGCGGTGAGCGCATCGGACATGAGCGTGCCGAGGGTGGTGGCGTTCTTTCCGAGCTTGGCGTACACCTCGGCGTCGGCAGCGCGAAGGTTGGCGAGACCGGCAGCGACGGCAACCGGGTTACCGGAGAGGGTGCCTGCCTGGTAGACCGGGCCGTCCGGTGCGAGATGGCCCATGATGTCGGCGCGACCGCCGAATGCCGCGGCCGGAAGACCGCCGCTCATGACCTTGCCGAAGGTGTAGAGGTCGCCGGCGACGTTGTCGATGCCGTACCAACCGGACGCGCTGACGCGGAATCCCGTCATCACCTCGTCCATGATCAGCAGAGCGCCGTGCTCGCGGGTGAGCGCGCGCAGTCCCTCGTTGAAACCGGGCAGCGGCGCGACGGCCCCCATGTTTCCGGCAGCGGCCTCAGTGATGACACACGCGACGGCGTCCGGGTTGGCTGCGAACGCCGCGGCTACGGCGTCGAGATCGTTGTAGCGGACCACGATGGTGTCTTCGGCCTGTGCGCCGGTCACACCGGGTGATGTGGGCAGTCCGAAGGTGGCAAGACCCGATCCGGCGTCGGCAAGCAATGCGTCGACGTGACCGTGATAGCAGCCGGAGAACTTGATGATCTTGGTGCGACCGGTGAATCCGCGAGCCAGGCGCACGGCGCTCATGGTGGCCTCGGTGCCGGAGTTGACGAGGCGAACCTTCTCGACGGGGGCGACCCTGGCAACGATTTCTTCGGCCAGCGCGATTTCACCTTCGGTGGGAGCACCGAAGGACAGTCCGCCGAGGGCTGCCTCGCGGACGGCTTCCACGACTGCGGGATGGGCGTGTCCGAGGATCATCGGCCCCCACGACGACACGAGATCGACGTACTTGTTGTCGTCGACGTCGGTCAGCGTGTAGCCGGACGCCTCACGGATGAATCGGGGTGTTCCACCCACCGAACCGAACGCTCGGACCGGCGAATTGACGCCGCCTGGAATAACCTTGCCGGCACGCTCGAAGAGCCGAGCCGAGTTCGTTGCATGCACGTCGAAATCACCGGAAGACACAGTCACGACCTCCAGTGTCCCAGTTCTGTCGAATCTGACAACGACAGGGTGTAGGAGTTACGGCGCCGAAGTGCGTTTTCCGGCCCCAACAGGCCAATTATGGGACTATTTGGGCTATGAGGCGACTGCTGACCACGCTGTTGATTCCAGTTGCGATTCTTGTCACATCCTGCAGCTCCGACGGGGAAACCGAGGCCCCGAGCGCTACGACGGTGACTTCCGCTGCCAATTCGTCCGTCAGTTCGGTCCCCGCCGTGCCCCGGACCGAGCCTGCCTTTCTCGGTGGTTGCTCGGCTGTATCGGTCTACGTCACGCAGCAGACGCAGAGCGGCGGAGCCCCGGCGGACGCTGCGGCGGACTTCCTGAAAATCGTGGAGAACGACCCGTCGTATCAAGCGATGCCGGAAGCCGACAAACAACTGTTCCGAGAAGGAATCGAAGCCGGCGCCGCTGGAAACTGCTGAGGAAACTGCTGACAGGTCGCACCCTCGCGCTAGGGTCGATCCCATGGCCACCACAGCGGACCACCTCAGGAATACTCTCGACGGACGCTGGCGGGAGGTGCGGGAGCGAGTTCGCGGCGAACTGTCCGACGAGCGTTTTGCTCCGCATTTCACTCCGAATCTCGCCATCGCCCGCTCCAAGACCCTCGAACAGATGCGAGTTCTTGCCGATCTCGGTTATGCCGCAAACGGTTTCGCGGTAGCGCACGGCGGAACCGGAGATGCGGGCGGCGCCGTCACCAGTATCGAAATGCTCGCAATGTCCGACTTGTCTCTCATGGTCAAGGCCGGCGTCCAGTGGGGACTGTTCGGCGGAGCCATCGAGAACCTCGGCACCGAACGACACCACCAGGCTTACGTCAAACCCCTCATCGACCTGGAACTTCTCGGGTGTTTTGCCATGACCGAAACCGGTCATGGCAGCGATGTCCAGGAACTCGAGACCACCGCGACCTACGACGCGGCCACCGGCGAATTCGTCATCGACTCCCCCACTCCGTCCTCACGTAAGGACTACATCGGCGGGGCCGCTGAACATGCCACCGTCGCAGCAGTGTTCGCGCAACTCATCACCGGAGGCGAAAGCCAGGGCGTGCACTGCTTCGTCGTTCCGATCCGCGATGCCGCCGGAAACGACCTTCCTGGCGTCACGACGTCGGATTGCGGCTTCAAGGGCGGACTGCCCGGAGTCGACAACGGGCGCATCATGTTCGATCACGTGCGTATCCCTCGCGACAACCTGCTCAATCGATACGCCGACGTTGCCGAGGACGGCACGTACAGTTCCGCAATCGACAACCCGAACCGCCGCTTCTTCACGATGGTGGGCACGTTGGTTCGCGGACGCGTCACCGTGGGCGGTTCCGCAGCAGCGGCAGCACGTGTCGGCTTGGCCATCGCGGGTCGGTACGCCCTGCAGCGCAGGCAATTCAGCGCCCCCAAGAGTGACAATGAAGTCCTGATCATGGACTACCTCGTCCATCAGAAGCGCCTGCTGCCGCTGATCGCCCGCTCGTACGCATTGCAGTTCGCACAGAACGAACTGGTGGCCGCGATGCATGACATCCAGAGCAGCGAGAACCCTGACCCTCAGGAGCAGCGTGAACTCGAGGGTCGCGCCGCCGGACTCAAGGCCGCCAACACGTGGCATGCCACTCGCGCTATTCAGGAGGCACGCGAAGCCTGCGGCGGCGCAGGCTATCTCGCGGAGAACCGTCTCACCGCATTGAAAGCCGACACCGACGTCTTCACGACTTTCGAGGGCGACAACCATGTGCTGACACAGTTGGTCGCCAAGGAACTGCTCACGTCCTACGCCGACGAAGTTCGCGGCATGAGCCCGGTCGACTGGATGCGTTTCGCCGCTACGACGGTCTCCGATGTGGTCAAGAAACGTACTGCGGCCCAACAGATCCTGCAGACGATTGTCGACACTCGGCAGGACAACGAGGAGGACGGCAGCCTCTTCAATCGCGGCACTCAGATGAAGATGTTCGAGGACCGCGAAGAGTACCTGCTTTCCACCGCCGCACGGAGATTGCAGGCCGCACAGAAGAGGGAGGAGAATCCGTTCGACGCCTTCAACTTCGTGCAGGACCACGTGCTGAAAGCCGCGCAGGCGCACATCGAGCGCGTCATCCTGGAAGCCTTTGTTGCCGGCATCGATTCATGTGAGGACGAGACAGCAAAGGATCTTCTCGGCGAGGTGTGCGACCTTTACGCGCTCTCCGTCATCGAAGCAGACAAAGCCTGGTTCATGGAGCACCGGCATCTGTCGGTCGAGCGCTCGAAGGCCGTCACGCGCGGCATCAACGAACGCTGCCGCACCCTGCGCCCGCATGTCGCAACCTTGATCGACGGGTTCGGAATCCCGGAATCTCTGCTGGGTTCGGCGATGCTCGACGGAGACGGCACGGACGCAGTACGACTGAAGTAGAAATCTGGTGGGGCCGGGAGCACCCGGCCCCACCAATTTTATTGCGCTGCCGCCTTCTTCGACTGACGGGCAGCGACCAGGCCGGTCAACCCGAGAGCCGCAACCAACCAGACACCCAGAACGATCAGGTGCTGGCCGGCGCCGTTGCCGTCGAAGTAGATGACGGACCGAATGGGCTCCATAGCCGCCGATCCGAGCCAGAACGAATGAATGTGCTGCCAGAACCCCGGCAGGAACGACACCGGAATAGCGCCGCCCGAACTCGGGAAGTTGATGAAGACCAGTACCGTCAACACCGCAAAGATCGCGGCTTGACCCAGCAGTTTGTTGAGCAGAATGCACACTGCACCCACGGTGAAGGTGTAGACCATCGAAATCCCCAGCAATTGCAGGATCTCACCGAACGACGCGCCAAATGCATGCATGAAGATGCTGGTGATTCCGAAGGCGATGAGCGGGGTGAGGATTGCCGCGCCGGCGAGAATCGAATATTGCTCTCTCAGTCGCATTCTCGGCGCGACCTGACTGAGCACAGTCATGGTCAGGTAACCACCGAGGGTGCAGACGATCAGGAAGTAGAACAGTCCGACGGTCGAGGAATCACGCGCGGTGACCGGAGCCGAGTCCACCGACGTCACCTGCTGCCCCGTCTGATCCGCGATGGAATGGGCCAGCCCCGTCACTACCGACACCGTGGAGGCACCGGCACCGGTTGCAATGTGCGCGGTCACGGTGTCACCGATTTCGATGGCGCCGATGGCGTCACGGTTGCCGATCCGAGCGATCGCATCGGCTGCGTTATCCGTGGCAACGATGTCGAATTTGCCGCCGGACGTTTTTTCGATTCCGTCGATCAAGGGCGCGGTCACCGACGCTGGTCCCACCACCACGATCGGCGCGTTGTTCGGCGTCGGTGAGTGGAAGGCGCTGACGTAGCACAGGCAGAACATGATGACGAAGAAAAGCGGAAACGCGAGTCCGCCGCCCACCATCTTCCAGTTTGTGGGTGGCTCAATCGCCTTCGCCGCTTCGCTCGGGACCCTGACGTCGGTATCTGTCATATTTCACACTCTTTTCGCTAACCGCATCTAGCTGTCAACACCGTTGACAGACTCAACAGTCAACACCGTTGACACGATAGAGTCAACAGCGTTGACAACGGGGTCGGCGGGAGAGCGAGCACAGAGGTCGATAGCGTGACACCTAGTGGACAGACGCCAGAGGCGGATCATCCCTCGACGCCCGAGGCGATTCGCGCCGCAGCATTCCAACTGTTCGGCGAGCACGGGTTCGGCGGCACATCCGTTCGGGCAATCGCGAAGGTTGCCGGTATCGATCCGGCTCTGGTCATCCGGCATTTCGGATCCAAGGAAGCACTGTTCCTCGAAACCACACCGGTCGAGGATTACTTCGAGGGCCAGTTCGACGGTCCGCTCGACACACTCGGCGAGCAAATCGCATCGTTTCTCCTCGGCAAGGCAGACGCCCGAATGCTGTCGGTGTTCACGGCGCTGACACGCGCATCCGACAGTCCCCGCATCCGCGGACGATTGAGGGAAATGACAAGCACATTTGCCACCAACCTCGCCGCCCGTTTACCGGGCGACGACACCTACACCCGGGCACTGCTTGTCTCCGCCCAGGTGTCGGGGTTGCTGAGCGCGCTCAGCACCGAGAGCATCGCGCCGACCGCAGATCGGGACAAGGTGGCAAAACTCTACGGCCGGGCGATGCAGACCCTGATAGATCAGTACTGAGCAGATCAGTACTGGGAAATAACCTCGTCGGCAAATTTTCGAATCGAGTCGAGTCTTCCCTGACGATCTCCGGGGTCTACGCCGTAGCGATACCACGGCGACACTCTGATTTCCGTGACGCCCAACTCCTCGAGTTCGCGGTATCCATCGATGTCGCGTACGTCGGTGGGCGAGACGTTGATCTCGAAGGGGACGTCGGCACGGCCGAACTCGGCCCGCAACTGCGTCAGACGGTCGATGGCCGAAGCCAATTCGTCTTTAGTGGTGTTCACCGACATCCACCCGTCAGCCAGCCTCGCGGCGCGGCGCAATCCCGGTTCACTGTGGCCGCCGATGTAGATCGGTACGGGGATCTCCGGAGCCGGACTGATCATCAGAGCATCGAAATCGTAGTGTTTGCCGTGGTATTCAACCCATTCCGGACCACGACCGGCACATACGGCCTTGATGATCTCGATCGCTTCGTCGGTCCGCGCGCCACGGGTACGCATCTCCGTACCGGTGAAGGTGAACTCCTCGGGAATCCACGACAACCCGACGCCGATCGCGATGCGGTTTCCCGACATCACCGCCATGGTCGAAACCTGCTTGGCCGTCAACAACGGATCACGAAGCGGAAGCTTGAATACATTGGTGTAAAACTGAATTCGAGACGTCACCGCAGCCATTGCCGTCATCGCTATGAAAGGATCGGGCATCGGCGTCTCGGGGGCCCACATCCGCTTGCCGTCAACGGTGTACGGATACGGCGCCGACACCTGCTCCGGATAGAACACGGAATCCGGCATTGCGATACCGTCGAAGCCCGCCTCTTCCGTAACCTGAGCCAACTCGCACAGTTCCAGAGCGTCGATCATCGCGCCCGCCAACGACCACTTCATCGTTCCACCATTTTCATCGCTACTCGACTGACATGTCAGACCCGACCGTAATGCCTTGCAGCAGGCAATCACTCGACTGATCCTGATGACCGGGACGGCCATCCGGATCGTCTCGCACAGTCAACTCACTTCGGTGAAATCCAGGCTTCGTCGAAGAACATGATGTCCGTGATGTTGCGTGTGACGCCGTGGATGTTGTCGTCCCACGCCGTCAATACCGCTGCCGGGCCCCAGATTACGTAGGGCACAGCCGCGTTGGCGTACTCCTGCACCTTGCTGATGGCGTCGCGGACAGCATCGTCGGTGGGCGCAGTCTGCACAGCTGTGATCAGCGTGTCCATTTCCGGATCTGCAAAACCGGAAGGATTGTTCTTCGAATCACTGGCCATACTGTTGTACAAATTGATGTACGGCGCTTCCTCCCCGACCGGAGCGCCGCCCCTGGTCATGTCAAAATCGTGGTCTTTGTACACCCGGCGAACAAGATCCGTGACGTCGGTTGCATAGTCGATGGTGACGTCGAAACCGATGGCGTTCAGCGACGCCTGCACCGTCAATGCCGTGGCCTGTTGGCCAGGCTCCGAGGTCGTGAGGTAGCGGAGCTTGCCGTCGTATCCGTCCGCCTTCGCCTGATCGAGCAGGGTCTTTGCCTTCGACGAATCGAACGGTATGCCTTCGGTGTTGTTGAACCACCGCGACGACACCGGTACCAGTTCGGAACTGGCAGTGCCTAATCCGTTGTTCGCACGTGTATTGACGGCTTCCGGGTCCACCCCGTACGCGATTGCCTGGCGGACGCGGACGTCGGCTCCTGGCCTGCCGTCGCGGTTGTTGATCGTGCCGATCCCGTTCTGACCGGTGGGACTGAGATAGCCGGAGTATCCGTCGTCGAGAGCGCGTTTGATCACGGCCTCGTCGCGAAGGATGTACGTCATGTCGATCTGACCGCTCTTCAGCGATTCGTACTGAGCCTGGGCACCAGAGGTGGGAACAAAACGCACCGTGTCCAGCGGAGGTTTACCTCCCTGATAGTCCGGGCGCGCGGCGAGTATCAACTCTTCGTGCGGCGCGAACTTGGCCAAGGTGAACGGCCCGGCCCCGATCGGAGTGAACGCTCCCCCTGCGTCGGAACTTCGCGCAACGATCATTCCGGGGCCGAGCGACAACAGTGCCGGAAATTGACGCCACGGCCGTTTGAGCACAAATTCGATCGTGGTCTCGTTCGGCGTATCGACCCGCTCCACAATGTTCAGCCAAGACTGCGATACATCCCCCTTGCCCGCCACAAATCGATCGATGCTCCACTTCACCGCTTCCGCGTTGAGCGGGCTTCCGTCACTGAAGGTCAAGCCCTCGGGCAGGGTGACCGTGTACGCGGTGAAGTCGGCATTATTCGTCAGCGACTTCGCCAGCTGTGGCACGAAGCTCCCGCTTGCGGAGTCGCTGCGCACAAGCGTGTCGTAGATTGCGGCCATTTCGGTCCCGCCGGTCGAGCCGGCAGCCTGAGTTTTGGTGGGATCCAGCGAGGAAGGGAACGAATAGGACCCGAAGGTGAGAGCACCCCCATCTATCGGCTCCCCGGCGTCCTGAGCGCCGACGTACCCAGCTGCACCACTGCGCGTCTGGGGATTCGCATCCGAGGAGTCGCCGCTACTCGACGCGCAGCCGGTCAACAGAAGTGCACCGGCAATACCGAGCGCAACCAGGCGGGTAGTGGACCGAATTACTGTGGTGTGCATACGATTCCCCTGCTGAAGATGAATCAGTGACGTTGTCCCGCGCAGCGAACGTCGTACTACGCGGCCGAAATGACCGCGTAGTACGACTGTTCACACAGGACCGAGTGAGTCTGCCTGCTTTAGAGCTTGATTACCTTCGACGTCGGAATCGGGTGGGAGTCCGCCTTGATCCAGCGCATCGCCCAGGTCCCCTCCGCGTGCGAATCGGTGTTGATCCAGTTGCCGTAACCCGGATCCTTTGCCGCCACTACGATTGTCAGGGTTCCGTCGTCGTTGAGCTTTGCGGTGTGGTTGTTGATGTAGATGTTCGTCCGGTTGTAGTCGAGCGACTCCACCCAGAAGTTCTGCAGCACGAAGTTGAAGTACTCGCAGTTCGGAACTTCGGTCTCGATGACCCACGCCTCGTCCTCGGCGAGCTTCCAGTACCCGTGCAAGTAGAAGATCGTCGGATCGCCGCCGGCGTTCTGGAAGTAGTCCTGTCCCCAGTCGAAGATCTCGTTGGTGTGCGGTTGGAATTTGCGCGACCATTCGAGGAAGGTCTCCGCCATCCCCTTCACGATCCCGACCGACTTGCCCAGGCGCACGCCCAACTCTTCCGGACTCAGCGGCTCGAAGTCGCCGTCCGGGTTCAAGCACTCGATGCTCAGCTCACCGGGTACCTCGTTGCGTCGATCCCGATACGTCTGTCGAACGGAGATGAGATTGCTGTCGGCCGCCAGCGGCAGCCAGGCACCTTCCGCCGGCTTGTCCACGCTCGCGATGAACTCGAAACGGCCATTCTCGTCAACCTCGAGGTCGTGGATGTGCAGGTCGCCGGTCTGCAGCATCGTGCCGTCGATGTGGTACCGGTTGATGCGTGAACCGAACGTGATCAGCGGAACCGTGCCCCGACTGCCGATGATCCGGTAGCTGTACTTACCGGAAATGTTGGCGCGCATGTAAACGTTGTCCGGGTTGTCGGCACCGATCTTCGTCATCATGTTCGGGTTCGGTGCGGACGTGAACTGCGGCCACCGCGGATCGGTGTACTCGACACAGTTGATTGTACCGTAGCGGAGCAACCGACTCAGGTAGCGGACGCCCTCGGCCTGCGTCAGCGGATCCTGAGGAACGATCTCGTCTTCGAGGACCTTCCCGACCTCGAGCAGATCTGCGCAGAACTTTTCCCAAGTAGCGTTCATATGAGTCTCCTTGTTCTAGTAGATTTTTCGAGCAATCAGCTGGCGGCGAACTTCGCTTCGACGTCGGCGGCGCTCACGCCGAACTCCTCGAGCGAATAGCGGTGTGACGGACGACGGTGTTCTGCGAGGCTCGCCTGATGCGACGCATCCACCGCTGCGCGAGCCTCGTCCGTGAATGGCAGGTCGAACTGTGCATAGATCTTTTCGACGGTGCCGACAGCGTCGGAGATGAAGTCCTTGTAGTCGACGTCGATGAACTGATCGGAGTTGTAACGGGTACGGGCATTGTTGAAGTTCGCGTTACCGCGCGCCCACAGGTCGAGTTGGGTGCGTCCGATGGCCGGACGGTCGAAGGCCTTCGACATGTCGTGTCCGCCCTGCTCCGCAAGGCTGAAAGTGGACGCCATCGATGTCAGGGGGTCACGGAAGGTGCGAACGAACAACGCGTCGGGATAGACCGACATGATCTCGTCGATCGCGAAGACGTGGCTCGGACTCTTGAGCACCCATCGTCGATCCGAATCGTGCAGCCCGATCAACTGCAGGTTCTTCTTGTGCCGCGCATACGTTTCGGTCCAGTCCTGCTTCGCCAGCCACCGGGTGTAACTCGGTACGTACGCAACGGTCTCGAACGCGGTCGAGAGCATCGTCTGCTGCAGTAGACGCCAACATTCCTCGACCTCCTCCGCCCCCATGAAATGCACCTTCATCAGGTCAGCCTCGTTGCGCTGACGGGCTCGGTAGAAGGCGTCTGAGCGAACGTAATCTTCGTTCTCCGACCACTTGTCGCGCTCGGGGCGCGGCTGCGGCGTCTCGGCGAGCCACATCTCGGCCCCCTGATGTGCCGGGTCAGCGCCCAGCAACCGGTGTAGCGCGGTGCTGCCGGTCCGGGTCAACCCGACTACGAAGATCGGACGCTCGATCGGAACATCGACGTGCTCGGGGTATTTCGCGAATCCGGCCTCGCTTTTCAGGCGTCCCGCGAGCGCTCCGATGATCATCTTGCGAGCGATCACCTTGCCGTGCGGAGTGAGGTCGGCTTCCTGCTGGAACGACTCGAGCAGAACCCGAAGCCCTTCGAGATAGCCGTCGTTACCGAAGTCGTCGTACCCGGCTTCTTCGCACGCTGCCTGGTGCAAGTCCTCGATGGAACCAATGCCGTCGTAATCCTGTGTCATGACACGTCCTTTGAAAATTGATCGGTCTTGTGTGTTGATCAGTGGTGCGTGTGACCACAGTTGACGTCGAGACATTGCCCGGCGATGGCCCTGGCCGAATCGGACAGGAGGAAGACGACAGCGTTGGCAATGTCATCGGGTTCTGGTAGCCGGCGCAGATCGGCGCCCGCTGCGATCTCGTCGTAAATGACCTTGGGGTCGACTCCGGTGGCCGCAGCCTTCTTCTCGAACATGTTCTTGACCGAGTCCGCCCAGATATAGCCGGGGGCAACGGAGTTGACTCGAATCCCCTTGGGACCGAGGTCGATCGACAGACTGCGGGCCATTGCCAGAAGTCCGGCTTTCATCACGCGGTATGCCCCGAACCCGGGAAGCTGATTGCGCAGCACCATGGACGTGACCATCACGACGGACCCCTGCGCCTCGGTCAATGCCGGCACCAATGCGCGTGTGACGTTCAACGCCGCAAGCAAGTTGATGTCGATGCCCGACTGGATGGAAGCCATGTCAGCTTCAAGCAATGGGACCTGCGCCGGTTGGACAAAGGCATTGTTCACAAGGCAATCCACGGCACCGAACTCGGCAACGGCAGTCTTCGCCAGCGACGCAATCGAATCGACGTCGGTGAGATCCGTCGGTACCGCCAAAGCGATTCCGCCGCGATCACGGATCTCGGTTGCCACCGATTCCAAACGCTCGGACGTGCGGGCGGCCAGAACAACCTTCGCACCGGCCGCCGCACTCTGCACTGCAATCGAACGACCCAGTGCCGGGCCGACTCCCGAGACCACGACAACTTTGCCGGCCAGCAGGCCCTGAGCGCTCAACACAGTGCCTGCGGATCGAGAACCACACTCAGAGAAACGATCTTGCAGTTCTCGTCGAACTCGAACAGGTCGGAGGCAGCGAAGTCGGCCATACCGACGCGCTGCACCCGAAGCTGCATTGCTGCGTACTTTCCCGTCACCGAAATCGGACCGAGCAGGCTGACTGTGAAGTCGACCTGCGCGTTTGCCGTGTCGAATGCGCGAATCTCGTCGACCCCGCGATAGGTCTTGACACCCAACGGTTCGTGTTGAACGGCGTCGGCGGCAAACAGCGCAACCAGATTGTCAACATCGTGGCTTCCGAGATACTTGACGTAATCTTCTACGACAGAAATGATTTCAGCCCTGTCAGGCATGAAGGCTCCTCATGTTCAGGCGGGTCAAGAAATGGTTCCGCGGGCGCGGAGATAGTCGACAATGACGCTCGCAGCATCCTCGGTCGTCGTGACACTGGTGTCGATGTGAATATCGGGACTCTGCGGCGCTTCGTACGGTGAGTCGATGCCGGTGAAGTTCACCAACTCCCCACGTCGCGCTTTCTTGTACAGTCCCTTGGGATCTCGCTCCTCTGCGACGGCAAGAGCGGTATCGACGAAGATTTCGACGAACTGGCTGTCCCCGATCAATTCACGGGCCGCATGACGCTCCGCCTCGAACGGCGAAATGAACGACGCGAGAACGATCAGGCCGGCGTCCGCCATCAGGCGGGTCACTTCGGTGACGCGGCGGATGTTCTCGACGCGGTCGGCTTCGGTGAACCCGAGGTCTCGATTCAAACCGTGACGGACATTGTCTCCGTCGAGGAGATAGGTGTGTGCGCCGAGAGCGTGCAGTTGGCGCTCGACGTCGTTGGCGATGGTCGACTTCCCCGAACCGGAGAGCCCGGTGAACCACAGAACGGCGGGTTTATGTCCCTTGAGCCTGGTGTGCGCGGCCTCGTCCACGTCGACGGATTGCCAGTGAATGTTGTCGGATCGGCGCAGCGAGTGCGTGATCATGCCGGCGCCGACCGTGCCGTTGGTGAGGCGATCGATGAGGATGAAACTGCCGGTGTCACGGTTTCCCGTGTACGGGTCGAACGGGACCGCGCGATCGAAACTGATGTTGCACACACCGATTTCGTTGAGCTCGAGGGTTGTCGTCGCGGTCTTTTCGAGGGTGTTGACGTTGATCTTGTGTTTCGGTTTCGTGATACGCGCAGTGACCGTGACGGTACCGATCTGGCACAGGAACGGTCGTTCGGGCAGCATGGGTGCCTCGCCCATCCACACGATGTGGGCCTCGAACTGGTCTGCGACGGCCGGCGGATTGTCGCCGATGGACAGCACGTCGCCGCGGCTGATGTCGATCTCGTCGGTGAGTGTGATGGTGACCGAGCGGCCCGCGCCGGCCACATCGAGGTCGCCGCCCATCGTCACGATGCGCTCGACGGTGGACGTCTTTCCGCTGGGGAGCACGCGGATCGGATCACCGGGAGAGACTGTCCCGGAGACGATCTGGCCCGAGAATCCCCGGAAGTCGAGGTCCGGCCGGTTGACCCACTGCACCGGCATCCGGAACGGAGCCGAGGCGGCGGCATCGTCGATGTCCACGGATTCGAGATGTTCGATCAGGCTGGGCCCGGAATACCACGGGGTATTCGCGCTGCGCTCGGTGAGATTGTCGCCCTTGTATGCCGACATCGGAATGGCGACAAACCCGTCGAGACCGATCTCGTGAGCGAAGCTCGTGTAGTCCGCAATGATGGCGTCGAAGACCTCCTGCGAGTAGTCGACGAGGTCGAGTTTGTTGACCGCGAGCACCACGTGCTTGATCCCGAGTAACGACACAAGATACGAGTGCCGACGCGTCTGCGTCAGGATGCCTTTGCGTGAGTCGACAAGGATCACCGCGAGATCGGCTGTCGATGCGCCGGTCACCATGTTTCGGGTGTACTGCTCGTGCCCGGGGGTATCGGCAACAACGAACTTGCGACGTTCTGTCGTGAAGTAGCGATAGGCGACGTCGATCGTGATGCCCTGCTCACGTTCGGCTGCGAGACCGTCGACGAGGAGCGCAAAATCGAGCCCTTCACCCTGGGTGCCGCTCTTGCGCGAATCCGCTTCGAGTGCCGTCAGTTGATCGTCGAAGACGAGTTTCGATTCGTAGAGCAGACGGCCGATCAAGGTGCTCTTGCCGTCGTCGACGCTGCCGCACGTGATGAATCGCAGCATGCTCTTGTTCGCGTGGCGCTCGAGGTATGCCTCGATGTCGTCGGCGATCAGATCCGAGGAAACAGTCATCAGAAGTACCCTTCTTGCTTCTTCTTTTCCATCGACGCACTCGAGTCGTGGTCGATGACCCGTCCCTGGCGTTCGGAGGTGGTGGTGAGCAACATTTCCGAGATGATCTCGGTCAAGCTGGTGGCGGTCGATTCGACGGCACCGGTCAGCGGGTAGCAGCCGAGGGTGCGGAAACGGACGCTCTTGAGTTCCGGAGTTTCTCCCGGCAACAAGGGCATCCGGTCGTCGTCGACCATGATCAGGGCGCCGTCACGTTCGACGACGGGACGCTTGTCGGCAAAATACAGCGGAACGATCGGAATCTCTTCCTGGCGTATGTATTCCCACACATCCAGCTCGGTCCAGTTCGAGAGCGGGAAGACGCGCAGGCTTTCACCCGGCGCTTTGCGGACGTTGTACATCCGCCACAGCTCCGGTCGCTGCTGCTTCGGATCCCAGCGGTGCGCTGCCGATCGGATCGAGAAGATCCGTTCCTTGGCCCGGGATTTTTCTTCGTCACGGCGGGCGCCGCCGAATGCCGCGTCGAACTTGTAGTGATCGAGGGCTTGTTTGAGGCCTTCGGTTTTCCACATGTCGGTATGGACGGCCGAGCCGTGAGTGAACGGGTTGATCCCCTGCTTGACGCAGTCCGGATTGGTGTAGACGATCAGATCGAGATCGCCTGCAGCAGCGGTACTGTCACGAAGTTTGTACATTTCGCGGAACTTCCACGTGGTGTCGACGTGCAGCAGCGGAAACGGCAGCTTCGACGGGTAGAAAGCCTTGCGTGCCAGATGCAGCATCACGGCGGAGTCCTTGCCCACCGAGTACAGCATCACCGGGTTCTCGCTCTGCGAGGCAGCTTCACGCATCATGTGAATGCTCTCGGCTTCGAGTCGTTCGAGGTGCGTCAGTGTCGTGGTCATCGGCCCAGTTCCTCCAGTGCTTTCGGGGCGAGTTCAGGTCGGCAGATCAGCAGATCCGGCAGCCACGGGTTTTCCTGGTTGTAGCGAAGTTCGCTGCCGTCGATACGCGAAACATGCAGTCCCGCAGCGCGTGCGACGGCAACAGGGGCCGCCGAATCCCACTCGTACTGTCCGCCCGCATGTGCATAGATGTCTGCTTCTCCGGATACAACCGCCATCGCTTTAGCGCCGGCAGAGCCCATCTCGATCAGCTCCGCGCCCATCGAGTCAGCCATTCGCATGACCGGTTCCGGACGCCGCGTCCGCGACACGACGACGCGTACCGGCGTCGTAGCGCCGCGATCGGTTCGATCATCGCTGCTTGCATAGGTGACGCCGAGGGCAGGCATTGCGACCGCACCTGTTGTGAGGACGCCGTTTTCGGTCAGTGCGACATGCACGGCCCAATCCGATCGGCCGGCTTCTCCGTATTCACGGGTGCCGTCGAGCGGGTCGACGATCCACACCCGATCCGCATTCAACCTCGCGAGGTCGTCAGCGCCTTCCTCCGACAGCACCGCATCCGCGGGGAAGCGTCGGGCAAGTTCGGCGACGATGAAGTCGTGACTGAGCCGATCGGCAGCGTCCTTGAAAGTCGCGGCATCGACGTCGTTCGCACCGAGGGATTTCCGGTGTTCGAGCAGAAGTTCTCCAGCCGCAGCGGCGATCTCGATCGCCGCGCGTTCATCGTTGGTGCGTGTCATAGGTACTCCACAACTGTGTAGACCTCCCGATGGATACGGGAAGAAACGTCAGGCCGACCGCAGAGTGTCCAGCGCTACGCACTGGTCTCGATGTGGTCTGCGCCATAGCGTAGCACCAGAATGAACGATGTTCATTCTATTTCGAACAACGTTCTTTCTGTGATTGGTATCACTGAACAGCAAACCCTATGGTCAAGAATGAACGACGTTCATTTGCAATTGAGGTTGCGGCCTGTCCCGACTACGGTGATCAAATGAGCAGTACCAGCACTAACTCGATCTACGGCGACGCCGAAGCGCGCCGACGCCGCACCTTGGACGCGGCGATCGCACTCCTCGACGAAGGCGGCTACTCCGCGCTCACTATTCGCGCGGTGGCAAAACGATCGGGAACCAGCACCGGCCTGATCTACCAGTACTTCGTCGACAAGCAGGACATCTTTGCCGCCCTGCTCAGCGAGAGCCAACTGGAAATGGCGGACTTTGTGAGCTCGCTCCCCCGCGAGCAAGGACTGACGCCGCTACTCGAGTCCATGATTCCCGAATTCGCGCGGCACTGGGCGCGAGTCGGCAGACTCACCACCACGTGGCGCGACATCGAGGGAATGGCCGGATCCGACCGCGACAGTATGCGGGAACTTCACGCATCAGTTGCGGTCTTCAACTCGGCATTGATTCGAGCGCTCACCGAATCTGCTGCAGCCGAAGGCAGCCGGTTGATCGAAGACCCCGCGCTCATCCATCTTGTGCTCTCCGGACTCAAAGGCCTGTCGGACACCATCGTCATCAACGTCGCCAAAGAAATCACACCCGAGCATTTCGTGAACTTCTCCGCCCGCGCGCTCGCGCGGGCCATCACGGAGTGAACCGAACAGCTACTCAGGAACGAACGAGGCGAGCGATCGCTGCCTGAGCTTCCTTGATCTTGGCGTCGGCTTCCGGACCGCCCTGCTTGGCGGCTTCGACAACACAGCCGGCAAGATGCGCGTCGAGAAGCTTCAGGGACACGGACTGCAACGCGCTGGTTGCGGCCGAAACCTGCGTCAGGACGTCGATGCAGTACCGATCGTCGGCAACCATGCGCGAGATACCCGCGACCTGACCTTCGATGCGGCGAAGACGTTTGAGCAGATCGTCCTGCTCGGGGCTGTAACCACTCATAAGGCCACTATACCCCCTACCCGTATGGTGCTTAGTCGGATGCGACGTAGGCCATACGGAGCCGACGCGTCACATCGATCGCCATGAGCCCGGCCAGCAAGAGAGCCAGACCGGCACCGGAGATCCACAGTCCGTCGTAGTGGGTGCCCTCGAACGACGGTGCGCCCTCGATAATCGGACCGAAGGTCGACGTGGTCAGCCCTGATCGCCAGCACACGAGCGCCAGCGTCAGCGCCGCGACCATACCCAGAACACCTACCAAGGTCTTGGCATCGACTTTTCTAGTCATCGGACACCCTCTCGGAATCTCGCGCACTTTCCGCTTCGCCGCGGCGCGCCATTACCTGATTCAACGCCTCACGCAACGCGATGTCGTCCTTCGCCCAGGCCCGGACCAGACCACCCGTTGTCAGTCGCAAGCCGATGCTGTGACGACGACGTGGCACTCCGGACAGTTCGCCGAGCGCTCGGGCGGTTTCCCACGGCTCCATTTCGTCTTCGTAGGCGGAGTCGTCCGATTCGGGAAACACCTCGGCGATTTCGTCGACCGGAACCTCCTCGGTGCCCTGACGAAGCATCGCGTCGGTCAACTCGACGCTCACATGCCGGCGCGCGGCAGTGACCTGCACGTAGACCAAGCCCGTCAGAATCACCGCGAACATTGCCAATCCGAACCAGTGCACCACCGGCCCGGTAAACAATTCGATCACCAGAGCCACCAGGCAGAACGCCGGACCGAGGGCAACAGCCGACATCCGCGAACCAGGCTCGTAGAACAGAACCTCGGACGCGTTGTCAGCCATGAGCAAACCAGCTGCGCGTCGAGCCCCGATAAATCGACACCCCCGCGCTGATCAGCATCACCGGAACAACCAACGCCAGAGCGGTGCTGATACCGGTAATCACCAGTGCCAGCTGGAGCCACACAAAGACTCCCGAATAGATGACGAGTATCCGTCGACACAACCTCCGGCCGAGCCGCGTCGGTCCGGCCAAGCCGCCGATGATCAATCCGCTGAGCAACAGCGCAACACCGGACACACGAACGAACGTGACATAGGTATCGATGTTGTCCGCCGACACTCCCTGATCGGCGAACTGTTCGCGGAGCTCGTATGACGCGCTGGACATACTGATCAAGCCGAACAGGATCAGGAGGAATGCACTTGCTATCCACAACCAGAAGGCAGCGTTGACAGCGGTGGGGGGCCGGACCTTCTTCGACGTCGTCACAGGTGCCGAGTCCGCGCTAGCCACTCACGACTCCTGGCACGACAACCAGGAGTGCAGTGGCGATCACGGATATACCCAACAGCAGAAATACGATCATTTCGGTTCGCGAGCTGCGTCGCGGTCGTGGGGCGTCATGTGTGCCCTCGGCGTTCAAAGCGTCTCGAGAATGCACTGCGCTTGCCTCTCCCAACTACCGTCGTGACCTGATTCACACTACCCCGCATGGCGCCTCACCGGGACTGTGGGGGGAACCTCAGAAAGTACGGATTCGACTCCTTGCGATGCATCATCACGATGGCACCGACGGCCGCGACAGCTTGCAGGATCTGCGCGCCGCCGAACAGCAGGGTGGCACCGTCACCGCCCCCACCGAGACCGAGAATCACCGGAATCGCAGAGACGACCATGAAGACCCCACCAAAGGTCAACAGCATGCGCGCCCAGTTCTTGCCGCGGCTCATCGATCGCACGACCAGCAGGAAAAGCGCAGTGAACACCAAAATCATGATCACCGACACCACCACAGCCATCGGGAAAACACTCTCGATGTCCGAGCGGGTGAGACCCGCGTCGGCGGCGGCGGGATTGCTCATCATCTCGTCGATGAACGACGACTTCTGACCGAGCATCATCGCGATCATCGCGCCGCCCTGCACCACACCGAGCACAGCCACTGCCCACCACAGCTGAATCGCCGTCACCACGTCGGTCGGCGGCTCGGACTTCTGCGTGCCCGAAGGATGCGACGACGGATTGGTCGGCATCGGGCCCAGCGGATGGAACTGATTCTGGAACTGCTGGTTCTGATACTGCTGATTGTCGTACGACGGTTGGTTGTCGTACGGCGGTTCCTGGCGAGGAGGCTGCCACGGCTCGGTCATGATGACAGCCTATCTGTCCGGCTCTTCATGATCATCCGGCTTGGTCCGAGCTCACAACCAACCGGCGACCTCGGACGCCCAGTACGTGAGAACGACGTCGGCACCGGCACGTCGGATGCTGGTCAGCGATTCGAGAACTGCGGCGTCGCGATCGATCCAGCCGTTTTGCGCAGCCGCTGTGATCATCGAGTACTCCCCCGAGATCTGATACGCAGCCACCGGCACCGGTGAACGGTCCGCAGTCTCGCGCAGGATGTCGAGATACGACATGGCGGGCTTCACCATCACCATGTCCGCGCCCTCGGCAATGTCGAGATCAACTTCGCGCAACGACTCACGACGGTTGGCCGCGTCCTGCTGATAGGTACGACGGTCACCCTGCAGCGAGGATCCGACTGCTTCGCGGAACGGCCCGTAGAACGCCGACGCGTATTTCGCTGCGTACGCCAACTGACCGACCTCGGTGTACCCCGCCGCGTCGAGTGCGCCGCGAATCGCCCCGACCTGCCCGTCCATCATTCCGCTCGGTCCGAGGAGATGAGCACCCGAATCTGCTTGAGCCAACGCCATCTCGACGTATCGAATCAAGGTCGCGTCGTTGTCGACGGCGCCGGCCGGTGTCAGCACTCCGCAGTGCCCGTGATCGGTGAACTCGTCGAGACACGTGTCGGCCATGATGACCGTCGAATCACCGAGTTCATCTGCGAGAGCTCGCAATCCGACGTTGAGAATTCCGTCGGGGTCGATAGCGCCCGATCCCTGTGCGTCCTTGTCCTCGGGCTTGGGCACACCGAACAGCATCAGACCGCCGACGCCGGCGCTCACCGCCTCGGTAGCCGCTGCTCGCAACGAGTCGAGAGTGTGCTGGTACACGCCGGGCATGGAGGAGATCTCACGCGGGGCGGCGATACCGTCCGCAACGAACATCGGCAGCACGAGGTGCCGCGGTTCGAGGGTCGTCTCCGCTACCAGCCGCCGAAGCGCAGGGGTTCGCCGGAGTCGGCGCGGACGATGGGTGGGAAACACGAGACGGATTCTCCTTCGTCGGACGTTGCTGTGCGCCTTTCCGGTAGTGGGCACTACCAGAAAGGCGCACAGGCGCTTTAGCGCCTACGTGACTTCTTGCGCGGAGGCGGCAATGCACCCTCGGCGCGCAGGCGAGCGGCGTGCTCGGCCAGTGCCTCGACCAGCGGCCCTACCTGCGAGGTTTCGGGCTGCACGTCGACGCGCAGTCCGAACTCGATGGCAGTTTCGGCGGTCTTCGGGCCGATGCACGCAACCAGAGTGCGAGCGTGCGGCTTGCCGGCGATACCGACAAGGTTGCGCACCGTCGAGGACGAGGTGAAGCACACGGCGTCGAATCCGCCGGTCTTGATCATCTCGCGGGTCTCGGCGGCAGGCGGTGCGGCGCGCACTGTGCGGTAGGCGGTGACGTCGTCGATTTCCCAGCCACGTTCGCGCAGGCCTTCGGCGAGGGTTTCGGTTGCGATGTCGGCGCGGGGCAACAGAACTCGGTTGACCGGGTCGAAAACGTCGTCGTACGGCGCGAATTCGGCCAGCAGCCCTTCACTGGACTGATCACCCTTCGGCACCAGTTCGGGGTTGATACCGAACGAGCGGACCTTGGCTGCGGTGGCTTCGCCGATGCAAGCAATCTTCACACCGGAGAACGCGCGGGCGTCGAGGCCGAATTCTTCGAACTTCTCCCACACTGCGCGAACAGCATTGGTGGAAGTGAAGACGACCCACTGGTAGCGGCCGTCGACGAGTCCCTTGACGGAGCGTTCCATCTGAGCGGGGCTGCGCGGCGGTTCGACGGCGATGGTCGGGACCTCGATCGGGATGGCGCCGTGGGTGACCAGACGGTCACTCATCTCGCCGGCCTGATCCTTGGTGCGCGGCACGAGGACGGTCCAGCCGTACAGTGCGCGTGATTCCCACCAGGACATCTTGTTTCGTTGGGCGACAACCTTGCCGACCGTGATGACCAAGGAGCCGACCAGTTCGGAGCCGGCCTCGTTGAGCGTCGCCAACGTTGCTTCGACGGTGCGCTGCTGCCGGGTGGTGCCGCGCACGGTGATCGCTGCGGGGGTCTGCGGAGCCATGCCGTTCTCGACCAGCGCGCTGGCGGTCTCGGCGAGGTGTCCGGAGGTTGCGTGCAGGACCAGCGGTCCCGGTGCTGCGGCCAATGCGGCCCAGTCGACCTCGCCGCGCACGTCGGCTTCGGTGTGTCCCGATCCCAGTGCCATGCCGGCATAGCTGGGAACCGCTGAGCCGGAGGGCAGCCCTGGCAGGACCTCGAACTGAACCTGGGTGCGTGCCACAGCGGTGACCTCGGCGATCACGGAATCCGTGGTAAGCGGATCACCCGAGACGAGACGGACGACGTCGTGGCCGTTCTTGGCTTCGTGCACAAGAGTTTTGGCGACCTCGGCCGGTTCCCCGAGTGCGGGACGAACGTCGGCGATCAGTTCGCCGGTTTCCTCGTCGCGACCCATGTCGATGCCCACGAGAGCGACGACGCCCTTGTCCACATCAGGATCGGTGAATGCCAAGGCTGCGCCGGTGAGGACGTCGCGTGCGCGAACGGTGAGCAGGGCGGGGTCGCCCGGTCCCGATCCCACGAACAGGATCCGTCCGGGAGTGTTCTTTCGGACTCGGGTCATCGGTGATTCTCCAGTGCGCTGTATCGAAATGGGAACTTGGTGCAAGTGCAATAGGTTGTGTCAAACATCGGCGGCCTCGCCTGTGGTCACGTTCATCAACTCTCGGGCGCCGAGTTCGAGTAACTCTCGGGCCACCGCTCTGCCGAGTTCCTCGGCGTTGTCCGGTGCACCGACTGCACCGGTACGGATGACGTCCGAACCGTCGAATGCGGCTGCGCAGCCGCGGATCGACAGTTCGTCGAAAATTTTGCCGTTGTCGTCGATTGATTCGACAACTTCGGCGAGTGCCCCTACGGGGGCAGTACATCCCGCTTCGAGTTCGGCCAGCAGGGCGCGTTCGGCGATGACCGCCGCACGTGTGTCCGCGTGATCGAGCTCTGCGAGTATCGCCACCAATTCTTCATTGGCAGAGAGACATTCGACTGCCAGCGCACCCTGCGCCGGCGCCGGAAGCATCTGAACGGGCTCGATGTTCTCGGTGATGAGATCAAGGAGGCCGATGCGGGACAGACCGGCGCGAGCGAGGATCACGGCATCGAGTTCACCGGATTCGACCTTGCCGAGCCGACGCTGCAGGTTTCCGCGCAGCGGCACGATGTCGAGCCCGAGGCCGAGGGCCGCGAGCTGTGACACTCGTCGTGGCGCAGAGGTTCCGACCTTCGATCCCGCCGGAAGTTCACCGAGCACCAGGCCGTCACGGGCAACCAGCGCATCACGCGGATCTTCGCGAGGCGGGATCGCGGCGATCACGAAACGCTCGTCCTGCGCAGTGGGCAAGTCCTTGTACGAATGCACGGCAACGTCGACGCGGTTGTCTGCCAACGCTTCTCGAAGCTCCGCCGTGAACACGCCGACGCCGATCTTCTGCACTGGATCGGTGGACTGATCACCCTTGGTCTTGATGATGACCAGTTCAGCCGGGTGCCCGGCCGCAATGAGTGCGTCGCGCACGGTTCCGGCTTGTGTGGTGGCGAGAAGGCTTCCGCGAGTACCGATCCGCAGGGTGCCCTCGGAGTGCAGTGGTGTGGTGCTCATACCTGCTTGTCCCTTCCACCGCGATCGCCGTCCACCCGATCGGTGGGTGCGGCCACTGCCGCGGGCAATGCCGGGCTGAGTTCGAATAGTTCACGCAGCGCGGCCGCGTATGAATCTCCGCCAGGCGCCGACGCCAGTTGCTTGACGCGCACGGTAGGTGCGTGAAGCAGTTTGTCCACGACGCGTCGTACGGTGCGTGCTACTTCGTCGCGTTGCGGATCGTCGAGATCGGGCAACCGCGAATCGAGGCGCATCAGTTCGGATTCGACGACATCTGCGGCGCGCTGCCGCAGAGCCGTTACCGTGGGTGTGACCTCGGCGAGTCGTTGACCGGCCAGGTACATCGCCAACTCACCGGCAACGATGGCGCGGGCAGCGTCGGCATCCGATGCCGCGGCCCCCGCAGCCGGATCCCGTTGCAGCGCTTCCATGTCCAGGACCGTGACGCCGGGCAGACCCGATACTGCAGGGTCGATGTCGCGGGGCAGACCGAGGTCGCAGATGACAAGGTGCTTGTTCGGGTTGCGATCGGGTTCGGCGAGCGCGCGGTGCGCGTCGGCCAATGTGACTACTGCTCCGACCGCACCGGTACAGGTCACCAACACGTCCGCCTGCGCCATGACCGCTGAAAGCTGCTCGAAATCAACAGCTTCGGCGATGACGCCGTTGGAACGAGCGGTGTCCGCCAAGTGCTCGGCACGCTCGCGGGTGCGGTTGACCACAATGATGCGATCGATTCCGGCGCGGGTCAGGTGCGCGACCGACAGTCCGCCCATCGCACCTGCGCCGACAACCACTGCGGTGCGTCCGACCAATCCACCGTCACCGAGGATTCCGGCAGCGCGGTCGAGCGCCACCGACACCACTGATGCTCCGGCAGAATCTATTCCGGTTTCGGAGTGCACCCGCTTGCCGACACGCAGTGCCTGCTGGGCAAGCTCGTGCACAACCCGCCCTGCCGCCTGCTGCGCGTCGGACGACGCGTAGGCAGTACGAATCTGGCCGAGGATCTGCTGCTCGCCGATCACCATCGAGTCGAGTCCGCTCGCGACGGCAAAGAGATGCTCGACGGCAGCTTCGCTGTACCGCACGTAGGCGTGGGCATGCAGGGCCGTCAGGTCCAGACCGGAATGGTCGGAGAGGATCTCGCCGACCTCGGTGAGAGCGCCGTGGAATGCGTCCACGACTGCATATACCTCTACCCGGTTGCAGGTGGAGACGATCATCGCCTCGGTGATGTGCGACGACGCCAGAAGCTTGTCGATCAACTTCGGACGGTCGGTGTCGGTCACCGCCACTCGCTCGAGAACCGGCACGGGCGCAGTTCTATGCGAAACCCCGACAAGCAAAACACTCACGGCGCGATCACTGATCCGTTTCTTGTCGAACCTGCTCCGACCGGAGCGGGTGAACTTATGGAGGGACGGGACGAAGCGGGTGCCGCATGAGCGACGCGCACTCTTGGTGCAGCTGACGCCTGATCTGCGTTGCGTGCACTGTTGAACGAGAGAACCTGCATTTCGACTGCCAAGTCGACCCGTCGCAGTTCCACGTGATCCGGAACGTCGAGAGCGATCGGCGAGAAACTCATGATGCAGAGGAGGCCGGCGCGAACGAACTGATCGCATACGTCCTGCGCGGCCTCGTCCGGAGTGGAGATGACGCCGATGGTGGCCTTGAGTTCGCGGCACGCGAATTCGAGTTCGGCGGTGTCCCGCACGGTCAGATCCCCCACCTGGGTTCCGACGCGAGCGGCGTCGCTGTCGAAGAGTCCGACCATCTCGAATCCACGACGGCTGAACCCGCCGTAGCCGACCAGTGCTTTCCCGAGGTTTCCGACGCCCACCAGAACAACCTTGTGTCCGCGGTCCAGCCCGAGCGCACGCTCGATGCGGATGCGAAGTTTGGTGACGTCGTACCCGACGCCGCGAACACCGTTGGGACCGAGGAACGAAAGATCCTTGCGCAACTTCGCTGATCCGACGCCTGATGCCTGCGCCAGTTCTTCGCTGGAGACGATGGACGTACCGCGATCGGACATGACTCCGAGGACCCGCAGGTATGCCGCCAACCGGGTCACCGTAGCCTGGGGGATGACGCGATCCTGCGTAGTTGCGGAATCGACCTCAGCAGCGACTGGAGCAGCAGTGGTGACAGGACGGCCCGCAGCGCCGGTGACGCTCTGAGCCGATGGCTCGTGCGTCTGGTGCGGTTCGGTCACGTCGTTGGCTCCTCGTCCGACCGACACAGTTGTCGACCTCCACGATGCTCCGGGGGGAATGTTCACACCACGGTAACCGCTTGTGAACCCATGCACAAAGTTGCTTGGAACGGGTTCGATGTGCCTTTAACCTGCAGAGCGGCAGATTTCCCCATATTTAGCATTGCCTTACTTGCGTAAATCGGCTCGAAGTCTCTCTTCGTCGACTTCCCAGTAACCGTGCTCGCGCCCATCGAGAAGAATGACCGGTAGCCGGTCTCCGTACTCGGCCCTCAGTTCCGGGTCGCTTGCTGCGGCTTCGTCCACGTCGATGCACGTCACTTCAAGCTCGAACTCGCTGCAGACCCGCGCCAGCACCTCCGCCGCGCCTACACAGGAGGCACATCCCGCACGGGTCAACAAGGTCACTTCATGGGTGTTCACAGTCATCGAGTAAGGACCCTTCCTCAGGCGCGATGTTCATCTATCAGTCGGTCAAGTGTGCCTTTTGTGCCCACCCCGATACCAAATCGCCCGAGAGGAAGGTCACACACACCGACACTCATCGCCATCCACGCCTTGGAGCCTCACCGCGGAGGATAGGCTGACTTCAAGAGTTCTCTGCTCAACGGTGCAACACGGGAGGTGCGGGTGCCTGCGCGATCACTACCGAACGGTTCCGGATTCGGGTCGGGGCTGGCCGGGGTCATTCTCCCTGGTCGTCGCCGGGTCAAGAATCCGCTGGGACCGAGCGAATCGGAAGTTCGAGCCAACCTCGCCGGTGAGGCCAGTGCGGACGCGGCCCTGGCACTCACCGCGGCCGCCCAAGCGGAAGAGCCCACGGCCGACGACGCTGTACCGGCGGTGCCGCGAGACCTCACTGCTGCGGCATTCTTCGACGTCGACAACACCATGGTCCAAGGTGCGTCCATCATTCACTTCGCACGTGGGTTGGCCGCCCGGAAATACCTGAAAACGTCGGACCTGGTGGATTTCGCCTGGAAACAGGTCAAATTCCGGGTAACCGGACGCGAGAGCAGTGACGATGTTGCCGAGGGCCGCGAGAAGGCTCTCTCGTTTGTCGCCGGCCGGTCAACGGCCGAACTCGCCCGACTCGGTGAGGAAATCTACGACGAGGTGATCGCGGACAAGATCTGGCCTGGCACCCGTGCGTTGGCTCAGATGCACTTGGACGCGGGCCAGCAGGTCTGGTTGGTGACGGCTACCCCTGTCGAACTCGCGCAGGTCATCGCCGAGAAGTTGGGTCTGACCGGAGCCTTGGGCACAGTCGCGGAGAGTGAGGACGGCGTCTTCACCGGCCGTCTTGTCGGTGACATCCTGCACGGAATGGGCAAGGCGCATGCCGTCCGCACGCTGGCGGTTCGCGAGGGCCTCAACCTCAAGCGGTGCTCTGCGTACTCCGACTCTCACAACGACGTCCCGATGCTGTCCCTCGTCGGTACCGCTGTTGCGATCAATCCCGACGCCGATCTTCGCGAACTCGCAAAGAACCGCGGCTGGGAAGTGCGTGATTTCCGCACCGCGCGCAAAGCGGCCAAGATCGGTGTTCCCACGGCACTGGTGCTCGGAGCGATCAGTGGTGCACTCGCCGTCATCCTTGCGCGTCGGAAAGAACAGAACGCCTGACGGAATCGAAAGTCCGGATCGAATCCGATCCGGACTTTCAGTTCAGCCCAGCTTTCAGCCCAGGAAAATGTTGCGGCGCTTGGCCAACAGTCGGTAGAGCGTCTGCTGGATGGTCTCGCGGACGTGGTCGGTCACTTCGAAGAGAACCATCGGATCTTCTTCTGCACCTGGGTCGTACGTGTCCGTGACGATCGGCGTCCCGAATTCGATGTGCCATTTCGACGGCAGCGGAACCAGCCCGAGCGGTCCCAGATGCGGAAACAACGGAGTGACCGGGAAATACGGAAGGCCCAACAACCGCGACAGCGTCGTCAAGTCGCCGATTTTCGGATAGATCTCTTCCGAGCCGACTATCGAGCACGGGATGATCGGAACACCGGTACGCATTGCGGCCGAAACGAATCCGCCGCGTCCGAACCGCTGCAACTTGTAGCGTTCACTGAACGGTTTTCCGATTCCCTTGAACCCTTCGGGGAAGACCGCCGCCACTTCACCCTCACGCAGAAGTCGCTCGGCGTCCGGGTTGCAGGCCAGTGTGTGCCCCGCTTTGCGCGCAAGTCCGCCGACCAGCGGCATCTCGAATGCCATGTCCGCAGCCAACATTCGCAGTGGCCGGTGCGCCGGGTGGTGATCGTGTACGGCAACGGACGTCATCAACCCGTCGATCGGAATAACGCCGGCATGATTCGCGACCACCAGAGCGCCGCCGGTAAGGGGGATGTTCTCGATTCCGCTGACCTCGACACGAAACCACTTCTCGAACAGTGGCCGCAGCACCGGCATGACGATGTGGTCCGCGAAGTGCGGATCGAACCCGAACTCGTCGACCTCGTAGTCACCGGCCATCCGGCGCCGAAGGAACTCCGCCGTCGACGCGATCTGATCGACCAGTCCCGAGCGGACGGTGTCGACAAACGACCCGTCGTTCGGAGTCTTGGGTGGCAACGCCCCACTCGAAGGATGCCGGCGTTCACTCTGCTCTCGCACCAATCGCTGCGCGCCGGTTATCGATTCATGTGAGCGCGCTTCGCTTCGGGCCGAGTGCGACCGCAACGGAATTACCTTTGCCACGTCACTCATCGCTCCACCACACCTCGGTCCGGGGTCGTCATCGACATCACGTCGGCGCTCGGTGACGCCACGGCTCCGTTACCGCCGACTATCGCGGTCAACGTTCTCTCGGCCCGGTCGATCCACTCGGGTCCGATGATCCGCCGCGTCTGCATGGCCCGGACGAAGTCGTCGAGCGCCTGCATCGTCGTCCACCTCGGCTCGAATCCCATCTCGCTGCGCATTCGTGTGGTGTCCAGACCGCACCCGAACCGGAAGTACTCGAGTTGTTCGTCGGTGTACAACCGCATGGACGAACCCACCAAGGCGTTGCCGACGCTGCGGAACAGCGCCAGCGGCATCGGAACTTCGATGCGTCCGGCTCGCCGGATGGCCTGCGACATCATCACAACCCCGTCTGCTGCGATGTTGTACGTTCCCGCCACCGGGGTAACGGTGGCGCATTCGAGCGCGGCAAGCGCGTCCTCGGCGTGCAGCAACTGCAGACGTGCGTTGCGTCCGGCAATGGTGGGAACCACCGGTGCACTGACGTAGTGCCCGACCGTTGCGGTGAGTTGGGGGCCGATCAACGGAGCAAGTCTCAGAATTGCCACGTCGATGTCGGGCCGGCGACGTCCCATGCCGCGGAGGTACCCCTCGATTTCGAGGGTGTCCCTGGCGTAACCTCCGGGCGGGCGCCGACGCGCACTCATCTCTTCCGTGAACTGGGCGGGATCTTTGGCACTGCACCCGTACACAACCGACGCGGAGCGGAGAACGACTTTGCGAACGGTAGGGGCCTTCTGGCACACAGCGAACAACTGCATTGCGCCGATGACGTTCATGTCCTTCATCGCTGCGCGTGAACCTGATTTGGGGGCCTTCTGCAGGGTCGACGCGTGTACGACGGTATCAACTTCGGCGCCTCGGATGACCTTGCCGATGAGGGGGTTGCGGATATCGGCGCGCACGAATTCGGCACGGCCCATTCGGCGCAACATGTCTTTGCTCGGGCTCACGGAGTCAACGGCGATCACTCGCTCGATTGCCGGATTCTGCGCCAATCGGGTTACCAGGTAACCGCCCAGAAATCGGCTAGTGCCGGTCACGAGAACCACGCGGGGAACTACATTGTCCGATTTCGTGTCGCCTGCTGACTTTTCGTCGGCTGCTGTGTCACGAACTACCACCAAGTACCCCCCTATCCAGGACGAACGATCGTTCCCGAATCACTTTTGTGACAAGTTTCCCCCACCATACGGCCAGTCGGGGTCTCGCGCTGTTTACCCGCATCACACTCATTCAAGACATATCTCCCACGGAGTGGGACGGCGTGTCCATAACCCCCCGAACAGGCCCCGAACAGACAACGATGCCCGCCGCTTCCGAAGAAGTGGCGGGCATCGACGCTTAGTGCACAGTACTGCTTATTTACCGAGTTTCCTGCGCTGCACTCGGGTACGACGAAGCAACTTGCGGTGCTTCTTCTTGGACATGCGCTTGCGACGCTTCTTGATCACTGAACCCATAGCGGGTGTCCCTCACGTTCTTCTATAGCGTTCCTGCGCACGCCGGTCACGTACGCCTGCGCCAAGCAACTGGCGCCTGGCCCTCGTTTTAACTAGCTCAGCGCCTTACGACACCAGCTTGCTGGTACGACAGTTGATTATCGTACCGGTGCGGACTCACTCGACATAAACCGAGCCTCCGGCACAGCTTCTGCTGTGCCCGCGACAGGGCTTACGCCGAGGTCGTCCTCTCCGAATCGGCTGGTCAGCCTGCGTCGAAGTACGAGGTTTCGAGATAATCGTGCACCGCTTTCGCATGTACACGGAACGAACGTCCCACTCGAACAGCGGGCAATTCGCCGCTGTGTACCAAACGGTACACAGTCATCTTCGACACCCTCATCAACGTTGCCACCTCGGCAACCGTGAGGAATTGTGTTCCGGCCACGGCCGGCTTCCCGTCGTGGGACGAACCCATGGACGGCTTGTTTGCAGACACCATAAATCCACATACCTCCAGTACGACTCGCGCCGCCGGCTTCCCCTCCGGCGGAACAGACACGTACGTACTAACCCCGAGCTTAGCTGTACTTGTGGGGTTAAAGCGACGGGTGTGGCGTAATGGGCGACTATTCGACAGCGGCACCCATTGCGACTGAACGCGTCTTAGCGGCCTCGAGAGCGTTGTAGAACGCGGTTCGAAGACCGCCTGCCTCGAGTTCGCGAAGCGCTGCGGCTGTCGTGCCACCTGGCGAGGTCACGGCAGCCCGAAGATCGCCGGCGCTGTCTCCGGTGCGATCGAGCATCGCGGCCGAACCGACCATCGTCTGAACAACCAATTCAGACGCAACTGCACGAGTGAGGCCGAGACTGACACCGGCATCGATCATCGCTTCGGCCACCAGGAACATGTATGCCGGACCAGAACCGGATACGGCCGTGACAGCATCGATCTGCGATTCGGGCACCGTGACGACCTTGCCGACGCTGCCCAGAATTCCGCGCACCAATTCCAGGTGCTCCGGCTTGACGTGTCGGCCCGGCGCCAGAACGCTGACGCCTTCGCCGACCAGCATCGGCGTATTCGGCATGACCCGAATCACCGGGAACCCTGCGGGAAGCCGCGTTTCGTAGAACCCGATGGGGATACCGGCGGCGAGCGAGACGATCAACTGCTCGAGATCACCGTCGAGATCCACCTTCGACAGCGCTGTCAGAGCTGCCTCGACGTCGTTCGGCTTGACGGCGATCACGATAACGTCAGCACCGTCGGCCGCGTCCTCGATCGTGGTGACGCGGATGGAGTACTCGGCAATCAGTTCCTCCACACGCGGCTGATACTGCTCGGCAACAACCAGATCCTTGATCGCATGGCCTGCGTGCAGCAACCCGGAGATCAGCGCCTCGCCGATCTTGCCGCCACCGATAATCGCAATTCTTGTCATGCCGTCAAGCCTGCCACGACGACATCGAGGGGAATTACCGGGGCATCATGGCCAACTGCCTACTCTGCACCACCACGGCCCCGGTGGAATCGAGAATGTCGTGATCCTCTTCGAACCACGTGCTGCCCAACACATCCGAACTCGCCCGAACCCGCAGCCAGCCCGGTGCAGGCAGCCTGCGCAGGTACGTCGTCAACTGCACGGTCGGCGCCCAGCCGAACAGTCCACGGTTCATCGTGACCGGAGCGCTGATGTCTCCCGCCATGATCGCGAACAACACCGCGGTGTCGACATCCGCTTCGTCATCGGGCCGAGCGCGCACCCACATCCGCACCTCCGGCTCCCCCTGAGCGCCGGTGAGAAAGTGCGCGGACGTAGTGTCGATCCGCATGTCGCAGCCTTGACCGACATGCACGATCTGCGCCATCGGATGATCACCCTCTACCGCGGCGGCGTGCTCCGACGGTTCCGCAGGCATGTCGTCGATCGACGAGGTGCTCACGAAGGCAGGCACGTCGCCGTCGGGAATGCCGAGTGTGACCGCGGCGCGGACGGCAACCCTTCCCGCCTGACTCAACTCGACGTCCACCAGCGACACCTGGCGCCCCTGCTTCTGTACTGTCACTGCCAATTCCACGTCACCCGGATCGGGTGCGGCAAGGTAATTCGCGCTCACGGCGATAGGTTGCATCGCCCGCACACCGTCGTTGCTGCCGCCGTCGTTGCCGGAAGCATTGTCGCGCAACGCCGCTCTCGCAGCCGCCGCGCACACTGCCATCATCGACCCGCCGTGAACCTTGGGTCCGATGGTCCAGATCGGGTCGATCGTTGCGCGGAAACGGCCGCCACCGAGCGATTCCAGTCGGTTCAGATCACGAAAAGGGCTGGTGCTCATCAATTTTCCTTCATCCGGTTGTCGTGTGCTCCGCAGGTGACGTGAACTTTGCGGATCCTAGGTCTTGGTGCGCCAAGCGTCGTAGTGCTGTCAGGACCGGTTCGTACATCGCGGTCCCGAGGACCGCGTACCGAACTGCCTCTTCCGTCGAACCGAGCGGCATCAGATCGATTTCCACTTCGGCAATTCCTCGAATGTGTTCTCCGTAAGCCCGCAGTCGTTCCTCGCTCAACGTCAGACCTGCTCCTTCGAGACCGATCAGCGCTTGTTCCAGATGAGCGACGGCGACATACCGCGGGTCGTACACCTGCCCGAGAAACTCCAGCACCTTCTGCGCCCGCGGAAATTCGTGCACCGGATCGTTGTCGACGTGGGGTGGCAACTGGGCGATGGCGCGTCCGATCCGCTCGAATTCGGAGAGGTCCGTCGCCGAGACGAGATCGAGAATCGCACGTATGCGCGGAATGGAGAGGCCCGCCCCGGAGAGCGCTCTGATCAGCCCGAGGCGACGAATGTGATCGTCGCCGTACTGTGCGCCGGTCGCACTGGTGGGTTCGCCCGCCATCAGCAGACCCTCACGCAGGTAGTACTTCACAGTGGGCAGTGCCACGCCGGATCTGGCCGACAGTTCGGAAATCTTCATCGCGCTCCTCGCCCCCTCACTAGATACCGATACTATCCAACTGAAATGCGCCGGTGATCCCACCCCTGCGTGGACTATCCTCGGACGTTCTAGCGAACACTAAGAAACGATTGTCGAGCGGAGCTCACAGGCACAATGGCAAGAAAACCTTCTGCACCGCCCCAGGACGCTGCACTGCCCCAGGACGAAGGGTGGCGCACCGTCGAACCACTGACACTGACGCCGCTCCTCACAGCAGCCCTGGCCACCTTCCACGAATTTGGGTACCACGGCGCCTCCGTCCGCGATATCGCCAAACGCGCCGGCGTCACCGTTCCGACGCTGTACTACCACCACGAAAACAAGCAGGGCATTCTTGTCGCCTTGATGATGACCGGCATCGAAGCGGTCACCGTCCGGGCACGCGAGGCGGTCGACGCTGCCGGACCCTCCCCTACCCGACAATTCGGAAACCTTGTCGAGGCCGTTGTATTGCACATGACCAGCCGAACGGACATCGCTTTCCTCGATTCCGAACTGCGCTACCTCGAAGACACAGAGCGAAAAGCCTATGCGGCCAAGCGAAAGCATCTCGAGAACCTTCTGGCCGACGTCCTGTCAGCAGGTGTCGAACAAGGCGACTTCACCGTCACCGACATCGCCGGCGCCGGGCGCGCCATGCTGGGCATGTGCCAATCGGTGGCGCTCTGGTTCCGGCCGGACGGCCCGCAGACACCGCACGAAGTCAGTGTCTTCTATCGAGAAATCGCACTCAACGCAGTGGGCGCCGTCGCCACTGTCTGATTTGACCGGTCCAGTCGAACGTCACATCTGTTCACTGCCACCGAAACCGGGACGCACCGACGGTCTCGGGTCCACACTTAGATACAGAACGACGGGGTGGACCCGAAGACCGAGGGAGTTCTTGAAGTATGGCCGACAACAATCCATTTGTTCCTCCTAGTGCGGTCGACGTCGACCTCTCTGCGGTCGCGTGGGGCGCGAACCGGACGATGTCCGATTTCGAGACCGGGATGTGGCGGATGGAGGAAGCGCAACCACAATTGCGCTCGCCGATCGTCGCGGTAGAAGTCCTCGACCAAGCGCCCGATTGGGATCGTCTTCGCGGGGCTGTCGAATGGGCGTCGCACGTCGTACCCCGCATCCGGATGCGAGCTGTCGAACCCACCCTGAACCTGGGTAACCCGGTCTGGTCCGTAGATCCCGAATTCGACATCGGGTACCACTTGCGACGCGTCCGTCTACCCGCACCTGCCGATTTCGATCACGCACTGCGTATGTGCCGCCACCTCGCCACCGAACCGTTCGACAAGGCTCGCCCGCCCTGGAGCGCACTGCTCATCGAGGGACTGGACGACGGCCGCGCGGTTTTTGTCGTCAAAACCCACCACTCCATCACGGACGGCATGGGCGGAATTCAAATGATGACGCTCCTGCACAGCAGGCGCGCCGATCCCACGCCGGACAAGCCCGATCGCACGCCGCCGCCGGCAGAGCATTTGTCCTCGATCGGCGCTTTCGGCGAAGAAGTAATCGGCGAGATCCGCCGGGCGCCGTCGCGAGTGGCACGGCTCCTGCGCGGCGTCACCAACATCGCGGCCACCGCGATCACACAACCGATCACCACAACCACCGAGATACTGGACTACGCCAACTCGTTGCGCCGAATTGTCACTCCGCCGGCCAGTTCCGGTTCTCCACTCCTACGCGAACGCGGTCTCGGCCGCTGGTTCGGAACCTTGGAAGTTGGTGTGCCCGAACTCAAAGCAGGCGCAAAAGCGGCCGGCGGTTCACTCAACGACGCGTATGTCGCAGCGCTACTCGGCGGATTCCGTCGCTATCACGACGCGTTCGGTCAGTCGGTCGACAGTGTTCCCATGGGGATGCCGGTCAGCATGCGCACCGGTTCGGATCCGTCCGGCGGCAACAGATTTGCCGCCGTTCGCTTCAGCGGCCCGATCTCGGAGACGGACCCGGCCAAACGAATCCGGCAGGTCCGCGAAATCGTTCTGAACCTCCGCGAAGAGCCGGCGCTCGACGCCGTCGACCTGGCTGCGCCCGTCCTCGCGCGCCTGCCAAATCAGCTCCTCGCGAGCTGGTACCTGTCCCAGTCAACCGGACTCGATCTGCAAGCGAGCAACGTTGCGGGCGTTCCCGTCCCGGTCTATCTTGCCGGCGCGAAGATCGAGCGGATGTTCCCGTTCGGTCCCGCCCCTGGCTGCGCCGTGATGGCAACGCTGGTCTCGCACGTCGGAATCTGCTGCATCGGAATCAATATCGACACCGCAGCCGTCACCAAACCTGCATTACTCATGCAGTGCATCCAAGACAGCCTCGACGAGATCGTGGCCCTCGGAACCGCTGCGGAAGGTGCGTGAGTCATGACCGCAGACGTGACCCGACAGAATGTATACCTGACCGAGCCGATGACCGAGGCCGAAGCAGGCGTGCTGCGAAAGTGGTTGGCCGACAAAGCCCGCGGCACAGCGCAGCCGTCGACTACCGTCGCGATCACCGATCGCACGCTCGGCGAACTGTCCCGCCGAACCGACGACCCGATGCTCGCTCCGTTGCGAGTCGTGTGGCTACCCGGCAACCAAACCGAACAGAACGTAGCAGGGCGCGTTCGTAATGCGCTCGCCCCGCGAGATCCGTTGCACCCCGGCCGGAGCGCGCAGCGTCGCACACTGCGCACCGACCCCGACCGGTGCCAGGTCATCGAGGGTCAACCCGCCCCGCTGAGCGACCTGTCACGCCGCCTCGACGAAAGCGGCGGCGGATCTTTGCCCGAGTTCATCCGCCGTCAGGCTGCCCTCGCCCTCGAGCGAGCAGAACTCGAATTGATCGGCGGGCAGTACAAGGTATCGCGATTTGTCGTCGACGAAATCACCGACACCCGGCGCTTCACCACCGAGACCATGGCCCTCGCCGACCGTCTCGGCATCGCCGTTGCCGAAGTGGACCGGCGTGCGCGCGAAGCACTCGAGGAAATGGTTGCCACCCAGAGCCGCCAGGCAATCGCGGTGTGGGACCGTTTGGGACGCTACTTCGCTCGCGCGTACACGATCGATGTCGACACCAGTCGATTCGACGAACTGCGGGAGCTCAACAAGGAACATTCACTTGTCTTCCTTCCCAGCCACCGCTCGTATCTCGATCCACTGGTGCTCCGCCCCGCACTGATCAACAACGGCCTTCCGCTCAATCACGTGATGGGCGGACTCAACATCAGTTTCTGGCCAATGGGGTCCATCCTCAAGCGCAGTGGCACCGTCTTCATCCGTCGTAGCATCGGCGACGACGAGGTCTACAAGTGGTCGATGCACGAGTACATGCGGTACCTGCTCACCAAACGATTCAATCTCGAGTGGTACATCGAAGGCGGTCGTGGACGCACCGGCAAACTTCGTCCGCCGCGTTTCGGGTTGATGACGTATCTGGCCAAGGCTTTTCACGTCAGCGGCGCCTCCGACGTCTACCTGGTGCCGGTAGCGCTGAGCTACGACCAACTCTACGAAGTCGGTGCCATGGCCGCCGAAGCCCTCGGCGCTGAGAAGAAGCCCGAAGGCTTGCGCTGGATGTTCGGATACGTTCGGGCGCAAGGCAAGAGGAACGGCGTCGCGCACGTCACGATCGGGCGGCCGCTTTCCTTTGCCGAAGCACTCCGGCAAGAACCCGACCAGCGCCTGGCCATTCAGAAGGCGGCGATCGAGGTGTGCCACCGCATCAACGAGGTGACACCGATTACGGTGTCCTCTCTCGCGATGCTCCCCTTCCTCGGAATCGAGGATCGCGCGCTCACCGTCACGGAACTGACCCTCATCCTCACGCCCCTGTTCCAATACATCACGGCGCGCAAACTACCGCTCGCCGGCGATGTGGAACTCGACGATCCGCACGTCATCGACAAGGCACTGCAGACGCATGTCGAGTCGGGCGTGCTGATGCACTTCGACAAGGGCGGCGAAAAGGTCTTCTACCTGGGCAAGGATCAGGGTCTTGTTGCGGCGTTCTACCGCAACAACACCATTCACTTCCTCGTCGCCCGGGCAATCGCAGAACTGGTCCTACAAGCGGCGGTAGACGAGCAGTTCACCGACCCGATCCTCGACGGCTGGAACGAGGCCAAACGCATTCGGGACCTGATGAAGTTCGAGTTCTTCTTCAGCGACCGGGACACCTTCGAAGAAGAGATGCGTACCGAACTGGACCTGATCGACCCCAGTTGGAGCTCGGTCACCGCCGACCCGAACCACACAGCGCACATCATCGAGGGCGTTCGCCCTTACCTAGCCCACCGTGTACTGCAACCGTTCCTCGAGGCGTACCAGGTCGTGGCCGATCAGTTGGTCCTCGCACCGGTGTCGAAGTCCTTCGACGAAAAGTCGTTCACCCGCAACTGCATCGACGTTGCCCACGAACGTCGGTTGCGTCAGCAGATTGCCAGCAGCGAATCGGTATCCGGCGAATTGTTTGCGACCGCACTCAATTTGGCACGCAATCGCAATCTCGTCGAAGCCGAGGACGACGAGGTCGCCGAGCGTCGAGTCGCCTTTGCCGAGGAACTCCGGGTATTGGTCGACCGGTTGCGACGAATCCGCGAGCTCGCCCACGCCCGCCTCGATGCGGCAACCAAGTCCTATGGCGCCACAACCACTCCCACCCCCCATGAGGAAGCAGGATCGTGACCGGACTCGAGCGTCTGCACGCCGCAATCAAAGCGGCACCACCCGGACCCGACACCATCGCCGCGTTCGACCTGGACGGCACCCTCATCAGCGGGTACTCCGCCAGCGTTGTCTACCGTGATCGACTGCGGCGCTTCGATATCAGCCTCGGTGAACTGTTGCGGACCACCGGTGCCGCCATCGACACCCAGTTCCGCGGTGCCGACGTCGGCGCGCTCATGGACATCGCTGTCCGGGCGCTGTCCGGCCGCACGGTGGAAGAACTGGACGACTGGGGCGAGCGGCTGTTCAAGCAGGAAATCGCCGCGATGATCTATCCCGACGCTCGCGAGATTCTCGCGGCGCATCGAAAGGCCGGTCACACCGTTGTGATGGCCACATCGGCCACGCCGTTCCAGGCCCGAGGGGTTGCCGCGGATCTCGACATCGAAGACGTGCTGTGCACAGAAATCGAAGTGATCGACGGCATGCTCACCGGCGACCTGTCGGCGCCGGCACTATGGGGTCCCGCGAAGGCCGACGCACTCGCGGCCTACGCCGAGAAGCGCGGCGTCGATCTGCGGAATGCCTTTGCGTATTCCAATGGTGCCGAAGATGTTCCGATGCTCGAATCCGTCGGCCGCCCCGTCGCCTTGAATCCGGATCGCACCCTGGCGAGTGTCGCGAGGCTCAAGGGCTGGCCCTCCGTCACGCTGCGTAAACCACAACGCGGCGCAACTCCCCTCTCGACGGTGCGCACCGCCACCGCGATGGGCGCATTGGCTGCCACTGCTGTGGTGGGCTTCTCGGCCGGCTTGGTCACCGGCAACCGGCAACTGGGAGCCAACCTCGTAGGCACCTACGGCCCGGATATCTCCCTGTCACTGTTGGGCATCGACGTCGACATCGACGGTGAGCACAACATATGGGATCACCGCCCGGCCGTCTTCATGTTCAATCATCAAAGCTCGCTGGACCTGCTGGTACTGGGCACCGTGATCAAACGCGACGTGACCGGAGTGGCGAAGAAGGAAGCGGCAAACGATCCTCGCTTCATTCCGATCGGCGCCCTGTTGGACGTCGCGTACATCGATCGTTCCAACACTGCCAAGGCCAAGGCGGCATTGCAACCTGCCGTCGACAAGCTGAAAAACGGCGTCTCGATAGTCATCGCGCCCGAGGGAACACGTTCCGCCACACCAAAACTCGGGGCATTCAAGAAGGGCGCGTTCCACCTGGCCATGCAAGCGGGCGTTCCCATCGTGCCCGTTGTGATCCACAATGCCGGTGAACGCATGTGGCGTAATTCCCTTGTCGCCCATCCGGGCCCGGTCTACGTTTCGGTTCTCGACCCCATCTCCACTACAGGATGGCAACTCGACGACCTCGATTCTCACATCGAGGAAGTGCGCTCACAGTTCGACGCAGCGCTCACTGCCGGGCATCGCTGAATATCGGACATCGCTGACAACCACCAAAGATTCAGGCCAGGTGCTCGCGTGCAAACGCGAGTGCCTGCGCCAGCATCGAGGATCTTTCCCGCCGCGTGCGAGCATTCTGGGTATTGATCTCGAGGACGGCCTGGCCGGTGAAACCTGTTGCGGCCAGGTGTCGGCATATCTCGGCACAGGGTTGTGATCCGTGGCCGGGAATCAGGTGCTCGTCCATCGACGCGCCTCGCCCGTCCGCGAGGTGCAGATGCTGGAGTCCCTTGCCCATTCTCGCAGCCAGTTCGAACGCGTCCATGCCGGCAGTTGCGGTGTGCGACAAGTCGAGTGTGTAGTGGGAATGATCGGAATCGGTGGGATCGTACGACGGACTGAACGCCGACAACGCCGCACCGGGACCGCCGCGCTTACGCAGTCGCTCGGCCGAGCGGTCCTTGCCGCCGAAAAAGCTGTCGGCACGCATGGGGAACATATTCTCGACAGCTACGACGACGCTGCTTCGCGATTCGAGGTCGACGACCTGATCCGCAAATCCGTCGGCATATTTGCGTTGCCACCGAAACGGCGGGTGCACAACCACAGTGGTGGCGCCCAACGTCTCCGCAGTGCGGACGGACCGCTCGAGCTTCTCGATCGGATCGGCTCCCCACACACGCTGCGAAATCAGCAGACACGGCGCATGAACTGCCTGCACCGGAATTCCGTATTTGCGCACCAACGCCGCAACGCCACCGACGTCCTGGCTGACCGACTCGGCCCACACCATCAATTCGATGCCGTCGTATCCCAAATCGGCCGCGTAGCGGAACGCGGCTTCGGTGTTCTCGGGATAAACCGAGGCCGTCGACAAGCCCACAGCGATCATCGTCGGATCAACCCGAGGTCAACAAGAACGCCAGCGGACCCAAGGTCACGATCATGCCGACAACGACCGCAATCACAAAACTCGTGATGTCGTCCGTTTTCCGCAGAACTCGAACAACCGCCACCAGACCGACGATAACGATCAGGGCAAGTACCAGCGCCACCCACGGCAGCATGTCCCAGAGCTTCTCGAAACCCTTGAACATCGCGCCGCCGATGATGAGCGCAACAACAACCTGTCCGGCCAGGATCGCCCATTCACGGATCGAGTTCCGATCGCCGGTGTCTTCTGCAGTGGCAGGCTCGGTCGGTGCAACCTCTTCCACGGAAGCAGGCGAGGGCTCCGGCGCTGCGGCGGCTGGTTCCGTCGAACCGGCATTCTCGGCCGGTTCGTCGCTGATCGAGGCCATCATCTCGGTGCTGACATCAGCGTCAGCCGGGCTTGGCGCGACTCGCGGAGGCAGGATCGGCGAGCGCATCGACGGATTCTGGGAAACCTCGCGTTCTTGCCGCATCAGGTCACCTGCCAACGTCTGACCGGACAGCAGAGCAGGCTCCTGCGTCACCTTCGGTGGCCCAGCCGGCACCGGCTTCCTGGTCGTGGTCTCGGGCACGTCCTGCTGAGACACAACCGGCACAGCCTGGGTCGACACAACCGGCACAGCCTGGGTCGGCGGGAGAGGCGCAGCCTTCTTCGGCTCGACGGGTGCG
This sequence comes from Rhodococcus sp. MS16, assembly GCF_013277795.1. Classification (NCBI taxonomy): domain Bacteria; kingdom Bacillati; phylum Actinomycetota; class Actinomycetes; order Mycobacteriales; family Nocardiaceae; genus Rhodococcus; species Rhodococcus sp. MS16. The sequence goes on from NZ_VBTM01000005.1 coordinate 254,152, forward strand.
CGGCTGACCCACTGCCCCGGCGCGCTCTTGGAGATCGGCTTGTGAAGGTCGATCTTGGTGTCGTCCGACTCGTCGTTCTCGACCGACTGCGTGAACTCGGTCACCGGAGCCTGAGTGGACTCAGGCTTGGTCTCGACGGTCTTGGTCTCGACGATCTCGGTCTCGGCAGGCTTGGTTTCAGGCGGTGCCGGGGGTGCGTCCGATTCGGCTGCCGAACGTGAACCGGCAGGCCGAACGATCGGAATTTCGCCGGTGAGTTCAGCTACGGAGATACCTCCGGCCACGCCCCTACGACGACGCCCACCGCGGGACTCGACCGTCTGACCGTTCCGCTTGAGCAGTTCCGCTACGGAAATCTGCTGACTGTCCTCGGTCATCAAGCACTCACCACCAATTCACCGCCCATTTCTGTGTCGAGCTTCCGCAGAATCAGACCCTCGCGCAATGCCCACGGACAAATTTCGAGTTCGTCCACTCCGAGCGCTCGCATGGTTGCTTCTGCGATGAGTGCGCCGGCCACAATCTGCTGTGACCGATCTGCACTCACTCCTTCCAATTCTGCACGGTCTGACGCCGTCATCCTGGATATGAAGGCTATGAGTTGCCTGAGTCCGCTGGCGGTCAGGGTCCGTTTGGCACGCGGCCCGGCTGCGGACGGTGCCGCGCCGGTGAGCCTGGCCAAGGAACGGAAGGTCTTCGAGGTGCCGACGGTCCGGTCCCAGTCGCCGGCGCTGCGGAGTTCCTTGGCTGGTCCGAGCAGTTCTGCGTCCAACCAGTCCCGAAGCACGGCGACGCGGCGCTTGCCGGGCGGGTCGGCGTGGAGCCAGTCCCTGGTGAGCCGGCCTGCGCCGAGTTGGAGTGAGAACGCGACATCCGGATCCTCGTCGCCGCCTGCGGTGAGCTCGAGTGAACCTCCACCGATATCGAGGTTCAGGATGCGTCCGGCGCTCCAGCCGTACCAACGGCGGACCGCAAGGAAAGTCAATCGGGCTTCGTCGACACCGGAGAGCACCTCGAGTCCTACGCCCGTCTCGGCGCGCACGCGGGCGAGCACGGCTTCGGAATTGTTGGCGTCGCGCACGGCGGAGGTGGCAAACGCCATCATTTCCTCACATCCGGACATTTTGGCGATACCGGCGAATTCCCCGACCGTGGAGACCAGCCGATCGGCCCCGACGACAGTGATGTCGCCCCGGTCGTCGGTGTTTTCCGCGAGCCGCAAAGTCGCCTTGGTGGAGCTCATGGGTGTTGGGTGGCCGCCACGGTGGGCGTCCACTACCAGTAGATGAACGGTGTTGCTTCCGACGTCGAGTACCCCTAGTCGCACATCGCCACGTTACTGGGTCTACGGTCTGCCCTTGTGACAGCAGGTAACCCAGACCGGTCCCACAAGATGACTCCAAGCCCCGAGGTCGACCTCGATTTCCCGCGCGAGTGGGTCGAATTTGTCGACCCCGACAACTCCGAACACCTCATTGCCGCCGATATGACGTGGCTGCTCTCGCACTGGACCTGCGTGTTCGGTACTCCGGCATGCCAGGGAATTCTCGGCGATCGTCCCGACGACGGATGTTGCTCGCACGGCGCGTTTCTCTCCGATCAGGAGGATCAGGACAAGCTCGATGCGTCAGTGAAACTGCTCACAGCCGAGGACTGGCAGTTCATGGAGAAGGGTCTCGGCAAGAAGGGCTACGTCGAGGAAGACGACCTCGAGGACGAGCCGGCGCTGCGCACCCGCCGCTACAAGGGCGCGTGCATTTTCCTGAATCGGCCGGGTTTTGCGGGCGGCCAGGGGTGCGCGCTTCACTCGATGGCGCTCAAGAAGGGCATCGAGCCGCTCGAGGTGAAGCCGGACGTGTGCTGGCAGCTTCCGATCCGTCGTACCCAGGACTGGGTGGACCGCCCGGACGGGGTTCAGATCCTCAAGACCACGATCACCGAGTACGACCGCCGCGGCTGGGGCGAGGGCGGCGACGACCTGTCCTGGTACTGCTCGGGCTCGCCCGACGCTCATGTCGGCCAGAAGCAGGTGTGGCAGTCGTACGCCCCGGAGTTGACCGAGTTACTCGGGAAGGCCGTTTACGACGAGCTGGCTCGCCTCTGCAGGCGCCGGGCCGGGCTCGGCCTTATCGCAGTCCACCCGGCAACCACGATCGCTCAGAACAAAGCTCAGGCGTAAAAACAACTTCAGCCGCCCCACACGACGTGTGGGGCGGCTGAACTTTTTCGTCGTTCTTTCAGGCTTCGAGCTTGTATCCCAGACCACGTACGGTCACGAGATGCTCCGGCTTGGCCGGGTCCGCTTCGATCTTGGAACGCAGCCGCTTCACGTGCACGTCAAGGGTTTTGGTGTCGCCGACGTAGTCCGCTCCCCACACACGATCGATCAACTGGCCGCGGGTGAGCACGCGTCCGGAATTGCGGAGCAGGTACTCGAGGAGATCGAACTCCTTGAGCGGCAACGTGATCGGATTCCCACCCACCTGGACGACGTGGCGTTCGACGTCCATCCGGACCGGTCCGGCTTCGAGGACACCGTTTTCCGAACCCAGGTCTGCCTCGTTCTCGACGCCGCGGCGCAGCACGGCCCGGATACGGGCAATGAGTTCGCGGGCCGAATACGGCTTGGTCACGTAGTCGTCCGCACCGAGTTCGAGGCCGACAACCTTGTCGATCTCGCTGTCGCGGGCCGTCACCATGATGACGGGCACACCGGAACGAGTGCGCAGCGCCTTGCACACGTCGGTACCGCTCATACCGGGAAGCATGAGGTCCAGCAGCACGATGTCTGCGCCGGAACGATCGAATTCCGCCAAGGCCGACGGGCCGTCGTTGACGATGGTGGTCTCGAACCCTTCCTTGCGGAGCAGGAACGCCAGCGGATCCGCCAACGACTCCTCGTCCTCCACGATCAGCACCCTCGTCATCGTTTGGCCTCCATGCCTGTGTCTTTACTGCCTGAGTCTCGTCTACCGCTTCGCCCGGAACCGAGTGTTCCCGCGTCGCCGTCGTCGAGGTCGTCGGTCTCCTCCACATGCGCTGGTATCTGCAAGGTGAAGGTGGACCCGGTTCCTGGTTTGCTCCATACGTCGATGGAGCCGTTGTGATTGGCCGCTACATGCTTGACGATCGCGAGCCCCAGTCCGGTGCCTCCGGTCTGGCGCGATCGTGCTTTGTCGACCCGGAAGAATCGCTCGAATACGCGTTCCTGGTCGGCTTTTGCGATTCCCTCGCCGCGATCGGTCACGGCGATGGCGACGTTGCCACCGCGCATCGAGCGACTGACCGACACCGGAGAACCCTTGGGCGAGTATGCAATCGCATTCTCGATGAGATTGGACAGTGCGGTAACGAGCAACGTCTGATCGCCGAGAACTTCGAGTCCACTCGGATGATCGGTGGTGACGGTGATCTCGGCCGCCTCGGCCGACAACCTCGACCTCGACAACGCTTCGGAGACAACGGTATCCACGTCCACGACATCGAGGTCGGGAAGTTTCTCGGCTCCTTGCAATCGTGAAAGCGCGATCAGTTCCGTCACCATCTTGCCGAGGCGAATCGACTCGCTGTGCACTCGTTCGCCGAAGTGCCGCACCGACTCCGGATCGTCGGCGGATTCCAGCAGTGCTTCTGCCAGCAAACTCATCGCTCCGACCGGGGTTTTGAGTTCGTGACTGACGTTCGCAACGAAGTCGCGTCTCGTCGCCTCCATGCGAACCTGCTCGGAATCGTCGTCCGCGAACAAGACCACGAAATTGCGCTCGTCCTTGCTGAGCAGACGCGCCACCCCGCGAACCGCGATCTTGTCGCGTCCGCGTTGGACGGCTGTGGCCGTCAGATCCACTTCGACGGGTTGCCCGGTCTCGAGCACCTTCAGGGCTGCCTGCCACGCCCGCTCGTCGACGCGGCGATTCTTGACAAGCCCCAACTCTTCCGCGCGGGGATTGAACAGCACCACGTCGTGATAGCCGTCGACAACGGCGATACCGCTCTCGGACGCCAGCACGATCAGGTCCAGGACCTGCGACATTGTCAACCCGGTCTGTTCTGCAGCACGTTCGCGGTGCCGTGAGCTCAGCCTCGGAATCAGCACACCTCCGACGAGGTATCCGATCAAGCCGCCAACCACGATCAGCAGCACTGCAGTTGCGACACTCACGGCGCAATCGTACGTTCGCGCGTCGAGTGGGTTACGGCGGGTTCGAGCATTTCCACCCACGTCATCCGCCCGGTGGGCGGCGTTGGCGCGCCGTTCATCTGCTGTTCGCCGAAGCCCCCCGAACAGTCAGTTCGAGGGGCTTCGGAAGTCATCATGATGGCGCTACTTCGCGCCCTGATTCGCCACTGCGGCAGCGCCTGCGGCGGCCGCCTCGGGATCGAGGTAGGTGCCGCCCGGGTTGAGCGGCTGCAGGTTCTCGTCGAGGTCGTAACGCAGCGGAATGCCCGTCGGGATGTTGAGACCGGCGATGTCCTCGTCGGAAATACCGTCGAGGTGCTTGACCAAGGCGCGCAGCGAATTGCCGTGAGCGGTGACCAGAACGTTCTTACCCGCGAGCAGTTCCTGGGAGATCGTGTCTTCCCAGTACGGGATCAACCGCTTGACGACGTCGAGCAGGCACTCGGTCAGCGGCACCTCGTCGAGGTTTGCGTAACGCGGATCGGTGTCCTGGCTGTATTCGCTGCCCGCTTCGATGGCCGGCGGCGGCGTGTCGTAGCTACGACGCCACAGCATGAACTGATCGTTGCCGTACTCCTCTTTGGTCTGAGCCTTGTTCTTGCCCTGCAGGGCGCCGTAATGGCGCTCGTTGAGGCGCCAGTCGCGGACGACGGGGATCCAGTGGCGATCGGCCGCATCGAGTGCGAGGTTGGCTGTGCTGATCGCGCGGCGAAGCAGCGAGGTGTAGAGGACATCGGGCAGCAGGCCGTGCTCGGCGAGCAGTTCGCCGGCGCGCTTGCCTTCGGCCATGCCCTTGTCGGTCAGGTGTACGTCCACCCAGCCGGTGAACAGATTGAGTGCATTCCATTCGCTCTCGCCGTGGCGAAGCAGGACCAGTGTTCCGATACTCATGCCGTTCATCCTGGCATGAGTACCGGAACACGTCTTGATCAACCCTGCCGCGAAATCAGCTTTGCGCTGCTTCTGCGGTGCGCAGATCCTTGCGGAGAATCTTTCCGGCCGCGGACTTGGGGACCGTGCTGATGAAGGCGACCTTGCGAACCTTCTTGTGCGGTGAGACGCGCTCGGCGACAAAAGCGATGACGTCGGCCTCGGACAACGCGGCACCGTCCTGCAGGACGACAAACGCCTTCGGCACTTCCTCGCCCTCCTCGTCGAGCACTCCGATGACGGCAGCGTCGGCGATCTGCGGGTGGGTGAGCAGCAACGCTTCGAGTTCGGCCGGCGGAACCTGGTAGCCCTTGTACTTGATCAGTTCCTTGAGACGGTCGACGATGGTGACGACACCTTCGTCGTCGACGGTCGCAATGTCGCCGGTACGCAGGTAACCGTCGGCGTCGAGGGTGTCTTTGGTTGCCTGCTCGTTCCCGAGGTACCCGGCCATGATGTTCGGGCCCTTGCACCACAGCTCACCGGGCGCACTGACCTCACCGGAACCGGCCGCCGGGTATGCAACCTCTTCACCGGTGCCCGGATCGACGAGCTTGCATTCCATGTTCGCGATGGTCGGGCCGCACGAGTCGAGCGGCAGGTCGTCCCGGTCGAACGGAATTGCATGGCTGACCGGGCTCATCTCGGACATGCCGTAGCCCTGACGGACCCGGCAGTTCAGGCGATCGGCGACGGCCTTGCCGAGGGCGGCATCGAGCGGGGCGGCGCCGGAGAAAATCGTGTGCACACTCGACAGGTCGTACTGGTCGACCAGTGGATGTTTCGCCAACGCGACCGCGACTGGCGGCGCGACGAAGATGTACGTCGATTTCTGCTCTGCGACGATCCGCAGAAATTCGACGAGATCGAACTTCGGCATCGTAATCAGGCTCGCGCGGGCGAAGAGCGCGGCGTTGAGCAGCACCGTCATGCCGTAGATGTGGAAGAACGGCAGGACTGCGAGAATCTTGTCGTCGGAGCCGATGCCCATCCGCGGCATGATCTGGCAGACATTCGCGACCAGGTTGCGATGGGTGAGCATGACCCCCTTGGGTCGACCGGTAGTGCCTGACGAGTACGGCAGCACCGCGAGTTGGGTGGCCGGATCGAAGGAAACCTCGGGCGGCGTCGCACCTTCACCGAGCAGATCGCGCAGCGAGAGGTGGCCTTCGGCGCCGTCGAGGACGATCACGTTCTCGGCGGGGATGCCGACCTCGTCGGCCGCCGCCTTGGCTTGCGGAAGCAGCGGCGAGACCGTGAAGAGGAACGTGGCCTTCGAGTCGGTGAGTTGCTTGGCGATGTCCTCGGCGGTGTAGAGAGCGTTGATGGTGGTCGCAACGCCACCGGCACGCAAGATGCCGTGGAAGACGGATCCGAACGCCGGGACGTTCGGTGAATGCAGAGCGACGACGTCCCCCACAGCGAGTCCGCGCGCGGCGAGGGCTCCAGCGACGCCGTTGATCTGCGCGATCAGCGAGGCGTACGTGGTGACGGTGCCCGAAGCGCCCTCGACAAACGCGGTCTTGTCGAGATCAGCGGGTTCGATGTTTCCGAACAGGAAGTCGTAGACGCTGACGTTGGGGATGTCGACGTCGGGGAACGGACTCTTGAAGCTCAACGGTGCTCCTCGTGAAGGTTGCGCGGCAAGGCGACGAACAATTTACTGTGACTTACGGAAACAGCATTATTCCGTGATGGTAGTCACAAAGTAAAGAACACCCTACGGGACACATCACCGATATGTCTCACGCATCACTTCTCGGCGGCAGTGTCCAATTCTTCGGCATCCGCGTTCTCTGCGTCCGCTTCTTCGATCAGATGCCTGAACGGTTGCAGGTTCGCCAGCGACTCCCCACGCGAGACACGCCACGCCCATTCACGCTTGATGGACGAGAAGAATCCGAGTTCGAGGATGACGTTGAAATCGCCGTCCGCAGCCTCGAGGACCTGGCCGAGAACCCGATCGAGTTCGTCACCGGTCACCGCATGTTCGGAGATCTTGCCGACGAGGTAGATGTCCCCGACCTTGTCGAGCGTGTACGCCACCCCGTACAGGCGACGGTTCCGCTTGAGCAGGAACTTGTAGACACCCTCGAAGTTCTCGTCGACCTTGCGGCACACAAAAGCTTCGACCCGCACACCGTGGTTCCCGACGGTCAGCAAAGTCGACGTCTTGAGTTTGTGCTCACCGGGAAGTTCGACGATGAAATGGGTGCCGTCGCGCTTCGTGAATTCGAGTTCACGCTCGGTGAGGGCCTGCTCGATGATGTCGGAAACACTGCTCATGTACGCACTCCTCCGGTCCGTCGCAGACGCCACAGTCCCCGCGCGCGGCGGGGCGAGAAGTCACTGGGACCGGTTCCGTTGTTGTAGTTGACGGCGGCTTTGCGGTAGCTCTCGAGAAGTCCGTCCGCGGTGTGTTCCCACGAGAAGTTCTCCGCGTGACGCGGAGCGCGCTCGGCAAGAGTTTCCAGACGCGCGGGTTCGGTGACCAGCGCTTCGAGAGCGCCTGCCCAATCCTGAGTCTTGTGCCCCTGCACCAGTAGGCCCGTCTCACCGTTGCGAACGGCAACACCCAGCCCGCCGACGTCAGCGGCGATCACGGGAGTCCCACAGGCTTGAGCCTCGATGGCCACCAGCCCGAACGATTCCGAATAGCTCGGTACGGCAACAAGATCCGACGCCCGATACACATCGGCCAGCCGCGTCGGCGCCTGCGGCGGCAGGAAGGTTACCTGCGCTGTGATGCCGAGGGCGCGTGCCAGCTCGATCAAGACGTCCGGCTGAGCCAACCCGGTACCGGAGGGACCACCGACGACCAGGATGCGTAGCGGCAATCCGGGGTTGCGGCTGATGACTTCCGCAGCGGCACGCAGCAGGACGTCCGGCGCCTTGAGCGGTTGAATGCGACCGACAAACGTCACGATCACTTCGCCGGGATTCAGGCCGAACGACGCCCTGGCCCGATCACGATCGCCCGGACGATAGAGCGTCAGATCCGCGCCAGGCGCGACGACGTCGATGCGCGTCGGGTCGGCCCCGTACAACTCGTGGAGAGCTTTGGCTTCGTCGGTGGTGTTGGCAACAAGCCGATCGGACTCGGCCACAACCTGTTGCTCACCGATCTGCCGAGCGGCGGGTTCGGGCGTGTCCCCCTCTGCCATCGACAGGTTCTTGACGGCGGCAAGAGTGTGCGCGGTGTGGACGAGCGGAACGCCCCAGCGGTCCCGAGCCAACCAGCCGACCTGCCCGGACAGCCAGTAGTGCGAGTGAATCAGGCTGTAATAGCCCGGTTCACGACGCGCTTCCTCTCGCAGGACTCCGGCGACAAACGCGCAGAGTTGCGTCGGGAGATCTGCCTTGTCGAGGCCCTCGAACGGACCGGCGGCGACGTTGCGCACCCGAACCCCCGGTGCGGCTTCGACGACGGGAGAGTCTGCCGATGACGTCGCGCGGGTGAAAATCTCCACCTCGACACCACGTTTAGCCAACTGAATCGCGGATTGCAGGACGTAGACGTTCATCCCACCTGCATCACCGGTGCCTGGTTGCGCCAAGGGCGAGGTGTGGACCGACAGTACGGCCACCCGGCGAGGGCGCGAAGTGTGCGTGGGTGTCACGACTCCATAGTGCCCCCTCACCGGGCGCGAACTCTAACCGAGGCTGGAGACGAACGTTCTCACTTCGGACACGAATCGGGTCGGATCCTCGACGAACGGCCCGTGATCGCAGCCGTCCCAGTACGACGCCTGCGACTTCGGAATCAGCTCTTCGGCGTGCTTACCTGCACTCACGTCGACAACGGAGTCTTCGGTGCCGTGCAGAACCAGCGCCGGGATGTCGAGGGAACGGAGCAGTTCGTCGTGACCGACCGCACGGTTGAACAGTGCGGCCCGCACGCGCGGGCGGGTCGCGAGGCTCGCACCGAATAGGGCCTGCGACTGGGCCCCTTTGCCTTCCGGCGGGCCGGTGAGCGCGTTGCCGAACGCGCCGAGTGCCCGAATCGCCTCGCGGGGATCTTCCGACATGGCACCGGGAACAGCGCTGCGCATTGCCGCACCCACCTTGCCGCCCTTCTCACCGCGTCCGATGCTCGTGATCGCCCCGACCAGGACAACGCCGGCCACAGCGTCCGTTCCGTGCGCTGCCAGGTAATCGCAGATCACGAGTCCGCCGTACGACCACCCGAGCAACACGGCTTTCTCGGTGATGCCCTCGGCTGCCAGGACAGCGGCAACATCGCCGGCCCAGTTCGCGCTGTTGTCGTAACCGTCTTCGGGGGCGTCGGAGTATCCGTGGCCGCGTAGATCAACGGCGATCAACCGGTGCGAGGACGCCAGTTCGCTCAGAACCTGCTCACCCCAGCACTGCGAGGACTGTGCCCAGCCGTGCAGCAGGACCAGCGGGGTTGCTTCCGGGTTTCCGGTTACTCGGTAGACGATGGACGTGCCGTCGACGCTGACGGCTTCACGAATAGACATGCCGTCACGATAGAGGCTGTGACCGCTGCGCCGACGGCAAGCGTGTACGCCGACGAGACTCCGTAGCGGTCGATCAGCTGCCCCGCCAGCGCGGATCCGAGCGCCACGCCGACGCCCAGGCCGGTCACCGTCAGCGTCATACCTTCGGTGAGTTTCTCGGGTGGGACGATCTGCTCGACAAGAGCTGTGGCGATGATGAGCGTCGGCGCGATTGTCGCGCCGGCCAGGATGTAGGCCGCTGCCAGTCCCGCGACGTTGCCGACCAGCAGGAGCGGAATGCTCAGCACGGTGACGGCAATGGACGCGATCATCAGCTGTCCGCGTAGCGAGCGCGTCGGGTGCCGGGACCCGAACACCAAGCCCACGATTCCCGATCCGCCGGCAAACAGGGCGAGGACGACGGTCGCCGACCCGGGCGAGTTCTGTTCCTGGGTGAACGCGATGGCACCGACGTCGATGACGCCGAACATGGTTCCCAGCATCACCATCACGATGATGACGATCCACATCGCCGGGTTCGCGAGAACCGAGCGTCCCCGGCCCGGTATGCGCGGATGAATCTTGGGTTCCGTCGATCGCTGCGCCACCAGTAGGAGCGTGCCGACCACAAGAAGAATTACTCCCGCGAGCGGACCGGCTTCGGGAAACAACCCGATGCTCAGACCGACCGAGAGCACCGGCCCCACCACGAAACAGAGTTCGTCGACGACGGATTCGAACGCAAAAGCTGTGCGCAACTCAGGTTTTCCGACGTAGATCGCAACCCACCTGGCGCGAACCATCGCACCGATCGTCGGGGTCGCACCGGCCGGGATCACCAGAGCGAACAGCAGCCAGTCCGGCGCTTCGAATCTCACGGACAGCAGCAGCGCACCGATCGAGATGGCGCTGACCGCAGCGGCCAGGGGCAGAACCGCGCGCTGCCCGAATCGATCCACCGTGCGGGACACCAACGGCGCTATGACGGCGCAGGACAGCGCAAATACTGCTGCGAGCGCGCCGGCCAGCCCGTAGTCACCACGAAGTTGCGAGATCATCGTCACGATTCCGATGCCGATCATCGCGATCGGCAACCGCGCGATGAAACCGGCGGCGGAGAAGGCAATGGCGCCAGGGGCGGCGAATATTTCGCGATATGCCCCCATCAGGCCTTTATCGTCGGAACTGGTCATGACTTATTCTCGTGCACCCCACAAGGTTCACAGAATATGTGCAGCCACCACAAATCCCGGCTCGAGTTGACCTGTCGGTAGCTTGCCCTACGATTGCGCGAATGAGTGTCCTGGTGTGTTTCCACGCCCATCCCGACGACGAAGTATTCATCACGGGTGGCGTCATGAGAATGGCTGCCGACGCGGGTCATCGCGTTGTTGTCGTCACGGCCACCGACGGTGCGCTGGGTGAGTATCCCGACGGCCTGTTGGACGAGCACGAATCATTGGCGGAGCGTCGCAGCCGCGAACTCGAGGCGTCCACCGATGCCCTCGGTGCCAGCCGTGTCGTGTCGCTGCACTATCCGGATTCCGGAATGGTCGGCACCCCCGAGAACGAGAATCCCGACGCTTTCTGCAATGCCGAAGTAGACGAGGCGGCCGAGCGTCTGGCAGAAGTTCTTCGCGAGGAGAACGCCGACATCCTGACGATCTACGACGCCAATGGTGGTTACGGACACCCGGACCACATTCAGGTGCACTACGTCGGCATTCGGGCGGCTGAGCTCGCGGGCACACCGCTCGTCTACGAGGCGTCCACCAACCGCGATCACATGAAGATGCTGATGCTTGCCAACCCGGAGTGGACGGAAGAAGCGCAGCCACCGGACATCGAGACGTTCGGCCTTCCAGCCGAACAGCTCACCACGGCCGTCGACGTCAGTTCGGTGATCAGCTCGAAGCGCGCGGCCATGTACGCGCACGCCACACAGGTCGGGGATTTCGGGCCGTTCCTCGAAATGCCCACCGAGCAGCTCACCGCGGCATTCGGTACCGAGTGGTTCCGTCGACGCAACGCCCCGGACGGCCTGTCGGAAACTGCGCTTCCGCTGTAGCCGAAGCTCCACATCGGCTTCGACTTCTGGTTAGCATCGGTAGGCATGGACCTCGAACAGCTTGTCGCGAGCATGCCTTTTGCCGTTCATACCGGAGTGCAGTTGGACAGTGCGACCTCCGAAGAGGTTGTCGGGCACCTCGATTGGGACAACCACCGCACCACCGCCGGCAACGGAATGCACGGCGGCGCCTTGATGACGCTGGCAGACAGCGTCGGCGCCGTCTGTGCATTCCTCAACCTGCCACCCGGCGCCGGCACCTCGACTACCAGTTCGTCGGCGGTCTTCACTCGGGGTGTCCGCAAGGGCACCGTCACTGCAACTGCCCGGCCGTTGCATGCCGGCCGCAGCACCATCGCGATAGTCACCGAACTCCGGGACGACGAGGGCCGTCTGGTCGCTCAGGTCACGGCATCCCAGGCAGTGTTGGGGCCGTGAACCTTCCCGGGTACCGGTCATCCGGCGCCACCGCGCCGTACGGCAATCTACTTGCCTCGCACGATGTTGCGATGGAGGGCTATTTCTGGCGGTTCACACTGCCGGAAAGCGGCCGCGTTGTCATTGCACTGGCCGGAATCAATCGAGCGGCCGACGGCCATTGGTCGACACTCGCGGTAGCCGCGCATCCCGGCGGTTTCCTCAGCGACACAGAGTATCCCGGCGGATATGCCGACCCTGACCGGCTAGGGGCCTATGCGGACAACGCTTTTCGCGGCACGACGGATCAGGTACACGCCGATCTCGAGACCGCGCGTCTGGACGTTCGCATCTCGAACCAGCGATTCTGGCCGCGTCGACGCTTCGGCGGTTCCAGCTATTTCCAGTCGGTTCCCGCTCTCAATCAGTACTGGCATCCGTGGCTTCTCGGTGGCAGAGCCGAGGGCGCCGCGATCATCGACGGCGAGACCTGGGATCTCACCGGAGCACAGGTGTACGGCGAGAAGAACTGGGGCAAGGGTGGTTTCCCCGAATCCTGGTGGTGGGGCCAGGCTCAGGGGTTCACCGACCCGCATGCATGTATCGCCTTCGCGGGCGGGCAGATCAGCGCGGGGCCGCTTCGCACCGAAGTCACCGCCGTTGTTGTCGCACTGCCCGACGGAACCGTATTCCGGCTGGGAAACCCGGTCACCTCGCCCGTGACCACAGTGGTTGCCGACGACCGCTGGACACTACGCGGCCGCAATCACCTCTGGAGTGTCGAGATCGAGGGCAGCGCTCCCCTGTCGGACGCCCATATCCTCCCGGTACCTCTTCCCGCGCAGCGCCGCAACGTTCCTGGCGCACTGGAACATCTGGGTGCCACGTTGACTGTGACCGTACGTCGGCGAGGCGCTGTGTACTGGACCGACACTTCTCACCTCGCGGCCCTCGAGCACGGCGGGTTGGACCGCGCCCAATCGGAAGTCACGAGACGGGAGCAGATCGCGCCAGATCTATGAGCGCCGACGCCGCCGGATTCTTGCCGCCGCGGGCGCGCCACACCATTTCCAAGCGGGACCGGGCCTCAGGTTCGAGGTTGATCCGATGCAACTGTCCCACTGCGGATTCCGGGATAACCGCCATCCCCAACCCCTGCGCTGCCAGTGAGACGATAATCCCGAGATTGCTGGCCTCGAGCGCAACTGTGGGGGCGACGCCTACCGCCACACAGGCCGCGTCGAGGCACGTCCTGATACCGGTTCCCGGTGGAAGGCAGATCACGGACCGCGTCCCGAGCTCCGCGAACGGCAGAGTATCCCGTTCGGCAAGTGGATGATTCGCGGCCACTCCCGCCACCAGTCGCTCATCGGTGATCACGCGGGATTCGAGGCCCTCGGGCAGCTCCCCCGCCACCCCGACAACCGCTATGTCGAAGGTTCCGTCCGCGACACCGGCAAGAAGGTTGCGTGAATCATCTTCGGCCAGAGAGATATCCAGACCCGGATGTCGGAGGTGCAGCCGAGCCAGGAGATCCGTCAGGTCAGCCGAAGCACAGGCCGTGACCATCCCGACGGAAACCGAGCCTCGGACCAATCCTTTCAGCGCGTCCACGACGTCGCGGACGCTGTCCACGGAGGCCAAGGCAGCGCGAGCGTGGGGCAGCACAGCGCGCCCCGCTTCGGTGGGACGTACGGTCCGGCCGCTTCGATCGAGCAGTTCCTGCCCCAGCTCCCGCTCGAGGCGTTTGATCTGCGCACTCACACCTGGTTGAGCGACGTGTAGACGCTCGGCCGCGCGGGTGAAATTCGCTTCGTCGACCACTGCGACGAAGTACTCGAGTTGCCGAAGTTCCATAACTTTTGATTCTAGCTACGAGAAAAACCAGATCTTGGACTTATCATCAGGATCGCAGCACGATGGAGGCATGACAACAACAGACACAACTCGAGAAGCCCGGACCCCGGAAGACCTCGCTCGCCTCTTTGTCGAGTTCGCCAACGCCGGTGACGCCGACGCAGTAGCGGGACTCTACGAAGAGGGCGCCGTGATGGCATTTCCGCCCGGTTCGCTTACCGTCGGGCGTTCGGCCATCCGCGACGTGATCGCACAGATGCTCGCTGCCGCACCCACGTTCACCGTCGAGAAGGCGCTGCCGACGGTCGTCAGCGGTGATCTCGCGATGACCTCCACTGCGCCGGCCGACGGTACCGGCGGACGCACTCAGGTTGCGCGCCGCCAGCCCGACGGACGGTGGTTGCGGGTACTCGACCGGCCGGAGCTGTAACCGGCACAGACGAAGTCAGATTACGGCGGCCCGGCGCATCGCTGCGGCCGGATCAGCGAACAGCGAGCTCAGCGACACCACGGTCGACGCGTATTCCTGCACCCGATTCCCGAAGCCGGTGATCCGAATGTCCTTACGCTCCAGGGACGATGTCGTCGAGAAAGCCTCGGCTACATACGGCGCGCCGGCCGGGTAGTCGGTGAAAGCCTGGCCACCGAGGATCACACGATCCGGGTTGAACAGATCACGCAACAGCGCCACCGTGCGACCCAGCACCCGTGCTCGTTCGACCAGGAGTTCATGTGCCGCAGCCGAACCGGCAGAGGCCGCCGCGTACACGTCGGCGATGGTGATGCGCTCGCTACCCTGAATCACCGCGCCGCTCGACAGCGCCTGCGTCACAATCGCTCGATCGCTGATGGTCGCCTCCAAGCACCCCACGGAACCGCAGGCGCACCGGGCCGACGACCCCGTCGGCAGGTGCGCGATCGAGCCCGGTCCGCTGGACGGGGTGTGCACGCGACCCTCGAAAGTGATCGCAATGCCTGATGTTTCGCGCGCATAGAAGTACAGCGCAGTGGTCCCGGTAGCCGGTGTCTCGGTGCGATCGGCGCTCAGCAGCAATTCCGATGCGGCCATGGCCTCGACGTGCGCGGCAACCGAAACCGGCAAGCCCAATCCGGCTCCGATGACGGCGCCGACCTTTGCTCCCTTCCATCCCAATCGGGGGTGGTCGACCACGCCGGTAGCAGAGTCGACGCGTCCACCGATCGCAACGCCGACAGCCAGCGGTCGACGTTTGTGCCACCGGGATGTGAACGATTTTGCCGAACGCGCGATAGTCGCGAGTGCAACAGATGAATTGGTGGTGGGCGTCGGGATTTCGACGGCGCCGAGCACCCGGCCCCGAATATCGCTGGCAATGATGCTGGTGACGGCTGCACCGATGTGGATGCCGACCGTCAGATACGGCTCGTGATTCACCTCGAACGGAACCTTGGGGCGACCGATGGCACCTGAGGCAATCAGATCTGCTCGCTCACGGACCACTCCGAGGTCGAGCAGGCTCGTGACCTGCCGATTGACGGTTGCAATGCTCAACCCGGAGGCCTTGGCAGCAGTGTCCCGCGAAATCGGGCCTCTCAGCCGAGCGATGCGGAGGACAGTTGCCGCCGGTCCGTCGGCGATGCGCAGCTCAGGTGCAACAACCTGAGGCCGCGGTCCGGAGAGGACGGTTCGTGATCGAAGCTGCGGGGCAGTAAGTGTGGGGGTCGACATGGCAGTCCCTTGCAGAAGGAGGAGAAAGCGCACACTTCAGCCCTCGGACCGGCATCAATGCTGGTCAAGGAAGAAAGGGTGGAGAGCGGCGCAGAAAATTAGCTGCAGAAAGAACGGCGGCAACAACACAGTTCGCGTGCCAGAGGCAGACGCGACCCCAACGCAGCGGTCACATAGGTGACGCGCAAAGCGGCAGGCTGGTCGGTCGACATAGATCCAAAAATAGCAGCTCTGTCCAGTTTCACAAATCGGGTGCGGTAACGATCACAGTGAATGCAACTATGGCCAACCGCAAATACAGCTGTTTTAGTGCTGACATGACCGGCGCAGACACCACTCCCCCACCACACGCACGCGGCTACGAGGGGTTCGGTGGCCGGATCGGCCGTACCGCAGCCGACTCGATCCCGTCTTGGCCGTCGACAGCGTCACCGGCGTCGGATGCCCCCAACATCGTGGTCGTCTTGATCGACGACATGGGATACAGCGACATCGGCCCGTTCGGATCGGAGATCGAGACACCGACCCTGGACCGACTTGCTGCACAAGGTGTTCGGCTCACCAACTATCACACGACGCCGCTGTGCTCGCCCTCTCGGGCAGCGCTCCTGACCGGAGTCAATCCACATCGCGCGGGATACGGGTTCGTGGCAAACGCAGACCCCGGCTACCCGGGCTTACGGCTCGAGCTTGGTGACGACATCCTGACCCTGCCTGAGATCCTTCGCGAATCCGGTTACGCCACATACGCCGTCGGTAAATGGCACCTCGTGCGTGATGCCAACCTCGCGCCGGGTCGCAGCCGCGACTCCTGGCCGACGCAGCGCGGATTCGACCGCTACTACGGATCACTCGAAGGCCTCAATTCCTTCTACTACCCCAATCAATTGATCTCCGACAACTCCGTCGTCGACGTCGACGAGTATCCCGAGAATTACTATCTGACAGACGATCTCACCGACAAAGCTGTCAGCTACATCAAAGACCTTCGGGCACACGATGCGGAGAAGCCGTTCTTCCTCTACTTTGCGCACGTCGCCATGCACGGGCCGTTGCAAGCCAAACCCGAAGATCAAGCCAAGTACCGGGGCCGCTACAACGAAGGCTGGGACCGAATCCGCGAATCCCGCTTTGCTGCTCAGCTCGCGGCGGGACTGTTCCCCGAAGGTACGCGGCAAGCACCGCGTAATTCCGAGCCTGGCTTCGACGTTCCCGAATGGGATTCCCTGACATCGGAGCAACAGTCGCGGTTTGCCCGTTACATGGAAGTCTATGCAGGCATGGTGGATTCGGTTGATCAAAGCGTTGGCCGCATTGTCGAGACGCTCGAAGAACTCGGAGAGTTGGACAACACCATCATCGTCTTCACCTCCGACAACGGTGGCACGGCCGAGGGTGGTTCGGACGGCACGCGCAGCTACTTCGCGCAGTTCGCGCACGTGCAGGATCCCGAGTGGGTGGGCGATGTCCCGCACGACGAATCGTTGATCGGTGGTCCGCAGTTGGGGGTTCACTACCCTCGCGGATGGGGACAGACGTCCAACACCCCGTTCCGGTTCTACAAGGGCCAGTCGTTTGCCGGTGGCGTCCGAGTGCCGTTTGTCCTGTCCTGGCCGGCCGGTATCAAACCGGCTGCGGCCGACAACGGCATTCGAGACCAGTTTGCCTACGTCACCGATCTGACCCCCACCCTCCTCGATCTTGCAGGCATCGACGTTCCGACCGTGCGTCATGGCCTTCCCGCCAAGGAGTTCGACGGAGTCTCGGCTGCCCACGTTCTGCATTCACCGGTGGCACCGAGCTCCCACACCGAGCAATACACCGAAATGACCGGCAACCGCGGGTACTACAAGGACGGCTGGAAACTGCTGGCGCTGGCACCCGACAACATCGACGAACCCGACTGGCAACTGTTCGACGTCACCGCAGACCCCACCGAACTGAACAATCTCGCCGCGCAGTACCCGGACAAGGTCCGCGAACTTGCCGACGCCTGGGACAACTCGGCGTGGGCGAACACCGTCTTCCCGCTGTTGGGCAACGGCGTCGGAGCGGTGCGTCGGCCCGAAGAACAAGCGCTGTCGCGGCCGGTGCGAATCCTGGCAGGAACCCCAACCCTCGAGCGATACCGATCGTCTCGGCTCATCGCCTTCCGCGACTTCGACATCACCGTAGAACTGAGCGGCTACCAGGGCGGCGACTCCGGCGTCCTCGTAGCGCACGGCGACCCCCAAGGCGGGTACATCCTGTACGTCGAAGACGGCCATCTCCATCTCGAATACAACGCGTTCGGGGACTACCGAAGCATCGACACCGGGCCGCTCGCGGTGGGCAGCACCCGCATCGACGTTGCGGTGAGAGTCGCGCCGCGCCTGCGCTGGAACCTCGACGTCAGCGTCGACGGCGTTCCGGCCGGCCACCTCCGCGATCAGGTCCAACTTGTGGGCATGGCGCCGTGGACCGGCATCTCGGTCGGCGTCGATGCGCGTGGACCGGTGTCCTGGGACCTGCATGGTCGACGCGGCAGCTTCCGCTACAGCGGCGCGCTCCGAGCCGTCACATACACCCCGGGAACCGTCCAGGTCCCGGCTCGTCACATCGAATCCATCGAGCGGGAGGCAGAGTACGCGGCCGACTAGCCCTACGATTGCGTCATGACCATTTCTTCCGATGCCCGCGTCGCTGTTGTCACCGGAGCCAGCTCCGGAATCGGCGAGGCCACTGCCCGCACGCTTGCCGATCAGGGATTTCACGTGGTGATCGGGGCCCGGCGCCTCGATCGCCTCGAGAAGATCGCCGAGGAGATCGGCGGCACCGCGCTCGAACTCGACGTCACCGACGAGGATTCCGTCGACGCATTTGCCGCGGTCCTGCCCCGCGTCGACGTCCTGGTGAACAATGCGGGCGGTGCCAAGGGCCTGGCGACAGTCATGGAGGCCGATCTCGACGACTGGCGCTGGATGTGGGAAACCAATGTGCTGGGCACTTTGCGGGTCACAAAAGCGTTGCTGCCCAAGCTCATCGACTCCGGCGACGGTTTGGTGGTCACCATCACCTCGATCGCCGCACTCGAGGCATACGACAACGGTTCCGGGTACACCACCGCCAAACATGCTCAGGCCGTTCTGCATCGGACCCTACGCGGCGAATTGTTGGGCAAGCCCGTTCGGTTGACGGAGATCGCTCCCGGCGCCGTCGAAACCGAATTCTCCCTGGTCCGTTTCGAGGGCGATCAGGAGAAGGCCGACAAGGTGTACGAAGGCATCACTCCGCTTGTGGCTCAGGACATCGCCGAGATCATCGGCTTTGTCGCGGCACGTCCGTCACATGTGAACCTGGATCAGATCGTCGTGCGTCCTCGCGATCAGGCAGGTGCTGGACGCTTCCACCGCACTACGACCTAGCACAGCCCAACCACCTAGAGTTGTTGCCTCTTCGTGGAAACGGCGGCCATGATCGCCGTTTCCACGTCGAGGGCGGAAGCCGCAACAGCGCTGAGCGTTTCACCACCTCTCACGATGTACCTACCGTCGTCGGCAAAGTCGTTCCATTGAAAGACAACGTCGCCCCGGTTCGGTCTGCTGTCTATGGCACTGCCCGACGAGATAGTGATTTCACCGATCGACGTGCGCGGCCGACGAAAGAACCTCACCAACTCCTGCGCTGGTCGCGGATCGTCGGCTCGACTCAGGATCGACTCTCCCGGAATATGTTTCGTGTTCCGAGCCGACGCGACCCGAACCTTCCCCGCCTGGCATTGCGGCAGGTGCGTCACCATCGCGGACACCAGCACCGACGCCCGTTGCACCGAAAGAACAACATCGGAGGCGGAATCAGCTGCCGCACCTGGCAACTGCTCAACCAGCACTCCCCACTCGCCGGCGATCGCACCGTGCAACCGTGTCACCATGTTCATCCGGGCGCCGTGAAATCCTGACACTTCGATGCGTACGGTGGGCTCCGCCAGTATCTGCAACGCGTCGGTCATACTCTCGTCGAGAATCTGCCGGATCCGCAGTGCCGCGTTTTTCCGCTGCATAGTCAGTTCGGTCATGGTTTCGGCCGCCGGACGGAATTTCAATGGGTACGGCAATCTGTCCCGACCTACGGCTTCCCACAGAATCTGGAATTCCATTCCGGTGAAGCGCCAATGTGACTGTGTGTTCACTGCTTCAGCACCAGTGTTCACTGCTTCAGCACCAGTGTTCGCTGCCCCAGCACCAGTGTTCACTGCCCCAGCACCGGCGGCGTGACCATCGGCAGGTCCCCGATCAGTTCGTTTCCGTTGTCGAGAGTGATGAGGTAGCCCGGCGTCTCGTGCATCTTGTCGTCGTCGCCTTGTCCGCGGCCGCCTGCCATGCCTCCCATTCCGCCGGCCATCATGCCCCGGCTACCGGCTGCTCCGAGACTGCCTGCCGCACCGCCGCGGGCACCGCTGCCGCCGGCACTGCCCAGGCCGCCGCCTGCCACACTGCCACCCAAACCACTGCCACCCAATCCATTCGCGCCTGACCCACCGCCCGCGATGCCGCCACCTGCCCCACCTGCAGATCCGCCGCCGCCAAATCCGCCACTCCCAGGTCCGCCGGTGAGACCGGTACCTCCACCAAGTCCGGCGCCATGTCCGACACCAGGGATGGACCCACTGCCGACAGACTGCGGCACAGCGGACGCCGCCGAGGTAGTCGCCGGCCCGGAACCACTTTCACTCTGGCCGATTCCCGACCCGGATACCCGTCCGCTGTCGCCGAGCGCAGCGCCTGGCGTCGCACCTGATCCACCAGCCGAAGCACCGTTACCCGCGCCGCCGACCGTCGGGTCAGTCCCGGCGCCACCTGGCGAATCAGCTGTGCGCTGTTCCAATCCGCTACCACCGCCAGATGTTTGGTAGTTGCCCACGGCGGATGCCGCTTGCTCGTACGACATCTGATCGGTACCGGTCTGGAACGGACTACGGCCGCCGGAGGTTCCGCCGCCGGAGGTGATGGGATTGAATGCGGGCGGCAGGACGGGAACCTGATCATCGGCGCGCTTCATGTACGGCAGGTACATCTCCTTCATGACCTGGCGCGCCAGTCGCTCCGCTTCTTCGGCTTCATGTTGCGCCTGACGCCACGACTCCCCTGGAATCATGCTGATGAGCTGTTCCCCAAGCGATGCGTCGCTTGGACGCGGTATCGACTGTTTTGCCTGTCCCAGTGCGATCTTTGCTTCTTCGACTTTGTTGGCTACCAGTTGCACTCGTGTCTGAAGTTCCTGGCCGTCAGCTGAGTACGCAAGAACAGCCTCCAAGGCCGCAGATCCACCCTTGCCCTGCCAGCCGTCACCGATTGCGGATCCGACGGCGAGGTTGAAGGCCGAGATTCCATTCACAACCCGCTCCGATATCTCGGTCCAGGCCTTACTGATCGCGACAAGAATGTCGGGCTTCATCTCGTCGACATGCGCAAAAATCTGAGCATGAGACATCGCGTCGAAGGGATCGTCCTCAAGAATGGCGTGTTCGCTGTACTCCAACGCCGTCGCCCGCGGAGTCAGTGCATCGCGGATTGCCCAGTTCACTTCGCGTTCCAGGTCGGCGACCTTCGATGCTTCGGCGATTGTGTCGTCGAACTCGCCGCGATCGTCGGTGAAATGTTGGAGCACAGCGGTCGGGGCCAATGCCACATCGGCGACACGACCGGGCACCGATGCCACAAGGGCGAGACCATCCGCCACAACATCATGAAGACTCACGACTATCCCCCCGAATTCATCCGTGTCTACCTGGATAGACGCATCGGTGATGCCAGGGGTTCCGCCGACAGAAAAGATTCTTGCGGCTCAGGCGAGCGCGGACATGGACTTCCAGGTCGGGAGATCGATCGCCCAGTCGTAGATGTCGCCGTCGGCGGCGGAGAGGTCGATCGACGTCCCGGTCACCTCGACGGGGTCGCCGTACAGCGCGGTTCCGAAATACTCCTGCGCATCCGACATCGAGAGATTGATACATCCGTTGGTGACGTTCGACGAACCTTGAACTCCCGTGGTTTGCGGGTTTGCGTGGATGAACTCACCGTTGTTGGAAATGCGAACGGCCCACCGTTCGCGGACGTTCTCGTAGAACGGCGGATTGGACATGAGGAAATCTTCGTACTTCTCGGTCACCATGTGGATGCCGCTGCGCGTGACGTTGCGGGCCTCGTTGCCTTCGCCGTAGCTGACGGGGATGTCCATGATCGTCTGGCCGTCGCGGACGACCTGCATACGGTGGCTGGGCGCGTTTGCCTTCACGATCTGACTACGACCGATAGTGAAATCGAGAGTGAGGTCCTGATCGCCGTACGCGCCGCCGCCGTAGTTCAGTCCGTACAGCTTCGCGTCCAGATGAACGACGGTTCCCGGGACCCAGTACTCGGCGGGACGCCAATGCGCGCGCGAGCCCCCGTTATCGTCCGGCAGCCACGCCCATGAACCTGCGGTCGCCGGAACGCTCGTGACAACAAGCGCCTTCTCCACTGCTGCTTTGTCGACGACGGAGTTGTCGAACTGGAGGGTGATCGGCGCTGCTATTCCGACTTCCTGACCGTCGGCGATGTTGAGGGTGCCGCCGGTCTGCGAATCGGGTGCCAACGTTGTGAAACTGCCCTCGACGGGAACGGTTTTTCCGTCCGTGCCGGTGGCGGAACCAGACCACGAATACGTGGCCGCGTACCCGAGAGCCTCGCTGACGACGTAAGACGTCCGGTCCGCAGACAGCTGACCTGCGACGGGGGTACCCGCCGAGTTGTTCAGCGCAACCTCGTCGAGAGTGCCGCCGGTGACTGTGACGGATACCGGGGCGATCGGGCTGACGTCCCTGGCACCGACAACCGGCGTCTCGACAACCTGCGCAACGGGTGCCTTGTCAGCTGGTGATGCCTCGCCGGCCGTCTCGGCGCCACCGATGGTGCATCCCGCAACAGCGAGCATCGCCGCAAGCAGAACAGCTACCAAAGCAGCAAGACGCGAACGTTTTCTCCGAATACCCAGCTGATGCACCTCAACAGGCTACCCGCGCTAACGATTGTCAGCTCATATCCGGCAACCCACGGTGACCGGTTCCGGCTCGAGACGCACACCGAACGCGGCGTCCACGCCGTCTCGCACGGTGCGGGCGAGAGCCACGATGTCCGAGCACTTCGCGTCGCCGCGGTTTGTCAGGGCGAGTGTGTGACGAGTCGACAACCGAGCCGGCGCGTCCTCGCCCGGGTATCCCTTGGAAAAGCCGGCTCGTTCGATCAGCCACCCCGCCGACAGCTTGGTTCCGCCGACCCCCGGATACTGCGGGACAGTCACATCCCCGAGCTGCGTCGTAATAGCGGAAAGAACTGCGGGCAACCGATCCTCGGGCACAACCGGATTGGTGAAGAAGGAACCCGCGCTCCACGTGTCGTGATCGTAAGGGTCGAGCACCATCGCCTTACCGGCGCGCAAACCCAGAACAGCTTCGCGGACCTGCGACGACGGCAATCGATCACCTTCCTGAGCATCGAGTGCCGTGAACAGTTCCCGGTAAGCCAGGGGCGCGCTCAGTCCATCCGTTGTCGCGTCGAGTTCGACCGCCAGAACCAGCGCTGCGTCCGAATGCTTGAGGACGCTCGAGCGGTAGCCGAGTTGCAGAGTCGACGGATCGACCCAGGACACCTCTCCGGTGCGGCGATCGAGCAACTGGACCCGCCGAAGTCGCGAGCCCACCTCGACGCCGTATGCGCCGACATTCTGCACCGGGGTTGCGCCCGTCGAACCAGGGATCCCCGACAGGGCTTCGAGTCCGCCCAATTCCGCGGCGACGGATTGACCGACCACCTCGTCCCACACGGCGCCTGCCTCTGCGACAACACGATCCGTGTCGAGGGTCACCGTGGTGTTCGCCACACGAACCACAACTCCGTCGAAACCCTCGTCCGAAATGACGAGATTCGACCCGCCCGCCAAGATCAGCGTCGGCACGTTTTCACGATCGAGAAGCCGAACGACGTCGACCAGAGACTGCGTCGTCGGGCATTCCGCGAGCAGCCGCGCAGGTCCTCCTACCCGGAGCGTCGTCAATCCGGACAGGTCAATGTTCTCGGACACGAAAGCGCCGGAATCTACGACGCGTTGGCCAATGGTTACGTCCCACACATCGGTAAACGGTAGCCTCCACAATCGTGAGCCGTCGCATCGAGCATTCATCGAAGTACACCGTCCCCGTCGCCAAGGTCCATGAGGCGGTGACGTCGGAGCAGTACTGGCGTGACCGTATCGCCGCAGTAGGTGGCCCTGGCGCCACCATCGACGAACTGACTGTCCGGGACGAAACCGTCGCAGTCACCATGTCGCAGGTCATTCCGGCCGAGCACCTTCCCTCCATGGTCTCCAACTTCATCAAGGGTGACATCGTCATCAAGCGCAGCGAGACCATCGCACCGCTCAACGGCGGAACCGCGACGGGAACCTTCTCGGCGCACGTCGACGGCGTCCCTGCCCGCATCGAGGGCACCCAGGTGCTCAGCGGAGACGACACGGGTTGCACCTTGAGTGCCACCGGTGAGGTCGAGGTCAAGATCCCGATTTTCGGCGGCAAGATCGAAAGCGCGATCGTCGACGAGGTCACCCGTCTGATCGAGGCGGAGCAGGACTTCACGCGGGACTGGATCGCAAAATAGGGCATTGCGGGCGGGGTAGGTTTTTTCTGTAACAGCAGGTAGCCGGTATCGTTTGCGATCATGGCTCGACGCATCGACTACTCCGCCCGCTACCAGCACTCCCCCGAACAGGTCTACGAAGCACTGACCGATCGCGGATACTGGGACGCCCGGGTCGAAGAGATGCGCAAGCATTCCGAAAATCGGGTGGAACATTTCGAGGTCAGCGATTCCGGAATCGAACTCGTCCTGCACCACGTCCTGCCCCGCACCGATCTGCCCGATATCGCGCAGACCGTCATGCGCAACGACCTGATCATCACGCGCACCGAGTCCTACAGCCCGTTCGGTGACACGGTAACCGGAACCTACGAGGCCTCCATCCCGGCCGGACCGGGCAGTCTCACCGGAACCATGGAACTGTTCGGCACCGAAACAGGCTGCACCTTGCGGACGTCGTCGGAAGCCAAAGTGCACATCCCCTTTGTCGGCGGAAAGTTGGAAGAGCTGATGCTCACCAATCTTGTCGACCTGTTCCGCACCGAAGCTCAGGTCACCGCGACCTGGCTCGCCGCTCGCTGACCCCCGGTGAGGACTGCTCCACCCCCGAAGATCGAGGGTGTCATCACACGCGGCACAACCGGCATCAACCGTCTGCGGCGCAGCGACCGCTGGCTCGTGCACAACCGGGCCGTTCAACGGGCACTGCACGACGCTGCCGACCCCTTGATCGTCGACCTCGGCTACGGCGCCCGCCCCGACACGACGTTCGAGATGGCCGACCGCCTCACCGCGGTACGACGCGACCGCCGGGTCATCGGACTCGAAATCGACCCCGCCCGCGTGGTGGAAAGCCGCAACGGAGTCAGTTTCGCGCGCGGCGGGTTCGAATTGGCCGGCCTGTCACCGATTTTCGTTCGCGCTTTCAACGTTTTGCGCCAGTACCCCGAAGACGCGGTGGAATCGGCGTGGTCGCACATTCAGTCCGGTTTGGCGCCTGGCGGTTTGATCCTCGACGGGACGTGCGACGAGCTGGGGCGTCGGTGCGCCTGGGTGCTGCTCGATGCGCACCGACCCCTGACCCTCACCTTGGCGTGGGATCCCTTCGACATCGAGAAACCGTCGGACATCGCAGAACGGTTGCCCAAGGCCCTCATTCACCGCAATGTTCCGGGAGAACCGATTCACGCGCTACTCACGGCCGCGGATCGCGCGTGGGCCACTGCGGCGCCCCATGCGTCGTTCGGCCCCAGACACCGCTGGGCGGCGGCACTGGAAATACTTCGTGGGCAGGGCATTCCGGTTCAACCGGCGCGGCGACGCGTGCGTGACTGCATCCTGACCGTGCCCTGGCACGTTGTCGCCCCGAACCCCTGACCTCACAGACACGAAGCGCCCCGCCGCGGAGGTGTTCTCCGCGGCGGGGCCTTTCGTCAATGCTGCTTCGAGCTAGGAACCGAAGATGGCGCCCAGGTCTCCGAGCGAACCGGTCGGAGCGCCGGTGCCGGGCTCTGCCGTGACCTTGACGGTGACGCCGGCCTGCGTCTCGGAACCGAGGTATCCGTCAGTTCCGCTGAACACCGCGGTGATCCGACGATCGCCGACCTCGGTGAAGGCATGCGAGAGTGTGGCTTTACCGTTCACTACGGCAACCGGTCCGCCGATCGGGGTGGCGCCGTCCATGAACTGGACCGTCCCGCCGTTGAGCGTGGGTACAACGGCAGCAGCCAGATCTACCTTTGTGCCCTTCGTGGCGGACGCCGGAGCGCTCACTGTGATGGACGTTTCCTGATCTTCTGCGGCCGGAGCCGTGACCGAAATCGCTTGCACGGCCGAGGTAGAGGTGAGGAATCCGCTCGCACCCGAGTACACCGCCGTGATGTCGTGAGTACCGACGCTGCCGAACTCATGCATAATCGACGCTTTGCCGTCGACAACCACCACGGGCAAGCCGAGAGTGCCCGAACCGTCCTTGAACTGCACCGTGCCACCTGACGGAGCCGGCGTAACCGTCACGGAAAGACCCACTGCCGTACCGGTTTTTGCGTTCGCGGGAACAGTCAAGACCGTCTGGGTCTGCTGATCGACGGGAGCCGGCGCAGCGACCTTCACAGTCTGAACGCTCGAGGTCGAACCCAGGAAGTTCCCCGAACCGGAGAACACTGCGGTGATGTTGTATTCACCGGCGTCGTTGAACGTCGGTGTGATCGTGGCTTTACCCAAGGCGTCTACGGGAATCGGCGAGCTCATATCTCTGGCCCCTTCCCTGAACTGCACCGTGCCGCCCGCAAAGCCGGTCGACACCGTGGCAGTAAACGACAATTCCTCTCCTGTCGAAGCGCTCGACGGACCGACGAGTGTGGTCGTTGTGCTCTGCTCGACCACGACGGGAGCGACCGTCAAGGTATGCGGCGTCGACGTCGAGGTCTGGTAAAGACCGGAACCGGAGTACACCGCCACGATCGAATGCTCACCGGCTGCATAGGAACCCGTCAGCGAGGCCTTGCCGCTGGCATCGACGGTCGTTGCGCTACCGAGATCGGTTGTGCCGTCCTTGAACTGCACCGTGCCGCCCACCGGCACAGGCGAGACCGAAGCCTCGAGAGTCACGGACTCACCTGCGTCTGCAGTCGTTGGGCCGGTGATCGTGGTTGCCGTGGACTTGTCCGCTTCGGACACAACGACGTCGACTGCCGACGACGTCGAGGTTGCCACCTTCGTGTTGCCGAGGTACTTGGCCGTCACGGTGTGTGTGCGGACGCCGGTCGGTGTCCAGGCCAGTGTGGCAACACCATTGGCCAGCGTGCCAGTGCCGATCGTGGTGCCACCGTCCAGGAACTCCACCGAATCACCGTCGGCGCCACCGGTAACCGTCGCCTTCAGCGGAACTGACTGCCCCAACTGAACACCACTGGCAGGGGACAGCGTCGTCGTCGACACGTTCTTCGCCACGCTGATCGACGGACCGACACCCTTGAGCTGCCCCGACCCCAAAGTCCCGCTCACATGCAACTCAGTCGTCAAATCCACACCACGAGCACAACCCGCACCGACCGTATAACTGAACTCAACCGTTCGGTACTTCGGATTGATCAGACCACCATCCCAGTAGACCGCCCAACTGCCAGAGATCTTCGCGTAGTCGGCAGCAACCTCGACCTTGTCACGGCCGATCACCGAACCGTCAACCTTGGCCGAATCCGTCACATAGGAAAGACAATCCGGATGAACATCCTTAACCTGCTGCAAGTATTCGAGGGAACCAGTTCGAGTCAGTACTGACTTCACGGTAATCGTCTCACCCGCACTGGGCGTTCCGTTCGAAATAGTGCGCACAACCTGGTAACCGTGCACATTTCCCTCCGCCGTCACCGGAGCAGCACCCGCGACACTGACACCGGCAGCCGCGACGAAGCCCGCAGCAACAGCAAACACACTCACACCACCGACAACACGGCGTGCAGAACCAACAGACATAGATTTTCCTTCTCGAGAAGCGAGCGATATGGGTGATGCCCCACCGCTTCACGCGGACGGGGCATCACCAGGTGTCGAATGTCTTAGGAGCCGAAGATGTTTCCAAGGTTGCCGAGCGAACCTGTTCCGCCTGTACCTGGCTCTCCGCCGTCGACGGGTGCTGCGATCTGAACGGAGACCTGATCGGCCGAAGCCGTCACTGTTCCGGCGCCCGAGTACTCGGCCGTTACGACGCGCTGGCCCTGAGTTGCCGGCGTCCACGAAATGCCGGCCTTGCCGGAAGAATCGACCGTTGCTGTGCCGATGACCGACTCACCGTCTTTGAAGGTGACTGTGCCACCGGCGTTTGCCGGGTTGATCTGAGCCGAAACGGTCTGCGCAACACCGACTTGACCCGCTCCGGCGCTGAGAACTGTTGTGGAATTTGTCGTTCCGACTGGTTGCTCGGCAACTGTCGTACTCGCTGTGGTGCTCGACCCGGTGACACCGGATCGGCCCGCGAACACAGCTTCAACCGTCTGCGCGCCCGCAACCGTCGGAACCCAGGCGTAAGTGGCTTCGCCATTGCCTGCGACCGGCACCGAAGCCAGAACCGTCGTACCGACCTTGAACGTCACCGTCCCACCCGTTCCCGGCGCAGACACCGTCGCCTTGAGGGTGGTCGACTTACCCACCTGAGCGCCCGAGATCGGCGCCAGCGCTGTAGTCGACGGAGAATCAGCCTGCGAGACGTTCACGTTCAGCGCCGCCGATGTCGACTCGACAGCTCGCGCGGTGCCGGCGAACTTCGCGGTAATCGAGTGATTCCCACGAGTGGTCGGTGTCCAGTCAAGTGTGGCAACACCATTGGCGAGCGCGCCGGCGCCGATCTTGGAACCTGCGTCGAAGAACTCCACCGAATCACCGTCGGCACCACCGGTCACCGTCGCGCTCAACGTCACCGGTTGACCCACCTGGGCACCGCTAACCGGCGACACGACCGTCGACGACACGTTCTTCCGAACATTGATCGACGGACCACGACCGCTTGTCGTGTCATTCACCCAAGCCGAACCGTCGAAATGCACTGTGCTCGCCAAATCATTACCGCGCTCACACCCTGCGCCGACCCGATACTGAAACTCGAACGACTTCGTATTGTTCTGATACAACGGCCAATCGGTGATGCTCGCGCTCACGCGCACCGAGTCAGTGCTCACCGGAGTCTCCGGCGCGTACGCCTTCCCGTTCACCTTCGCCGAACCCTCGACATACGTCATGCACGACGGATGAAAATCCCGAACCGCGTACAGATAATTGACCACAAAGTCGGTCCGCTTGAATACCGTGGTGGAGGTGATCACATCACCTTCGGACGGCGTCCCGTCACTGATTGTTCGAGTGATTTTGTAACCACTCGAATTGAATTCAGCCGTCACCGGAGCAGCCCCCGCAACCCCGACACCCGCAACCGCCACGAAACCCGCAGCAACAGCAAACACACTCAGACCACCGACAACACGGCGAACACCACTCACAGACATCCCTCTCGACGACGGAGCAGACAGGCGTCCAGTACAGGTGTCTAGGACAAGTGTCCATCTGCTTTGATGCCGTGACGTTATCCCTTTGCCTGTAACGCAACTACCCTTTTCGCCAAATTGGTGCATTTGGCACAAGGTCGGTTACCACTACAGGCTTGCGGTGAGTGCCAATTCCACGCGAACAGCCACGTCGACGGCGGCGTTCTCGCACGAGCGGTACAACTCATGGGCGTCGAGTCGACCGATCGCGACGCCGTCGGACACCACTTCGTTGAGCAGGTCCTGGGAAATGCCACCCGACGCAATGTCGAGGACAGTACGCACCGGCGTCGTAATTCGAATGGCTCCGAACTGCTCGCATTCCGATTCCGCGAGCAAGCATCGGTGCAGAGCAAGCTGACGAGTCGGCGCCGAAACGGGCACTCCGACGGACAAGTGCAGGAACCGTGGTTGTAAGTGGCCGAGACCGTGAAGTTCGGCAGCGCTGTAGTGCGAAACGGTTGCTCGGCCGGCAAACCACGTACACCATTTGGCAAACTCGTCCATCGCGGTGCGGCGTACCCGATCCAGTCGGAACAGCCCCGGACACTCCGAAATCCAGGTTCCGGATTCCAAGAGCCAGTCCCAGTCACTGCCGGAAAAACCCAGGGCGGCGGCCTGATCAGTCGCAACAAACCCACATTGGCGCAGTGCCAACAATTCGAGTGCTTCATAGTCTGGAGCCATGACCACCTCCGGTGACCGTCTGGAGCGCTTTTCCGCCAGGCTACGGCATTCTGTGTTTCAGATCACAGTATCGGATGGGCGCGTATTCACAGAGTTCGTTCAGAGTCGTCGGGAAGAATCCCTGAGATGACTGTCGCAGCAAACAACGCGCCCCCGCGCAACCGTGTGCTCATCATCCTGCTCGTCGTGATCGCTGTACTGGTCGCAGCGCTTGTCGGCGGAGAACTCTACGTTCGCAATCAAGTCAAAAGCTGCATGGCCGACCAGTTTCAGAGTGAACTCGGCTCGCAGGTAGACGTGGGCTTGAGCTGGAAGCCTGTCCTGCTTCAGGCCATCGACAAGAAGGTCCCGTACATCACCATCGACAGTGACGATTCGTCATTCGGGCCGGCAACGGGAATGCAGGTCCACGCAAAGGTCAACGACATCAATCTCCAACCGTCCGACGGAAACAGCGGAACCATCGGAAGCTCGAGCGCCGATGTCACCTGGTCCACTGCCGGAATCCTGGCCACCCTCCAGGAACAGACCTTCGGCGGACTTGTCACCGGTGTCACGGCTGATTCCGCCGCGGGAACTTTGGCCTTCGACGTCGGACCGGCAGGTCTCGCGAAGCTCACGGTCAAGCCGACTATCTCGAACGGAGTTGTCGACGTACAAACCGTCGGCGCCGAGATCCTGGGATTCGGACTTCCGACCGACCTGGTCGACGGCATCGTCCAGACTCTGACCGACAGCCTGCAGACCTACCCGTTGGACATGAAGCCCACCGAGCTCACCGTTACCGATGACGCGATCGAGATTTCACTCGAGGGCGGCGCCTACGCGATGCCCGTTGCCAATGCCTCGGCCCAGAATGCATCCGCAGTCCCTGACAGCTGCGGAATTCTCACCTGATCTCTACCTGTTATCGGACTTTTCCGACTGATTTCGAATAACTGTTCTATTCGAACAGGATTTCGATTACGGTTGGGGAATGTTCGATCCGGGGGTGGGAATTTTCGGTATCTCAGCACAGCTGAGTGGTACCGAAACCGATTGCGCCCTCGTCGATTTGATGGCCGAATTGCATTCATGTGAAGCGATGTTGGTCGAGCGGAAACTGGCGGTGGTGGCGGAGTTCTTCACCCGTCGTAGTGCCGAGCATGTCGAGGGCGGTACGTGGACGTCGTCGGCGCACGAGCTCGCCGAATCCGAGGTCGGCGCGGTCCTGACGATGGGACGGGCTGCTGCCGGGAAGCTCATCGGTTTGGGTTTTGCGTTGAAGACGCGGTTGCATCGCACACGGGCCGCGATGGCCCGCGGTGAACTCGACTTCTACCGGGTCGGGCTGATCGAGTCCGCGACCGCAAATGTCGGTGACGAGCTGATCGACGAAGTAGAACGCTTGCTGCTCGAGCAGGTTCTCGCTCCACTCGTGGACGGTGGGACGGGGTTGACGGGTCGGCGGTTGACGGCGGCGATCGACCGGATCGTGGCCCGAGTCGATCCGGAAGGTATGCGGGAACGACGCCGCCGCGCCCTCGCCGACAGGTTTGTCGGAGTCAGCGCCGCCGAAGACGGCATGGCTCGCATCCTGGGCAGTATCCCGGCCGAACAAGCCCGCGCCTTCGACGGCAGGTTGCGGGAATTGGCCATGTCGGTGTGCCGCCACGATTCCCGCACGTACGAACAGCGCCGAGCCGATGCCTTGGGCGCCCTGGTGAGCGGTTCGACGGTGTTGGTGTGTGACTGCGACCGCGGTGATTGCCCGCAGGATCGTAGCGGTGTTGTCATCATTCGCCGGCCACTCGTGCATGTGGTGATACACGATTCCGCACTGCACGCAGGATCGGATGAACCTGCGCATCTCGACGGGTTCGGGGTGATCAGCGCCGAACATGCCCGCGACATCGCAAAAGACGCCACGATAAAAGAAGTCCGCGTACCCGCAGATCCCGAACCGACATATGAGCCCGCGTCGGCATCGGTGTACCGCCCCGGCGCGGCACTCGACACCTGGCTGCGGGTCATCGCGGGAAGCTGCCAATGGCCGCACTGCGATGTCCCAGCCTGGAACTGCGACCTCGACCACAACGATCCGTTCAACCACGCGGACGCTGCACAGGGTGGCAAGACGGTTGCGTCGAATCTGAGTGCGTTCTGCCGCAACCATCACCGCCTCAAGCATTCCGGCAAGTGGCAACTCCACCCGAATCCGGATCGCAGCCTCACCTTGACCTCGCAGACCGGTCATTGCTACCGCACCAGGGCTGCCGGACTACTCACGGGGATGCAGGAACCACCGCCACCGGAAGGCGGCAAACCGCGACGAACTCGACTGGAGAACAAAGCCGCCCACATCCGAAGTGAACGCAAACATCGCCGCGTCAAGATTCAAAACCGGGCGGCGAAGAATGCGGAACGCAAACGGCGGCAAACCTTCCCGATCTCCACACCCCGAAAGCAGGTGCCCCACAAACCCGTCGACTACGGCAACGACCCGCCACCGTTTTGAATCAGGTCTGAATCACTTCCGATCGGGTAATCCAGTGCTACTCCCCCAGACCGTCGAGCACAGCACGGGTTCCCGAAAGCCCGAGGCGGGTGGCACCGGCAGCGATCATGTCGAGTGCTGCCTGCGTCGTGCGGATTCCACCGCTGGCTTTGACTCCCACCGACGGCCCGACGGTTTTGGCCATCAACGCAACAGCCTCGACGCTTGCCCCGCCGGCGGGATGGAAACCTGTGGAAGTTTTCACGAAGTTCGCGCCCGCATGTACTGCCGCGCGGCAGCATTCGACTATCGCTTCGTCGGGCAGTGCCGCAGTCTCGAGGATCACCTTCAGCACCGCGTGCTCGCCCATGGCTTCACGGACGGTGAGTACATCGGCAAGCACAGCGTTGTAGTCACCGGCGAGTGCTGCCCCGACATCGATGACCATGTCGATCTCGCGGGCACCTTGATCAACGGCAAGACGAGCCTCGGCACCCTTCACCAAGGAGTGATGCTTGCCGGACGGAAAGCCGACCACCGCGGCGGTGATCAGACCGTCGGCCCGGATCGGCAGCATCGACGGTGAGACGCACACAGCGAGAACGCCCAATTCCCGGGCCTCGTCGATCAACGCCGTGACGTCGGCGGCCGTGGCTTCGGGTTTGAGCAGGGTGTGGTCGACCATTGCGGCAACCTGTGAACGAGTGAGCGCAGCGTGGGCCATGAAAGAAAGCTTGGCATACGACCATGCGTCGAGCGGCACTGCGACACCTGAGAGACTAGGCGGTATGACCGCTGCACCCTCGACTGATGATCGACGCTACGTACTCTCCCTCGGCTGCCCGGACACGACGGGCATCGTCGCGCGCATTTCGTCTTTCCTCACCGATGTCGGTGGCTGGATCGTCGAAGCGGCGTATCACGCTGACGCGGACACCGGTTGGTTCTTCACTCGTCAGGCAGTGCGGGCATCGTCGGTGAGTATCAGCATCGAGGAACTGCGTGAGCGTTTCAAGGCCGTTGCCGCCGAGATCGGACCCGAAACCGAGTGGACGCTGCACGATTCGGGGGCTCCCAAGAAAATCGTCCTGCTGGTGAGCAAGGAAGGTCACTGCCTTCACGACCTCCTCGGACGCGCGGCCGGCGGCGAACTCCCAGCCGAAATCAGCGCCGTCATCGGAAACCACGAGGATTTGCGCAGCGTGACCGAGCGTCACGGGATCGACTTCCACCACGTTCCCTTTCCCAAGGACCCGGCCGAACGCGGACCGTCCTTCGAGAAGGTGAGCGCCCTGGTCGACGCCCATGACCCGGACGCGGTTGTCCTGGCTCGGTTCATGCAAGTTCTGCCGCAGTCACTGTGCGAGCACTGGGCGGGCCGCGCGATCAACATCCATCACAGCTTCTTGCCGTCGTTCATCGGGGCCCGCCCGTACCACCAGGCTTTTGCTCGGGGTGTGAAGCTGATCGGTGCGACGTGCCACTACGTCACCGCGGAACTTGATGCCGGCCCGATCATCGAGCAGGACGTGATCCGCGTCGACCATGCCGACGATGTTGCCGACATGGTCCGCCAGGGTCGCGATATCGAAAAGCTTGTTCTTTCTCGCGGTTTGCGGTGGCACCTCGAAGATCGGGTGTTGGTGCACGGCCGCAAGACTGTGGTGTTCAGCTAGCAGGGCGTTCAGCTAGAGATTGCGCAACCGCACGATCTCGCGGTCGAATTCGTCGATGCTCTCGATGGACGACATGTGACCGACACCGGGAATCACGATCAGCCGTTCGAGGTTGCCGGCTTCGTCGAGCACCTGCGCAAGTTTGCGTGCGTGGACGGGTGGCGTGAGTCGGTCGAGTGATCCGACGAGCACGGTGGTCGGCACTTCGAGATTGTCGAGTCCCTCGTGAATGTCGAGAGTGCTCAGTGCCGCTCCCCAACCGCCGCGGATGCGCGGCTTGCACTCTCGAACGATGTTCTCGCAGAACTGAACTTCGGCTTTGGTGGCGTTGGGCGACATCGAGACGTACTGGATCGCCTTGGTCATCGCGCCCGAGGACACGAATGGCACGGGCGAGCTAAGGATGGCGCGGCCGACCGGAACCGGCACCCGCGGGAAGCGTTCCGGCAGCGGAATCACGGTGGTTTCGGCAATCAGACGGTCACTTGCCGTGCTGGCCAGCATTACCGCCGACGCGTACTTCTTGACGTCGCCGGGGTGCTTTCCGGCCCACGCGATGATGCTCATGCCGCCCATGCTGTGTCCGACAATGACGGCTTTCTTGTCTTCACGGACGGTCGCTCCGAGCACTGCCGAGAGATCGTCGGCGAGTACGTCGGGCCCAAGCGGAAGGGTGCCGACAGTACTGCGTCCGTGTCCGCGCTGGTCGTACGTGATGACCCGGTACTCGCCGGCCAGCGCGTTGACCTGTGGGTACCAGAATTCGGTTGAGCAGGTCCAGCCGTGACTGAGAACAATGGGATCACCGTCGACGGGGCCGTATGCCCGGATGTTGATGATCGCGCCGTCTTCGGTGGTCAGTTCGCTGATGTCCGCTTTGAACGTCGGGGTCTTCAAGAGTGCGTTCGGTTCGACGTCGGCAACGAGAGTGAGCCCTCTGGTGGAGCTACGACGACGGATAGCGGCGACGGCTGCCGCAAACGCTCCGGCTCCGGCAACTCCGGCCAATACCCGGAGTGTGGTGGTTCGCGAACTGCTGGACATGCATGTACCCCTGACTGAATTCGAAAGAAAATCGATACGGATGATGGGTGTCAGATGATGTGCGCTCGGCGCAGCAACATCGTTGACCGGCCGCCGATCAGGCCGACCTCGGTAAGAAACTCGACGGTATTCGCGCATCCTCGACGCACCATGTCGTGGTAGTGGACATTGTTCTTCGCGGCGTGGATTGCCGCTTCGGCGTCGAGTCCGGCGGCTGCGTAAACGTTCTTGTTCACGAGGCTGGTGACCACGAAGTAAGCGGTGACGGCAAGGACGAACCGGACGCGGGCTTGCTGGAACCGGGTGATGTTGGCTGCTCGTCGGACGGTTTCCTCGCGGGCGAATCTGATGTGGCGGGCTTCTTCGACCACGTGGATTCTGCTGACGGTTCGGGTGAGCGGTTGCACTCGGGTGTCTCGCATGAATTCGCGTTGCATCATGTCGAGGATTTCTTCGGCGAAGAGTGTTCCGCCGTAGGCCAGGGATCCGGTGGCCGTGGCCTTGAACGGGCGCGCGGCGGTGCGGATCCAGGTCTTCGGGCGGTAGGACGGGACGCCGAATTTGGCTGCGGAGCGCGCAAACATCGTGGAGTGCCGGCATTCGTCGGCGATTTCGGTGAGCGCAAATTGCACGTGCGCCGTGGAAGGATCGTGGAAGTAGATGTCGCGGACGAGCATCTGCATGAGGATCATTTCGAACCAGATGCCGGTGCCGGCGATGCTGGCGGCCTCGTGGATGGTGAGCGTGATGCGTTGTTGATGCGTCATCTCGTCCCACATCGGCGTGCCGTAGAGGCTGCACCACTCGGGGCTCATCCCGTACAGGTCGCCGGGGACGGGAGCTTCCCAGTCGATTTCGATCAACGGGTCGTAGGACGTGCGGGCAGCCGAGGCAAGGAGCTTGGACGCTGTTTCCTGGCGGTCACCGGCACGCGTCAGTCGGGATGGGCGCCGATCGTTCGTCGATCGGCCATGCTCGACAGACATCGCAGTTCACTCCCCACGAGGACCGGCAATCTATGTGTGACTGCCGTTAACCCACAATAGCACCGCATAGTGCCACCCCGGTGGGGACGAACTGCGAAAAACGCGCTACCAGCGCGGACCGCGCTGGATGTCGTCCACGCGAGGCCGCACGTCAACGAGATAGACGCAGATTGCGACTACCGCGATGATGCCCAGCATTCCCACCGGAGACGTCACCAACAACACCAAAGCCGCGACGACAAGGATGCCAAGCCAGATCGGCTTGGTCAGCTTGTTGACTGCGGTGAACGCGTCGGGGCGCTGCCGCACGGCATGCACGATCGCGAAGACAGCACCTGCCAAGGCAAGCAACTTCAGTGCGAGAAAAATCAGGCCGATAATGCCATCCACAGCTACCACGTCTTACATCCTAGTTTCCGTAGTCCGACATCACGAACAGAAGGCTCCTGCACCCGAGAGCGCAGGAGCCTTCTCACTTGTCGAGCCGGCCGATCAAGCCTTCTTGGTCGGTGCAGCCTTCGTCGGTGCAGCGGCCTTGGCCGGAGCAGCCTTCACCGGTGCGGCAGCAGCCTTCGCGGGAGCAGCCTTCGCCGGCGCAGCCTTGGTCGGTGCAGCCTTGGCGGGTTCAGCCTTCTTGGCAGCGGCTGTTGCGCGCTCCTGGACGTCGGATGCGGCAGCGGTCACGCGAGCTGCAGCTTCCTTGGAAGCCTCGTCTGCCTGGTCGCCGAGGTCGAGGACCTTGAGCGCAGCTTCGTCGCCCACATCGGCGATCTTCTCGCCGGCGTCGGAGATCTTCTCGCCAACCTCTTCGGCGGTGTCGGAGATGCGCCCGGCAGCGCGGCCGGCCAGCTTGGCAGCCTGCTCGCCCACGGCGCGCGTCTGACGGGCAACGGTTCCGAGTGCGTCTTCGGTCAGCTCGACGGCGTCACCGAGAGCGGACTCCGCAGCGGCGATGCCCTCTTCGACGGCCGGCTGCTTGCGGATGCGCTCAACTGCATCTTCGCCGCGTTCTGCCAGCGAGTTGTACAGATCGCCTGCAACCTTGAGGTATGCCTCGGCGACCTTGCGGAGCTCGTCGGGTGCAAACTTCTCGCGCAGCTCGGCAAGCTCCTCGGGCAGCTCGGACGGCAGGCCGGCGAGACGCTCACGAAGAGCCTCAACGCTTTCCACGACGTCGCCCTGCACTGCGGCGAACTTTTCGCGTGCACCGTCGACGCGGCCGGTGACCTCGTCCTGGCTGGTCTCGGCGCGCTCACGAACCTGGGCAACAACGTCGGCAACGGCCTGGACGACGAGGTCGCCGGCGCCGACTGCGGCGTAGATCGAGGTCTTGACGTTGTCGATGGCGGTCTTATCGGTCATGTTGTTCTCCTTCTGGGAGGTCTGAGTCCGGAATTGTGGTGGGAGCTGCGCTCTGGGCTACTGCAGCGGGCCGCGTCGAATCGTTCTCCCGACAGAACGAGTCGTAGATCTCGAGCAGCACTTGTTTCTGTCGCTCGCTGATGGAGGTATCTGCGAGTACGGCGTCACGGATCGGACTATGTGGCCGTTGTTCGAGATATCCGGCCTGGACGTAGAGGACTTCCGAAGACACTCGGAGCCCTTTTGCTATTTGCGCGAGCACGTCGGCTGACGGTTTCCGTAGGCCTCGTTCGATCTGGCTGAGGTACGGATTGCTTACACCGGCGAGCTGTGCAAGTTGGCGCATCGAGACTTGTGCGGCTTCGCGCTGCGCACGAATGAATCCCCCGATGTCGTGTGCCGCAGAGCTGACGACGCGCGCTGCCAAGTCGCTGGCTCCGGCTGCGGCACCGGATGATTCACGTTCTCCTTCATCGGAGTTCGTCGACTTCGCAGACATTGCGTCTTCCCTTTCCTGTGGACATTTCCCAGAGTAGGAGAGGGTGCTAACTATTGCAAGCACTACTGCTAGCACTGGGGTGCACGTCACATTCGAGGGCCGATTACTAGCCGAAGATCAGCGTCGACACCGTGTAGATGAACAGACCGGCTATCGCGCCGACCACCGTGCCGTTGATGCGGATGAACTGAAGATCACGACCGACCTGAAGCTCGATCTTGCGACTTGCTTCTTCGGCGTCCCAGCGCTCGACGGTGTCGCTGATGACACCGGTGATCTCGTCGGTGTAGTTCTCCGCGATGTACGTCGTACCGGCGGCCAGCCACCCGTCGACCTTCCCTCGCATCGACTCGTCGTCGCGCAGGCGGATGCCCAATCCGACGACGTTCTCGGCAACCTTGGTCCGCAGGGTGCTGTTGGGATCGTCGACCGATTCCATGATCAGCCGCTTCGCGACCTTCCACGTCGCCGACGCGAGTCCGGTGACTTCCTCTCGCCCCATGATCTCGGCCTTGATGCCCTCGGCTTTTTTGATCGTCTCCGGATCGTTCTGCAGATCGTCCGCAAAATCGATCAGGAAGCGATTGGCCGCCAGCCGAACCTCGTGCTCGGGATTTGCCCGCACCTTCCACGTGAACTCGACCAGTTCCTTGTAGATCTTCTCGCCGAGCATCGCATCGACAAATTTCGGCGACCACGCGGGAGAGTCCCGGACGATCACCCGGTCGATGGTCTCCTGACTGCCGAGCGCCCACTGATGAGCGCGTTCGGCCAGCAGTTCGATGATCGGCAGTTGCTTGTTCTCCTTCAGAAGCTCACCGAGTACCCGGCCGATCGGCGGGCCCCACATCGGTTCTGCCAACCGCTTGACGATCGTGTGGTCGATGACCTGCGCGATGTCCTCGTCGCGCAGCACTTCTACCAGTCCCCGCAAGATCGTCGACGTCTCCGCGGCAACACGCGCAGCGTTGTCTCGCTCGGCCATCCACGTCCCGAGCCGCAGCGGGATCTGTGCCTGCTGCACCTTCGCGGACACAACGTCCGGGGCCAGGAAGTTCTGACCGACAAACGAACTCAAACTGGCCCCGAGCTGGTCTTTCTTGCGTTTGATGATCGCCGTGTGCGGAATCGGTATGCCCATCGGGTGACGGAACAGCGCCGTGACGGCAAACCAGTCCGCCAGCGCGCCGACCATTCCTGCCTCGGACGCAGCCCTCACGTACCCGACCCACTCGCCCGCGCCGCGTGATTCCTGCCATCGACAGAACAGATAGACGACCGTCGCGAAACCGAGGAGACCGGTCGCGAAGAACTTCATCTTGCGGAGGTCCCGACGCTTGGCGTCGTCGCCGAAAGTCGAGTCGAAAGCGTTAGGGCTCAATTGCTGCACCCTTGCCATTGTGCCGAAAGCTTGTCGCTGGTGCGTCGAAGCCGCAGGTGCGTGCCCACCGTAATTCCCCGGACACTAAGCTGAAACGGAATGAGACCGCTCGGACGTGGATCGCACCACAGATATGAGATACCCCGTGGCTAAGAACGCTGTGCAGGACAACGAGCAGGTAGACGGCCCAGTTGTCGCTGACACGAAGCCCGAGAAGTCCGACGGACGCAAACGACGCTGGCGCGAACACAAGATCGCCCGACGTGAAGAGCTTGTCGACGGCACCATCGCAGCGATCCGGGCGCGTGGCCGTGAAATCGGTATGGATGAGATCGCGTCCGAAATCGGCGTTTCCAAGACTGTTCTCTACCGCTACTTCACCGATAAGAGCGACCTGACGACGGCCACGATGATGCGGTACGTCGAGACAATTCTCGCGCCGCGCATCTATCAGGCCATCAGCGACGAACTCGACGATTTCGAACTGACACACGCAACGATCACCGCGTATGTCGAGACTGTTGCGTCGGACCCGGCGATCTACCTCTATGTCATGGCAAACGGAGCCGGCGCAAGTCGTGACGTCGTCGCCGAGTCGGAGCGAATGATCGCCGAACTCCTGTCCACGGTGCTGGGCAATCGTCTGCGCGAGATGGAAATGGATTCCGGCGGATCTCTGCCGTGGGCGTACGGCATCGTCGGCGGTATTCAGTTGGCGACGCACTGGTGGATCTCCAACAAGTCGATGTCCGCTGAATCCTTGATCGACTACTTGACGATGATGACGTGGGGCGGCATCACCGGTATCGCCGCCGTCAAGGGTTCGCCGGCCAAGTTCAAATCCATGCCGCATCCGCTGATCGCTCCCGAAAACGACTGAGCCTGAAGTTCCCACGGAGGCCACCTCGGCTGTGGCACAGTCTCCGGGTATGACAGACGACTCGCTGTGGGAAACACCGGCCGTGACGATTCTTCGATCGCAGCCTGGCTTCGATCTCGAAGGTCTCGACCGCAACAGCACTCCGGGATTCACCGGGAAGAAAGCTGACGGCGAGCGTCTCCTCGAAGAACGCGGCGCCGTGCTGTCTGGCTTGCAGGAAATGTTGTATGCCAACGGTCGCTCGGGTGACTCGCGGTCAGTCCTCCTCGTCCTGCAGGGAATGGACACCTCGGGCAAGGGCGGAATGGTCCGCCACGTCGTGGGGCACGTCGATCCACAGGGTGTCGACCACGCGTCCTTCGGTGTTCCGACAGACGAGGAAAAGCAGCATCACTACCTGTGGCGGATCAAGAAGCAACTCCCCCGCGGCGGTTATCTCGGGGTGTTCGACCGCTCCCACTACGAGGACGTTCTTGTGGTGCGAGTTCACGATCTGGTGCCGCCGGATGTCTGGGGAGCACGATACGACGAGATCAATCAGTTCGAGAAGGAACTGGTCGACGCCGGCACCACCATCGTCAAGGTCGCGATGTTCGTGTCGCTCGACGAGCAGAAGAAACGTCTGCAGGAGCGACTCGACCGGCCAGAGAAGTACTGGAAGTACAACCCGGGCGACGTGACCGAACGGAAACTGTGGCCCGCATATCAAGAGGCCTATCAGGCGATGCTCGACAAGACGTCCACCGAGCACGCCCCGTGGTACGTCGTGCCGTGTGATCGCAAGTGGTACAGCCGCATCGCCGTCACCGAACTGTTGATCGACGCATTCGAGAGCCTCGACCTGTCATGGCCGCCAGCCGATTTCGACGTCGAGATCGAGAAGGCTCGACTCGCCGAGTCCTGATGAAATTCAGAACAGCCTGATGGAGAGTCAGAACAAGTGGGGCGTTTCCCGATGCACCTTGTGATCGTGCCGAACGGTTCCGCTGTACAGCGCGATCATGAGGCCTATGGACACCGCTGCCGCCAACCCGGAAACCAGCGCCCAGCCGGCGTTGCCTGATCCGGCTGCGAAGAGGAATCCGCCCAGACAGACCACAGTGACTAGAACCAGGAAGTACGACGCCCAGGCCGCAAAGAGATTGAGCTTCATGTTGGCTCCTCGGATCGGATCTCTTTCGATTCGACCGTACGCCTGAGCACACAGCCCGACAAGCGGGTTTCCCCGGCGGCACCTGGGGTAGCCGAATTACATGAATATCGGAAACCTTTTCCGCAGAATCGAATCCGCCGACCAACTGGACGGTCCGTCCACAGGGCTTCAACGCAGAATCCTCGACGCAACCTCACGCTCACCGGCTACGCGCAAAGTTGCGTCGATCCTTCGTGGATCACCAGTCGAGCACCCGCTACATCCCGCACTGGTGGCCGTCCCCATCGGAGCGTGGACTGCATCCGTTGTGTTCGATTATGTTGTGCGGGACCCGAAAACAGTGCGCAACCTGATCCTTCTCGGACTGGTCACAACACCGCCCGCCCTCATCACGGGCTGGCTCGATTGGTCTGAACGCGACACGATCGCGCGCCGGGTCGGGCTCGTCCACGCAGCGAGCAATGCGGTAGGCATCGACGCTTTCCTGGTGTCGTACTTCTTGCGCAGCAACGATTCCCCGCCTCCGCTACTCGCGCGGTTGCTTTCACTGGTCGGGCTGAGCGCCATCGGTGTCGGCGGCGCAATCGGCGGGCACATCGTGTTCCGGCTGATGGATGATCTGGACACAGAGGCGGCGTCAGCGCCGGTCCTGGATCCGGCACTGAACGTAGTGAACTAGTTGATCTGAACGTAGTGAACTAGTTGATCTGAACGTAGTGAGTTAGCGGATTCGATCAGTTCGCGTCGTGACCGTATTGACGGAGCAGGCGCGCAGTCCGATCGGAATCTGCCAGCGGACGATCGTTGGTCCACGAGGCGCGTCGACGCATCCGGGCGTCAGGAGTGCCGACGCTCGCACCGAATGCCGCAACCACGTCCGCAGTGGGCACTGCGTCGTCCCCGAAGTATCCGAGAACGATCAGATCCTCACCCGATCGGGTTTCCACTGCCAACGCCCAACCACATGTTTCCTCCCACAGCAATGCAACTTCCCGGCCGGGGAAACGTGGCACCTCTCGATCGAGGGCGATGTACGCCTCCATCGGATGCTCACCCCGGCAGCACCATTGCTCGATTCCTGCGCCGACGCCCTCGGCCACCGACTGGATGTACCGCTGGAATCCGAGCCCCACACTCGCGTCGACTAGTACCTGTTCGGTCATCGATCCACTCCTCACCTTGCGTGTTTGAAATGTGCCCATCCCGGGGCGCAGCGAAACCCGGTTCAGATCATGCACTGGGGGTATCCGAAGACGAAACAGTCAACCGAGAGGCGCCCAGATGACTTATTCGCCCGCCATCGCACCCGGACGAATGCTCAATATCTCCATGGTGTCGGTCAATGCGGACCCACTGGCTCAGGTGGGCAATTCCGTTGCCGG
Source organism: Rhodococcus sp. MS16 (assembly GCF_013277795.1). Classification (NCBI taxonomy): domain Bacteria; kingdom Bacillati; phylum Actinomycetota; class Actinomycetes; order Mycobacteriales; family Nocardiaceae; genus Rhodococcus; species Rhodococcus sp. MS16. Next base: position 296,982 of record NZ_VBTM01000005.1, read on the forward strand.
ACGCCAGCATCTGCACGTCGACGAGTTGTCCTCGGCGCTCGTTCGCGCGGGCCATGACGTTACGGTGTACACGCGGCGGCAGAGTGCGCACGGTCCCGACCGTGTTCGCGCACGCGGTGGTTATACCGTCGTGTATGCCGAAGCCGGTCCGCTGCATGCGCTGAGCGACAAGGAACTACTGCAGTATCTCGGCGAATTCGGTAGTGAACTACGGAATTTGTGGACTCTGGACCGACCCGACGTAGTGCACGCGCATTTTTGGATGTCGGGCATAGCCACGGAACTGGCAACGAGGATTCTCGGCATCCCGGTTTTGCAAACATTCCATTCGCTCGGTATCACGGAACGGCGCCATCTCGGCTTGTCCGACGAAAACCCCTCGGAGCGTTCCCATCTGGAGCAGTTGGTTGCGAAGGGTGCGACGCATGTAATCGCGACGAGCTCGGACGAGGTGTTCGATCTCGTCCGACTCGGCTCGCCTCGCTCGCGGACAACCATGGTTCCGTCCGGCGTCGACATCGACCACTTCACTCCGGAGGGGCCGCGGGCAAAACGAAACGCGCCGCACCGATTGTTGTGCGTCGGAAGGTTGGTAGAGCAGAAGGGATTCGACGTCGCGATAGCGGCTCTGGCGTCGCTGCCCGACACCGAGTTGGTGGTGGCCGGCGGTCCACCGTCGTCAGGTCTGCCTACCGACGAGATCGCCACGCAGTTGCAGAAGCTCGCCGAACGACTGGGCGTCGCAGATCGAGTGAAACTTCTCGGCCGCGTTCCCCACCAGTCGCTGCCGAAGTTGATGCGGTCGGCGGACGCACTGCTCTGCACGGCCCGCTACGAACCGTTTGGCATCGTCGCGCTCGAGGCTATGGCTTGCGGTGTTCCCGTTGTCGCAACACCGGTCGGCGGGCTGCGCGACACCGTGGTGGACGGACTGACCGGACACCGCGTTCCGGTCGACAATCCGAAGCAGACCGCGAGGGTGGTTCGGCACCTGCTCGACAACGCTGAGGAAGGAGCCTTGTTCTCACGCGCGGGCAGAGCCAGGATGTGCGAATCGTATTCGTGGGAACACGTGGCCGGCGAAGTTGTGCGGACCTATGGTCGCTGCGTCACCGCGCCGCCCCGCACGCGGGCGCACAGAGTCGCTCACCGAAGCGAAGTAGCTCGGTGAGCGACCCGATTCTCCTTAAGTTCGATTCGCCTTAACGATTCGCCTTGACGCTGTATCCCCGATACTCCTTAACGCCGTACGACTCAGCGCTTTCAGGCAAGGAAACGTTTGGTTTCGCCGAGGCCGACTGCGTGCTCCAACGAGGTGTAGCAGTCGAACATGGATTCCTGGCCGGCGGCCCTGAGGAGACGCTGAACCGGTCGACCACAGATCAAGGCAAGAGCACCACCGGCATCCCGGGTGAGCGTGGCAAGGATCGACAACGACGACAACCCGCACATACCCATGAATTCGAGATCCGACATGTCGACAACCAGGGTCCGACCCGGCACAACCTGGCTGGACAGATAATCACGGAATGCGTTGACGCTCAACAAGTCGATTTCACCGCGAACCGAAATCACGACCGTAGAGGCACTGACCTTGTTCGCGCGAAACGAGGCGGTCGACGTCGCCGATGGCGGCGGACCGTAGTCGAGCGAACCTCGACCTGCGTACGAAAAGCCCGGTTTCGAACCTACGTTCGCCTTCCCAGGGACAGACGATCCAGAGACGGACGGCCCGGAAAGAGGCGATCCTGGAACAGATGATTTTGGAACAACAGTCATGGTTCTCCCATCCCGCAACGGCATACACTGTGCAAAGAAACGGGGGACATCCACCAGGGGCGCACGCGATATCGGGCCCCATAAATAATGGATAATCCCTCATCGGCTGTGTGCTCAACCTCGGTTAGGAACAGTACCCCGAGATGACGGAGGTCACAAGCGCGGTGTGAGCGTTCGGTTCGGTCGCACGTCACGAGCTGGTGGTCGAGGTTGCGCAAAGTTGTGGTTTGAACTGCACCCTTTGGAGGTAATCCCCATTAAGCGTCTGCGCACCGGCGTAGATATTTTCTGTATAGGGGTGTCTGTGATCGTATCGGTCGGTATGGTTCACCGCACCAGCGTCCGGGGCCGGCACCTGGTACGACGATCCGGAGAACTCATGCCACATCTCAGCGCAATCGAACCCGATCAGGATCGCACTCAACCCGTCGTCGAGTTGAGAATCCGGGCAACCCTTGACCAACTGTCGATATTGCGGGCGCTCGCTGCGACCGTCGCGATTCAGGAGAGCTTCGACCTCGACGCCATCGCCGACATCAGGCTGGCCATGGATGAGATCTGTACGCATCTCATCGTCCGAGCTCTCCCCGATTCTGTACTGGTGTGCCGATTTGTCTACGCGGCGTCCCAATTACATATTTCGGTCGCGACCACGACAGCTGAGTCCGACGGTGCCGACCAGCGATCCTTCGGGTGGCACGTCCTCACCGCCCTCACCGACTCGATTTCCCTTGATCAAGAAGAAGATCCGAATGGCGCCGGGTACATCACGACTATGAAGTTCACCAAAGCCGACGGCAGGCGCCAGTGACATCGTCCGCTCGCGGGGCATCGCCCGAGCATGGCCCACCGCGGCCGCGTCGTCGGTCGACAGACGAGTATCGAGACGTCATAGCCGTTTTCGAGAAGTTGGACACCCTCGATCGTCACGGAGTTGAGTACGAGCGAGTGCGGGCCGCGCTCATCACGCGCTGCCTGCCGCTGGCCGAGCACATTGCCCGGCGCTTCGACGGCCGGGGCGAGGCACATGACGACCTTGTTCAGGTCGCACGGCTGGGTCTGGTCAATGCGGTCGACCGGTTCGATGTCAGTCGTGGATCGGACTTCGTATCGTTTGCCGTCCCCACTGTCATGGGAGAAGTCCGTCGACACTTCCGGGACACCGGCTGGGCGGTCCGCGTTCCTCGCCGCATGAAGGAATTGCACTTCCAACTCGGCCAGGCGATCAGCGAGCTGTCACAGCAGTTGGGGCACGCTCCGACCGTCGACGAACTTGCGGCGACGCTGGGTGTCGAACGCGAAGAAGTAGCCCAAGCGCTCATCGCCGGAAACGCTTATCAAACAGTGTCGGTCGACGGCGCTGCGTCCAACCACACCGACGATCTTCCCCTGGTGGAAACTCTCGGCGATTACGACGCAGCTCTCGAAAATGTCGAAAATCACGAAGCTCTGCGGCCACTGCTCGAGAAGCTACCTGACCGGGAAAGGACCGTGTTGATGCTGCGGTTCTTCGGCAATCTCACGCAGACGCAGATCGCCGAGAAGGTCGGGGTATCGCAGATGCATGTGTCGCGGTTGCTCGCGAAGACTCTCAGTAGCCTTCGCGAGCAACTCGACTAACCCGCAGTAGCGACCGCGATCAGATTGTGGCCGTGTCGATGACAAATCTGTAACGGACGTCGCTTGCGACCACGCGATCGTAAGCGACGTTGATCTCGCTTGCCGGAATGAGTTCGATCTCGGCTCCGATTCCGTGTTCGGCGCAGAAGTTCAGCATCTCCTGCGTCTGCGGAATGCCGCCGACCATGCTGCCGGCCAGGCTACGACGGTTCGCGGCAAGCGAGAACGCGCGCACCTCGATCGGCTTCTCCGGCAATCCCAATTCGACCAAGGTTCCATTGAGTGCGAGCAACGACATGTACGCGTCGATGTCGAGGTTGACCGACACGGTGTTGAGAATCAGATCGAACTGTCCACGCAATTCCTTGAACGTTCCGGGGTCCTTGGTGGCGTAGTAGTGATCCGCACCGAAACGCAGACCGTCGTCCTGCTTGCTCAGTGATTGACTCAGGACGGTGACCTCGGCCCCCATCGCTTTGGCAATCTTCACACCGACGTGGCCGAGACCACCGAAGCCGATGATCGCAACCTTCGTGCCCGGTCCGGTTTTCCAGTGCCGTAGCGGCGAGTACAACGTGATACCTGCACACAGAAGTGGCGCCGCGACATCGAGTTCGATGCCGTCGGGGATCGAAAGAACAAAGTGTTCGTTGACGACGATGGACGTCGCATACCCACCTTGGGTGCGCTCGCCGTCGCGACCCTTGGCGTTGTAAGTGCCGGTCACTCCGGTGCGGCAGTACTGCTCCTCACCGGCGACGCACATGTCGCATTCCCCACAGGAGTCGACAAAACAACCGACACCCACGCGGTCGCCGACCTTGTGCGTCGTCACCTCGGAGCCGATCGCGGCAACTACACCCGCGATTTCGTGGCCCGGGACAACCGGGTATTTTGTTCCGCCCCACTCATTTCGGGCGGAGTGGATGTCGGAGTGGCAGATTCCGGCAAACTTGATGTCGATGAGAATGTCCAGTGGACCGAGCTCGCGTCGTTCGATGGTGGTCTTCTCCAGAGGACCGTCAGCGGACATAGCGGCGTAAGCAGCAGCAGTAACCATGGGTACATGCCTACTCGCGCAAGAAGGGACCTGCAAATTGCAGGTCCCTTCTTGTACCGATTTGTCTAGTTGTCGGTATCCTGAGCGTTCTCGGCCCGGCGACGCAGTCGTCTCGCCGCCGCAACCAAGTTGCGCAGTGACGGCTCGAGCTGCCACGGATGGCGGGTCTTGAGCCCACCGTCCGGGTTTGCCCACAAACGATCGAGAGAAATCGATTCGCTTGCCTCCGTGAGCAATTCGTCGAGTTCGTCGATATCCGGGATCCTCGCCGAACGGGACTCGTACACACCGGGTCCGACGCCGTGTGTGAGCGCGCCTTCCTTCAGTGCGTCGAGCACCCACGTGATGGAGCGGGTCGCGACGATAGCCGTCACATCGGCGTCCAACCGTTCGATGGCGTCGACCACCGACGACCGAGCGGAGTACGTCAGATGCGTGTGGATCTGTGTTTCCGGCTTCGCTCCACCTGTTGCCAGACGGAACGCGTCGACGGCCCACTCCAGGTAGGCCTCCCGGCCGTCCTCACGTAGCGGCAGCAGTTCACGAATTGCAGGCTCGTCCACCTGGATGATGGCGATGCCGGCCGCTTCGAGATCTGCAATTTCGTCCCGAATGACAAGGGCCAGTTGCTCTGCCGTTTCGTAGAGCGGCTGATCCTGACGGACGAAAGAACGGGCGATCATGGTGACCGGTCCGGTGAGCATGCCCTTGACCGGCTTGTCGGTCAGCGACTGCGCGTACGCAATCCATTCGACCGTCATCGGCTTCGGACGCGCGATGTCTCCGTAGAGAATCGGCGGACGCGTGCAACGAGATCCGTATGCCTGCACCCAACCGTTGTGCGTGAAGGCATACCCTTCGAGCAGTTCGGCGAAGTACTGGACCATGTCGTTGCGCTCGTGCTCACCGTGCACGAGGACGTCGAGTCCGATGTCCTCCTGCAGGCGGATGGTGCGTTCGATCTCTTCCTGGATGCGCTTGTAGTAGTCTTCCCACTCCAACCGACCCTCGCCGAGTTCGTAACGTGCCTGGCGGATTTCGTTGGTCTGCGGGAACGAGCCCAATGTCTGAGCCGGCACCAAGGGCAGGTTCAACCGTTCCTGCTGGGCCTTACGACGCTCTTCGTACGGAGCGCGGATACGATCTTCGGGCTTGACTGCGTTGACCCGGGCTCGCACGGCGTGCTTGAGCTTGAAGTGCACCTTTGTCGGACGCTTGCGCCACTTGTCCGACGGACCTTCGGTGAGGGCCTTCGCAAGTGTCACGACCTCGCCGACCTTCTGCTTGGCAAAGGCCAGACGGTCCGCGACGTCTCCCGGGATGTCGTACTCGGAGAGCACGTCGTACGGCACGTGCAGCAGCGAAGACGACGTGGAGACAACAAGATCCGGGACAACGTCCTTGAGCTCGTTGAGGTACGTCAAGGTGTTGAAACGATCGACTCGCCAGACGTTTCGGCCGTCGACCACACCGGCGTAGATCCGCTTGCGCTTGATGTGGGGAACCGCAGCCAGTTCTTCGGCCGTGATCCGGCCGTGCACGAGGTCCAGTCCGAATGCCTCGATCTTGGTGGCAGCCAGGATGTTCAGAGCCTCGCCGAACTTGCCGTACGGTCCTGTGACCAGCAGACGCGGACGCAGCGGCGCGGTGGACAGCTTCTCGTACGCCCGCTTGAGCGCATCGAGCTCTTCTGCCGAGCGATCCTCCGTCACCGAAGGCTCGTCCAGCTGAACGCATGTTGCACCGGCCTTGGCCAACTGCTCGAACAGCTTCTCGTACACGGGAAGTAGATCGTCGAGTCGATCGAGCGGCGTGAAATCGGCGTCGACCGCTTCGGTTGCCGGCCCCACCTTGGAGAGCAGAAGCAACGACACCGGTCCCATGATCACGGGACGCAGTTCGATGCCTCGTTCCTTGGCGCGCTCGAATTCGTCGAGCAACGCCTCCGAGTGGAGTGAGAACTCGGTGGCGGCGTCGATCTCGGGCTGACGGTAGTAGTAGTTGGTGCCGAAGAACCGGACCAACTCCAGGGGCGGGAAGTCGGGACGTCCACGCGCCATCGTGAAGTAGAAATCGAGTGGGTCCAAAGCGCTTTCGAGCGGCTTGAACCGCTCGGGCACGGCGCCGAACAGCAAGGCGTTGTCGAGAACGTGATCGTAGAACGAGAAGGTATTGCCGGGAACCTGGCTCAATCCCGTTGCAGCCAATTCGCTCCAGGTCGATTCCTGAAGTTCCTTGGCAACCGCGAGAAGTGCGTCCTTGTCGGAATTGCCGTGCCAGTAGGACTCGAGGGCACGCTTGAGCTCCCGCCGCGGCCCGATGCGCGGGTACCCCAGGACGCTGGAGCCGAATGCTGCAGTGCTGCTGGACATGCGGTCGACCTTTCTAACCGAGGGGCGCAAGCGCCCTGTGCGCCTTTGTGGTAGCCGGAACTACCAGAAAGGCGCACAGGGCCATTGGCCTTAGCTTGCCTGCTTGGCGGAACGACCGTTGTCGGTGTACTCGTAGAACCCTGCGCCGGACTTCTTACCCGTCAGACCGGCCTCGACCATACGGAGGAGCAGCGGCGGGGCGGAGTACAGCGGCTCCTTGAACTCTTCGTACATGGAGTCGGCGATGGACTTGACGGTGTCGAGTCCGACCAGGTCCGTCAGAGCCAGCGGACCCATGGGGTGCGCGAGGCCGAGAACCGTTGCCTTGTCGATGTCTTCCTTGGTGGCGAAGCCCGACTCGACCATGCGGATGGCCGAGAGCAGGTACGGCACCAGGAGTGCGTTGACGACAAAGCCGGAGCGGTCGGCACTGCGGACAACCTGCTTGCCAAGGACGTCACTGGCAAAAGCCTCGGCGCGCTGCGACACCGTGGAGCTGGTCTTGAGCGTCGTCACCAGTTCGACGAGCGGCAGAACCGGCACCGGGTTGAAGAAGTGCATACCGATGACTCGCTCGGGACGCTTGGTCGAGATACCCAGCTTCATGATCGGGATCGACGACGTGTTGGACGCGAGAACCGCATCCGGATCCGTCACGACCGCGTCGAGCTCGGCAAAGATTTCGCTCTTGATCTTCTCGTCTTCGACGACGGCCTCCACAACGAGCTGGCGGTCCGCGAAATCTCCCAGATCGGAGGTGAAACGCAGACGCCATGCGGCCTGCTCACGCTCACGTTCTGTGATCTTTCCGCTGCTCACGCCGCGGTCGAGCGAACGCAGGATGCGTGAACGCCCGGCTGCTGCAAGCTCGCGAGTCTGCTCGAAGACCAGAACATCGACATGTGCGCGGGCGCACACCTCGGCGATTCCGGCACCCATGATTCCGGCGCCGATAACGCCGACGCGCTGAATTTTTTCGCTGGTCACGTCAGCTCCTTGTTTGTCTCGTGGAGTTTGTCTGGTGGAGGTGTAGCTGTGGAAGCACTTCGAACCGCGTCGACGCTGATGGCCGGCGCAATCGGAACTGCTTTGAAGACGGAAGAGAAGTAGTGCGGTGATACAAGCAGGGGAGAGACCCGAAGCCGAGCCTCTCCCCCACCCGATGTCAGTTCTTAGTGGAACTGTCCCTCTTCGGTGGAGCCCTTGAGAGCTGCCGTCGAGGTGTTGGGGTCAACCGTGGTGGCGATGGTGTCGAAGTAGCCGGCGCCAACCTCACGCTGGTGCTTGATGGCGGTGAAGCCACGCTCTTCGGCAGCCTTGAACTCGCGCTCCTGCAGGTCGACGAATGCCGTCATACCTTCACGGGCGTAGCCGTAGGCCAGGTCGAACATGCCGTAGTTGAGCGAGTGGAAGCCTGCGAGCGTGATGAACTGGAACTTGAAGCCCATCGCGCCGAGCTCCTTCTGGAACTTCGCGATGGTCGCGTCGTCCAGGTGTGCCTTCCAGTTGAAGGACGGGGAGCAGTTGTAGGCCAGGAGCTGGTCCGGGAATTCGCTGCGAACGGACTCGGCGAACTTCTTTGCAACCTCGAGGTCCGGCACGCCGGTCTCCATCCAGATGAGGTCTGCGTACGGTGCGTAAGCCTTGGCGCGAGCGATGCAGGGCTCGATGCCGTTCTTGACGCCGTAGAAGCCTTCAGCCGTACGGGTTCCGTCGAGGAACGGGCGGTCGCGCTCGTCCACGTCGGAGGTGATGAGGGTTGCGGCCTCAGCGTCGGTGCGGGCGATGATGACGGACGGAACGTCCGCGACATCGGAAGCCAGACGAGCCGAGGTCAGGGTGCGGATGTGCTGCTGCGTGGGGATGAGCACCTTGCCGCCGAGGTGGCCGCACTTCTTCTCCGAAGCGAGCTGATCCTCCCAGTGAACGCCTGCTGCGCCGGCGCCGATCATGGCCTTCTGCAGCTCGTAAGCGTTGAGAGCGCCACCGAAGCCGGCTTCGGCGTCGGCAACGATCGGAGCGAGCCAGTTGCTGACGGAGGTGTCACCCTCGGTCTTGGCGATCTCGTCGGCGCGCAGCAGTGCGTTGTTGATGCGACGAACGACGGTCGGAACCGAGTTGGCCGGGTAGAGGCTCTGGTCCGGGTACGTGTGGCCCGAGAGGTTAGCGTCGCCGGCAACCTGCCAGCCGGAGAGGTAGATGGCCTTGAGGCCGGCGCGAACCTGCTGCACAGCCATGTTGCCGGTAAGTGCACCGAGGGAGTTGATGTAGTCCTCGTTGTTCACGAGATCCCAGAGGATCTCGGATCCGCGGCGAGCGAGGGTCTGCTCCTCGACGACGGTGCCCTGGAGCTTGACGACCTGATCGGCCGTGTAGTTACGAGTTACGCCCTTCCAGCGAGGGTTGGTGTCCCAATCCTGCTGAAGCTCTGCTGCGGTCTTCGGGGTGCCGGTGGTCGACATCAAGACTCCATCTCTTAGATCTACTGGTCCGGCCCGTTGTGAGCGGTACGTGCGTACTGCTTCACATCCTTGCCAGGCCCTTTTTGTGTACTCATCGAGAATGACACATCGAAAAAGTGCCGTCTACCTGTTGCTAATGCCAATCTTCGCTAGCTTTTCAACACACTTTGCTAAGACTGTGAAGATCGAGAGGGGTTCAAACCTCGCCAATCGGGCAGGTTTCCTACTGGCCGGTAGCAAGAAACTGCAGGCTGTGAACGAAATGCACGCAACCCTCTGCGACGACGCAAGCGCGCCGCCGATGGGCAACTCCAGCATCACTCCCAGCAACATTTTGTGACTCGAAGTGACCGCAATCACGCCCGTCTGGGTGGAATTCGCAGATTCACCGTGCGCAGGCGGGATTTATTGCACACAAGTTGCCTCGAAACGTGCGCTTCGGCCTGATTTCGCACACTTGTGTGCACCTGGGCTCGTCGTTCCGCTGCCGCCGACGCCAACCTCCACTAGCGTGACGGCCATGCCCCTGTACGAGTTTCGCTGCACCGGCTGCGGACCGCTCGAACGGTCGTTTGCGATGGCCGAGGTCCCCTCGTCGATTGTGTGCCCACAATGCTCCGCTGATTCCCGACGCGTGATGTCCACACCGAGATTGAGTCACGCATCCTCTGCCGCGATGGGACTACTCGACGCCACTGCGCGATCCGCCCATGAGCCGGCAGTAGTCAACGGCTCACTACCGGGCACTCGCCGCACCGTCACCCCGACTACGTCTAATCCGTTGCACCGCAAGCTACCTCGCCCCTGAGTATCACCTTCGATGATGAGGAGTTCACATGCCGGAGTTGCTGTTCCCCCTCGATTCCACCAAGAAGTTCACCGAGCAGGCCATCGTCGGCCATAACCGCTGGCACCCTGATATTCCGGCCGCAGTAACGGTGAAGCCGGGCGATGCGTTCCGTGTTCACTGCCGCGAGTGGTTCGACGGTGCCATTCACAACGACGACTCCGCGGACGACATCCTCAATGCGCCCCTCACCACCGTGCACACGCTTTCCGGCCCGTTTGCCGTCGAAGGGGCAAAGCCCGGCGACCTCCTGATCGTCGACATTCTCGACATCGGCCCTATCCCCCAAGAAGATTCGGGACCGTTGGCCGGCCAGGGCTGGGGGTACACCGGCATCTTCCCGCGTAACAACGGCGGCGGATTCCTCACCGAGCAGTTCCCCGACGCATACAAAGCGGTATGGGATTTCTCGGGACAGACCGCTACGTCGCGCCATATCCCACACGTGTCGTTCACCGGCATCGTGCACCCGGGACTCATGGGCACTGCGCCGTCAGCGGCCTTGCTCGCCAAGTGGAATGCCCGCGAAGGTGCATTGATTGCCACCGATCCCAATCGCGTTCCCCCGCTGGCACTTCCACCCGAGCCCCGTGACGCAGTACTAGGCACCCTCACCGGCGACGACTACACGCGTGTTGCCGGCGAGGCTGCCCGCACAGCTCCCCCGCGCGAGAACGGCGGCAACCAGGACATCAAGAACCTGACCAAGGGCAGCCGAATCTTCTACCCCGTATTTGTCGACGGAGCGAACCTGTCCGTCGGCGACCTGCACTTCTCCCAAGGCGACGGTGAGATCACCTTCTGCGGCGCCATCGAGATGGGCGGCTTCATCGATCTGCGCGTCGACATCATCAAAGGCGGCATGGACACCTACGGGGTATCCGAGAATGCGATCTTCATGCCCGGCAACACAGATCCGCAGTACTCCGAGTGGCTGGCATTCTCGGGTACATCCGTGACGCTGGACGGTGAGCAGAAGTATCTCGACTCCCATCTGTCTTACCAGCGCGCCTGCCTGCACGCGATCGAATACCTCACGAAGTTCGGCTACGCACCGGAGCAGGCATATCTGTTACTCGGCGCCGCGCCGATCGAAGGCCGGCTCTCCGGCGTCGTCGATATTCCGAACTCCTGCTCGACGGTGTATCTCCCGACCGCGATCTTCGACTTCCCACTTGCCCCGTCTGCGAACGGTCCGTTCCAGATCGACCCCGGCATGGGTGCTCCGCGTTCGGAGAACAAAGCCTAGGTTAAGTCTGCAAACACAAGTTTGCGAACTTCCTACACCCCTCGTATCCTGGCTGAATGTCGAAAACCTTCGTCGGTGTCCGGCTCCGCCAACTGCGTACCGAGCGTGGGCTGAGCCAGGCGTCGTTGGCAAAGACGCTCGAAATATCGGCAAGTTACCTCAACCAGATCGAGCACGACGTCCGCCCGCTGACGGTGCCGGTCCTGCTGCGGATCAGCGAGGTGTTCGGTGTCGACACCACCTTCTTCTCGTCGCAGGACGACACTCGACTGATCGCCGAAATGCGCGAGGTGGCTCTCGATCAGGAAATGGGTATCGACGCCGACGCGCACGAGATCGCCGAGATGGTGTCGAGCCATCCGGGGTTGGCGAAGGCGATGGTCAACATGCACCGCCGCTTCCGCAACACCACGGCGCAGCTGGCCGCGGCCACCGAGGATCGCTTCTCGGACGGCAGCGGCAGTGGTTCCATCACGATGCCCCACGAGGAAGTCCGCGACTACTTCTACCAACGGCAGAACTACATCCACGATCTTGATACTGCCGCGGAAGAACTGACGTCACGCCTGCGTTTCCACCGTGGCGACATCGCGGGCGAAATCGCCCGCCGTCTGGAAACGATTCACGACGTGCAGATCGTTCGCCGAATCGACCTCGGCGAGAACATTCTGCATCGGTACGACCCCGTGAACCGGGTCCTCGAGATCTCGTCGCACCTGTCCGGTGGTCAGCAGGTATTCAAGTTCGCCACCGAGCTGGCTTACCTCGAACACAACGACCTACTCGACTCCCTCGTCGCCGAAGGTAACTTCACCAGCGAGGAATCGGTGTCGCTGGCTCGCCTCGGGCTGGCCAACTACTTCGCCGCGGCTACCGTCCTCCCTTACGGACAGTTTCACGATGTGGCCGAAGATTTCCGGTACGACATCGAACGTATGTCAGCGTTCTACTCTGCCAGCTACGAAACGATCTGCCACCGACTGTCGACGTTGCAGAGACCGAAACTGCGCGGTGTCCCGTTCATGTTCGTCCGCGTCGACCGCGCCGGAAACATGTCGAAGCGTCAGTCCGCCACCGGTTTTCACTTCTCCACCAGTGGCGGCACGTGCCCCCTGTGGAATGTGTACGAAACCTTCTCCTACCCGGGCAAGATCATGCCGCAGATCGCCCAGATGCCCGACGGGCGACGGTACCTGTGGGTGGCACGCACAGTGGAGCGTCGGGCCGCGAGATACGGTCAGCCCCAGAAGATCTTTGCCATCGGGTTGGGCTGCGAGATCCGCCATGCCCACCGTCTCGTCTACGGCGACGGCTTGGACTTGGACGAGTCCAATCCCGGCACACCGATCGGTTCGGGTTGCCGGGTGTGCGAACGCTTGAACTGCCCCCAGCGCGCTTTCCCTCCATTGGGCAAGGCCTTGGACATCAGCGAGCATCGAAGCTCGATCTCGCCGTACGTAATTCGGTAGAGGCTCGACGCTACTGCGAATGCGCACGCAGGAATGCAACCGTGCGATCGAACGCGATCTGCCCGTCGGGAGTATCCAGATCGAACTGGTACTCGTGTTCGAGCGCCGGTTCGTAGTCATCCGGGTAGAAGAGCGCGTCGACGTCGACACCCAGACGAAGGAGTCTGTCAGCGAAAGGTTTCGACTGGCCGGCGGTGAGTTCGTCAGCATTGCCGCCGGTGATGAAGGTCGGGGGGAAAGCCGATGTGACGATGTTTATCGTCGACATCTGCCTGACCGCCGGTGAGTTCTCGAAGTCCTTGGTCCCGGTGTAGGCCCAAACGGATTCGCGGTCTGCCGTCCACCCGAATCTGCCGTCGGGATCGAGGAATTCGTACATATCGAAGACGCCACAGTCCAGGACGACGCCCCGGACCTGCTGCGGCGACAGGCTCGGCGTGACTCCGACTTCGGCGGCGTAGACCGGGTCGGTGATCATTGCAGCAATCTGGCTCGAGATCTGGCCGCCCGCAGAATCGCCGCCGAGGAAGAGTGCGTTCGGATCCACGTGCAACTGCTCCGCATTGTCGGTGATGTACCGATAGGCGTCGTTCAGTTGATGGAGCACTGTCGGGTACGTCGCGTCCGGGCCCAGAGAGTAGTCCAGGGAGATGACCGTGAACCCTTGGCCGGCAAGACTCTTGTAGTAGCCCGAGTAATCTTCCTTGTCGCCGTAGATCCAACTACCACCATGAGTCCAGATGAGTGTTGGCAGCGCTGCCGACGCCGAATCCGGGAAGTAGACGTCGAGTAGGGCATCCGGATCGCCGTCGCGGTAGGTCACATCGGTACGCGTCTCGACGCCGGACGGAGCCAACTCCGACAGCGTCGCAGAAACCGAATCTGCACTTCCTTCCGCCATCCACCGCATTGCCAACGTCCCCGGCCATGGGCTGAAGTACGTCGCCAATCCGCCGATAATCATCAGCGTGAACACCGCGCTCAACAGGCCGAGCGCCCACCTGGGCGATCGACGTGTGGACGACTTGGGCACGGCAACTCCTGGGCGTCGGAAACAGCATCGGGCACAAGGCTAGCGGAGATGCGGTTCCTGGGAATTGCCTGTCAATTATCGACGACCAGATTGCCGGGATTGTCAAATTCTCAAGCAGAACAAGGGGATACGATCAATCAACCCGCGCCGACAGGAAATCCACGGTGCGCTCGAACGCCACCACACCGTCTGCACCATCGAGGTTGAACTGGTACTCATGTCCGAGCGGCGGCTCGTGATCTTCCGGAAAGAACAACGTGTCCACCTTGACGCCGAATCCAGTCAGCTTGTCGGCCAAAGGTTTCGACTGACGATCTGTCAGCGGGTCGGCATTGCCGCCACTGATGTAGGCGGGCGGGAAATCGGCCGTGACGTGATGGAGCGTCGACATCTGTTGCGCCGCTGTGCTATCGACAAAAAGGCGATCACCGGTATAGGCCCACAGCGAACGATCGACACCCCAGCCGATGATGCCGGGGCCACCTACCATGTTCGCAACATCGTAGATTCCGCAGTTCAGCACAACTCCGCGCAGTTGATCCGGATGCAAGGCCGGCTTCACACAGACAAGGTCCGCGTACTCCGGATTGGTGATGATCGTTGCCAATTGGCTCGACAACTGAGCACCTGCCGAATCACCGGCCAGAAATATCTTCGACGGATCGACGTGCAACCTCTCGGCGTTCGCGACGATGTACGCGTGTGCGTCGTTGAGCTGACCGATCGCCGTCGGATACCGATGCTCCGGTCCGATGGAGTAGTCCAGCGACACCACGGTGAAACCGCGAGAGGCAAGTAACTCGTAGTACGTGGCGTTGTTGGACTTGTTGCCGGAAATCCAGGCCCCGCCGTGTGTCCACACCACGGTGGGGAGCGCGGTCTGCGTACCTGCCGGGAAATACACGTCCAGTCGGGCGTCGGAATCATCGGTGCGATAGTACTGATCCCGAACGGCGTCGACGCCTCCCGGCGCGTGTTTGCGCAGCTTGTCGGTGACTTTTGCGGCGTCACGGCCGAAGACCCAGCGCACAATCAGCGCGCCGGGTCTCGGACTGCGAAGCAGAGTCCTGAGTCGATGGGACATCGGTGTCCTGAGTCGATGGGACATCGGTGTCCTGAGTCGATGTGGCATCGGAGTCCTGACAGCTCGGCACTAGGTCCGAATCAGACTAACCCGACACCGTCGAAGCCGCCGGATCAACAGATCGCCTCAGCCAGTTTCTCGCGCACAAGTTCCTTGACGGCGCCTTTGGCAACCTTTCCGCCGGCTGCCATAGGCAACTCCGCCAGCGTCATCACATACTCCGGAATGTATTCGCGAGTGATGCCCTGCTCACGCATCCACTCGGTGAGCTCTGCCGCGGACAGTGCCTCACTGTCCGTGGTCACGACAACGGCGCACACCTTTTCCCCGAACAGAGCGTCGTCGACGCCGACCGCGGCAACCAAATCCACCAGCGGGTGCGCACGGACGTATTCCTCGACTTCGACGGCGGAGATGTTCTTGCCACCGCGAATGATGATGTCGGCCTTACGACCCACAACGCGGACGCGACCGTCCTCGTCGATTTCGACGATGTCGCCGAGCAGCATCCAGCCGTCTTCGGTGTACAGCTCGTTGTTGGCGTCGACGTCGCCCCAGTAGCCCTGACACATCAACGGTCCGTTGACCGCCGGTTGCCCGCGGCGCATGGATCCGACCACTTCTGTTGCGGCGTCGTCGAATACCCGAACCTGCATCCGGTCGATGACGTGACCACAGGTACGCAGCCTGGTATCGGAGTCGTCGTCGACGGTGGTGACGGAGACTGCTCCGGTTTCGTTGGAACCGTAGAATTGCAGCACTGCTGCTCCGGTTCGTTCCTCGAATGCCAGCGCCTCCGAGTACGGAACCGCCTCTCCCCCGGTAAACATGACGCGCAACGTATCGAGGTTTGCGCTCGCAGCGGCGTCGGATCGCAACAGCATCTTGAATTGTGTACTCACACAGTTCAACACGGTGACGCCTTCACGTTCGATGAGATCGATCATCACCGCGACGTCGAATCGCTCCATGACCACGTTGGGGGCGCCAAGCAACGCGGGCAGGAAATGCGACGTCCACAGGCCGAAACCGAAGGGAGCCGGAACCGCCCCGAGGAAGACTTCTTCCGGTCCGACATCGGCTGCCTCTGCGCCGATCTCGGAGAATGCAACCCACCGATCTTCCGTCTGAGTCACCAGCTTCGGAAGTCCGGTCGTACCGGACGTCGAGTTCAGCATGGACACGGCAGCCGTCGAGAAGGTCGGGCTCGAGGCCTCGAAAACCCGCTTCGGCACGGGAAGAGAGACAACACCTCCCACCGCGGCGGCCCGTTCGAAGCTCACGGCTCCGGTGTCGTCGGCAAACACCACGTCGAGGGTGGGATGCGCCTGTCGCAGTTGTGAGATCAACTCCGTGGTGTCGAGGCCGCGCAAAGATCGCGTCGTCACCAGAACTGTGGCGTCGGAACGTTCGATCAGATGCGAGATCTCGCGGAGCCCGGATCGCGACCCGATTCCCACGGCCACCCGGCCGGTCCGGTACGCGGCACACAGCGCGGCGTGGAAGACCATGGTGTCCGGAAGCAGCACCGCTACATGCTCGTATCCCTCTCTGGAAAGTTCGAGTGCCGACGCAATGGCGTCCGCGGCCGCGTCGTACTGCGCCCACGAAATTCGCGAAGTCGGGGTGATGAAGGCCGTGCGGTCCGGAATGGTCTCCGACCAGTGACGGACTATTTCACTGATACTGACGCCGGAAAATCGATCCGGATCGAGGGCAAACTCGCCGATTGCCACGTCCAACGTTGTGGGTTCCTGCATGATCGTCGTTCATCTCCCCTCGGCGCTGTGCACGCCCATCGACAATTTGTAAGCAGCATCCAGCGAAGCGGCGGAATCGCATTCGCGCACAATCTCGCCGCGTTGCATCACGTACCCACGGTCCACGACCGCCTTCAATGCTGACAAAGCGGGCTCGGCCACAATCACCGTAACCCCTTCCGATGCCAGTTGTCCTACAAGCGTGCGTAATTCAGCCACGATCTTGGGCGCGAGACCGGTCATCATCTCGTCGAGTAGCAGCAACGACGGTTTTGCCAGCAACGCCCGGCCCAGAACCAGCATCTGCTGCTCACCACCACTGAGTACCCCGGCAAAGCTTTCGGCGCGGTCCTTCAGAATGGGAAAGCGCGCAAAAGCCGAATCCGCTGCGTCCGCGTTCAGACCTAGAAGATCGGCACCCACGCGTAGATTTTCGCGGACCGACATGCGCATGAACAACTGCCGTCCCTGCGGAACATAAGCAAAACCGCTGCGTGCGCGTTCGAGTGCCGACATCTTCTCGACACTGCGGCCATCGACGGTTATCCGGCCGGACGCCGGTACGGAACCGTAGATCGCGCCCATCAGAGAAGTCTTGCCCGCACCGTTGGGTCCGACCAGCGCGGTGACCTGACCGGGGGCAGCGACGAAGCTGACGTCGCGTACCGCGATGGCCGATCCGTAACGGACAGTGACCTTATCGACCTCGAGCATTGCTCACACCCTCTTCGTCGTCGGAACCGAAATACACCTCACGCATCGCGTCGCTGGACAGGCAGTCCTGCGGCGGACCGTAAAACGCGACGCCGCCGAAGTTCAGCAGGACAACCGTTGTCGCAAGTTCTGCGATGAGGTCGACGTTGTGATCGACGAGAACAACACCCTTGCCCTGCGCGGCAATGGAACGGACAGCGCCCGAAATAGCGTCGATGCCGTCGTGATCCGCGCCTGCAAACGGTTCGTCCAGGAGCAGCACTTCCGGACCGGTAGCCATCGCACGCGCAACCTCGACCAACCGCTGCGCTCCCAGACTCAGATCCCCGCACGCGCTTTCGGTGTCGCTGATCGAATACTCCCGCGCGAGCGCCGAAGCCTGGTCCGACGCTTTGTCCCAGTTCTCGAACGGGCCCTTGATCGCCCACCACAGCGAGTGCAGCGGCGACGAGATCCGGTGCCCGTAGAGTCCCGGGATGATGTTGTCGACGGCATTGAGTTCGAGTGCCAACTGCGGGTGCTGGAACGTACGCGAGAGCCCCTGCCTGGCACGACGTTCCGACGGGCCGCTCAGGGACTTACCGGCCAGCGTGACCGTTCCGGAATCGGCTTGTTGGGTACCGAAGATGCAGTCGACGAGTGTTGTCTTGCCGGCGCCGTTCGGTCCGACCAGACCGATCACCTCACCGCGACCGACACTGAACGACACGTCGTCGACGGCACGCACACCGCCGTAGGACTTGTGGAGCCCACGAACCTCGAGCAACGAATCGGTCATCGGGAATCACGCTCCTGGTAGGTAGCAGTCAGACGGTTGATCAACGCGCGAGACCAACCGATCACGCCGCCAGGCGCGACGATCAGGATGACCAGAACCGCACCCGCCAGCAAGAGTTCACCACTGCCCTGATAGCCGGGCATGTTGAGTGTCACGATCACCACGATGAGAGCGCCGAGCGGTGCACCCCACGCGGAACCGCGGCCACCGATGATCGGCATGAAGATGGCAAGGAAGACGATGCTGAGGGTGAAGGTTTCCGGCGTCACCGCTTGAACCGAGACGGTGAAGAGCGATCCCCCGGTCGACGCGATTGCCGCGCCGATAGCCAGTGCCACGACGGTCAGATGCATCGGGTTGACACCGGATGCCCTGGCGACGTTCCGATTGTCCCGCGAAGCTTGCAACATCAGGCCCCACACGGACTTCCGTAGTCGATCGACCGCAACGGCGATGACGCAGACGAACAGAATCGCGAAAACGACCAACGCATAACGAGGTGGTTCCCAGCCGAACATCGTGAGAGCCGCGACGCCCGAGATTCCCGCCGAACCGCCGGTGAAACTCGGTCCGTCGATGAGCCAGTGCTCGAAGGCAATTCCGAACAGTAGAGTCACAGCGGCGAGGTAGAACCCGGAAAGCTTCTGCGTGGCAAGACTGAGCAGCACTGCCACACACGCCGCGACCAGAGCGCCGATGAGCCACCCCCACCACATCGACATCCCGGTCTTCACCGACATCAAGGCAACCGCGTAAGCCCCGATCGCCGCGTAGGCGCTGTAGGCCATCGACAGGGAACCTGCCAGAACGAAGGGAACATACATCCCCAGCGCAATCAGCGAGTACGTCGCGGCCAGGAAGATAAGGTCCTGCCGGTACAGGCTCGGCCCCATCCACAGGAGAAGTACGGCAACAACTGTCACCGTAATCAGGACTTCTCGCGACACGTTGCCGAGCCGCGCTCGCGACCTGATCGCGCGAGGTGTGGTTATCGCACCCATCAGACGCGCACCTTTCTCGAGAGCAGACCTTCCGGGCGGAAGGCGAAGAAGACCAGAGCGATCAGGAGGATCGCGGTCTGTGCGGCGCTGGCACCGAAGTAGTACGGCGCGAATACCTGGACGATGCCCAGCAACATTCCGCCGATCAGCGGTGCCCAGCTACGCCCGGTACCGCCGATGACCAGAGCGATGAATGCGGTGAGCGTCCAGGACAATCCACTGGTGAACTGCACGCCGGCTTTGGGAGCGAACAACAGTCCGGCGATCGCGGCGATGACGCCCGCGAGTGTGAAGGCAATCAGTCGAACACGGTCGACCGGCAAGCCAAGTACCCGTGCTGCCTCAGGGTTGTCGCCCACGGCGCGCAGCAACCGGCCGGCGGTGGACCTGTTCAGCCACAGTCCGATTCCGATGAACACCAGCGCAGTCGCCACGATCAGAACTACAGTCGCGCTGTCGAGCGTTGCGCCGCCAACGGTGATCGGATCGAAGTCGAAGATCTTCTGCCCCGGCAACGGCGTACGCCCGAATACGGTTCCCGCAAGCTGCTGAATACCGAAGAGCACCGCCGTCACGGCTACCAAGGCCGGCAGCTCACCGCGCCCCGAACGCTTCTGAACCTGCTTCACCACCAGCTTTTCGGTCAGCACCGAAAGCGCCACTGCAACAGCAATTCCCAGTGGCATGGCCAACCACAGCGCCAACCCGTGATTGACCGCGATCCAACTGCTCGCCATAGCCGCTGCCATGGCGTACGGACCCATCGCGAAGTTGAAGAAATCCGCGCCGACCACCACGAGGTACATCCCCAGGGCGATCAACGAGAAGAAAGCACCGATCTCGATGGCTGCAAGCCAGAGTTGTGCGTCTGTCATGTCAAAGCTCCTCGGTTATCCGCACGGGGGCTGATAGGAATCCCACGGATGGGCGGGCTTGTTGTCGTCACCGAATTCGATGAGCACCAGTCCGCACAGGCTGTCCGGGGCCAAGTGGTCGCCCGGGCTGAAGGACAGTGTCAAATCGTCCTGGCCGAAACTGGAGGGAAGACCCGAAACCTGCTGGAGTGCATCACGAACGGCGGTCCGGTCCTGATGATCACCGGCAATCTCGATGGCCTTCGCCAGCATCATGACCGCGTCGTACGATTGCGCGTCGTAGGCGGTCAACTGATAGTCGGCGCCCTTGACCGCCCGGACCTTCTCGGTCAACTCCGCAGTTCGCGCATTGTCGGCACTGAGCGATCCCATGTAGACCATGCCACTCAGGGCCTTCGGATCGGCCAAAGCCCACGACGCCGGCTGGTTTCCGATGGAGGCCAGTGAGAAACGTTGCGTCTCGGGAACGATCTTCGAAAGTGTGTTGTGCGCCAGAATCTCGAAGTGCCCACCGATGCTGGCCACAAGAATGGCGTCAGGCTTCGTCTCCGCGAGTCGCGACACCTGCGCCGTGAGGTCCGCGGCGTCTACCGGAGCCTTCTCGACGGCAGTGACCGTTGCGCACTTCTCCAGCGCCGGACGCAGCGTCTTGATGATGCCGTCGATGGAAGCGCTTGCATCACCGAGGATTCCGAGTGAGCGGTAGCCCAGCTTCTCGAACGCTCCGCAATACACCTCGGCATATTGCTTGAGCGAGTTGGGGATCATGAACGAATAGTCGTTGCCCGGAGGGGAAGCAAACGCGTCGCTGAGGACAACGGGCGCAATCGCCGGGATCTTCGACTGCTCGAGAATCGACTTCGCCTGCAGGACCGAGCCGCTGCCGGTCGCCAGAATGACGGCACTTGCGCCCTGATCGACCAACTTACGAATGATCGACGGCGTCTTGGTGGGACTGCTCTCGTCATTCTCGACAACCAGGCGGACGGGCTTGCCGTTGATCCCACCTGCCTGGTTGATCAAGTCGACGCTGAGGCGGACCGTCTTGCCCGCGATGGTGCTGTACGACGCACCGGGGCCCGTCGAATCCTCGTCCAGCCCGATCACGATCTCGTTGTCCGGAATGACTCCAGCAGACGCACACGCACCTGCCCCGAGCACGACTGCCGCGGCTAAGGCTATTGCCTTCGCGAGTCTCACATCCCACTCCTGTCCAAACGATATTTGGTAAATCAAACAAGCGCTTGATTTACGACGCTGGGCAGAAGTATGCACTGGGTCACATAGATAGTCAAAACCGCCGTAACAGGGAGCGATCAGCCCCGTTGTTCGGCCTGCAGATCGCGAATCGCGGTGCTCAGATCGCGGATAACCGACTTCAACTCGTCGACGTCCGAACGCAGTTCGGCAACCTCGCCGACCGGCGGTGCAACGTCGACATTGTCAGTCTTGACCTTCACCCGAGCGAGCGCTGTGGAACCGTCGCCGCGGCGGGCAAAACCGTCGAGAAACACAAGGATCAAATTCCGCTGCAGTTCAGGCGCCAACTCGGCCAACTGTGAACGGTATTGAGCCACCGTCGACCACACCGACTCCCGCATCAACCGATGAAACTGTTCAGGATCGATGTCTTCGCGAAACTCCCCGTCTGCAATCCCACTCGCAATTGCCGTGCGCCAGTAGCTGTGCGCCTGATGGACCGCAACGGTGATCGGCGCGTCGGAAGGCTGGGACGACAGGATCGCTTCGCCTTGATAGACCTCGGTGGCGTATGGGTGGTCGAGCGCGGTATTGAACGACACCTCGACCATGGAGGCCAACCGGTCGCGAGCTGATCCACCAGGTTCGATCGAGTCCTCGTATCTGATGTTGAGATCTTCGAGGAAACGCACGACTATTTCGTGCGCCATCGCATCCTTGGATTCGAAGTAGTGATAGAGGCTTCCGGACAGAATTCCGACCTCGTCGGCGATATCTCGCACCGTCGTTGCCGCGATACCACGCTCGCTGAACAATTTTGCCGCGTGAGTGAGTATCTCTTCCCGTCGGGTCGAACGCACTGGTCTAGTCCCCTCATCAATCGTCAAGCGAATGCTTGATCGAATATCGAGGATGCTAACACCGAGCCTGCTCTGACCTGCGGAGTGAGCACTCGTTCATCAAACCGTCATATCGGACACACGATGGTGATCGAGTCTATTTCTTTCAGAAACAAGTTCTCCCTACGCTCATCCGCATCGACGAATACAACGCCGTATACGCGAGCCGGATACATCACATCCGGTAGTCCGTTCCCCGAAGCCACGTACCTGTAGCCACGCGCCTGTTTTCACGTAGGTGAAAAGCCAGGTACTGAAGTCATGAAGACGAAAGGCCCGTCTATGCGAACCTTCTCGAAGCGCACCCTCGCCGCTCCGGCAGCTCTTGCAGCTCTGGGTTTGGTACTCACCGGTTGCGGAAGCAAAGCCTCTGATACAACGTCGGGTGACACCACGGCAGCATCGTGCGTCGACACCTCCGGCGACACGATCAAGGTCGGTTCACTCAACTCGTTGTCCGGCACCATGGCCATCAGTGAAGTGACAGTGCGCGATTCGATTGCACTCGCAGTTCAGGAGATCAACGACGCCGGTGGCGTTTTGGGCAAAAAGGTTCAGATCGTCGCCGAGGACGGCGCATCCGAGCCGACGGTATTCGCAGAAAAGGCGGAGAAGCTCATCAGCAGCGACTGTGTCGCAGCAGTTTTCGGCGGCTGGACGTCGTCGAGCCGTAAGGCCATGCTCCCGGTCTTCGAAGACAATAATTCGCTCCTCTACTACCCCGTTCAGTACGAGGGCCTCGAGGATTCCAAGAACATCTTCTACACCGGCGCTACGACCAATCAGCAGATCATCCCGGCACTGGACTACCTGAAGGAAAAGGGCGTCAAGTCCCTCTACCTGGTCGGAAGTGACTACGTCTTCCCGCAGACCGCCAATCGCATCATCAAGGCGTACGCGGAAGCAAACGGCATCGAGATCAAGGGCGAGGACTACACGCCGCTCGGTTCGACCGACTTCTCCACCATCGTCAACAAGGTGCGCACGGCTGACGCCGACGCCGTATTCAACACGCTCAACGGCGATTCGAACGTCGCGTTCTTCCGCGAGTACACCAATGTGGGGCTGAAGCCGGCCGACATGCCTGTCGTCTCGGTGTCCATCGCAGAGGAAGAGGTCGGCGGCATCGGCGTGCAGAACGTCGAAGGACAGCTGACGGCCTGGAACTACTACCAGACCATCGACACCCCGGAAAACAACAAGTTCGTCGCGGCATACAAGGCGAAGTACGGCCAGAACAAGCCGACGTCCGACCCCATGGAAGCTGCATACACGTCGGTGTACCTGTGGAAGAACACGGCCGAGAAGGCCAATTCCTTTGCTGTCAAGGATATTCAGGACAACGCCGACGGGGTCACCTTCGAAGCCCCCGAAGGCCTCGTCACCATCGACGGCGACAACCATCACATCACCAAGACCGCCCGCATCGGCGAAATCCGAAGCGACGGACTGATCTACACCGTCTGGGATTCCGGTCAGCCGATCGAGCCCGACCCGTACCTCGAGAGCTACCCGTGGGCCTCAGGTCTCGGCGCCAGCAAGTAACAACCTGACCGCAATGAAACCGACTGGTAGAGAGGTGGAACGTCTGTCATGGATGTTGTGATCGGACAGCTGTTCACAGGTTTGAGCATCGGCTCGATTCTGTTGTTGGCTGCATTGGGACTATCGCTCACGTTTGGCCAAATGGGTGTCATCAACATGGCCCACGGCGAGTTCATCATGGCCGGCTCGTACACGGCCTACGTTGTGCAGCAGGTAATCTCCAATGCAACCGGTTCGTTGATCATCTCTCTACTGGTCGGTTTCATCGTCGGCGGATTGATGGGTGTGGCCCTGGAAGTGCTTCTGGTGTCACGGATGTACCACCGCCCGCTCGACACGTTGTTGGTGACGTTCGGCGTCGGACTGATCCTTCAGCAGTTGGCGCGCGACATCTTCGGTGCGCCTGCCGTCAACACCACCGCACCGTCCTGGCTTTCGGGCGGTGTCGACATCCTCGGCGCCGTAGTTCCGAAAACCCGCATCTTCATTCTGGTGCTGGCAATCGCGGCAGTGATCGCATTGTCTCTGGCACTCAAGCAGTCGTCGATGGGTAGGCGCATCCGCGCCGTAGTCCAGAACCGCGATCTGGCCGAGACCAGCGGAATATCTTCCCGCCGTACCGATATCACCACCTTCTTCCTCGGATCCGGCCTCGCCGGCGTTGCCGGTGTCGCCCTGACCCTGATCGGTTCCACCAGCCCGACCATCGGGCAGTCGTATCTGATCGACGCGTTCCTGGTTGTGGTCGTCGGCGGACTCGGACAGATGAAGGGCGCAGTGATCGCCGCGTTTGCACTCGGCATCCTGAACTCCTTCATCGAGTACTCCACCACCGCATCGATTGCCAAGGTCATCTTGTTCGTCATCATCGTCGTCTTCCTCCAAGTGCGTCCCCAGGGACTGTTTGCAGTCAAGACAAGGAGCCTCGTATGAGCGTCCTGACCAATCCCCGAATCCGGGTCTGGGGCGGATTCGCGCTCGCCGCGATCATCCTGTTCGGACTGGCCCCAGCCGTGCTCTCCGACTTCCGGCTCTCCCTGCTGGGAAAGTTCCTGTGCTTCGCGATCGTCGCAGTAGGCATCGGACTCGCCTGGGGCAGAGGCGGAATGCTCACCCTCGGCCAAGGTGTGTTCTTCGGCATCGGCGCCTACGTCATGGCAATGCACCTCAAGATCGCCGACGCCGAACTCAAAGGTGACGCGGTACCCGATTTCATGGCGATCGCCGGCAAAACCGAGCTGCCCGGTTACTGGCAGCCGTTTGCCTCCCCGTTCGTCGCGATCTTCGCGGTACTGTTCCTGCCCGCGACCGTCGCGTTTCTCCTCGGACTCGGCGTCTTCAAACGACGCGTCAAGGGTGCATACTTCGCGATCCTCTCGCAAGCTCTCGCAGCGGCATTCGCCATCCTGCTGATCGGTCAGCAGACCATCGGCGGCAGCAACGGACTCAACCGTTTCCGCACGTTCTTCGGCTTCAACCTCAACGACCCCGCCAACAAGCAGATGCTGTTCTTCATCGCCTCCGGAGTGCTCCTCGCCTCCGTCGCCCTGATCCGGCAACTGATGAACTCACGCTACGGTGAACTGCTTGTCGCAGTGCGAGATCAGGAAGAGCGCGTGCGCTTCCTCGGGTACGACCCTGCCAACATCAAGCTGGTCGCCTACGTCACCGCCGCATTCCTGGCCGGTATCGCCGGAGCATTGTTCGTGCCCATCGTCGGCATCATCTCCCCCGCCGACGTCGGAATCGTCCCCTCCATCGCCTTCCTCATCGGCGTGGCGATCGGCGGCCGCGCAACGCTTCTCGGCCCCGTGCTCGGTGCCATCGGTGTTGCCTGGGCTCAGTCGGCCTTCTCCGAGAAGATGCCGTCCGGCTGGATCTATGCCCAGGGTCTGATGTTCATCGTTGTCGTCGGGTTCTTCCCCGCCGGAGTCGCCGGACTCTTTGCGCTCCTGCGCCACCGCCGCAAGCGTGAAAAGACCACCCCCGAAACACCGAAAATCAGCGAACCGGAAACTGTGGAGGTGTCCGTATGACCAGCACCGGTACAACCGACACAAGCGCACCGAACCCCGTATTGGGCGGCAATGCCGGAATGTCCTCCGAATACCTGGAAGTGCGGAACTTGAGTGTCAGCTTCGACGGATTCAAAGCCGTCGACAGTGTGGACCTGACACTGATGCAGGGTGACCTTCGCTTTCTGATCGGACCCAACGGCGCCGGGAAGACCACCCTTGTCGACGCCATCACCGGACTGGTACCGGCGACGGGTTCGATCACCAAGTCCGGTGAACAGTTGCTGGGCAAGAAGGTTCACAAGATCGCCCGTCTCGGGGTCGGGCGCACCTTCCAGACCGCCAGCGTCTTCGAAGAACTCTCCGTTCTGCAAAACCTGGACATCGCTGCCGGTGCGGGACGCTCCCCGTGGGAGTTGCTGCGCACCCGCAAATCCGTTCTCCCCGAGATCGAGGAAGCCCTCGAAACCACCGGACTCGAAGCTCTACGCGATACACCCGCCGGAATCCTCGCGCACGGGCAGAAGCAGTGGCTCGAGATCGGAATGCTTCTGGTACAGAACTGTTCGGTACTTCTACTCGACGAACCCGTCGCCGGAATGAGCCTGGAAGAACGCGAGGAAACCGGCAACCTCCTGCGTCGTATCGGTGGTGCGCGCACCGTGGTTGTCGTCGAGCACGACATGGACTTCATGCGAGCATTTGCCACCTCGGTCACCGTCCTCGCAGCAGGCAAGGTTCTTGCGGAAGGAACTGTCGCGCAGGTTCAGGCCGATCCCAAAGTCCAAGAGGTCTACCTCGGCACCGCTGCGGCTGTGCCTCACGGCGAGGAGTGAATCATGCTTGAAATCAAGGACGTCCGCGCCGGATACGGACGCACCGAGGTCATCCACGGAATCTCGCTCACCGTTCCGGGCAACGGTGTCGCCGCCGTCATGGGCCACAACGGCGCCGGAAAGACGACGTTGCTCCGAGCCGCTGTCGGGTTGATCAAACCGACCAGTGGAACGATCCTCCTGAACGGCGAAGACATCACGACACTGCGTCCGAGCGCCCGCGTCACCCGCGGCCTCGCCTATGTCCCCCAAGGACAACAATCCTTCGGCCAACTCACCACGGCCGAGAACCTTCAGGTTGTCGCGGACGGCCGCAAACGCGGAAAGGCGCTGATTGCAGAAGCATTGGATATGTTTCCCGCGCTGACCACACTGCTCGACCGCCGAGCCGGCTTGCTGTCGGGTGGGCAGCGACAGCAACTCGCCATCGCCCGCGCCCTCATCACCGAACCGAAGATTCTGATCCTCGACGAACCCACCGAAGGCATCCAACCCAACGTCGTCGCCGAGATCGAACGCACCATCATCGACCTCACCAATCGCGGCGATCTCGGAGTCCTCCTGGTCGAACAGCACATCGGGTTCGCGCTCCAGTCAGCGCAGCACTACAGCGTTCTCGCGGCCGGTCATGTGACGTCGACCGGAGAGGGAGGCACTACATCCACCGATGCCGTCCGACGAGCGATGGCCATCTGACATGTCCGCCGTCGAACATTCGACCGGATCGCTGCGGGATCAGGTGTATCAGTCGATCCGGGCCGATCTGATGGCCGGGAAGATCACGCCGACGGAACGACTGAGCGAGGAGCGACTCGCGCAGATCTACGGAGTATCGAGAACTCCGGTGCGAGAAGCTCTGGCCCGCTTGCAATCCGACGGTTTGGTTCAACGCGGCGAGCATGGGCTGTATCCTTATCGGCCACGCCTGGAAGATCTCAACGGATTGTACGAGCTACGAATATTGCTCGAACTACAGGGAATTCGCCGAGTCATCGATACGGAGTACGCCCGTCACGACGCAGATATTCTGGGTGCTGAACTCGAAAAGTGGTATGCGCTGCGCACCCATTCGCTCGAACCGGACTCCAGCTTTGTCACTCTCGACGAGGAGTTTCACACGGCACTACTTGTATCGGCCGGAAACCCCGCACTGACGGAGGCCTTGGCAACCGTCAATGCCAAAATCCGGCCGGTACGGATGTTCGACTACCTGACGCCGGCCGGGATCGAAGCGACGATCGACGAGCACATCGCGATAGCTGAACTTGTTCTCGACAACAAGTTGCCACAAGCGTTCGAGTCGTTGCGGGCGCACATCGACGACGGCAGGCTCGTGGTTGTCGAGCACGCGCGGCAGGCGTTGTCGTTGGCGGCACTGGCGAGTGCGGTTCGATACTGACGGGCGCGTTTCGATTTTTCGGGTGGTGAGGAAATAGGAATGCACTCGCGGCGGTTGCACCTCACAACAACTGTTTTCTGCCGCCTCGAAAGGTGCCCACTTCATGTCGGTTCCACTCTCCATCCTCGATCTTGCGCACATCGGCCAGAACGAGACCGCCAAAGACAGCTTCGACGCCAGTGTCACGCTGGCGCAGCGAGCCGAGGAGTGGGGCTACCAGCGAATCTGGTACGCCGAGCACCACAACATGGGCTCCATCGCGTCGTCCGCGACCAGTGTCCTGATCGGCCACGTTGCAACTCACACCACCAAGATCCGACTTGGCGCTGGTGGCATCATGCTCCCCAACCACGCACCGCTCACCATTGCCGAACAGTTCGGCACGCTCGAGACACTGCACCCCGGACGCATAGATCTTGGCCTCGGACGCGCACCCGGCAGCGATCAGAAGACGATGCAGGCCCTGCGCCGCGACCCCAGTTCGTCCGACAGCTTCCCGCAGGATGTCCTCGAACTTCAGGGATATCTTGGCGACACCTCGCGCATTCCGGGCATCAGCGCGGTGCCAGGCAAGGGCACCCATGTCCCCCTCTACATCCTCGGTTCGTCACTGTTCGGCGCAAAACTTGCCGCGATGCTCGGCCTTCCCTACGCGTTTGCGTCACACTTCGCGCCTAACGCTCTTCGCGACGCCGTGACCATCTACCGCCGGGAGTTCAAGCCGTCGGAACAGTTGGCGGAGCCGTACGTGATCGCGGGCGTCAATGTCATCGCCGCCGATACCACCGAGCAGGCTCAGCAAGAGTTCCTCGAATCCAAGCGCAACCGCGTCAGCTTGCTCCTCGGCCGTGGCCGCACGTTCACCGACGACGAGGCCGACATGTTGCTCGACTCCCCCGCCGGTCAACAGGTTCTGCAAATGGCCAGGTACAGCGCCGTCGGCACACCCGCAGAAGTCCGCACGTACCTGGACGAATTCACCGAGCATGCGCAGGCCGACGAGTTGATCACCGTCTCAACCGGCACCAACCGCGCCGCGTGGCTGCGCACGTTCGAACTACTCGCCGACGTCAGCAACCTGGTGCCCGCCTAAGCTGCGGGGCATGGGCGATCCATCCCGTCGCGGGTTCATCTCGGTACTTGCCGTACTTCTGTCGACGGGGTGGGCCGCCAACCACTTTGCCTCCCTCATCCCGGTACTGCGGGAACACGAGGGACTCTCGCACGCCGTTCTCGACGGCGTGTTCGGCATCTACGCGCTGGGTCTGCTGCCCGGACTGTTGACCGGTGGTGTGCTGTCCGATCGTGTCGGACGAGCAGCCGTTGTCCTGCCAGGAGCTCTGGTGGCGTCGCTGGGCACGGTATTTCTCTTGCTGTGGCACAACACTTCCGGCCTCCTGGTTGGCCGTCTTGTGGTCGGCGTCGGCGCCGGTCTGGCAATCGGCGCCGGCACAGCCTGGGCCGCTGATCTGCGCGGCAAAGCCGGAACCGTGATGGCCGGCGTTGTCCTCACTTCCGGTTTCGCCTTGGGTCCCTTGTTCTCCGGCCTGATGGCCCAGTTCGCGGCCTTTCCATTGGCCACGCCCTTTGTCGTCTCGGCGCTGCTGTCCGTCTGTTCCGTTGCCGCCGCGGCGATGTGGAGTCGAACACCGACCTCACCTTCGGCAGTGCTCCCGTTACCGGCCGACGGGGAACGATCCGTCCGCTCGGCCTTGATCTGGGCGCTACCGCTCGCGCCCTGGGTGTTTGCCAGTGCGACAGTCTCATTCGTGACGATGTCCGCGCGACTAGGCGATCGATACTCCGGACCACTACTCCCCGGAATAGCCGCAGCACTCACACTCGGCGCGGGCATCATCGTTCAAACCATTGCCCGTCATCGCGATTGGGGCAGGCAGGCCGGAAGCGCCGGTGCCGGACTAGCCGCGCTCGGATACTGCCTCGTCGCAGCCGGCGGAGCCCACCCGCCGCTTGCCCTGTTTGTCGTGTGCGCCCTCACGCTCGGAACCGCATACGGCCTGTGCCTGCGTAGTGGTCTCCTCGACCTCGAAACCCTTGCGCCACCGGCGTCACGCGGAACATTGACGGGCATCTTCTACGTCGGCACGTACCTCGGCTTCGGACTGCCGGTCTTGCTGGTTGTCCTCGAACCGAGCCTGGGACCGTCGATACCGATGCTCGTTCTCGCCGCACTTGCCGCGCTGGTTGCCGTAATCCGATTCCGGGCAGTGTTAGCGTCGTATCAACCCACGACACTCGAGGAGTACGCGTCATGACCGCACGCATCCGGCCAGGCCGATTCAAAGAACTTGGCCCGATCAACTGGGGAATCTGGCGTGTCCTCTCGAAAGCCGCGGGCGCACCGGACGCACACCTGTTCAGCACGTTAGGTCGGACCGGCGGCCTGTTCCGAGGTTGGCTGCACTACTCCGGGTCACTGATGCCCGGCGGCAGGATCTCACGCCACGACACCGAACTGATCATCCTGCGCGTCGCACACCTGAGGCAGTGCGACTACGAAATGGATCACCACATCAGGCTCGGCCGAAAGGCTGGAATCGACGCCCAGGAGCTTGCCCGAATTATCGAGGGCCCCAACGCTTCCGGGTTGAGTTCTCGTCACCACGCGATCTTGACCGCGGTCGACGAGTTGGTCACCACCAAAGACGTCACCGACGTGACCTGGAACATGTTGTCCCAGCACCTCGACGACCGTCGGCTCATCGAATTCACGTTGCTGGTCACCCAATACGACGGCTTGGCTACCACTATCGCGACGTTGCGCGTCCAACGCGATTTTTCGTAGCCGGCCATCAGGGTTTGCAAATACGAATTGTCGCTTCCCGCACCACTTCACGGCGGCGCGCGAGTTCCTGCGCGTCCACGGATTGATTGTCGATGATGCCGGGTGCGACCACCCAAGCAAAGACGAGGCCGAAGATCAAGGTGATGAGGTCTTCCGGATTCCAGTGCGCTGCGATGCCGCCGTCGTCCTGAGCCTTGCGGATCGCAGCCATCCGCGGGAGCCAACTGGAGTGCTCTTCGGCTTGCTTACGCATCCGCGGGCCTTCACCTTGCAGTTGGCCCCAGATCATCATGCGCTGGATGTGCGGCTTTCGGGTCATGGCATCGAACAATTCGACAGCATGCTGCGGCATGTCCCCGCCCACCCACTCCACGCATTCCATGGCTTCGACAAAATCCGCGTCGAGCACGGCGTGAAAGAGCGCCACCTTGTCACCGAAGTACGCATAAAGCCGTTCCTTGCTGGCGTTGCCGTTCTTCGCGATGCGATCGATCCGTGCGCCGGCGAGTCCGTAGGTGCCGAATTCTTCTAGCGCTGCGTCAAGGATTCGCTGCTTCGTTGCGGTCACATCTGTGGGAGCCATAGTGATTATCGTAACCGAACGAACTATTTCGTTTGACTCTCGAAGAAGCGCTCACTTACCTTGTAACGATGACCACCACTGACGTCGAAAGCGGCGCAACGCCGCCGTCTCCGGCGATCTCCGAAAACCCGAATCATCAACGACGTTGGCTGGTGCTCTGCATCGTCGCGTTTGCACAACTCATGGTGGTGCTCGACGGCACCATCGTCTCCATCGCCCTGCCCGCCGCGCAGGCAGAACTCGGAATCAGCGACCTCGATCGCGCCTGGGTTGTCACCTCGTACGCGCTGGCATTCGGCGCACTGCTTCTGCTCGGTGGACGCATCGCCGACTACTGGGGACGTAAGCGTTCCTTCATCGTCGGCATGGCCGGCTTTGCCGTGGCGTCAGGCATCGGCGGGATCGCCCAGTCCGGTATCGAACTCTTCATCGCCCGCGCCGGGCAGGGCGTCTTCGCGGCACTGCTCGCGCCCGCCGCGCTCTCGATGCTCACCACCACCTTCATCGGAGAAAAGGAGCGCGCCAAGGCTTTTGCCGTTTACGGCGCGATTTCCGGTGGTGGCGCAGCGATCGGCCTGCTGCTCGGCGGCGTCCTGACTCAGTACGTCGACTGGCGCTGGTGCCTGCTCGTGAACATCCCGATCGCGCTCATCGCGATTGCTGCTGCCGTCCCGATCGTCAAGGAAACCAAGGCACACGGCGACACGAGCTACGACCTTCCCGGCGCCGTCCTCATCGCACTCGGACTCGGATCCCTGGTCTACGGATTCACGCGCGCCGAGCACGGGTGGGGTCAGACCGATACCCTCCTGTTCATCGCTTTGGGCTTGGTCTTCCTGGCACTGTTCGTGGTCGTCGAGAGCCGTAGCAAGAATCCGCTTCTGCCACTGAGCGTTCCGTGGCACCGCGACCGCGGCGCCGCACTGATCGGGTCCATGCTCGTCGGCGCAGCGCTTCTCGGCGGCACGTTGTACCTGACGTTCTACCTGCAGATCGTGCTCGGATTCAGCCCCGTCATGGCCGGCGTCGGCTCGCTGCCGATGGCCTTCTTCATCGTGCTTGCATCCACCGCCGCCGCCCAGCTGTCCACCAAGATCGGCCCCAAGCCGCTCATGGTTGCCGGCCCCCTGGTTGCCGCAGTCGGACTACTCATGCTCACTCAGATCGAGGTCCACAGCTCCTACTGGACCCACGTGTTCCCGGGTCTTGCCATCTTCGGCTTCGGTTTGGGCCTGCTGATGGTGCCCATGCAGAACCTTGCACTGATCGGTGTTCCCGACCACGACGCCGGCGCAGCCAGCGCCCTCGTCAACGCAACGCTGCAGATCGGCGGCGCACTGGGAACCGCACTCTTCACCACGATCTACGCGTCGGCCAAGTCTGCATTCACCACCGACAACGCGGCGCCGATCCCCCCGGAAGGCATTCCAGTCGACATGTCGAACGCGACCGTTCCGACCGGCGACGAATTGGCTCTGCTCCCCCAGCCGGTGCAGGACTTCATCGCCTCGATGACCGACTACGTCTTCGGCGCCGAGGTCTCCGGATACACCGCCGCATTCGGTTGGGCGGCAATCCTGTTGGCGATCATCGCACCCGTCGTTGTGGTGCTCGTCCGCGCCAAGAAGGGCGACCTCCCCGCTGAGGGCGCTGTCCATATGGGGTAAACCCCTGTGCGCCTTTCTGGTAGTTCCCGCTACCAGAAAGGCGCACCGGCGGTTACGCCTTCTTCAGAACCTCAGCCACCGGCGTGCTGGCGCGGCCGATCAACTTCTGCAGATCACCGGACTCGGTGTCCAGCGCTCCCTTGGCGATTGCAGCGTCGGAATCCGCGAGAATCTCTGCGACAGGGGCGGGCAGTCCGACGCTCTCGAGAATGCCCTTGTATGCCTCCTCCGGCACAAACTGATACACGACAGGCTTGCCGGCAAATTCGCTGACCTTCTCCGCGAACTGGGCATACGTCAGACGCTCGTCACCACCCAATTCGTAGACTGCGCCTTCGTGGCCGTCCGTGGTGACGACAACTGCGGCAGCGTCGGCGTAGTCGGCCCGCGATGCAGCGGCGATCTTTCCGTCAGCGCCCGCTCCGG
Organism: Rhodococcus sp. MS16; assembly: GCF_013277795.1. NCBI lineage: Bacteria > Bacillati > Actinomycetota > Actinomycetes > Mycobacteriales > Nocardiaceae > Rhodococcus > Rhodococcus sp. MS16. The sequence continues at coordinate 330,461 of NZ_VBTM01000005.1, forward strand.
CCACCGCGCCGCGCTCGATAACGCCGGCCAGGTCATTGAGGAAGTTCTCCCAGTACCAACCGTTGCGCAGGAGCGCAAAGGCAATGCCGCTGGCAGCCAGAACATCTTCGGTTGCCTTGTGCTCGGCTGCGAGCTTCATCGGCGTATCCTGAGCGTCCAAAATGCTTGTGTACGCGATGAATCCAACGCCCGCAGCTTTCGCTGCGTTGATGACGTTTGTGTGCTGCGCAAGCCGCTGGCCCACCTCACTGCCCGAGATCAGCACCACTTTGTCGACGCCGGCAAAGGCCGCTTCCAATGCGGCGGCGTCGGTGTAGTCGGCCTTGCGAACCACCACGCCGCGGGCTGCGAGATCCGCCGCCTTCTCCGGATTACGAACCACGGCGACGATGTCCGACGCGGGTGTTCCCCGCGTGATCAGTGCCTCGACAACAAGTTGTCCGAGGTTTCCCGTTGCTCCGGTGACTGCGATGCTCATGCGAACTCCCGTTTTAGGTTGAAGCGTAAATGTGCTCTGCAACCATCATGCACTAATTATTCGTAAGTGCAACCCGGAAAGTTAGCGCTATCGGTATGTTTAGTAGTAACCTGGGGACATGACCAGCACCGATACCCCTGCCTGTGCTGCCGAAACAGATCAGGATCCCACCCTCGAGGCCGATGTGTTCGCTCGCGGATGCAATTCTCGGGCAGCGCTCCAGAACGCAACCGGCCGCTGGGGCGCACTTGCATTGGCAGCACTCCACGAAGGCCCCTACCGGTTCAGCGCACTACGTCGACGCGTCGACGGCGTCAGCGAGCGCATGCTCTCGCAGACCCTGCAGACACTGGAGCGGGATGGTCTCGTGCACCGTGAAGTGCTCGAAACCATCCCGCCCAAAGTGGAATACAGCCTGACCGAACTCGGCGCAGACGTGGCCGGCAAGATCACCGCCCTGATCGAATTGCTCGAATCCCGCGTGCCGACAATCATTGCGTCACAAGAGTCTTACGACGCCCGCAATCAGTGACGCCCGCAATCAGGGAGGCCCGCAATCGGTAAGCCTGAGAGTCAGTCGAGCGCCCCCGAAAGCTGAGCGATGAACTCGTCGAACGCATACGGGACGCTCAAGACCGTCGGCGCTGACGTTGCCATCGCGTAGTCCATTCCGACGAGGCGAACGATCCGGCCGTTCGACACCGAGGTCATGTTGGCAAACGGACCGAAGGCCATCAGCTTGTCGAGATTGGTGCCGTCGGCGTCAACCAGAATGAAGACGTCCGCGTCGAGGGTTTCGATGGACTCCATCCCCACGGACACCGAACTGTCGCCGGACGTGCACACCGCGTCGACCCCGGGCGAGGTCTTCAGCCCGAGTTGACCCAGCAGTCGGATGCGAGGATCGGTGTTGCAGAACACGATCAGGCCCTCGTCGGTGCGCATCGCGTATGTTGCCGTCTTGCCCTCGAATTGCGGATGCTCGGCGGCTTGCCGCTCGAAATACGCCCCGGTGTCGTCGATCAACTCCTGTGCGCGTGCGGGCTGCCCGAGCGCTGCACCGATCATGCTCATCTGCTTGTCCCAGGCGGTGTCCCAGGGCTGATCGGGAAATGCGACGGTGGGCGCGATGTCACTCAGTCGCTGATATTTCTCCGCGGTGATCCCCGAATACACGGCAAGGATCAGGTCGGGATCGAGGGCAAGGATCTGCTCGAACGGCACATCCGGATTGGTGGTCATCAGAACCGGCGTCGCGCCGTTCAACACTGAAGCGTCCCAAGGCAATATGTTGTTCTCGACACCGTCGCCCGAGAAGCTCTCCATCGCGACGGGCACCTTGTTCAGGGCAAGCACCGAATCTTGGCTGCTCCATCCGATGGTCACGATCCGCATGGGTTCGGCATCGATCGTGGTCGAACCGTAGGCGTGGTCGACTGTCACCGGAAAGGCGCCGGCTTCGGCGGATGCCGTCGAAGCCGCGGTCGACTCGGTACCGGCCGAGCTTCCACACGCGGTGAGACCGAGAGCCAGAGCGGCCGCGAGCAGTACACAACGAGTTTTCATGAATCGGGACGCTAGTGCGCCGTCAGCTCAGACCTGGACTCGAAGTCGCGATCTGGCGTGTTGGCAATACAAAAAGGCCCGTGCGCCTTTCTGGTTGCGTGAGCTACCAGAAAGACGCACGGGGGCCGCAGGCCCTACCTAGAAGTTGATCATGTGGCCGGCGAGGCCGTGGATCGCTTCCTGCAGCGCCTCACTGAGTGTGGGGTGGGTGTGGACGTTGCGTGCCAACTCGTTGACCGTGAGGTCCCATTTCTGGGCCAGGGTCAGCTCGGGCAGCAGTTCCGAGACGTCCGGTCCGATGAGGTGTCCACCGAGCAGTTCGCCGTGTGTGGTGTCGGCGATCAGCTTGACGAAACCGGTCGGGTCACCGAGACCGTGGGCCTTGCCGTTCGCTGCGAACGGGAAGTTCGCGACCTTGATGTCGTAGCCCTCGGCCTTGGCCTGCTCCTCGGTCAACCCGAAGGACGCGACCTGCGGCTGGCAGAACGTCGCACGCGGCATCATCCGGTAGTCACCGAGCGTCTGCGTGTCTGCGCCGCCGATGGTCTCGGCTGCAACGACGGCCTGCGCCTCCGCGACGTGTGCAAGCTGCAGCTTGGCGGTGACGTCACCGATGGCGAAGATGTTCTCGACGTTGGTGCGCATGTAGTCGTCGATCGCGATGGCGCCGCGGTCGGTGAGGGCGACGCCGGTGTTCTCGAGGCCGAAGCCCTCCACGCGCGGTGCAAATCCGACGGACTGCAGAACCTTATCGACGACCACGGTTTCGATCTCGCCGGACTTGTTGTCCTTGATCGAAACGCTGACCTTGCTGCCGTCGTCACTGATGGACTGGACAGCGGCGCCGGTCTTGATGGTGACGCCGAGCTTCTTGTACTGCTTCGCGATTTCCTTCGAGACGTCGGCGTCCTCGTTGGGCAGTGCCCGGTCGAGGAACTCCACGATCGTCACGTCGACGCCGTAGTTCTTGAGGACGTAACCGAACTCCATGCCGATCGCGCCGGCGCCGACGATGAGGATCGAGCCCGGCAGGTCGCGGGTGAGGATCTGCTCTTCGTAGGTCACCACGTTCTCGCTCAGCGAGGTGCCCGGCAGCAGCTTGGTGTAGGAACCGGTGGCGATGATCGCGTTGTCGAACGTGATCGTCTCGGTGCCTCCCTTGCTGAGCTCGACGTTGATGGTGTTGGCGTCGGCGAACGTGCCTTTGCCGTCGAATTCGGCGATCTTGTTCTTCTTCATCAAGAAGTGGATGCCCTTGACTCGCCCGTCGGCAACCTTGCGGCTGCGATCGAAGGCGGAGCCGAAATCGAAGGACACGTCTCCGGACATGCCGAACGTCTTCGCTTCTTTTGTGAAGATGTGCGCGAGTTCGGCATTGCGGAGAAGCGCCTTGGACGGGATGCAGCCCACGTTCAGGCACACACCGCCCCAGTACTTCTGCTCGATGATGGCAGTGCTCAGGCCCAGTTGTGCCGCGCGGATAGCAGCGACGTACCCACCGGGGCCGGCTCCGAGGACAACGACGTCATAGTGTGAGGTCACGATGTAACAGGGTAGTCCTGCATCGTTTTCCTGTCCCCGGATGGTCGCCTTACCGGCCAGTAGACCAAACTTCTGCGGCAACTCGGGCGAAATTTCCGCCGTAGATCGCTTCGATCGAGGACTCGTCGAAACCGCGCCGACGCAGAACGACGTCCAAGGTGAGGGTGTCTTCCGGCGGAACCCACTGCAGCGGTCCCCACGCGGTGTACGCCTCGGAGAACGACGCCGCGTGATTGTGTATCTCGTCGAGGAAGTCCTCCGCGTCGAACGAATAGTCCGAACCGATCCCGACGTGATCGACACCGACGAGTCCGACGGCTTCCTCGATGTGATCGGCCATCGCCTCGAGCCTGGCTTTGTTGTCGTCGGGGCCGTTGACGCCGAGGAAGATTCCCACGCCGTTGATCCCGATAACTCCGCCGGTGTCGGCACACGCCTTGGCCTGATCGTCGGTGATGTTTCGGGGGTGCTCCCACAATCTGCGGAGATTCGAATGGCTGTAGATCATGGGACGTGTCGTGGCAGCGGCCAGATCCAGACCGGTCCGGGTCGAGCAGTGCGAGCCGTCCACCATCATGCCGACGCGGTTCATCTCGGCCACGAGTTCGCGGCCGTACGCAGTCAAGCCTGTGTCGACGGCGTCGAGGCATCCACAGCCGGCGGCGTTGACGTGGTTGTACGTCGGCAACATCGACCGCACGCCCAGATCGTAGAAGTACGCGATGTTGTCGGGATCGCCGTCCAGTGGGTTGGAATCCTCGAGGTCGAATGCCAGCGCGATTCCGCCGGATCGCTGCACGTCGGCAACATCGAGAATCGTCGAGACCGGTGTGATTTCCGGATACTCGACGCGCGCCTGCCAGGCAAAGCTCTTGACCAGCGCGGTTGAATCCGCACGTGTGTGAGGCGCATAACCGACATTGACCGAAACGTAACTGCCCTCAGGCCGCCGGTACCGCAATAGCTCCGCAATGGAGGCATTGGACTGCAAAGGCAGGCAGCAGTGCTGTTCCCAGATCGGATATGTCCGGTTCACCCGTTGAGCATATAGGTAAACAGCTAGGTCAATCCGAAACTGGTCAATCGTTCAGCAAATCTTCGGTTCACTGGCGAATAGCGCGCCGATGCTGTAGAAAGATCAAGACTTGCACGCTCTATATGCGTCGGGATGCAAAAACCCATACGGAGAAGTGTCGACGAAGGATCGTTCCACCCGGGGCGGATCTACAAGGTAATTCAGGTGGAGGGTTCTTAAGCCTATGCGTTCTCGTACATTCAAGCGCGGCCGTGTGGTCGCCGCGATTGCAGCGGTGTCCGTGCTGCCGATGCTTGTCAGTCCGGCCATGGCTTCTGCCGGTGGTGACACCGCTGGAACTCGTACCGCTCCCGCAGCGTATTCGACGGATTCGTACCTCGCGAGCCGCACCGACAACGGTCGCAAGTCCACGATCACCGTGTACTCGCCGTCGATGGGTCGCGACATTCCCCTCGAGGTCATCCTTCCGGCTGACACGAGCGAACCGCGTCCGACGCTCTACCTCCTCAACGGTGCAGGCGGCGGCGAAGACCGCGCGACCTGGCAGCGCCAGACCGATGTCATGGACTTCTTCAATGACAAGAACGTCAACGTCGTCACCCCGATCGAGGGCGCATTCAGCTACTACACCGACTGGGTTAACGAAGATCCGGCTCTCGGTGTTCAGAAGTGGCAGACGTTCCTGACACAGGAACTCCCGCCCGTCATCGACGCAGAGTTCAACACCAACAAGGTGCAGTCGATCTCCGCGATCTCCATGACCGCCACCTCGGTGCTCAACCTCGCGATCGCAGCCCCCGGCCTCTACAAGAGCGTCGGCGCGTACAGCGGTTGCGCCGAGACCAGCACCCCGGTCGGCCAGAGCTCCATCGAACTGGTTGTCGGCATGCGCGGCGACGCGGATGTCACCAACATGTGGGGCCCGCTCGACGGACAGGGCTGGATCGACAACGACCCGGTTGTCAACGCCGAGAAGCTCCGCGGCACCGAGCTGTACGTCTCCACCGGCTCCGGTCTGCCCGGCCCGCACGACACCCTCGCCAACGAGGCAGTCGACGGCCAGGTCGGCGTGTTGGCCAACCAGATCATCGTCGGCGGCATCATCGAGGCAGCGGTCAACTACTGCACCCACAACCTCGCGTACCGCTTGAACGAACTGCAGATCCCGGCAACGTTCGACTTCAAGCCCACCGGCACCCACTCGTGGGGCTACTGGCAGGACGATCTCCACAACTCGTGGCCGATGATCGCCAACTCCATGGGCGTCTGACACCACCAGCTTCAAGCACTCGACCCCGCTCTCCTCGACTTGGAGAGCGGGGTTGTGTGCTACATGGATGCTGGAACCATTAAACGCTCCCCTGACCATGGCAATTCTGGTTTACTGACCAGTGACATCGACCCCGGACACACGCCGGGGCACACGTAGTGGAGGTTTCAGATCGTATGGGCGCTCGTACATTCACGCGGGGACGTTTGGTCGCTGCAGTAGCAGCACTGTCCGTGATCCCGATGCTGATCAGTCCCGCCATCGCCTCCGCGGGCGGCGACTCATCCGGCACAACGGCACAAGCCACATCGGGTACCTCCGGTTCGTACCTCGCGAGCCGTAGCGACAATGGCCGCAAGTCCACGATCTCCGTGTACTCGGCGTCGATGGGTCGCAACATTCCGCTCGAGGTCATCCTCCCCGCAGACAACAGCGCACCGCGCCCGACGCTCTACCTCCTCAACGGCGCAGGCGGCGGCGAAGACTCTGCGACGTGGCAGCGCAAGACCGACGTCATGAACTTCTTCCAGGACAAGAACCTCAACGTCGTCACCCCGCTCGAAGGCGCATTCAGCTACTACACCGACTGGGTCAACGACGATCCCGAACTCGGTCGTCAGAAGTGGCAGACGTTCCTGACACAGGAACTCCCACCCGTCATCGACGCCGAATTCAATACCAACAAGGTCCAGTCGATCTCCGCGATCTCCATGACCGCCACGTCGGTTCTCAACCTCGCGATCGCAGCCCCCGGTCTGTACAAGAGCGTCGGCGCGTACAGCGGTTGCGCCGAGACCAGCACTCCTGTCGGCCAGGGTGCTATTCAGCTGGTCACCGGCATCCGTGGTGGAGCTGACATCGCGAACATGTGGGGCCCGGTGGGCAGTCAGGGTTGGATCGACAACGACCCGGTTGTCAACGCCGAGAAGCTTCGCGGCACCGAACTCTACGTGTCCACCGGCTCCGGTCTGCCCGGCCCGCACGACACCCTCGCCAACCCTGCGATGAACGGTGAACCCGCCAATCTGGCCAACCAGATCATTGTGGGCGGCCTCATCGAGGCAGCGGTCAACTACTGCACCCACAATCTGGCCTACCGTCTGAATCAGCTGCAGATCCCCGCGCAGTTCGACTTCAAGCCCACCGGTACCCACTCGTGGGGCTACTGGCAGGACGATCTCCACAACTCGTGGCCGATGATCGCGCGTTCGCTGAACGTCTGAGTCCACCCACTTTTCGGCCCCGTTCCCACTGCCTTTCGGGAGCGGGGTCGAATGCTGTCGGCGGGGAGCAGTAAGAATGGAGCCATGACATCCGATCAGAACTCCCCCGTCGACAGCGATCCGTACCTGTGGCTCGAAGACGTCACGGGCGAGACCGCTCTCGACTGGGTGCGTGCGCACAACGCCGTCACCGAAGCACAACTCGCAACCGGTGAGCGCTTCGAGCAGATGCAATCGGATGTCCGCGAAGTCCTCGACACCGACGCTCGCATCCCGTACGTGCGTCGCCGCGGTGAGTATCTGTACAACTTCTGGCGCGACGGCACCAATATTCGTGGATTGTGGCGACGGACCACGCTCGAGCAGTATCAAAGCGACAACCCCGAGTGGGACGTGTTGGTCGACCTCGACGCGTTGGCCGAAGCCGAGGGCGAGAACTGGGTCTGGAAGGGCACGCAGTTGCTGCGCCCCCACCGCGATCGCGCCTTGATCAGTTTGTCGCGCGGTGGAGCCGACGCCGCAGTGGTTCGCGAATTCGACATGGAGACACGACAATTCCTCTCTCCTGATGGACCCGATGCAGGTTTCTACCTTCCCGAGGCCAAGACCGACATCGACTGGATCGACATCGACACCGTGTATCTCGGAACCGATACCGGGCCGGGATCACTCACCGATTCCGGTTACCCCCGTCTCGCACAGCGATGGAAGCGCGGCACTCCCCTCTCCAGCGCCGAAACGCTGTACGAGGGCGAAAGCACCGACGTTGCGATCTCCGCATCACATGATCCGACGCCTGGCTTCGAGCGGGACTTCGTCACCCGCTCCGTCGATTTCTACAACTCACGACGGTTCCAGCTCACGCTCGACGACGAACTCGTTCTCATCGACACACCCGAAGACGCCGGTATCTCGATTCACCACGAGTGGTTGCTGATTCGCACCAAATCGCCGTGGACGGTCGAGGACACCGAGTACGCAACGGGCACCTTGCTGGCCGCTCGATACGAGGATTACCTCGCGGGCGCTCGCGAACTCACGGTCCTGTTCGAGCCCGACGATCATTCGTCGCTCGACCACTACAGCTGGACCCGCGATCATCTGATTCTCGTCGTTCTGACCGACGTCCGGACCACCCTGCGCATTCTGACTCCCGCCGACAACACTTGGGAAGAAAGGCCTTTCGAGGGCCTGCCCGAGCTCACCACCATCGAAATCCTGGACACCGATCCCGATTCCGGCAACGAGTACTTCCTCAACGCCAGCGGATACACCTCGCCGGCAACGCTTCTGCACGGAGTCATCGGGGAATCCGAACCCACAGTTGTCAAGTCTGCGCCCGCATTCTTCGATGCCACAGACATTGTGACGCAACAGTTCTTCGCAACCTCGGCCGACGGTACCCAGGTCCCCTACTTCGTGGTCGGCACCGAAGACAGCACACCCGGACCCACTCTTCTTTACGGCTACGGCGGATTCGAGGTGTCGCTGACTCCGTCGTACAGCGGTTCCATCGGGCGGGCCTGGCTCACTCGCGGCGGCACGTACGTCGTGGCCAACATCCGCGGCGGCGGCGAGTACGGGCCAGGTTGGCACACACAGGTTCTCAAGTCCGGACGCCACAAGGTGCACGAGGATTTTGCGGCTGTCGCTCGCGATCTGGTCGACCGCGGCATCACCACACCGGAATTGTTGGCCGCCCAGGGTGGTAGCAACGGCGGACTGCTCATGGGCATCATGCTCACCAAGTACCCAGAGCTGTTCGGCGCCATAGTCTGCCAGGTTCCACTCCTCGACATGCGACGGTTCCATCTCCTCCTGGCCGGCGCATCCTGGATGGCGGAGTACGGCGACCCCGACAACGCTGACGAGTGGTCCTTCATCTCGCAGTACAGCCCGTATCAGAACATCGACGCGGACGGCTCGTACCCGCCGATCCTCATCGCGACGTCCACTCGCGACGACCGCGTCCACCCAGCGCACGCTCGCAAGATGGCCGCGCGCCTGGAGGAACTGGGCAAGCCGGTGCTGTACTTCGAGAACATCGAAGGCGGGCACGGCGGCGCCGCGGACAACGCGCAGTTGGCCTACAAGACCGCGCTGACCTACGAATTCCTGTGGCAGAAGTTCAGCTGAGCGATCAGCGGTCGCGCAGCCAGGCGACGATGCACTCGGTCACAGCATCCGGTTTCCGGATCCAGCCGTTGTGACCGAGTGGTTCGTCGACGTGCACCATCGTCACCTGTGATCCGGTGAGCTTGTCCACCAAGTTCTTTGCGGATCGACGCGGAGCAAGGTCGTCGCCGTCGATGGTGACGGACAGGACCGGCAGGTTCAGGCGGGCGATCCGCTCCTCGTAGTCGATGTCTGCGCCGACGGGTTCGATGGTGCCGGTGCGCGCAAATCTGGCCCAGTCGGTGATCAACACTTTCGACTGCCGCCCGAAGCCGCCGACACTCAGGCGATCACCGGGCCAGAACCCGGCGATGTTGGCTGTCACCGACATCGCCGACGAACCCAGATACAACCCCGGAGCGCGAATGCCCGGGAAGCCCCGGTGGTACGGCGAACCGGACGCCACCAGGATCAACCCACCGAGGCGTCCGCGAATCCTCGCTGCGTACATCGTCCCTAGCTGACCACCCATGCTGTGACCGAGCAGGAATGGTGTACTCGCTGGGAACCTTTCGCGCACCACTTCGAAGGTGGCGGGGAAATCTACCGACACCAACTCCTGATACCCGAAACTCGACGACGCACTTGGTCGCGGCCGGCTGTCGCCTTGGCCACGCAATTCCCCGATCGCCGCGTTGAACCCCGCGGTGACCAACGCTTCGGCCACCGGATCGTAGAACCCAGCAGGCACACCGAGACCGGGAAACATCACGACGACGGGAGCGTCGTCGACCGGTCCCGGAAACAGGCGGATCGGAGTGACGGTTCCATCGGGAAGTTGGATCGGCACGGTCTCCATTCGTCTCACACTAACGACCGCGACGGCATCGGGCAGCAGTCTTGCTATTCCAGACTGCCCACAACCAGCGGATCAGGCGTTCCGACGATGTCGTGATCCTTGTTGTCGTAATCGAACTGGCTGAGGACATGCCGCATCGCGTTGATCCGCGCACGCTTCTTGTCGTTACTCTTGATGACGGTCCACGGAGCGGTCTCCGTATCGGTGAAGCGGATCATTTCTTCCTTCGCGGCGGTGTACGCATCCCACTTGTCGAGGGAGGCGATGTCCATCGGCGAAAGCTTCCACTGCCGAACAGGATCCACCTGCCGAATCGCGAACCGCGTCCGCTGCTCGAGCGGTGAGACGGAGAACCAGAACTTGATGAGGCTGATGCCGTCGTCGACAAGCATCTGCTCGAACAACGGAACCTGCCGCAGAAAACGCTCGTGCTCCTCGTCCGTGCAGAACCCCATGACACGCTCGACTCCGGCCCGGTTGTACCAGGAGCGATCGAACATCACGAGTTCGCCCGCAGCGGGAAGATGCTGCACATAGCGTTGGAAGTACCACTGCGTCGACTCTCGCGCCGACGGCTTTTCCAGCGCAACGACGCGTGCGCCTCGCGGGTTGAGGTGTTCCATGAAGCGCTTGATGGTGCCGCCTTTGCCTGCTGCGTCGCGGCCTTCGAACACGATCGCGTGGCGGGCACCGGTTTCTTTGGACCAGTTCTGCAGCTTCAGGAGTTCGATCTGCAGCAGACGCTTGGCGATCTCGTACTCTTCGCGTGACAACCGAGAGTCGTACGGGTATCCCTCGCGCCACGTGTCGACCTCGAAACCGCCTGGTGCCGTGAGCAACACGGGATCGTCGTCGTCACTGTCGTCGACGGTGAATGCCGTCGTGTCAGTCAGGTCCACCGCACTCGACAGGTCGGCGAAGGCACTGAGAAAAGGACGGCGCTCTGCTATCTCGGTCATTCCCGACAGGCTAGCCGTCAACAGCAACCAGTTGGTGACGCCCTGATGAACGGGCGAATTCGATGCTCGGTGAAGATCAGGGATAGATGGGGGTGATTCCCGATGGTCGAAGTGGCCTGGTCAGGCCAGACTTGAACCATGACATTCGAGAGCAACACACCCCGCCCGTTCACCCGATCCACCGAAAACAAAATGCTCGCCGGAGTGTGCGGCGGGATTGCAGAATATTTTGGCGCCGACGTCAATCTGATTCGTGTTCTGGCAGTGATTGCCGCCGTCTGCACCGGTGGAACTGCAGCCTTGGTCTATCTTGCAGCGTGGATGCTCATGCCATTGGGATAGCGCGCCCGAGAAAAGTATTGCGGGGCCCACGCATTTCTCGCGTGGACCCCACAATAAAAACTCTTGACCTATTTCGCGGCTTTGAGCGTTCCACCACTGAGTTCGGCAAGCGCGGTCAGGCCTTTGACAGCGATTTCGCTGACACTGCCTAGTCCCTGGCCGATAAGAGTTCCGACAGAACCCGCAGCATCCATTACGGAGCCTTCAATCATGTTTGTTCTCCTTCTATCCGCACAGTTACGGGATGGTCAGATAATTCAGAACTGCAAGACTACGGAGCGACAACAGCGGGTGCGAAACTGATGGCGTCAAGAGATCCGGAGATCCCACCGAAGGTGTCACTCAACGAGCCGAACAAGTTGGCACCCAAGTTATCCAACCCTAACAGCACATTCACCAGTGCCTGAGTTGCGGTTTCGCCATTCTCCATAACATAACCGAGGATGTTTACCAGCGACCCCATTTTTAACTCCTCAACAGAAAACTTGCGAACATTGTCTATCAGCACGTTAGCGGCAAAACTGAAATTCAGTGGCGAAATGGAAAATTGTCTGTCAATCTCCATAATTAAGATCAAATATGCAGGTACAGAGCATTTTGGGGCCCGCGCGACGTGCGCCCGGGCCCCAAAACCAAGCTCTTTTGTGCTACTTGGCGGCTTTCAGCGTTCCACCGCTCAGTTCGGCAAGAGCGGTGAGGCCCTTGACAGCAATATCGGCAACACTGCCCATGCCCTGGCCGATAATGGTGCCAACGGAACCCGCAGCATCCATGACGGATCCTTCAATCATGTTGTACTCCTAAATATCTGTTGAGTGAAGTGGATGTGCCAACTGCTCAGATTGCAGGATCAAGCTGGCGGGATAACTTCAGGCAGGAAACTAATCGTGTCGAGAGATCCGGAGATCCCTCCGAAGGTGTCACTCAGAGAGCCGAAGAGATTGGCACCCAAGTTATCCAATCCCATCAGCATGTTGAGAAGGCTCCCCAGCTGAGTGCCCATCCCGTCCGGTCCAAGAAGAATGTCCATCAAAGAACCCATGACTGAACTCCCTATCTAGAAGGATCCCCACTCGACCGCCAAAGAATCGGTTCCGGCGAAGGTTCACCGTTGATGTGTCGTCTACGACCTTAGTGTTAATCCTAGAACCTGTGTCCGAAATGAACGATTAACTCGATTTTCCCATTCTCGAAACAATTTACCGGACAAAATTCATTGCGATCCACAACAATTCCGGCCCGGCGGGCACCTGACCGGAAAATCATTCGACGGCGGGGACGTCGTACTCCACTGCCTGGCGCAGTTCGTCGAAACTCTCGCGCAGCAGCACGACATAGTGCTCCGGATCGGGCATCGCTCCGCGAGCGACGATGACGTTGAGCGTCAACGCGCCGCCGGCCGCGGCAATCAGGAAGTGGCGCAAAACATCTCCGTCAACCGGCGCCTGCCCACCCAACACGGCAACTGCGGGCGCACCGTCGAACACGTTTCCGTCGATCGTCACCGGGACATTACTGATCGTGGTGTGCTGCATGACCTCACGATCCGTATTCAGCTTGTTGAGGCGCCTGGCCAGCCCCGTCAAACGTAGTAACGGCGCAGGTGACGTCTCGATACGTGTGCTGAATTTCCGGACAGCGAGGTGCGAGCTACGCTCCTTGGCCACTTGCGCAGAATCCCGGATCCGGGTCAGTTTCTCGACCGGATCCGCAACGTCGGAGTGCAGATCGACGGTCAGGAGCGCGAGCTGATTGGCCGACTCCCATTCCGCAATCTGCCGCATCGAGCGCGGAACCATTGCCGCCAGAGGGCGTTCCGGCCGCTCGTCCTTCTCCTCGAGATACTTCTCGAGCGCCCCAGCCACCACCGTCAGGAAGATATCGTTCACCGTCACCCCGGGCACGGCGGCTCTGATCGCCTTGATGTCAGCACCGTCGAGCGTCACGAACTCCAGGGCCAGATCACCCTCCAGCACGTGGTTGAAACGCGTCGGCGGGCGGTCTGCGACGTACTTCGCCAACTCACCGGATTCCTCGGCCTGTGTGATCTCTTCTGCGGCTACCTTTGTCGCCGAGAGACCCTTCCCGAACCGGATCAGTTGTCCCGGGAACCCGAGGACGCTGCGCCCCATCATCTCCACGAGCGGCAGACCCGATTCCCGTGCGGATGACTTGGGTTTTGCCGGCCCCGAGAACAATCGGTTGGTGAGGTTCCTGATCTCCAAACCGTCGCCGGCGCTGTGATGAGTTTTGAGCATGATGAGCGTCAGGTCACCGGGTAGATCGTCGATCCCGCTGATTCCGGTCATGACTTCCAGCTCCCAAGGCGGCCGCGTCAGATCCATCGGCGCGCTCAGAGACTTGCCCAGCAATGCTCGCACCGGTGCCCATCCGGGCCCCGACGCCTTGTGCACCCGCACATGATCGTCGACATCGAAATCAGTTGCCGGCACCCAGTACGGATAGTCCAGGTCGAGGGGAACTCGCTGCACTCGGCTCGTGAACAGCGGCCAGTACCCGAACCGTTCCGAAATCCATCCAACCGCGTCGGCGTGTGTCATGTCGGCCAGCGGATGGCCCGCAGTGTCGAAGAAGTACGCGCACACCATATGACTGAGGTGGCCCTCGGACTCGTTGTAGATGAACTCCGCATCCCGCGGACCCAACTGAGCTACCCCGGTTGGCAACGAGTTCCGAAAGATCATGTGTGCCCCTCACATCCGACGCTGGAAGACTGTCCGGATTGTATCGGTCAGGTGTCCAAATATCCGGGGATTGCCCAGGCTTCTCCCCCGGACCTGAGTGCACACAAGTTCCTGGCGGCAGGCACATCCGGCCGTCCCCTGACGAGTTGTGGGCAACGGTGCACACGACATGAGGCCGAGCCGCCGCACTCACTCCCGCTGGCTGGGCCGAACAATTGCCGACGCGAATCGGGCAACACTAAGGTGACTGCGATCACAGATTCGCGGCGAGGACAGGAGTTCATGGTGAGAACCACTCGCAAGGTGGACGATCCGGTGTCGGTTGTCGATCGAATTTCGGCCATCCTCGAAACCTTCGAGAACACAGGGCCACTCACGCTCGCCGAGGTAACTCAGCGAACGGGGATCCCTCGCTCCACCGCTCACCGCCTGCTCGAGCAACTCGTGACCAAACGGTGGATCACTCGGCAAGAACACCGATACGAACTCGGCAGCAAGTCGTACGAACTCGGCCAGTGGGCACTCAATCAGAACCGACTGCGCCATGGAGCGGTGCCCGTCTTGAACCGGCTAGCTCGTTCCACCGGGCTGACGGTCCATCTGGCGGCACTGAACAACAGTGACGTCTTGTACTTGGACCGCGTCCCCGGACGAACGCCACTAGCACTCCCCAGCCGTGTCGGCTCGCGACTTCCCGCACACGTCACCGCCGTCGGCAAGGCGATTCTGGCCAATCTCGAACCAGACAAGATGCAGAGCATTACTCGCGCTCCGCTTCGCAAGACAACCCAGTACAGCATCGCGTCGCAAGAACACCTCTACACAGAATTGGATCGCGTCCGCGACCGCGGGGTAGCGATGGACCGCGAAGAATCAGTGCTCGGAATTGCCTGCGTGGCAACGTCAATCGGTCCGCGCGATCACTACTACGGCAACCGCGCAGCACTCTCTGTCTGCGGACCGATCGACGACATGAAAATGAATCAACTCGTATCAACGGTGCGTATCGCAGCGCGCGATATCTGGGATACCTGCGTCGCAAACGATCTTCGCTCCAAGAATCAATTCGAAGCGTCCTGATTCTGTTCCTCCATGCGCCCCATGAGTTGCGCGTAAATCGCACGATCCGTTCGCGGACCACCAGGCGTCGAAGCGCCGTATCGTTCGATCTCGGCAGCGATGTCCAGCGGTCGCGTGTGCGCAACACCAGGCACAAGTTCACCGTCGAGTAGCCCGTCCGGTACCAGCCAGGTGACTTCGAATTCGATTCCGTCCGGGTCGCGACCGTACAGGGCCTTGGTCGCGGCGTGATTGGACGCTCCGCCGAGAGCATTCGCGGCCAGCATGCGATCGCGGCATTGCGCGAGTTCGCTCAGCGTCTCAACCTCCCAGGCCAGGTGGTAGAGACCTACCGCGCCATCTCGCGCCCGCGGCGCGCTGGCCTGAAAGAGCCCCAGGTCGTGATCGTTTGCCGAATTCGCGCCGCGCAGGAATGCTCCGCCGGGGAAATTCACGGGAAGCTTCTCGAATCCCAGTACATCGCAGTAGAACGACGCACTCCGCTCGACGTCGGAAACGAACAGCACCGCATGGTTCAGGCTTCGAATAGCCATTACTCTCGTACCTCCGGCAAACTCAGGTCGGTCATCGCACACATTCCCTTTGCTTGTCCTGCGACGTCGATGACGCGTGGCAGCGAGGTAATGCGCAAGAGCTTCCTCCGCAACCTGTGGATTTCCGCTACTGCCTCGGACACTCAGCAGCTTAAACTGAATTCGCTGCGGCGCTCAGGTCGGGCTCTCCCAACGGAAGGCTTGGACCACTCAGTGTTCCAGAAATTGTGTCAACGTCACTTGCAAGCTCGCGAACGAACGAGCCAATCCGACAAACATACGCACTGCTTCAGCCATGAGTATCCGACCGCATCCACGCGATGTCTGCGATCGTCCGACCGACACAATCGCAGCAAACTTCGCGAACAGGCACTCTCGACAGACGACTTCTAACAACTACTAGTCGCGCCGGGTTCGCACTAGCACCGGTCACAGACCACTCTTACTCATGGTGACGACAACAGATCAACATCCGATTCCCGTCCGCAATTAGCGACAAGATCAACGCCTAACAACACCCCGACCGAAACCGTATTTCCGATCAAGAAGCGCAATTCGATGCAAAAATTGCAGTCTCACGACTAACTATCGCGCGGCTCCCTGATGGAGTTTGGTCACCCACACGGGATCGAGGGCCAGGTCATTGGCCGAAAATTCTGAGCTTAAGAAACGAGATGACGTAGCACGCAACATGCAGCAATGAGCCGACTACAAATCCCCGACAGCACTGACCACAGCACCCACCCGCTGACGATCAGTGTGGCGACACCCTCCAACCTAGACGCATCCGAATTATCAACTTGGACTAGTACTTTCAGTGGGTTCAGTACACCGAAACTAGTACTTTCAGAGGATGCGGTGCGCCGAAACTAGGCACCCGCTAGTACTTTCGACGGATACAGTGCCACTGAACTCTCTTCGGACACTAGTACTTTCGATGGATACGCCAGGTGCGCGAGCCGCTCTGGTCGATTCACTTGGATCGAACGAATTACCGGGCGACAAGCGGCCAATGCGTCGAAAATTATTGGTAGACAGCCTAAGTAACCTATACAGGCACAGGATTCGACAGATGATCGGCCGCATCCACGCCGGCCAGCACACAGGAGGGCCGATCCGTTGCCACATCGATCGGCCGATACAAGGACGATCGTTCGCAAACTAGGGGCGTGACCAGCAAAAACTGAAACAGGTTGCAAATTGCGGAAAATTTCTTTGACAAAAAGTGACCGAATCGAGCTATCCTGCATTAGCGTGATGCCAGAAGCATCCACAAAGAGTAAGCAGGTCAACGAAAATCTGAGTGTTTGGAACACCAGTGTTTCCTGAGCTCTGCCCACGTTTTTACTCTTTGTGGACTTACACAAGCCGGCGTTTATGAATGCGCAACTATCGTTTACCGATCTACCGAAAGGGTGGAACTCTGTATGCTCGCACTGTTTTTTGCGACGACCGCGACGATGTTCAGCGACCTAATGGGAGTTCTGTATTCCGGATCAATAATTCCCGGAGTCGATGCTGGCACGGGGTCATTGGCCGAGGCCGTCAGCAACAGCTGATGGCAATGCAGTTCTTTTCCGAATATTTTCTGACGACAGGAGTGAATGATGAAACTCGGATCAATCGCCGATATGTTCGACCCGCCGTACGGTGAACTGGTCAAGATGATTATTGGGTTCATATTCGTGATTCCCGTCATGGGGTCCATCGATATGAATTTCAATCCCGTTCAATAATAATCAATCGTTGAGGAGCAAATAAATCGTGGATACTTCGAGCCTTATGGGCGCGCTCGGGAGCATCGATGCAGCACTATTGCTGCCGGTATTGGAGTCGATGAAGGGCATAGTTGGCGGAATATTCGCAACCGTGTCCGCGGCCATCAATCTTGGGGTTACCGGTTCTGCGGGATCCTCCGGACTCATCCAATCGGGCCTCGGCTCCATCGCCGGCACGTAATTAGGAGATAAAACAACAATGTTCAATATTCTTCTGGCCTACTTGTCCGACATGGTCGCGTTCGGTTCTGTTGACCTGGTAGGTACATTTGCGAAGTACCTCGACACCTTGTCTTCCTTCACCCAACCAGTCTGAAATGAGAGGAATTTACAATGATTGAGAGGTACCTTATCCACATGCTGAACTGGGTTGGGCTCGTTACCGAGTACACGGCCATCGGAAGCATGGTGATCAAGAACCCCAAGTGAACGGTCTGGGGTGGACGGATGGTAGCCGTCGATCTACCAAATGATCATGGTCTTCTGGCCATCATCCATGGAACTCAGAGAATCCCCGAGGCTGACATAAGCCTCGGGGATTTTCGACTTCAGCAGCGCCAGCATATAGCTCTGCACCCCCACACGAGGAGCACCCATGAGATTGTCCAATCCATTGGCAATGAGGGTTACGCAATTGAGCCCACGCGATGCCGATTACATCTACAACGAAGCCGATGGGCATCTGGGACACCTCATCGGCGTCTATTTCTTCGAGACCTCGCGACACCCCGATTCGGAATTCTCACAGGAACAAGCCGTCGAGTGGGTCACTGCGCGCCTCGGCCACAACCGGATGTTTACGCAACGCATTCAGCGAACACCACTGAGCCTCGAGCATCCGCATTGGGTCCCAGCCAGCAACTTCGACGTGAGTGACCACGTACAAGTCACCAATATCACCGAGCCTGGTTGGGCCGCACTGCAGGATCCGCTTAGCAAGTTGTTGACCTCCCGGATGGACTTGACACGTCCACCTTGGGAACTGCACTTTTTCAATGGAATAGAGGGACTGGACGATCTGCCCGGCCGACTGACCGCTGTAGTCCTCAAGTCGCACCACAGCGGCGCGGACGGAATTGCGATCCGAATGTTGGGTGAAGCCATCTTTTCGGATACGTTGCGGCCGGCGGAGTTCGAGCCTGCGATACCGTTTTTGAAGGCGCGCATGCTCCTCAATGCTGTGCTGAGTATGCCAAAACAGGTTCTACGATTCGCCAGACACGTGCCCGCCAATCGTGCGGCTCACAGGGCCGTTGCCGAAGCACAGGCTGCTGGCGAATGGGTCGAGAGTTTCCGCGATCATCCAACAACCCGTTTCAACGGCAAGGTGAGCGGGTCTGGGACACTCGAGCAGATCACGCTGCCCGGTGCAGCTGTTCGCCAGATCAAGGATGCAGTCTCCGGGGCAACCATCAACGATGTTCTGCTAGCAGTCGTCGGCGGTGCTCTGATGAGGTACCTGACGGAGAAGGGTGAAGAGCCGAAGGGATCACTCGTTGCGATGGTGCCACGGTCGATGCGCAAGATAGAAGACTGGGAGTCTGCGAATCAGTTGGTAATCCTGGCAATTGATATGCACACCCACGTCGAAGATCCGTTGAAACGGGTGGCGCTCATTGCAGAGTCTGCCCGTTTGGAGAAAGCTCGCACTTCCCACCTCGCGATCCGCCGTGTAAGCGCTGCGATCGAAACAGCGCCGGCACCATTGCTGCGGTTGATTGCATATACACGTAGGAAGAACCCCTACGACCTGAACCACCCCTGCTACCAGCACACAATGGTGAGCAATATTCCGCTCTCGGTCGACGGGCTAACTTTGAACGGGGCACCGGGCGCAGCTGTGCTCGCGACACAACCGCCAGTGGACGGGGATGGGCTGCGGCACTTTATGGTCGCCGCATCCGGCGGCGGGTTAACTCTCAATGTCATAGCGGACACAGTGGCAATGCCGGATCTCCATCACTACATTGGGCTTCTTCGCGCGAGTTTCGAGCAGCTCAAGATGGCATCCGATGAGAGATCCCGCGATCTTGACAGAAACAAGGTCACTTCCTGACAGAAACAACCTCCGATCAACAGACTGATCGAAGCCGTGCGCCATGCGAAGAAACTTGTGAAGTCGAGTTCCACCACACCCTCACTCACGCAAAAGCCCGGCCCACCAAATGGTGGACCGGGCCTCTGGGAGCTAAGGGGATGGACTCAGAAGTCCATGCCGCCCATGCCGCCGGTGGGATCGCCTGCGGGAGCAGACTTCTCCGGCTTGTCAGCGACAACAGCTTCGGTCGTCAGGAACAGAGCCGCGATGGACGCTGCGTTCTGCAGTGCCGAGCGGGTGACCTTGACCGGGTCGTTGATGCCTGCAGCGAGCAGGTCTTCGTACTCGTTGGTCGCAGCGTTGAGGCCGTGACCTGCGGGCAGGTTCGAGACCTTGTCCGCAACAACGCCGGGCTCGAGGCCTGCGTTGAATGCGATCTGCTTGAGCGGAGCGGACAGTGCAACGCGAACGATGTTCGCGCCGGTTGCCTCGTCACCTTCGAGCTTGAGGTCGTCCAGGGCGGGAGCTGCCTGGATGAGTGCTACGCCGCCACCGGCGACGATGCCCTCTTCGACAGCTGCCTTAGCGTTGCGCACTGCATCTTCGATGCGGTGCTTGCGCTCCTTGAGCTCAACCTCGGTTGCTGCGCCTGCCTTGATGACTGCAACGCCGCCGGCCAGCTTGGCCAGACGTTCCTGCAGCTTCTCGCGGTCGTAATCCGAGTCGCTGTTCTCGATCTCAGCGCGGATCTGGCTGACGCGACCTGCGATGGCGTCGGCGTCGCCGGCACCTTCGACGATGGTGGTCTCGTCCTTGGTGATGACAACCTTGCGTGCCTGGCCGAGGAGCTCGAGGCCTGCGGTCTCCAAGGAGAGTCCGACCTCTTCGCTGATGACCTCGCCACCCGTGAGGATGGCGATGTCGGCGAGCTGAGCCTTACGACGGTCACCGAAGCCGGGAGCCTTGACGGCAACAGACTTGAAGGTGCCACGGATCTTGTTGACGACGAGGGTGGAGAGAGCTTCGCCCTCGACGTCCTCGGCGATGATCAGGAGCGGCTTGCCGGACTGGATAACCTTCTCCAGCAGGGGCAGCAGGTCCTTGACCGTGGAGATCTTGGAGCTGACGAGCAGGATGTAGACGTCTTCGAGGACGGCTTCCTGACGCTCTGCATCGGTGGCGAAGTACGCCGAGATGTAGCCCTTGTCGAAGCGCATGCCCTCGGTGAGCTCGAGCTGCAGGCCGAAGGTGTTGGACTCCTCGACCGTGATGACGCCTTCCTTGCCGACCTTGTCCATTGCCTCGGCGATGAGCTCGCCGATGGACGGGTCGCCTGCGGAAATACCGGCGGTAGCAGCGATCTGCTCCTTGGTGTCGATCTCCTTGGCGGTTTCGAGCAGGCGAGCTGTGACAGCCTCGACAGCCTTCTCGATGCCGCGCTTGAGGCCGAGCGGGTTCGCGCCGGCTGCGACGTTACGCAGGCCTTCGCGGACCAATGCCTGTGCGAGGACGGTGGCGGTGGTGGTGCCGTCGCCAGCGACGTCGTCAGTCTTCTTGGCGACCTCCTTGACGAGCTCCGCGCCGATCTTCTCGTACGGGTCGTCGAGTTCGATCTCCTTGGCGATGGAAACACCATCGTTGGTGATCGTGGGGGCGCCCCACTTCTTTTCGAGAACGACGTTGCGACCCTTGGGGCCCAACGTCACCTTGACAGCGTCGGCGAGGGCATTGAGGCCTCGCTCGAGGCCGCGACGTGCCTCTTCGTCGAACGCGATGATCTTTGCCATTGCGAAGTGATCCTCCGGATAGGGGGTGACACACAAGGTGACCGCTCGTCGGGTCACCTCATCGGCACAGGGCGACCGAATTTTGCTTAGGTCACCCATCTAGCCTGTGGTCTTAAGTCAGTGCCCGCGACGGACGACCGGGGGTGTCGATGGATCCCGGTCTCACTGACTCGACCTGGCACTCACAGCTCGCGAGTGCCAATTGCATTTTTAGCACTCGAGCGTGCCGAGTGCAAGGTCAAGACTCAGCCGGCGATGCAGAACTGCCCGTTGGTGAAGTTCACAGCGAAGGACAAGTTGCCCATGCAGTTGACTCCGTTGGCGTCAGCCGTCGCTCCCGCTCCCCAACCGGCGATGGCGACGGTGAAGTTTCCGTCGGCCGCACCGGCGCGGGCGATGCCGCCACCGAGTGCGTAGGCGTGCGCCTGACCGTTGCCGCGCGAAGCGCCGAGAGCCGTTCCGAAACCGTTGGCGTAAGTGTTGGTGTAGCTGTTGTCAGCCGAGACGCTGACAGCTGTTCCGCTCTCCATGGCACCGGCCTGCGAGCGTCCCGCACCAACAGCCTGTGCGCCACAGCTCGCGGTGTCCGATACCTGAATGTCGTTTACCAACGGCGGCGACACACACGTAACGGGTGCAGCCGAAGCGACTCCCCCGCCTGCCAGCGCCAGCCCCGCAACCAAGCCCATCCCCGCGGTCACCACAGCCCCTGTTCTCGCCAGGCGGCCCCCCAACCGACTACTGGTACTTCCGTTAACTCGTGAGGACGAGCGGCGGAACCAGACTGACGAGATCAAGGGCATAGAAAACTCCTTCTTGGAACACGTTCATGGATTCGGGCGCGAGAGTACCCGCTCACATGACGTCCGTCACGCTTTGCAGGTCACGACTCGAGCAAGGTTTCCAACAATCCCGGTAGATCCGCCACGGAATCGATGACATAGTCCGGCTGTTGCGTTGCCAATTCGAGCACTGCCTGCCGAAACTTGCCGGTACGCACCAGAACTCCGGTCAACCCGACCCTTTGCGACGAAAGGATGTCACCGATCAGATCGTCTCCCACCATGACCGTCGCTTCGGCGTCGACGTCCATCAATTCGGTGGCCGCGAGAAAGCCCGTGAGCGACGGCTTGCCGACGGCCGCGATATTGACGCCGGCAACTTCCTCGAAACCCGGTAGGTACGTTCCGGTGTCGATCCTCAAGCCCGTATCTGTCTCCCACATCATTCCTCGGTGCATCGCGACCACCGGGACACCGTCGAGCAAATATTCGAGCACCTGACTCAGGGCCTCGTGAGTGAATTCGGGACCTGCGCCGCCGAGGATGACAACATCAGGGTTCTTGTCGACCAGTTCGATTCCCTCGAGGTCGCTGGACACATCGCCGTTGTTGAGCACCCAGGCCTTCGCTTCGGGATATGTGGTGCGCACGTACTCCGCCGTGAGCCTTGCTGCGGTCACAATCTGGCTGGGTTCGACCGCAATTCCCGCGTCACACAGTCCCTCCGCAATCAGGGTCGAACTGCGGGAGGTGGTGTTGGTGAGAAACCCACACGCCAAGCCCCGACTACGCACATCGCGGACCGCCTCGCCGGCACCCTCGATGGGCTGCCATGACGTGAGCAGGACTCCGTCGATGTCGAACAGAACACCTTCGATGTCAGCCATTGCACCAGCCTATAGTTGCAACCCCGACGCGTCGCACCACAAGAAACGAACCGGCTCAGTAGGCTCAGCCTCATGGACCTGCGCGACGACGATCTCTTCAGCGTCGCGGGATCCTTGGCGGAATTACTCGGAGCCCCCGTCACCATCGAGGACGAGAACTCGACCGTCCTTGCCTACTCCGGTGGTGAACAAGCCGTGGACGAGGCTCGGATCGGAACCATCCTCGGCCGGCAGGTACCCGGCCGAATTCGCGAACTACTCTCGAATGCAGGTGTTTTCGAACGCCTCCATCGCGAGACGGACCCTATCTACGTCAACCTCGACGATCCGGCGATCACTCCCCGGCTTGTCATCGCCGTGCGAGAGAACAACATTGCCGTCGGGTCTATCTGGGTGGCACTCGCCGGCGAGCCGACGCCGTCCCAGGAATCGACACTTCGCGCTGCTGTGCCCGTGGTTGCGGAGCACATCGCGTCCGAGCGGGACCGGATCAACAGCACCAGACGCCGCCAGACCGAGCGAGTCAAAGCACTGATCGGCGGCGGCGAGCAGGCATTCCGCGCCGCCGAGGACTTGCGACTGCGCGGACCGCTGACCGTTGTAGCGGTTGGCGCGACAGCCGGTTTCATGCCGAGCACCGTCGCGGCGTCGTTGGGTCTGTATCTCGACACACTGGCCGTCGACGCCGTGATCGCGCAGTTGATCGACGCGACGTATCTTGTTGTCTCCGCTGACGAAGCGAACACCCGCCGATTGCTGGAGGACTTCCTCGGTCGCGCCCGCGAACGCGCACAACTTGCCGTGGCGGTGGGCCGAACTGTGAAATCCGCCAGCGAATGCCATCTATCGCGCGCCGACGCCGACCATGTTCTGGGCGCGCTGCGGCACAACCGGTCCGGCGGGATTGTCGCGGGAATGAACGACACCTTGGCGTCAGTACTGGCATTGCATGTCGCCGACATCTTCGACGGACTGGGCGATGTCACACCCCTTGGCGCGTTGGACGAGCACGACCGTCGGCACGGCAGCGAACTTGTCGCCACGGCCCGCACCTTCCTCGACAAGGGCGGTGATGTCGCGAATTCTTCCGCAGCACTGCACGTTCACCCCAACACCCTGCGCAATCGGCTACGCCGCTGCAAGGACATGTGTGGTGTTGACCTGACCGACGCGGACACTCGACTGATCCTGATGCTCCAGTTCAAACTGCGGAATTGAACGCCCGTTGTGCATATGCACAGCGCCTGATCTCTACCTGTGGCCGAACGGCCACTCCTTTTGCCCTCCCCTCAGCCCATGCTTGAAACAGAGCCGGTGTGACCGGCGTCTCGCATGTCAACGGAGCTAAAGGAGCAGGTCATGGGAACTCGTCAGAGCCCCGATCGTGTGGTCGTGGTCGGCGCAGGCATGGTCGGATTGTCGACGGCCTGGTTCCTCCAGGAACGTGGAGTCGACGTCACCGTCGTCGATCGAGATGGCGTCGCCGCTGATGCCAGCTGGGGAAATGCCGGCTGGCTCGCGCCCGCTCTCACGCTTCCGCTCCCCGAACCTGCAGTCCTTCAGTACGGCCTGCGCGCGATGCTCAGCCCGTCGTCGCCGGTGTATGTTCCGCTGACAACCGATCTGAAACTGATCCGGTTCCTGGTCGGATTTGCTCGCCACTGCACACCCTCGAAGTGGCAGGAAGCAATGTCCGTCTACACGGAAGTGAACCGAACTGCGCTGGGCGCATTCGACGAACTTGCCGACGGTGGCGTCAAGGAGCACACCCGCTTGGCTGATCCGTTCCTCGCGGCGTTCGCGTCGGAGCAGGATCGCGAGAACCTGGTCGAGGAGTTCCGTCATGTGGAGGCCGCCGGCGGCGAGGTCGACTTCGATCTCCTCGACCACGATGCGATCCACTCGCTCGAGCCAACCCTCGGCACCGGTGTGAAGGCCGGAATCCGGCTGCGTGGTCAGCGTTTCATCGATCCCCCGCAATTTGTGAACTCGTTGGCCGACGCCGTCCGTGAACGTGGCGCCGAGATCATCACCGGCTTCGATGTGGCGTCAATCGACGACCGTGCCGACGGCGTGAGTGTTCGCTCCGCCAACGGTGATTCGCGTGCAGCAGATGCAGTCGTGATTTCCAGTGGCGCTCGCTTGAACAAGCTGGCAGCGCCGTTCGGTGTGCGCAAACTGGTGCAGGCGGGACGCGGATACAGCTTCAGCGTCACACCCGATCACCTGCCCAAGAACCCGGTGTACTTCCCCACTCAGCGCGTGGCGTGCACGCCGCTGCACGACAGGTTCCGCGTCGCCGGAATGATGGAATTCCGCAGCCCAGACGCACCGTTGGATCCGCGTCGCGTGCAGGCGATCATCGACGCCGCAAAGCCCATGCTCCGCGGCATCGACTGGACTGCGCGTGACGAGGAATGGGTCGGATCACGTCCCTGCACCACTGACGGGTTGCCGTTGATCGGTGCTACGAAGTCGCCGCGCGTCCATGTCGCGGGTGGTCACGGGATGTGGGGAATCGCGTTGGGTCCGTTGACCGGAAAGATGATGGCGGAGTCGATGACGGCAGGCACGATGCCTACTGTGATGCGCCACTTCGATCCGCTGCGCTGACGGCGGGTTTCACCCATTTGTAGTACGCGCCGGCCAGCAGCACGAGCCATCCGGCGCCCACCAGTAGGGCAACACGGGTGTCCGCAATGACGCCCAACAGGATGATGACAAACACCAGGAAACCGATCGCGAAGATCTGACCGTACGGCCACAGCGGCACTGGAAACTTCAGTGCCGCTGTTTCGTCGGCACTCATCTGGCGGCGTGAACGGAACTGCGACAGCAGAATCATGACCCACACAAAGATGGTGGCGAAGGTCGCGAGCGACGCGATCACGAGGAAAACCTGGTCCGGGATCAGGTAGTTGAGCACCACGCCGACCAACAAGGCGACGGTCATGATGACAACGGTCATCCACGGAACTCCGTTGCGGGACACCTTCTTCATGACCTGCGGCGCTTGACCGGCGTGGGACATTCCGAACATCATGCGGCCGGCACCGAATACGTCGCTGTTGATGGCGGACAGCGCCGCGGTGATGACCACGATGTTGAGTATCGAAGCAGCGGTGCCCAATCCGAGGTTCTCGAAGATCTGCACAAAGGGACTGTTGTCGCTGGTGATGGTCTGCCACGGAATGATGATCATGATGACTGCGAGGGTGCAGACGTAGAAGAGAATGATGCGTACCGGAACGGTGTTGACCGCTTTTCGGATGGTCCGCGCCGGGTCTTCTGCCTCACCGGCAGTGATTCCGATGATTTCGGTGCCGCCGAACGCAAACATGACGATTGCAAAGCACGCGAGGAACCCGCCGATTCCCGTAGCGAAGAATCCGCCGTCCGACCACAGGTTGCTGACTCCCGCGTCGGTGTCGTGCACGCCGAATCCGAACACGATGATCGCGATGCCACCCACGATCATCGCGATGATGGCGGTAATCTTGACGAGCGTGAACCAGAACTCGAGCTCACCGAACACCTTGACGCTCAACAGGTTCAGGGCGCCAATGAAGAAGACGACGGCCAGAACCCAAATCCAGCGTGGCACGTCCGGGAACCAGAACTGCATGTACAGGCCGAACGCTGTGACGTCGGCAAGACAGACGATCACCATCTCGAATGTGTACGTCCACCCTGTCATGAATCCGGCAAGCGGACCCAGATGCTGGTTGGCGTATTCGCTGAACGAACCGGAGACGGGGTTGCGTACCGCCATCTCACCGAGAGCGCGCAGCACCAGGTACACCGCGAGGCCACCGATCAGGTAAGCCAGCAGAACCGACGGCCCGGCGCGCTTGATCGCTTCGGCACTGCCGTAGAAAAGTCCCGTTCCGATTGCCGAGCCCAGAGCAATGAAACGAATGTGCCGCGCCGTCAGCCCCCTCTTGAGTCCGGCCCGTTCGTCGGGCAAGGCGTCGGTGTTCACTCGGTACTCCAGTCGGATGGCAGGCATGCGTGCGCCGTCTATTGTCCGCTACCGGCCGCCAGCCTCCCGCCCACCCCTGCGACCTGGCCGTAAGGTGACCTGAGGCACATCGGGTATTGACGTATCGCGTACCGTCGGCAAAAGTGTTTGTAACTCGTCGTATCATCAAATTGACTGGAGAAACCATTGTCCAACACCCTCGAAGCCAGCATCGACATCAATGCATCCCCGCAGGATGTGTGGGCGATCGTCGCCGACCTGCAGCGGATGGGCGAATGGAGCCCCCAGTGCAAGAAGATGAAGGTCATCGGTGGAACCGTCCGTGAGGGTGCCAAGACCCTGAACATCAACCGCAAGGGCCTTCTCGTCTGGCCGACAACAGCGAAGGTTGTTCGGTTCGAGCCCAACAAGTCCGTCGCGTTCCGCATCGCCGAGAACCGCACCATCTGGTCGTACAACATCGAAGCGACCGAAACCGGAACCAAGCTCACCGAGCGCCGTGAAGCTCCCACCGGAACGTCCCAGGTCTCGCAGTTCCTGGTCAAGACGGTCTTCGGTGGCAACGACAGCTTCGAGGTCGAACTCGTCAAGGGCATGAACGCCACTCTCGAGCGTGTGAAGAAGGAAGCGGAAGCAGCCAGCGTTCCCGCTTGACCCTCGACCAGGTCGAGACTCCAGGATCCCTTTCATGGATCCCGTGATGAACCGAATAATGCAGGCACAAGAAATGGCGAGCTCCGGCGATCGGGCCGGGGCTCGCTCTGCATTCGAAAACGTGTGGCGCGACGTCGGCACTGATCCGCTGCACGTTGTCACCCTCGCGCACTACATGGCCGACGTTCAAGACGACCCTGCCGACGAACTTCAGTGGGATCTGCGTGCACTGGAAGCGGCTGATTCGCTGACCGATGCTCGGGCGCAAGAACACCATTCGACGCTGCAGGTTGCAGGCTTCTACCCGTCGTTGCACCTCAACCTGGCCGCCGACTACAACAAACTCGGTCGAGTCGCCGAAGCTCACGAGCATCTGACCAAGGCCGAAGGCGCGGCCGGAACACTCGTCGACGACGGATACGGCCGGATGGTTCGGGGCGGCATCGCGCGATTGCGGGCAGAATTCGATCGTGACCACTAGACCAGCGCTCCTGACCCCTGCGCTCCTGACAATCGGTGAGATGGCGAGGGCGTCGGCGCTACCGATCAGTGCGCTGCGCTTCTACGACAAGGAAGGCGTGCTGGTTCCGCACTCCGTCGACCTTCACACCGGTTATCGCTGGTACACCGACGACCAACTCCGCGATGCTCGCCTGATCGCGGGCATGCGGCGCGTCGGTGTCCCGGTTCGGGAAATGACAGCCGTCCTGACCGGGCCGGACCCACACTCCCGGTTGGACGCGCACTTGCGCAATCTCGAAGACGGGCTCGCCGACGCCCGAGCCGAACTCGATCGAATCCATCGGCTCATCGATTCACGGCCGACCGCAACCGGCGTCACCCTCGATTCCTGGGATGTACGACGCGCACTCGACGCCGTGCTTTTTGCCGTGGACGCCGATTCGGAGTTCCCGATCCTTCGCGGAGTACATATCGACATTCACGACGGTGTCGCGGCGTTTGTCACCACTGATCGGTACCGGCTAGCGGTCGCAGAAGTGAGCGTGCGATCCAATTTGACCGTCTCGGCAATCGTTCCGCTCGCCTTTGCGCGAAGGATGCGAGGCATCGCCGGAGTCGTGACGCTCACCTTCGCCACCCGATCGGTGACCGCGTCCTATCCCGGTGGATCGGTGTCGAGCCCACTCATCGAGGACGGTGAATTTCCGGACCATCGCATCCTGCGCGAAGACCGTGGCGCAACCGAACTGAGAGGTGACCAATTGGCGGCCCTGCTCAACGGCTCCACGGAAACAGCGATCGTAAGCGTCGACGGCAACGGAAGCGCTCGGATCGATCCGGCTGACGTGGTTCCCGCAGAGAGGTTCCGAGTGCTGGTCGATCGGCAGCGACTACGCGAGGCCGCGGCAGCGCAACCCGGTCGGGCACTGGTGATTCGGGCGAGCGGCGCGGCACTGCCTCTTGCTATCCGCACCACCGACTACGCCGGGTACTTCTCGTACTTGATGCCGCTACAGGCTGCGCACACGTAATAGAGTTGCCTACGAGATTCCCGGTCACTTCGACGCGTCCGGTGCGGTAACCCGGTGGGATTCGAAGTGGTCGTTCCTCGGTCCGATCGGCGGAATCTGTCTCGGTCTCACTCTCGCGTTCGGGTCAGCGAGGTTCCTGATCCCCCGTGTTCCTGGGCACGCGATCAGCATCGCGAACCATCGATACTGGACGGACCCGGTCAATCGCGCCGAGTTCGATCGAAGAATTTCCGAAGACCTCGAATGGCTCGGCGCTGCCACCGCACTGTTACTTGCCTGGATCGCAGCGGTCGCGGGCACGTCGACGGATGGTTCCGTCGATACCTGGCTCCTCGTCGCCCCGACCGTTCTCTATCTGGTCGGTGTGCTCGGCTACTGCGCCTACATGATCTGGGGCGGACGATACCGGGTGCCGCAACAACAGATGCCGCAGTAACGGATGCCTCACGTAATCTAGTGATGCACGACGCCCCGTAGTGTCTGTGCGGCCAGCAGTACACCGACCGAGTAGTTAGAGGAGCCTGTGGCACGCCGACCCACACCCCCCGGAACCCCGCAACCCACCGGAATCGGACATATCGTCGATCTGGTTCGGCATGCGATTCCGCCGCTTCATCCCGCCGGTCTTCCGTTTGTGCTCGCTCCGCTGGGTGTTGCAGCCCTGGGACGCAACCGTAAGTGGGTGCGGCGAGCCGGCCTTGTGTCCGCAGCTGCCTGCGCCACGTTCTTCCGTCACCCGCACCGGGTACCGCCCAACCGCATCGGCGTCGTCGTGGCCCCGGCCGACGGCGAGGTCGCACTGGTCGACAATGCCGTCCCGCCGGCCGAACTGAACCTCGGCAGCGAACCTCGACCCCGCGTGAGCATCTTCCTGTCGGTTCTGGACGTACACGTCCAGCGCGCTCCCGTCGGAGGCACCGTCAAAACGGTTGTTCACCAGCCTGGCAAGTTCCTCTCCGCAGACCTGGCCGACGCCAGCGAGGTCAACGAGCGCAACAGCATGCTCATCGAGACCGCGAGCGGACACGACGTTGCCGTCGTGCAGATCGCCGGTCTGCTCGCGCGTCGTATCGTCTGCTACGCCGGTGTCGGCGATGCCCTTCCCATCGGTGACACCTACGGTCTGATCCGCTTCGGATCGCGCGTCGACACGTACTTCCCGGCCGGAACGACCTTGCTGGTCGAACCAGGTCAGCGCACAATTGGCGCTGAAACCGTCATCGCGCAACTGCCGTGAAGACACCGAGAATGAAGCCAGCCGTGAAGAGACCGGTGGTGACAACCAGCCCGGCCATGAAGGTGCCAAAACGCACCCAAGCCGTGCGGCTGTTGCCGTCCGTCATCACCATCCTCGCTCTGTGTGCGGGCCTGTCCGCCGTCAAGTTCGCACTCGACGGAGAGCCTGGCATCTCGCTCGCGATGGTCGGTGCTGCGGCGGTCCTCGATTCACTCGACGGCCGGATCGCCCGCCTTCTCGACGCGACCAGCAAGATCGGTGCCGAGCTCGATTCGCTGTCCGATGCCATCTCGTTCGGCGTTGCCCCGGCATTGGTCCTGTACGTGACGTTGTTGGACGACACCAACTTCGGCTGGATCATCGCGTTGGTCTACGCCGTCAGCATCGTGTTGCGCCTGGCCCGGTTCAATACCCTGCTCGACGAAGACGACGTCCCCGCATATGCCCGCGAGTACTTTGTCGGAGTGCCAGCGCCCGCAGGCGCCCTGATCGCCCTCACCCCCCTGGCTGCAACCATCCAATGGGGTGACGGGTGGTGGTCGTCGCAGGTAGTTGTAGTCATCTGGATGTTGTTCTCGGCAGCTCTGATCGTCAGCCGCATCCCGACCCTGGCCATGAAATCGGTATCCGTGCCGCCGCACATGGCTGCCGCGCTGCTGGTCCTCGTGGCCTTGACCGCGGCCGCACTGATCACCTTCCCGTACGTGCTGTTGATCGTTCTCATTGCGATCTACCTGGTTCACATTCCCTTTGCCGTCCGCTCCAAGCGCTGGGTGGCGGCGCGGCCGGAAACGTGGGACATCAAGCCGTCGGAGCGCCGGGCGATCCGTCGTCAACCCACAGCGGGTGGACGACGCTCGATGGTGCGCCTCGGCTTGCGTCGGCCTCGCTAGCTCAGGACGTAGTCTCGGGGAGTGACTTCGCCGGAACTCGCCCTGACTGTCCGACTCAACACCTCCGCAGCAGATTTACGACGCGGTGTCGTGCGCCTGCATCCCGAAGCCTTGGCAGCGTTGGGTATCCGCGAGTGGGATGCCATCGCCTTGATGGGCGCACGCGGAACCGCTGCCGTGGCGGGGCGGGCCCCCACCGGCACACCGGCGGGCACGATCTTGTTGGACGACGTCACGATGTCCAACGTGGGGCTCACCGAGAACTCGTCCGTCGTGGTGGGTCCGGTGACGGTGTACGGAGCACGATCCGTCTCCGTTACCGGTTCCACCATGGCAACCCGCTCGATCAGCCCCACCGTCCTGCGCCAAGCCCTGCTCGGCAAGGTGGTGAGCGTCGGCGATACCGTCTCGCTTCTCCCCCGCGACTTGGGCCCGGGCACCAGCACTTCCGAAGCCACTCAAGCTCTTTCCCGCACCTTCGGTGTCGCCTGGACGTCGGAACTGCTCACCGTCACCGGCGTCGACCCGGCCGGTGGGCCGGTGAGTGTGCAGCCGAACTCGGCGGTGGACTGGGGAACAGCCAGTCCCGCCGGCGTTGCCCGTGTTGTTTCCAGTGCCACTGTGTCTGTCCCTGCCGAGCCCACCCCTGCCGTTCCCCTCGACCACCTCGTGGGCGCACAGGCCCAGGCCGCCAAACTCACCGAGTGGCTCGGCCTGGCGCTCGACGAACCGGAACTGCTGCGCACACTCGGCGCGTCCCCGCACCTCGGTGTTCTGATCACCGGACCGGCAGGCGTCGGAAAAGCCACACTCGCCCGATCAGTTCTCTCGGCGCGAAAGCTGGTGGAACTCGACGGCCCCGGAGTCGGTGCAACCGAAGCGAATACGCGCCTGCAGCGCATCGTCGACGCTGTAGCCGGTGTGCGCGGCGGTGGGGTTCTCCTGATCACCGATATCGACGCATTACTGCCCGCCACACCCGAACCCGTCTCCGCGCTCATCCTCGAACAGCTGCGCAGCGCCGTCGCCACCCCCGGCATCGCGTTTGTCGCCACGTCCGCGCACCCCGAAGCCGTCGACGCCCGCCTGCGCGGTCAAGATCTGTGCGACCGTGAACTCTCCCTGAGCCTGCCCGACGGTGCCACCCGCAAGGCACTCCTCGAACTGTTGCTCCGAAGAGTTCCCACCGGCACACTCGAACTCGACGCCATTGCCTCCCGCGCCCCCGGCTTTGTGGTTGCCGACCTCGCCGCGTTGTGCCGTGAAGCCGCGCTGCGAGCCGCGACCAGAGCGTCCAAATCCGCCGAAGCGCCGGAGATCACGCAGGACGACCTCGTCGGAGCGCTCGAGGTGATTCGGCCACTGTCCCGGTCCAGTACCGAAGAACTGTCCATCGGCAGCGTCACTCTCGACGACGTCGGCGACATGGTCGAAACCAAGCAGGCGCTCACGGAGGCAGTGCTCTGGCCGCTGCAGCACCCCGATTCCTTTGCCCGCCTTGGCGTCGACCCGCCCCGCGGCGTCCTCCTCTACGGCCCTCCCGGCTGCGGTAAGACGTATCTTGTTCGCGCCCTTGCCAGCTCGGGACACCTGAGTGTGCATGCCGTCAAGGGTGCCGAGCTGATGGACAAGTGGGTGGGCGCATCCGAAAAAGCGGTGCGCGAATTGTTCCAGCGCGCCCGCGATTCCGCACCCTCGCTGATCTTCCTCGACGAAATCGACGCCCTCGCCCCGCGCCGCGGGCAGAGCTCGGACTCCGGGGTGTCGGATCGCGTCGTCGCAGCCCTGTTGACGGAGATGGACGGCGTCGAGCCACTGCGTGATGTCGTGGTGTTGGGCGCCACCAACCGCCCTGATCTGATCGACCCCGCACTGCTGCGGCCAGGCAGACTGGAACGCCTTGTATTTGTTCCGCCGCCGGACGCGGACGCGCGCAAGGCAATTCTCAAGGCGTCGGGTAAGTCTGTGCCGCTGGCGGAAGATGTCGACCTCGACGCGCTGGCAGTCGATCTGGAAGGTTACTCGGCAGCCGACTGCTCAGCTCTGTTACGCGAAGCCGCCCTGGCAGCCATGCGCCGCAGCATGGACGCCGCCGACGTGACCGCCGCCGATGTTGCCACCGCGCGCGACAAGGTCCGCCCGTCACTCGATCCCGAGCAGGTAGCCCACCTGCAGGCATACGCCGACAACCGATGAGGACTGACGTGGATGCTGATCTGGTTCTGTACGGCGACATCGTCACGATGCACGAGGACGCTCCGCGCGCGAACGCTCTGGCCGTGACCGGTGGCCGGATCACGGCAGTCGGCGAGCGGACCGAGATCGACTCGCTCATCGGCGAAGGTACGCGGGTGGTGGACGTCGGAACTGCCTGCGTGCTCCCCGGATTCATCGAACCGCACGGGCACCCACTCGAAGAGGCGATCGTGCTCGGCCCGGCAGTGGTCGACATCCGCCCCGTCACGATCGCCGACGCGGATACCGTTGTTGCCACGGTCATCGACACCGTTGCAGCACGCGGCGCGGCCGGTGCATCGCTCAACGGTTGGGATCCTCTGCTGCAGACGGGTTTACCCGAGCCCACGCGCGAGTGGCTCGACATGATCGCACCGGACCACCCGCTCGTGATCATGCACAACTCCGGCCACGTTGCATACTTCAACTCCGCAGCAGCAGCGCAGGCCGGGATCACCCGCGACACCCCCGATCCGATCGGCGGATCGTACGGCCACGATTCCTCGGGCGAACTCGACGGCGCGGCGTACGAGACACCGGCCGTGTTTGCCGTTGCCGGCCACGCGATGACCATCGGGAGCGACTACCCCCAACTGTTGGCCGCCGAGTGCGCCCGGCTCAATGCGGCCGGCATCACCACCGTCGCCGAAATGTCGTTCGACCCACGAATGCGCCCGGCCTTGAAGGCAATTGCCGACGCGGGCGGGCTCACCACCAGGTTCCGCCTCTACGAAATGTCGACACCGGAACGCGCCACGGACGCCACCCCCGGCGAGGGCGATGATCTGGTCAAGCAGATCGGCATCAAAGTGTGGTCGGACGGTTCACCGTGGGTCGGCAACGTCGCGACCAGTTTCCCGTACCTCGACACAGCCGCCACTCGCGGACTCGGCATCGCCTGCACCCACGGTCATGCCAACTACACCGGTGAGCAGATCCACGACATCAGCGCAGCCTACTTCGAGCAGGGGTGGCAGATCGCGTGCCACGCCCACGGCGACAACGCAATCACGATGGTTCTCGACGCGTGGGAGCAACTGCTGCAGGAGTTTCCGCGGTCCGATCACCGCTTGCGCCTCGAACATGTCGGCGCGATGCGCGCAGATCAGTTCCGCCGGGCCGCGCAGCTGGGCGTCACCGTCAGCATCTTCATCGATCACCTGCACTACTGGGGCGACGTGTTGGTCGACGATCTGTTCGGTCCCGAGCACGGCGGAGCATGGGCGGCAGCAGGTTCTGCCCTTGCCGCCGGGCAGCGCTTCACATTCCACAACGACGGCCCGGTCACCCCGGCCAACCCGCTGCGGAACATGCAGGACGCGGTCACCCGACTCTCGCCGAGTGGCCAGGTGCGTGCACCGGAGGAACGTATCCCCGTCGACGCTGCGCTGCGCGCTCATACCGTCAACGCCGCCTGGCAGCTCTTCAGCGAGGAGAGCATCGGCGCAATCTTCCCGGGCGCCTACGCGGATCTTGTTGTGCTGTCGGACAATCCCCTCGATGTGGCGCCCACCGACTTGGCCGACATCGAGGTGCGCGCCACCGTCCTCGCGGGGCGAACGGTGTACGGAGACCTGAACACCGCCGGCTAGCCAGCACCCCTACCAGCGGTTCCGAACTTCCTCCGCAAACCCGAGGAGGTCGCGAACTTCCACCGATGTGCCGTCGTCGAGACCAACCGTGCCGGTGAACCTGCCGAACACCTGGTGCTGAATGGACCGCAGGACACCCACGTCGAATTTCGCGGCGCGATCGATGATGGGCTCGAACTTCATCTCGAACCGGCCGTCGTTGCTCGTGAAGTTCCACGGCGCACCGTCGTAGGTTCGTGGAATCTCGAACGCCAGGCGATCCAGTTTGTGCGCAACACCGTTCACGAAGACGATGTTCTCGCTGGCCGCTGTGGTGTCTCCGAATCCGTAACCGATGTTGAAGCCGAAGCGCTCGCCGTTCACCAATCCCGATGCCGAGCCCCAGTACCAGGTGTTGTCGTAGGTCCAGACTCCGCGGCCCCAATCCAGCACTCCGAAGGCATCTTCCGGAGCAAACGCAAATTCCTGTGATCCGACCCGAACCGTTCCGGTTGCGG
The DNA here is from genome assembly GCF_013277795.1 of Rhodococcus sp. MS16. NCBI lineage: Bacteria > Bacillati > Actinomycetota > Actinomycetes > Mycobacteriales > Nocardiaceae > Rhodococcus > Rhodococcus sp. MS16. Next base: position 366,024 of record NZ_VBTM01000005.1, read on the forward strand.
GCAGGCAGTTGACTTTCTGGTTGTAGTAGAACGACCGGGGAGCTTTCGGAAAAGGTGTGGCGATCACGATGCGGTCATCGGCGGGGCTTTCGAGAAACAGATCGGCGTGCAATCCCTTGCCCCTGTCGAATGCCGGGTAGTCCACGATCAGGCGACGACCACCGTCGACATGCCTGAACTCGAAGCGCGCCTTACCTTTCGACACAACGACGTCGCCGGAATCGGCACTGGAAGGCAACCCAAGTTTGCCCATTGGGAAGGGCAGCATCACGTTTTCCGTGACCTCACCCGGAGTGGTGAAATCCAGCCACGACACCCCGAGCAACCCCATGTAGCCGTTGTCCGCGACGGTCAGCGCAATCCCGTATTCCGGTGTGAGCACGCAGTAGTAGTCCCACTCCTTGAGCCGGAACTTCGGCGCCTTGACTGCCGACCGCCGATAAGTCTTGACCTCCGACGGCGCCCAGCCCGCCTCTACGAGGTGCCCACGCGCATCGAGAAGCGGGCCTGGCGACATCACGTTCTGCATAGTTATTTCCAGCGCCCCAAAATCTCGTTGGCCCGAGTCGACAATGCCATCTGGAAGAACGGCCCGAAGCTCACGCGGGCGACGCCGAGCGGTCCGAAACTAGCCGGGTCGTCCTGATCCGGGATCCCGATTGCATTGACCGGCAACGGAAGCTCCGACGTCAGACGCCGCTGGACCGCGTCGTCGTGCCGTCCGACGGGGTAGAGAACATCGGCTCCCGCGTCGGCGGCCAGTTTCAGGCGAGCAATGGCGCGGTCCACACGATCAGCCTCGTCTCCCACCTGCTTCACGAACAGGTCGGTGCGCGCGTTGACAACAACGTGGACACCTGCGGCGTCGGCGGCCTGGCGAAGCCCACCCACAAAATCGGCGTGCTCCTGTGCCTCCCGAATACGGCCACCCTCACTGTGCACGGTGTCCTCGATGTTGAGACCGACCGCGCCGGCATCGATCAGCCCTTCGATGAGCACAGCGGGCTCGAGTCCGTATCCACTCTCGATGTCCACGGAAACCGGAGCGTCGACGGCGCCGGTGATCTGCTTGATCCGGCGTACCAACTCGCCGAACGTGATTCCCTCGTTATCGGGCTTTCCGATGGAATCCGATACCGGGTGGCTGCCAACGGTCAGAGCTGCAAAACCGGCCGCAACCGCAAGATTTGCGGACCAGGCATCCCAGACGGTGGGGAGAATGACGGGGTTTCCTGGCTGGTGCAGCGCCAGTAGAGCGGTGGCCTTGTCGTTGATCGATGTCATACGGTGGCTCCTGAAAGTAGGCGATACGTCACCTTACTGTGCGCCTTTTTGGTAGCGCTGGCTACCAGAAAGGCGCACAGGGGCGTAGCCCCTAGTGAGCTACCGGGCAGCCTGTGCTCTTGTAATCAACCTGGAACTCCTTGATGCCGTTGATCCAACCCGAGCGCAGACGACGAGGATCACCGATCTTGGTGATGTCGGGGACATTGTCGGCGAGTGCGTTGAACATCAGGTCGATCTCCATCCGGGCAAGATTCGCCCCGATGCAGAAGTGCGCGCCAGTTCCACCGAAACCCAAGTGCGGATTGGGGTTACGGGTGATGTCGAAGGTCATCGGATCCTCGAAGACATCCTCGTCGAAGTTCGCGGAACTGTAGAGCATGACCACCCGCTGTCCCTTCTTGATGGAGACGCCGGCCAGTTCGGTGTCTTCGAGGGCGGTGCGCTGGAACGCGGTGACAGGTGTCGCCCAGCGGACGATCTCGTCGGCCGTGGTCTTGGGCCGTTCCTTCTTGTACAGCTCCCACTGCTCGGGATTCTCGAGGAACGCAATCATGCCGTGGGTGATGGCATTTCGGGTTGTCTCGTTGCCCGCCACCGCGAGGATCAGCACGAAGAATCCGAACTCTTCGGGGCTCAATGCGTCGCCGTCGATGTCGGCCTGGACGAGAGTGGTGACGATGTCGTCGGCCGGGCAACTGCGACGCGCGTCGGCCATTTGGTATGCGTATCCGAGCACCTCGGTGGACGCGACCGCCGGATCACCCACGTACTCGGGGTCGTCGTAGCCCATCATCTCGTTGGACCACTTGAACAGCTTGTCGCGATCGTCTTGCGGGACGCCGATCAGATCTGCGATCGCCTGCAGCGGCAGCTCACTGGCAATCTGCTTCACAAAATCGCCCGGGCCTTCACCGACGGCGGTGTCGACGATGCTGCGTGCGCGCCGGTCCAACTCGTCGCGCATCCCGTTGATGGCCCGCGGGGTGAACAGCTTGGAAATCAGCTTGCGAAGTTTGGTGTGCTCCGGCGCATCCTTGTTGAGGAGCAGGTGCCGCAGCATCTCGACGGCCTCGCGCGGCATGTCGTCCGCGAAGCGCGCAATGGCGGTGTTCTCCCAGCTCGAGAAGATATCGCTGCGCTGGCTGACCTCTTTGACATCGGCGTGCCGAGAAACAACCCAGTAACCCTCGTCCTGAAATCCGCCGACGGTAGGGGGCTGCTCGCACCACCACACCGGTGCGCTTCGGCGAAGTTCGGCAAATTCCTCGAACGGAATCCGCTCGCCGAGAATCGCGGGGTCCGTGACGTCGAATCCGGCTGGCAGGTCAGGTGTGCGCGTTGTATCCGAGATAGTCATGGCGTCCTCTGATCGGTCGATTGTGCCCTGCACCACAGAGTAGCTTTCACTAACGGCCTGTCAAGTGACAGACGGATAGTCTCGTGCAAATCCGCCGACAGCCGTAAGATTCCTCCAATGACAGACACTGCCGCCAAACCGACTCTGCGCGAAAAGCAGAAGCAGCAGACCCGTGCCGACCTGGTGGCCGCAGCCGACGCACTGTTCACCGAACGGGGCTACGCCGCCGTCACCGTCGAAGACATCGCCGCCGCGGTCGGGTGCAGCCGGGCCACGTTCTATCTCCACTTCCCCGGCAAACTCGACATACTCAAGGCCCTCGGGTCCAATTCCGTCGTCATCAGCACGCTCGCGATATTCCAGGACCTCGACCACGTCCTCGATTCCGGTTCACGCGCAGAATTTGCGGGGTGGATCAACCGGACACTCGACTGGTGCCGCGATCACCACCACCTGATGCGCGCGTGGGACGAGGCCATGGTTCTCGAACCCGAATTTCGGACCCTCGCGCGAGACGGCATCTCGGCGCTCCCCAATGCGATGACGTCGTACCTTGCCCGCTGGCCGCAGGAGCGACACGACGAGGCAAAACTCCGAGTTGAACTGCTACTCACCCAGATCGAGCGCTTTTTCATCCGCTGGGCCGAGCAAGGCGCCATCACCGCCGGCGCCGACGTGGCCGCCGACGTCCTGACCGACATCTGGTTTCCCGCGCTGACCCCACCGGCCTGAGAGCGAGCCCGCGATAGGTTGGTTCGATGCCAGTCGATTTCCGAGCGATCCTCACCACCCTCGCGGCACTCGCGTCGGGGGCACTTGCCGCCTTCGCCTTGACCAATCCCCCGCTGCAGGACTGGGCGATTGTCGCCTCGCAGTCCGAAATCGACCGCTGGATCAGCAGCGGTCCCACCTCCGTTGCACTGGGCGCCGTCGTAGCCGTCCTCGCGTGCGCACTGTCGCAGCGGAGCGGTTCCCGCCGAGCAGCGTGGATCGTTGTCACCGCGGCAACAGCGATCATCGCACTGATCCGGGTTGCCGTTCCGGACGTTGCCGTCCTCGACCTGCTGATCACACTCGTGGTACTCAAAAGTGTTGCGGCAGGCGTCATTCTGGGCTGCGCAGTTGCCGCAAGCTGGGATCGGACCGCCGCAAGGAACGGCGTGCTACTGGGTGTGATCGCAGGATATCTGTCCGCGCACGCCTTCGGTACCGGAGCCGGCCGGATGAGCACCTCCGCTGTGGGTGAACCAGCGTGGTTGTTGCTGGCGGCAACTGCTGTACTGGCAGTCGCCTGCGCAATAAGCGCTCAGTCCGCATTCCGCATCAGACGCCCCGATGCCGGCGAAATCCGCGTCGCGCTCATTGCCGTGATCGCCTTGGCAATCGGGCACCGGATACTCGGATCCATCGTCGACCGACAGGAATTCGCGAGCAAAGGCACCGCCTGGGTGGTCATGATTCTCTGCGCCGCAGCGGCATTGGCCCTGACGGCGATCGCTGCCCGCCAACTCGGCGAGCAGTCCGGCGCGGGCGGCAAGTTTCTCTGGGCCGCAACAGCACTCGCAGCTGCGTCGGCCCCGACCCTGATGCTTGTCAACGGTGAATACGGCCAATGGGCATCGCTGGAATCTCCTTGGGTTGTGGTGCTCGCCTCCGGTGTGGCGGTCGCGCTGGGGTTGCGCCTGAGCAAGCGCATCCCTGCCACCGTCGCAGTGGTCATCCTCGCCGCGGTGCCCCTGTCCGAGCTTCTCCCTTTCACCACTGCACACGGAGCCGTTTCGATCGTGGTGAAAATCGCCGCCCTGGGGTTCGGCGGAGCGGCGTTGCTCGGTGCGCTTGCTCCGGCCAGCCTGGTCGACGCCACCCTCGGACTCGCGATCCTGTTCGCGGCAATGACGTTCACCTCGATCGCTGTTCTGGCCTGTCAACTTTCGTGGCCCCCTGTGCGACTGAACTTCGCTTTTGTGGAATCCGCAACAAGCACCACGACGATTCCAGTCGACTACGTCAACGCCCGGACAATCGGAACTGCTCTCCTCTTTGTCGCGATCATCGCAGTGTGCTGCGCCGCCATCAGACGAGTTCCACACAACTCCAATTCAGCAGAATCCGGCGTATCCGACGCTCATTGACTACCGTGAAGTGGTGCCCGTCATAAGCAGGACGCCCCGTCTGATACTCGGCGGCGTGACGGCATTCGTGGTCACTGTGGTCGGCTTGGCTCCCTTCCTGGAAAGCCAGTCCAGGTCGATCTGGTCGGGCGATCGATTCTGGTCCATCGGCACGATCGGGGCCGGCGTTCTGGCGGTTGTTGCTGTCGGCACCGCGGCCGGTCTGGCTCGAACTCGCATTCGGACGTCGGCGCTGGTTGCATTCGGCGGACTCCTGCTGGAATTGCCAGGTCTGTATTACCAAGCCTTCGAGGCCCTGTCCCCGGTTGGTGCCGGCGTGGCGCTCGGAGCAATAACGGTCACGATTCCCCGCATGGTGCGGGCTGCCACCGTAGCGGGTGTGCTTGTTGCCGTGTTCGTTTCGGATGCACTGCTCGACCCCACGGCAGTTCCACGTCGCTATGCGGACTACCTCGCGCAAGACACCACCCAGTTTCAGCCGCCGATCGTGGCCGCCACACTCATCGCCCTCGGACTGACTGCACTTACGGCGCTCGTTTGGTGGCGCAGCAACGCCGACCGACATCGCGACGAGCCACCGGAACGGATGGCAGTGCGGCCTGTGGTGATCTCGGCAGTGCTGACGCTCATGGGCGTGGCCGTGAACTGGTGGATCACCATCAACACGGTGTGGGCGGCGATTCCCGTCGTCGCCTGTGCCATTTTGGTCACCGTCATCGCCGCGCGTGTTTTGGAGAAGGGCGGCCAGATCCTGCTGATGTCGACGGCCGCCGCGGCCATGCTGGCATCCGCGGTGGCAAACAGCCTGTCGGCGTCCGTGAGCACCGGGGCATCGGCGCCCGTTCCGACTGCGGTTTTTCTCACGGTCCTCATCATCGCGGCAGCAACGCTCGCAGCGTTTCGTCCCTCACTCGTGGGCGGCTACATCGTGCTCGTTGTCCTGTCCGTTGCCGGAATTGCGAGTTACGTCGCAACAACCACGTTCTCTTCGGAGAACGCGCTTTCGGTCAGCGACGTCCTGATCCGCATCTGCGGCGCCGGCGCGGCGTACACGATTGTCAGCGCCATGCAGTCCGAACCGGCGCGGACCGGCGCGTCGCGACTGCTCGTCGGTCTCAGTGTGATCTTCGGACCCACGGCATTGGCCTTACTGGTATATCCGCAGTTCTCCTACGGGTGGACCGACTACACGCCCATCACCGGAGCTACCACGGCCAGTCGGTTCGAACCGTCCGACGACGTCTTGATCCTCAACGGCACAGCCCTCGTGATCGTGGTCGTCTGCGCTTACGCGAGCCGCCGACTGCGTCTGATCAGTCAATCAGGTCCATCGACACCAAGCGTCGAAACACTTTGAGCGAACCTGGTGCCACGTCGTCCATGGCTTCGTACTCTGCGCACGTGAAGTACCGGAACTCGGCGATCTCGCTCGTCGGGCGGGGTTCGCCGTCCATCTCGGCGCGATAGCAACTCATGTGCAGCGCCGTCCCTACCGAATGCCCGAACGCCTGAGCTTCGAACACGTCGAGAAACTCGACGGTGCCGGGGACAAGTCCGACATCGAGTTCCTCACGAATCTCGCGGTGCAATGCTTGTTCGGTGGTCTCACCCGGATCGATTTTGCCGCCGGCCATATAGAACGCCGTCTTCCCGACCGACCGGGTCTGAATCAGTCGGCGATCCCGAATATGTGCAAGGGCAGCGGTGCGGATGATCTGCGTTTTCACCCGGTCCAACATACGTGTATCAGTTCACACGGTTGTAGTTCGAAGCGACGCACTGCACGGCAAATGAAGACGGGCCGGTAATATATACACCCAGACGGTGTCCTTGTGAAGGGGCTACGTCCCGAAATTACCGATAGGTTCGATTTGTTCGGACACCCCGCCGCCCGCTGAACACAACACGACGGAGTGCCTTTTGCTCAGTATTCTGCTTGCCCATGCCGTTGCCGCCCTCTTGGCTCCGCTTGTGGTGCGCAGGTTCGGGCGAAATGGATTTTTCCCGCTCTCACTGGTTCCGCTGATCAGCCTCGGTTGGGTCATCGACAAATGGGGCACAGTCGAGACGCTCCACATCACGTGGGCTCCTGGCCTGTCGATGGACATCGACTTCAGATTCGACGCGCTCTCCGCGATCATGGCCGTCCTGGTCCTGGGTGTCGGCACGCTGATTCTGATCTACTGCGCACGATATTTCAACGACGACGAACCCCGCCTCGGCATCTTCGCTGCCGAAATGGTGGCATTTGCCGGCGCCATGTTCGGCCTCGTGACCAGCGACAACATGTTGCTGCTCTACATGTTCTGGGAACTGACCACGGTTCTGTCATTCCTGTTGGTCGGCCACTACGCCGAGCGCGCTACCAGTCGCCGCGCCGCAACCCAGGCATTGTTGGTCACCACCGCTGGTGGTCTCGCGATGTTGGTCGGCATGATCATCCTCGGCCAAGCCGGTGGCAGCTACAACCTGTCCGACCTGGTCGCCAACCCGCCGACGGGATGGTTGCCGTCCGTCGCGATTGTCCTGATCCTGATCGGCGCACTGTCGAAATCCGCAATTGTCCCGCTGCACTTCTGGCTTCCCGGCGCCATGGCCGCGCCCACCCCGGTCAGCGGTTATCTCCACGCCGCCGCGATGGTCAAGGCCGGTATTTACCTCGTTGCCCGTCTCGCCCCCGGATACGCGGATTCACCGCCGTGGCGCATCACCATCATCAGCCTCGGCTTGTTGTCGATGATCCTGGCCGGTTGGCGAGCCATGCGGGCATACGACCTCAAGCTCGTCCTTGCGTTCGGCACCGTCAGCCAACTCGGTTTCATGATGGTTCTGGTCGGTCTGGGAACGCGCGACGCGGCCCTCGCCGGCATGACGATGGTGGTGGCGCACGCCATGTTCAAGGCTGCGCTCTTCATGGTGGTCGGTATCATCGACCACACCACCGGCACCCGTGACCTGCGCAAACTTGCCCATCTCGGTAAGACGGCCCCCGCGTTGGCGATCATCGCGGCCCTAGCCGCCGCCAGCATGGCCGGGCTACCGCCGCTTCTCGGATTTGTCGGCAAAGAAGCTGCCCTCGAATCGGTGCTCGAAACCGACGTCCTCGGCCACTGGTCGTCCATCGCCGTCATCACTGTCATCGTGATGGGTTCGATTCTGACCGTCGGATACAGCATTCGCTTCATCTGGGGCGCGTTCGGACGCAAGACCCTGAGCAAGCCCAGTCCCGCCGTGAGCAAGATGCATGCGCCCAGCGCTCTGTTCTTGTTCTCCCCTGGTCTGCTCGCCGTTGCCGGACTGGCTGCCGGAATACTGTCGCCGCAGCTCGAGAAGCTACTGACGCCGTACTCCACCACCCTGCCCGCCGGTCCGCACGCCGACTATCACCTGGCGTTGTGGCACGGCGTCAATACGCCGCTGCTGCTCACCTGTGTGGTCATCGCCGGAGGTTTTGCGCTCTACATCGCGCAACGCCAGATCAGCCGCCTTCACTTCGAGCACCCTCCGCTCGGCAACGCCGACCGTATCTACGACGCGACCCTGCGCGGCATGGACACCATCTCCATGCGTCTGACCGGAGTCACGCAGCGTGGTTCACTGCCCCGGACGCAGTCGACCATCCTCGCGACGCTGGTTGTCGTTCCCCTGGTCCTGCTGATCATCGACACCGACACGGGCGTCGATCTCCGGTTGTGGGATTCCCCCATCCAGTTGACGATCGCGCTGATGATGATCGCCGCAGCCATCGCTGCGACCGTGATGCGCAACCGTCTGGCCGCCGTGATCCTGGTCGGACTCACCGGCTACGGCTCCGGTGTGTTGTTCGCGCTGCATGGTGCCCCCGACCTGGCTCTTACCCAATTCCTGGTCGAAACACTGACTTTGGTCATCTTTGTGCTCGTGCTTCGAAAGTTCCCGGCCGAGATCGACGAGAGTAAGGCGATCGGGTTCAAGTTGCCGCGCGCCCTTCTGGCCGGTGCCGTCGGAATCACGATCACCGCCATCGCGGCGTACGCAGTCAACGCTCGCAATACGCGCCCGATCTACGAACTGCTTCCCGACGCCGCGTACACCATCGGCAACGGCAAGAACGTGGTCAACGTCCTGCTCGTCGATATCCGCGCCTGGGACACTCTCGGCGAGATCTCGGTGCTGCTGGTTGCCGCGACGGGCGTCGCCAGCCTTGTGTTCCGCAACCGCCGCTTCGGTATCGCGCCCCGAGTGTCCGACGCGCCTTCGGTGATCGTCGACAAAGCGGCCGCAAGCACCGACACGACCTGGCTGCGCGGCGGCGACCTGATCGATCCGCGTCACCGCTCCCTGGTCCTCGAGGTCACCACCCGGTTGGTCTTCCCGACGATCATGGTGCTGTCGATCTACTTCTTCTTCTCCGGCCACAACGCGCCAGGTGGCGGCTTTGCCGGCGGCTTGACGGCCGGGCTTGCGCTCGTGTTGCGCTACCTCGCCGGTGGACGCTACGAACTCGGTGAAGCCGTTCCCATCGACGCCGGAAAGATCCTCGGCCTGGGCTTGGCTCTCTCGGCCGGCACCGCGATCATCTCGCTGTTCCTCGGTGCCCCGGCTCTCTCGTCGGCGGTCTTCGAGTTCACCCTCCCGCTTATCGGCCACGTCAAACTGGTCACCGCACTGTTCTTCGACCTGGGCGTCTACCTCATCGTGGTCGGCCTGGTGCTGGACGTACTCCGAAGTCTCGGCGCACGCCTCGACGCAGAAATCGAGGTGAAAGCATCATGAGCGCAAATATCGGAATGCTCCTCCTGATCGCCGTCCTGACGTCGACGGGCGTGTACCTGCTGATCGAGCGCAGTATCACCCGCATGTTGCTGGGAATGCTTCTGCTCGGAAACGGCATCAACCTGCTGATCCTCACCGTCGGCGGCAGTGACGGCAATCCGCCGATCGTCGGCCGCGACTCCGTGCACGAAGAGATCGCCGATCCTCTGGCGCAGGGCATGATCCTGACCGCGATCGTCATCACGATGGGCATGGCCGGCTTTGTTCTGGCACTGGCGTACCGGTCTTACAAGATCAACACCGCCGACGCCGTGGAAGACGATCCCGAGGACACCAAGGTCTTGCTGCGCCGGTTGCCCGCCGACGCTCCCGACCACGACCGATCCGACGACCCCGTCACCGGTGCGCCGAGCATCGGCGGCGACGCATTCGACAAGGACGGCAACCCCATCCCCCTGGAACAACTGGTCAACCTCGAGGACATCGAGTGCTACGAAGATCTTCGCGACGGCGATTTCGAGGACGAACCCGTGCCCGACTGGGCCACGGATCTCGCCCGCAAGAAAGAACCTGAGAAGCGCCAGAAAGACGGTAAGGGAGGTGCGCGCACGTGACCATTTCGTCCAACCTCATGGGCGCACTGGCGCCCCTGCCCGTCTTGATTCCGATGCTGGGCGCTGCCGCCACACTTGTTGTCGGCCGACGTCCCCGGTTCCAGCGAGTCATCACCCTGATCGCACTGGTCGCCGTCGTGGCTGTGTCCGGCATGCTGCTGTATCTGGCAGACCGCGACGGCACCACCGCAGTTCAGGTGGGCGGCTGGGATTCGCCGATCGGCATCACTCTCGTCGTCGACCGACTGTCGGCGATGATGCTGGTCGTCTCCTCGATCGTCCTGCTCACCGTCATGGTGTACGCGATCGGTCAGGGTATCCGCGACGGTAACGAAGCGCAGCCGGTGTCGATCTTCCTGCCGACATATCTGGCTCTGACCGCGGGTATTTCCAACGCCTTCCTCGCCGGTGACCTCTTCAACCTGTACGTCGGGTTCGAGGTGCTGCTGTCCGCGAGCTTCGTCTTGCTGACCTTGGGAGCGAGTGCCGACCGCGTTCGAGCGGGTGTCTCGTACGTCATGGTGTCGATGGTGTCTTCGCTGATCTTCCTGGCCGGCATCGCCTTTGCGTACGCCGCGACTGGCACACTCAACATGGCCGACATGGCCCTGCGGTTCGACAACATCCCCGCCGGCACCCGCACCGCGATCTTCGGCGTCCTACTCGTGGCGTTCGGGATCAAGGCTGCGGTCTTCCCACTGTCGGCGTGGCTTCCCGACTCCTACCCGACGGCACCGGCGCCCATCACCGCCGTCTTTGCCGGCCTGCTCACCAAAGTTGGTGTGTATGCGATCATCCGCGCGCACTCACTGCTGTTCCCGCAAGGTGAACTCGACAATGTCCTGATGGTGTGCGGTCTGTTGACCATGGTGGTCGGCATCATGGGTGCCATCGCCCAGAGCGACATCAAACGATTACTGTCCTTCACCCTGGTCAGCCATATCGGCTACATGATCTTCGGTATCGCGCTCTCCACGACCTCGGGATTGTCGGGCGCCATCTACTACGTCGCGCACCACATCATCGTGCAGACGACGCTCTTCCTCGTCGTGGGTCTGATCGAACGACAAGCCGGAAGCTCGTCACTACGACGCCTCGGCGGTTTGGCCGCTGCCAGCCCGATTCTGGCTATCGTGTTCCTCGTTCCCGCTCTCAATCTTGGTGGTATTCCGCCGTTCTCCGGCTTCATCGGCAAGGTTGCGCTGCTGCAAGCCGGAGCCTCCGACGCCAGCGCACTCGCCTGGGTACTCGTCGCGGGCGGTACCGTCACCAGCCTCCTGACGCTCTACGCCGTGGCCCGTGTGTGGACCAAGGCCTTCTGGCGCGCCCGAGCCGACGCACCCGAAGGCGACCTCGCCGATGTCAGCCCGTCGGCTCTGATCGACGAATCCGAAGAGGACATCGCGTTCGACGACCGCGAGGACGTCGGCAAGATTCCCGCCTTCATGCTGATCCCGACAGTCGCACTCGTGGGCGTCGGCCTCGCGTTGACGGTGTTTGCCGGGCAGATCATCGACATCAGCGACCGAGCCGCGAAGGATCTACAGGATCGGTCCATCTACATCGACGCGGTTCTCGGCGATCACCGACCGATACCTGTAGCCGACGCCCCTGTAGCCGACACGCCTGTGACTGACACGCCTGTGACTGACACCGAGGAGGCGCCGCGATGAAACGCTCACTCGTACTCCGCATCGGAGTCCTCCTGTGGCTCATGATCGTGTGGATTCTGCTGTGGGGCAACGTCAGCTGGGGCAATATCTTCGGTGGACTTGCTGTCGGCCTGGTCATCATGGTCCTTCTACCGCTGCCGCCGGTCCCCGTGGAAGGTCGAGTGCACGTGCTCTCGATCCTGCGTCTGATCGGCGTGATCGTGTACTACGCGGCCGTCTCCAGCATCCAGGTGGCGTGGCTTGCCATCCGGCCGTCGCCGCCGCCCGTCACCGGTGTTCTGCGCTACCAACTTGGTATCAAGTCCGATCTGGTACTCACGCTGTGCATCGACGTGCTGAACCTGATCCCGGGAACGATGGTTCTCGAGATCGACCAGAACCGCCGGATCGTCTACGTTCACGTCCTCGACGTAGGTTCACAGAAAGCGGTGAGCGCGTTCTATCGCTCGGTCGAAGATCTGGAGCGACTGTTCATCGCGTCGTTCGAGCGTGACTCCGACTGGCAACCAAGCCCGTGGCACCAACGTGACTACGAATTCGATGCGCCACGAGCGGAGGATCAATAATGAACGGATTCATCACCACCATCCTGATCATCTCCGGAGTGATGCTCGCGGTCGCCGCAGTCCTGACCACTTTCCGGCTCATCGACGGGCCGAGCTCACTCGACCGTCTGGTCGCGCTGGACACGATTGTCGCCGTTGCCATGTGTGGACTCGCAGTATGGGCCGCGTACAGCGGAGACACCACGATCGTTCCCGCGATCGTTGCACTCGCTCTGGTCGGATTCATCGGATCCGTCTCGGTTGCACGATTCCGGGTGAGTGACCGATGATCGGCAACATCCTCGACGTCATCGGCGTCCTCGCCATCTTCCTCGGCTCGGTGCTCGCCCTGACCGCAGCTGTCGGCATCGTGCGATTCCCCGACACATTGCGCCGGATGCACGCGGCCACGAAACCTCAGGTCGTCGGACTTGTTCTTGTTCTCATGGGCGCGGTGTTCCTGCTGCGCGGCAGCGTCGACATCTGGATGCTCGTCCTGGTCGGAATCTTCACCATGCTGACAGCGCCGGTGATCGCACACAGCGTCGGCCGTGTGGCCTACCGCGAGCAGCGCGAGCAGGACGCCGTCATGAAGATCAACGAATTGGAAGACCCGCCGCAGAGTCCGTAGCTGAATCCGTAGGGTCCGCGACGTCTTCGCTCCGGCCGCCCCACTGCGCAAGCGCAGTGCCAGGCTTGGCGTAGAACGTCGCGAAGAAGGCCACCGACATCGCGGTCAGAACTCCGACGAGCAGCGGCCCGAACAGTTCCGGGTACGCCGCCATCTGCACGGACGCGAACCGGTACGACAGCAGTAGTCCGACGAGTATCGCGCTTCCGCCGAGCACCAGCCTGATGCGGAACCAACCCCAACCACGTTCCGGATCGTGCAGTGCGGCATCGAGAGTCAGGCACAGAACCGCGCCGGCGATGAGGTCGACGCCGTAGTGGAACCCGAAACCCAGGGTTGCCGTCAACGTCGCGAGAAGCCAGAACGTACCCAAGGTCCGCAGCCACCACGGGCCGCGGCGCGAGTGGGTGAACAGCGCAACAGCCCACGCCGTATGAAGACTCGGCATGCAGTTACGTGGTGCTGCGTCGTCGAACGGCAGCGACGCCGGCGCCGAGAAATCCACGTTCGGAACGATATTCGGCCAGAAGTCGCCGATCTGGAATCCGAACCCGCGGGGGCCGAACGCAAATACCGGACCCACCACGGGGAACAGAATGTAGAAGATCGGCCCGATCAAACCGATCAGCAGAAACGTCTGGAGAAGGTGATGCGACGGCCAGCCCTTACGGCATTGGTACAGCGCGACAACGATGATCGCGACCGGCAATTCGACGTAGATCCAGTCGAGGATCGCCGCTCCCACCGGGCCGAGCGCGTCGACGAACTGACCCATGACCCACGACGGGTTGCCCAGCGCCTGATCGGCCAGGAAGACGTACTCGTCCCACACGTCGGTGCCGAGGAGGATGGTGATCGAAAGCCAGGTCTCGGCCACCTTCGCGGCGAGGATCAGCAACGCACCCAACACCACTCCGCGAAGCACGCCGGACCGACGCTCACCGGTGAGTTTCCAGAACGCGTACACCGCAATAGCAGTGAGCACCCAAGTGCCGCCGGTGCCCATCGTGATCGGACCGCCGGCGGACCAGCGGATAACTCCGACCACCAGGTCGATGGCAACAGCCGCGGAGATCGCGTACACACGCTCCCGGGTATTGAGCCCGACCAGGGCCAATGCCAGCCCCACCCACGGCATCGTTGCCGAACGAGGAACCAGGAAGTAGTCACCGAACAGGCTTTCCACCGGACCGAGATATCCCTTGTAGGACGCAAAAGCTTGCACGCCCAGAACGAGGGCAAGCACTGCGGCACTACCGAGAATCAGGACCTTGTGCGAAGCCGCCCAGGACTGGCCCGTCTGTCCCGTCGAAGCCCCACTTCGGGACACACTGTCTGTCAACACCGGATAATAGTAAACGGCGAGTGAACGGTGCTTGGACGGCGTCTAGACAAATGGACTGTTTGTCCGAACTGCTCAGCGGCGCGTCACGTACCCAACTCTGCAACCAACGCGTCGACCACTGCCACCAGATCTCCACCGTGAGCTTCCGCCACGCGTCGTTGACGCTGGTACGACGCTCCGCGGCGCGGAATATCGGCGACGGATGCCAACTCGTCCGCGCACCCGAGCGACACCGCGATCGGCGTGAGATCTTCGAGCAGTCGCTCCAAGTCGTCGGTGACCAGACATTCGTTTGCGGCCGAGTCCAGAATGATCTCGGCGTCGAGACCGTATCTGGCTGCGCGCCACTTGTTTTCCTTCACGTGCCACGGCTGCATGTTCGGCAACGTCTCCCCCGCGCTGAGGCGGCGGTCGAGATCAACGATGAGGCAGTGAACCAATGCGACCAGCGCGCCCAGTTCCGCGCGCGTCGACACCCCGTCGAACACCCGGACTTCGATGGTTCCCCACTTGGGCGCCGGACGAATGTCCCAATGCATGCCACCGATCTTGGTGATCACGCCCGTCTTCATCTGGTCGTCGATGAACGACTCGTACTCGGCCCAGCTCTCGAATTGGTACGGCAGACCCGCCGTCGGCAACTGCTGGAACATCAGTGCCCGGTTGGACGCATAGCCGGTATCGACGCCGGCCCACATCGGCGACGACGCCGACAGCGCCAACAGATGCGGGTACCGCTGCAACAGCGCATTGATGATGGGGAACACCCGATCCGCCGAAGACACTCCGACGTGGACGTGCACACCCCAGATCAACATCTGCCGGCCCCACCACTGCGTGCGCTCGATCAGCTCGTCGTAATCAGGCGTGCGCGTGACCAACTGAGTGGACCACTGGGCAAACGGATGGGTACCCGCACAGATGAGGTCGACGGCCAGCGGATCCGCGGCCCGGCGCAACAGGTCGAGGGACGCATCGAGATCGCTCATGGCTTCGCCGACCGTGTCGTGAATGCCCGTCACCAACTCGACGGTGTTGCGCAGCAACTCCTTGGTGATGTGCGGAGTCTCGGAGCCCGCAAGCTCCTCGACCGCCGAAAACACCTCGGCAGCTGTATTGGAGAGATCTCTGGTCACACGATCGACCAAGGCGATCTCCCACTCCACGCCCAGCGTCGGACGCGGCGAACCCGGAAATGGAACTACCACGCAGAGAATCCAACCACAATGATCGCGAGAACACCGTGCTGGCTACTGCGTGGTAGTTGCCGAAGTGATACAGAACTCAGAGCAGAATCAGCTCTCGGTGATGACACCACACGCAACGCGTGCGCCGGCGTCACCGGTGTCGAGGGTCTGCTGATCCGGCGCCGGCGCGTAACGCGTCGGGATGTTGCCGAAGTTGTCGGCACCTGCGTGGATCATGACGGACGTGCCGCCGTTTGCCACCAGCTGATCGACCGTGAACGCGTCGGTGGTGGTCACGAGGGTGGCCGAGCCGTCCTCGAGAACCTGTACGGACGTCAGGTCGCCGCTGGCGGGATGGCCGGTGTGGCCCTCTGCCTGGAAGTGTCCGCCGGCCGAGAGGAAGTTGCCCGGCTCGCCGCCGCTGGGCGCAACCGAGTTGGTCTCGCACTTGGCAATCTGGTGAACGTGGAAGCCGTGGAAGCCCGGCGTCAGGCCCTTTGCATCGAGGGTGACCTTGACGTCACTACCTTCCTGCGTGAACGTGACAGTGCCGACCTTGCTGCCGTCTGCGCCGTTCAACGTTGCGGTAACCGTCTCGGTTGCGGAGCTACCGGCATGAGCAGTCGACGACGCTCCGTGGCTTTCGCTCTCGTGTGCGCTTGGGTCGGCCGCACCCGTCCACACAGGCGGAGTTGTACCGGGGACGTTGCTGGGCTCTTCGTTGTTACTGCAGGCAGTCAAGCCGAAAGCGGCTAGTGCGACTACGGGGGCAACGACGCGCCAGGACATACGCCGGGTGCTGCTGGGGGCCATCGAACCGCTCCTTTGGGTGGCGAGGAAGTGCAACTGATCATAACGGCGTGAGTAGTACACAGACCCGACGGGTGGTCCGAACCGACGGGTCAGTTGGACGTGACGATGACGATCACACCGGGCGACGCGCTTGCGATACCGGCAAATCGTGGCTCTGCGGTCACACCGAGTTCGGCGGCAATCTGCTGCGCCGCTGCCTTCTCGGCCGCGGAAGATCCGTAGTACACCGTGGTGGTGCTCACCGTTCCTTCGCTGTAGTTACCCGTCTCCTCGACGTTCCAACCCGCAGCGGTCAATTCTTCCGCGGTTCCTGCTGCGAGCCCGGATACCGTGCTGTTGTTGAGCACCCGGACACTGACAGTCGACGGATCGACACTCACCGACGCGCCGGCTGATGTCGTGGTCGCGGACGGGCGTGTCGTCGTGGTTTCCGCGGAGTCGGTGCCGGTTTTGGCAGCCGGCGCTGTTGTCACGGGGGCAACCGCTGTTGTGGTCGCGGCCGGCGCGCTCGTCTCGGTCTGCTCGGCCGCCGTGGTGTCGGAATCGGAACCGCCGAGCGACGCCGCACCGAGCCCGATGAACACGATCGCGAGGGCGATCAGCACCATGGCGATAGCGCGTAGTGGTGGTCCGGACGGCTGCTCTTT
The DNA here is from genome assembly GCF_013277795.1 of Rhodococcus sp. MS16. Classification (NCBI taxonomy): domain Bacteria; kingdom Bacillati; phylum Actinomycetota; class Actinomycetes; order Mycobacteriales; family Nocardiaceae; genus Rhodococcus; species Rhodococcus sp. MS16. The sequence continues at coordinate 383,010 of NZ_VBTM01000005.1, forward strand.
CGGGGTACTCACACTCTCGACCCTATCGCCAGTGGGCGGTTCGACCGTTCATCGACAGAGGTTTGTGTGTAGGTTTTGCGGCTTCAGGTCACTTCGAAGCCGAGGCGACGAGCCGCCCGGGCCTTCTGCCGGCTGGCACGCAACCGGCGCAGGCGTTTGACCAGCATCGGATCGGCCGCCAACGATTCGGGGCGATCAACGAGTGCATTGAGCACCTGGTAGTAGCGGGTTGCCGACATGTCGAACAACTCTTTGATCGCTACTTCCTTCGCGCCGGCGTACTTCCACCATTGGCGTTCGAAGGAAAGAATGTCGTGTTCTCGGCGAGTAAGCCCGTCTTCGCCGACATCGTTGATTCCGGCAGAGCTGACGCCCGCAGCATCTTCGACCTCGGCGCCATCGGTCCGGCTTCGACTACGCGCAACTGCGCTGTCCATGTCACTCCTCGACTGCTGTATTCGCCGTCAGTGAGACTGTGTCCCCCTGTTGCCCGCGTTCCCCCGGGCACGTGGCCCGACCGAGCAACAAATCACATCGTTGTTCTTCAGCAACCATTGAACCACGAGGTATCGGGCGGGCCGCGATAACCACGCGGGCGCGCCGCACTATCCTTGACGCCATGGCTATCCTCCCCATCCGAATCGTCGGCGACCCGGTACTGCACGAGCCCACAAAGCCGGTCACGCAGTCTCCGGCGGAAATCGCCGAACTGATCGCCGACATGTACGAGACGATGGACGCCGCCAACGGCGTCGGCCTCGCGGCCAATCAGGTCGGTGTTTCGCTGCGTCTTTTCGTGTTCGACTGCCCAGGTGACGATCGTAGCGACACCCGCCGACGCGGAGTTGTGGTCAACCCCGTCCTCGAGACGTCGGAAATCCCCGAGACGATGCCCGATCCCGAGGACGACTTCGAAGGCTGCCTTTCCGTTCCCGGCGAGCAGTTCCCCACCGGCCGCGCAGACTGGGCCAAGGTCACCGGAACCGACGCCGACGGCAACCCTGTCGAGTACGAAGGCACCGGATTCTTCGCCCGGATGCTCCAGCACGAAACCGGCCACCTCGACGGCTTCCTGTACACCGACGTTCTGATCGGCCGGAATGCGCGCGCCGCGAAGAAGGCCATCAAGCAGTCCGGTTGGGGTAAGCCCGGATTGACCTGGACTCCGGGTACGGTCGACGATCCGTTCGGCCACGACGACGAAGACTGAGACATTTGCCCATCTCGATCGGTAGCCGGGTGGTACTGCGGTACAAGCTCCCACCCGGCTACTCGCATCCGATGACCGACGTGATCGGCACCCTCGAATCCGCGGACCCGATCACGGTTCGCGGCAACGACGGGCGTGTTGTCACCGTATCGGCGGATCAGGTAATCGCGCTCAAAGTTCTTGCAGCGCGGCCCATTCGGGTGGGCGACATCCGCAACCTCGAGATCGCTGCGGCCGCAGGTTCACCGGGAACCGAGCAGGCTCGGATCGACGGTTGGCTGCTGCGCATCGGGCACTCGCCCCATGACATGGACTCGGCACTCCCCCTCGGCGAACCCGGCGGCAGTGCGTCGCGAACCCCGGAAACGCTGGCGGCCATCCGCTCCTGGTTCGCAGATCGGGGACGTCCGACCACTCTGATGCTGCCCGACCGCCTCGGAATTGCCCCGCCCACGTGGATTTCCGGCGGCGAGGGCATCATATTTGCCGCCGACCTCGACAACGTAGCCCCGACGCCGCCACAGTTCACGACCACCATCGACGACGCTCGCGCCGGGGACTCCCTCACGCGCGTGGCCACCGGAACGATCGGCAGCGCCGACACGATGATTCTGGCTTCGGCACGAGTCGCCGTCAGCGACGCCCCCGACGGCCGTCGGTGGGCAGGTCTGCTCGATCTCGCGGTGGCGGATGCGCACCGACGGCACGGAATCGGCACTCTGATCTGCACTGACTTGCTCGGGTGGAGTCGAATCCAGGGCGCAACCCATGCTTACCTGGCCGTTCCCGAAGACAACGCCGCGGCAGTCGCCACAGCTCGCTCGCTCGGCTTCGTCGAACATCATCGCTACCGGTACGCCACCGCGCCTGTCGGTGCCTGACGCTAGGCTTGCCCGCGTGCGCATAGCTACCTGGAACGTCAACTCCGTCCGTGCCCGTACCGACCGGATCATCGATTGGCTCGACCGATCCGACGTCGATGTCCTGGCGATGCAGGAAACCAAGTGCAAGGACGAGCAGTTCCCGTACGAACGTTTCGAGGAGATCGGCTACAAGGTCGCTCACGTCGGACTCAGCCAGTGGAACGGCGTCGCTATCGCTTCTCGTGTCGGTCTCGACGACGTGCAGATCGGCTTCGAGGATCAGCCGGGCTTCACCAAGGACCCCGAAGCGGAGCAGGTGCGCGAGGCCCGCGCGATCGGCGCGACGTGTGGCGGGGTGCGGGTGTGGAGCCTGTATGTTCCCAACGGCCGTGAACTCGACGATCCCCATTACGCGTACAAGCTTGATTGGCTCGCCAAGCTGCGCGACGACGCCGAAGGCTGGCTGAAGCAGAACCCGGACGAGCAGATCGCCCTCGTCGGCGACTGGAATGTCGCACCCACCGACGAGGACGTCTGGGATCCCGCTGTCTTCGAAGGCAAGACTCATACGTCGCCGGCCGAGCGCGCTGCTTTCGACGCGTTCATCTCGTCCGGTTTCACGGACGTCGTCCGCCCCCACACTCCCGGTCCCGGCGTGTACACGTACTGGGACTACACGCAGCTCCGCTTCCCCAAGAAGCAGGGAATGCGCATCGACTTCATTCTCGGCTCGCCCGCACTGGCGGCTCGCGTCGAGTCAGCCGAAATCGATCGGAACGAGCGTAAAGGCAAGGGCGCCAGCGATCACGCCCCTGTGATCGCACAGCTGGGTTCCTGAAAAGCGGGAGCGGCGAGAAAGCGGTCAGTCCTCGACGAGCAGATCGAGATATTCGGGATGCTCGCCGAGGTATCGCTGCACGTACGAGCACACCGGGCGAACCGACCACTCACGTTCGCGGGCGCAATCCATCGAGAACTGCACCAATACGGCTGCCATTCCCTGGCCGCCGTACTCTTCCTTGACGACGGTGTGCATGTACGCCACCACATCGCCGGCTTCGTCGCCGCACCCGAGGATCTCGTCTTCGTCGCGGTAGCCGAGGATGCCGACCAGTTCGTCGCCCGCGAGCAGTTCGAACCGTTCATGTGACGGGTTGTCGATCAGCGTGATGTCGGTGTTATTCATGGCGGAGTTGTTCATGGTGGAAACCTCCACTGCTGCACGCACGGTACCCAAACTGTGATCCATGACACTCATAGAAACAGTTGCCGACGACGCTGTCCCGGGATCGCCCAATTTTCGCACCGAGAACGACCCGACCGCAATCGCACCGAGATTTTCTTTCGGTACTGAGATACAGTCGCCCGGTGCCGTTGTGAGCGCACGCGCACAAAATTTCATACAACCACCACGGGGGCTCGCACCAGCGGGCTGAGAGGACGGCTAGGGCCGTCGACCGGATGAACCTGACCGGGTAATGCCGGCGTAGGGAGCGCATTAATGCACGAGAAGTCTGTCAAAAAGACTGTCCCCAACAAGCCTGTCCACGGCGTGGCAGCTGTGACTACCGGCCCGATCGAGGGCAGCAGCAAGCACTATCTCGAATCGGATTCGCTCCGGATCCCGCTTCGACGCGTCACCCTCACCACTGGTGAGCATCTGGATCTGTACGACACGTCAGGTCCGTACACCGATACCGCCGCCACGATCGATCTCGACCGCGGCCTCCCCAGAACGCGTGACGCGTGGGAACGGAGTGCACGAGATTCGACACAATTGGAATGCGCCAGAGCCGGCGTGATCACTCCGGAGATGCGGTATTGCGCTGTCCGAGAGGGCGTTTCCGCGGAACTCATTCGATCCGAGGTGGCCAGAGGCCGGGCCGTGATCCCGGCCAACCATCGACACGGCGAACTGGAACCGATGATCATCGGCAAGAAGTTTGCCGTGAAGATCAATGCAAACATCGGAAACTCCGCCGTAACATCTTCTGTGGCAGAGGAAGTCGAGAAGATGGTGTGGGCGATCCGGTGGGGCGCCGACACCATCATGGACCTGTCGACCGGCAAGGACATCCATCTCACCCGTGAGTGGATTCTGCGCAACTCACCCGTTCCGGTTGGCACGGTTCCGATCTATCAGGCACTGGAGAAGGTCAACGGTGACCCCACCGCCCTGACGTGGAAGATCTACCGCGACACGGTAATCGAGCAGTGTGAGCAGGGTGTGGACTACATGACCGTCCACGCGGGTGTGCGAATCGGCTACATCGCTCTGACCGCCAACCGAGTGACGGGAATCGTTTCTCGCGGCGGCGCAATCATGGCCGCGTGGTGCATGCACCATCGCCAGGAGTCGTTCCTGTACACCCACTTCGACGAACTGTGCGAGATCCTGCGGCGTTACGACGTCACGTTCTCCCTCGGTGACGGTCTTCGCCCCGGTTCGATCGCCGACGCGAACGACGCCGCGCAATTCGCGGAGTTGCGCACACTGGGCGAGCTCACCCAGATCGCGAAAGCCGCGGGCGTCCAGGTCATGATCGAGGGTCCGGGACACGTTCCCATGGACAAGATCGAAGAGAACGTCCGCCTCGAGGAAGAACTGTGCGACGAGGCGCCGTTCTACACACTCGGACCGCTCGCGACGGACATCGCGCCTGCCTATGACCACATAACGTCGGCCATCGGAGCGGCGATGATCGCGCGGGCCGGAACCGCGATGCTCTGTTACGTCACCCCCAAAGAGCACCTCGGCCTGCCCAACCGCGACGACGTGAAAACCGGGGTGATCACGTACAAGATTGCCGCGCACGCTGCGGACCTCGCCAAGGGACACCCCAATGCTCAGGCCCGGGACGACGCACTGTCCAAGGCGCGCTTCGAGTTTCGTTGGCTGGATCAGTTCGCGTTGTCGCTCGATCCGGATACGGCACGAGAATTCCACGACGAGACGCTTCCGGCCGAGCCCGCCAAGACTGCGCATTTCTGTTCGATGTGCGGTCCGAAATTCTGCTCGATGCGGATCTCGGCGGACGTCCGTCAGTACGCGGACCTCCTGGAAACCGAACCTGCCCGGACCGAACTGGGGTTTCCCCAGGTCCGATCGGTAGGCTCTCCGACGTGAACCTGCTTCCCCTGACGCCCTCCGGCCAGACGCCGATTCGTGCCCTTACCATTGCCGGCACCGATTCCGGCGGCGGCGCCGGCATCCAAGCCGACTCCCGCACGATGGCAATGTGCGGCGTCCACGCGTGCGTGGCCGTTGCGGCCGTCACCGTGCAGAATTCGGTGGGCGTCAGCGGTTTCCACGAGATTCCGCCGCAGGTTGTCGCCGATCAGGTGCGGACTGTGGTCTCGGATATCGGCATCGGCGCCGCCAAGACAGGCATGCTGGCGTCGACAACCATCATCGAAGCGGTAGCTGCGGTTGCCGCGGAGGTGGGGATCGGCCGCGACCGGCCGATCCCGCTTGTCGTCGACCCCGTGTGTGCGTCGATGCACGGCGATCCTCTCCTGCACGCGGAAGCGCTCGACGCTGTCCGCAACGTCCTTATCCCCGCCGCAACTGTTGTGACACCGAACCTCGACGAAATTCGGTTGATCACCGGCATCGACGTCGAGGACGACGCCACCGCACGCCGCGCTGCCGAGGCCCTTCACGGTTTGGGCGCTCAGTGGTCCATCGTGAAGGGTGGACATCTGCGCACCTCGGACATGAGCACCGACCTGTTGTTCGACGGTGACACTTTCCTCGAGTTCAGCAGTCCCCGCATCGCGACCGGCAACGATCACGGCGGCGGCGACACACTGGCTGCTGCCATCACGTGCGCTCTGGCACACGGTTATTCGGTTCCCGACGCCGTCGCCTTCGGCAAGGAATGGGTGACCAAGTGCCTCGAGGCATCGTACGACCTCGGAGCCGGTCACGGCCCCGTGTCACCGTTGTGGCGGCTCGAAATGTAGGAGTATCAGGCCTGCCACACGCGCCAGATACCCAGATCCTGCGGTACTCCGTTCGGCGTCGTCGCAAAGAATCCGCGGCGCCACGGACGGATCTCCAGGTTCAGCTCTTCGAGGGTTCCCGGCGCAAGTTCTTCGAGAGTTGCCGCAGACATCATGACGTTGCCGTCGCCGCCCAATCCCATCATCCGGGCGGCGATGGTGACGTCGACACCCAACCAGTCGTCGCCCAGTTGCCGGGGTGTTCCGGTGTGGAGGCCGACGCGCATCTTGGGCCGATAGCCGTCGAGGTTGACGTGTGCCAGGGCTTCCTGCGCCGCGAAGACCGCGGCCACTGCCGCGTCTGGGCTGGTGAACACTGCCATGAGTCCGTCGCCCATCCGTTTCACGACGTGACCGTAGCGATCCGTGATGGGTGTTTCGACAGCCTGCGCGACCGCCCGCAGGAGCGCGAGCGTCGCCCCGTCGCCGGCGTGGAGCGACCACGTGGAGAAACCGACGAGGTCCGTGAAGACGATAGTCAGTTCCTGATCACCACGGCCTCGGCCCATCTTCTCGAGGGCCGCCTGCCACACCTGCAACGCGCCGAGGCTCATTTCCCTGGTAGCGGCCGGTTTGTGGTCGAGAAAACGATCGGCGACGCGTGCCACCGCCCGGGCGCCGCCAGGCCCCGACAGGGAGAGCGGGTCGCCGAACCCCGGGTCGCCCGGAAGCAACCGACGTACACGTCGTAGCGCCTCGACGATCTGCTGGTGTCCGTTCAGATCCGACGCGGTGTTGAGCACCGATCCGATGACCGAGCGGACGCCGGAAGGAGCGGCATCGCGCACGTCACCGGGTACTTCGCTCGGGATCGGATCGCTCATTACTCGAGAGTAACCTAGAGCTGCTCACCGCGCGCCTCATGATCACCGGGTTCGAGCCAAGGTTCTGGCCTCGCCTACCGGAACTCCGTTGAGGCCCCCGATATCCTGCGCATACGTTGCCACCGCAAACGCCACCGCAGCGGAATTCGCGGCGAGTGCGTCCCGATCGATGTTGTCGAGATTGTCCAAGGCGGTGTGATAATTCGGATCGAAACTCACGCCGGGCTCGCCGCCCCATTTCAGTGCCTGCTCGACGGTTTTCAGCTCCTCGGCTCCGCTGAACACGCCGCCTGCCGGAATTCCGATCTCGATGAACGGGCCGTAGTCCGATCGTCCGTCGAAGTCGGTTCCCTCTGCCGGAATTCCGCGACCGCCGAGATAGTCGACAAAGGTGCGTTCGATACCGGCGGAGCCTTCCGGGCCAGGACCTTCGCCGAGACCATCCGAATTGTCACCGTCGTAGACCAGATATCCGGGGTTGGGTGAGCCGAGCATGTCGAAATTCAGGTACAGCGCGATGGCCGCTTGTTCCTCCGGGCTGAGCCCGGCAACGTACTCGGTCGAGCCGACGAGGCCCAGTTCCTCGGCGCCCCAGAACGCAAACCGCACCGCGTTGGTGATGTCCGGCGAACTACCGAGCTGCAGCGCCGTCTCCAGAATGGCCGCGCTGCCACTGCCGTTGTCGTTGATACCGGGCCCCTCGGGAACGCTGTCCAGGTGAGCGCCCACCATGACAACGTCGCTGCTTGATCCGGTCTTCGTCTGCGCGATGACGTTGCGCGAGCGTGTTGTGGTGGTGACCGTGTCCAGCACCAGAGTGACGTCACCGCCCTCTGAGGCAAGCTGTTGCCCCGACGACAGGCTGATGCCTCCCGTGGGAATCCGCGCAATATCCGGATCGCCCAGGGTTCCGCCGCCCAACATCGCGTCTTCGTTGTTGACCACCAACAGTGCAGCGGCGCCCTGATCTGCTGCGATGGTCTGCTTGGCGCCGAACTGGCACACCCCGCGGGTGACGAGGACGATAGCTCCCGCAGCATCGAGCCCGTCGTAGTCGGAGGCTTCACAACCTGGTGTCTCGTCTGCGGGTACCGACACGACGCGTGCGGTGATCCCGTCCGGTCCGGTGGACGTCGAGTAGGTCAATGCGCGGACCGGAAAGTCGACTCCGCCTGAGGAGGTCAACAGCTCGGTTCCCGGGTCGAAGGAGCTGAACGCGAACTCCGGGGTTTCCACGTCGAAACCATTGTCTTCGAGCAGGTTTGCGACGTAGTCGACGCTGGCGTCGTACCCCGGGGTTTCCGTGGACCGAGTATTACCGTTGGCAGCTGCGATCTTGCCGAACTGATCGAGATGGCCCATGACCGCGTCGACGGTGACCGTCCCCGAGAAGGCCTGCGGTTCGATCAGCGCCGTGTCTGCGGGCCTGGCCCCCGCCGAACATCCACCAAGCACCAGAACCCCGGCTATGCCGATTGCCAACGCGTGATGGAGTCTCATGCGCGAAAGAGTAACCGCGGGAGCCGATAAGGAAACGGCAGTGCGCCCTTATCAACCGCGGGCGGTCGACAAGGGCGCACAGTGTCAGGCGTCGAGGTCAGGCGTCGAGGTCAGGCGTCGCGGCGATTCACCAGGACAATGCTGATGCCGAAGATGACCAGCACGAACACCGCGAAGTAGATCAGGCTGCCCCACGGTCCCCAGTGGAAATCGCCGGTCGTCATTTCAGGGCTGAGGAAGTGGTTTGCGTTGTTGAAGGGCAGGAACGGCATGATCTTCTCGCCGAAGCTGCCGAACAGTGAAAAGAGGCTCTCGATGAGCAGTGGCCACAGCAGCAGCAAGGCGATCGCGCCGGCCGACTGACGAATGATCGCACCGACACCCACGGCTAGTACCACGCAGAAGAACGCGTAGATCGGGATGCCGTACATCGCGCGCCAGTCAGAGCTGCTCGACAGCGTCAAGCCGACGCTGGCGTCGGCACCGGCCAAGACCTTGGCCATCGCGTAGGCACCGAATGCCAGAACGAAGGTCAGGACTGCCCCGAATCCACCGATCAGGCCGGCTTTGGCGGCGAGAACCGATGCCCGATTGGGCACTGCCTGGAATGTGGTGCGAATCGTTCCGAAGCGGTACTCACTGGTGATCGCGAGTGCCGCCATGATCATGAGGACCATGATTCCGAAGCCCGAGATTCCGGCGGTGGCAAGTGCCGCGTCGAGTTCGGGGGCGCCTTGGGCGTCCGACGTCAGCGCAGACTTGGCTACCGTGCCCATGATGGCGGCAAATCCGAGAGCGAGAACAACGATGATGACCGAGCACCAGAGTGGCGATTTGGTCGTGGTGATCTTGATGCGTTCAGCACTGAGAACAGCCATTACAGTGCACCTCCCATGACATTCTGGTGAGCGTTCGGTTGCGCGACGGCGGGGCCTGTGACCCCGGTCGCGTGGTACTGGACATCGTCGCCGGTGAGCTTCATGAAGGCATCCTCGAGCGAACCACGCTGAGAAGCCAACTCGTGCAGCACAATTCCCTGCGCACCAGCCAAGTTACCCACGATTTCGGTGGTGGAATCGACAACGACCAGAGCGGGAACAACACTCGAACCGTCTTCGCGCACCGTCAATCCCTGCGACGTCAACACGCTGCGCAATGCATCGAGCTGAGGACTACGCACTCGAACCGTCGACTCGGACGAACGATCGACGAACTCGGCGACAGTCGAGTCCGAGATCAGTCGACCTCGACCGATGACAACCAATTGTTCCGCGGTCAAAGCCATTTCCGACAGCAAGTGGCTCGACACCAGCACGGTGCGTCCCTCGGCAGCCAGTCGCTGCATGAACTTACGGATCCAGACGATGCCCTCCGGATCGAGACCGTTGACGGGCTCGTCGAACAGGAGCACCTTCGGGTCACCCAGCAGCGCACCGGCCAGGCCGAGACGCTGAGACATGCCGAGCGAGAACCCGCCGGCCTTCTTGCCCGCAACCTCGGACAGCCCCACGAGGCCGAGAACCTCATCCACCCGAGACTTCGGAATCCCGTTCGACGCGGCCATCCACTGCAGGTGCGCCCTGGCGCTGCGGTTCGGATGAACCCACTTCGCGTCGAGCAAAGCGCCGACGGTACGCAACGGATCCTTGAGCTCGCGGTACGACTTGCCTTCGATCAGCGCCTCACCCGACGTCGGGCGATCCAACCCCAGGATCATCCGCATCGTCGTCGACTTGCCGGCGCCGTTGGGTCCGAGGAACCCGGTGACGATGCCGGGGCGGACGGTGAACGTCAGATCGTCCACCGCCTTGGTCGGTCCGTAAACCTTGGTCAATCCCCTCAGTTCAATCATGAGGAGAACTCTGCCTGATCCGGCACCGCCTGCACATCGGTCGCAGGTCTAGTTCGACGTGGTACCCAGGTAGGACGTGGACCCCGGGAACCACCCCGAGAAGACCCCTAGGAGGATGCCTGCGCCCAGAATCGTTTCGGGATCCGGCCGGCGTGCCTGGCCTCGAAACCGGCAACGACGGCATGACGCATCGCCGACGCCATGAGCGCGGGATTCTTGGCCCTGGTGACCGCCGTTGCGAGAAGCACTGCGTCGCAGCCCAGCTCCATGGCAAGTGTTGCGTCGCTGGCCGTTCCGATTCCGGCGTCGAGAATGACCGGCACGCCTGCGCGCTCGACGATCATCTCGATATTGTGCGGGTTCGCGATGCCCAGCCCGGTCCCGATGGGCGAACCGAGCGGCATGACCGCCGCGCAACCGACCTCTTCGAGCCGAAGCGCCAGAACCGGATCGTCCGTCGTGTACGGCAGCACGGTAAATCCGTCGTCGACCAATTGTTCTGCAGCGGAGACAAGTTCGATGGCGTCGGGCAGCAGGGTTCGCTCGTCGGCGATGACTTCGAGTTTCACCCAACTGGTCTCGAGCGCTTCACGTGCCAACTGCGCCGTCAACACTGCTTCGGCCGCGCCGCGGCATCCGGCCGTGTTCGGTAGTGGTTCGATTCCGAGGCGCCGAAGCAGATCCAGCACGCCGGTACCGCCGGCAGCGTCGACGCGTCGCATCGCGACAGTGGTCAGTTCGGTGCCGGACGCGACCAGCGCTTCCTTGAGAACTGCGAGGTTGGCAGCGCCGCCGGTGCCGGTGATGAGCCGCGAGCCGAACGTACGGCCCGCGATAGTCAGGAGATCGTGTTCAGCCACCCTGCACCGCCGTGAGGATCTCGATTTCCCAACCACGCGAGACGGATTCGTCCCAGCGCCCACGCGGGAAGAGCGCACCGTCGACGGCGACGGCAATGCCCTTGCTTGGCAGTTCGAGGTGTGTCAGAAGTTCGGTCACCGTGACGGCTCGATCGAATTCGAGTTCTTCGCCGTTGACGGTGATCCCGATCGGGACCTGCTCACTCATGAATTTTCCTTCACTGCTGCGAACCGCTGGGGTTCGGTTCCTTTGACCTCGACCAATGATGTGCCGTTCAACAACGCGAGTGTCGCGTCTGCGGTGACCGGAGTCAGGAGCACACCGTTCCTGCCGTGCCCGGTAGAGATGACAACACGCTCCGAGACCCGGCCGATCAGCGGCAGGTTGTCCGGCGTCATCGGACGCAAGCCGGCCGCGCACTCGTAGAGTTCGTATTCACCGATCGCCGGCATGAGTGCTTCGGCGTCGTTGATCAGGTCTCGCACACCGGCCATGGTGACCTGCGTGTCCTCGCCCGATTCGTATTGTGTTGCACCGACCACGATTCCGTCGCCGCGCGGCACGAGGTACGCGGGTCGGCCGTGGACGCTGCCGCGGATGGTTCGACTGGGCGCCGGCGTCACTCCCGGCCGGCTGCGCAAACGCAGGATCTCACCTTTGACCGGCCGAACGGGTAATCCTGGCCACAGCTTCGGTGAGGTGATTCCCGCGCTCAGCACGATCTGATCGGTATCGAGTTCCGCGAGATCGTGGACAGCGCGGTTGATCAATTCGACGCCCGACGCCACGCACGCGGCCTGCAGAGCGGCCAGCAACACACGATTGTCGACAGCGGATTCACCGACAGCCATGAGCCCCGAGCGAATGCCGCGGCCGAGCATCGGTTCGAGTTCACGGATCTGCGCTCGGCCGAGGATCTGTAGTTCGTGTCCCTGCGCGCTGACCCATTCCGCGATGGTCGCCAGGTCCTGGGCGTCGGCGCTGTCGAGAGCGACGGTGAGTGAACTGTCGGTGGTGAACACCGACGGTCCGAACTTCTGCAGGTGCGCGCCGAAATCCGGCCACCGCTCCAACGAGGCTGCGCCGACGGTCAATGCCGTTTCCTCACCTGGCCATCCTTCGGACAGCGGGGCGAGCATTCCACCGGCGACCCAGGATGCGCCGGTTCCGATCGCCGGGTCGTACAGCTGTACTGCCCATCCGTCGCGCGCTGCGTACCAGGCAATGGACAGTCCGATGACTCCCCCGCCGACCACCGCAACCGAGCGTGCGTGCGTGCTCATGACAAATTCCACCCTTTTCTTCCTGCGCCGGCATGATCCGGGTCAGGTCTGACGGTCGGGATCTTTGCCGCGATCCCCTCTCAGCCCCACGAACTTTGCCTTCGCGACAAATGCGACAGCACAGTTTCGGGACTCCCGTGTCGAACCTTGCTTCCTAGAGGCTACCGTTTGCTTCGTGCACCCCACACATCCCAGTAACCTCTTCGACCGGCGCGAGCGCCTGGCAGCAGCACGGCTGTACCTGTGCACCGACGCACGTCGCGACAAAGGCGACCTTGCACAGTTCGCGGAAGCCGCGTTGTCCGGTGGCGTCGACATCATTCAGCTCCGGGACAAGGGCTCCGCGGGCGAGCGCGAGTTCGGGCCGCTCGAAGCCAAGGACGAGCTGATCGCGCTTGGCGTTCTCTCGGCTGCCGCGAGGCGTCACGGCGCACTCCTGGCCGTCAACGACCGCGCCGACCTGGCCATGGCGTCAGGCGCCGATGTGTTGCACCTCGGCCAGAACGACATCCCCGTCCCCTACGCGCGGACGGTTGTCGGCGACGACGTTGTCATCGGCCGTTCCACGAGCTCACGCGCGCAGGCAAGTTTGGCTGCAATCGAAGAGGGCGTCGACTACTTCTGCACCGGCCCCGTCTGGGCGACACCGACCAAGCCGAACCGCAGCGCGGCCGGCTTGGATCTGGTCCGCTCGACTGCCGATGCAACGCCGACGCGCCCCTGGTTTGCGATCGGCGGCATCGACGAGGCGCGCGTTCCGGAGGTCGTCGAAGCCGGAGCCACCCGAATTGTCGTCGTTCGTGCGATCACGGAAGCCGCGGATCCGCAGGCAGCCGCGCGCCGCCTCGCCGACATGATGGTGTTCTAGTTACCTTCCAGTTCAGCTCGCGGCCAGCTGCAAGTTCCGGACTGGTCAACTTGTCCAGTTCGACAAGAAACAAGCTGCACGATTGTCCGTTAACCAGCCCGAATGATCCCAATTAGTGATTTTGGTCACAGATCTGTCCATTGGTCCCGCATTCAACACTCTCCTGATATAGCTTACCTTCAGCTAACAATTCGAATTTAGGAGTTTTCATGGGATCGATCGACACCGCCTCGCTGAGCACCGCTTCACTCGAAGACTTGAACCTCGGCAAGATCAGCGAACTGCTCAAGCTCGGCATCACCGCCGTTTCCTTCATCACCGCGCTGAACACGCTCAGCTGAGCGCCGTTTCGGCTGGCTGCGGACCCTTCGTTCGCGTTGCCGCCCGCGCCGAAACTACAACGAAAAGGGTCGGGCTCTGACGAGTCCGACCCTTCTTGTATTTCTCGGGAGTGTCTTACGCCTGAGCGCGAGAAGCCGTCCTACGCCTGGGCGCGAGATGCCTCCGAGGCGTCTTGTAGAGAATCCGCACTACCCGACGTCCAACCGAATCGTCCGTCCGGCAATACAACAGTCCGGGCACCGCCTTGATCCGTTCCCTCGTCCGCCGGAACAACCGACGTTCGCAAGCTCGGCCAGGCCGAATGAAATCCTGGATGTAGCGGCAGGCTCTCGACGTCGTCCTCTCGCACCCACCGCAATTCGGTGCTCTCACCGTTCGCGACCGTCTCGAGTGGACTTTCGACGTCTGCAACCACCGTCGTATAGGTCCATCCGCTCTCGGCGCGCATGGTGACGACGTCTCCCCGCACCCGCACCGACGACTCGTCGATTCCGGCTTCTTCGTGTGCTTCTCGAACTGCCGCATGCGTTGTGTTTTCGTGCGAGTCACGCGCGCCACCCGGCAAAGCCCAGGTTCCGCCCTGATGGCTCCACGCCGCACGATGCTGGAGCAGCACCATCGGAGTTCCGTCTACGTCAGGGGCACGCAACAACAATCCGGCGGCGCCGTGACGCCCCCAATGCCGAGTTCCGTCCGATCCGACCGACCAACCGTCACCGTCACCACGCATCGACTACCTCGCCCTGCCTTTAAATTCGCCACTATCCTGCCCCACACTAACCCGTTCAATCTGCCCTCGGTGCGGACCATACTTATATGCTCGCGAAGAGGCCGCAATCCAGTGATCCTCCAGCCCGAGTGCAGAGAGTGAGAGGTGTTCGATGGTCAGCCGCGTGACACCCTCCCTCGAGCCTCGCACCGCACCCGCTCCGCCTGACGAGGACCCGGTGGATACAGCCGCCTCCAGGCCGATGATCCAGAGCGAACTTCGCGATTTCATGACGTCGACCCCCGGGCGCCTCACCGCTGTCGGGATAGTCCTGATCTTGCTCACCCTGGCGGCGGGATTCCTGGCCGCCGCGACTATCGAGAACCGTCAAGCGCGCCTGGGCAACGTCCTGACGGAAACCGAACCGCTTGCCAACTCCGCTCAGAATCTCTACAGCGCGCTGTCGGTTGCCGACGCGGCCGCAGCCACCGCGTTCATCTGGGGTGGACTGGAACCGCCGGCGGTTCGCGACCGCTATACACAGTCGATCGGCGAGGCGTCGGCAGAAATAGTGAACGCGTCCGCCGGACTCGACACTGTGGACATGGCCGGCCAAGCCGCCCTCACCTCCATCTCGACCGACCTCACTGTGTACACCGGGCTGATCGAGACGGCGCGTGCCAACAATCGCGTCGGAAACCCTGTGGGCGCCGCGTATCTCGGCGAGGCGTCGAATCTGATGCAAACGTCCTTGCTTCCCACGGCTCAGCACCTGCATTCCGCACAAGAAGCGCAGGTCACCAAGGTTCAGAATGATTTTGTCCGCCCACCGTGGTGGCCGATCATCGCATTTGCACTGGCATTGTCCATGCTCATCGCAGTCCAGATCCGCATCGCGCAACACAGCCGTCGACGCTTCAATCTCGGATTGATCCTCGCCTCGATATCTGTTGCTGCAGCGCTGATCTGGCTGTTGACGGTCGGGTTGATCTCGGCGATCACCACCACCCGCGCGCTCGACGCGGGAGCGGGTCCGCTGCACGAGTTGACCGAGGCCCGCATCATGGCCCAGCAAGCGCGAACAGTTGAGACTCTGGGTTTGGCCCAGCGTGATTCCGACGGCGACGAGACCGACATCTTCATCAACAAGGTGAGCAACGTCGACGCCATTCTCCGTGAGCTGCAAGGCAATGGGCGGTCGGGAGTTGATACCGCCGTGCTCACGCAGGCGATCGACGCCCGCGATCAATGGGTGGCGGCGCACGATCGGATGGCTCTGCGCCTCGGCGTCGGAGATTTCACGGGAGCTGCGAACATCGCCGTCGGATCGGGTGCGGAAGATTCCGCTGCCGAGTACCGCGCGCTCGACGACGCCTTGTGGGAAGCGATAACGGATTCCCGTGAGAGCCTTCGCGCCGACATCTCACACGCCTCGCGTGTGTTGTCAGCGTCGGCTCCGGGAGTGACGATGCTGGCCGTACTTGGCGTTGTCGGTATCGCCGCCGGATTCTGGCCACGGCTGCGGGAGTATCAGTGAGCGGCAGAGGAAAAGCGCGTGCGCTGGTTGCGGCAGGTGCGGCCGCGCTGTTCCTGGTTGCGTGCGGCGGCCAACCCGGCGAGGAGCTCATCTCGTCCACCACCACGCCATACACGCAGCCGCCGCTACCTGCTGAAGCGACCATCGCGCCCAGCCCTACGCCGACAACGTCGGCCGACTGTGGAGATCCGACGGCCAGCCTGCGTCCGGTCCCGGCCGACGCAAATCCTCGCCCGCCGCAGCCGAGTGTCGACAAGATTCGCGAACGTGGCCGCCTCATCGTCGGACTCGATACCGGCAGCAACCTCATGAGCTTCCGGGATCCCGCAACCGGACGCCTCGAGGGTTTCGACGTCGACATCGCCCGCGAAGTTGCCCGCGATGTCCTCGGCGATCCCGAGAAGATCGAATACCGAATCCTGACGTCCGACGAGCGGATCGAAGCCCTGCAGGATTCCACCGTGGACATCGTCGTCAAGACCATGTCCATCACCTGCGAGCGGCGGGAGAAGATCGAGTTCTCCAGTGAATACTTCACTGCGCGCCAACGCATTCTGGTCGTACGGGGATCCGATATTCGCAATATCGACGACCTGGCCGATAAACGGGTCTGTGTCGCGAACGGGACGACGTCACTGAGCCGCATCCAGAAACTACAACCCGCGGCCACGGTTGTCACTGTGCCGATGTGGTCGGATTGCCTTGTGGTACTTCAACAAGGGCAGGTAGACGCCATCAGCACCGACGACACCATTCTTGCCGGACTTGCCTCGCAGGACCCGTATCTCGACATGGTCGGAAGTTCGTTGGGCACCGAACCGTACGGGATCGGTATCAACGCGGGCAACACCGATCTGGTCCGATTCGTGAACGGCACCCTGGACCGGATCCGCACCGACGGCACCTGGAACTCTCTCTACGACCGTTGGCTCACCATGCTCGGACCGACTCCTGGTCCCCCACCTGCCGCGTATCGGGATTGAGGCGGTCATGACAGAATCTCGAGATCCGAAAGACGAGGATCAGAACGGCGGGGATCGGAACGGCGAGCCCGATCATGCTGCCACACAGGCAGCGCCACGATTCGAGCCGGATTTCACCGCGGCCACTGCCCGCCCCGAGCAGACATCCGCACAGTTACGTGAGTCCGTTCCATCCTCCGTATCGACGCCGACGGGCCGGTCCACTCGTTCCCGCCGATCACGCTCGACACGCAAACTCCGTCTGGGCGGCGGTCTGGTCGAGGTTCCCCCGGTTCCCCACGTAGACCCGGCGTCGGCGGTGATGAGCGATGCGACGGTTCCCGAACGCAAACGTTTCTGTTGGAAGTGCGGAGAACCGGTGGGCCGCAAAGCGGCAGGCACGTCCGCGCGCCAGAGTGGTGTGTGCCCCAAGTGCGGTTCGACTTTCGACTTCCGTCCGCTGCTCGAAGAAGGCGAACTGGTTTCCGGTCAGTACGAGGTGCAGGGGCCGATAGCTCACGGTGGCCTCGGGTGGATCTATCTCGCGATCGACCGCAATGTCAGCGACCGCTGGGTAGTTCTGAAGGGACTCTTACACTTCGGTGATTCCGAGGCACAGGCCGTCGCGGTTGCCGAACGGCAGTTCCTCGCAGAAGTAGCGCATCCCAGCATCGTCAAGATCTTCAACTTCGTCGAGCACCCTCGCCCCGACGGCACCCCCATGGGCTACATCGTCATGGAATACGTCGGTGGGCGATCGCTCCGAGAAGTACTCGCTACGTTCCCCGACGGCCGTCACATGCCGATCGAGCAGGCCATCGGGTATGTATTGGAAATTCTTCCCGCCCTGAGTTATCTGCACTCCACCGGCTTGGCGTACAACGACCTCAAACCCGAGAACGTCATGGTCACCGAGGACCAGTTGAAACTCATCGACCTTGGCGCCGTGTCGGGAATCGAAGATTTCGGATACCTGTACGGCACAGCGGGTTACCAGGCCCCCGAGATCATCGAGACCGGGCCGACGGTTGCGTCCGACATCTACACCGTCGGCCGTACACTTGCCGTGCTCACTCTCGACATGCCCTCCAAACACGGCCGTTACCTCGACGGTCTTCCCGATCCTGCCGACGAGCCGGTGCTGAGCGAGTACGAGTTCTTCCACCGGTTGCTTCTGCGCGCCACCGATCCGGATCCGAAGAAACGATTCCAGTCTGCGGACGAGATCGGCGGCCAACTCGTCGGTGTTCTCCATGAGGTACTGGCGCACCAGAGCGGCCAGGAAAACCCGGGACTCTCACTCGTATTCAGTAGACAACGAACCTCTTTCGGCACCGACGATCTGGTTGCGCAGACCGACGTGTACGTCGACGGCAATTCCCGCGACAGCGGTCTCGATCCACTCGAGGTTGCGCATGCACTCCCCATCCCCTTGGTCGACCCCACCGATCCGAGTGCACCGTTGCTGGCCGCGGCCGTCCACAGTGAGCCGTCCCAGACCCTCGACGCACTCCGACGCGCCCGTGAGGGTGGGATCGATCGGGTTGCCTCAGCAACCGAGGCGGCGTTTTCCGGGGAGTTCCGACTGGCCGAAGCCAAAGCGCACCTGGACCTGAGTGATCCCGAAGCCGCGCAGAAGATACTCGACGACCTGCATTCCACCATCGGCGACCATTGGAAGATCGAGTGGTACCGCGGACTGGTGGGATTGCAGCAGAGCGCATTCGAATCGGCTTTCACCCATTTCGAATCGGTTCTCACGGCTTTGCCCGGCGAGTTGGCGCCTAAACTCGCGCTGGCCGCAACCGCCGAATTAGTACTGCAACAATGGGATTCCGAGGATCCTGATCAATGGTGCCGCTTCGCCGGTAAGTACTACCGCACGGTGTGGCGGACCGACCACAACTACGTCAGCGCGGCATTCGGGTTGGCACGCCAACTTGCCGAACGCGGCGACACCGGTGCCGCGGTCACGGCGCTGGACGAGGTCCCCACCAGCTCACGCCATTACAACGTTGCCCGCATGACCAGCGTGCTGACGATGCTCTCGCGCACCGAGATAGCAAACCTCGACGAGGCAACTCTCCGAGAGGCTGCCAGACGCGTCCGCGCCCTGCCGGCCGACGAGGGTCGCTGCCTGCAGATGCGGACCCTGGTACTGGGCACGGCACTGGACTGGATCAGGGCCGGAAACCGAGCGCACGACGAACTCGAACCCATCCTCGATCTGCCCTTCACCGAGCGCGGTTTGCGCACGGGTGCCGAAATGTGTCTTCGGACGCTGGCCCGTACCACCGTCTCCCGAACGCATCGCTATGCTCTGGTCGACCTCGCGAACAGCGTTCGGCCGCACAGTAATTTCTGATCACGAAGCGGGCAGTGCGAGATTTACCGGAGTTCGGAAACCAGCGCCTGCGCCGCGCGCGCGATCGCCAATTCCTCGTTGGTGGGGATCACCAGCACCTCCACGGCCGACGAGGATGCAGAGATACGACGCTCGTCGCGACTCTTCGTCTCGTTGAGTACTGCGTCGACCTCGATGCCCAGACGCCTCAGGCCCGCGAGGCTGTCACGGCGGACGTCGATGTTGTTCTCCCCAACTCCTCCGGTGAAAGTGATGACGTCGACGCCGCCCAGTTGAACGATGAAGGCGCCGATGTACTTTCGCAGCATGTGGATGTAGACGTCGTAGGCGAGCATCGCGTGCTGGTCTCCGGCTGCGATCAGCTCGAGCAGTGCCCGGAAGTCGTTGACACCCGAGAGTCCCTTCAGCCCGGAGCGGCGGTTGAGAAGGTCGTCGATCTCGTCTACCTTCATGCCCGAGTTCCGGTTGAGGTGCAAAATGATGCCGGGGTCGATATCTCCGCTGCGGGTTCCCATGACCAGGCCCTCGAGCGGAGTGAGGCCCATCGTGGTGTCGATTGCCTTGCCACCCTTGATCGCCGACGCCGACGCACCGTTGCCCAGGTGCAGGACAATCTGATTCAAGTCTGCCGGATCCTTGCCCAGGAATGCGGCGACCCGGCCGGATACGTACTCGTGGGACGTGCCGTGGAATCCGTATCGACGAATCTGGTTGGCTTCGGCGACGTCCCGATCGATCGCGTACGTCGACGCGGCCGCCGGCAGTGTGTGGAAGAAGGCAGTGTCGAATACGGCGACGTGCGGTACGTCGGGCAATTCCTCGCGGGCCACCTCGATGCCGATCACGTTTGCCGGATTGTGCAGTGGCGCAAGGGTCGACAGGTCGGAGATGGCCTTGACAACAGAATCATCGATCAGCGTCGGCGCGTAGAAGACGTTCCCGCCGTGTACTACCCGGTGCCCGACAGCGATGACGCCGGCCTCGCTCAGTGGCCGCCCCACTTCGGCGACAATCTCGAGAACCATCTTCAGTCCAGCGCGATGATCGGCAATGAGAAGGTTGCGGTCCGAGGTTCCGGTGCGGTGGTTGTAGACGATGTGGCCGTCGGATTCACCGATGCGCTCGATGAGTCCGTGTGCCACCAACTCCGCCGTATCCGGGTGTACGAGTTGAAATTTGATGGACGAGGAGCCGGAATTGATGACCAGTACGGTGCCGTCGCTCATGCTTACGCTCCCTGCGCCTGAATGGCCGTGATGGCCACCGTGTTGACAATGTCCTGAACCAGCGCGCCGCGCGAAAGATCGTTGACAGGTTTGTTCAACCCCTGCAGAACGGGGCCGACGGCAATCGCCCCGGCACTGCGTTGCACAGCCTTGTACGTGTTGTTGCCCGTGTTGAGGTCGGGGAATATGAACACGGTCGCCTTGCCTGCCACCAGTGAATCCGGCAACTTCTGGTCGGCGACGCTTTGCTCGACCGCGGCGTCGTACTGAATGGGTCCTTCCACCAGCAGGTCAGGGCGTCGCTCGCGCACCAGGGCGGTTGCGGCACGAACCTTGTCGACGTCGGCGCCGGAGCCCGAATCCCCGGTGGAGTACGAGAGCATCGCAACGCGCGGATCGATACCGAACTGGCTCGCAGTCTGCGCGGACGAGATAGCGATGTCCGCCAACTGCTGCGCACTCGGATCCGGGACGACAGCGCAATCGCCGTATGCGAGAACACGATCCGCCAGGCACATCAGGAAGATGCTGGACACCGTCGACACACCCGGCGCCGTCTTGATGATTTCGAACGACGGCCGGATCGTATGCGCGGTGGTGTGCGCGGCACCGGAGACCATCCCGTCGGCAATTCCCAAGTGCACCATCATGGTTCCGAAGTACGAGATGTCCGCGATCACGTCGCGGGCCCGTTCGACGGTCATGCCCTTGTGGGCGCGAATCGCGGCGTACTCCTGCGCAAATCGTTCCGTGTACTCGGACTGCGCCGGCGCCAGGATCCGAGCGGCACTGATGTCGACGCCCAGTTCACCGGCCCGTCGGCGCACGCTTGCCTCGTCACCGAGAATGGTCAGATCGGCAACCTGACGCTGCAGAACTCGGCCGGCGGCCCGCAGGATACGGTCGTCGCCACCTTCCGGCAGGACGATGTGCTTGCGGTTCTCGCGAGCGCGGTCGATCAGCTTGTACTCGAACATCTGCGGCGTCATGACCGACGGAATCGGTAATGCCATCCGGCCCAACAAGGTTGCGGCGTCGACGTGCTGTTCCATCAAACTCAACGCGGTGTCGACCTTACGCTGCGATCCGACGGCGACGCGGCCGCGCGTTTGCGCTGCGGCACTGGCGGTGTCGAAGGTTCCGAGCTTTGTCGTCAGGATCGGCAGACGCTGCTTGAGCCCGGCCATCAGTGCGGCGATCGCCGGGTGCGGGGTAATTCCACCGTTCATGATGATGCCGGCCAGCGAGGGAAATCCTTCTGCTTCATGCGCATTCATCAATGCCAACAGAACGTCGGAGCGATCACCGGGAGCGATCACCACCATTCCCTCGGTGAGCCGTTCCAGAATGTGCTCGGCGGTCATCCCGCCCACCATCACCTTCAATGCCTCGCGGTGCAGCAATTCGGAATCGCCCGAATAGAATTCACCACCGGTGGCCTCCATCAACTCTGCCATCGTGGGCGAGATGAGAAGCGGAATCTCCGGCAGGCTCCAGGTCGGAACACCCAATCCGGCCAATGCGGCATTCACGTCGTCGAGCGTGGCGGGATCACAGCGATTGGCAACCACCGCCAGCAAATGCGCGTGGTTCGAGGACAATTCGGACGCGCACAGTTGCGCCAGCTGAAGTATTTCCGGTGTGGTGCGACGAGCGCCCTTCAGCGCCAACAACACCGGGGCACCCAGATTCGCGGCAATTCGGGCGTTGAAACCCAACTCGCTGGGACTCGCGACATCCGTGTAATCGCTGCCGATGATCACCACGGCGTCGCTGCGCTCGGCCACCTCATGGTATTTCGCGACAATGTCCGCGAGCGCCGCCTCCGGATCTTCGTGCACCTGCTCGTACGTGACACCGAGAGCATCCTCGTACGACAAATCGGCTGTGGTGTGCTCGAGCAACAATTCGAGGATGTAGTCGGTCTCGGCAGTCGACCGGGCGATGGGGCGAAAGACGCCGACGCGGGCGACCGTCGCGCACAACATCTGCATCACGCCCAATGCAATGGTGGACTTCCCGGTATCACCTTCGGGAGAAGCAATGTAGACACTCGACACGGGTGCAGGCGCGCTGGACATGCCCCACAGCTTAGTGGGGCCACCCATCCAGCTTGCTCGAATGAGTGGTGACCGTCACCGAGAATCAGCCCACCGGTGGCACCGAGACAGACGAACGGTGCCTGCCACGCGGCGAGTGGCAGGCACCGTCAAGGATGTGCTTGTCCGTCAGCCCAGTGCGCGCAACCGCGGTGCGAGATCGCGCTCGAACAGTTCGAGGAACCGGCGCTGATCGTGTCCGGGTGCGTGGAACACGAGGTGGTTGAGTCCGGCGTCGACATAGGCCTTTACCTGTTCGACGGCGTCGTCGGGATCGGACGCGACGATCCAGCGCTTCGCGACCTGCTCGATGGGCAGCGCGTCGGCTGCTGCTTCCATTTCGATGGGGTCTTCGATGCTGTGCTTCTGCTCAGGGGTGAGCGAGAGCGGCGCCCAGAAACGGGTGTTCTCGAGCGCGGCTTCGGGATCGGTGTCGTAGCTGATCTTGATCTCGATCATCTTGTCGATCTCGGCGACGTCACGCTCGGCCTTGGCAGCGCCTTCCGCCACTGCGGGCAGCAGCTTCTCGGTGTAGAGATCCATGCCCTTGCCGGACGTGCAGATGAAGCCGTCACCGGCGCGGCCCGCGTACCGAGCCACAACCGGTCCACCGGCTGCGATGTACACGGGGATACCACCCTCGGGAACGTCGTAGATCGAGGCGCCGCGAGTCGTGAAGTACTCACCCTCGAAGTCGACGCGGTCACCGAGCCACAGTTCGCGCATCAGCCGAACCGACTCGCGCAGCCGCGCAAAGCGTTCCTTGAACTCCGGCCACTCGCCCTGGAATCCGGTGGCGATCTCGTTGAGCGCCTCACCACTGCCCACACCGAGCATGATGCGTCCCGGGTACAGGCAACCCATGGTCGCAAAAGCCTGCGCGATAACGGCCGGGTTGTAGCGGAACGTCGGAGTCATCACCGACGTGCCGATCTGCACGCGCTCGGTCCGCTCGCCCACTGCCGTCATCCAGGCCAGTGAGAACGGTGCGTGGCCGCCGTTGTGTCGCCACGGCTGGAAATGGTCACTGACCGCAACGGAATCCATGCCGTGCTGTTCGGCGAGAACTGCCAGCTCCACCAGCTCCCGAGGCCCGAACTGCTCCGCCGAGGCCTTGTATCCGAGCTTGAGCTCCTGCGCCACTGTGTGCTCCTCTTCGTCTTTGTTTTGCTATGACGTGTAAATCGCCTTCTCTGCACACTATCCAGGCCACTCCAGGACTTCTACGTGTGGATCAGCGGGCGAGGCTCGTAACCACCGTTGCCACTCCGGCCGCAACCGCCACGGCGGCCAGTGCCAGGGCAAACAGCCAGAGCGCGTGCGGTTCCGGCATCGGGGCTCCGTCTTCGAGCGCCTTCTTCACCTGCAACCACCGACGCATCCCCACCAGTGCGGCTGCCGCCGCCAACACAATCAGGACAAGACCGAGCGTGGTGCGCACCCACCCGGTACTCCACCCCGGAACCAACTGCACTATCGCGATCCCACCGGCCAACAGCGCCAACGAACTTCGCATCCACGCCAGGAAGGTTCGCTCGCTGGCGAGGGTGAATCGTTCGTCCGGTCTATTGGGTTCGGTCACGAGTGCTCCACTCCGTGGGTAACGACGATGTCCGGATCTTGACGCCAGTCGTACACCACCGTCGTCCGCAGCACGATGTCCTGCAACGAGCGTCGACGCCGATCGATGACCGCCCAGCCGAGGCCGAAGGCAAAAAGCACACACAAAACGGCCCGGACAAGTGCCAGCGGCCAGCGAACCAGCCGATGCCCCGACGTGATGACCCGCAAGCCCATGACCACATTGCCGACAGTTCGGCCGGTGGTCGCCCAGCACACCGTCAGATACACAGTCGAGACCGTGATGAATGCCGTCGTGGACAGGAAGATCCCGGGCTGAGAGAACGTGAACGTCTGCGGCGAGAACAGCAGTCGCACAAAGGCCACCGCGAGGTATCCACCGCCCATCAGAACGAGTACAACACCCAGGTCGATCGCTCCGGCGATACCGCGGGTCACAATTCCGGCGGGACCCGAATTCTGGGATGTCGCCACTACTCCTGCCCTGCGTTCTCGTTGTTCTTGTCGGTCTTGTCGGTCTTGTCGGTCTTGTCGGTCTTGTCGCGTCCGAAGAGTCGACCGACAAAATCAGCAACGGCGTCGTCTGCCTGCATCCCCTGCACGCGGGCACCCTGGACCGCTTCGGTGGACAACGACCCAGTGGACTCGCGGATGATCTGTGGCAGATCCACGCCCTCGATGACCTGGTCCGCGATCTTCACCAGATCAACCCGGTAGATCTGCCGTTCGATGTCGACGGAATCGACGATGCCGTCGAGGTCGAGCCGATTGATCACTGCTTCGACATCCAATCGCCGCGCAATGTCGTCCACGTCGATGCGATCGATGATCGGTTCCAGCGACACACGTTCGGCGATCCTGTCGACGTCGATGGTTTCGGCAATAGTGTCGAGGTCGACGTTGTCGATGACGATCTTGGTGATGTCGACTTCGTCCAGCGCCGCTGCCACCACGGCCTTGATCACCGTCCGCAAGGTTGTGTCGGCAAACGCGGCGGTAGAGGCGATTGCGTCGTTGCCGAGGGCACTCACCTGAACAATTGCGTGGTCCAATGGCTCTCCGACGATCGGAATCCGCGGAACGGAGTCCAACACGACAGTCGCCGCTCGCCGGGCCGCGGCAAGCGTGATCGACGCCAATCCGAAGCCCAGACGCACAAGATCGGGCGCAGGTCGATCCGGTTGTGCACCCACGAGACCGCCCTCCACCACTCATCCAGCTGAATAACGGACATTCGTTACTCTGCTTCGCATTGTGCCACTGTTGGTATACACAATTCGCCGGGACGAGCAGCAACCGTCAGCATCAAACGTGGGGAGACGTGATCGTGACGCGATTCGGGAAACACTTCGGTATCCATCTCACGATGGCGGCGGTAATGGTCGCAGGCTTTCTGAGCCTGACCGCCCCTACTGCGTCGGCACAGTCCACGGTCACGAGGTTCGACGTCTATTCACCGTCCATGGACCGGTGGATCAGCAACGACGTCATCTCCCCCGCCGGCGGTGGCCCAGCGCCCACGTTCTACCTCTTGACCGGGGTCGGCGGCGGCGAAGACGGGATCTCGTGGTTCAACAACACCGGGGTTCGCGATTTCTTCGACGACAAACACGTCAACGTGGTGATGCCGATCGGCGGCAAGTACAGCATGTACACCGACTGGAATGCCGACGACCCGGCGCTCGGCCGCAACAAATGGCAGACGTACCTGACGCAGGAACTCCCCGCGGCAGTAAACTCTCGCTACAACACAACCGGGGTGAACGCTCTCGGCGGAGTGTCGATGGCCGGCGGGCCGGTACTGGACCTCGCCATTCAAGCGCCGGGACTGTACCGCGCTGTCGGTTCGTACAGTGGTTGCCCTCGAACCGTCGACGGGCTGGGACAGATGGCGGTTCGATCCATGGTGGAAGTTCTCGGACGCGGCAACGTCCACAACATGTGGGGCCGGCCGGGCGGACCGCAGTGGGCTGCCCACGACCCGTTGGTCAACGCCGAAAAGCTCCGCGGCACACAGCTCTTCATCGCCACGGGTAACGGTATCCCCGGACCGGTGGACGGCATCAACTCGATCCCCGCGATCGCCGGAGTCATTCCCGGCAGCGTGCTCGAAGGGATCACTCAACTGTGTACCGCTGCGCTGCAGGGGCGGTTCGCACAACTCGGCATACCGGCCACATTCAGCTACCGCCCCGAGGGCACCCACACGTGGGGGCTCTTCGAAGCGGACATGCGCGCGTCCTGGCCGATGATCGCGGGGGCGATCGGAGCGTAGGAGTCGGGTTTGCTGAAGAGCTGACATAGGTTCTGCGCAGTGAGCAACCCTTCCCGTCTGCAGGAGGGGCTGCTCACTTGCCGAAACCTATGCTCACTCGCCGCACTCACGCCGCCAGCAGCGCGGGCAGTCCCCACTCCCTGGCCAACAACTGGTACGAGCGCAGTCGGTCCTCATGACTATGAGTAACGCCGGTGATCACCAATTCGTCTGCACCGGTCAGCTTCTGCAGATGCTCGAGCCGGTCCGCAACAGTGCTGGGCGAGCCGACGAACTGAGTGATCAGCCTGTCCTCCACCAAGGCGCGCTCGCGCTCGGGCAACGGGAGCGCAGTCGCGGGATCCGGGTACGGAATTGCTCCGGCACCGCTGCGAATACTGTGTGCCCAATGCCCGAAGGTGGACGCCAACTCTCGCGCTGTGGCGTCGTCCTCCGCCGCAACGACATCCGCAGAGACCACGACATACGGCTCCGCCAGCGTGTCCGAGGGACGGAACGCGGCGCGGTAAGCCTGCACCGCTTCGAGTGTGCTCGACGGCGCCACATGGTAATTCGCACCGAACGGCAACCCGAGCTTTCCCGCGAGCTCCGCACTCGGCCCGGCACTGCTGCCGAACACCCACACCTCGACGTCGGCGCCTTCGCCAGGACTCGCGTGCAATTCGATGCCGTCACGGGTGCGGTGGGTGCCGTTCAACAGGGCCAGGATCTCGCCGACGTGCTCCTCGAACTCGGGGGCCTGTGCGCCGGGAAATGCCAAGGCCTCCAGCGACGCCTGCAGACGCGGCGACGTGAGCAGCCCGGAAATATCGAACGGCGCCGGGATCACAACACCCTCACGCACCACTGTCTCCCTGGGTGCACCAGGCACGGTCTTGCCGGCGGCAACGGCTCGAAGCGCTTCCACCCGGCGTTGCCCGCTGCGGCCGATACCCAGATCGATCCGGCCCGGGTACAACGCGTCGACGGTACCGAATGCCTCCACCACCTCGGCTGCCGTGTTGTTACCCAGCAGCACGGCAGCGGACCCGACGCGAATAGTGTTGGTGGCAGCAGCAATCAGCCCGACGAGTACTGCCGGGGACGAGCTCGCGACGCCGACAAAATGGTGCTCGGCAACCCAGTACCTCTTGTACCCCCAGGATTCGGCAGATCGCGCGAGGTCCAGCGAGTTTCGCAGCGCGTCTCGCGCCGTACTGCCCTCGCTGATCGGCGACAGGTCCAGAACTGACAGCGGCACCGTCATGTCAATGCACTTCCGGAATCTTCTCGCCGGCTTCGACCGCAAACGGAAGGCGATTCTCCGCGGGGGCTACGGGGCACGTCGCGTAATCGGTGAAGGCACACGGCAGATTCGACGCACGATTGAAATCGAGGACTACCGCACCACCGGGCACTGGTGGGCTTACGTGCAGCGAACGCGCTGCCGGATAGGTGGTCACCCCGCTGGTCGCATCGGTGAACAGAATGTGAAAACCGTCGTCTTTGCCGGCGAAGGCAATCAGAGTCCGAGTTTCACCGTCGTACTCGAAACTGATTGTTCCGCGCGCATCGTGGTGATGTTCGAGCCTCTCGACGACGGCGCCCGTCGTCACTGTTCGAGCCTCGTTGAAAGCGGTGAAGACAGCGTCGATGCGCCACTGCGGATTCGGATCGAAGGTTGGGATACCGCTGAACTGCGCCAGAGCCGGTGCAAGCGGATCGTGAATGCGCAGAGCGACCTCACCGGTGCGGCGGATGACCTCGACTCGACGCGGCCCCTGATTCACGATCAATCCCGGCGCGCCTTCGACGGGTGTCAGGGTGACCGAACCGTCCACGGCAACACCGTCGATCGAGAGGTCGTCTGCCGGCCTCGCGGTGACGACAACAGCATCTGCGTCGGCCCGCCATGCACCCGGTAGGTCCGAGAAAGTGGAATCGGTGTCCACCAGCCAGTGCAGGGCGGTCAGGCTCAGCCAACCGAGCGGCTCGGCAAAGGTGGCGTCGCGCAACGCATGCCACGCAGTCCATTCGTCGACAAAGGTAGTGTCTCTGGTCTCGGTGACGGTCATGATGCGCGAACTCCTTCGGCCTGCTCGTGGGGATGACGCAACCCGAGGTGGCTGCGCAAAGTTGTTCCTTCGTACTCCGTGCGGAAACTGCCGCGGTCCTGCAACTCGGGTACAACGGTGTCGATGAACTCGTCGAGACCCGCCGGCGTGAGATGAGGGACGAGGATGAATCCGTCACTCGCGTCACCCTGGACGTAGCTGTCGATCTCGGCAGCCACCTCCGCTGCGCTGCCCACAAACTGTTGACGGGCAGTCACATCGATGATCAGTTCACGGATGCTGAGGTTTTCCGCTTCGGCCTTTGCTCGCCACTGGTCCGCAACGGCGCGGGGATCCTTGACGTGACGGACGCGTCCACGGGTGATGTTGACGTCGTCCGTCGGGTCTTCCTTCGGCAGCGGGCCGTCGGCGTCGTACTCGGAAAGGTCTCGGCCCCAGACTTGTTCGAGGAAGGCGATAGCGGTCTGCGGTCCGACCTGCTGCCTCCGAATATGATACGCCTTCTCCTGGGCGTCAGCCGCGTTGTCACCGAGGACAAAGGTGGCGGCGGGGAGAATTTTGAGGTCGGCGTGCGTCCGTCCGTACTTGGCGAGGCGCCCCTTCACGTCCGCGTAGAAAGCCTTTCCGGCTTCGAGCGTTCCGTGGCCGGTGAAGATGGCGTCGGCTTTGGCTGCCCCGAATTCTCGGCCTTCGTCGGAGTCACCTGCCTGCAGGAGAACTGGGTGACCTTGCGGGCTTCGAGGTACTTCGAATCGTCCGGAGATGTCGAATTGTTCGCCGGTGTGCGAGAACTGGCCGACCTGCTGGTCGGTGGCAAAGATTCCGCGCTCACGGTCGACGAGCGGGCGAGTGACACTCCAACTGTCCCACAGTGTCCGCACCGCGTCGACCAATTCGTTGGCGCGGGCGTATCGCTGCGAGTGTTCCAGATATCCACCGCGGCGGAAGTTCTCACCGGTGAAAGCGTCCGACGAGGTGACCAGATTCCAGGCTGCCCGGCCGTCCGAGAGATGATCGAGCGTGGAGAACTGTTTAGCCAACTCGTACGGTTCGTTGAAGGTGGTGTTGATTGTTCCGGCAAGTCCGAGATGTGTTGTCACACCGGCAATCGCATTGAGAATGCTGAAGGTGTCCGGGCGGCCGACCACGTCGAGATCGTGAATTTTGCCCTGATGTTCGCGCAGTCGCAGCCCCTCGGCGAGGAAGAAGAAGTCGAACAGGCCGCGTTCGGCACTGCGTGCAAGATGCTCGAACGAGCTGAACTCGATCTGACTCTTCGAGGCCGGATCAGCCCATACGGTGGTGTTGTTCACACCAGGGAAGTGAGCACCCAGATGAACTTGCTTACGAATCTTGTTCTGTGTCATCGAATTTCCTGTTCTTTTCTCGCCGCTACGCAAACTGATTGACGGGGAGTCCCAGACCCAGCCGCTCCCGCAGCGTCGGGGCGAGGTTCGGCCTCGGATTGAACGCGGGCAGTACATCGGCGGTGATCTTCGCTGCCCCGGCTGCCAGGGCCAACGGTCGCAGCACCACTCCGTCCAGCCCGGCCGAACCACTGATCTCGCGAAGCAGCGTGGTCAGTCCGCCGGCGTCGCCGCGGTAGAACACCGAGTGCGGCGTGTACGGCACTCCTGCCCACTCTTCGAGTTCGGCGAGGGCGTCGTCCGCTGCCCCGCGATCGGCACCGAGCAGAACATCGACGTCGAGCAGAACACGAACGGTACGGCCGTTCTTCGCGGCTTTGTCGTGGACCAGCCGGGCGGTAGCCTGCGCCTCACCCAGGTCGGCGGCGGAGATGCGGATGAGATCGGCTCGCTCGGTTGCCAACTGCCGCGCCTGCGGCTTGCTCGCGTCCACCACGATCAGCGGTTGCCCCTGCGGTGAGCGCGGCGTGATGGACGGCCCCTTGACCGAAAAATTCTTGCCCTCGAAATCTATGTAGTGCAGCTTGTCCCGGTCGATGAATCGTCCGGTCGGCACATCTCTGATCTCGGCGTCGTCCTCCCAGCTGTCCCACAGCCGGCTGACCACCTCGACGGCCTCCGATGCTTCCTCCCACAGCGAGTGTTCGCTCTGCACGGCCTTTCGGCCGAACAGCGATGCAGCCGCGTCAGTGTCGGATACATCTACCTGCCAACCCGCCCGGCCCGAAGACGAGAAGTCGATACTCGCGATCGCTTTCGAGATGTGGAACGGTTCGGTGTGGGTGACGGTCGCGGTGGGAACCAACCCGATCCGCGAGGTCACGCCGCTTAATCGGGCAGCTGTGGCAACTGCTTCCAGTCGACCACGCGTTGCATGCTGCCCCTGGGTCTGCAGGGCAAACGAATCCGGGAAGAAGGCCAGGTCTACACCGGCCCGGTCGGCGGCGGTCACCAGGTCCACCCAGTACGACGAGGTGAACACTTCTTCGGCCCGCGAATCCTCGCGGCGCCACGAATAAGGGTGCACACCGGTGCCCTCGAATTCGAGGCCGATCAGAAATGCTGCGGAATTATGCTCGGACATGTTCGGCCTTTCCGGCTGCGTGGTCCCGCCCGGGGATGGCACCGAGCAGTGTTCGGGTGTAGTCGTGGCGGGGATTGTCGAATATTTCTGCGGTAGTTCCGATTTCGACCAGCTGGCCGGATTGCATGACACCGACGATGTCGCTGATCTGCCGCACTACTGCCAG
The DNA here is from genome assembly GCF_013277795.1 of Rhodococcus sp. MS16. Classification (NCBI taxonomy): domain Bacteria; kingdom Bacillati; phylum Actinomycetota; class Actinomycetes; order Mycobacteriales; family Nocardiaceae; genus Rhodococcus; species Rhodococcus sp. MS16. Next base: position 414,103 of record NZ_VBTM01000005.1, read on the forward strand.
ATCGTGCGAGATGAAGAGGTACGTCAATCCGAGTTCGCGTTGCAACTCGTCGAGGAGCGCCAGAATCTGTGCCTGCACCGAAACATCCAGGGCGGATACCGGTTCGTCGAGGACAAGCAGATCGGGCTTCAGTGCGAGTGCTCGCGCAATCGCCACACGCTGCCGCTGCCCGCCGGACAGTTCGGCAGGTCTGCGGCTACCGAACTGCCCTGGCAGGGCAACCTGGTCGAGTAGTTCCGCGGCGCGGGCCTGCTGCTGAATTCGAGTGCCGACTTTGAAGGCACGCAACGGTTCCGCCACGATGTCGACTATCGAGAGCTTGGGATCGAGGGATGCGTACGGGTTCTGGTAGACGAGTTGGATCTTGCGGCGTAGTTCACGCAGATCGCTGCCCTTGACCCTGCTGATATCCGCGCCGTCGAAGGTGATGGTTCCCGAATCCGCCTGCTCCAACCGCACTGCGATGCGCGCCGTCGTGGATTTCCCTGACCCGGACTCCCCCACCAACGACACTGTCTGTCCACGCGGTACGGTCAGCGACACATCGTTGACCGCGGTGATAGCACTGCCTCGTCCGACGGTGAAGCGCTTGGTGATTCCCGCCAGAGTCAGCAACGGAGTCGTCTGCGCTCGGACCGGGCGATCGACGGACCCCGATGACAGGCTCGGCGCCGAGCTCAGCAATTTCTTCGTGTAGTCGTGTCGAGGATTTCCCAGAATCGTTTCGGTGGGCCCGGATTCGACGATCCGACCGTCGTGCATCACCAGAATCCGATCCGCGCGATCGGCGGCCACTCCCAGGTCGTGTGTGATGAGGAGAACTGCGGCACCGGATTCGGCGATCCGCTCGTCCAAGTGGTCGAGGATCCGTCGTTGGACCGTGACGTCCAGGGCGCTTGTGGGCTCGTCGGCGATGATCAGTGCCGGGTTCGCGACCAGCGCGATACCGATCAGAACTCGTTGCCGCATACCGCCGGAGAGTTCGTGTGGGTACTGCCGTGCTCGGATCTCCGGGCGATCGATTCCTGCTCGCTCGAGCACCTCGATGGCGTCGAACCGCGCTTTCCGTCGGTCGGCCAGGCCGTGAATACGGAGGACTTCGGCAACCTGATCACCGATCCGGGTTACCGGATTGAGCGACGTTGTGGGGTCCTGCGGCACCAAACCGATACGCGCACCGCGGATTTTCTGCCAGGCCCGGTCCGAGTAGTCGTCGATACGTTCGCCCTCGAACTCGACGTTGCCCCCGGTGACGTGTCCGCTGCCGGAGAGCAGTCCGAGAATCGCGTGCGCTGTTGTGGACTTTCCGGAGCCCGATTCGCCCACCACTGCAACAACTTCACCACGGCCGACCGTGAAACTCACGCCGCGTACCGCGGGTGCGGCTCCGTAGGAGATCTGTAGGTCGGTGACGGAAAGCAACTGATCCTGCGTTGTGCTCATCGCCGGTTGCTCCTTTCGATCTCGTGTCCGATGCGATGCGCCGAGATGACCACGGCAACAATGGCGAGGCCGGGAAGTGTTGTCATCCACCAGGCATTGGCGAGGAAGTTCCGTCCCTCGGATACCAGCGATCCCCATTCCGGGGTGGGCGGTACGGCTCCGAAGCCAAGGAAACTCAACGCGGACACCGCAAGTACTGCCTGCCCGAATTCGACCGCAGACAATGCGATCACGGGCGCATACGAATTGGGCAGGATATGGCGGCGCAGAACTCCGAGCCACTGCACTCCCGAGCCGAAAGCCGCCTCGACGTACTGGGCGCTGCGTACCCGCATCACCTCGGCACGCATCACCCTGGCAAAGTTCGCGACCATCGCCACACCCACTGCGATCGCGACGTTGATGGTGCCGAAACCCAGCGCCGTGACCAGTGCCAGCGACAACAGCAAGGCTGGAATCGAGAGCAGAACATCGACGATGCGCATCAGCACTGCGTCGACAACCCCACCGACAAATCCTGCAATCAGCCCGATCAACGATCCGACGATCAACGCGAGACCGACGGCCACGAGAGTCGCGGTCAGGGACAGCGCAGCGCCGTGCACAAATCGTGTATAGAGATCTCGTCCCAGGTTGTCCGTTCCGAACCAGTGCGCCAGGCTCGGTCCCTGCAACTTGTCGGCCGGCACGCCGGATAACGGGTCGCCACTGGCAAATACACCAGGGGCCACGGCAAAGCCTATGGCCAGAGCCACGATCAGCACCGGAATCAGCAGACCCGGCTTACTGATCCGTCGGATCACCGAAGTTGTCCGACGCGTGGTAGCCGGTGACTTCTCCTCCGGTATCGGATCGAGCAAGAGTGGTTCGATCAACGTGTCAGACATGCGCCGGCTCCAGATCTGTCGAGCTTTCGGACTGTGACTTCCCGGTGTCGGACGTCTTGGCCGAGATAATGCGTGGATCGATCAACGGATAGAAGAGATCGACCGCCAGGTTGACGAGCACAAATGCCAAGGATGCAAAGACAACCACGCCTTGGACTACCGGAGTGTCCTGCGCCATCACCGACGTCTGAGTCAGACGCCCGACTCCGGCGCGGGAGAACACCGTCTCGACGACCACCGAACCGGCCAGCAGAGTTCCGACCAGCACACCGGCAATGGTGAATGCCGGAATGCTCGCGAGTCGCAACGCATGACGGGTCTGCACGCGCCACCGGCTTGCACCCTTGGCGTACGCGGTCTCCACGTGTGGCGAACGCAGCGTCGACTGCAGGCTGGTCGTGAGCACCTGCGCGATCACGGCGCCAGTCGGGATCGCCAGGGTGATCGCCGGGAGAATAACCGTCGCGAATCCCTTGTCTCCGAATGCGGGGAAGATGTGCAACCGGAACGAGAAAAGCTGCAGCAGAATCAGACCCACCCAGAAGGTAGGCACCGCCACCCCGAGAGGAGGCAGCGAGAACAGCAGGTTCGCGAGCCAGCGCTTACGGGTGTAAGTAGCAAAGAACGCGATCGACACTCCGAACAACACAGCAAGAACCAAACCCGTGGTTGCCAGCACCAACGTGCTCGGCAGCGCCGAGAAGATCGCATCCGTCACCGACTGACCGGTGGAGATCGACGTGCCGAAATCACCGCGCAGCGCATTGGTCAACGAAGTCCAGTACTGCGCCCACACCGACTGGTCCAGGCCGTATCGCGCTCGAAGCTGTTCGAGTGCAGCCTGATCCACCGCCACACCCTGCCCTGCCGACTCCGCAGCCATGCTGACCGGATCACTCGGCAGGAGGAACAGAATAACGAACGAGATGGTGAACGCTGCCCAGAGGACCAGCGCGGCCTGCCCCAGTCGGGCGAGTACATATCGCGTCATGACTTACTTACCCGACAACCATGCGTCGTAGAACTGCAGACGTGAGGAGGCCTCGAACTTCAGATCCTGCACCGATGCTCCGGCGCCGACTGCCTGCGACAGTTCGATCGTCGGAATCGAGAGTCCACGATCGATGATCAGTTCCTGTGCCTGAGCGACCAATTCACCGCGTGCCGTTGTGTCGGTGGTTGCGAGCTGCTCCGTCAATACCTTGTCGAGTTCCGGATCGGCGGTGCGCTTGTTGAGGTTTCGACCGTCGATGCCGAATGACGCCCGAAGAATGTCCGCATCGGCACGGGTGGCGTTGTAGTACACAGCATCGTAGTCACCCGAAGTCTGCTTCTCGGTGAGTTCCCCGTTGGACAGCAGGTTGAGCTTCGCATCCACACCCACCTTCCGCAGCTGCTGCTGAACCAGCTCGAGGATTGCCTGGTTGCCGGCGAACGCCGGGCTGAAGGAAATCGCGAAAGTCAGTTTCTGGCCGTCCTTCTCACGCACTCCGTCTGAACCGGCCTTCCACCCTGCCGCATCGAGTAGCCTTTCCGCTTTGTCAGCGTCATAGGTCACGACACCTGATTGATCGGCATAGAGCGGAGTGGTGTGCGCCAGTGGGCTCGTCGCCGGGAAGAACGACGGATCCAGCACCGTGTCGACAAGTTCCTGCCGATTGATAGCGGGGATGATCGCCTGGCGCACAGCCTGATCGGCAAGAACACCGCGGCTCACGTTGGGCTGGAAGAAGAAGCTCACACCAGGATTGGGCCGGGTGAGAATTCGCCCGCCTGCCGCTTCGATCTGCGGAGCGTCCTGCGTCAACGCGTCACTGACCGCGTCCAGTTGGCCGGATGCGACGCTGCCCGCACGCACTCCCGACTCCGGCACAACCGTGAAGTTGACGCCGTCCAGATACGCCTCCCCCTGACGGCCGGTCACATCCGAGGCCCAGTTGTACCCGGCGCGCTTCTCGATCGCGACCGAGCGATCCTGCTGCCAATCCGTGTAGACAAACGGGCCGGATCCGACAACGGCTGTCCCGGCGCAACGCTGCTCCGACGGTAGTGCCGTGGTCGAGTCCGCCAGAATGCCGAGCTGCGGGGTCGAAGTTGCCTGCAGGAACTGAACATTGGGACCGGAGAAATTGATCTTGGCGGTGTGGGCGTCGACGACCTCGGTGCCCGTGTACGAGGACAGGTAGCTCTTTGCCAGTGAGGCGTTCGGGCCCAGATCCTTAACCACGTCAAAGTTCTTCTTGACCGACTCGGCCGTCACCGGCGTACCGTCACTGAACGTGACATCGTCGCGCAACGTGAACGTGAAGCTTGCTGCATCGGGGCTGATGTCCCAACTCTTTGCCAGCCACGGTGTGATCTCACCCGTCTCCGGATCCTGGTCGGTCAGCGAATCAACCACCGTACGAGTGACATACACGGTCTGATTCGTGCCTGCCTGTGCGGGGTCGGCGCAGGTAGGCGCCGTCGAGAGTCCGTAGCGCAGGGTTCCACCTGACTGGGCCGGCCCGGCGTCGGCGCTGGTGTCGCCACTACTGGTGCTGCAACCGGCAAGTACGGTGCCGAGAACCGAGATAGCGCCGATACCAGCGGCGACGGTGACGCGTGAGCGCGCACCGATTGAGCGTGAAGACACCAAGAACTCCTAAAGAGGCATGCGGAAAAGCGCGCTTGTCACCACCGGAGAACGGGGCAAGCAAGCACGAATCAGCTACGAAGAGAAGAGAAAACAGGCTTACCCACGTGCGGGAGCCTCGAGAGACTGACCAGGGTCAACTACGACGGCAAACATCGCGGCCATGGTCAGTGAGTACAGAACGATCCTGCTGTGCGGCACAGGTCTACGTGACGACGCGACCACGCGGTATCGAAACCGCCTTCAACTGCCTTCATTACTTCATTCCTCCATCGATCCTGGCGGTAGCACCCTCACGCGATGACACGAAGGGTTGCTGCGACTTCATTGAGCCAGGTCTCTCTGTCGCTCGAGATGGTCTTTCGCAAGTCTACGAGATGATCGCGAGTTGTCAACTCGTTCAGTAGGAATTGCAGGCTACGCCACATTTTCGGGGACCCCGACGCGCTCATGCCGATACCCGCCGGTCGTAGTCATGCCGTACCTGCAGCTTCTTCTCGAATGGATGAATCCCCACCTCGAGCGGTGATAGTGCAGTGTCGTACAGCGGTGCGTAGCCACAGGACAAGTAGAGCGCGACCGCTTCGGGTTGGCGCGGACCGGTTGTGAGATAGACCCTGCGGTATCCCCGAGCTGCGATCTCGGACTCCAACTCCCGGACAACGATCTTTCCGAGGCCACGCTGACGAAAGGACGCTGACGTCCAGATTCTTTTCAGTTCGGCAGTGGTGGAATCGAATTGACGAAACGCACCACCGGCGATGGCTTGATCACCGAGCGTGAGAACCAGCAGCGCTCCGTGCGGAGGCGCAAATTCCTCGGCCGGATAGGTGGTGAGATCTTCGAATATCTCGTCACGCGTACCGCCGTATCGCGAACTGTATTCCAGCGCCAATTCCGCGATGAGCGGCGCTGCCAGCGGATCGTTCTGCGACACCGACCGCACCTCTACGCCGCCGATTCCCGCAATCTCGACACTCATGTGATCTTCCTTTCGGTTTCCTTGCGCCGCATTCACCGCACCCCTAACTGGAATTGCTGCGGCGACAGAGCATTTCCTTCCACCAGATCAGCCACCAGCTCACCCAACGCCGGCCCGAATTTGAATCCGTGTCCGGAGAAACCTGCGGCGACGGTGATCGCACCGACCCTGTCGATCACAAAATTGCTGTCAGGTGTGCTGGTGTACAGGCAGGTCAGGGACTCGACCTGCGTCGAATCGACACCCGGCAACCAGGCTTCGGCATAGTCGACCAGACGCTGTTCGCCTGCGATGTCGGGCGTGTAGCTGCGAGTCTGCGGAGTCACCTCCGGCCCCGTCGCATGCTCGCCGATCTTGATGCCGTCTTCGGAACCGAGCCCGTAGATCCCGGCTGTGTCCAGCTCTGCACCGGGATGATGGACAAAGCTCGGCCACGCCGTTCCCGGATCGAGTGGCGCAAAGTGTGCCGGTTGTTCGTGCGTCGTGCGCAAAGTCGGCAACACGACCGATGCGCCGAGTTCGCTTCGCCCGATCAATTCCGCGGTCCACGCGCCGGCGGCAATAACGACGTGCCGCCCTCGCAGCGTCCCGCCCTCCGTGATCACGTCGACGCCGTACGACGCCTCGGCAACTGCCAGGACGCGCGTGTCGTGGCGGACGTCAGCTCCCTCGAGTCGCGAACCCGCTTCGAGGGCGACGACAGCGCGGTCCGCGTGCAGCCTGCCCGCGTCGGGGTGATGGAGGACTGTCGTGTCGAATCGCAGCCCCGGCCAGCGGGCCGACGCTTGTGCAGGAGTGAGGATCTCACCCTTGATGCCCGCTTCGACAAGTACACGCGACTTGGTCAGTACCGCAGCGGGCAGCCCGTGATCAACGGCGCCCGTCAGTTCCAGAAACCCGATGTCCGTTGTGGTTTCCAACTCCCGCCACAGCGGTAGAGCCGACGCTGCCAGCCCGGTGTACAGGTGATTGTCGTAGGCCTGCCGGTAGATACGTGACGTGCCGTGTGACGCACCGTGCTTGTGCCCCGGCGTGTACTGCTCGAGCTGTACGACACTGTGCCCGCGCGCCGCGAGCCGCCACGCGACGGAGGACCCGACAAGCCCTCCGCCGATGACGATCACATCGACTATCTCACTCATCGACGGATACTCACTTGGTCTTCGGGAGACCGGGCGGGTTGATCAGCGACGTGTCGACGGCTTCACCGGTGATGTTCCAGCGCTCGAGAATCTGCTGGTACGTGCCGTTCTCGATGGTGTGGTTGATGGCGTCGTTAATAGCCTTGATCAGTCCGTTGTCCTTCTTCACCAGCACAGCGATCTGACCTTGCAGGGTGTCACCCGCACCGGAGAACTCCCCGACCACCTCGGTTTCACCCGACTGCTTGGCATGGAACTGCGACGACGGGTTCGGTCCGAAGTAGGCGTCGATGCGGCCGGACTGCAGCGGGAGGTAGTAGTCGGTTGTGTTCTGGTAGTACGAGATGTCGGTTGGTGCCAGGCCGGCCGCAACATTCTGCTCGTTCCACTTGACCAGCAGCGCTTCCTGATTGGTGCCGGAACCCACCGCGATCTTCAGCCCGGCAATGTCCTTGGGCTCGGTGATGGATACCCCGGCGCCCTTCTTGGCCTCGAATGCGAGGGTGTCCAGGCGATAGGTGGCAAAGTCGTACTTCTCCTTACGCTCCTCTGTGACAGTCACATTGGAGAGGAACGCGTCGGCTTCACCGGAGTCGATCCGGACGAAGTTCTGTGCCCAGTCAGCCGTCTGCAGGTCTATCTTCAACCCGAGTACATCACCGATCAGATAGGCGAAGTCCGTTTCGGAACCGATGAGGGTTTTGTCATCATCGGCGTAGAAGCGAAGCGGCGGAGCGGATCCGGCGCTACCGGTCACTCGCAGCGTGCCGCTGTCACGGATTTCCGCAGGAAGCTCGGCAGCGATGGAATCGACTTTCGCTGTGGTGATGCGATTCTGCTCGGCGGTGAGGTTGTAACCCGCGGCGGCGGTGCCCTGGCTACCCTCGGACTCTGCGTCCGCACTGCTGCACGCAGCGCTGAGCAGTCCGACTGTGGCGAGAGCCGAGATCAGGAAAGTCGCGCGGCGGGATCGGGAGAACATCAGTGTGTGCCTTTCGGAAAATGTGTCTGGGAGCGTCAGAGGACGCGGGAGAGAAAAGCTTTGGTCCGTTCGTGGACGGGATTGTCGATCACCTGCGAGGGCGGGCCCTGTTCGACGATGACGCCGCCGTCCATGAAGACTGCGGTGTCCGCCACCTCGCGGGCGAAGCCGACTTCATGCGTGACGATGATCAACGTCGCACCGTCACGGGCAAGCTGGGCAAGAACTTCGAGAACTTCACCAACCAGTTCCGGGTCCAGTGCCGAGGTCGGTTCGTCGAAGAGAATCACAGCCGGCCGCAGTGCCAGGGCTCGGGCAATGGCAACGCGCTGCTGTTGGCCACCGGAAAGTTGACGCGGATACTGATCGGCTTTGTCTCCCACACCCACTCGTTCGAGTAGGGCCCTTGCCTCTCGGTACACGTCGTCGCGATCACGCTTCTGTGCCGACAGCGGGGCTTCCACTACATTTTCCAGAGCAGTGAGATGGGGAAACAGGTTGAAGTTCTGGAACACAAAACCGATGTGCGAGCGCTGCTTCAGGATTTCGCGATCGCGCAGTTCGTGTAGCCGATTTCCCTTGCGCCGGTATCCGATCAGTTCCCCGTCGATCCGTACGGTTCCCCGGTCGACCTTCTCGAGATGATTGAGGGTGCGCAGCAGCGTGGACTTTCCCGAACCTGACGGCCCGAGAATAACGGTCACCTCACCCTTGCGGACCAGGAGATCAACGCCGGCAAGTACTTCCAGCGCGCCGAACGACTTGTGGATGCCACGCGCCTCGACGGCATAGACGTTGTCTTCGAGCAATTCCGCGGTCATCGGGTCGCGCCTCTCGGAATGTCGAGACGCGCATCACGAATCTCGTTGAATTTGTTGCGCGCCTTCTGCAGAGGCGTCAGCGGGAGAGCCCTAGCGGAGCCGCGAGCGTAATGACGTTCGACGTAGTACTGGCCGATGGAGAGCAACGTCGTGAGAATGATGTACCACAGTGTTGCAACCATCAGGAGCGGCACCACTCGTCCGTTGCGCCCGAAGATGACCTGTACTTGGTAGAACAGTTCGGCGATTGCCATGGTCGAGACGATGGACGTTCCCTTGAACAGTCCGATCACCTCGTTCGCGGCGTTGGGAAGTATTGCCCGCATTGCCTGCGGCAGAATGATCTTGAAGAACTGGCGCCGGCGCGGAATCCCCAGCGAATGAGCGGCTTCGATCTGACCGTGATCCACCGAGATGATGCCCGAGCGGATGATCTCCGCGGAGTACGCAGCCTGATGCAGCGCCAAACCGATGACAGCTGCGGTGAATCCGCCGATGACGCCACTGGTCTGGAACGTGAAGAATTCTGGCCCGAACGGTATTCCGAGAGAGAGCGTTTGGTAGAGGTAGGTAATGTTGAACCAGAAGAGCAACTGCACGATCAGTGGGATCGAGCGGAACGCCCAGATATAGGTCCAGGCGATCACCTGCAGAACCGGATTATTCGACAGTCGGCCAAGTGCCAGCACGACTCCGAGACCGAACCCGAGGATCGTTCCCCACAAGGTCAGTTTGATCGTCACCCACAAGGCGGCAAGCACCGATTTCGCGGTGAAGTACTGCGCGAACGTCGGCCAGTCCCAGCCGGGATTCACCACAAGACCGTGGATGAACTGGGCCAGCAAGATCAGCACTATCGCACTGACCACCCATTGGAACGGATGCCAGGTGCGGGCAACAACAAGCTCCGAGTCGGGAAGCTGCGGCTCGGCCACTGGCTTCTCGGGGCGGACCTCGGTAGGCGCGCTCACGGCGCACTGTCTGACGGAGTGGACATCACAAAATAGACCTTTCGGAAAATGGGATTACTGCGCGACGAATTGCTGGTGCCGAGAATTTCGGTCAGCGACAGTGACACGACGCGGTACGACGCAGGTCGATGTGACGTCGACGGTGCGGTGCGTACGCGTTCGAACCGGCGCACGAAGCAATACCGGCGCAGCGAGTGATACCCATGTGATGCCTTCCATCGGTCCTGGCAGAAAGCACCCGCTCCCGATCACTCGGGGGGTTGCTGCGACGTCGATGAGCCAGGTCTCTCGGTCGCTCGAGATGGTGAGCAAAGACTAGACGCTGAATCAACGGTCGTCAAATGTTGTATTTCCCTGCGAGACAAGGGAAATAGGGATCTATGTGCGTTGAAATCAGGCTGATCACAAGCCTCCCGAAAGCGGCGAATGCAGTGTTGGATGGATGAGCCGTATCCGATGCCCCGAGCCACCGCTCATCCCCGAATCACCCTGCAGTACCGTCTGCGGAGTGAGCGGACTGGACGCATTTTTTATTCTCGTGGCAGGTATCGGTGCCGGGGCGATCAACGCCGTGGTGGGCAGTGGAACCCTGATCACGTTCCCCACCCTCGTGGCTTTCGGTATGCCTCCGGTCACTGCGACGATGTCCAATGCTGTCGGCCTGGTCGCCGGCGGCGTTTCGGGCACCTGGGGTTACCGACGCGAATTGTCAGGGCAATGGGACCGGCTTCGGTGGCAGATTCCGGCGTCGCTGTCCGGGGCGCTACTCGGCTCGTGGTTGCTGATGCACCTACCTGAGAAGTTATTCGAGACGATCGTTCCGGTATTGCTGATCCTGGCGCTCGCTCTTGTCCTTCTCCAACCACGCATCCAGGCGTGGGCGAAGAAGCGCTCCACCGAAGAGACAACGTTGTCGACCTCGAGGTTGATGCTCCTGACCGCCGGCACGTTTGCAGTCGGCATTTACGGCGGCTATTTCACCGCCGCTCAGGGCATTCTCCTGATCGGTGTGATGGGTGCCATCCTTCCCGAAACCCTGCAGCGTATGAACGGTGCGAAGAACCTCCTCTCACTGCTCGTCAACATCGTCGCAGCGGTGATGTACATCAGCTTGGCCTTCGACCAGATCAATTGGGCAGCAGCCGGTTTGATCGCAGTCGGCTCGCTCGGCGGAGGTGTACTCGGTGCCCGCTACGGGCGACGCCTGTCCCCCACCGCGCTGCGGTACACGATTGTCGTCGTCGGCCTGATCGGACTGTGGCGTCTGCTCGCTTGATCGCCCACGTCGGACGCGGTTCCCACATACTTGAGACATGACCACAACCGCGAATGAACCCCAGTGGACCTACCTCATGGACATGGACGGAGTCCTCGTTCACGAAGAGCACTTGGTGCCGGGAGCGGACACGTTCCTCGCCGAACTGGCATCGAACAACATCCCGTACATGGTGCTGACCAACAACTCGATCAGAACTCCGCGAGACTTGCGGGCACGCCTACTCAACTCCGGTCTCGACATTCCGGAGAAGTCCATCTGGACCTCAGCGCTGGCGACCGCCACCTTCCTCGCAAATCAGCGACCGGGAGGCAGCGCGTATGTGGTCGGCGAATCCGGCCTGACCACGGCACTGCACGACATCGGATACGTCCTGACGGACAGCGATCCCGATTACGTCGTCCTGGGAGAGACCCGCACCTACTCGTTCGAGGCCATCACCACCGCGATCAGATTGGTCGAGCGAGGCTCGCGGTTCATCGCGACCAACCCCGACGCCACCGGACCGTCGCGAGACGGCTCGCTACCTGCCACCGGTTCCGTTGCCGCCTTGATCACCAAAGCCACGGGACGCGACCCGTACTACGTCGGCAAGCCGAATGCCCTCATGATGCGATCAGCATTGCGGTCCATCGGCGCTCATTCCGCCAACACCTTGATGATCGGCGACCGGATGGACACCGACATCGTGTGCGGCCTGGAGGCGGGCTTGCAGACCATCCTTGTCATGACCGGGATCTCGACACCGGCGTCCGTGGAGCTGTATCCCTACCGCCCCACCATTGTTCTGGAATCCGTCGCCTCCCTTGTCGGAAATACAACGGACCCTTTTCGTAGCACTAAGTAAAGACAATTCGGACATATCGCCTAAACAGAACGGGTAGTTAACCAGACGAATGAATAACGCAAAACAAAGGAAACGCAAAACCTTTGTCGAGTTGGACAAACGGGAGAATTCTTCAAGGTTGAACTAACGGATTGGTGACTAGTCGCAGGTAGGCGGCTTTTCCCAGCTCAAACCTAAATTTTCAATTTGGGCGAAATATTCTTTTCAAAACCGGTAACGAATCGTTTGCCATGGCTGATACTCATTTCTGAACGACCCAATTCGGACTCCCCAGAAATGAGCTCTCCATGAAGAAACAGACAAAGGGTGCAATTGCGGCAGCAGCCGCGGGCGCACTACTCCTCGGCGGCGCAGGTTCACTCGCATACTGGAGCGACAGTTCGACGATCGGCGGAAACACCATCACCGCCGGCGAGCTGCAAATCGCAGATTGCGTCGCAGCTGCAGGCACCAGTGGATGGGCGTCGACGAACCCGACGACCATTGCCATTCCCACCGCAGACCTTGCCGCATACAGAATCGTCCCGACCGAGGTGCTCGAGTACAACTGCACCACATCGATCACCGCAATCGGCGATCGATTGAACGCCGTCATCGAGGCGGATCCCGCTTCGATCACAGCTGGCACGACAGCGGCAACCGGCGCCACTGCCGGGGAGCTCCTCGCCAACATCGATGTCGAGACCACTGTCACCGTCGACGGCAATGTCGTGACCGCTGCGAGCCCCCTGACAGAAGCCAACAACGGCGACGCGGTGGCCGTCACGGTTGTCATCACATTCGCCAACGTGAACGACCTTGTTGCTCAGGGTGCGTCGATCAACTTGACGGATCTCGCGCTCAAGATCGAGCAAACCGCCATCAATCCCTGAGGCTGCGAAACCGTGAGAGCTAAAGCCTGGGGGGCACTCGCAGGTGCGTCGGTCATCGTGGTGATGTTTGCATCAGCACAACAGACCGGCGCCCTGTGGCGTGCCGAGACTCCAGTGTCCGGGCTGCAAATGACAGCAGACACGTTGGTCCTACGCCTGGGCGCAGATTACGCGAGTGCTACCGAGAGTTACACGATGACTGGTTTCGGAGGTACCGCCATGAGTCTTGGCGCCTACTCCCAGAAACCCATCACCATCGCGAACCGCACTCCGATGATCGTGCAATACGAATTGACCTCGGCAACCCAGTCGCAGGCGGAACCGAAACTCAATCTCACGGTGTGGCAGGTAGGCAGCAATGCCGATTGCCCCACAACAGGAACGCCCACCGGCACGCAGCTCTACACCGGGCCCCTGACTGCGGCCAAGTACCCTGCGACTCCGCTACCGACACCCAGGCCCACTCTTTCACCGAACACGTCGTCAACGTGGTGTCTGCGAGCGACCGTCAATGCAAGTGCCGCACAAGGTCAGTCGACTACCGCAACCTTGAACTTCAAGGGCACACAATTCGTTCCCCCACGCACGCAGCCGTAGTGAGGATTTTGATGGACGCACAGCACCGCGCACAACGAAGCGGACCTATCTGGTGGATCACTTCCATTGCCAGCTGGCTGCTTCTGCTTGTCCTCAGCGCGCTGATCATTGCAACAATCGTGGTGCCGTACCTTGCTGGGGCGCAGCGATATACGGTTCTGACAGGCTCGATGTCGCCGACCTACAAGCCTGGTTCCCTGATTGTCGTCAAGGAAGCAGACGCAAACGATCTCGCGATCGGAACTCCCATCACGTTTCAGTTGGAGTCCGGAAAGCCGACTGTCGTGACACATCGCATCGTCGCCATCAGTGAGAACACCCGCGGCGAACGAGTTTTCACCACGCAGGGAGACGCCAACTCCATTCCGGATGAAAAACCGGTAATCCCGGAACAGATCAGAGGGAAGGTCTGGTACAGCTTTCCGTATCTCGGATACGTGCACAGCTGGCTGACCGGGGAGCAACGCAAGATCATCCTGAGCATTGTTGTCACCGCTCTCGCCGCTTATGCCGTCTATATGTTTGTCAGTGGAACGCGTGAGGGCCGCAGAGACCGACGCAATCGCGCCGCGAATGTCGACGACGTTCAGATGTCTGACGATATCCAGCTATCCGAAACAGCCACCGCGTCACACAACGAAAGCGCCGGACATGTCACGACACTCTGAAAACACGCCCAGCAGAGTTCGAATGATGCTCAGTAGTGCGCGGGTTCGCGCACTACTCGCACTCGGGATGGTTCTGGGAACAGGTGCGGTCGGAACCATGGCTGCGTGGACCGACACAGCCACGGCAACCTCGGGCGCTTTCAGTACGGGAACCATCGATCTCCAACTGAACGGAAACCAAGGAAACCCCACCGCATACGCATTCACAGCGCTCACCAAAGCCAATATGTCTCCGGGACAGAGCATTGCAGCCATGCTGCCAGTTCAGAACAAAGGGTCTGTAGCCTTCACCTACACCGCCAATACAACATCGACGACGTCTACCCTCGCTCCGTACCTGAAAGTCTCGACGTACTCGGGAGGGACCGCAGCCAATGCCAGCAATGTCGGAACCTGCAGTGGAACGTCGATCATCGCAAATACGTCCCTCGTGAACGGGGGTACAAGCGCAAACATCATCGGCACTCGTTCACTGCCCGCCACCTCCGGCGTCGACGACATCTGCTTTCTCGTGACTTTGGACGCGGCAGCGCCGACGACAGTCCAAGGCACCACTGTGACAGTTACATTCAACTTCACTGCAACGTCGGTGTGAGCGCGCCATGACCCGAGAGAAGCATTCACATCGACGCGGTCGCGTTCGGGATCTCGCGCTCACGATCGGCGCATGCGCCGGAGTTCTGTGCATCGTGATCGCGGCGGCGGGCCTGTTTCTAGGGATCAAGCCGCTCGTCTTCCGATCGGGCTCCATGGAACCTGAAATCAGCACAGGTGCACTGGCTTTCTCTCGATCAACACCTGCCGATGAGATCGCCGTCGGTGACGTTGTCAGCGTGATCAATACTCAGGGCACTCGGATTACCCACCGCGTCGACAGCATTGCTCCGCAGGCTGCGGGCGTAGTACTGACTCTGAAAGGTGACGCGAACGCCGAGGCTGACATCGAGACGTACTACGTCACAACCGTTGATCGAGTTCTGTTCAGCATGAACAAACTTGGCTACCTCGTGTCCTGGGCATCCGGACCGATCGGCGTCTTCCTCGGCGGTGTTCTCGCTGGAATACTGTTGATGATCGCATTCAGGCCCGGTGGGCCTCGACCGAACCGGCCTGAGCCTCCGACTGGCGAGAGCCTCGAGACAACAAACAGACACGCTTTCTCCACACCGTCCAATACTTCTTCCGGCACAACCCGATCCAGCACGCTCGTGAAAACCGCGATTGCCGGAGCAACTCTGGCATCCGTGTCGCTGGGCATTGCACAGACGACGGGAACAGCTGCGGCATTTCAGGACACGGCAGGCGCCCAGTCGACTTTCACCGCCGCAAGCGTCATAGCTCCGCGGGTCCCGAGCGCAACCTGTGTCACCGGCTCGGTCCTAAATCTTGGGCTACTGTCCAACGCCACACTCGCATGGCCTGCACCGGCCGGCACAGGTCCCTTCACCTACAAAGTCATTGTGCGGAAAAACGTCGATCCAACCTCGATTACCACTTATGACAATCTCAGCGCCCGGACCGTGACGGTGGCTGTCGGTCTTGCAGGCCTTCTAGTAGACGGCCCGTACACGGCCGAGATCTACACCAAAGTCGGCGCGGTGGTTTCGACAGCGTTCTTCCCCGTTCCCCTCACCGTGGCTTCCGCCCTCGGAACCAAATGTGTCAAAGAGGGCGCACAGACCGTTCCGGCCGGGTTTGCCGCCCGCCTGGCACCCGCCACGGCTCCCGAAACAACGTCGACGACTACGGCCGCACCCACAACGTCGTCTGCCGGCGAGACGACAACAAGCACGTCGACCTCGGCAACAGAATCATCTCCGACACCGACGACCCCTCCTGAAACGACAACTACCGCAACCACAACCAACGAAACAACAGCAACACAAACCACGACCTTGCCGACCACAACCACAACCACAACCACCCTGCCAACTACTTCGACAACGACTGCGGTTGTCCCAGTTGGGGATCCCAGTGACTCGGGCACCTATTTCGCTGCAATAGTGACTGGCGAATCAGGCCGGTTTGCTTCGATCACCGACTCGTCGGGAACCGAGATCTTCCGCACCGCAGTTGGCCTCGACGACGAATTGCATTGGCTCACTGGCGCTGACGAATTGTGGATACTCGGATCCAGCGGACCTCGTAAGGTCAGTAAGATCGCAGGGCAGTGGACGTCCACCTCGCCCACAGGTGAACTCCCCGCTGAAATTGCTGCGCTGGTGAGCAAATGAAGAAACAGTGGAAAGGCGCCCTGGCGGCCACCGCGGCGATTGCGGTTCTTCTCGGCGGAAGTGGCACGCTCGCTTCGTGGAACGATTCCGCAACTGTGCTCTCCAAGACGGTTACTGCCGGCACCCTTTCCCTCGGACCATGCACCGTGGGACCTGGCGGACCCACTGCAACGGGGTGGTTCTATCGCAACTACGATACTGCCCCCTATACAGCGATCCCAGACATCTCGACCTTCCGAACCTTTCCCGGCCAGGACGTCTATTACTCCTGCAATTCGAAAGTATCCGCCACCGGTCCTCGCCTGCGGGCCGACGTAGTCGCACAGACCGGAACAATCGGCGGCGCCCTGGCGCCGTACTTGGACGTGAACGTCTTCCTGTCCGACAGCGCCAACGCGGACATCACAGACTTCACGAGCGACTACAACGGACAGGTCATCAACGTCATCGTTCTGTTCCAGTTCATGCGGAGCAATGACAACGGTGGTCAGAATCAGAGCGTTTCGATTCCGTCGTTCAAGCTGGTCACGCAACAACAACCGATCGGATAACACAAAATCGCTCTGTTCGTCTGAGTGCACGAACAGAGCGATTTGGTCTTGCGTCGACAACTAGCCGAGGGCTCGCTTCAGATCAGCCAACAAATCGACAGTGTCTTCGAGCCCGACGGACAGACGCACAACGCCGTCTGTAAGACCCACTGCTGCACGGCCTTCCGGACCCATGGCCCGGTGCGTCGTGGTCGCGGGGTGGGTGATCAACGACTTGGAGTCACCCAAGTTGTTGGAGATGTCGATGACGCGCAGGCCGTTGAGAACCTCGAACGCCCGCTTCTTGCCCTCACCGCCAGGCGCATTGAGCTCGAACGTGACAACTGTTCCGCCGCCGCTCATTTGAGCCTTCGCGAGTTCATGCTGCGGGTGCGAAGTCAGGTACGGATACTTGACCCACTTGACGCCCGGGTGCGCTTCGAGGAATTCGGCGATCTCGAGGGCCGACGCCACGGAGTGCCGAATACGAACCGGCATGGTCTCGAGGCCCTTGAGCAGAGTCCACGCATTGAACGGACTGAGCGCAGGTCCGGTGTGCCGCATCAGTTCCCGAACGGGACCGCTGATGTACTCCTCGGTTCCGAGGATCGCACCACCGAGGACGCGGCCCTGACCGTCGATGTGCTTGGTGCCGGAGTACACGACGACGTCGGCGCCCAAGTCCAAGCTTCGCTGCAGGAGCGGCGTCGCAAAGACGTTGTCCAGGACTACCTTTGCACCAGCGGCATGAGCGAGTTCGGATACGCGTCGTACGTCGACCAAGGACTGCATGGGGTTGGACGGCGTCTCGAAGAATACTGCCGTGGTCGGTACCGACAGCGCTTCTTCCCACTGCGCATTGTCTTCACCGTCGACAAAAACAACCTCGACTCCCCAGCGCGGGAGGATTTCGTTGCATACGACAAAGCAGGAACCGAAGAGGCTGCGAGCAGCGACCAATCGGTCACCGTTGCCCAGCAGTGCGCCCAACGCCGTGAATACGGCGGACATTCCGCTGGCCGTCGCAAAGCACGCTTCCGCGCCTTCGATGAGGCGCAGACGCTCTTCGAACATCTTGACCGTCGGATTGCCGTAGCGGGAGTAGACAAAATGGTCTACTTCGCCGGTAAAGGCCTGTTCGGCGGCTTCTGCACTCTCGTAGACAAATCCGGAGTTGAGGAACAGTGCTTCGGAGGTTTCCTCGAAGCCCGTTCGCATCAATCCGCCGCGGACACCGAGCGTGCCAAGACCTACGTCGTCCGGCAACGCTCGTTGAAATGCGCCGCCCTGGGGAATTCCGCTCACTGCTGCCTCCACGGCAGGCCGATGGCCCGCCAACCTACAACTCCACGATGTCCGTCGGCATCCAAACCGCCTTCGAACCCGTCGAGCACGTTGTACGACGGACCGATGCCCGCCGCTGTCGCACTTTCTGCGGCCCCGATCGATCGCTGACCGGATCGACACAGGAAGATCACGGGTTTCCCGGAGCCGGGAACAACACCGGATTCCTTCAACTCGTCGACGAAGTTGTCGTTGCGTGCGCCGTTGGGGTAGCTCACCCATTCGATCTGCACAGCCGAGTTGCCGAGGGACGTGACGTCGGGGATACCGACGTACTTCCACTCTGCGTCGGTGCGCACGTCGACGAGCACTGCCTCGGGGTTTTCGCGGAGCAGCTCCCAGGCTTGCTCCGGCGTCAGATCGCCTGCGTAACTCACGTTGTCCATGTTTTCACAAGACCGGATTGTGCGGGCGATCAGGTGCAGATATCCCAGCCTTCGCCGTCGCGGGTGAGTGTCCAGACCTCGACGCGCTGATCCTGGCCGCCACCGGAGAGCCGAACATCGACAGTCGCGCGGTCGCCGCTGACCACAGATTCGTTGATGCCCTGCATCTCGACGTCACCTTCGGTATCGGCGAGTGGTCCGGTCTCCGGATCGAAGTTTGTGCAGGTAAGGCTCGGGAGCGTCTTGGTGTCGTTCTCGTTGTGAGCTGCGACGTAGTCCGCGACCACACGGCTGATGCGGTCCTCTTCGCTGACGTTTTCCTCAGCCGGGGACATCCAGGACGAAATGAAGATTCCGCCGAGGATCAGCGCGACAATTGCCACTGCCAGGATGAACGGCCCGGCCGATGCTGTCTTGCTTTCGGAATTGCCGGAATCGTCGCGCTGGTCATTCATGAAACCAATACTCCCCCACAAGCTCAGCTTGTGGCCCGTCAAGTAGTGGACCCCTACCGCTTCGAACCGCACTTGCAGGAGAATTGAAAGAAAGAAACGGTTTACCGACGCCCGTTGGGGTGAAAGTGTGAACCGGGTCGAACCGCAAACACTCCACGGTGCTTAGGTTCGGCTAAATTGGATACTTGTCGATACGTTGTCCGAACTTCGAAGAAGGTAGCTGTCTTTACGATGACTGACTCCAACCGCCCACTCCGGGTCGCGATCGTCGGCGCCGGCCCCGCCGGCATCTACGCCGCCGATGCCCTCATGAAGTCCGATACCGCAGTCTCCGGCCGCGGTGTCAGCATCGACCTCTTCGAGCGCATGCCAGCGCCCTTCGGTCTCATCCGCTACGGCGTCGCACCTGATCACCCGCGCATCAAGGGCATCATCACCGCCCTGCACAAGGTCCTCGACAAGCCGCAGGTCCGCCTCCTCGGCAACATCGACTACGGCACCGACATCACCCTCGACGACCTCCAGTCGTTCTACGACGCCGTCATCTTCTCCACCGGCGCCAATGCCGACCGCGCCCTCGGCATCCCGGGCATCGACCTCGACGGCAGCTACGGCGCCGCCGACTTCGTCTCCTGGTACGACGGCCACCCCGACGTCCCCCGCGAATGGCCCCTCACCGCAGAGAAGGTCGCTGTCCTCGGCGTCGGCAACGTCGCCCTCGACATCGCCCGCGTCCTCGCGAAGACCGGCGACGAACTGCTCCCAACGGAGATCCCCGCCAACGTCTACGAGGGCCTCAAGAACAACAAGGCCATCGAGGTTCACGTCTTCGGACGACGCGGCCCCGCGCAGGCCAAGTTCACCCCTCTCGAACTGCGTGAGCTCGACCATTCCCCGACCATCGAGGTCATCGTCGACCCCGAGGACATCGACTACGACGAGGGCTCCGAGCAGGCTCGCCGCAACTCCAAGCAGGTCGACATGGTCGCGAACACGCTGCAGGACTGGGCAATCCGCGACGTCGGAAACCGCCCGCACAAGCTGTTCCTGCACTTCTTCGAATCCCCCACCGAGGTTCTCGGTGAAGACGGCAAGGTAGTGGGCCTGCGCACCGAGCGCACCGCACTCGACGGCACCGGCAACGTCAAGGGCACCGGTACATACAAGGACTGGGATGTTCAGGCCGTGTACCGCGCCGTCGGCTACCTGTCACAGAACGTCACGCAGCTGCCGTTCGACGACCAGGCCGGCACCGTCCCCAACGACGCCGGACGCGTCGTCGCCGACGACACCGCCGAAGGCGCAGCCCGGTTCATGCCGGCCACCTACGTCACCGGCTGGATCAAGCGCGGCCCCGTCGGCCTCATCGGCCACACCAAGGGTGACGCCAACGAAACCGTCGCGAACCTCCTCGAGGACTCGGCCAACTTCACCGGCGCCGCACACCCCGACGAGAACGCCGTCATCGAATTCCTCGAAGGCAAGCAGGTGCCGTACACGACGTGGCAGGGCTGGTACCGCCTCGACGCACACGAGCGCAGCCTCGGCGAACCCGAAGGCCGCGAGCGCATCAAGGTCGTCGAACGTCACGACATGCTGAAAGCCTCGGAGCCCGAGAAGGCATAACCACAGGCATCACAGACAGACCGGCCCGATATGACCGAAATTCGCCACGTAGCGATTCAGGTCACATCGGGCCGGTCTTCTGTTCGAGGTCATATTGACAGCGTGCAAAATGAATGACGTGTTTGACGCCCATGTTCACATCATCGACCCGCGCTTTCCGCTGGTCGAGAATCACGGTTACCTGCCCGAGCCGTTCACCGTCCCCGATTACCGGTCCAGGGTGGCGACTCTCGAGGGGCTGAGTGTGGACGGTGGAGCAGTGGTGACGGCGTCGTATCAGGGCACTGATCAGGAGTACCTCAAAACGGCACTCGCGGAACTCGGCCCCGGCTGGGTTGGCGTCACGGCACTCGGTGACGACGTCACCGACAAAGAGATAGTCGACCTCGACGCACTCGGTGTTCGCGCAGTCCGATTCAATCTCCGACGCGGCGCAACAGATCTGCGTCAACTCGCGGACCTGGCAAACCGGGCTTTCGATTTGGCCGGCTGGCACGCCGAGTTCTACGTCGACGCGACGCTACTTCTCTCGCTCGAACCAGTTTTCGCGAAGCTTCCGGCCGTGTCGATCGACCACCTGGGCATGTCGACGCGCGGCCTGCCGTATCTCCTCAACCTCGTGGACCGCGGAGTCCGAGTCAAAGCCACCGGATTCGGACGCACCACCATCTCCGACGTCGGCGACGTGCTCCGTCAGATCCACGCTGTCAATCCCCAGGCACTGATGTTCGGCACCGACCTGCCAGGCACCCGCGCCCGCCGGGCCTTCGAGATCCACGATCTCGACGTGATCGCCGACGCCGTCGGGGACGATCTTCCAGCGGTGATGGGTGGCAACGCCCGCGCCTGGTATCGGTGTGAACGAGCCAGTGCTCACGCCCGAAAAGCTGCTCACTCCTGAAATCTGCTCACACGAAAACGACTGCGCCCAACCAGAGCCCGGCCGCGATCAACGCACCGAACAACTCCACCACCATCGACAACCCCACAGCTTTCACCGCGTGAAGCGTCGACGCCCACGCGATGTTGACGTTGCGCAAGCGCACGAGTTCTGCGACATACGTTCCCACGATGAATCCCAGAAACAGCCCCACCACCGGAACGACAAAGAATCCGATGATGCCGACAAGCCCGCCCACCATGACTGAGCGGTTTGGCACTCCCCCGGCGCGCATTCGCTGACCGGGCCACGTGTACTTCACGACGCCCGTGATCACGAGAGCCAGCGCGGCCAGCGCGAACACCGTCCACGCGGTCGCACCACCGGTCATCAAGGCCCACACCAGAATTGCTGCCAAGATGAGCAGCGTTCCCGGAATGATCGGCACAACCACCCCGATCAGGCCGATCAGAATTGCCAGCCCGACAACAACTTCCGCAGCCGGACTCATCCGACGGGGCGAACCTTCGACGCCGCCTCGCGTGCACGGGAGCGAGCCGTCTCGACATCTGCGGCAGTGGAGACGGCAACGCCCATCCGTCGACGCGTGAAACTTTCCGGCTTGCCGAACAACCGAATGTCGGTCTCGGGCACCGCGAAAGCCTCTGCGACGCCGTCGAATCCGATTGCCTGCGCTTCGACGCCGCCGTAGATGACGGCTGAAGCACCAGGTGAGGTGAGCGTCGTGTCGACGGGGAGCCCCAGGATGGCGCGGGCGTGCAATTCGAATTCGGAGAGCCGCTGTGTGCGCAGCGTGACCAGTCCGGTGTCATGTGGACGTGGGCTCACCTCGGAGAAGTACACGTTGTCGCCCTTGACGAACAACTCGACACCGAAGATTCCGCGACCGCCAAGCGCGGACGTGACCTTCTCGGAGACCTCGCGAGCGGCCGCGAGGGCGAGCGCCGACATCTGCTGCGGTTGCCAGGATTCGACGTAATCGCCCGACTGCTGCAGGTGACCGATCGGTTCACAGAACGACGTCTCGACCTCGCCGCCACTGCCCACGGCCCGGACCGTCAATTGTGTTATCTCGTAATCGAAATCGACAAAGCCCTCTACGATGACCCGGCCGTGATTGACGCGCCCACCGGCCATCGCGTAATCCCACGCTGACTCGAGTTCGTCGGCAGTGCGCACTGTCGACTGCCCTTTGCCGGAGGACGACATGACGGGCTTGATCACGCACGGAAATCCGGTGAGTTCGGTGGCAGCCCGAACCTCGTCGAGTGAATTCGCAAATGCATACGGCGAGGTGGGCAAGCCCAGTTCCTCGGCTGCAAGCCGCCGGATACCTTCGCGGTTCATGGTCAGCTGTGTTGCCCTGGCCGTCGGAATGACGACGGTCTCACCCCGCGCTTCGACGACGGCCAGCGCGTCGGTCGCGATTGCCTCGATCTCGGGCACCACAAAATGCGGCTTCTCCAGTTCGATCACGGCCAGCAGTGCATCGGGATCGGTCATGTCGACGGTGTGAGCCCGGTGCGCAACCTGGTGCCCGGGTGCGTCCGGGTACCGATCCACTGCAATAACCTCGACGCCCAATCGCTGCAACGCGATGACAACTTCCTTGCCCAGTTCACCCGATCCCAACATCATCACTCTGATCGCGTTCTCGGCGAGCGGAGTGCCGAATCGGAGTGGAAGCGAGGAAGGGTCCGAGGGCGCCGAAAGGTCCGACGGCGTTGAATCAGGCTGCATGGCTGCGACTATATGCCAATCCCGATGCAGGTCAGCGCATCCAGAGGACGCGATGACGGATCTCATGCAGTTCTGGTGATCCGCTCAGGCACGACGCCACTCACGATGTCACTAACGTTCTCGGCTTTCACGACATTTCGGCCTGCGTGCTTGGCTTCGTACAGGGCTGCGTCGGCAGCGACCATCAGCGACGCCAAGGTAGGCGTCGAGTCGTTTGTCCAAGCGAGTCCGACACTGACGGTGCTGTCATGCCCGGATCGTGCCGAGTCGTGGACCTGAGCATGTCGGATCTCTTCGGCGACTTCGGTCGCACGGGCGAAACTGGAACCGGTGAGCAAGACCGCGAACTCCTCACCGCCGAGTCGACCGACCAGATCGGTATCGGAGACGCGTTCTGCCATCCGGGCACCGAAATCGGCGAGAACACTGTCGCCGACCATGTGCCCGTATGTGTCGTTGACGGCTTTGAAGTGGTCAAGATCGAGCATCAGCAATCCGATAGGCAACGCCGTCTGCGTTGCCTGTTGGAGTCGTTCTTCGGCCTGACGCAGGAAAGGCCCGCGCGAGAGGACTCCGGTGAGAGAGTCGTATTCGACTGCGCGGAACAGCTCACGCTCGGCAGCCCGACGCTCCTGCGTCGCACACGCCACAGCGATGGGGCCCAACGCAACCAGAGTGACCGCTATCGACGTGATCACCGCCTCGTTCACATTTGCGCCACTCTGTTCCCCGAGAGCCAGCCTGCCGGCGTCGGCCATCATGAGCGACCACACCGACCACACTGCCGAAACCAACGCAGTACTCGGAACCGAAATCCGGGTAGCGCACCACAACAGCGCGGGGATAGGCAGGAGAAGGGCAATCGGTCCCTCGATGCTGAGCGCGATCGGCATGCAGGCGGCGGTAGCGAGCAACGGGACTGTCATGGCGAGAACTGCCCGTACAGTCGTCTTGCTGCGGATCTCGGCAATGCTGGACGGAATGGTCATGGACAGAATCAGAGGCAACACCAGCAGATAGGCCATGAACTCCGTACTGCCCCAGTGGACAAGCGTGTCGGCAAACGACTCACCTCGAAAGACCCAATCCATCAGCCCAGCTGTTGCCGCGGTAGCGCAGGCACTGAGTCCGGCGACGACAACCATCCACATCAGAGACGTTGAGTCGACCAAGCGGAACGGGGTGCGTTTGAGGTAGTCGAGCAACAACACACCAACGGTGACCCCGACCAGGTTTGCACCGTTCAACTGAATTGCCATCGAGAAAGTGTTGCCGGTCAGCAGATCAGCGCTCACATAAGCGACGGCGGCGGCAATCCACGTGGGCCACTCGATCAGAATCGGCCACCGCACCATCATTCCCAGCAGCAACGCATTGGCGCACCAGAACGTCGCGAGCAGTCCGGGCGGCCGCGTGAGAATTCCGATGAGCGCGGCAAGCAGGACAACGACAAAGACAACCAGCAGCCGCGTTATTCGGCCCATTCTTGTCATTCGTCACCTCACCGTCGCTCCAGAAAAGGCGTATCGGGCGACTGCCAAATCTTATCGTCACGTTCAGACCACATTGCCCCCTGACCGATGACGCGGTCAGAGGGCAATGCGAAGTGACCGACCATCACAGTACCGAGGACTCGGCACCTGATAGGTCTTGTTAGCGGTTGGTCTTATTCAGCAGATCCGCTGGATCCCGAGGATCCCGAGTCGCCCTCGAGCGAAGAGGTGTCTACCGACTTGAGGAAAACGCCGAGTGCTGTGAGCAGAGGTCCGAGTGCGCTGAGTGATCCGAACATAGGAGTTCTCCTGGTGCGTAGAGGTGATGTGAAATGTTCAGCGACGTTTCGGCCGCAGGCGGTGACCGAACAGTCTGGGAACTCATGCCACAGGGGTGAAATATGCGGTCGCCCCCCTGCGACATCCCGTGCTGTGATGCAGCGCACTAATTAGCGCTGACAGCATTTATAGACCGCAGAAACGTACTTGTCTAGCTACCGTGTGGCTACTACCAAAGACTCGAAGTAACACCTGTCGTCAAAACTGCAGATCAAGACGGTAATTCAATGTCAATTAGAGTACAAATTGTGATGTGCATCACAGCAGAAATGCAGAAAGTGCGACTCGCAGTCAATTGCGAGCCACACTTTCGGGCAAACAGGACTTACTTCTCAGACCTACTTCTCAGCGGCCGAGCCGGTTCCCGGAGTGAGCGAGCCGCCGCCGATGGCCGTGAGCAAGTCCTTGAGAACCGGGAAAAGGTTCTTGATAACGGCGCTGAATTCTTCTTGCGAACCCATGTCGGTTCCTCTTTTCTCAGAAATGCAGTTGATGAATCGGAAAGGCTGGAGAAATTACTCGGCAGCCGAACCGGTCGAACCCGAAGAATCTGCCGATCCGGCGTTCAGCTTGGTTACCAAAGCGAGAACGCTTTTGAGGAAGGCGTCGAGATTCTGGATCGAGGTCATGTGACTACTCCTGTGTCGTTACGAAAGATTGCCGTGCGCGCGAACGTCAGGAGTTCGAGCTGGCGGAATCGAGGCCCTGGATGGTCTTGAGCATGTTCACCAGTGGAAGGAGCTTGAGCAGACTCCAGCCCATACCGTTTGCCTCGAGAAGGTTTTCGACCGAACCCATAACTGAACTCCTTGCGTGAGATGTATGACGTGGCGCACGTTTGGTCCGCCGAGAGCCTTTGTAGTCAGGAGAAATACATACGTCCAGTTTGTTTAAGGACAAAGACTCGCGTGACAGTTCGTGGTGATCTGTAAAGCCCCAGATCAAGACATGTGACTCGAACTCAACTTCAAATTCAAATGTGATCGACATCACAATCGATTGCGACAAAAGGCCACAAAGGTAAGAGTCGGTGCCCGCTCCGACCGCGATCTGTCATACCGTGTGCATGTGATCAATCCTGAACGCGTGGCAACCAGATCGGGATCGCCGTGTTAGCAAAACTGCTCAAGGCGTACCTGCCGCCGTACCGCTGGTTGCTCGCAGGAGTATTGGCGCTGCAACTTTTCGGTGCCATTGCGTCGCTGATCCTGCCGACCCTGAATGCCCGAATCATCGACGACGGCGTCGCCCGCGGTGATACCGGATTCATCATGTCGACCGGCGGAATCATGCTGATGGTCTCGTTGGCGTCGATCATCGCCTCGGTCGCGTCGACGTATCTGGCGGCAAAGTCCTCGATGGGATTCGGTCACGACGTCCGGGCCGCCGTCTACAAGGCCGTCGGCAGTTTCTCCGACCGTGAATTCTCCGGTTTCGGCGCCCCGACACTGATCACCAGAAATACCAACGACGTCCTCCAGATCCAGACGCTGGTGATGTTGACGTCGTCGATGCTCGTCAGCGCACCACTCATGTGCATCGGCGGCATAGTCATGGCGCTACGCGAGAATCTGCAGATGTCGTGGCTCCTGACCATTTCGGTGCCACTACTCGGCATCACCGTCGCAGTGGTCGTCGCCCGCCTCATTCCGCACTTCCGGACCATGCAGGCCCGCATCGACAAGATCAACCGCGCACTGCGTGAACAGCTCACCGGTATGCGCGTGATTCGCGCGTTCGTTCGCGAACCCGACGAAACCATGCGCTTCGATCAGGCCAACAAGGAACTTGCGGACACGGCCCTGCTCATCGGTCGATACCAAGCCGTTCTCCTGCCGACGGTCATGCTGATCGCGAACCTGACCGGCGTTGCGGTCATGTGGTTCGGTGCCCACCTCGTGAACACCGGTGACATGCAGATCGGTCAGATCAGCGCGTTCCTCGCGTACGTCATGCAAATTCTGATGTCCGTCGTGATGGCAACAATGTTGGCCGTCGTGATTCCACGGGCCGCCGTCTGCGCCGACCGCATCACCGAAGTGATCGACACGAAGCCATCGGTCCCGGCACCGTCCCAACCGCTGCGCCCCACCAACCCTTACGGCGTCGTGGAGTTCGGCGGAGCCGGATTCAGCTACCCCGGTGCCGAGACTCCGGTTCTGAGCGGTGTGACGATGCGCTGTCTACCTGGGACCGTCACTGCGATCGTCGGCAGCACCGGCAGCGGAAAATCCACCCTCGTCTCCCTCATCCCCCGGCTCTTCGACGTCACAGCCGGCGCGGTTCTGATCGACGGGCTCGACGTCCGCGGCTGGGATCAGGACGAACTGTTCACCAACTTCGGGTACGTCCCACAAAAGACCTACCTGTTCGCCGGCACGGTCGCCACCAACATCCGGTACGGAAATCCGTCAGCCACCGACGACGACATCTGGGCTGCACTCGCCGTCGCGCAAGCCGACGGCTTCGTCCGGGAACTTCCGCAGGGCCTGGAATCCCCGATAGCGCAAGGTGGATCGAATCTCTCCGGTGGCCAGCGGCAGCGCCTGGCCATCGCCCGAGCCGTCGTCCGCCGACCGCGGATCTACATTTTCGACGATTCCTTCTCCGCCCTGGACATGCACACCGACGCGGCCGTTCGCGCAGCGCTGCGCGCGATTACGACGAACAGCACCGTCATCGTCGTCGCGCAACGCGTGTCTTCGATCATCGACGCCGACCAGATCATGGTCCTCGAGGACGGCGCTCCCGTCGGACTCGGCGACCACAACTTCCTGCTGGCCAACTGCCCGACGTACCAAGAGATCGTGGCCTCCCAGATTCCCGCGGAGATGAGCGCATGACCATTCCGCAAGGCCCAAATTTCGGTCCTGGCAATCGTCAGTATTTCGACGACGCTCCTACCGTCGTATTTGCCAAGATCCCCGCGGAGCCGGACACAGCGCCGCCTGCCGAACCTGCGCCTCAGTACGGTCAGCCCCTGTACGGTCCACCCCAGGACGATCCGCAACAATCCGGACCACCGCCTGTCGAACCGCCACCCGGCGACGAGCCCAAGCCCGATGCCCCGGCGCCGAAGCCCGCGTCCACCACACCCGCGACCAAACCCAAGCAGTTCAAAGCCACGATGAAACGGCTGTTGGGCCTGTTGAAGCCGCACAAGATCGCGGTATTCGTCGTGGTGCTCTCGACGATCGGCAGTATCTCGCTGTCCGTCGCGGTACCCAAGATCCTCGGTCACGTCACCGACCTCATCTTCGCCGGATTCATCGGCAAGAGTTTGCCGGCCGGCATCAGCCGTGACGAGGCCGCGGAAGCCATTCGTGCATCCGGTAATTCGACGTTCGCCGACCTGGTTCAGAACTCTGCCGACGTCGTCCCTGGCGTCGGGCTGAACTTCGACGCCATCGGCAAGGTCATCCTCATCGCCATCGGTGTGTACGTGATGGCGTCGCTGCTCGCCTGGGTGGAGGCGTTCCTGCTCAACATCATCGTGCAGAAAACGATCTACAAGTTGCGTGCGGAGGTCGAAGCGAAGATTCACCGACTTCCGTTGCCGTACTTCGACAGGACGCCTCGCGGTGAAGTTCTCAGCCGCGTCACCAACGACATCGACAACGTCTCGTCGACCCTGTCCCAAACTCTGACGTCGCTGCTGACCTCGGTGCTGACGGTCGTCGGCGTCCTCACCATGATGTTCGTCATCTCGCCGATGCTCTCACTGATCGCACTCATCGCCGTTCCCGTGTCGGTCGTGTTGGTTGCCCGTGTCGCCAAGCGCGCGCAGGTTCTGTTCAAAGCGCAATGGGAAGAAACCGGCAAGATCAACGCGCAGATCGAAGAGACCTACAGCGGCCGCGATCTGGTGCGCGTCTACGGGCATCAGATCGAGGCCGAGCGCGAATTCGCGGTACAGAACAAGAAACTTCTCGACGCATCGTTCGGCGCACAGTTCCTGTCCAGCCTGATCATGCCCGTCATGAACTTCGTCGGAAACATCACCTACGTGCTGCTCGCCGTAGTGGGTGCCCTGAAGGTGGCCAGTGGCAACATGTCCCTCGGCGACGTCCAGGCGTTCATCGTCTACTCCCGCCAGTTCAGCTCACCGCTCACCCAGATCGCCTCGATGTCGTCGAGTCTGCAGTCCGGGGCCGCGTCGGCGGAACGCGTCTTCGAACTGCTCGACGAACCCGAGCAGACTCCGGACATCGCGAACCCCGTCCTCCCCGAGCAGGCCGGCCGTCACCGCACCGTCGGCACCGTCGTGTTCGAGAACGTCTCGTTCCGGTACGACAAGGACGTCCCGCTCATCGAGAACGTCAACCTCACTGCCGAGTCCGGACAGACCGTCGCCATCGTCGGTCCCACCGGCGCAGGCAAGACCACGTTGGTGAACCTCATCATGAGGTTCTACGAAGTCGACTCCGGCCGGATCACCATCGACGACGTCGACATCGCACACATGCGGCGCGCCGACCTCCGCTCGCACGTCGGCATGGTCCTGCAGGACACGTGGTTGTTCGGCGGCACCATCCTCGAAAACATCGCATACGGACGCATCGGTGCCAGCGAAGCCGAGATCCAAGCGGCAGCCCGGGCGGCGTTCGCGGACCGCTTCATCCACACCCTGCCCGACGGCTACGACACCGTGCTCGACGAGGAAGCGTCCAACATCAGTTCGGGCGAGAAGCAGCTCATCACCATCGCCCGCGCCTTCCTGTCCGAACCGTCGCTGCTGATTCTCGACGAGGCGACCAGCTCGGTCGACACTCGCACCGAACAGCTTGTCCAGCACGCTATGTCGGCACTGCGAGCCGGTCGCACGAGCTTCATCATCGCGCACCGTCTGTCCACGATTCGCAATGCGGATCTGATCGTGGTCATGGAGGCCGGCCAGATCGTCGAGCAAGGCACACACGATCAACTCATCGCCCACGGCGGAGCCTACTTCCGCCTCTACAACGCTCAGTTCGAAGGCGCCGCCGTCTAGTGACCGACGCCTCCCTGCGTAGACACCGTGCCCCGGAGCACACCTGATCGGTCCGACAGGTTACCGTCGGGTCAGAAGTGTTGTCGCCGTCTGAATTGGGAGTTCGTGTGTCTGCAGAAACTGTGGAGAAGAAGGGCCCGCTCGCGGGCATTCGGATCGTGGAATTCGCTGGATTGGGACCGGGACCGCACGCAGCGACTCTGCTCGCCGACATGGGCGCCGACATCGTCATCGTGCAACGCGCAGGCCAGATTCCTCAGGACGCCAACGCCTCCGACCAGATCAAGCGAGGCCGTCGTGTCGTCGAAGCCAACCTCAAGGATCCCGAGGATGTCGCGAAGGTCCTGAACCTGGTCGATCGCGCCGACGTTGTCATCGAAGGCTTCCGTCCCGGCGTCATGGAACGTATGGGGCTCGGACCCGACGTGCTGTTGGAGCGCAACCCTCGTCTCGTCTTCGGGCGTATGACGGGCTGGGGCCAGGAAGGCCCCCTCGCGAGCGCCGCCGGCCACGACATCAACTACATCTCTTTGACCGGCGTCCTCAACGCCATCGGTCGCAAGGGTGAGCGTCCCGTTCCGCCGCTCAACATGGTCGGCGACTTCGGTGGCGGTTCCATGTTCCTGATCTTCGGCATCCTGTCCGCCCTGGTCGAGCGTTCGATCTCCGGTAAAGGCCAGGTAGTCGACGCGGCCATGGTCGACGGCACCCTCGCCCTCTCACACATGATGTGGGCGTTCCGTGGCCGCGGCGTCTGGTCCGACGAGCGTGGTGTCAACCTCCTCGACACCGGTGCGCCGTTCTACGACACCTACGAGACCTCCGACGGCAAGTACATGGCCGTCGGTTCCATCGAGCCGCAGTTCTACGCCCTGCTGCTCGAAGGCCTCGAACTGGATCCGTCGACGCTTCCGCATCAGATGGATTCCAGCAAGTGGGACGACATGACGGCACTCTTCACGGAGAAGTTCCTGTCCAAGACTCGCGACGAGTGGGCCAAGATCTTCCTCGGCACCGACGCGTGCGTCTCGCCGGTACTGACCTTCGCGGAAGCACCGTCGAACGAGCACATCGCAGCGCGCGGCTCGCTCATCGAACTCGACGGCGTCACCCAGCACGCTCCGGCGCCGCGTTTCTCCCGCACCCCGGCGAGCGTTCCGTCGCCGCCGGCGCGCGAGGCGACGGATATCGACACGGTCTGGACCTAGGGCCTTCGGCCCTGTGTTGACCTAGGGCCTTCGGCCCCGTGCGCCTTTCTGGTAGTTCCGGCTACCACAAAGGCGCACAGGGCGTCAGCCCAATCGGTAGAACCGCAAGAACTCGTGCTCGATCGGCAGCACATCCACTCGCTCGAAACCTGCTGCCAGGGAAAAACTTTCGAGTGTCGACTTACGCATGACCGTTCCCGTCCCGACGCTTCCGGGGTGGGAGAGACTGTCCGGCAGGCAGCAAGTCAGCGAATACCCGTAGAGCAGTTGCTCCACCTGCCCGGCATTGGGATCGAAAGAACTCGCTGTGCGCTCGTCCATGACGATCACCGGTGCGCCGGGCCGCGCGATCGACCGGGCGGTGGACAAAAACCCGACCGGGTCCGGCACGTCGTGCAGACATTCGAACGCAAAAACAGCGTCGTAGGTACCCGATTCCACCCGCTCCTGCTCAGGGGCTTGGCCGGCCACATCGACCAACGAGAAATGCACACGGTCGTCGACGCCGTAGTCGCTCGCATGCCGGCGCGCCGCAGCCACAGACGCCGCGTCCACGTCGAAGCCGTGAACCTCGACTTTCGGGTATCCGATAGCCAGTGCCACCGAAGACCATCCCTCCCCCATTCCGAGATCCGCGACCTTCGCCCCGTCGGTCAACGTGGTGTGCAGATCCGGAATGATCGGCAAGAACTCCTGGCACAACTGGCGCAGGAACATCGGGCGGTTCAGCAACGCCTGCCCCTCGCGCGCGTCAACGCCCATGGACTCCCAGGTCACCCCGCCGCCGTGGCGATACGCGTCGAGCAGTCTGGGCATCGACGTTGTCGTCGCCACGAACAATCGGGCCATCGGCGCCACATACAGCAGACTGTCCGAATCTACGAGTACTGCGGCGTGTGCTGCGGACAACGTATATCGACGGTCGGCATCCGTATTGACGTCCAGGTACCCGGCCACAGCCTGCTGTTCCAGCCATTCGCGGGCATACCGTTCCACGGTTGCCGTCCGATCGGCCAGTTCCGTCGACGTGAGGGGCCCGAAGTCAGCCAACGCGCGATACCAGCCCAGCCGATCTCCGAGGTAGACCGCTTGCAGTTCTGCCGCGCCGATCGCGGCCGCGAACATCCGTTCCGCCAATGCCTCCGATTCGCTGACGCCTTCTGCCCCAGCTCCCTCTGCACTGACCCCTTCGACGGTTGCCATCGAAACCTCCTGGATTCACCTTGGTTTCCAGGTGGGTACCCGCGCGAGCGCAGGCTAGCCGCTCAGACGACGACGAGGCGTTGGTCTGCAGCGTCCCGATCGGTCGCAAGGGTGTCGTATGCAGCGGCGATGGACGCGACTCCGCGGATCAGATCTTCCGACGAACGTGCGTAGGGCACACGGATGAACCGCTCGAAAGCACCTTCGACGCCAAATCTCGGGCCGGCTGCGAGGAGCACTCCGAAGTTGGGCGCCACCGCCGCCAAGGCAGTCGACACGGGCGCCGACATGCGCATCCATACCGACATTCCGCCCGAGCCGATCATGGGGCTCCAGTCCGGGAGTCGCTCGGCTACCGCGTCGAGCAGAACCGATCGTTGCTCGCGCAGGACCGCGCGACGCTCGTCGAGCAGCGAGTGGTCGTCGGCAAGGAGGTACGCGGCGGCAAGCTGATCCATGACCGGGGTACCGAGGTCGACAGCCGCGCGAGCGCCCACCAGCTGGGTGATCAGTGCGGGGTCGGCCCGAATCCAGCCGACGCGCAAGCCGCCCCACAGTGACTTCGCGGTGGAACCGAGGGTTACGACATCCGTCTTGGCGGCGCCGCGTCCGTGCGCTGCCACCGGAGCGGGCGGCGGCGCATCGAGCCACAGGTCCACCATGGTCTCGTCGACGACAAGCGTCATCCGGGTCTCGTGGGCGATCTTGGCAAGCTCCGCGCGCCCGGCGGAATCCAGGCACAGACCCGTCGGATTGTGGAAGTCCGGAATCAGGTAGGCCATGCGAGCTGCGGTTTGCCTTGCAGCACTTCGGATTCCGTCGAGGTCCCAGGCTCCGGCTGCGGCAAACTCCGGACGCACCGGAACCGGAACGGGTCTGGCCCCGTTGCGCCGAATCGCTTCCAGTGCATTGGGATACGTGGGGTGATCCACCAGCACCCGTTCGCCGGGAGAGGTGAGCACCGACAACAACAACCGCAAAGCGTGCTGGGCGCCGGAGGTCACCATGATCTGCTCGGGTGTCGTGGGCAAGCCGCGTGCGGTGTAACGACGCGCGATGACGTCCCGCAGTTCTGCGATACCGATCGGCTCCATGCCGTGCGTGGGCAGGAACTGTGGAAGTGACTCCAGCGCAGACGCATACGCCTGTTGCACCTGCTCGGCCGGGGCGGCCATCGCGGCATAACTGAGATCTACGACGGCACCGCTCGGGCCGGGTTGGTGCTGGCGGAACATCAAGCCGTTCGGCCGCGCACCGGCAGGCAACGCCACGGTGCTGCGCGAACCCTGACGGCTGATCAGATAGCCCTCGTCCCGCAGAACCGAGTACGACGACGTGATCGTGGTGCGGCTCAGTTCGAGCACGGTTGAGAGTTCACGCTCGCTCGGCAGAGCCACGCCCAGCGGAACGCGCCCGTCGTGCACGAGTAAGCGAATACCGTCGGCCAGTGCGCGGTAGGCGGGCCGTCGTCCCGATTCCTCCTGCCAGGACCCGAGATCACGCGCAAGGGAACGGGCACCGAGAACTCGAGTCATCATGCGGTCCAGTATCGAGCACTTGGCTATGTAATTCAATACCAGTGGACCTGATGATGGGCTTATGACTACCTTCGCAACGCTTATCGGCATCGGACTCTTTGTGGCCGTCGTGTACTTTTTCGCGCCCGCAGAAGGTGAAGGTACATACATTCGAGTGGAACAGTTTCGCCTGGCAGCACCGCTCGGCGGCATCTTCGGCGAGGTCGGCGAACGGTCCGGGAACAACTCTGTCGGACCCCCGTGCCACTGTGATGAGGGGGAAGAATTCACTGATCTCAGTCCAGTTCGATAAAACTGGACTCTTTCTGCTCGAAGAAAGGCGCAGATGCCTGAATCCAAGAAGTCCGAATCCAAGAAGATTCTTTACATCGACCTCGACAACACCCTGGTCAACTTCCAGTCCGGTATCGATCGCCTGACCGACAATGTGCGAAGAAAATTCGAAAACGACCTCGACGAAGCCCCACACATCTTCTCGCGTATGGATCCCCTCGACGGCGCGATCGACGCGTACCACCAACTAGCGCGGCAGTTCGACACCTACATCCTGTCGACTGCGCCCTGGAAGAACGCAACCGCGTGGCACGACAAGGTCCTGTGGGTCCAGGAACACCTCGGATTGGAAGAAGGCAGCGTCGCGTACAAGCGGTTGATCCTCTCGCACCACAAGCACCTCAACCGAGGCGACTTCCTCGTCGACGATCGCGGAGCCAACGGCGCAGACAGGTTCGAGGGCGAGTGGATCAAGTTCGGCACCACCAAGTTTCCCGATTGGACGAAGGTCACCGAATACTTGTCGACGCGAGCCTGAAACACGAAATCCCCGCTCCTACTTGAAAGGAACGGGGATTTCGACAAACAATTCCTAGCGGATGACCTCGCGGCGGACGATCGTCTCGTCACGGCCGGGGCCGACACCGATGCAGGACATGAACGCACCCGACAGTTCTTCGAGTCGAAGCACGTAATTCTGCGCAGCCTGCGGAAGCTCCTCGAACGTGCGAGCCTTCGAGATGTCCTCGGACCAACCCGGCATCTCTTCGTAGATAGGCTTGGCGTGGTGAATGTCGGTCTGCGACATCGGCATTTCGTCGTGACGCACACCGTCGACGTCGTATGCAACACAAATCGGTACCGTCTCGAGGCTGCTGAGCACGTCGAGCTTGGTCAGGAAGTAATCGGTGATGCCGTTGACCCGCGTTGCGTAGCGGGCGATTACGGCGTCGAACCAACCGGTGCGGCGGCCACGACCGGTGGTGACACCGACCTCACCGCCCTTGTCGGCCAGGTACACACCGAACTCGTCGAACAGTTCCGTCGGGAACGGGCCCGAGCCGACGCGTGTGGTGTACGCCTTCAGGATTCCGAGAACAGTGGTGATCTTGGTGGGGCCGATGCCCGAACCAACCGCTGCGCCACCGGAAGTGGGGTTGGACGACGTCACGTACGGGTACGTGCCGTGGTCGACGTCGAGCAGCGTTCCCTGTGAACCCTCGAGCAGGACGGTCTCGCCGCGCTCGAGAGCGAGGTTGAGTTCGAGTCGCGTATCCGAGATGCGGTGCTTGAAGCCCTCCGCCTGCGTCAGAACTTCTTCGACAACCTGCTGGGGATCAAGAGCCTTGCGGTTGTAGATCTTGACCAGCACCTGGTTCTTGAATTCGAGTGCCGCCTCGACCTTCTGGGTCAGGATCTTCTCGTCCAGGACATCCGCTGCGCGTACGCCGACGCGAGCGATCTTGTCCTGGTAGCACGGGCCGATTCCGCGACCGGTGGTGCCGATCTTCTTGGCACCGAGGAAGCGTTCGGTGACCTTGTCGATGGCCACGTGGTACGGCATGATCAGGTGCGCATCGGCGGAAAGCAGCAGGCGGGACGTGTCCACGCCGCGCGATTCGAGGCCCGCGAGTTCGGTGAGCAGCACTCCGGGGTCCACCACGACGCCGTTTCCGATGACATTGGTGACGGCCGGTGTGAGGATTCCGGACGGGATGAGGTGCAGTGCGAATTTTTCACCGTTCGGCAGAACTACGGTGTGTCCGGCATTGTTGCCGCCCTGGTATCGCACGACCCACTGAAGCTGCTCGCCCAGTAGATCTGTAGCTTTGCCCTTACCTTCGTCGCCCCACTGGGCGCCGATCAGGACGATTGCCGGCATGACGTTGTCTCCTACGGTCGACGTGCAGCAGTTGTCCCGCCGCATTGGTACTGCCTGAATCCGCGCACTCTTGTGCAGCCGAGCTGTTGCAGTGACCGAAGGAGAAGTCTAGCCCAGAGCACACGATCAAACCCTTCGGTCCAGAAATCGACTCGTTGTTGTCGCAGTTGTCGGTCTGTACCCGACGTCGCATTAGGATCGTGGTCTGCAATTCCGACGACTGTTCCCCAGCCAGGTGAGCGGTGTCGGTGGTGCAACCACCGCCGACAAAGTCATGATCGAGCTAGGAGCGCGCGTTGACCCCAGTGGTACTCAGATGTGGCGATTCACCCGTGCCTCTCCCGTTGGGCGAGGTCACGTCGTTCGCGCTGCCGGAGGTGCCCGAGAAAGACGACTTCAGTGAGGCCCTGGCACAACTGAAGGTCGTCTCCGAACCCCGCTTGATTGTCGTCGGCACGGACGCGGCGTTTGCCGCTGTGCTGACGCGACTGATGCGTCTCGGGCTATTGGACGTCGAACTCGCCTACGTCACGGAGGATCGGTCGGACGCCACCGATGCGTACAAACTGTCCACGGGCGCAAAAGCTGCCCGCGCAGCACTCAAAGGCACCGCGCACGTCGTGCCACTGATTCGCGACGACGCCGGAATAGCGCTGGTCGGCGCTGCCACGGTCACCGGGCCAGGCGGAACCGAGGAATTGATCGGTGAGGCGTACGTCGACGACAACAAACTCTTCTCGGGCACTGTGCAGGGTGTCCGGATTGTTCCGAGCCCCAAGCTGCCAGGCATCCGGGCGTCCGTTGATCGCCGCAGTCGCTGGGCTGGGCGACGGTGGCTGGAAGGTCGAGCCGTCCAACTGGGAGCGCCCGCAGCCCACCTCGTGCGCGACGGTGTTCCGAACCCCCGAGACCTCAAACGCTCGACGTTCTACCGCCACGACAAGACCTGGCTGTTGGTCCGGTGAGAACGGGCGCTGCGAGGTCAGCCGTGCGGCCTAGCCCCGTCTTCCTCGGGGTCGTGGCCGTCGCTGTCCTCGGCGGCGTTGTTGCCTGGGGTTCCGAATGGGGTTCCGTGTCCGGTCGGGCCGGGGTTTTTGTTCTTGTTGTCGCCGGTTGGGTGGTGACTCTCTGTCTCCACGAGTTTGCGCACGCTTTTATTGCGTGGCGACACGGCGACACCGACGTCGCAGCCCGAGGATATCTGACGCTCAACCCGTTGAAATACAGCCATCCTTTGCTCTCGATCGGGCTCCCGGTGCTGTTCATAGCTCTTGGCGGTATCGGCTTGCCCGGCGGTGCGGTTTATCTCCGCACCGGGATGTTCTCGCCCAAAGTCCAGGCCCGCATCTCCCTGGCCGGTCCGGCAACCAACGCCATCGCCGCCATAGTCTTGCTTGTCGTCATACGCATTTACGGATCCGGACCAGAGCATGTGACGTTCTGGGCGGGGTTGAGTTTCCTCGCGTTCCTGCAGGTGATGGCGACCGTCCTCAACCTGTTGCCGGTTCCAGGACTAGACGGCTACGGCGCGCTCGAACCGTTCCTGAAGCCAACGACCCGAGCGCAACTCGACCAGTTCAAACCGTATGGATTACTCCTTCTGGTCGCAGTTCTCTTTGTCCCTCAGGTCAACGTGATCTTTTTCGACGCGATCTATTGGATCTTCGAACTCAGTGGGGTACCCGGGAACTACGCGGCGGCCGGCAATTCGTTGATGCGCTTCTGGACGTGACGGAGATCGCACCCTTCCGAACAACGCTGAACGCCGACATGAGAACCTGACATTTCGGTCTATTAACTTTTCAACAGGAGCACCACTGATGATTTCGGCGTCGATAGAGTGCGGCAATTCGGTGTACACCATCCGAAAGGCAGAGCTTCACGACGTAGGCACCCTGGTGGACCTTCTAGCCGACGACCCCATCGGGTCCACTCGTGAAACCACAAATCCCGACGCCCGGACGATCTACGAGAAGGCTTTCGAGAAGATCGACGCCGACGACGCACACCTGCTTGTTGTTGTCACCACCGCCGACGACAACGTGATCGGCACCGTGCAACTCACCTTCATCCCCGGACTGAGCCGGATGGGTGCAACCCGGATGCAGATCGAGGCCGTTCGGGTGCACGAGGATCACCGCAGCCAGGGAATCGGGAGCGCAATGCTGCGTTGGGCATGCGACGAGGGGGCACGCCGCGGCGCATTCCTCGCTCAGCTCACCTCCGACCAGACGAGGACAGAAGCCCACGAGTTCTACGAACGCCTCGGATTTGTCGCCTCACACATCGGGTTCAAGAAGTCCTTGAGCTAACGCACGGCTGAAGATCGCCACGGAATTTCCGAACCTGCGCATGCCTGTTGGCTTCGCATCGTCTTACTGGTGATGCGAAGCAAACGCGCAGTGTTCAATTCCGGCAGGGCCGGATTCAGTCTCGATGCACTGGCCCTTGGCGGGTGGTGGAGCGACGGCGACGTTGTTTCGGGTCGATCGCGGCCGGCGGGATGAACCAGGGTTTGTGATCGTCGCCCATCTTGATTTCCCAGATGCCGCGGAACCCACTGGTGCTATGGATCAACCGGTGGTGACTACGGCAGAGGAGGGTGAGGTTGTCCATCACCGTCAGTCCACCGACCGACCACGGTTTTATGTGGTGGGCGTCGCACCAAGCCGGTACGGCATCACAGTTCGGGAAGGCACAGCCTTTGTCCCGAGCGATCAACGCGGTGCGCTGTTCGGGTGTGACGAGGCGTTTGTGCGGGGTCGCATCCAACGGCGCACCGTTGCCGTCCATCAACACGGTGGAGAGCATGCAATCGCACGCAAGCATGCGCGTCAGGCTCACACTCAGTGGTCCCATCCAGGGCATGTACCCGACATCAAGATCCTCGACATCAGGCTCATCGAAATCCGCTGCGACATCGCTGCGCATGGTGGCGCATTCCCGATGCTCGGCAAGATCTTTCGCGGTGATGTGCACGTTCACATGCGGACGCTGACCGCCGTCGACACCGGTCATGGCGTTGTCGAGGTAGCGGCGGATCAGTTCGGTGAAGGCGTCGGCGGTGCGTTTGGCAGCTGATCGCTGATCCGGGGTTCCGTCCGCGGCCGGTTTCGGCATCGACAAACCCGAGAGAGCCGACAACAGCATTTCGCCTGTGAGTGCGTCGAAATCGCCCTTGATCGCGACCCGCCCGTTGAGCGTCGGCGAAATCCGCAAGACGTTGAGGTCGTCGTCCTCACCGGGCGGGGTGTTGTCGGATTCGAAGATCCGCTCCAGGACCGCAATCGCGTAGCGGAGTTTGATGGTGGTCGCCTCCACCCCGGATGCGGCAGCGAGCAGTGTTGCCATGCAGGACGGTAGAGCGTTCTCCGGCATACCTTTTGGTGGGGATTCACAGAACGCGGCAATTATTGCCGCATGGTCGAGCGAAAGGTCACCGGCCTCGAATTGGGCAGCAATGTCCGGGAACGCCCGCAGTGCGGCACCGAGGGCGGCGATTCTGTTGCCGGCCGCGTTCTGCAGCATCGTGTTCGCTGCCAACCACCGCCCCACGCCGCGGTAGCAGAGCACCTGCTCGTCCGGATTGAGCGCCAACTCGTCGACTGCGGCAACCCGAATCGCTTCCAGCCGAAGAATTTCCGCCGATGCACAGACGGCAACGTCCCGAACCTCGGCCGGACGCAACCGCCACAACCTGCCACGCACACCCGCAGCCGAGCCAGCTACAACATCCCCCACCGAAACAAAATCGCTGACCGTGGTCATCAGAGCCTCCCCACCCTTGACCACAATGATACTCGAACGTTCGTTCGATTCAAGAGGCATTTCGGACAGGTTCCAAGAATATTCACTCGAGCCGGACCTCTTTGCCGAACTCGAACAGTTCATCGCAACCTCCGATCTCCCCCACAACGTCAAAGACACCGCCCGACGCAAACTCGCCGACCCCACCCTCAGCTGGGAAACGATCGCCCAAAACTCGACGCCACCCGTCGTCACCTCGACCGGATAGCGCCGCCACGAAAGATTCGACACCGACCAACTCGCCGCCACGAACTGATCAAGCCAGGTTCCTCCCCAAACTGCTTAAGGTGTTTCAGGGGTGTTTCACTCCCCGAGCGGCCAAGAAAGTCGTCGCACAAGTCGCCCCGAACACCGTGTCGAGGGGAGCGACTCTACGGACTCTCCGGAAGGAACCACCATGACCGAGACCAACACCGCCTGATTCATTACAGTGCCCCGCATCGCAGGACACGGTGGATACGAAAACAAGTGCTACACCCATTACGTCCAAGACAACGGCGGCCACTACTGCCTGCACGGACCGATGGTCCAGACGGACGCAGAATGGCTCGCGAACAAGATGAACACCCAATGGGGCTAACCACCAGCGTCAAGGGTTTTCGGTGGTATTGAGCGCGAACGCGAACTCGGTCGTCGAGACAGTCGAGTGCATATCCGCTGGCAAGCCAGCGCGAAGCGGCGGCGCGGCAGCCATTTACAAACAAGATTGCCTCGAGCGGTCATCCTCCACCTGAATTTTCGGGTGGTCATGGAACTTTTGATCGAGCCTCAGCACAATGCAGGCTGCACGGTTCATTCATCGGATACGTTTCGGCACTTACGTTTCCGTGACAGAAGGCGCACTCGCTTCGGCACGGATCGGGCTGACACCTGGGTAGGCGACCTCTCCGTCGTGTCCTTAAACAGCGATCAAGTCACACTTCTCGATAAGCAGTCGACTGTCGAGAACGCCGCGGCGGCCATCCCTTAAACAAATCAGTGCTTTTCCAGAGCGGAGCGCAGCGGAGTTCAATTTGGGACACCGTAGGTGGCCGGATCAACCGTCACATCACAGGCAAACCACCCTTGGGTAAGAAAATGACGCGGATCGCCTCTACAATGCTCACGGCTTTTCCTCGGGCAGTCGCCGGCGGGCGTGGTCGGCGGCGCCGTTGCCGGTGATCAGCCACAGCGTGCTCAGGTCATCGACCAGTTGCTCAAGGGTGATATCGACAGTGCCGTTGAGCCAGCTCATGATCGCCTCGGCGGTGCCGCCGACGAGGAACGCCGGCGTAACTCGGGCCAGGCTGTCTCGTTCGAGTTTTACATCGTGAACTTCGCGGGCGTGTTGAACCAGGATCGTCGCGAGGCCTTGAACGACCGCGGCCCGGTGGGCCAACACCGCAGGGGACGCGGAAACCGCGTCGAAGAGCACCCTGGCGCGACGAGGGTCCTCGACCAGGGCTCGCACCGCAGCGTCGATGCTCTGAAAGGCCCTCTCCTGCAGGGACTTCTTTGCTGACATTGCGAACGCGAGGACGGCACTCTCGCTTACGTGACGTGCGGTTTCCTCGACGACGGCCGCCGCCAGTGCATCGAGGGTGTCGAAGCTTTCGTAGAAATAGCGTTTGTTCAGCCCAGCGGTGGAGCACACCCTGGCGACCGTCGCGGTGCGCCACTGGTCAGTGGCCATGATTCCCAGCGCGGCGTCGATGAGCTGGTTGCGGCGAACCCGCACCCGCTCGCCGGCATCGATTCCGCCGTAGCTCCGCGCAGGCTGGGCACTCATGACAGCCATAGTGGCATTCACCTCGTCTCGTTCGCTGCGTAGGGCCCTTGACACCTGTCGACCATATTTGGCACAGTTTGGTACCAGAATAGTTCATCGGCTACCGAGAGGACGTTCATCGATGTCACCCACACCGCCTGCTGCTACCGGTGCCACCCAACTTCCCTCCACCGTC
Source organism: Rhodococcus sp. MS16 (assembly GCF_013277795.1). Classification (NCBI taxonomy): domain Bacteria; kingdom Bacillati; phylum Actinomycetota; class Actinomycetes; order Mycobacteriales; family Nocardiaceae; genus Rhodococcus; species Rhodococcus sp. MS16. Next base: position 456,118 of record NZ_VBTM01000005.1, read on the forward strand.
ACAGCGGTGATCGGGCCGATACTGGCCGAGTTGCGTGAGCTCTCCAAACACGCGCCGGGTCGAGCGCGAGTAGAGGGATGGCGGTACCTGCGTGAGCTGAGTAGGGCCGACCGCCGCGACCAGATCGGCGCGTTGTTTGCCGCCGGAACACGGCCCGCGCAGCTCGACGGTGCCTACGAAGGTTTGATCGTGGGCAAACTCTTCAATGTTCCCGAGGCCGCGTTGGCCAATCCGCTGCTCGCGATCAACCCGACGTGGCAGGGCAAGACGTTCAACGCCGAGTCAGGTACGGGGTTCAATCGACTGATCCCGTTGGCGCGCTATGCGATGCGGGTGATCGCGCCGCTCTATCGCGGCCTGCGTCGGGCCGGCCCGGAGATTGTGGGCTTCGACTTTCGCTACAGCGCCGATGTCGGACTGGTCACTCCCAAGATTCCCGTGATCGCGCTGGACTACGGCATCGAGGAGTACTGCAATCCGAGTGTGCGGACCTTCCCGATCAAACGCACCCGTGACGAGATCGTCGAGTTGCTACCAGGGCTGCACCTCGGTAGAGCGTTGCTCACGATGCACACCGGTGAGATTCGTACTATCGCCCACTTTGCGTTGCGCCACTTCGAGAACGAGGAGGTGCGGTCATGATCGAACTCGACGGGGCCGTCGTCTGTGTCACCGGCGCAGCCCGCGGCATCGGACGTGCCACTGCTGCTGAACTTTCTCGCAGAGGAGCACTAGTGTGGATCGGTGACCTCGACACTGAGGAGGCCGCCCGCACCGCTGCTGAAATCGATGCCAAGTCAATGCATCTCGATGTCACCAAAGGGGAAAGTCTGCGAAAGTTCTGGGCTGCCGCCAGCGCCGACGGCCCGGTTCGGATGCTCGTCAACAATGCCGGAATCATGCGGCTAGGTCCGTTCGTGGACCAAAGCCTCGAAGGCCATCATCAGGAGGTGGCGGTCAACCTCGGCGGCGTCATCAACGGCATGCACGTCTTCCTCCCCGACATGTTGGCCCGCAACTGCGGCCACATCGTCAACGTCGCATCAATGGCCGCCAAGGTGACCACACCAGGAATCGCGGTGTACTGCGCCACCAAGTTCGCCGTTGCCGCCCTGTCGCGGGCTGTGCGCGCCGAAATTGCCCACACCGCAGTCACGGTCACTACGATCATGCCTGCGGCAGTCAACACCGAACTCACCTCTGGTGTTTCGCTCGATCTGCAACCCACGCTGCAACCCGAACAGGTAGGTCGCGCCATCGCCGACACTGCACGCCGACCAGGTCGCGAGGTCACAGTCCCGCGCTGGCTGGCACCGATAGGAACGCTCGAGGAAGCTGCACCTGAACGTCTCTTGCAAGTCGCTAAGCGTGTCGTCACCCGCAACCGGCCACCCGGGGATTACGACGACACCCAGCGCCGCGCGTATCTCGACCGAATCCTCCGATGACCACCTTGCTCAACAGGATCGCCAATCGATATTCGACGATTAGCTGTTGCCGCGCACCCGAGCGCCGTTCACGGACACCCGCAACTCCCCCAGTGGCACGACGTGGCCGGATTGGTTGCGCACGTCGACCGTCACGGGTTCACCAGTGCTGTCGTCGGCAACGTTGAGCGGCCCACCCCTGCCCCCGTGCAGGTACTTGTCGCCCCACTGCATGAGCGCCAGCACCGCCGGCAGTAAATCCCGGCCCATCTCGGTGAGCACGTACTCATGCCGAGTACGCTTCCCCGGCTCCTTATATGGCTGACGCTCGAAGATGCCGGCAGCAGTGAGATCCTTCAGGCGCGCCGACGCCACTGCTTCGGTGATACCGACCCGCGACGCAAAATCGTCGAAACGAGTTGTGCCGTAATAAGCCTCACGCAGGATCAGCATCGCCGACCTCGTGCCGACCACTTCCATTGCGCGGCCGATCGAGCAATGCGTGGCTTGCCACGCGCCCCGGTCTGCCAAGACTCCGGTCAGTCGCACTGCGTCCATGCTCATCACCTTACTCCCTGACTTGCCATTGCCCTAGCCAGGGTTTAGGTTCCTGACTATGGAACTCAACAGTCAGCCCGTCAGGACGGGCCCACTTCTGGCAATCCTGTCGGGAGCACCATTTGTTGCGAGCCTCGATCTCTTTGTCGTCAATGTGGCCTTCGGCGACATCGCGAAGAGCTTTCCCGGACATTCACTCGGCGAGTTCAGCTGGATCCTCAACGGATACGCAATCGTCTACGCCGCACTGCTCATCCCACTCGGGCGTTGGGCTGACCGCATCGGCCCCAAACGAGCGTTCATCGCCGGTCTCGCACTCTTCACTCTCGCCAGTGCCGCTTGCGCTTTCAGCCCGTCACTGTGGATGCTCGTGGCATTCCGCATCGTCCAGGCCGTGGGCGCGGCAGCACTCACCCCGGCCAGCCTCGGACTTCTGATCAACGCACTCCCGGCCGCTAAACGCCAATCCGGCGTTCGCATCTGGGCCGCTTCCGGCGCTGCGGCAGCGGCATTCGGCCCCGTTGTCGGCGGCATGCTCGTGGAGGCGTCGTGGCACTGGGTGTTCCTGATCAACGTTCCCATCGGGATTGTGCTGCTCTACTTCGCCGTTCGACTTGTCCCGGATGCCGCGGAGAAGGACCCCGATGCAGGAATGGACCTGGCCGGCGCCGCACTCCTCACCGTCGGCATCGGTGCTCTTGCTCTCGCACTGGTTCAGGGTCCTGACTGGGGATGGACAGACCCGCGCATCGTTACTGCCTGTGCGCTCGCCGCGGTCACTCTGATTGCCTTCTGGTGGAGCAACTCCCGCCACTCCGCTCCGCTGATCGCGCCGGATCTCCTGAAAGTCCGCTCGTTTGCCTGGTCGAATATCACCGCCATCTTGTTCAGCGCCACATTCGCGGCCGGACTTCTCGCGAATATCCTTTGGTTGCAAGAAGTCTGGGGATACTCGGCACTGCGAACCGGATTTGCCGTCGCTCCCGGTCCGATGATGGTTCCGTTGTTTGCCATCGTGGGCGGAGCCCTCACCCGCAAATACTCCGCCGGCCGAGTAGCCGCTCTGGGCAGCGCGCTCTGGGCTGCGGGCACGCTTTTTGTCCTGCTGTCGGTGGACACGACACCGCACTACGCCACCCAACTGCTGCCGGGGTGGATCGTCACCGGGATCGGCGTCGGCCTCGCTCTGCCCACCATCCTCTCGCAGGCAACCGCCGACCTACCCGCTGCGCGATCGGCCACCGGCAGCGCCGTCATCAGCATGAGCCGGCAGATCGGAACTGTGCTTGGCGTGAGCATCCTGATCGCAGTCCTCGGAAGCGCGGTCGACTACAGCACCTTCCGACAAGCCTGGTGGGTCATCGTCGCAATTGCTGTTGCATCCGCAGTCGCATCACTCGGGATGACTCCCACCTCCAGCACGGATACCGCCAGCTCGGAGACCGCCGGCACGAAGTCGGTGCCGCGGCAAGGCATACCCGTCGAGTAGTCCGGCAAGGTCCGGCCCGTCAGTCAGTGACCCAACGCCGTCCATTCGGGATCCGGCTTGCTCGCCACTACTCGAAACACGACCCCGCCCCGTCCGCTGCGCTGCACTTCGTCGATCAGGAAACCCGCGTCCTCGAGGTATCCGATGGGATCGCGAGTGAGGTGGTCGGAACCGAAACGCACAAAAAGCGGTTCGACCACCTTCATCACGGCCCGCGCAAAAACATTGGTGCTCGGCCCGTGTTCCGCCAGTACAAATCGACCGCCGGGCACCAAAACGCGGAAGGCCTCGACTGCAGCTCGGCCCGGATCAGGAATCGTGCAGAACGCGTAGGTGGACAGCAGCGTATCGACGCACTCGTCGGGGATATCCAGTTCCTGCACGTCTCCGTACCGAAGGTCGACGCTGGTGCTCACACCCTCGGAGACCCTGGCGCGGGCCTGATCGAGCATCGCTTTCGAGATGTCCACTCCGATGACGTAGTCGACGTCCTTACCGTAGAGCGGCAAGTTCAGGCCGGTACCGACGGCAATCTCGACGACGCGGCCGCGCGCTTTGTCGACTGCCCATCTACGTGCGTCACCGAGTGCAAAGCGCTCGAAGCGTCCGATCTGTCGGTCGTAGTGAGTCGCCATCGCGTCGAAACTCTTGGCGACCTGTGCTGTGTCCGGTTCGCGCATGATGCCCCATTCGGTCGATCCCATTCGGTCGATCCCCTGTGCAGTCTCGCACGCGAACAACTAGCCCGGAAGCCCTTAACGCAACGATGTCTGCAGAGTTGACGTCGGGTCTGCGCTACTCACGCTATGAAGTCGCCGGTATCGTTCGAGGTGACCTGCCGCCGCCTCCGACGTTCATGGGATAGAGACTTCGTGCGATCAAGCAACTGCGTTACCGGATCCGTCCGGCCACCCCTTTCCACTGATTCCACTGGAGGTCTGTGATGGCCGGCGGACTGTTTGCCCTGCTCGACGACGTCGCCGCTCTGGCTCGGATGGCAGCAGCGTCGATCGACGACGTAGCTGCCGCGACCGGTAAGGCAACGGCCAAGGCTGCCGGCGTGGTGATCGACGACGCGGCTGTCACTCCGCAGTACGTGCGCGGCTTGGCGGCTGAACGCGAACTGCCGATCATCAAGCGCATCGCGATCGGGTCGTTGCGCAACAAGCTGCTGATCATTCTGCCGATCGCGCTGCTGCTCAGCCAGTTCCTCCCCGGGCTACTGACTCCCCTGCTGATGGTGGGTGGCTGTTACCTCAGCTACGAAGCTGTCCACAAAATCTGGGGAGCGATTTTCGGCCACGGCGACCATCACGAGAGCGCAGACGAGCATCCTCGTGACGAAGAGGCCGTTGTCTCCGGCGCCGTGCGTACCGATCTGATTCTGTCGGCCGAGATCATGGTGATCGCACTCAACACCATCGCGGGTGAAGGTTTCTGGAGCCGACTGATCATTCTTGCCGTCGTCGCTGTGGTGATCACCGTTGTCGTCTACGGCGTTGTCGGATTGATCGTGAAGATGGACGACATCGGTTTGCGCATCGCCGAGTCGTCGTCCGGTTTCACTCACAAGGTCGGGCGCGGGCTCGTTCGCGGCATGCCGCACGTGATGTCGGTGCTCTCCGTGGTGGGCACCGCCGCAATGCTGTGGGTGGGTGGCCACATTCTTCTGGTCGGCATCGACGAACTCGGCTTCCATCCCCTCTACGACGCCGTTCATCACGGCGAAGAAGCGGTCAAGGATATTGCCGGTGTCGGCGGAGTCCTGGCATGGATCGTCAACACTCTTGCATCTGCAGCTCTCGGCCTGGTGGTCGGTGCGGTGATCGTCGCAGCGCAGTTGGGTATTACGAGCGTGCTGGCAAAGCGCTCGGCCACTGCGTAACTCGGCCACTGCGTAACTAGCTGATCTCCAGCTCCCCCATCCGCGACCAGTCGACGCCGGGAATATCGGCGTTGATGATCCGCGGGGTCTCGCTCAGCGCCGGGCGCATCGATTCGAGTCCGCGGCGAAAATGATCGCCGTTGACGTGTTGGGAACCTGCTTCAGGATCCCGGAATGCCTCCACCAGGAGGTACTCTCCGGGGTTTTCGGCGCTGCGGAACCAGTCGAACCAAAGGTTGCCCGGCTCCGCTCGCGTGGCATCGGTGAATTCCTTTGTCAGCTCCAGCCATGTGTCCCGATGCTCTTCGAGTACGTCGAACTTCACCACGATAAAAATCATCACTGTCCCAATCTGTGAATTGTCCCGGCGCGCGGTCTGCCACTCTCCTATTCAAGAGTGGCAGACCGCGGCCCGTGTCCGATGAAAAGTTCAGTAGATGTTCGAGGGGCGGATCATGCCCTCGGCCAAGTCGCCGAATCCCGGAGCCATGATGGCGCCTGGATTACCGAAGACCTCCTCGACCACTGCTGTCTCCGTCGTGATGAGTAGCGCGGCAATCGACGCGGCGCTCTCGAGCGCCGCGCGGGTGACCTTGAACGGATCGACGACGCCGTCTTCGAACAGATCCCCGTACTCGCCGGTGAGCGCATTGAACCCGTGGCCCAATGGCAGCACCGCAACGGTGTCGACTACCTCGTCGCCGTCGAATCCGGCGTTGATCGCTATCCATCGCAACGGTTCGGCCAGCGCCCGCCGAACGATCTCGCATCCAATCCCCTCGTCTCCGGGAAGATCGAGTTCAGTTAGTGCGCGATGAGCCTGGGTAAGGGCAGTGCCGCCACCGGATACGAGACCCTCCTCGAGCGCGGCCCGGGTTGCGGCCAAGGCGTCTTCGACTCGCAACATCCGTTCCTTGAGCTCGACGCTTGTCGCGCCGCCGACCTTGATCACGGCAACCCGCCCGGTGAGCCTGGCGACGCGCAACTCGAGGCTGTCGCGGTCGGCGTCGATCTTCGCCCGCTCGAGCTGAGCGGCAATTTGCGCGACTCTCGCATCAACCAGATTCGGATCGCCGTGCCCGCCGACGATCGTCGTCTCGTTCTCGGTGACGGTGATGCGGTCACACGAACCAAGGTGCTCGAGAGTGATCTCGGACAGTTCGATTCCCGTGTCCTTGGCGATGACATGTCCACCGAGCGCCACCGCGAGATCCTGCAGTTCCGCGACCCGGCGATGACCGAAGCCTGGTGCTCGGACGACCACCGACGCCATGGTCCGGTGCATGTTCCCACCGACCAGTAGCTGAAGCGCCGGACCGTCGACGTCCTCAGCCAGAACGACAAGGGGCCGATCGGCTCGTTTGGCCACCTCGATGCTCGGCATGATGTCCTGCACTTTGTCGATCTTCTTGTTGGTCAACAGAATCAGCGGACGCTCGTGCACCGCTTCCATCCGTTCGGGGTCGGTGACCATGTAGCCAGAGATGTATCCGTGGTCGAATTCGATCCCGTCGACGATGTCGACCGACATGCCAAGCGTGTCACTTTCCTCGGTGGTCACGACGCCGTTCTTCCCCACGTAATCGACAGCCTGAGCAATGGCTTGCCCGATGACCTCGTCATCACTTGCCGCCAGGCTCGCCACTCTCTGGAGATCGCCCGGACCGGAGACCTGAACCGATTGCGCACGAAGCGAATCCACGACAACAGGAATGGTCCGTTCGATACCGCGTCGCACCCGCATCGGGTTTGCGCCCGCCTCGACCGCGCGCATCCCCTCGCGCACCATCGCCTGAGCCAGCACCGTCGCCGTGGTGGTGCCGTCACCCACAGCGCCGTTGGTCTTCATGGCAACTTCCTTGACCAACTGAGCGCCCATGTTGGCAAAAGGGTCGCGCAATTGGATTTCCCGGGCGATCGTGACCCCGTCATTGGTGATCGTCGGTGGCCCCGTGAGCTTTTCAAGTACCGCGTTCCGCCCCTTCGGGCCGAGTGTCACCTTGACCGCGTCGGCCAGAGCATTGACACCGTGCTCGAGCAGAAGGCGTGCTTCCTTGTTGTACCGCAGTTCCTTGGCCATGTCTGTGTCCTTTTCGATCTGACGGATATGACGAGCTGACAGATGTGAATAGCGCCTGCTACGGAACGAGGATCGCCCGCCCACGCACCCGCCCCGAATCCAGATCGTCGAGTGCGCTCTGGAACTCCTCGAGTGGGTATTTAGTTGTATGCAGAGTCACTTTGCCTTGGGCTGCAAGGATCATGAGCTCCTGCAAGTCGTTGTAGGAACCAACAAGATTGCCGATGAAGTTGATCTCAGTTGAGATCACGTCGATTGTGGGAACGTCGATGTTCTCGCCGTATCCGACGACGTAGTAGTTGCCCGCACGGCGAAGCATGGCGATCCCCTCCGCGGTGGCGCCGCCCTCACCGACAAAATCGACGACGGCCTCCGCGCCGTGGCCTCCCGTCAAGTCCAGCACCTGCTGCACATGCGTGCCGTCAGCGACGATGCCGCGGTCGGCGCCGATGTCCACGGCCAGCTTTACTGCCTCGGGATTACGGTCGAGAACCACCACCGTCACCCCCGAGATCGCTTTGAGCACTTGGATTCCGATGTGACCGAGCCCGCCCGCACCGATCACCACACACACGTCGCCTGGCCTGGTCGCGGCCGCAACCTTCGCGACTGCGTGGTACGCCGTGAGTCCGGCGTCTGCGAGGGCGGCGACGTCGGCGGGGTTGAGTGAGTCGTCGATCCGCACGACGCTACGAGCTGTGGTGCGAAGGTATTCCGCGTAGCCTCCATTGGTGTCGATCCCGGGGAATTCACTGTTCTCGCAGTGCACGTCGTCGCCGAACCGGCAAGCACGACACAATCCGCAGGTGATGAGAGGGTGCAGAATCACCGTGTCACCCACCGAGACGTTGGTGACGGCATCGCCGACAGCGTGGACCCAGCCGGCGTTCTCGTGGCCGATCGTATACGGCAACTCGACCCCGCTCTTTTCCTTCCACTGCCCCTCCAGAACGTGAATATCGGTGCGGCACACTCCGGCTCCCCCGATCCGCACTATGACATCGAGTGGGCTCTCGATCTTGGGCTGCGGAATGTCGGTGAGCTGCAACTTGGTGTGATACCCCACAACTTGTACGGCCTTCATTGCGAGCTCCTGAGGTTGGTGATCGAGGGTACGGCGCCGACTGGTTCTTCGTCGGCGTAGCGGGTAGCGAGGAGACCCCGACAGAAATGTGCGTTGCCTTCCATCGAGATTCGGACCGACTTGGCAAATCGCAAACGCATGGGTACTTCCTCACGTGCAATGCCACGCCCCTCCTCGTCTACGAGGACTCGGCTGTTCGGGCACGTACTCAGACCGATGGCGATGCGGCGACGCATCAACGCCGCCTTGTCTTTCCCCGCTGGGAGGTCGCGCAACGTCAACGCGCTGATCTTGTCGACTTCCAAAGAGGTTTTCTTCAAGAGAGATTCGACGCATCGCTCCATCGCTGCGGTATGGGCCTTGCGGAGGAAAATTCTGCGAAGCTCACTCAGACTTTCCTCCGCCTCGACGCCGAAAGTGCCGACATAACCGGCATCCGCAGCCAATCCGTCATTGATCTTGGTGCTGTCGTGGTGATCGTCGAGCATGATCCGCACCTCGCCGACGCCATCCACCAAACGTAGGGCGTCCTGAGCGTCGGATGCCATGAGGTAAGCGAAGTTCGGCGAACAAAATGCCGTGGGTAACCGCAGGTGCACGGTGACTCCGTCGTTGTCGATCGTCACCGAACGCACGAATCCCAACTCGGTGATCGGCTCGTCGAGTTCCGGATCTGTGACGGTCGCGAGGGCCTCGAGGACGTTCTGCTCCACGGAGACCGCAAGCGTGGTCACGGCGACACAGCCTCTCGCGCTCCAGCTGCGACATCGACACCTTCCTGCCCGGCCGGCTCGGCCAGCCGCAGTTCTGCGGGAACGTCTATGTCGTAGAGAGCCGCCGCGTTGAGCCCGAGGATTTTCTTCTTCTGTTCCACGGTGATCGGAGCGTATTCGGACTGCATGTCCTCCGGAATCTGGAAGTCGACGAACTTCTCGATCAGCCATTTCGGAGTCCAGATTCCGTAGTCGCTACTGAACAGGATCTTGTCCTCGCCGATCCAGTAGAGGAGCTCCCCGATGATCTGGGCAAAGTACCTTGGGCGAGTGTGGATGAACGGCAACGCAACCGCCAACCCGCCGTACACGTTGGACTCCTGCGTTGCAATCCAGCAGAAGTCCTCCAACCGAGGCAGACCCACGTGCTCGACGACAAATCGTAGGTCGAGGTAGTCGGTCGCGACCTTGTCGACGTCCGCCACGTCGAACGCGTCACGGTCCAACGGACGAATCGTCGGCCCCTTGTGCACGTGAACATTCTTGATACCCAACGCGATGCACTCCTCGAGGTACCGCCGCGACCACGGATCGTCGAGTTTGTATCCGCGGGAATCGCCATGCCACTCGGCCGTGTAGAGCTTGACGCCCTGGAGGTTCATCCGCTCGGCGTCCCGGCGAAGTTGTTCCAGGCCTGCCTCCTCGTAGCGAGGATCGTAGGCGTGGTTGTACGTGAGCTTGTCCGGATGCTTCTGCGTCAGGGCAAAGGCCTCCTCGGTCTGCCCGAATCCGTTGACGTAGAAGTCGCTCAGCAGCGTGGCCTGGAAGATCGCGTGATCGACGTAGCCGTCCACAAAAAGGTCCTTCATCAACCGATCCGAACCGTAGTAGGTGTAGGTGTCGTAGTCCCACACCTCGTCCGCAGGGCTGAGGTTCTTGTGGTAATCGTAGAAACAGTCGATGAACTGCTTGCCGTGCACGTTCTTGTGGTTCGACTCGCGCCCGTCCCAGAGGTGCACGTGCCCGTCGACGATGAAATACTTTTGCCCGTCCTTCTGATACATCGCTTCCCTCGCTTCACTTTTCAGGTCGTACAGGTGGGTGACGGTCAGCTCGCCGTGAGATCGAAACCGATGTACTCGGCGGCGTCTTCCGGACTGGCGAACAGCATTGTCTTGTCGTCGAGATGAACCATGCGTCCGTAGTGGGTGGAGCTGATCTCCTCGAAAATGGAGCCGTCGAATTCCGAACCCAGTGCGTCGGTGAGCTCTTCGTAGTCGAAGTTGAGAAGGCGTTTGCCGTCCACGCGAATCATCGAGGGATACTCGGTGAGTTCGACACCGTCCTTGGCTCCCATCACCTCCGCGACGATGCGGCCCGTCGGAGTATTCATCAGGGTCACACCACACATGTTCGAGAACTCCGTGTCAGATCCGAAGTGCATGCTCATTTTTCCAACTCCTTGGGGATATCGAGCCCGAGATCCTCGAGCAGTGAACTGAACTTCGCAGTAGCGGCGTCGAGACTGTCGGCAAACGTGACGGCCTTGTCGGCCGGCTGCGACCAGATCGGTTGCAGAGCGCGCGCCGCGTCGAGGCACCGCGGCACCCACGTCGCCAGCCAGGCGCCGAAGAGTTCCTTGTTGGACTCCCCGGTCTCGGGGTCGCGTGTCAACAACTGGAAGAGATTCCGCGTGTAGGCAAGGTCGCGGTCGTAGTCGTGTTCGCCGGTGCCGACGATCGTCGGAGTGATGTAATCGCCGTTGCGAGCGGCGATCTGCATGACAAGTTCGCTGCGGAACAACGATCCCACCAATTGCTCGAATACGATGTTGGTCGCGAACAGCAGCTCGCACCAGTCCGGCACCGCGGTCAAACGCTCGACTACTTCGCGGGTGGGCTGCCACTCCGGCGCGGACTGCCAGACGTCTTTGTGCGCTCCCCCGTCGAACGTGTCGACCGCCTCGGACAGGTCCAGGTTGAACAGCGCAAGATCCTGCGCGAATCGCATCTTGTGGACCGCATTGACTGCGACGGCGGTGTTGATCATGTTTGTCGGTCCGGAGCGCTGAACCGCTGTGAACACGTGCAGCGCCAAGCCGTTCTCCGCGTGCATCCACGCACCCAGATTGCGCTCGATGAACTTCAGCCACGGCGCATTCCAGCTTTCGTACACCCGTGCCCGCTTGGCGTTGGACAGACACAGCTCCACCTGGTGGACAACTTTGGAGTTGTTCCGGAAGATCGTCTGATCCCATTCCTCGTTCGGGTCGAGAAATGCGTGCCAGTTCGACGATGTCGCGGCCGTCCATTCCTTCGGGTATCCGCCGGGACCGTCACCGAAGCCGTAAATCCAGCCCTGCGACAAATGCCGCTCGGGGTCCGGTTGCACGTCGACGGTGACGTCCTCGTACATCGTTGCCCGTCGTTTTGCCGGCGTGTAGTAGTTGTAGGTTCTGCTCTTCGAACTCGGGAACTCGAGTGCGCCTGCCTCGGAATCCGTGAATTCGATCGAGGGGAAGCTCCGTTGCTTGGTCCCGCTGGTGACGGTCATGTCGGTTCAGTTCCTTTCGGTGGCTGTGGTCAATCGAAAGCCGGGCTGGTGAACTTGTCGTAGAAGACTTGGTCTTTCGGAACCCCATTGGCGTCGAGCAAGGCAAGGGCGGCATCAACCATCGGCGGCGGTCCGCACAGGTAGACCTCGGACTTGCCCAATTCACTCTCGCGACGGTCGACGACGTCGGTGACATTGCCCTGTTCCACGGTCACGGACTCCGGCAGAATCGAACCGGACACCGCGTCGTCGAGCACTGCATCATCCGTCGCTGCCGATAGGCACGCCACAAACGTGAAGTCCTTCAACTGTGTTCCGAGTTCGAGGATTTCGTTCACGTAGAACAGATCTCGAGCCGTTCGAGCCCCGTAGTAGAAGTGCACCGGCCGGGTGTTTGCGGTCTCGCTCATGTGGCGCAGCAGCGAAAGAATGGGAGCCATTCCGGCCCCACCGCCGATGCACACCACCGGAAGGACGTGTCCGTCCTTGATCGTGAAGGACCCGTACGGTCCGGTCAACGACAGTGCGTCGCCGACTTTCATCGTGCTGTCCAACAAGCCGGCGAACTTTCCCCCGGGGTACTTCTTGATCAGGAACTCCACTTGACCGGGCGTCGATTGTGTTGTGGCCATGGAGAACGAGCGATGTTCGTCGCCACCCGGGATATGCAGGTCGGCGTACTGCCCCGGTTTGAATTCGAAAGTTTCGGGTTCGACGGCTCGCAGTCGCAGCGACACGATGTCCGGTGTCATCGGTTCCAGTGCAACCACTTCGGTGCGCACCGTCTGGATAGGTATGCCCCCGAGGAGTTCGTCCTCGTCGAAGTTGAGCAGCTCGATCGTGCAATCGCTGTATGCGTATGAACGACAGAGCAATACGTACCCTTCCTCTTCCTCGGCGTCGTTGCAGGCGAAGGTCGAGTAGTTCTCCATCTGAATCTCGCCGTCGAGAAGGTAGGACTTGCACGCCGAGCACCGACCTTCGCGGCAGCCGTGCATCAGATGAATGCCCTGCCGAAAGGCTGCATCGAGGATGTTCTCGTCCTCGCCTACTTCCATCTCGATGTCTACGGGCTCGAAGTTGATCCGGTGAATGTCGGCCACGGGTGTCTCCTGGGCTGATCGAGTGATGGTTGCGCCAGGCGGCGCGGAATCATGCCACACGCCGCCTGACGAAACTGGATACGGCGCTCAGGCCGGAGTCGCCCCGGCGCGGTATTCCGCGATATGGGCGATGCGTTCGGCGTCGGACATCTGGTTCAAGAGCACATTCGGGCTCATGAACGTGTTGCCACGAACGTCGTCGAGAGTCCACAGCTTCTTCGGGTCGTCCAGGTGCAGATGCGGCTGGCCGACCAGGGTCTTCCCGTCGTCTCGGACGTAACCGAGGTCTTTGACGATGTCCGCGAGATCCTTGTCGTGGTGCAGGGTTTCCCACTCACGAAATCCGGTGAGCCGACCCATGTTCGGCGTCGGCCTGCCCTGATACTCCTCACGGAAGGCCACCGCGTCGGTCCAGTAGCACGTTTCCGAGCAGTAGGTTCGCCACTGGTTGTCGACCTTCTCCACAACCATGTCTTCACGAATGAGCGCAGGCACCATGCAGGTCCAGCACCGATGCGGGTACTGGTATCCCACTTCCTCGAATGCGATCGGCTTGTTCCGGCCGGGGTAAGCGAGGCGGTTGTACTCCTCCCACCACTTGCCGTACTTCGAGTACCAACCGGGATACTTGTGCTCGAACCACTCGAAGTCCTTGTCGGTCATCGTGTCGATCCGCCAGTAGTTGACCGGCCATCCTGTTGCGAAGAAGCGCGCAACCTCGTGCACGTATCCCTTGTTCGTGATGCGATTCCAGGCTTCCTCGACCAGATCGTGCGGGATGGTCAGGCCGTACTTCTCCAACGGAATCAGGTAGCTGCGGTAGTAGTCGTCGTAGATCCACCGACGCCACATCTCGGCGTAGCTCTCGCGGTCCTTGCGGCGGTCCTTGGTGCCGTATTCGATGAACGTGCCAATCGCGGCGTCCACGACACAGTGGTTGTTCCACCACGCGTAGCGCAGGTCTCGCTCGAGCAGCGGACGGTTACGCTCGTCGGCCAGGGCCATCAACAGAATCGAATAACCGTTGGAGATGTGCCGCGACTCGTCAGACTGCACCGAGTGAAACACGGTGGGCAGCAGGTAATCACCGTTTGCGGCGGCTTCGTCTGGCATCGCGACGAACAGTGTGTTCGTGAACGCCGTCTCCGCGACAACCGTCAGATAGATATTGGCCGCCGTGATCGCGTCGCCGGTGATGAAACCTTCACCGAACTGCCGGCCGATCGTGCCCGCGTAGTTGTTCGCGAACGCCTTCTCGGTCATGTCGAACCCGGCCGGGTCGATGTAGTTGTTCATGTAGAGCTTCTTGAGATTCATCTGAATCGTCGAGTGCCGTACCTCGTCGATCATCTGGACCGCCAAACCGTTGTGAATTTCCGGGTTCGGCACGGCGTCGATGGCCATCGGCATAGCCCTGGCGGCGGAGATCTCCGGGAACGGAATGATCGACAGGAACAGCTTCTGCCACTCCATCCAACGCTGTTGGACCTGGCGGAACATATTGCCGCGGATCGCGCCGTCCATAGCGCCGTAGACCCTGTTGTCCTTCTCTTCCTCCATCGGGAAGTATGACCGCATGATCTGTTTGAGAGGGTCCTTCTTCGGAGCCTTCTCGAACGTGTAATCGGTGCCGAATCGGGTAGCCGGGGTTGCAAATGTCGGATCCCAGGTCAACTCGCTGATCTTCGCGTGGGCCTTTGTCAGGCTCTGCTTACTCAATGTGCGCCTCCTAGATCGAGTGCCGGCCTTGTGCCGGCTTGGGGGGACGTTGTGTAATTCACTCAACCTTGTGGCATACATCTCAGACGTCTCAGTTTGAGATTGAAGTCACACATATCGCTTTTTACGCTGGCCGAGCCACAAACAGCACGCTTAACGCACGCAAAGCCGACCCCAGGAGATCGACGATGGCCCACAATCTCGGGACCTCGAAAGTAGCTGTGCCCCCGCACTTTCCTTCGATCAATTCCACTGAACCCGCCGAGCTCGAACTACGCCACTGGCTTCGCGTTTCATGGTCGCGCTCACGCGACGCACTCGGCGAGACGGACGAACCGACGGCTGCCTACGTCGAGCAGGTTCCGGTCGACACCGTTCTGACCCGCGCCGCGTATCCCGTTTTATCCGCTCTCTCGGCCGAGATCGACAACGAACCGGTGTCCCTGATACTCACGGACGCCTCGGGTACCGTGCTCAGCCGCCACGGCGGTGACCGCAGTTTGCTTGCCGCTCTCGACCGCGTCGACCTCGCGCCCGGGTTTCGGTACGCGGAATCACAAGTCGGAACCAACGGAATCGGCACCGCGCTCGAAGTCGGCGCTCCCGTTGTCATCGATGGAAGCGAACATTTCAGTGGACTGCTCCGCTCGTTCTCCTGCGCCGGCGCGCTTGTCACCCATCCCCTCACTGGAGCCGTCCTGGGTGTCGTCGACCTGACCACCAAGTCGGAACACATGAACGCACTGCTGCTCTCGTTTGCCAAACTCGCCGCGGCGCGCATCAAAGAGCGGATTCTCGACGACGCCAACGAGCACGACCGAGCCGTGCTGAGCGACTACCACGCAGTCAGCCATACCGGCCAGCCTGTGATCGCACTCGGTGACGAAGTCCTGATGATCAACGCGCTGACACAACAGCAATTCGACTCACACGATCAGGCCGCGATCATCGACCGCATCCGTGACGCTCGCGGACAGGCCAAATCCTTCACGATGCTCACCGACCTGCCGAGCGGAGCCACCGCACGGCTGTCGTACCAGCCGACGTTTGTGGGCGACAAGTTGGCGGGCGGCATCGTGCGGATCACGGAACAACTCGCCACCCGCACCGCGCACATGGTGAGCACCCCGATCCTGCGCACAGTAACCGGCAGCAGTGCCGTGTGGCGCCGCACGGTTCACGGCGTCGTCGAGAGTTGCCGGAGGCGAGAATGGCTTGTTCTCGAGGGCGAACCCGGCGTCGGCAAGACGACGCTGATTCGGGCAGCGCACGAACATGTTTCGGGCACACACCAACTAGCGGTGCTCGACGCGGCCACACTCGGCGCCGAAGACCTCCTCACTCATGCCACAGCCGAACTGGCCGGCGGATCAGACTTAGCCGTTCTCCACGCACACACCTTGAGCGACAACGATCTCGGCGAACTGAGCCAATTACTGCAAGAAGTCGAACAAGGGTCACTCCCCCGCGAGCCTTGGGTGGCACTGACCATGTATCCACAGGAGCCCAGCGCCACATCCGCACTGCTTCGACTCTTTCCGAAGTCGATCAGTGTGCCGCCCCTGCGCTACCACATCGAGGACATCCCAGAGTTGGTACCGGCGCTACTGCGGACGCTCGGCGCCCCGGACCTCACTCTCTCTGCCGCGTCGTTGAACCAACTCAGCCGACTCGCCTGGCGAGGAAACGTCGCACACCTGCGAAGCGTCCTCTACGAGATCCATCGCCTCCGTCGCTCGGGCGTCGTGGAACCCGACGCTTTGCCCTCGGAATGCCGAGCGACCACCCGCCGGAACCTGACTCAGCTGCAGTCACTCGAGCGCGATGCGATAGTTGATGCTCTTGCACTCCATGCCGGCGACAAAACGGCTGCTGCACAGGCATTGGGTATGTCACGGGCCACGATCTACCGAAAGATCCGCGGTTTCGGCATCATCTACCGCGCCCCGGCCGTCCATTCCGCACCCCAGTGAACGACGCGGTCACCGCCCAGTGCTCTGGTGGCGCGCCGCCATCTGCTCCGCCACCGCGCACAGGGCATCGCGCAGCGACAACGGTTCCAGCACTTCGACGTCCGCACCCAAACCGATCAACTGAGAGAGCGCAACTTCAGGGCTTTCCAATCTCAATTCGACGTCCATCCATCCGGCCGAATCAGGTGGACCTGGCACCACTCGCGACGCCTCGACTCCCACCGCATCGGGGAGTCTTCGCCGACCGTTGGGCGACAATCGAATCCGACAGCTGAAACGCAACAGCGAACGGTCGAACTCCGCCATGGATGCCGCCCACCATGTCGCCAAATCGAAATCCGCAGGCCTGTCGGATAATTCGTCACACACCACGGGGCCGGTGATTCGGCCGACCCGAAACGACAGAGTTCGACCGCCCAGACGTGCCACCAGATACCAGACCCCGGCCTTGATCACGAGACCGAGCGGATCAACCGTCCGTTGTTTGTCACGGTAAGTGAAATGTACCCGGCGTGAATCCAGCACCGCGGACGCAATAGTCGGCAGTGCCGAGATATCGTCGCTGCCACCGAACCATCCGGGGACGTCCACAAGAATGCGGTCCTGCCACAACCGCGCGCCTTTCCGCAGGCTCGGCGGCATCGTATCCAGCAGTTTTGCGGCCGCGCCGTCCGCGGAATCCGTCCGGCCCAGATCGGCGGCGATGGAAGGCACGCCCAGCAGCATCAGCGCCGACGTCTCGTCGTCTGTCATTCCCGATAGCTTGGATTGCCAGCCGTCGAGCAAGCGGATACCGCCGCCCGGGCCACTTTCGGTCCAGATCGGCACACCGGCAGCGGACAACGAGGCCACATCGCGGTAGATCGTCCGTACCGACACCCCGAACTCGCCGGCCAACTGCTCGGCTACAACTCCTCGACTGCCCTGCAATCGCAACATGAGTTGAAGCAGGCGCGCGGATCTCATGGAGCGAACATTACCGAGAATCACTGACAGAAGTTGTCAGGAATAGGGGTGCAGAATGACCGTCATGGTCACCTGGAAGCAGTTCTCCGAAGAAGTTCCCGCCCTAGCCACAGCCGTCGAAGCTCGATTCAAGGCCCACAAGCATCACGTGCTCGCAACCCTGCGCAAGGACGGTTCACCGCGGGTCAGTGGCACCGAGGTGGAAATGCTCGACGGGCGTCTGGTGCTCGGATCGATGTTCGGCGCTCTCAAGGCAAAGGACCTCATCCGCGACGGGCGCTACGCCCTCCACAGCAATCCCGGCGAGCACACGATGGAGGGCGGCGACGCGAAGATCGCCGGAACCGCACGAGAGGTGACCGGCGAGGAGTTCGAGGCCGTTCTTGCCAGTTACACCTACGACGTTCCGAAACCCCTGCACCTCTTTGTCCTCGACATCGACGAGGTAGTCCATACGACCGTCGACGACGAACATATGTACGTGGACCTCTGGAAGCCGGGAAAGGAGATCACCCGGTTCACCAAGTGACGTTCTTCTCGCAATGCTCGCCGTTGGCGCACGATTCCACCTGCACTGTCGCGTGCGAAAGCCCGTGACTTTCCAAGACCGCGCGGGCGGATTCGAGAACGTGGGAAGAATCGGCGTCGCTGGTCAAATGCACTGTCGCAACGTCCATTCCCGTCGTCAGGGTCCAGATGTGCAGATCGTGCACGCCCTTGACATTGGGTAGCGCGGCCAGATCGGCTTCGACGGTTTCGACATCGACATCGGCCGGCGACGCCTGCGTCAGAATGCGCAGCGACGCGGCCGCCAACTTGAGTGCGCGGGGAACCACCCACAGCGAGATGAGCACACCGACAACGATGTCTGCCCACGTCCAGCCGAACAGGAGAACCACGGCGCCGGCGATCAGAACACCGACGCTGCCAACGGCATCCGCGAGCACTTCGAGGTAAGCGCCGCGCACGGCGAGGCTGTCTTTGGAGTCGCCACGCAACATGAGCATGACCACGATATTGGCGAGCAGACCCGCGGCGGCTGTGATGATGAGGGCACCGCCGGGAATCTCGGGTTCGTCACCGATGCGGCCGATTGCCTCGTACATCACCCACGCCGCAACGGCCAAGAGCATGGCCGCGTTGGCCATCGCTGTGAGGACCTCGGCGCGATGCCAGCCGAAAGTCCGTGCAGCGGTGGTGCTCCCCTTCTTGGCGAGCAGAAGCGCTGTCAACCCCATGGCCATGCCGACAACATCGGTGAGCATGTGGCCGGCGTCGGCGAGCAGAGCCAGTGAGCCGATGAGCAAGCCGACGGTCGCCTCGAGAACGAGGAAGGCAACCAGGATCGCGAGTGCGATCACCATCTTCCGGATGCGCGTCGGACTCGGTCCTACTCCGACCGAATCTGCCGCCGTGTGACCGTGAGAATGACCGTGCCCTGACCCCATATGACCGCTTACCTCCTGAGTTCTCCCGATCATATGCATACATTCGCATATATACAACGGGTTGCTCGGTGAGCGGGACAAAGGTCAGTGTTCAGGCTGGTACGCCGGTTTCTCCACAGTGGGCGGCAACGTAGCGATTGCCGAAATACGCTTCATCCCCGCCACCTGCAGTAAGTCGACAACCAGCGAGCGGATCTGCGCGAACACCACCGTCGCAGACAGGCCGGCAGTCT
This sequence comes from Rhodococcus sp. MS16, assembly GCF_013277795.1. NCBI lineage: Bacteria > Bacillati > Actinomycetota > Actinomycetes > Mycobacteriales > Nocardiaceae > Rhodococcus > Rhodococcus sp. MS16. The sequence continues at coordinate 475,349 of NZ_VBTM01000005.1, forward strand.
CCACAATTGCCGGCTTCAGTTCCTTGGCCACCGAACGTAGCACCCGGGCGGCCTCCGCCTGATCAGGCTGCTCCCCCGGTTCCGCCAGGATCATTTCCCTCAAGACGTCGACGGCCTTGGACAATTTCTCCACCTGGGTCACCAGACGTGGATCAAGAATTTCGTCGTCCCTGACCAACGTCAGGGAACGCCGCGACAGAACTCGAATGTTGCGCATCGCGTTGTCGATGGGATCGGCTGTCGCCATGAGTCGTTCGAGCCGCGGGCGAGTGTTCCAGTACAGCGGCGAGATCCGACTGATCTCCTGCCCGCCTTTGAGATTGGTGCGCAATCCGTCGATCGCCGACTGCGTCGCGCGGGCCTTACGGAGAGCCTTCACTATCGGCTCCGGATCGTTGGCTCGCAATCCGTCGGCCACCAACGCCAACACCTCCGACGACGTCGCGAGAATCGCCGCTGCATCCTTACGAGCGCGTCGCACGGGATGTGTGGGGATGATGGCGACCACCGCGATGCCCACCAAACCACCGACCAGTGCGTCGATCATGCGGTCGATTCCGCCGGTACCCCCTGGCGGAATCAACGTCGCCACCAGCACAGCCGAGTTACCGGCCTGCATCGAGAAGATGGGGCCGCTGTTCAGCAAGACCGCCACCGACATCGCCAGCACCACCACCAGGCTGATCTGCCACGCGCCGCTGCCGATACCGGAAATGATCAGATCGCCGATACCGATGCCGACCGTCACACCGGCCACCAACTCGAACGAGCGACGCAGGCGAGCACCCAACGACAGCCCGAGCGACACGACAGCGGCAATGGGCGCAAAGAACGGCGCGTGGTGCCCGATCACCGTGGTGGCAACCCACCACGCCAACCCTGCGGCCAGTGCGCATTGAAGAATCGGTAGCGCCGACGTTCTCAGCCGGCGCCCCGACTTGCGAGCGCGGTCCTTGATGCTCGACGCGCTCGGACGGAAACTGCTAACCGACGCCAAGCGCTTCGGCAGCGTTGGGGTCGCAATCCTCGAGCAGGTCCAGGCAGCGGGCATACTCGTCTGTCTCACCGATCGACTGCGCGGCCTTGGCCAGCACTGCTACACAACGGAGGAAACCGCGATTGGGCTCATGGCTGTACGGGACGGGCCCGAAGCCCTTCCAACCATTGCGACGAAGCTGATCGAGTCCGCGGTGGTAGCCGGTACGCGCGTAGGCGTACGCGGTGATGGTTGCGCCGCTCTCGAATGCGGCCTCGGCCAGATAAGCCCACGCGATGGACGCAGTGGGATGATCAGCCGCTACCTGAGCCGGATCAGCGTGGTTGAGCAGGGCCGATTCCGCGTCGTCGTCGCCGGGAAGCAGAGTGGGCTTGGGTCCGAGCAGGTCACCGAATTGGGTCATGGGCTTATTGTGCCCGCTGCGGTCCGTGGGCACCGGACCGCCTCACCCGTGGTCGCCGTTACGACCGGATTCGACCGATCGTTACGCTGGGGACGTCAATTGCCCCAGACCGAAGGATGACCGGTGCCGGACTCGAAAGACGACAACTCGACAAAGGGCGCGCCGGAAAAACAGGGCGCGCCGGAAAGTTCGACGCCGACTGAACCCGCCACCGTCGCGATCCCCAAGGCGTCTCCGAAGCCCCCGGCGCCTGAGCCCGCAACCGTAGCCATTCCCAAGGCACAGCAGCCCCAGATGCCGCCGCCCCAGGCACCGCAACGTCAGTCGCCGCCACGTCCGTCGCCGCAGCCCAAGGCACCACAGCCGGTCCGCGCCGCGCCGCAACGCGTCGGAGTAGCAGCCGGAATTCCGCCGCAGCAGCCTCTTCCCACTCGAATCGAGCCGGCCGCGCCGGAGCAGACGAAGCGCGGTGGCAAGGGGTGGTACATCGCCGCGGGAGCAGCCGCTGTCGCCATCGTGGCCGCGATCGGCGTCGCTCTGTATGTCTCGTCCGAGAGCAGCAGCGGGGAAAACTCACCGGAAGCTAAGGTCCAAACGGCGATCAGCACGTACGTCGACGCTCTCGCGTCCGGTGACATTGCCGCTCTGCGCACCGCAACGTGTGGTTCTCTCGCCGACTACTACCAGTCCGTCCCGGACGACGCTTTTGCCAAGGTCCACCAGAATGCGGTAACGCAGAAGACGATTCCCCAGGTCAGCGCCGTCGACGCCGTCCGAATCACCGACGACACCGCTATCGCCCAAGTTGAGGCGAGCATCCCGGCAACCGGGGAACGGTCGTGGCGAACCTTCGATCTGGAACGCCAGGACGGAACCTGGAAGGTCTGCGACCCGAGCCAGACCGGTTAAACACTCGAACCATAACCAACTGTGCGCGCCCACGAAGTCTTCGACTTCGTGGGCGCGCACAGTTTTTCGATCGAGCAGTTCTAGCCTCCGGACACCGAGCGGCCGGCCGACTTCAGGTCGTTGCACGCCTCGATGACACGAGCAGTCATGCCTGCTTCGGCCTTCTTGAGGTAGCTGCGCGGGTCGTAAGCCTTCTTGTTTCCGACCTCACCGTCGACCTTGAGGACGCCGTCGTAGTTGGTGAAGAAGTGACCCGCGATCGGACGCGAGAACGCGTACTGCGTGTCGGTGTCGACGTTCATCTTCACGACGCCGAAGTTCAGCGAAGCCTCGATCTCGGACTTCAGCGAGCCCGATCCACCGTGGAACACGAAGTCGAACGGCTGCGAGCCGGCAGCGAGGCCGAGCTTCGCTGCGGCAACGCGCTGGCCCTCGTCGAGAACCTCGGGCTTGAGCTTGACGTTGCCCGGCTTGTACACACCGTGCACGTTGCCGAAGGTGGCAGCGAGGAGGTACTTGCCCTGCTCGCCGACGCCCAGAGCGTCGACCGTCTTCTCGAAGTCTTCCTTCGAGGTGTACAGCTTGTCGTTGATCTCGGCTTCGACGCCGTCTTCTTCGCCGCCGACAACACCGATCTCGACCTCGAGGATGATGTTTGCAGCTTTCGACAGTGCAAGCAGTTCCTTGGCGATCGCCAGGTTCTCGTCGATCGGGACAGCCGATCCGTCCCACATGTGGGACTGGAAGAGCGGGTTACGGCCGGCGTTGACGCGTTCCTGCGAGATGGCGAGCAGTGGACGCACAAACGTGTCCAGCTTGTCCTTCGGGCAGTGATCGGTGTGCAGCGCGATGGTGACGTCGTACTTGGCGGCAATCACGTGCGCGAACTCGGCGAGTGCAGCAGCACCGGTAACCATGTCCTTGATGCCCAGACCGGAACCGAACTCGGCACCGCCGGTCGAGAACTGGATGATGCCGTCACTGCCGGCGTCTGCAAAGCCCTTGATGGCTGCGTTGATGGATTCGGAGCCGACACAGTTGATAGCGGGGAAGGCAAAGGAATGCTCCTTGGCCCGACTCAGCATCTCGGCATAGACCTCGGGAGTTGCGATAGGCACGGCGGGAGTCCTCCATTTACGTGTCGTTCGGAGCGCTCGACGATGTATAAAGCGCTTCGTGTGGTCCTAGCAGTATGGCAAGTCGTGGTCGCCACGTCTCTTTGCGGTCTCGCCGTGACGTGGACGACGCGGTGACCTGCAGCGGTGGGAAACACTCAGACGCTCCCGGTAGTCTGGCCTCCGTGAATGTGCAGGCAGCAACTGAATCCGTGACGAACCTGGCCTTGCTGCCCGGCTTCCTCGATCCCGTGAACCTCTTGAACTCCTTCGGAACGTGGGTTCTGGTGGGATTGCTTCTGGTGGTCTTCATCGAATCCGGCCTACTGTTTCCGCTCCTGCCCGGCGATTCCCTCCTCTTCACCGCAGGGTTGATCGCGGCGTCCAAGTCCACCGAGATCGAACCGTTCGCGCCGTTGTGGGTGCTGTTGGTGACCATTCCGATTGCCGCGATCCTCGGTGACCAGGTCGGTTTCTACATCGGCGCCAAGGGTGGAACTGCGCTGTTCAAGAACGACGACGCGAAGTTCTTCAAGAAGAAGTACATCGACGAGTCGCACGCATTCTTCGAGAAGCACGGCCCGATCACCATCATCCTGGCCCGCTTCGTGCCGATCGTGCGCACGTTCGCTCCGGTTGTCGCCGGCGCATCGAAGATGAAGTACTCGCTCTTCCTCACCTACAACATCGTCGGTGGCATTCTGTGGGGTGCCGGCGTCACGATGCTCGGCTACCTCCTCGGCCAGATCGAATTCATCCGCGACAACGTCGACTACATCTTCATCTTGATCGTCCTGGTGTCTGTCCTGCCGATCGTTTTCGAAATCGGAAAGCGCCTTCTCGCGTCACGACGCGGTGAAACGGCGAATACTTCAACTACGGACAATTCGGAATCCGTGACCGAGGAACCGACTCACTGATCACCAGAACCGAGGCAAGAAACTGACCACCATGACACTCGCGTCCGGCAGTTTCGGTCCCCTCGAAACCGCTGGTCCTGCGCTGGTGTGGATCATCGTCGTGACATTCGTCTTCATCGAATGCGCGATCATTCTGGGGTTGTTCCTTCCCGGCGATTCTCTCCTCATCACTGCAGGAATTGTGCTGGCCGGCCACGAATCCGGTGCCGGACATGTGTGGGCTCTCTCGGTGGGCGCCATGATCGCCGCCATTGCCGGCAATCAGGTCGGGTACGTCATCGGTCACCGAACGGGTAACCACATCAAGGCCCGCAAAGGTGGCAAATACTTCACCGAGAAGAACCTGCACCGGGTCAACATCCTGCTGGAGAGACACGGCTTCTGGGCTGTCCTGATCGCCCGGTGGATCCCCTGGATTCGCACCCTGTGCCCGATGGTCGCGGGCGCAGCCAAGATGAACCACACGCGGTACACCGTGGCCAGCACCATCGGCGCAATCATCTGGGCGCCGGTTCTGCTGCTGATCGGCTTCTACGGCGGCTCGTTCCTCGATCGTGTCCCCTGGCTCCTGCCGGCGGTCCTGATCGTGATGACCGTGAGCCTGGTCGTCGGCACCGGTCTCGGCATCTGGCAGTACCGCAAGGAAATGGCCCGGCCCGCCGAGGACGTCGAGGTCGAGGAAGTTCTGGACTGACGCCTTTAGCGTTTGCCCGGCTGAGGCTCTGGCGCTCAGCGTTTACGCGGCTGAGGCTCTGGCGCTCAGCGTTTACGCGGATACCCCGCCGCTGAGACGACGTATGCGGCTTCCATGAGCATCCAGCCGCCCAACTGCACTGACAGGTCACGCTCCGGGACGCTCGACGATCGCACCGAACCTCCCGTGAATGTCGCCAGTTCCCCGGAAAGCCTCGGCAGCGTGGCGTCGCGGGTCCAGTCGTGACCGAACAGCGGTAACCCCTCCACCTCGAGGCGGTTCTTCCAGGCGGCTTCCGCCGACGCCAGCACGATCTGCGCGGCGATCTCCTTCGCCCGAATGTCCTCGTTGCTCTCCCAGGTCAGGTTGACCACGACAAACGCCAGATACCGCACCAGGATCGCGTTGAACAGGCCACCGTCACCGCCGCCGCCTCCGGTGATGACGCCGCGATCGGTCAAACCGTCGTAGACCGCGTTGACGAGGGCGTGAACCCGCTCGCGGTGCCTCGGTTCACCCAACCGTGTCGCCAGTTCCGTCTCCAGGCCGAGAGTGACTCCTTGGCAATACGAGTAAATGGCCCGTTCGAGCGTTCCGTCGCGGCGGATACCGTCGAAGATCAGGCCCGATTCGGGATCACGCAGAGTCTCCTCGATCCAGTCGGCGTGCGCCTGAGCTCGCCACAGCTTGCCAGTCCGAGCAAGCATGATCCCGGCCGGGCCGTTGGCCGGGGTGTTGTAGAAGTCGGAACCCTTGCACCAGGGAATTCCGCCACCGTCCTCCGGCGACCACGAGTCGAAGAGTTGAGATTCGAGAGCTTGTACGGCGCTGCGATGGTCCAGTGCAAACAGCCGTTGGGCGCGTTCGAGCGACAACCCCAGCCAGGCCATGTCGTCGTAGTAGCTGTTGGTCCAGGACCTGACGTTGCGGACCCGGACGCTGCGGGCAACCTTGGCAATCCGACGACGACGCTTGGGCGTCGGGTCACGTTCGAGCGCGTCGACGGCAGTATCGAGCAGATGCGCCTGCCACCAGTAATGCCACGGGCGGAACATGCGCTCGCGGCGCACCGCCGGCCACGCCACGACACCCAGCGCTGTTCTCGGCATTGCCCACAACCGTCGCAGATGCCGACTGACAATGGCTCCTTCGGCCGCATCTGCGCGTTCCGCCCACACTTGCTGCATAAGACATATCCTGTCCCCTCGGAGCCTGCGGCGCTAGCGCCTACCCAGCTAACAGACTCCGGCGAGGTCAGCGGGAGTTACGAAGATCCGCGTGCTCCCGTACCCAGGCATGCATCGCGATACCTGCCGCGACGCCGGCGTTGATGCTGCGGGTCGAGCCGAATTGTGCAATCGATACCGTCATGGACGCAACCTCTTTCGCCAGTTCGGTCACTCCTGGACCCTCCTGGCCGAACAGCAGAATGCAGTCTCTCGGCAGGCTCGCGGTTTCGAGTGGTACCGATCCGGGGGTGTTGTCGACGGCAACGATAGTGAGCGAATTCTCACGTGCGTACTCGACCAACTCGCCGATGTCAGCATGGTGAACGATGTGTTGGTACCGATCGGTGACCATGGCGCCGCGGCGGTTCCACCGTCGCCGGCCCACGATATGCACGGCCGCTGCGGCAAACGCGTTGGCAGTACGAACCACGGTGCCGATGTTGGCGTCGTGCGCAAAATTCTCGATGGCCACGTGCATCGGATGACGCCGCGAGTCGATGTCATCGACAATCGCCTCGCGTGTCCAGTACCTGTACTCGTCCAACACGTTTCGACGGTCACCCTCCAGCAGAAGCAGCGGGTCGTAACGCTCGTCGGTGGGGAGGTCCGTCCCGTGAAACTCCGCCCACGGGCCGACGCCGTTCGGGTTTTCGCCCCATTCTGTCGGACCGACCTCGTCGGCCGGTTCTACGCTCACGTCGGACATCAGAACACCTCGTTGGAATCGGCAGCCACGGTGAATCCGTGTGTGGTCTGCTCGTTGACACACGAGACATCCGTCGCCGTGGTAGTACATGTGAAGCCCAGCTTAGACAGTGGCGTTCCGGGCGGAAGCACCGGATCAGCTTCGGGTCCGCCGGACATGTACACCGGGCCACCAGAGCACATGAAGGCACCTTCACCCTCATCTTGAACACGAATTCCGTTGCCCCAGTTCACCATGCAACTGTCCGGGCGCGGCGGCACCGGAGTTGTCGTTCCCTCACACCCGGCTTCGATGCGGGTGGGCAATCTGATGATGCCGCACTGGAAGTTCCCGTCCGGAGTAGTGAAGTAGTAGGACTCGTTGCGCTCGAAGTGCACGTCCGTCAATGTGGTTGTCGGCGGCACAGTTGTGGGCGGGATCGTCGTCGTTGTGATAGGTACCGGAACGGTCGTCGTCACCTGGGGCGTGGTCGAGACTGCCGTACTGGATTGCGTGGTCGGCGTCGGCGCAGACTGCGCGTCACCACCACAACCAGTGAGCAGTACCGCCGAACCCACACTCAGACACAGCAATCCCACCCGGACACGAACCACCGCGACTACCTCCACCCATGTCTTCTGCCTCAACCCGGCCCACAAAACGATTCCGAACTATATCGCGAGTTCGATTACGTTCCGGTTAAACGTTTGTTCGTCAACCTCGACAACCACGCAGGCGAGAATCGCGACGCGGCAAGAAGCACTTTCGCTTGCCCTCCCACCGGATAGTGAACCTTGGGCATGCGTCCGGCGCCGCGCGTCGCATCCCAGAGTTCCTGCGCGACTTCCGTTGCAGTGAGCTTGATTCCAAGCGATCGCGTCGAACCGGTATCCATTCCGGTGACCATGGCCGTCTGCACGAAGAGAGGCCACAGTGCAATCACTCGGATGTCGTGTTCGGCCCATTCGAGGTCAAGTGCCTCCGTCAGTCCTCGGACCGCGAACTTCGTGGCCCCATATGTCGCCAGTTCAGGCTGTCCGTAAATGGCCGACGCCGAGCACATATTCACAACCTGAGCACCCGGCGTTTCACGCAGATACGAAAACGCCGTGTGCGTTCCATTGAGAACGCCGGTGACGTTGATATCGACCATGCGGCGATGCGCAGCAAGGGAAATACTCTCGAACTTCCCCGACGACAGAACACCGGCGTTGTTGACCAGGATGTCGAGGCGACCCGAGGCACCGACAAAGTCAGCCAATTGCGTCGACCACTGCTCCGGGTCCGTCACGTCGAGTGCGCCGGTCACGGCCACACCCCCGAACCTGTTGATCTCGGCGGCCAGAGTCGTCAACCCGGACTCGTCGATGTCATAGCAGCCAACCCGATAACCGTTGCGCGCAAACAACAACGCGGCCTCACGGCCGATTCCCGACGCCGCCCCGGTAATGAAGATGCTCCGCTCAGGCATTTTTGCGACCGAGAGCAAGCATTCCTTCGACAAGCATCAACTGAGCTGCCGCATACGACGCCAGTATCACACCCTCAGCGGCCGCGCGGCCGGCCTTGCCGCGAATGAACAAGCGCCGCACCACAATCAGACCGTCGGATGCGGTGAACAGCACGCCGCCCACACCCAGCCAGGATCGCCGCTCCTCGCCAGGCACCACCACGTCCAGCACCGTCTTCGCCCCCGGCGACAAAGCCGGATCTGCGGACAACGTCGACGTGGTTCCCAGCAGCAATCCGTACGCGGTCAACGGCATCGAGACCTCGGGAGCTTTTGCACGCAGCAACCCGGAAGCCGTGGACCACCCGCTCATCCGAGGCTTGAGCGCAGCCCTCGTCGGCCTGGCACCACGACGCAACAGAAGCGCCGAATAGCTCGACTGCATGACGGCAAACGAAGACGCACCCTTCACCAGGCGAGCATCGTTATCCGGGTCGATCATGAACACATCACCGATCGTTGCCGCAGCAAGACCTGCCAAGAGCAGCGCAGTATCGGCGGTATCCGTCTCGGATCGCTTGCGCAGCACCCTGACCGCGAGCGACGGCGCAATCAACGGCTTGGCAATCTGCTGAACACGCTCGTTGCCGAGCACCGCCCCAGCCACCGTTGCCGCCGTTGCCGCCGCAAAAACCGCGTGCTCGATGCCCCACTTGCCTGCCATGCCCAGTCCTCCTGTTGGTTGCGCGCTGTTGGTTACGCGTCCAAGACGACCGTACTGGGTAATTCAGAGGGAATCACGAGATTTGACGTCAGCCCCGTACAGGTCGACGTATTCCTGCCCGGACCGCTCGCACAGTGCCGCCATCAACTCGTCGGTTGCCGCGCGCACAACAGCCTGATGGGTCCGCAGTTCTCGGTAGCGGGAGAAGTCGATCGGCTTGCCAACACTGACGTGCACCTTGCTGAATCGCCACATCCTGGTGCCAGGCGGGTTCACCGCGTCGCCTCCGTGAACAACAACCGGGATAACGGGGACACCCGTTTCCAGCGCAACCCGGATCACCCCCGTTTTGCCTTTGTGCAGGCGACCGTCCGGCGATCGTGTTCCCTCGGGATAGATCGCCCACACACCACCCCGTTCGAGGATTCCGACGGCAGTATCCAGTGCGGCCCGCGAGGCGTCGGCGCCACTGCGGTCGATGGGAACTTGACCTGCGCCGCCGAAGAACCAGCGCTGCAACGCGCCCTTGATGCCGGAACCGGTGAAGTACTCGCTCTTGGCGACAAAGGTGATCCGTCGGCGCACTTTCAGAACCAGGAAGAACGAGTCGACAACAGCCCGGTGATTACCGGCAAGTATCACCGGCCCCTTTCGCGGGATGTTGCGGTGCCCCTCGATCGTGGGGCGTCCGAAGACCCACAGAACCGGTCCTATCAAGATGTACTTGAACAGTCGATACAGCACGCCAACACCCCAATCAGTGAGAGTAGACACTGTCTACGCACCTAGATGGTAGACACTGTCTCCCATGTCTGCCACCACACTCCGCGACACCCTCGTCGCCACGGGCGTCGACATTCTCGACACCAACGGCCTCGCCGCCCTGACGTTACGAGAGATAACCCGTCGAGCCGGCGTGTCACACGGGGCGCCCAGACGCTATTTCCCGACACACAACAGCCTACTTGCGGCAATTGCCTCACAGGGCCTACGTGACTTGGGGGCAAGGCTCGCACCGATACTCGACGCCCCCACGCCTGCGCGACACCGATTGATCTCTGCCGCAATCGAATACGTCGCTTTTGCGCAGGAGCGACCGGCGATGTTCGAGCTGATGTTCCGCCACGATCTACTCGAAGGCGCCGGCGCGAACCTCCGGGCAACGTCGCTTCCACTCTTCGAGGCTCTGCGGACTCTGGCCGAAGCAGACCAAGCCTCGGATCCGAACGCGACTGCACTGAAGATCTGGACGGGAACGCACGGAATTGCAGTGTTGGCCGCGAACCGCAGTCTGAGCCTCGTGACCCCTGGCCTCGTCATCGAAGAATTGGTCAGGTCGACTGTGGTTGCACATCTCCCCTGAACGAATACCAACTGTCGCCAAAGACTCGTTTACACAATCATTACCTTATGGAAGGATTCGAACGTGCCCGATCAGGAACAGAGATTGCACGACCTACTGGTCGACTTGGTGAGCAATACCCATCGCTTCACAAAAATGGCGACGTCACTTGCTGCCGACCGTTACCCCCGGACCTGGCTCCGCGCATTGGCGTTGCTCGAGGAATACGGCGAAATGCGGATCAGCGACTTCGCCAAGATCGATCACTGCTCACAACCCTCCGCAACTGCGGTGATGCGCACACTCGGTGAGCGAGGGTTGGTCGAGCGGCGCCCGGATCCGGACGACGCCCGCGCCGTACTGGTCGCGATGACCGATGTGGGACGAAAGACCCTAGCCGACGGTCGACATGCCATCGCTGATGCCCTGATTCCGCATTTTGCGGACCTCGAACCCGAGCAGATCGAACGCCTGACCGTGGGGTTGGCCGAGCTGCGATCGATGATCACGTCGGCAAGGCCTTCGGCCCTGTGAGCCTTTCCGGTAGCGCGAACTACCAGAAAGGCGCACGGGGCGCTAGCCCAAGTTGAGATCGTCCAGGCCCAGAAGCGAGCGGTATTCCACGCCCTCTGCACCGATTACGGCGTCGGCGCCGGTCGCGCGATCCACCACGGTTGCCACACCGACCACGATGGCGCCCGCTTCACGAAGTGCCTTCACCGCGGTGAGCGGAGAGTTGCCCGTGGTCGTGGTGTCCTCGACAACCAGAACACGCTTGCCGACCACATCGGGTCCCTCGATCTGACGCTGCATTCCGTGGGCCTTGGCAGCCTTGCGGACGACAAACGCGTCGATTGGACGGCCGGGCGCGTGCATCACTGCCATCGCGACCGGGTCTGCACCCATCGTCAAACCGCCAACGGCGTCGAAATCCCAGTCTGCAACAAGTTCACGCAGCAGCGAGCCGATCAACGGCCCTGCCTTGTGGTGAAGCGTCGCGCGGCGAAGATCCACGTAGTAGTCGGCTTCCTTGCCCGAAGACAACGTCACCTTTCCGTGCACAACAGCCAGTTCGCGCACCAGCGCAGCCAAATCCTCACGATCGCTCATGAGTGCTCAGCCTACCGACCACAGCGCCGAGGCAATAATCTCCGCGCGACCTGTATCTACGTCCTACCCCGCCCACGTCCGACAAGGTTGGTCATCTTACGTACCAAGCCCTTCGGAACCAGACGCCCGGCAGTGGTGAGAATCTTGTACTGAATCCCGGGAATGCTGATGACCTTGTTGTCGCCGAGATCCTTCATCGACGTCGCGACCACCTGATCGACGCTCAACCACATCGGCTTCGGGATCGATGACATTTCGATTCCGGCTCGCTCGTGAAACTCGGTGCGGATGAACCCCGGGCACAGCGCTTGAACCCGAACGCCGGTTCCGGCCAGGCCGCCGGACAAACCTTCGGTGAACGAGATCACATACGCCTTGCTGGCCGAATACGTCGAACCGCGCCCGGACAGCAATCCCGCCACACTTGCGACATTGACGATGGTTCCGTTCGCCGACGCGATCATGCTGGGCAACGCCGCACGGGTCAGGCGCATGACGGCGGTGACGTTGACGTCGAGTTGAGCTTGCAGAAGTGCTGGATCAGCGGTCCAGAATTCACCGGAGGTACCGAACCCGGCGTTGTTGACCAGAACGTCGACGCCGCGGGCCAATCGGTCGGCGACCGCGTCACGGCCAGATTCCGTGGCGAGGTCGGACACCAGAATTTCGGATTCGGTACCGAACATCGCGGACAGCTCGGAGGCAAGATCACGCAATCTCACTTCGTCTCGGGCGACAAGCACCAGGTCGTAGCCGAGCGACGCATATTTCTTGGCAAACCCGGCACCCAGACCTGAGGTGGGACCGGTGACCAGGGCTACAGGACGCGCAGGGCGATCCGAGTTCGATGACGACATACCGGCCACGCTAGTGCGTCAGGCCTCGAAAGGTGGGCTTACACGCGGCTCAATCGACAGGGCGTACGGTTCCCGAGCGCTGTGTGCCGGGGTTGGGTTTCGGCGTGGTCGACGGGGCGGGAAACTCCCGGCGGGGCAATTCCGGGGCGGTTCGACGGGGCACGTCCGACTCCTCGCGACGCTGCGACTCTGGAGCCTCTCGACGCTGCGACTCCGGAGCCTCCCGGCGTGGTGCCTGCTGCGCGCCACGAACGACCGGCGGTGCCTGCGGTGCACTACGAACGGCCTGCGGCGCTTCGCGGTTCAGCGGTGCATCGGATTTGTCGCTGCGGGGGCGGGGCCGGGTCGGGTCGTGATCGACTTCGAGTTCACGCGGATCCGTGACGGGAGGGAGTACGTGCAGGATGCCGGACAGCCGTGCGACAGCTTCGATGGCAGCATCCCAATCGCGGCCGGTGCTCGAGACCGGAAGGGAGCCGAGGGTCCAGCGACCTTCGCTCCACAGCATGCTGATTGCCGGGGGTACTGATTCGGTGAAGGCGACCATGCGCTGGTCACAGACCCGGCGAGCGATTTCGAGGTCGGTTGCAAACACGACGCGCGGACCGATTGCGCCCAGGAGATTGAGGTCGCCGTCCTTGGGCGGTGCCGTCGATTTGAGCCGTAGATCAATGTCGACGTCAGACCCGACTTCGCGTCGAACCGCCACGATGGTTGCTGTTTCCTCGAGGTCGAAGAGCACAAACTGCTCACCACGTCTTGTGCCACGCACAACATCGGTTGCGGTCAGGTAGTCCTGCTTGGCCATCGCTGCGCGATGCCACTCGCCGGCAAGCTGATCATCAGCACCGGTGTACGTGTAGCCCTGCGCTTTTGCCCAAATCTGACGTACGCGGCCGGATTGATCACGTCTTGTTCTATCGACGTACAGAAGCGCACCCGCGCCTGCGAGTGCCACTAATGCGAGTCCGAACCACATTCCAGTCATCACAGCCAGCCTAGCGACTTCCGACGACAACCTCCCGCAACACCCCGAGAACTGTCACCTGATCGGTGTGGCGGCGTTACCTTCGGTGCTGCGAAACCCCTCGATCCAAGTCTCATAAGCGCGACGACACGCTGGCTCAGTTGCCGAACGACGGCAATGAAGTATCGAGAATCGTCTTTGCGGTCATCGTGCCGTTCTCCACCGGGGTGCCGTCGACGACGATGTTGTCACCCGGTTGCAGGTCAGCAACAGATGATCGGTTGAACGCGATCAGCGTCGTCTCAGGTGTGGTGAGAATGGTGGTCTGAGATCCACCGATCGAGTTGATGACCAGGGTGCCGCCGTCATTGGACACCACTGTGCCGACAGCTCCGCCGGCTTGGCCGATGACATCACCGAGTCCGCCAGGCAGGTTTTCGAGCGGCGAGGATGTAGGCGACGGCGCAGGTGCGGTGGTCGTAGGTTTGGGCGTCGTCGGCGCCACCGTGCTGGTTGGCGGAACAAATGCCGTCTGCGTTCCCGATTCACCCGAGGAACCGAACAACGAAATCCCGATGATCGCGACGACGGCAACCAGGATGCCGACAACTCCCGCCGCGATCCAGGTCCCGAGCTTGCGTCGCTTCCCACCATCCGGCGACCCACTGTCCAAGAATGGTTGCTCCGGCGGCACCCCGCCGCCACTTCCGCCGCCAACCGGATACTGCTGAGTCTGTCCGTACTGCTGCGTCTGCCCGTACTGCTGCGTCTGCCCGTACTGCTGCGCGTTGTATGTCGGGTACGCCTGCGTCGCGCCGGGCGGTGGGGCTTGCGGATCGAACTGCGGGTTATAGGGCGGAAACGCCTGCGTCGGGTTGGGCTGACCCTGCTGGCCCTGCTGGTTCGGCTGACCCAGGTACTCGGTGTTCTGATCCGGCCCACCGTAGGGGTACTGCTGTGGGTTCTGGTACTGCTCGGGGTTCTGGTACTGCTCGGGAATCTCGAAATGCTCGGTCGGCTGGTCCGACTTACGCGGATCGTTCTGATCAGTCATTCCTGGCCACCTTCATTTCGGACGTACGGGTGCGCACATCTGCCGTACGAGCATCCAGCCGTTCAGCGTAGACAAAAACAACGTCGACAAAACCAGCGTCGACAAAACCAGGGTAGAGAAAACGCGAATGCCCCGCCGATCCGCATGGATCGACGGGGCATTGCAGTTACCGCATCAGCGGCAGAACGGTCAGGACAGAACCAGCTGGTCCGCGTCCTCGCTGACACCCACGTTCACGGTGTCTCCGTCCTGGACTTTGCCGGCCAGGAGCAGTTTGGCGAGCTGGTCGCCGATCGACTGCTGGACGAGTCGACGCAGTGGCCGAGCGCCGTACAGCGGGTCGTAGCCGCGCACCGCGAGCCACATCCGAGCCGCCCCGTTCACCTCGAGGGTGAGTCGACGCGCAGCCAGACGCTTCTGCAGCTGCTCGAGCTGGATGTCCACGATGTGCTCCAACTGCTCTTCGGAGAGCGAGTCGAAGATGACCACGTCGTCGAGACGGTTGATGAACTCGGGCTTGAACGCGTGGCGTACCGCGTCCATGACCTGCTCGCGTGTTCCACCGGATCCCAGGTTGGAGGTCAGGATCAGGATGGTGTTGCGGAAGTCCACCGTGCGGCCTTGACCGTCGGTGAGTCGGCCTTCGTCGAGCACTGCGAGCAGGACGTCGAACACGTCGGGGTGTGCCTTTTCGACCTCGTCGAAGAGGACCACCGAGTACGGGCGTCGCCGAACTGCTTCGGTGAGCTGGCCGCCGGCTTCGTAACCGACGTATCCCGGAGGGGCACCGACGAGTCGGGCCACCGAGTGCTTCTCACCGTATTCGCTCATGTCGATGCGGATCATCGCGCGCTCGTCGTCGAAGAGGAAGTCCGCCAAGGCTTTGGCGAGCTCCGTCTTACCGACGCCGGTCGGGCCGAGGAACAGGAACGAACCGGTGGGCCGATTGGGGTCGGCGACACCTGCTCGGGCGCGGCGAACCGCATCCGAGACGGCGACGACGGCATCAGTCTGTCCGACGACGCGCTTGCCGAGTTCGGACTCCATTCGGAGCAGCTTCTCGGTTTCGCCTTCCAGCATTCGGCCGGCCGGAATGCCGGTCCAGGCTGCGACCACGTCTGCGACGTCGTCCGGACCGACCTCTTCCTTGAGCATCACGTCGCCGTCGGAGGCGGCGCCGGAAGCCTCTGCTGCGGCTTCCAGTTCCTTCTCCAACGCGGGGATGCGGCCGTAGCGCAGCTCGGCTGCCTTGCCCAGATCGCCGTCACGCTCAGCGCGTTCGGACTCTCCTCGCAGGGATTCGAGCTGTTCCTTGAGCACGCGCACCGAGTCGATGGCCTGCTTCTCGTTCTGCCAGCGAGTACTGAGCTGACTGAGCTTCTCGCGGTCGTCGGCAAGTTCTTGGCGCAACTTCTCGAGCCGCGCCTTCGACGCGTCGTCGGTTTCCTTCTCGAGTGCCACTTCCTCGATCTCGAGTCGGCGGACGGTACGTTCCACCTCGTCGATCTCGACGGGACGCGAGTCGATCTCCATGCGCAGACGCGACGCTGCTTCGTCGACGAGGTCGATGGCCTTGTCCGGCAGGAACCGCGACGTGATGTAGCGGTCGGACAGCGAAGCGGCTGCTACCAGCGCGGAGTCGGTGATGCGCACGCCGTGGTGCACTTCGTAGCGCTCCTTGAGGCCGCGCAGGATGCCTACGGTGTCCTCGACCGAGGGCTCACCGACGAGTACCTGCTGGAAGCGACGCTCGAGTGCGGCGTCCTTCTCGATGTACTTGCGGTATTCCTCGAGCGTGGTGGCACCGACCAGCCGCAGCTCACCGCGGGCGAGCATCGGCTTGATCATGTTGCCTGCGTCCATCGCGGATTCACCGGTGGCTCCGGCGCCGACGATGGTGTGCAGCTCGTCGATGAAGGTGATGACCTGTCCGGCGCTGTTCTTGATGTCGTCGAGAACTGCCTTGAGGCGCTCCTCGAACTCACCGCGATACTTGGCACCGGCCACCATGGACCCGAGGTCCAGGGAGATGACGGTCTTTCCGCGCAGCGATTCCGGGACGTCACCCGCGACGATGCGTTGGGCAAGGCCCTCCACGATCGCGGTTTTGCCGACGCCTGGCTCACCGATGAGTACCGGGTTGTTCTTGGTGCGACGCGAGAGCACCTGCACAACGCGTCGAATCTCGGTGTCGCGGCCGATCACCGGGTCGAGCTTGCCGCTGCGTGCGGCTTCGGTGAGGTCGGTGGAGTACTTTTCCAGCGCTTGGTAGGTGCCTTCCGGCTCCGGGCTGGTGACACGCGCGCTCCCGCGAACTGTGGTGAACGCCTCACGCAGCGCGATTGGTGTCGCACCGTGATTCTTCAGCAGGGTCGCGACGTCGGAATCACCGTCGGCAAGTCCGTACAGCACATGCTCGGTGGAGACGTACTCGTCGTCCATCTCGGTGGCGAGGTGCTGCGCGGAGGTCAGCGCCGCGAGTGCTTCACGCCCGAGCTGGGGCGTCGAGCTCGCACCGGTGGTTTTCGGCAGGCGATCCACCATGCTCTGAGCTTCGCGATGCACGACGGTGGGATCGACGCCCACTGCTTTGAGCAGCGGGCCGGCGATGCCGTCGGTTTGGTCGAGGAGTGCGACCAGCAGGTGTGCCGGTCGAATGTCGGGGTTACCCGCCGACGACGCCGACTGCAGTGCAGCCGTCATCGCAGCCTGGGTCTTGGTTGTTGGTGTGAACGAGTCCACTTGTCACCTTTCTGGCCGGGCTCCGGTCGCCACAAGCGCGTCGAAGTCGAAGTTGTGGGCCGCTCCGGGTGGTGGTGCGGCCGTGTCAATATGCTCAACGCGGACAAACTTGAGTCTATTCCGCTCAAGTTTGATTTGGCCAGGCGGGTTCGCCATCGTTTGTAACAATTCGAGCCGTACTAGAATTGGGACGAGAGTTGCAGCTGTTGCGAAAGGGGTGTCGATTGGATCCGACGGTGATCGCCCGCCTGCAATCCAGCCTCGACGCTCTGGCCGACGACGACGACTCTCGCGCCCACTTTTCAGCTCTGTTCTACACGGCCCTCTTTGCCGAACATCCTCTGTACCGCTCATTGTTCCCGGCCGGGATGGAATCCCAAGGCCACAGGTTTGTGACCGCTATCGAATTTGTCGTGAAGAACCTGCCGCAGCAGCGCAGGATCCGGAAATTCCTGACTCAACTCGGCCTCGACCATCGTCGCTACGGTGTCGAACGCGAGCACTACCGGGCTGCCGGAGTTGCGATGAGGCGCGCCGTGAAGTCGATGCACGGGACCAGCGCCCACAGTCGGTACAAGTGGACACCCGAACTCGAAGAGGCCTGGTCCGAGTTCACCGAGTTCGTCGTGAGCACGATGGCGGAAGGCGCCGAGTCCGATACCACCCCGGCGCTGTGGGGCGGAACCGTCGTCAGTCACGAACGGGTGCTCGACGATCTTGCGATAGTGCGCCTCGAAACCGACCCGCCCATTCCGTACGGCGCTGGTCAGTACGTCGGGGTGCAGGTACCCCAACGCCCCCGAATGTGGCGGTACTACTCCCCCGCCATTCCGACCAATCCCTTCGGCCAACTCGAGTTCCACGTCCGCAAGGTCTCGGGCGGCTGGGTGAGCCCGGCAATCGTCACTGAGACCAATGTGGGCGACCAATGGGTCATGTCCACTCCGCTCGGCGGCCTGGAAGTGGACTTCACACACGACCGCGACGTCCTGATGATCGGTTCGGGCACCGGGATCGCGCCGCTGCGCGCTCAGGTGATGGAAATGTCTCAGCGAGCGCAGAATCCGCGTGTTCATCTTTTTGTCGGCGGACGCTACCCGTGTGATCTCTACGATCTCGAGACCTTGTGGCACATTTCGCTCAGCAACCCGTGGCTGACCGTCGTACCGGTGTCCGAGGAAGCCGAGAATCCGTGGTGGCACAGCGGGCCGGCACTCGAGCCGCCATTCGGTATGCATTCACGCCTGACCGGCCCTATCGGTCGGGTCGTTGCGCGGTTCGGTTCGTGGGCGGACCGTCAGATCCAGATCTCGGGGTCACCGTCGATGATCAAGACCACGATCTACGCGTTGCGGGCCGGTGGCACTCCGATCGACCAGATCCTGCACGACCCGCTCTACTGACTTTCAGGAGACATCCATGACTTCACGATCCTGGACCAGCACTGTCGTCGAACATCACCGCCTGCGTGAGGATCTGGCCGTGGTTCGCCTGATCGGCGACGTCGTGCCGTTCCGGCCGGGTCAATACGTGGATGTGAGCGTGCCGCAGAATGCCCGCTTGCTTCGCCGGCTGTCCCCCGCGCTGCCACCGTCGCAGGACGGGAAGCTCGAGTTCCACGTCAAGACGGTTCCCGGCGGTTGGGTGAGCGGTGCGATAGTCAAGGACACTCAACCCGGCGACATGTGGACGATCATCGATCCGCGCGGCAATCTTGCCGTCGACGAGAACGGTCCGCCCGTCATCATGATCGCGGGCGGAACCGGTTTGGCGCCGATGCGGTCGATCATCCTCGATCTGGCCCAGTCGCCGAATCCGCCGCTGGTCTACCTGTTTTTCGGCGGTCGAACGCTTCGCGATCTGTACGCGGCGGACATGCTGTGGATACTCGCCCACGAACTGCCGTGGCTGCAACCGATTCCCGTCGTCGAAGATCTCACGGACGCCGGCCCACCCGACGGCTGGGCCGACAGGCTCGGCGTCGACATCGGTTTCGGCGAGGATCATCTGGTAGAGGGAACGCTTGCCGACGTCGTCTCGTCGTACGGGGCCTTCACCGAGCACCAGGTGTTGGTGTGTGGGTCGGCTGCGATGGTGCGTTCGACGCGAGATCGGCTGATTGCGACGGGAACGCCGGCCGAGGCCATAAGCTTCGACCCTTACTGACGGTCAGTACGTGGGATCACTGCGGACGGTCGCGGCGTCGATGCCGACGGCCCGGAGCCGGAATTTGGTGCTGTTCACGACGGATTCGTTTCCGACGACTTGAATGTCGCATCCCGCCCATTTCCCGAACGATGTGACGACCTTGCCGACTTTTCCGGTCATCCGCTTCGGCATTCCGATCGGTGACAGCGGTTCGGTCTCGGTGTGCCACCACGGATTGGTGTCGTCTTCCGAGACCGGGACGATGGTGAGCCAGGGATGTCGCTCGGCGAGGGCCCACAGATGTGGGAGGTCGTACAGATCGCACGGATGCGCACCGGAGTAGAACAAGTGAACCTTGCGAGTATTGCCGCGACGGATCAGTTCCAGGATCTGTGCGCGCAGCGGTGCAACGCCGGTTCCCGACGCGATCATCAGGAGGTCTTTGGTGTTCTCCGGAATTCCGAGGCCGCCGATCGGTGACCCGATCACCCAGATGTCTCCGACGGTGGTCTGCGTGACCATTGCGGGGCTGACCCAGCCGCCGGTTACCTGACGGATGTGGAACTCGATGATTCCCGATCCGTCCGGCGGATTGGCCGGGGAAAGGTATCGCCACATCCGGGGCCGCGCGCCAACCTGCACACTGACGTATTGACCGGGTCGGTAGTCCATGGGCTGATCGAGTTGGAGTCGCACGATCGCGACTCCTCTGATCGCGGTGCGCGTCTCGATTACCGTGGCACTCCAGGCGGGCGGTCCGTCTTCTGCGTTTGCCGCGTCCATCATGGCTGCGGAGATGACAGCCAAGGCGTTGCGCCAGGCGCTGTCGACCTCGTCGGTCCACATCTCGGCGCCGCCGAACAGCTCGAAGGCTTCGATCATCGAATTGCCGACGGCTTGGTAATGCTCGTCCGTTACACCGTATTTGCGATGATCGCGGCCCAATTGCGCGAGATATTCAAGAATTTCATCGGTCTCGTCGAGTCGTTCGACAACGTAAGCTATCGCCGTGAACAGACGGTCACGCTGCACGTCCATTGCAGCCGGAAAGAACTCGCGTGTCTCCGGTGAGCGCGCGAACAGCAGCGAATAGAAGGTCCGGGCAAGCCGCTCCGGGCCGCCTTCTTCAGCGACGATGGACTTGAAGCTCGACCGGACCAGAGAAATTGCTTGCGAATCCACGCTTATCCTCGTCCCGATTTTTCGCGGCAGACCAGCCGCAAACTTTCCGAGGGGAGCTTATGTCACAAATGTCCAACTCGTAAATGTTTGGCCGTATATGTCACACGTCACGTCGATTTTTTCGGTACGCCCGTCCCTTTTTCGCCGGGGGGTGCAAAATAAGCAAGGGTTTCGACACGCTCGACAGTTGAGCTAACGTCCAGCGAAATCCGAACCAGCCAAACAGGAGTCGTGCCGTGGATATTGTTCGACCGGATGCATTGCCAACAGGTAGCGCTCCTTCAACTCCGCTCGCATCACATCCTCCGGTGCCTACCGATCTTCAACGCCGCGAACTCGAGTGCGTGGAGTTCTTCGACTCTCCGGAACTGAGCCACCTGCCGACGTCGAGAAGACACGAAGCGCTGCGGGAACTGCATCGGACCGGAACGTACACCCACACCGCCGAAGAACTTCTGGTCGGAGCCAAACTCGCGTGGCGCAACCACGCACGGTGCGTCGGACGCGCACATTGGCGCACCCTCAAGCTCATAGACGCCCGCGATGCCGTCACCGCATACGCACTGGCGGAAGCCTGTTGGGAACACCTGCGACTCTCGACCAACGGCGGCGCACTCCAGTCCGTCGTCACCGTCGGACCACTTCCCCGCGAGGACGGGCAGGAGTACCGCATCCTCAGCCCGCAACTGATCCGCTACGCCGGCTACCGGCAGCCGGACGGCACAATTCTGGGCGACCCGTGGCACGTCGACCTGACAGAACAGGTTACGTCGATGGGATGGAAGGGCGCCGGAACGCCGTTCGACGTTCTACCCCTGCTCATTTCGGTTCCGGACGAACCACTGCAGTACTTCGACGTGCCTGCAGACCTTGTCCTCGAGGTACCCATCGAGCATCCCGACTACCCATGGTTCGCTGACCTGGGCCTTAAATGGCACGCCGTTCCGGCAGTCTCGGACATGAATCTCGATATCGGCGGAATCGTCTACCCCTGCACTCCGTTCAGCGGTTGGTACGTCAGTACCGAAGTGGGCGCCCGCAACTTCAGCGACACCGATCGCTACAACATGCTTCCCGCCGTGGCATCGCATTTGGAACTCGATACGAGCCACGACCGCACTCTGTGGAAGGACCGTGCTCTGGTCGAATTGAACCGCGCAGTTATTCACAGCTATCGCAAGGCCGGCGTCATCATGGTCGACCACCACACTGTCGCAAAACAATTCATCGACCACATCGCGCGCGAAGAGAAGGCGGGACGCAAGTGCCCGACGGACTGGTCCTGGGTGAACCCGCCGATGTCCAGTTCTCTCACTCCGACGTTCCATCGCCTCTACGACGAGCCAGATCTCTCGATCCGCCCCAACTTCGTGACGAAGAAAAAGGGCACCGACCAAGGTCGATGCCCCTTCCACACGTGATCACGCTCAGAACGGGATCTGCCCCAACGCAACTCCGACCACGAGCATCGTGATCGAGATGAGGCCGGCTCGCCACAGGACCTTCTTGTGGTGATCCGCCAAAGACACACCGGCTAACGTCACGAGCAGCAGAATCGCCGGGACCAGCGGGCTCTGCATGTGTACTGCCTGCCCGGTGATCGACGCCCGAGCCATCTCCACCGGCTCGATTCCGTACTGCGCCGCCGTCTCCGACAGCACCGGCAGTACGCCGAAGTAGAAGGCGTCGTTGGTCATGAAGAACGTGAGCGGAATGCTCAGGACGCCGGTGATGACGGCCAGGTGGGAGCCCATCGCGTCGGGAATGACCTGCAGGAGCCATTCGGCCATTGCCTCGACCATGCCGGTGCCCTGAAAAACGCCGGTCAGCACAGCTGCCGCTAACACCATCGCGACAACGGACACGATGCTCGCCGAGTGCCGGGCAATCGCCTCACCCTGATCCTTGACGGCCGGGAAGTTCACCGCGAGAGCGATCGATGACGCGATCATGAACAGCACCGGGATGGGCAGCACATCCATGACGAGAACAACCAGAAGGACAGTCGTCAGCGCGGCGTTGAACCACAGGAGCTTCGGCCGCAAAGTATCCCGCTTGGGGTCGAGGCCGTCGATGAAGCGTCCGGTGTCGCCGCCGTCGTCACTGTTGTCGGCGTTGCCACTGTTATCGCTGTCGGCGCTGGAAGTTCCTCCGTTTCCGACCTTTTCGAGGATGCGTTCAGAAGTGAGGACCAAAGTCCCGATCCGGCGACGCTCCATGATCCCGAGATGAACCGAAAACCCGAGCACCATGATCAATCCGACGATCAGCGACGGCACCATCGGAACAAAGACGTCGGACGGCGAAAGTCCCAAGGCGCTGGCGGCCCGGACGGTAGGACCGCCCCACGGAATGATGTTCATCGTCGCGTTGGACAGCCCGGCGACCACTGTCAGCACCACCGGACTGACTCCGAGTTTGAGGTAGAGCGGCAACATCGCGGACGTCACGATGATGAACGTCGTGGAACCGTCGCCGTCGAGGGAGACCACCATCGCCAGAACTGCGGTGCCGACCACCAAGCGCATCGGATCGTCACGCACCAACCGGAGAATGAACTTCACGAGCGGATCGAACAACCCGACGTCGATCATGATGCCGAAGAAGATGATCGCGAAGAACAACAGCGCCGCGGTGGGGGCAAGCGATTTGATGCCGTCGGTGATCATGTCGCCGATCCCGAGGCCCGCTCCGGCAAGTAATCCGAAGGCCACGGGAACCAGTGTCAGTCCCACCACCGGTGTTGCACGTTTGGTGAGGATGAGAAACATGAACACCGCAACCATGAGGAAGCCGAGTGTGACGAGCATGGTGAGCTCCTTTGCGTACGGAACGAGGAGAAGAAGGCACAGCAAATCCAGCTGATGTCCTACTGAGGGTGAAACGAAACTTCTGTGTTGACGCCCTACCGGTCCAAAGTCGCAGCAACAAACCGGGATTGATCTTGCAGGAACTCGGAGAACTCGGGTTCGGTGAGAACTGCACTGTTCCAACCGTTTCGGCGGGAAAGCTCGTTCCATCGCGGGCTGGCCGTCAAGTCCGTCACCAGCGTCTGCAGACGCAGTCGCTGATCGTCGGTCAGCCCCGGCGGCGCCATGAGGCCTCGCCAGTTCGTGAAGGTGACGTCGACGCCCAGTTCAGCCAAGGTGGGCGCGTCCACCGCCGGCGAGCGCTGCGGTGAACTGACCGCAAGAACCCGAACCGTTCCTGCCGCAATCTGATCCAGGTATTCACCGAGACCGGTTGCCGCGACATCGACCTGCCCGGTCAATAGCGCTGGTAGCAGTTCACCGCCGCCGTCGTACGTGAGCGACGGGGACAGCGCAGGATCGACGCCGACGGCCCGCGCCAGGAGAAGCCGGAACAGCCCGTCCGGTCCACCTTCGCTCGATCCCCCGCCTATCGAGATCGACGACGGGTCTTGGGTCCACGCCGATGTCAGATCCGCCAGGGTTGTGAACGGCGAATCTGCCGGAACCAGAACAGCTTCCGGTTCGTCCATCAACCGCGCGATCGGGGTCGCGTCGGCAAGCGTGTGCTGGGACGGCAGAATTTCCACGGATCCGAGCACACCGAGCCCCATCACCATGAGGAGATCGGAGTTACCCCGTTCGAGAACCAGTCGGTTGAGTCCGACGATGCCACCCGATCCGGGCAGAACCACGACGTCGGCGGTGGCGGTTCCCTCGTCGGCAAGGGCTTGCACCATGGTTCGGGCGGTCAGGTCGTAACCACCACCGGCAACCGACGGCACCAGGATGCGCAATTCCTCGGAACTGGCTCCTGCCTGGCCACCAGCGAGGAAGGACTCGACCGGAGTGCATCCGATCGCCGCCGCGAGAGCCATCGCGCAAGCAGCCAGCAGGGCGATACGCCTGCTCAGCCGCGTCGATGCACTCATGATGTTGCCCTTTCCTGCCTGGTTCGATGTGTGAACAGATTTCATACTGGCGCACTTTGTGACTGGAGTCACCATTGGGAACGCAAAGTGCTTTGTGCTCATTGTGCTCACAAACAGCCACTTTCCCGGCGCCCGACTACCGCGCTATGGTCTGGCAGGTGTCCACAGGAAACGCGCAGGCCGAACGCATACCGCTGCGCGCTCGCTTCCGTCGTCGACGACAGACATTGGCGACACAGCTACTCGAACTGCAACTCCTGATCGTCGTGGCGGTTCTTCTCTGCGTGACCGCACTCTCGCTTGCGCAGTCGTCGGCGAGTTTCCAGCGCGAGGAGGGGCGCCGCGCACTCTCGGCAGCAGAGTCGCTTGCCGCCAATCCGGCAGTGCGAGAACTACTCCCCGGGGCTCAGACCCGTATCCGCTCGGGGCTGCAGGGATCTGTCGATTCGGTGCGTGCAATCTCCGGTGTCACGTACGTGTCTCTTGCCGATCGAGAGGGCACCGTTGTCATTTCCACCCGCCCCGGCGATGTCGGCACTGCCATGCCGCAGACTCAGGGCCGGTCCGAGACGGGACTGGTCGACACGTCCTCCGGCAAGGCCGTCGAAGCGCAGGTTCCGATTCTCGGCAACGAGGGTTCGATCATCGGCAGCGCCGTAGTCGGGATCGAGTACCCGTCGATTTGGACCCGCCTACTGCAGTCGGCGCCGAACCTCCTGGTGTATCTCGCAGTTGCTTCGGTGATCGGCGCAGTCGGCTCGATCCTGTTGGCCCGCAGGGTCAAACGGCAGACGCTCGGCATGGAACCCGGCGAGATCCTCGATCTTGTCCGCCACCGCGAGGCAATGCTGCGCGGCCTCAAGGAGGGAGTCATCGCCTTCGACGCGCAGGGGCGTGTAGTGCTGATGAGCGAGAGCGCCCACCAACTTCTCGACATCGCCTACGGCAGCGCGGGCAAATCCGTCCGAGATCTAGGACTCGACGATCGCTTGCAGAGCGTTCTGACCTCCGGGACAACGGAATCCGATCAGTTGGTTCTGGTCGGCGATCGGCTGCTAGTTCTCAACACCGTGCTCATCGAGTCCAAAGGCCGCACCATCGGGTCGGTCACCACGTTCCGTGATCGCACCGAATTGCGGGCTGTGGAGGAAGAACTCGACGTCACCAAAACCAGCACCGACGCACTGCGCGCTCACATTCACGAGTTCGACAATCAACTGCACACCATCTCCGGCCTCATCCAACTGGGCGAATACGACGAAGTTGTCGGCTACGTCGAAGGCTTGACCATGGAGCGGGCGCAGATCAGCGCGGCGGTCACCGACAAGATCGCCGATGTGGGCACCGCCGCGCTTGTCATTGCCAAGATCGGCGCGGCGGCACAGGGATTTGTGACCGTCGACTTGTCTGCCGATTCGCATCTGGGCACTCTCGAACGCGCGCTCGGGCGCGATGTGGCGACGGTGGTCGGAAACCTCGTCGACAATGCCGTCGATGCCGTCGCTGAAATGTCGGAAACGGAGCGGCGCACGGTTCGGTTGTCCATTCGCGGTTTGGGCGCCGCCGTCGAAGTGCGTGTCGAGGACGCCGGCCCCGGTGTCGCGCCCGAAAATCGAGAGCGGGTGTTCAGCCAGGGCTGGAGCACCAAGGGACAATCGAGCGACGGTCACGGATTCGGGTTGGCGTTGGTGCGCCTGACATGTCGGCGGCGCGGCGGTGACGTCTCCGTGAGCACTCACACTGCGGAGGGTCTCGAGTGGACCGTCTTCACCGCAGTCCTACATGACGGAGAGAGCGAATGATCCGAGTTCTGGTAGTCGACGACGACTTCATGGTCGCGCGTGTGCACAGCGGATTTGTCTCGCGGATAGACGGTTTCGAGGTATGCGGTGTTGCGCACTCCGCCGAGGCCGCGCTGGCTGCCGTCGGAGACCTGGTTCCCGATCTGGTGCTTCTCGACGTCCACCTGCCCGGAACAACAGGGCTCGATCTGATCGCTCCGTTCCGGGAACTGGTGCCCGAACTCGACGTTCTGGTGATCACCAGCGAGCGCGAGGCAGGCTCGGTGAAGAAGGCACTACGCAGCGGCGTCGTGCATTATCTGATGAAGCCGTTCACATTCGACGTTCTCCGTGACCGTCTCGAGCGGTACCGATCGACGTACGCGAACCTCGACAGCGCGGGTGAAGCCGAGCAGACCGCCGTCGACGAAGCGTTCGGTGTAGCCGGTGTTGTGGCAGCACCCCTGCCGAAGGGCCTGAGTCCCGAGACCCTGCAGTTGGTCGAGACCGCACTGCGCGGAGAAGCGGAACCTGCCTCGGCGACAGACATTTCCGAACGCGTCGGCATCTCGCGGGCAAGCGCGCGTCGCTACCTCGAGCACCTGTGCGCGAGCGGGCAGTCCACCACGTCCCTGAAGTACGGAGTGGTGGGCCGCCCGGAACGACGCTACGTCTGGAAACGCTGAGACCTGGACACGCTGAGGTCTGGACAAGCTGAGGTCTGGGCTACTGATTCGGATCGTATCCCGGTACCGAGGATAACGTCTCGAAGGTGCGCGCCCTCCCCCATTCCACGTGCGAGTAAGCAACTGCCGCAGCTAGTTCGACGTCGGCGTTGGCAATGGCTTCGACCAAGGCGACGTGCTCGCCGTGACGCTTGGCTGGATCCCGTTCCATGTTTGCCACGTTCAGTCGCTCGCTACGTTCTCGCAAGGGTTCGGTGATGGTCACGTAGAGCGTGTTGCCTGCCAGCGCTTCGATTCCCTTGTGCACCTGCCCACTCGAGAAATGGAATGCGTCGAGATCACCGACGTCCAAGGCGACGCCTGCCCGTTCGAGCGCCCCGAGCAACAACGACGCGTCCGCGCCACGCACCACCGCTGCGGCCGCTTTTTTTGCGATCAACGGTTCGAGCGCCGATCGGATGTCGTACAGTTCGTCGACTCCGCTGCGCGTGACAAAGGTGACCACTGCCGGACGACGCTTCGACAGCTTCACCAAACCGGCGGCTTCCAGTAATGGAAGCGCCTCACGGATCGGAACCCGGGAAACGTCGAGTTCTGCGCTGATGTCACGTTCAGGTAGCGGCTCTCCAGCGCGCAAGCGACCGTCGAGAATCCGCGCCCGGATTTCGTCGAACACAACACGTGACAGGCTTTCCGGTCTCTCTGGTGCGCCCACGTGGTTACGACTCCTCTTTCGTTGATGTTCCCTCACACGATATCCAGCACCCCAACTCAGCGTTCTTGGTATACCAATTCCTCTCTGTGCTCCATATAGGTACCCGCGGCCAACTCCGCCGGACGGTCCAGTTTCGTTGAATATACGCACTTGGAAACACAATCTTTACCGCCAAGCAATCGCATCGCCGAAATCTGGACATAGATTCCTGAACGAGCTCAGGTATACCAATCAACCCATTCTTACCGTCCTTGAACAACGAAAGGCACCGCAATGGTGACTGTTGATCCACACATGAAACCGCACGGCGAAACACCCATCGAACGCACCAGCCTCAGCAACCAGATCGAGGCGTCGTACAGCAGGATCGGCATCACCTCCGCCCATATCGGCATCGTCGCGATGGTCTTGTTCGGCGTCTTCTTCGACGCGATCGAGCAGAACACCGTTGGTATCGCTGGTCCGGCTCTCAAGGAACAGTGGGGAATCGGTGGAACCCAGATCGGTCTGCTGAACACCGCGACATTCACCGCAGTCGCATTGGGCCGCCTGCTTGCCGGGGCGTTGATGGACCGCTTCGGACGCCGAACCCTGCTCGGAGCCAACCTGTTGGTGTTTGCCGTCGGTTCGTTGCTGTGTGCGCTGGCACCGAATTACGAAGTCCTCGTTGGCGCGCGGTTCTTGGTCGGACTGGGCCTGGGCGGCGAAATAGCCACTGCTGTGATCATGCTGTCCGAGTTCTTCTCGGCAAAGCACCGCGGCACCGCTGTCGGCCTGATCAACGTTGCCGCAGCAGGTTTGGGAAATATGCTTGCCCCATTGTTCGGAGTCATTGTCTTTGCCATCTTCTCCGGCGACAACGCGTGGCGCTGGCTCTTCGGTGTGCTGATCCTGCCGGCCCTAGCAGTTGTCGTCTATCGGCGGGCTTTGCCGGAAACACCTCGCTACCTTGCCGCGACCGGACGGATCGACGAAGCGAACATCGTGATCAATCGCCTTGCGCAGGGCAAACTTCGGGGCGAAATCGAGGTTCAGGACCAGTACCTCGACGCGTCGACGGCTGCAGAAGTCACCACGACCACGACCACGCGGTGGACCGAGATGTTCGGGAAGCGGTTCCGCCGCGCAACACTCTCACTGGGCACTGCAGTCTGCATGTCCTACGCGGCTCAGATCTCGATGCTGACCTTGATCCCCGTCATTCTCACCGAGCGCGGCATGTCGATCACCAGCGCCCTCTGGTACACGCTGGTCATGCAGACCGGTTCATTGGTGGGTGCGCTGACAGCGGCCATGATCGCGCGTCGGCTACCTCGTAAAGTCACGCTGACCGCGGCGGCGATCTTCGGTGTCGTCGCAGGTCTGGGGTTCGGGTTCTTTGCAGTCAATATGCCACTGGTCCTCATCTTCGGAGCACTGTTCAA
This sequence comes from Rhodococcus sp. MS16, assembly GCF_013277795.1. Taxonomy (NCBI): domain Bacteria; kingdom Bacillati; phylum Actinomycetota; class Actinomycetes; order Mycobacteriales; family Nocardiaceae; genus Rhodococcus; species Rhodococcus sp. MS16. The sequence continues at coordinate 504,384 of NZ_VBTM01000005.1, forward strand.
CTTCTGCGTCATCGTCCTCAACACCACCATCTGGCTGTTTGCGCCGGAGCAGTACCCCACCCGCATCCGCGGCCTGGCCACGTCGGTCATCCTCGCCCTTGGTTCACTGTCCGGCGGGTTGTTCCCGTTGATCGCCGGTGCGGTTCTCGATTCATCCGGTGTCGGAGCCATGTTCGCGATGCTCGCCGGCCTGTTCGCAGTCTGCGCCATCGCCGTTCAGTTCCCCAAGGAAACCGTGGGTCAGCCCATGCCGGAGGATGACTGATCATGTCCACCGATACCGATCGCCGTCGCACCATCCTGCTCGTCAATCCGAACACCAACGCAGACACCACCGATCGCATGGTCGCCAAAGCCAACACGGTATTGACCGGCACGGGTTTCCGCACGGTCGGTGTCACTGCGGCGCGCGGTCCGAAGATGATCGTCGAACCGCAGGCTTTGGAAAACTCTGCGCGGTGGGCGGTCGACGCAGCGATGGTGGGTATCGATCGGTATCAACCGGTCGCGGTGATCGTCAGCGCGTTCGGCGATCCCGGCGCCGACGAATTACGTTCTCGCGTCGAGATCCCCGTCATAGGCATCGGACAGGCCTCGATACTGGAAGCCGCGCAAGACGGTCGACGATTCGCCATCGCCACCACCACGGGACTGCTCGCGGACGCGATGAACGACCTTGTCCAGTGGTATTGCCCGACAGGGGATTACGCCGGACTGTGGTTGACCGAAGGCGATCCCCTGACCCTGGCGCAAGACACAACGGCCAGTGTCAGCCAGTTGGGGAGCGCGATCGACGGTGCAGTCGCGGCGGGCGCGCGAGCCGTGGTGATCGGCGGCGGACCGTTGAGCGAACCCGCACAAGTGCTCTCGCTGCGCACCGACGCCACGGTGATCGAACCTATTCCAAGCGCCGTCCGGAAAGCGCTGGCGGAGTGCAGCGTGTCGGAGTGCAGCGTGTCGGAGTGCAGTTCAACTCGAAGCTGACACAGGTTTTGCGAAGTGAGCAGCCCTTGCCTCCTGCTACAGGGGCTGCTCACTCGAGGAAAACTGTGCTCACTCCTACTGCCAGCTCACTCCTACGACTACACAGCGCGGTCGCTGGTCTCCCAGTACTGCGCACGCAGAGCCTTCTTGTCGAGCTTGCCGAGCGGTGTCAGCGGCAGGCTGTCCACGAAGTCGATGCTCTTGGGTGCGTGTACTGATCCCTTGGCCGCCTTCACCCGCTCGACCAACTCTTCGGTACTGACGGTGAGGCCGCCGCGCAAGACCACGCACGCCTTGACGGCTTCGCCCCACTTGTCGTCCGGTACACCCACCACGGCCACGGACGCGACGGACGGGTGCGCGGAGATCACGTCCTCGATCTCGCGCGGGAACACGTTGAAACCGCCGGTCACAATCATGTCCTTCTTGCGATCGACGATGGACAGGAACCCGTCGACGTCCTTGCGCGCGATGTCGCCGGTGTGCAGCCAGCCACCGCGGAAGGCTTCTGCAGTCTCGGCGGGCTTGTTCCAGTACCCCTTCATGACCAAAGGACCTCGGACGCAGATCTCACCGAGTTCGCCCTGCGGCACCTCGTTCAGATCGTCGTCGAGCAGCCGGACGTCGAGCCACGGCACCGGGCGGCCACACGTGGCAAGTCGGACCGGGTCGTCGGCGAGGTGCTCTTCCTTGCGGAGCACCGAGATGGTCATGCCGCACTCACTCTGACCGTAGAACTGGAAGAAGATCTGACCGAACTTCTTGATTCCTTCCTGCAAGCGGGCCGGTGACATCGCGGATGCGCCGTAGAAGAGCGTCTGCAGACTCGAGACGTCCCGCTTCTCGAAATCCGGATGGTCCATGAGCATGTAGATCATGGTGGGCACCAACATGGTTGCCGTGATCTTGTACTTTTCTATCGCTTCGAGAACTGCTCCGGGCTCGAAGGCGGGCAGCACGATCAGCGCGCCGCCCCGCAGGAGCGTCGGAGTGAAGAACGCGGCGCCGGCATGGGACAGCGGCGTGCAGATGAGGAAGCGATTCTCCTCGGGCCACTGCCATTCCGACATCTGGATCTGGTTGAGCGCCGCGCCCGAACGGAACGACCCGATAACACCTTTCGGCTTTCCGGTTGTGCCGCCGGTGTACACCATGCTGCTGGCGTCCTCGGCGTCGACGTGTGCGGCTTTGAGCGGCTTCGGCTCGAAAGTTGCCGCGAGAGCCAGAATGTCGATGCCGATCTCCGACGGGCCCATCGACAGGATCGTGGTCAACGACGGCGACGACGCCTTCAACTCGGCGGCCCTGTCCTCGAAAGCGTTGGGGTCGAAGATGAGGGTCTCGATCTCGGCGTCGTCGACGATGTACTTGTGGTCGTCGAGGGAGCCCATCGGATTGAGAGCGCTGGCGCGACAACCGGTGATCATGGTGGCGCCCATGCTGATGAGTACTTCGGGTCGATTCTTGGAGAGCATCGCCGTGCTGGTGCCCTGGGTGATTCCGAGCGACGCGAGTGCCTGGGCGAAGCAGCTGATCTGATCGCGCATCTGTCCGCCGGTGAGAACAACGTCGCCGATGTACAGCGCCGGCTTGTCGTGGTTCCGTTCGAGGGCGGTGATGAGCAGGTCCGGACCGTAAATCGGTCGGTGGAGGTCAGCAAACTCGTCTGTCATCTGGTCTTCCTTCTGCTTGGCCTGCCGTCATCGAGATGTGCTCCCGGTCACGAATACGTTATCCACAATCGCACAAAACTGGAACAGGTTCCAGAGGGGCCTCCGTCTCCCGTGCGCCTTTCTGGTAGGCCCGACTACCAAAAAGGCGCACAGGGCCGAAGGCCCTACTGCACCGCAAATGCAATCCGCGCGAGATCCGCTTCCGTTTCGCGCGGCGGCAGGTCATCCAGATCGACCCGAACGGATCGCACCGTCCCCACAAAACGATCTCGGTCGGTGTAGTCGGAACTGATTGCGACGCCGTGGCATCGCCCGATTGTCAGCAGGCCGGTTCCGCCGATGTAGAACGGTGTCGTCCGCTCGATCCGCTCCGACGCAACAACGGCGCCGTCCACCAGAAGCACGATCTGCGCGCCGGAGCCCAATCCGTCGCCCTCGTAGTGCAGTTCCATCCGCAGGTCGTGATGGCCGGGTTCGATCACCATCCGGCTACGAACGTGCTGCACATGCAGATCGGCGACGTTGTTGCAGTACGTCAGGGCACCGTCGTGCACATAGAGACTCCATCCGCCGTCGGCGCGCGCACCCTGAGCCACGACAACGCCGGTCCGCCCCGCCTCCGACAGTTCGACGTTCGCCGTGATCGCGTGCGAACGATTGAACAGTTTGGGTGCCGCGTCCGGCAGCAAGGGTGGCATCGACCCGGGATAGGTGTGCGAACTCGGCGCCGGCTTCACCGACCCCTTGCGCATCCTCTGCATGCGAGTGTTGTCGAGCAGGACCTGGTTTCGGACCGCCTCGCGTTCGAACACCGCTTGAAGCTCGGCAAGTTTGTCCGGCCGGGTCGACGCCAGGTCGGCGGCCTCGGTCCAGTCGGTATTCGTGTCGTACAGCTCCCACACATCGTCTTCGAATGGCTTGTCACCGGATGCCGCCTGCATCGGGACGCGGTGAGCGGTACACGCCACCCACCCCTCGTGGTAGATCCCGCGGTTGCCGAATACTTCGAAATACTGCGTGGTTCGCCGATCGGGCGCCGACGGGTCGTTCAAGCTGTAGAGCATCGACACTCCGTCCATCGGCTGCTGCGCCACGCCGCCGACAGTCCCTGGCTGAGCAATTCCCGCAGCCTCGAGAACTGTGGGAACGACGTCGGACACAAAGTGCCATTGCTCGCGAATCTCGCCACCCGAGTCGATGCCGGACGGCCAGTGCACGATCAACGGGTTTCGCGTGCCGCCGTAATGCGACGCGACCTGCTTCACCCACTGGTAGGGCGTATCCATCGCCAGCGCCCACCCGATCGGATATTGCGGAGCTGTGGTCGGTCCACCCAATTCCGCACGCTTGTCGATGATCCGCGCCGACGTGTCCTTCAGACCGTTGAACAGGATGCCCTCGTTGGCGGTGCCGAGCATGCCGCCTTCACCGGCCGCACCGTTGTCGCCGAGAATGTAGAAAACCAAGGTGTTTTCGAGCGCGGCCATGTCGTCGAGTGCGTCGATCACCCGTCCGACCTGAGCGTCGGTGTGCTCGGCAAAACCTGCGTACAGTTCCATGAGCAATTCCGCCGCGCGACGGTCTTCGTCGCTCATCGAATCCCACTGGGGAATGAAATCCAGCCACGCCGTCAGCTGTCCGTCTTCCGGTACGACGCCCAACTCGTGCTGGCGTGTCACGGTGATGTCGCGCTGACGGTTCCACCCGTGCGCGAACTTCCCGGCGTATTTGTCTCTCCACTGCGCCGGGACCTGAAGGGGTGAATGTGTCGCTCCCAGAGCCAGATACGTGAAGAAGGGTTTGTCCGGCGCGGCCGCCTGCTGGTGGCCCACCCAGTCGATCAGGCGATCGGCGAGATCTTCGGAGAGGTGGTAGCCCTCCTCCGGACCTGCTGGGGCGTCAACCGGGGTGATGCCGTTGTAGAGAGCCGGGTAGTACTGGTCGGTGGATCCGCCGAGAAATCCGTAGAAGTGCTCGAACCCCTCCCCAGTTGGCCAACGATCGAACGGTCCGGCCGGCCCCGTCTCGACACCCGGAGTTTGGTGCCATTTTCCGAATGCTGCTGTGTTGTATCCGTTCTCACGCAGAGTCATCGCGAGCGTTGCGGCACTGTCTGGCCTTGTGCAGTTGTATCCGGGGTCTGTGCTCTCGAAGTTGGTGACAGTACCGAACCCCACCGCGTGTGGATTTCGGCCGGTCAGCAGCGACGCTCTGGTCGGCGAACATAGTGCGGTGGTGTGAAACCTGTTGTACTTCAGGCCGTCATCTGCGAGCCGCTGCGCCGTGGGCATGTCGATCGGCCCACCGAACGGCGAGGTGGCGCCGAATCCCATGTCATCGACCAAGACGATCAGTACGTTAGGTGCCTTGTTCGTCATAGCAATACCTTTCAGTTCCGGCCGTCGAAAAGTGCGTCCGGACGTAGTTTTCCGGTCAGAACCTGGGCCCGCTTTGCGGCCAGACGGTCGAACGAATCGGGGTGCGTGAGTATCCAGAACTCTTCCTGCGCAACACCGTCGAAGTAGATTTTGGCTGCGGCCGCGGGCGACATACCTTCTCTGATGTTCTCGCGCCAGAACTCGGTATCCGACCCGGACTGCGGGCGCACCGCGACGTCCTCGAAAATCCTGGTGGCAACCTGTCCCGGACTGAACACCGAGACGCGGATCTGTGGAAACTGTTCGGCACATTCGAGATACAGGCTTTCGGTGAGCGCCTGCACACCGTGCTTCGAGGCCGCGTACGCAGTCATCTTCGGTGTGATCGCCACACCGCCGACCGAGACGGTGTTGACGACGTGGGAATGCCGCGGGTCGGCTCCCATTCTGGGGACGAACGAGCGGATGCCGTGAAAAACCCCGGTCAGGTTGACGTCGATGACGCGGCGCCATTCGTCCGCCGGAATGTCCCACGTGAACCCGACGGATTCGAGGCCTGCATTGTTGGCCAGGAGTGTCACGGCACCGAACTCCGCGAAGGCCGCGTCGGCCAGTGCGTCCACATCTGCGGCGACGGTGACATCGGTCGGGACGGTCAGCACGTGGGCTCCGTCTGCCCGAAGATCGGTCGCCACAGCCTCGAGGCGCTCGGCGGAGATGTCCGCCAGGACGACATTCATTCCGAGGTTGACAGCTTCGCGGGCCAGACCCTCGCCGATTCCACTTCCGGCTCCCGTGATCACTGCCGTTCCGTCGCGCAATTCTTCGAGTTTCATCACATTCCCTTCGCAACCTGCAGTGACGCGTTGCTCTGTCGAATTTTCGGGTGACACTATTCGGCCTACACCCCGCTCGACAGAGGATCTCCCGCACGGTGGAACGAGCGCAATACCACCAGAAACTGATGTCTCGCCCACCGAAACCACGGCCACGTCCCAGCCGCACTACAGGGCACTTCTGCACATATTCCCGATCAGCGGGAGCAAATGCTGTGGTAGCCGCGATGGTCACTAGCGTTGCCATCACCCACTCGAACGGCCGACTGGCCGGGGGAAACGGAGGTTATCGTGACTGCAATGCTTGTCGACGAGAATCCCTTGGCGCACGCGGTGCTGCCGACATTTTCGACGCTGTACGACGCATCCGCCGGCTTGATCGACGCGTCGACAGACGAACAGGATGTGGTGTTCTTCGGCCCGCCACGCCCGACTGACACTGTTGTGGGAAGTATCCGTTCACTCGAACGAATCCCGTCCACCGACGGCGGCCCGTCGCGGATCGCCCGGACCATCGACTACCGCGACGTGTACGGGCACTTGGTTGCCGAGGTGTACGCGTCGGGAATCGCCTGCGACATCAAAGGTCCTGTCGCCGCGAGCACTTCGTCCGCGCTGGCCGCGCACGTCGACGCCTCGTTCGATGCCGACAGCGTCCGTCGATTCCGCACCCGGATCTTCGTCTCGGATGCCTCGCGTCTCACGTTTACCCGCACTGCCGTCGCCCGGTATCTCAAGGATTCGGAGTATGTTTCCGATTTCATCGTGAGTGCAACCGATGATGCAGGCGTAACCGCGGGCAGGGCGTGGGTCACCGTGGCGGAGACTGCTCACTCGGATCGGTAAGTTCCACCGAGCGGGATCAGGCAGTAACCGGGCGATTCTCCGGTGATTGAGTGTCTCCATGTCGGCCATTGCATTCACTCTGTCCTCACGTACGTCACCGATAACCGTCGCTGACTACCGCGAACGTGCCCGCAAGGCACTGCCCGCGATGATCTGGGCGTACGTCGACGGCGGCGCCGAGGACGAGCTGACGCTGCGCGCCAACGTCGATGATTTCGACAAGTGGGCGCTTCGCTCACGGGTTTTGACCGGAAACGAAGGTCAAGGGCTGACCGCCAAAGTGGGGAACACAGCGCTCGATCTCCCGGTTTTCCTCTCTCCCACCGGAATGACCGGACTTATCCAGTGGACCGGTGAACGAGCTGCCGCTCGGGCAGCCGAACGCGTTGGCACGCGCGCGGTTATCTCCACGGCATCCAGTTACACAGTGGAGGAGATCGCGGACGCGACCTCCGAGAACCATTTCTTCCAGCTTTACCCGTGGACCAGCGTCCGCACCGGGGAATCGTTGGCGAAGAAATTCATCGACCGCGCACACCACGCCGGGTACAGCGCGTTGTTCGTGACGGTTGACGTTCCGGTGACCGGAAACCGGGAGGGAGAACGTAAGCGAGGCATGGGGATTCCGCCCACTCTCTCGCCGTCCCGCGTCCTCGACGCGGCCCGCAAACCCCGCTGGGCCTACAACTTCCTGAAACACCAGCGAATCTCGTCGCGCATGTTGGTCGACGAGCGAGGCGCCGCCGCCGCAGTGCGATCGGCGCAGAAGCAGGTCAGTCTCCTGCGACCGGAACTGTGCTGGGACGACTTGGCGAAGATCCGCGATCTGTGGGACGGTCCGATGTACGTCAAAGGCATTCTCGATCCGGATGATGCCGCTGCTGCTGTCCGACTGGGTGCCGACGGAATTGTCGTGTCGAATCACGGTGGACGCCAACTCGACAGCGCGCTCTCGAGCATCGAAGCACTGCCTGCGGTGGTTGATCGAGTGGGCGGATCCGGCGGCGTTCCCGTCTACCTGGACGGCGGCATTCGTCGTGGCAGCGATGTGGTGAAGGCACTTGCACTCGGCGCGACCGCGGTCGGAATCGGCCGACCGTACGTCTATGGATTGGCGGTTGGCGGTGAGGACGGCGTCGCGCACGTTCTCGAGATTTTCCGCGAGGAGATCGCTCGGACTCTGACGCTCATGGGCGTACGTGACATCGCCGAACTCGATCGCTCCCACATCATGCGACGCGGGGCGAGTTTCCGGTCCCGAGAGTAAGTGTTCCATCCAGCGGGAATGCCCGTATCCGAGGCAACCACGCCAACGGTTCTATGGGGTGGATCACATCACTGACAGCGTCGTCGGACGCGGCTCGGAGGAAGACATGTCGCTCAGCACGGACTCACCCACAACGGCAGACGAGGAAATTCGCGAAATCGAGGCGGCGGCTCCCCCGGCGCGATTTGCTCGGGGGTGGCATTGCCTCGGACTCAGCAAGACGTATCGCGACGGAACGCCACACCAGATCGAAATCTTCGGCACCAGCCTGGTTGTTTTCGCCGACAGTAAGGGCGACATCAAGATCCTCGACGCCTACTGCCGTCACATGGGCGGCAACCTGGCGCAGGGCACGGTCAAGGGCGATTCGATCGCGTGCCCGTTCCACGACTGGCGTTGGGGCGGTAACGGAAAATGTACGGATATTCCGTACGCACGACGCGTTCCGCCGCTGGCCAAGACCCGTGCATGGACGACACTCGAGCGCAACGGCCAGCTGTTCGTCTGGAACGATCCCCAGGGCAATCCCCCGCCCGCAGAAGTCACCATCCCCGAGATCGAGGGGTTCGGAAGCAGCGAGTGGAGCGACTGGAGCTGGAACACGCTCACCATCGAAGGCTCGCATTGCCGCGAGATCGTGGACAACGTCGTGGACATGGCGCACTTCTTCTACATCCATTACTCCTTCCCCCGGTATTTCAAGAACATCTTCGAAGGTCATGTCGCGAGCCAGTACATGGAGTCGGTGGGACGTGAGGATGTCATCAGCGGCACGAACTACGGCGATCCCAACGCTGTTCTTCGTTCGGACGCGTCGTATTTCGGTCCGTCGTACATGATCGACTGGCTCAAGAGCGAGGCCAACGGTCAGATCATCGAGACCGTTCTGATCAACTGCCACTACCCGATCTCGAACAACGCCTTCGTGCTGCAGTACGGCGCCATGGTGAAGAAGCTTCCCGGAATGAGCGACGAGGACACTGCGGCCATGGCCGCGCAGTTCACCGAGGGCGTCGAGACGGGATTCCTTCAGGACGTGGAGATCTGGAAGAACAAGGCCCCCATCGACAATCCACTTCTCTCCGAAGAAGACGGCCCGGTATATCAGTTGCGGCGTTGGTACAACCAGTTCTACACCGATGTCGAGGACGTCACCGAAGACATGACCAAGCGCTTCGAGTTCGAGATCGACACCACCCGAGCGGTGGCGAGCTGGAAGCAGGAAGTTGCCGAGAACGTCGCAGCCCGGGAAGCCCAGGCACCTCAGACCACGTCCTGATCAGAGCCCGTGCTGACCGAGACCACACGACACAACACAACATAGGGTGACCATGAGTTACGAAGTGCTCGAACAGATCAACTTGATGGCCGACGACATCTTCCAAGAAGGTATCGAGGCCGAGAAAATCGGACGGTTGGCAGACGATACCGCCAAGAAGATGAAGGCCGCCGGGTCGATCCGGATGTTGCAGCCCAAGGAATACGGCGGCATGGAGGCACATCCGCGCGAGTTCGCGGAAACCGTAATGCGGATGGCGTCGCTGAATCCGTCGGCTGGTTGGGTCCACGGGATCGTCGGAGTTCACCCGTGGCAGTTGGCGTTTGCCGATCCGAAGGTTCAGCAGGAAATCTGGGGTTCCGATCCTGATACCTGGATGGCCTCTCCCTATATGCCCGGCGGCATGTGTATTCCCACCGACGGTGGGTACAAGTTCTCCGGCCGCTGGCAGTTTTCCTCCGGCACCGACCATTGTGATTGGGCGTTCCTCGGCGCTATGGCCTGCGACAAGGACGGCAACATGGAGATGCCGCCCCGCATGCTGCACGTGATCATTCCGCGCACCGACTACGAAATCATCGAAGATTCGTGGGACGTCATGGGTTTGCGCGGCACGGGGTCGAAAGATCTTGTGGTCAAGGACGCATACGTTCCCGACTACCGCGTCATGGATTGCGACGAGGTCATCGACGGTACCGCTGTGCGCAAGTACGGACGCACCGAAACGCTGTACCTGATGCCGTGGTCGAACATGTTCCCACTCGGGATCACAGCCGCGACCATCGGCATCTGCGAGGGAATGCTGTTCCACGCCAACGAATACCAGGCCGATCGCATCAATGCCCAGGGCACCGCGATCAAGGATGATCCGTACACGCTCTTCGCCATCGGCCAGGCAACAGCCGATATTCGCGCGGCGCGAGATACTCTGCTGGCCAATGTCGATCGCATGTGGGATCGCGTGGACGCAGGCAAGGAAGTGACGTTCGAGCAGCGCGCCGAAGGTCGGCAGACCCAGGTTCAGGCTGCATGGCGTGCCATCAATGCCATCGACCAGGTCTACCCGCGGTGCGGCGGCAACGCCCTTCGCATGGACAAGCCACTGCAGCGCTTCTGGCGCGACGCCCATGCCGGCCAGCATCACGCAATCCACGTCCCCGGCACCGTATTCCACGCTGCCTCCCTCAGCCGCCTCGGCGCCGATCCGCAGGGCCCGCTGCGGGCGATGATCTGACATAAGGAACAACACACGATGACGCACACCGACATCAAGGGACTTGGCTACGTCAAGATCTCCACCAACGACATGGACCGTTGGCGCACTTTCGCTTTCGACGTTCTTGGCTTCGCCAAGGGCAGCGGACCGGACGAGAACGCGCTGTACCTGCGACTCGACGAGCGCGCCGCCCGCATCGTCATCGTCGAGGGCGAACGCGACGAGATCGTCAGCATCGGCTGGGAGGTGGCCGATCGCAATGCGCTACGACGCGTTCAGGCCGCGCTGGAGAAGTTCGGCACCGCGGTCGAGCAACTTCCCCTGGCCGAGGCCGACGCACGCCGAGTCGAAGAGGTCATCACCTTCACCGATCCCGGCGGCGCAAATGTGGAAATCTTCCACGGCGCGATCCTCGATCACAGCCCGGTCGTCACGCCGTTCGGCTCTCGATTTGTCACCGGCTCACAAGGCCTTGGCCACGTTGTTCTCCCGGTCATGGACAGTGCTGCGAGCTTCGATTTCTACACCGATGTTCTCGGCTTCTATCCGCGTGGCGCATTCCGCCTGCCCGCGCCGCCGGAGTTCGGCCCCCTGCGCATCCGCTTCCTCGGGGTCAACGAACGCCACCACAGCTTGGCGCTGTGCCCTGCCCCGCACGGCGGCGCGCCCGGCCTGATTCACATCATGGTCGAGGTCGACACACTCGACGCCGTCGGCCAGGCACTCGACCGGGTGGTGAAGGACGGATTCTCGGTGTCCTCGACCCTGGGTCGACACACCAACGACAAGATGGTCTCGTTCTACGTCCGGGCGCCCGGCGGCTGGGACATCGAGTTCGGCACCGAGGGATCGAAGGTGGATCAGGACTCCTACTCGGCAGAGGAGATCACCGCCGACAGCTACTGGGGCCATGACTGGTCGGGCAGCGAACCGCTGGCAGCGATGTAAATTGCAAGCGATGTAAATTTTCACCGGGAAGGGCTTGCGCACATTTGTGCGCAAGCCCTTTTCCAGTGTTCGGACCCCGTAGGCATGCGTGTGGGCTTCGCATCGTCTTGACTGGTGATGCGAAGCTCTCACACGGTATTCAGTTCCGGCAGAGCCGAATTCAGTCTCGGTGGACTGGGCCTTGACGGGTGGTGGAGCGTCGGCGTCGTTGTTTCGGGTCGATCGCAGCTGGTGGGATGAACCAGGGTTTGTGATCGGTGCCCATCTTGACTTCCCAGATGCCGCGGAACCCGCTGGTGCTGTGGATCAATCGGTGGTGGCTACGGCAGAGGAGGGTGAGGTTGTCCATCACCGTCAAACCGCCGACCGACCAAGGTTTTATGTGGTGGGCGTCGCACCAAGCCGGGACGGCATCACAGTTGGGGAAGGCGCATCCATCCTTTGTCCCGGGCGATCAGCGCGGTGCGTTGTTCGGGTGTGACGAGGCGTTTGTGTGGGGTCGCATCGAGCGGTGCGCCGTTGCCGTCCATCAACACTGTGGAGAGCATGCAGTCACAGGCGAGCATCCGGGTCAGGCTCACACTGAGCGGTCCCATCCACGGCATGTACCCGACGTCCAGATCTTCGACATCAGGCTCGTCACCATCGGATTCGCTGCGCATGGTGGCGCATTCGCGATGCTCGGCAAGGTCTTTCGCGGTGATGTGCACGTTCACGTGCGGACGCTGACCACCGTCAACACCGGTGACGGCATTGTCGAAATAGCGGCGAATCAGTTCCGTGAAGGCCTCGGCGGTGCGCTTGGCAGCCGACCGCTGATCCGGGGTTCCGTCCGCTGCTGGCTTCGGCATCGACAACCCCGAAAGAGCCGACAACAACATTTCACCAGTGAGCGCGTCGAAATCACCCTTGATCGCGACCCGACCGTTGAGCGTCGGCGAAATCCGCAAGACATTGAGGTCGTCGTCCTCACCGGGCGGGGTTTCGTCGGACTCGAAGATCCGCTCCAGGACCGCAATCGCGTAGCGGAGTTTTATGGTGGTCGCCTCCACCCCGGATGCGGCAGCGAGAAGGGTTTTCATGCAGGACGGTAACGCCCTGTCGGGCATTCCTTTTGGTGGGGATTCACAGAATGCGGCAATTATTGCCGCATGATCGAGCGAGAGATCGCCGGCCTCGAACTACGCAGCAATGTCGGGGAACACCCGCAGCGCGGCGCCAATGGCAGCGATCTTGTTACCGGCCGCATTCTGCAGCATCGTGTTCGCCGCCAACCACCGACCAACACCCCGGTAACACAGCACCTGCTCATCAGGATTGAGCGCCAACGCGTCGACAGCGGCAACCCGAATCGCTTCCCACCGAAGAATCTCCGCAGACGCACTCACGGCAACGTCCCGAACCTCCGCCGGGCGCAATTGCCACAGCCTGCCACGCACACCCGCAGCCGAGCCGGCTACAACATCCCCCACCGAAACAAAATCGCTGACCGTGGTCATCAGAGCCTCCCCACCCTTGACCACAATGATACTCGAACACTTATTCGAATCAAGAGACATATCGGGCACATCTGAAACCGAAGCGACACGCATGCGCGCCGGATCGCCCAGTCGACAGGAATGGCGCCCACAAAAACCCGAGCGCGCCACACCTCTACGCCCAGATGCAGGACGTTTACGTGATTCACTTCACAAATCGCGAGTCATATGACACTATTTCTAATTGAAATAGCCAGCTCACAGATTTTCATCGAAGAGGAGTAGTGGACGCGATGACTATGGCACTGGAGTCCCAAGTAGCGACCGTGAAGCTAGATTCCGCTGACCTGGGGGTTGACTCGACACCCACTGCCGTTCTCGACCGCGTCTCACTCGTCCTCGACACCTTCGACGGTCCTGGCCGCCTCACACTCGCCCAGATTGTTCGCCGCACCGGCCTTCCTCGGTCGTCCGCCCACCGCCTACTCGAGCGGCTGGTCTCGATGCGCTGGCTACGGCGCGACGGCCGCGACTACGAGCTCGGTATGCGCCTGGTCGAGCTGGGCTCACTCGCCGTACACCAGGATCGCCTGCACACAGCTGCGTTGCCACTGCTGCACGAGCTGTATCGCGTCACTGGATTTGTTGTTCACCTCGGCATTCTCGACGGCTCCGATGTGGTGTATCTCGAGAAGATCGGCGGGCGCCTGGCCGCCGCTGTCCCGACGCGCGTCGGGGAACGGCGTCATGCTCCCACGACTGCCTTGGGGCAGGCGCTGCTCGCATTCGAGTCGCAATCCACAACGCATCCCCAGCGTGCCCGGATTCGGGAGGCCGGTGTGGCCTTCGAAAGTGGGAGTGGGTTGGCCGGCTTCAGCTGTCTGGCGGCACCGATCGGACTGCCCGGACGGGCAGTTGCCGCAGTGTCGATTTGTGGGCCGACGAAGGCGCTACGTAACGATCACATCAGTGCAGCACCCGTCCGCATGGCCGCGTCTGCGATCTGGCGTGCCATCGACGGTGGATCTCACACTGTCACACCGACTTTGCAGCGTCGGCAGCTGCTGCGAAACCTGCCCACCGCTGCCAGGGCGTGAGCAACACGTTGGTCATGACCGAGGGCAGCTGGTTACTCAGATATCGCGCTGATCCTGGGTGAGTGAGAGGACATGATCTTCGATGTCCTTCCATCGGCCAGGCGACACCGGGATCGGCGACCCGAGGGGATCATATTCGGCGACCTTGGCAAATTCTGCCGACGCCCGGTCGATATCGTCGAGTAGTTCACGGGCAAGGTCGATTTCAGCCCGGAAGTAGCGTACCGACCAACGCAATGTCATGACGGAGTACGCCCACGCGGGCTCGTTTTCTGCGTGGTCTGCGTGAAGTTCCGCGCGTCGTAGTTGCTCCTCGACATTGGCGATATGCGCACCGACAAGTGCCTTGAGCCGTGGCGGGTCATTGAGATGCCCCATCCAAAGTCGAAGCATGACACCGTGTTTGAGTACGGGAACCTCCACAGGAGCTTCGCGCGACCAGGTGCGCACTGCCTCGGTTCCGGATTCGGTAATCGCGTACAGGCGCCGACCCCGCACTCCCGGTTCGGATACGACCCGCGATTCCACGAACCCGATTTTCTCGAGTTTCTTGAGCTCGGCATACACCTGACTGATGGACGGACTCCAGTAGAAGAACCCGACACTCCAGTCGGCCCATTTCTTGAGATCGTTGCCTGTCAGCTCCTCACCGAACGTGAGCGTTCCGAGGACCGCCCAACTCGTTGCGGGAAGTCCTCTGGACACGTCTTCGGTTGCGGACACGGACAGGAGTCTAACAATCGAACGACCAGGTGAGGTGCATCACAAACCGAGGTGCCCGCTTAGCGGGAGAGTTTCACGAATTGGCGGTCAAGGCTGCTGTCGTCATGTCGATGACGTTCACTTGAAAGTCCGCCGCCGAGAGCGGCAATCGGCGGCGCCCGGTCAGATCACGTGCCCGGACGGCAAGCATTGCGGTGGCAAGCAGAATTGCGCCGCGCACACGCTCGTCCACCAGCGGGCCGGGCAGGTGGCCGATGGATTCGCGTAGCAACTCGATGGATCTGACGAGGCTGGGATAGTTCGGCGGTACCTGATCTATCTGCTCGGGTTCGAGCTGATAAATGGTCTGGCCGAGAATGCGCAGGTACCTGCGGCCCGCTTCGCTGGTGAGCATCTCCCCCAGCGGCGCCACGATCAGTTCGACGCACTCGCGCGGGGTGACATCGCCTTGCCAGTTTGCCAGCATCACGGTTCGTCGAGACTCCAACTGCACCAGATACTTCTCCCGAATCGCCTGGAGTATGCCTTCGCGGGAGCCGAAGTGATACCGCAACGCCGACGGATTGCGTTGACCCGCACCCGAAACGATGTCACCGACCAGGGTCGCCTCAATCCCCTTCGTGGCAAAGAGTTCTTCCGCCACTTCGAGAAGTTTTTGTTTGGTCGAGAGCTCTCCCGTACTCATGGCGCTTAGTGTACCTTTCCGATTACTACTAATAAGGAGTATTAATGAGCCCCTTGAAATCGATGACCCCGGCCAGGTTCGGATCCCTACTCGTTGCCGCTACGACGGTGCTCGCGACAGGGTTCGGAAGCAGCACCGGAAGTATCGACGGAAGCCTCGAACCCGACACATCTGTCTACGCAGACACAGGTTGGGTTACCCTGCACGGCGATTCGGGCAATCGTCGTCAGCAACTGGGGGTTCAACCCGCGCAGAGTTACACCCGGTGGACAGCTCTGCAGGGTGCCTCGATTCTCACCGCTCCCACCATGCTGCCCAACGGAAACCTGGCCATCACCACAGGCAAGGCCGAGGGCAGCGCCAACCTCCACGTGCTCGACAAGTTCGGCACCATCGTCTGGGAAACGCCGGCGTGGAGCGGCAAGACCGGCGTCGACTCGGCCGCGATCATCTCCTCCCCCATCATCGACGCCGACGGCAACATCTTTGTCAGCGACGCCGATCAACTGTGGTCGTACACCAGTGGCGGCGCCCTGCGTTGGGTCATCGACCTACCGGCAGCGCCCAGCCCCAACCCCTTTGCCGACGGATCGCGGGCGATCAATCCCTTTGTCACAGCCGCTTTCACCAAGGACGGTGCAGTTTTCGGCACCACCGTATTCGGTCAGGTGATGGTGGTCGACCGGGCCACCGGAGAGCTGCGCGCACCCGTGTTCCAGCTTCCCGGCTCAATAGCCAAGCGGCACACAAAAACTCCGATGTCACCGAACATGTGGGCCGGCGGAATGATGGACCCTGCCATCAAGGATCCCATCTTCCAGATCATCATGGGCGGCATAGTCCAGAGCGCAAACACTCCCGCAGTGGACTCGGTGACCGGACGCGTCTACGTCGCGGCAACCGACAAGGAACAAGACAAGGGCGCGCTCTACGGCCTCGACATCACCCCACCGAAGAACGGTGCCCCCGGCTCGATTTCCATTGCCTTTGCGGCGCAGATGGGCCCAGGTAGCGGTTCGAGCCCCGTTATCTCGCCCGACGGCAAAACCGTCTACACGTGTGACGACGAGGGACTCCTCTATGCATTCGATGCTGCATCCGGCAAGGAACTCTGGAACGCTCCGTCCGGCGCTGCTGCCGCCGCGGTAGCCGTGGACGCGCAAGGATCTATCTACGCACTCACCAATCCCGGCGTCCTCTCCGCATACAGTGCCGCAGGCGCAAAGCTCTGGGACGCCGATCTCAGCGAGCTGACAAACGCAACGCTCCCGGTCAGCGACGTGTACGGCGCGCCCATCGTGCGCGGCAACGGCAACCCGACGGTTGTGAACGGCTCAATTCTGATCGAAGTCTTCTACGGCTACGACGTCCCGATCCAGGGCTACCCCGTCTCGGTGCCGGTGAAGTCCGCCATCGTCGACATCGATCCGGCCACCGGAAAGGGCATGCGCAACATCGGCTTCGCCACCGACACCACAGAAGGGATTCTGGCGGTCACTCCGGACGGACGAATCTTCTCGACCTTGGGCGTCATGACGTCGACGGCTGTTGCGCCACTCGCGCCGATGATCAACCCGACGCTGCCGGACGGACTCGAACTGATTGCACCGTCCGGCGGACTCGACGGGTTCATCCCGAACCCGTAGGGCAGCGCTTCTACTGACCGGGAGTGCAGAGGCGACCGGGTGGATCGGGATCCTGGGCAGAAGTGTGTTCGCTGCCATTGAGTGGGACTGGCGCTGGATTACCTCGCCGTTGCCCCACATCGTAGGGACTCACACCCTGTTTGCAGAGCTTTGATCGAGGAGAGACACATGTCCGTAGAAAATGCCGCACCGCCGGCGCTGGACGGGCGCACACTGCGCGACGTGATGAGCAACTTCTGCACCGGCGTCACGGTGATCACCGCTCACGACGGTGATTCCCCACTCGGATTCACGTGCCAGTCCTTGGTCTCGGTTTCTCTCGATCCTCCGTTGCTGTCGTTCTGCCCGGCCAAGACGTCGACGAGTTGGCCGAAACTGCGTGAAGCCGGATCTATCTGCATCAACGTTCTTGCGCACGATCAGAAGGACATGTGCTCGGCTTTCGCTCGCGGCGGCACTGACAAGTTCAGTGGTGTCGACTGGGAAGCAGGCTCCAACGGCGCGCCTGCCCTCGACGGCGCGCTGGCCCGAATCGAAGCCACCATCGAAAACGAGCACGATGCAGGCGATCACACCATCGTCGTTGCACGCATCACGGATCTGACCGTGCTGCGCCACGACGGTCCGCTGCTCTTCTACCGTGGCGGTTTCGGTCGCTTCGACGCCTAAGCCTCCGACAAGCCACGGACGTCTGAACTGGACGTCCCGCTGCGTGGGAGAGATCGACGATAGGGACGATCAGAAGCGATAACGTCCGGTGAGGTCGGCGCCCACCGCCGACCTCACCGGGACACAACTGATCGGATTACGACGATGACTACTGTCGAACCAGATATCACCGCTGCGATCACCGCGACCGTCACCGCGTACCTCGACGCGGTCTCCCGCGGATCGAGCGCAGACATCGCAGCCCTGTACGCGGAGAACGGAACTCTCGAGGATCCCGTGGGCAGCGAACCCGTTGTCGGCCGCGAGGCGATTGCCGCATTCTTCGGTGCCCTCGAAGGTCGCACGCAGGAGATCGAACTCCTGACCCTGCGTGTCAGCGGTTCCAGCGCGGCGTTCCATTTCCGCGTCGTGACACCGATGGGTGACAAGATCTACGAGGTCTCCCCCATCGACGTGATGACCTTCGACGAGAACGCCAAGATCACCAGCACGCGCGCGTTCTGGGCGATGTCGGACATGGCCGTACGCTGATGCGGCAGGTCAGCTGCCGCAATTGCGGCAACCGAGTACTCATCGAGAAGTACAGCAACGCGCACACCAGCGTGCAGTGGCTCGAGGATTCCGAGCAGGTCTGCCCGGAACTTGCGCGCCCGTCGGATAATCCGTATGCACAGCGTTCGTGCTCGTCGTTGCGTCAGACCATCAACGACCTTGCCGACGCCGGAGCCGTCGAAATGAGCGAGCGCAGCTATCCCGTTCCCGGCTCCCTGTACTGAACAGGACTTCTCTCGCTCACTGGGAAGCTACATATACGACGCAATTCAGGCGCCATAGCTTTGTGACATGGATAACAATGTCGACGTAATTGTCATCGGTTCGGGAGCTGCAGGATCGGCTGCAGCTTTGCAAGCACACGCTGACGGCGCATCAGTGGTGATCCTGGAGAAGTGCGGACCTGACAACGCGGGCGGTAACACCCGATTGTCCGGCGGTGGATGGTTCGTCAACCAGGATCCCGCTGCAGCCCGAACGTTCCTGCGCGCCTTGAACGGCTCGTTCACCGTCGCCGACGACGTGATCGACGCGTGGGCCGAGAACACACACGGGCTTTTGGACTGGCTCCGCGAACTGGATGCACCGGTGTCGATGTCCGGCGAGTTCCATTCCACGGCGGAGTACGCCGAGCTCGACGGAAGTTCTTGTTACGCAGGGATGGACACCATCGGTGGGGCCATGGGCAACGAACTGCTCTACCGCTTCCTCGTCTCGGCCCTCGCTGAACGCGGCATCACAACACTCTTCGACACCGAGGCGACCGCACTGCTGACGGACGAGTCCGGAGCAGTGATCGGAGTCGAAACCGTCTCGGGTGGAACAACTTCGCAGATGTACGCTCGTCGGGGTGTCATCCTGGCGACCGGCGGCTTCGAGGCCAACCCGGCCATGGTCCGCGACTACCTCCGCCTCGAGAACCCGAAAATCTGGGGATCACCGGCGGCAACCGGCGACGGCCATCGCATGGCGCAGGCAGTTGGCGCCGACCTGTGGCACATGAACAACATGATGACCATTACCGGAATCTCCGGCGACACAGACGATCCGTCCGGGCACTACCTCGCATTGTGGAACGCACACAACTACGTGTTCCTCAGCCAGGAGGGACGCCGATTCACCTGCGAGTCGGCCGAAATGCGCCACGGCCATGTATTCAAAGAAGGTTCCTACCAACACTTTCCGGTGCGGTCGATGAACATCGTGTTCGACGAATCCATGAGGTTGGCCGGGCCACTGAGCCCCGGCCGCGACGTACTGGCTGTCGGGCGTCTAGTTCTCGACGAGGGCTACGAGTGGAGCGCAGACAACCAAACCGAGATCGACAAGGGGTGGATCGTCAAGGCGGACACACTCGCCGAACTCGCCGACAAGCTGGGCCTGGACCCCGCCGTCGTGGAAACGAGTGTGCGACGCTACAACGAGGCATGCACTGCCGGTGTCGACGAGTCATTCGGTCGGGACCCCGCGACGTTGGCTCCCGTTGTCACTGCGCCGTTCTACGCCGTATCCGGGCCGCCGCTCCTGGGGTGGAGCAACGGTGGCCCTCGCCGCGACGGCCACTCGCGTGTACTCGACACCGCCGGTAATCCGATTTCCGGACTCTACGCGGCAGGCACCGTCAGTTCCACGTACAGCGCAGCCAAAGACGGCGGATTCCACATCGCCGACGCCCTCGCGTTCGGTCGTGTTGCCGGTGCCCATGCGGCCACCCGGGTCAGCGCCGACGCCTGAGCTAGGAGCGGGCGGCTTTGACCGCGTCGAAGAACGCGATCACGGCCGCCTCCTCGTCCGGCGGAACCGTCAGAGAAGCACGCGCTCCGGCGACGGCAATGGAGTCGTCGGCAAGCCGATTGCCGATCGTCAGTTTCAGGCCTGACTTCGTCGGCTTTGCTTTCACCCCAATGTGTTCGACGTGCCAGCGGCATACCTCACTGGTGCTCGCCGCGGTCCGGTCGAACACCTCGACGGTGCGGTGGTCGAGCACCAGGATGATGTTCGCGCCGACTGTCACTTCGAGATAGCGTCGTTCCGTCACGGTGTGCGCCTTTCGGTTAGGTGGAACCGACGCTACACACCGTGACGGATCTCAACGGGACGAGCTACCCGCGTCCACGGGCAATGCGACGGACGTGATGTAGCGGGCCTCGTCGGAGGAGAGGAACAGCGCGGCGTTTGCCACGTCTACCGGCTCGATCCACGGTATCGCGAGCATGTTCATCGTCATCGCCGCTTCGGCGAACTCTTCGCGCGTCGGATTTTCCAGATCGGGGCGAAACTTACTGCTCACCGCGGGGTTCTGAATCATCGGTGTATCCACGTTGGTGGGGTGCACCGTATTGACCCGCACGTTATGCGGCGCCAATTCCTTTGCCAGTGACCGCATCAAGCCCACGACGCCGTGCTTGGCTGCCGTGTAGTGCGCAACACCGACGAGCCCTCTGAGCCCGGCGATGGAACTGGTGAGCGTCATCGATCCCCCACCCCGCGCGATCAGATGCGGCGCTGCGACGACAGTGGTGTGCCACACGCCGGTCAGGTTCACGTCCAGCATCGTCTGCCACATGTCTTCCGACATCGCCAAGGCACTGTCCGAGGACGTGATACCCGCTGTTGCGCAGACGATGTCGAGTCCACCGAGTGATCCGACCGCCGAATCGACAGCACTTCGCAGCGCCTCGAGATCACGAACATCCACCACCGCTGATTCGATGCGCCGTCCCAGAGCCCTTACCTGCGCGACGGTATCCGCAAGATCGGCTTCGGTCGACGGCGGCGTGAGCGTCGTGTCCACCGAGGCACACACGTCAATCGCGACGATGTCTGCGCCCTCTTCGGCAAAACGCACGGCCTGAGCCCGTCCGATTCCCCGTGCCGCACCGGTGACCAGTGCGATCTTTCCCTCGAGTCTCATCAATTCACACCTTCTGGGTCAGGCCGGCGTCGACCACCAACTGACAGCCGGTCATGTAGCGGGACTCCTCGGACGCAAGAAACAGCACGGCGTTGCTCACGTCCACCGGATCAACCCAAGGCACTGGCAACAAGTTTCGAGCACTCAGGACGGCCGCGGCGTCGGATTCCGTAGGATTCTCGATGCCTGGGCACAGGTTCGCAAATACCCGTTCGTTGATGATCATCGGTGTTCGCACCGAACCCGGATGCACTGAGTTGACGCGAATACTCTGCGCTCCCAACTCGTTGGCCAGGGTTCGAGCCAGTCCGACGACGGCGTGCTTGGCGGAACTGTAATGACCCGCTCCGGCAATGCCTTTGATTCCTGCCGTCGAACTGACAAGAACAACAGATCCGCCGTTGCCGAAGTGCGGAACACACGCTTTCACGGTGTGCCAGGTTCCGGTCAGATTGACGTCGAGCGAACGGTTCCACACGGACGGGTCGATGGTCCACGTAGGTCCGGGCGTGTCGTAGACGCCTGCGTTGGCAACAACGACGTCCAGCCCGCCGATTTCGGCGACGCAGTCCGCCACCACTGCTGCGAGTTCCTCGTAGTTGCGGATGTCAGCAATGCCCGTGACCGCCGCGCCGCCGAGATCACGCACGGCCGAGGCGGTTTCATCCAGTCCGGACGCCGCCATATCCAACACGATCACCGACGCACCCTCCTCGGCGAGCCGAATGCAGTGCGCGCGCCCCATGCCGCCGGCCGCCCCGGTCACCAATACGCGCGCGCCCTCGAGCCGCCTCATGCGTGGACCGCGCTGTTCAGTTCGAAGCCTCGATATCCCTGCGCTGCGACGTCCGCGCAGATGTCGCTGTAGACGCCGAACCCGCCGATGAAGGGCATGAAGATCCGCGTCTTGCCGGGAATGTTTGCACCCATGTACCAGGAGTTGGCCGAAGGAAACAGTGTGGCCGACGCTCGTCGTGAGCACTCCTCGAGCCATCCGTCGACTGCTTCGACGCTGGGTTCGATGGTGGTCAGATTATTCGCGTCGAGATGGGCAATTGCGTCCGCAATCCAGTCGACGTGCTGTTCTGCCGCGAGAATCATGTTCGACAGAACGCTCGGGCTGCCTGGTCCGGTCACGACAAAGAGGTTCGGGAATCCGTTGACCCCGAGTCCCAGATACGTTCTCGGCCCGGCATGCCAGTTCTCACGCAACGTTTCCCCGCCGCGTCCACGGATGTCGATTCGGTCGAGTGCACCGGTCATCGCGTCGAATCCGGTGGCAAACACCAGCGCATCCAGGTCGTAGTGAGATTCGGTGGTCTTGATCCCGGTCGCGTCGATTGCTTCGATCGGAGCCTTCTTCAGGTTGACCAAGGTGACGTTGTCCCGGTTGTACGTCTGGTAGTAGTTCGTGTCCGTCACAATGCGCTTGGTTCCGATCGGATGGTCGTTCGGGATCAGGAGATCCGCGATCGACTGGTCTTCCACAACGGAACGGATCTTGGACTCGGCAAACTCGCGTGCCGTGTCATTGGCTTCGAGGTTGCTGGTCTGATCGGCAAATGTCTTGCCGAACAGCACTCCCCCGAGGCGCCAACGTTCCTCGTACGCTGCGGTCCGCTCGTCTTCAGGAACCTCCAGCGCGCTTCGCGAGTCCGAGATGAACGGTGAGCCGCCGCCGCTGCGCTTGCTGAGCGCACGACGCTCGGCATAGCTTGCCTTGATCTCGGCGCGGCGTGCGTCGTCAAGAGGTGTGTTTCCAGCCGGGACACTGTAATTCGCCGATCGCTGGAACACATACAGATGATCGGCTTGCTCGGCGATCAGAGGCACCGACTGGATTCCCGACGATCCGGTGCCGATGACACCCACTCGCTTTCCAGTGAAGTCGACGCCTTCGTGCGGCCAGAACCCGGTGTGAAAAACATCCCCCGCGAAGGAATCTCGCCCGTCGATGTTCGGCATGTTCGCTGTCGAGAGACTGCCAGTGGCGCACACCACAAAGCGGGACGTGACGTCGTGCCCGGCGTTTGTATGTACCCGCCACAGTGCCGATTCCTCGTCGAACTGCGCGCTCTTCACTCGCGTGTCGAAGGTGAACCCGCTCCGCAGGTCGAACCGATCCGCCACGTGGTCCAGGTACTCGAGAATCTCGGGCTGCGCAGCGTACTTCTCACTCCAGTCCCAATCCTGTTGCAGCTCTTCGGAGAATGAGAATGAGTAATCAAAGCTCTCGACGTCGCAGCGAGCCCCCGGGTAGCGGTTGAAGTACCACGTTCCACCAACTCCGGAGCCGGCTTCGAAGCCGTGGACACGCAGTCCCTGCTTGCGGAGTCGGTACATGGCGTACAGGCCTGCGACGCCGGCGCCGATGACTACGACGTCGAGTGGTGCGGTGGAGATATCAGGATCGGTCATGCCGGAAACGGTACGAGTTGCTCCATCGGTTCCGGAACGGCTTCTCCCGGTGGATGGGCAGTCATGACCACGCCTGACTCGTTTCAATCGCGTTGAGAGTTAATGACCCCGCAGTTACACCTGGGAAAACGGGTAAACGGGCCTCCTAACATTCGGGAGTCCCATCAGCCCTGTATTCGAAGAAGGTCTTTGTGAAGTCCGCTCAACGCAAGGTTTTAATACCTGCACTTTCCACAACATTTTCCATAGCAATCGTTATCTCGACCGCAGTCGGCGCCGGGGCTCAGCCGATCAATTTCCCTACCACCGGATCTGCCTTTCTCGATACCGGTTCCCTGAGCGGAAGCACGGATCCCGCGCTAGCGCAGCGAATCAACGCAGCATTTGCCGCGCATGGCATTCCCGGAGCACAGGTCGTGTACACGGACGGCAAGGGACGACAGGAGTTCAACTACGGTGTCTCGAGCGTCGAGACCGGCAACGCCGTCACGTCGGATACCGTCTTCGAGGCCGCCTCGCTGACCAAGGTGGTGGCGTCGTACGTTGTCCTCCAACTGGTGGACGAGGGTGTCATCGATCTCGATCGGCCACTGTCCGAGTATTTTGAATACCCACGCATCGCGGCCGATCCTGCGGCCCACAAGATCACCGCCAGAATGGCGCTGACGCACACCACCGGCCTGCCCAACTGGGCGACGGGCCCATCGAGTGCAGAGTTCGAGACCACGCCGGTCAGTACTACTTTCGAACCCGGGACCCAGTGGTCATACTCGGGTGAAGGCTTCTATTACCTGCAGAAGACCGTCGAGTCGCTCACCGGCACACCGTTTGCGGAACTTGCCTCGCAGCGCGTCTTCCAGCGTTTCGGAATGACAAGCAGCGACTTACTGACCAACCCGGCCTTCGAGGCCGTCACCGCGGTCGGTCATACCGCCGACGGCACGGCAAAGGCCCTGCGCAATTTTCCCCGGGCAAACGTCGCGTACACCCTGAAGACGACGGCCGGCGACTACTCGAAGTTCCTGCGCGGAGCACTTCTCGCAGGCGAAGGACTCGAACCTGCCACTCGGGACATGATGTTCACCGCTGCCGGCAGCGCTGACCACGGTGGCAGCAACAAAGACGCGATCGACCACATCAAGTGGGGCCTCGGCATCGGACTGCAGGA
The DNA here is from genome assembly GCF_013277795.1 of Rhodococcus sp. MS16. NCBI lineage: Bacteria > Bacillati > Actinomycetota > Actinomycetes > Mycobacteriales > Nocardiaceae > Rhodococcus > Rhodococcus sp. MS16. The sequence goes on from NZ_VBTM01000005.1 coordinate 529,161, forward strand.
AAATGAACTCGGGAAGGCGATCTGGCACTGGGGCGACAACGGCGCGTTCAAAGCCTTCTTCATCGCTTACCCCGAGACAGGTCGCAGTGTTGTGATCATGACAAACAGCGAAAGCGGACTCGAAGCGGTCAACGACGTCGTTCACGAGTTCTTCGGTCCCATGACGATGTATGCCACGGACTGGATCAAGGAAGCCGAGTAAATTCACCCTTCGGACGGCTGCGGCCCGACATCACGAAGATGTCGGGTCGCGGCCGTTCTGGAGCGTTCAGGCGCGCTCGACCAGCACGCAGCGCGCACCGCTGAAGATAGTCGGCATGCATTTGTTGCAGTGGATGCACAGCGATCGGGTATCGGATTCTGCCGCAATCCGATTCACCAGGTCGGGTTCGCGGAGCAAGGCGCGGGCCATCGCGACGAACTCGAATCCTTCCGCCATTGCAGTGTCCATGCCGGCTTTGTCTGTGACACCGCCGAGCAGCACCAACGGCAACTTCACCGCAGCACGGATCTGCCGAGCCTCTTCCAGCATGAACAGCGGCTTGTAGGGATACGCATGCAACATGCTCTTACCCACGAGATGCACACCCAGTCGAACCGGTTGCGGCATCGCGGCAGCGAACTCACGGATCGGCGCGTCGCCCTTGAACAGGTACATCGGATTGAGCAGCGAACTGCCCATCGTCAATTCCAACGCGTCGACACTGCCGGACGCCTCCAGCCACTGCGCCACCTGAATCGCTTCGTCCACCCAGAATCCGCCTGGCACACCGTCATCCATGTTGAGCTTGGCCAAGATCGCAATCTTGTCGCCGACAGCGTCACGAACGCTGCGTGCGGTCTCGAGAACAACCCGGGCCCTGTTCTCGAGCGATCCACCGTAGGAATCTTTGCGACGGTTCAGTTTCGGGCTCAGGAACGAGCTCGCGAAGTAGTTGTGGCCGAAGTGGATTTCGACTGCGTCGAATCCTGCCTCGACAGCAAGTTGTGCGGCGCTGCCGTGTGCGGCAGCAATGCGGGTGATGTCCGCGGTGGTGGCGGTGCGAATCATTCTCATGCTCAACGGATTAAATGAGCTCGACGGTGCAAGTGCGGGCAACCCTGTCGACTTCTGATTCGCGACCGGGCCGGCGTGTCCGAGCTGAGCGGACGCGGCCGCACCTTCGCTGTGAATCGCGTCGGTGAGCCGTCGCAGTCCGGGCAGGGCATCGGGCCGCATCCATAGTTGGCCGTATTCCGTGCGCCCCTCGGGCGCAACGGCGCAGTACGCGACGGTAGACATTCCAACGCCGCCTGCTGCCGGGCGCCGATGAAATTCGATCAGGTCGTCAGTGACCAGTGCATCGGGAGTTTTGCCTTCAAACGTTGCGGACTTGATGATGCGGTTTCGCAGGGTCACCGGACCGAGCTTTGCCGGAGCGAGCACATCAGGAGGAGTCATCGAGTTTGCCTCTCACAGGAGTTGTTCGACGACGGTAGGCGCATGCTCGACGGCTGGCTACGGGCCGTGCCACGGAGTGGGAGACAACTTCAGCCCGGCCGTGGTGGCCGGGCTGAAGTGATGTCGCTGCTGTTCAGACGCGTCCGAAGTACGCGTCCTTGAGAACTGCCAGGTCGTCGATGTCCTTGGCGTCGGCGTCGAGAACCACCTTGCCGATATCGAGGACCGTCACGTGATCGGCGACGCTCATCGCCGCTTCGACGGCCTGCTCCACCAGCAGGACCGCCAACCCGGTTTCCTTGAGTTGCTGGACGCGGTCCATCACCTCACCGACGATCACGGGAGCGAGACCGCCCGAAGGTTCGTCGAGCAGGAGCAACCTCGGCTGCGCCATCAGCGCTGCGCCGATCGCGAGCATCTGCTGCTGGCCGCCCGACATGGAACCGGCGGGAAGCGCACGCTTCTCCCCCAGGATCGGGAACATCTCGTACATGGATTCCACCGATTCCATGAGCTCGCCGCGTTTCACTTTGCGGGTGTACCCGCCGAGAAGAAGGTTCTGCTCCACGGTCTGTTTGTGGAAGACCCGCTTACCTTCCTGCACGTACGCCATTCCTTGGCGCACCCGCTTGTGCGCGGGAACTCCGGTGATGTCGGCGCCGTCCATCTCGACGGTCCCCGACGCCACCTTGTTCAGCCCCGACAGAGCACGCAACGTGCTGGTCTTGCCGGCGCCGTTGCGGCCGAGCAGAGCCGTAACCTGGCCGGGATAGACGTCGAACGAGACGTCCCAGACGACCCGCAGATCGCCGTACCCGGTCTGCAGGTTGCGGACCTTGAGAATCGGTTCCATCACTTCACCTCACTGCTCTGATGGTCGACGGCACCGATTTCTTCGAGAAGCGCTTGTTCGTCACCGGATTTCACCCCGAGGTACTCACTGAGCACGCGTGGGTGATGTTCGATGGCCGCAGCATCGCCGGTGGCGATCACCTGACCCTGCGCCAACACCACGATCTCGTCGGCGAGCGAGAGTACGAGCCGGAAGTTGTGCTCTACCAACACCACTGTGGCCCCGGCATCGCGCAGCACCCGGATCAGGTCTGCCAGGCGTTCGAGTTCGTCCTCGTCGAGTCCTGACGCCACCTCGTCGAAGAGGACGACTCGCGGTTCGGCGATGACGGCGCGGGCAACTTCGAGCATACGACGCATCCCCAGGGGCAGCGACGTCGCGATCTCGTTGCGCAGGTGCGACATCCCGACCAACTCGAGTACCCGCTCGGCTTCGACGATGTCGGCTTTCGCGACCTTACGGAAGCTCGGCAACCGCAGCACAGCCGACGCCATCGACGCCCGGTGCACCGAATAACGTCCGGAGGCAACAGCTTCCAGGACCGTGATGTTCTCGGGAATCGTCGGAGTCTGGAACGTTCGAGCGACACCGACACGCGCCACCGTGTGCGGTGAGGATTGGGAGACCACCGTGTCGCCGATCGTGATCACGCCGGCATCTGCGGTGTAGAACCCGCAGATCATGTTGAGCATGGTCGTCTTGCCCGAACCGTTGGGTCCGATCAACGCGGTGACCTTACCGGCCTCCGCGCTCAGGGTTGCGGCGTTGAGTGCCTGGTTGCCACCGAACGCCTTCGATACCCCGTCGACCACCAACCGTGCACCGTTGATCGGCGCCAGTTCGACTGCGGCGCTGCCATCCTCCTTCGGAAGTACGGCGCCCAGACCCGCCCTGCGATCGAGTTTCGAGACCATCGAGCGGCCGACCTTCGTCAATCCACCCGAGAGCAGCACACCACCGATGATCAGGAAGCCGCCGTAGAAGATCAGCGAGTACTCCTGGAACGCCGTCGACTGATTGGGCCCGAGTTGCATGATCGCGGCACCGACTACAGCGCCGTACACACTTGCCGCGCCGCCCAGGATCGATGCCGCCAGAACTGCTGTGGCAAAGGTAAACCCGAAGGCTTCCGGCGAGATGAACAGGTCGGTGTTGGCGAACAACGCACCCGCCAGACCGGCCGGGAACGCTCCGATCGCATAGCCGAGCAGTTTCATCCGGAACACCGACACACCCTGCGAGGACGCCAACACCGGCGACTGCTTGAGCGTGCGGAACGCGATGCCGTGGCGTGAGACCACGAGGTTGCGCATCACCGCGAACCAGAGAACGGTCACGACAACGACCACCATGTAGTACTGCTGGGTGTCGAGTTCGGAACCGAAGAGCGTCGGCGGCTCCATTCCGGTGAGGCCGTTTCGGCCACCGGTCTTGCCGCCGAAGATCGCCAGTACGTCGGGCACGAGCAGCACCAGGAAGAACGACGTCATGGCGAGTGACCAATTGCCCAGGCGCAGACCGGGAACACCGGTCAAGATACCGACGCCCAATGCCACCGCACCGGACGCGGCGAGCTGCACCAGGATGTCGGTGTGACCGGCTTGCGACATCAGACCCGCCGTGTAGGCGCCGGCCGCGTACATCGCGGCCTGCCCGAGTGCCAGTTCACCGGCAAAGCCGAGGCTCAGATTCAGACCACTGACCACCAGCGCCAGGATGCACGCCAACTGAATCTGCCGCGACGTCGACAGGTCGAGCCCCATCACGGGCAGCAGCAAGATCACCACGGCCAGGACCAGCGGGAGGATCCAACTCGGAAGGGAACGGAAAGTCCGCCACGCGCTTACCATTTCACACCACCCGTTCTCGGACATTGCCGAACAATCCGGCCGGTTTGACCATCAAGATGACGATCAGCACCGTGAAGACGGCGATATTGCTGTACTGGCTGCCCGCCCACAGCGCGGTGAACGATTCCACCAGACCGACGGTCAGCCCGCCGATCAATGCACCTGGCAGAGAACCGAATCCGCCGATCGCCAACGCCACGAACCCCTTCAGTGCCAGCGCGGCACCCAACGTCGCGACCGCAAACGTCTTGGGACCGACCAGGAGTCCGAGGACTCCGGCCAAGGCACCGGAGAAGGCAAACGCTCCCAGTGCCAGCCGTCGTACGTTGACTCCGCGCAGCATCGCCGCCTCGCGGTCTTCGGAGATTCCGATCAGGGCCAGGCCCGTCATCGTCTTCTTCGAGACGTAGCTCAAGCCGATGACCAGTGCGATCGCCGCGACCAGCAGGGCGATCTCCACCGGGTAGGTTCGGCCGCCGAGCAAGGTGATGGGATCGTTCGAGCCGAAGAAGGGAACCGTGAGAGGCTCACTGCCCCAGATCAACTGCGTCGCACCGTTGAGCAGGGTGGCAACGCCGAGTGTTGTCACCAATTGATTTTGATGATCGGCGACCGGTCTGATCGCGATGATCTCCTCCACTGCTGCCAACAGCATCACCGTCACCGTGGCCATGACCGCCACCACCAGAACGGGGAGTTTCAGAGTGACCAACCCGGTGTAGGCGACAAACGTGCCCACCATCATCAGCTGAGCCTGAGCGAAGTTGAACGTGTTGGAGGAAACGAAAACGATGTTGTATCCGATGGCGACGAGCACGTAGACCGCGCCGAGCGCCAACCCGGACCACAGAATTGTCATGAGGCGGCCGGGTTTCCGAACTGGCCGTTGAGGATCTTCGTGGGGCTGATGAACTGCAGCTCACTGGTATTCGGGTTCGGACCGTGGTTGTCGGCACTGAAATTGTAGCGAGAGAGGAACGCCGTCTTGGCATTCTCCTGGACCTCGGAGGTTTCCAGTGCTTCGGCAAGCTTCTTCGGGTCGGTCGAGCTTCCGGCCTTCTCCGCTGCGGCCGCAACCAGGGGGAACGCGTCGTAGTTGTCCGCGAGGATCAGCGTGGACGGGATGGAACCCAACGATGCCATCGTGTCCACCATCGTGTTGACCAGTTCGTTGTTCGGATCGAACACCGTGCTGGTGAAGACCTGCGTCACAAGGTTCTTCACCTGCGGAGTGCCCAGGACGCCGGCGGGCGGATCATTGGCGATGAGGTTGGTCGCGGAGACCGACGTGTTGCCGATCAGTGGTACATCCCAGCCCAGACGCTCGAGGCTCTGCAGGACGTATCCGAGCGGGGCGCCGTACGCGTCCAACGCAATGGCCGTGGCCCCGGAGTTCTTGAGCGACTGCAACTGCGCCGTCATGTCCAGAGCGGCAGCGTCGTACTCTTCGTTTCCGGCGGCCTTCAGCCCGGCATTGCCGAGTTCGGTTGTCATCTCCTCGCCGAAGAGCTCACCGTAGGCGGTGCTGCCGTGCAGAACTCCGACACTGGTATAGCCCTTGGTCTTTGCGTACTCGGAGATTCCGCGAGCGGTATCCGTCGCGCCGGGTGCGAGGTCGAAGTTGAGCGGGAACTTCGCGGGGTCCGTCGAATCGGGCGAGGGCGCCATGCTCATCGACAGGATGTTGTTCTGCTTGAGGATCGGCAGCACGGCAGCGGCGATGGATGACGGACCGGAGTTCAGGTAGAGGTCCGGCTTGTTGCCCGAGTTGATCGCTTCGCGCAGCTTGGTCACCGCGATGGTGGCGTCGCCTGCATCGTCCACCGTCGTCAATTCGATCTGACGACCATCGATACCGCCTGCCGCGTTCTGGACCTGGACGCCGGCCTTGGTCGCTAGCAGCGACGTCTGCGAGTTCGCCGCCAGAACGCCCTGAGCACTGATACCACCGGTCAGCAGAACCCGGTAGGGCGAGTCTGCTCCGCCTTCCGAATCGGTGGAGCCACTGCAACCCGCGAGAGTCAGAGCCGCCGTCGCAGCAACTGCCGCCACAAGAATAGGCCGACGTTTCATGTCCGCACTCCTAGAACCCATTTGTATCGAACGTCAGGCGAATACCTGACGTGGAATTAGCCCGACCGATGGACACACCCCGTTTTAGGCATCAGTCGACCAAGCACCCGCTTGATAATCCAGCAAGCGGTTGCTTGGGTTCGAAGCATAGGATGTGATCTGGCTAACGTCAAACGGGCCATCCAGGCGAACGCTATGCACATTCAGGCCGTCTCGACAGGGCAATTCCCGCTGGGTGGAAGTACATGAAAATCATCAAAAGAACGCAGCAAAACGGCCCGGTGACCTTTGCGAATCCTGTGATTCGAAAGGCCACCGGGCCGTAAGTTCGTGCTGCTACGCGCTACCGCTGATTACGCGGTTTCCACACCACCAACGCATTGTTGCGCGGTATCGGCACCAGTTCCCGGCGGTAGCCGGCATGGACCTTGGCGATCTCTTCAGCCATTTCCCGAACTCGATGCTGCAGAGCCTCGACCTGATTTGTCAGCTCGATGATCCGCTTGATTCCGGCAAGGTTGACGCCTTCATCCTGCGAAAGGCGTTGCACCTCACGAAGAAGCGCAACATCGCGCGGGGAGTAACGGCGCCCGCCACCGGTGGTGCGGTGCGGGGTCACCAAACCGAGACGGTCGTAGTTGCGCAAGGTCTGCGCATGCATGCCCGCCAGTTCGGCGGCCACGGAAATTACGAAGATCTGAGCATCGGGGTCAAGCGATACGTCTCTCTGATTCTTCGGCTGCTCGGTCATCACACACCGGCCCACCCGGCCCGTGGATCAAATCCGCTCGCCTTCTCTGCTTCGAGATAGGTCTCGAGCGCTTCGATCGCCGCGTCGTCCAGCTTCTGCGGGACAGACACTTTGACAGTGACCAGCAGATCGCCGGCTCCTTCAGGCCGCTTCGGGATGCCGCGTCCGCGAACCCGCAGAACACGCCCGTCCACAGTTCCTGGTGGAACCTTGACGCCGACACGGCCTTCCAGCGTCGGTACCGACAGTGTGGTACCGAGAACCAGTTCGCCGTAGCTCACCGGCACGGTGACCGTGAGGTCGTCGCCGTTGCGCCCGAACACGGAGTCGGGACGCACCCGGATGTTGACGAACAGGTCGCCGGCGGGAGCGCCGCGGAGTCCCGCTTCACCCTTGCCCTTGAGCCTGATCTTCTGACCGTCACTGACGCCGGACGGCACGCGCACCGTGATGGTGCGGGTGCGGTTGGTGACGCCGCTGCCGTGGCAGTCCTCGCAGGGCGAGTCGATGATGGAACCGGTTCCCCGGCAATCGTCACACGGCTCGCTGAATCCGAAGGCACCCTGGTTGCGGTTGATGACACCGGTTCCGTTGCAGTGCGGGCACACTCGCGGGCTGGTGCCCGGCTTTGCGCCGCTGCCGTGGCACGTGGTGCACGATGCCGGGCTGGTGATCCGCAGCGGAACCGTGACACCGAGCGCCGCTTCGCGGAACCCGAGTGTGGTTTCGGTTTCGAGATCCTTGCCCCGACGCGGACGATTAGCGGACGAGGTTCGCTGACCGGCGCCGCCGCGGTTGAACAATCCACCGAAGATGTCGCCGAGACCTGAATCCTGACCGCCGGCACCGCCGCCGAACAGGTCGTTGATGTCGAAGCCGCCGGCGCCGGGGTTGAATCCGCCACCGCCGCCTTGCGCCCGGGGGCCGAATCCGCCACTGGCAAAGAGCCTTCGGGCTTCGTCGTATTCCTTGCGCTTCTCCGGATCCGACAGGATCGTGTTCGCTTCACTGACAGCCTTGAAGCGCTCTTCGGCCTTGGGATCGTCGGGGTTGGCATCGGGATGCAGATCCCGAGCCAGCTTGCGATACGCCTTCTTGATCTCGTCGGCCGAAGCTGAGGACGAGACGCCCAGCTCCTTGTAGAAGTCCTTCTCGATCCACTCCCGTTGACTCACTGGGCGTCTCCTCCTCTCGCTGTTACTTTGATTCTTCTTCTGCGCCTGCGCTGCCGTCGGCAGGCTGCTCGCCCACTCGATCGGCAACGCCTACCATCGCGTGTCGCAGGACGCGGTCACCGAACTTGTAGCCCTTACGCATGACCACACTCAGGACCGGGTCGGCTCCTTCACCTTCGTGCTGCACAGCTTCGTGCAGTTCGGGATCGAAAGCGTCTCCCACGGCGCCGAACTCGCTCAAACCCAGACCCGTGAGGGTGGTGTTGAGCTTGTCCGCGAGGGCTCGCAGCGGACCCTCTTCGAGGTCTCCGTGTGCACGAGCGCGATCCAGATCGTCGAGGATCGGGACGAGCACTCCCACTACGGAGGCCTTCGCGTTGGCGATGTCGACCTGCTTGTCGCGGTCGACGCGGCGCTTGTAGTTCATGAACTGTGCCTGCAAGCTCTGCAGGTCTGCAGTGCGTTCTGCCAACTGGTCAGCCAACGTCGCTTCTTCCACGATGGCCTCGGCTTCCTGCACTACCCCTGTGTCTTCCGAGTCGAGCGGCGGCCGGCCTTCGCCGGCCGCCTCTCCCTGTGCACCGGTCTCGGGGTCGACCGGGTTGTTCTCGGAGTTGTCCGAGGTCACTTCTTGTCCGAGTCGGAAGGCTCGTCGACAACCTCGGCATCGACGACGTCGTCGTCATTGCCTGCGCCGTCGGTGTTTCCGGCTTCGCTGGCTGCGGAGGCCTCGTAGATTGCCTGGCCAAGAGCCTGCGACTCGGTGCCCAGCTTCTCCACGGCGGTCTTCACTGCCGAGATGTCGGTGCCTGCGAGGGCGTCGTTGACGTCCTTGATCGCTGCCTCGACCTTGGTCAGGATCTCCTCGGAGACCTTGCCCGCGTTCTCGCCGTCACGCTGTTCCTTGACGAACTTCTCCGTCTGATGGACCAGCGACTCGGCCTGGTTGCGGACCTCTGCCTCTTCGCGGCGGGCCTTGTCTTCCTCGGCGTGAGCCTCGGCGTCCTTGACCATGCGCTCGATCTCTTCCTTGGACAGACCGGAGCCGTCCTGGATCTTGATCGTGTTTTCCTTGCCGGTGCCCTTGTCCTTCGCGGTCACGTGCACGATGCCGTTGGCATCGATGTCGAAGGTGACCTCGATCTGCGGGACGCCACGCGGTGCGGGCGGCAGATCCGTGAGCTCGAAGGAGCCGAGAAGCTTGTTGTGCGAAGCGATCTCGCGCTCACCCTGGAACACCTGGATCTGCACCGAAGGCTGGTTGTCGTCAGCCGTGGTGAAGGTTTCACTGCGCTTGGTTGGGATGGTGGTGTTGCGCTCGATGAGCTTGGTCATCACGCCACCCTTGGTCTCGATACCGAGCGAGAGCGGTGTGACGTCGAGGAGCAGAACGTCCTTGACCTCACCCTTGAGAACACCGGCCTGCAGAGCAGCACCGACGGCCACAACCTCGTCCGGGTTGACGCCCTTGTTGGGCTCACGGCCACCGGTCATCTCGCGAACCAGGTCGGAGACAGCCGGCATACGGGTGGAGCCACCGACGAGAACAACGTGGTCGATGTCCTTGACGGAGATGCCACTGTCCTTGATCACGGCCTGGAACGGCGCGCGGGTGCGGTCGAGGAGATCAGAGGTGATCTTCTGGAACTCGCTACGCGTGAGCTGCTCGTCGAGGAACAAGGGGTTCTTGTCCGCGTCGACCGTGATGTACGGGAGGTTGATGGAGGTGCTCTGCGAGCTGGAGAGCTCGATCTTCGCCTTCTCCGCAGCCTCACGCAGACGCTGCAGGGCCATCTTGTCCTTGGTCAGATCGATGCCGTTCTGAGCCTTGAACTTGTCGACGAGCCAGGAGACGATGCGCTCGTCCCAGTCGTCGCCACCGAGGTGGTTGTCACCGGAGGTTGCGCGAACCTCGACGACGCCGTCGCCGATTTCCAGCAGGGAGACGTCGAAGGTGCCGCCACCGAGGTCGAAGACCAGAATGGTCTGCTCGGTGTCACCCTTGTCCAGGCCGTATGCCAGTGCAGCCGCGGTGGGCTCGTTGACGATACGGAGAACGTTGAGGCCGGCGATCTGGCCGGCTTCCTTGGTGGCCTGACGCTGTGCGTCCTCGAAGTATGCGGGGACGGTGATCACGGCATCCGTGATTTCTTCGCCGAGGTAAGCCTCTGCGTCACGCTTGAGCTTCATGAGCGTGCGAGCGCTGATTTCCTGCGGCGTGTACTTCTTGCCGTCAATCTCGACATTCCAGTCGGTGCCGATGTGGCGCTTGACGGAGCGGAGGGTGCGATCGACGTTGGTGACCGCCTGGTTCTTCGCAGGCTGGCCGACGAGGACCTCGCCGTTCTTTGCGAATGCGACGACGGACGGCGTGGTACGCGAGCCTTCGGAGTTGGCGACCACTACGGGCTCGCCGCCCTCCAGCACTGCTACTACCGAGTTGGTCGTACCGAGGTCGATACCGACTGCACGAGCCATAGTGTTCCTACCTTTCGTTCTGCGGTGCTCTGTCCGAGTGCTTGATCTCGGCCATGACCGCGCGTTTTTCGCTTGGTGAGCGTCCTCCGCTCAAGTTTGCCCTCAACCGAGGCTGAGAGTCAACTCGAAGTTGAGCCGGGGGCGCTCAAGCTTGTCGAAATAGTCAACTACAACACCGGTAAATTTGTTCCCAGCCTCCGAGAAATTTCCGAAATGTGCTCCGGATCACCCGGACTGGTTACGATCGGCCCGTGACGGATCCCGACAATTCTCCCAGCACCGGTACGCGCCCCAGTCCCGCGAGGCCCGCAGTCTCGATCCGTCCGCTGCACCAGCACTCGCCTCACCGAACACCAAAAGTCTCGATGGCAGCCTGGGCGGGGTCCGTCGTTGTACTCCTGACAATCGCCGCGATCATGATCGTGAACCTGACCGAGATCCGTAGCGCACTAGAGGCGTCGATCGCGCGGGACAATCCCGATTACTCGGCAACCGACATCTCCGACGCGGTCACCGTCGTCCTGATCGGCAGTGTCGCCGCTGCTGTCCTTCTACTTCTGTTCACGCTTCTGACAGTGCAACTGTTGTCTGCCCGGAAGTCTTCCGCGCGGATCGTGGGCGCGGTGATGGGCGTACTGGGGATTGCCGCCGGCCTGGGATTCCGGTCATTGGTCTCGGGCGCCGACGACGTGAGCGCCGTACTCGGTTGGGGACCACTCCTGTACTGCGCACTTGTAGCGGTAGCGGCGATCACCGGCCTGCGCCGATGAAAGTTCACATTCAGCTCGACTCCGCACCCGGCAACGGGGCCGCCCGCAGTCGCGAACTTGCCCAGACCGGCGCCGGTGGGCTTTTCACGTTCGAAGGCCCACACGACGTCTTCTTCCCGCTCGTGGAAGCCGCGTCGTCGGTGGAGTTGGACCTCATGACCAATGTCGCCATCGCGCTCCCCCGCAGCCCGATGCACCTGGCACATTCCGCGAACGATCTCCAACTTCTCAGCCGGGGACGGTTCCGCTTGGGGCTCGGTTCGCAGATCAAACCGCACATCGAGAAGCGCTACAGCGCAACGTGGTCGCGGCCGGCGGCGCGCATGCGGGAAACCGTCAGCGCGATCACCGCGATCTTCGACGCGTGGGAACACGGAACTCCCTTGAACTTCCGTGGCGAGTTCTTCACCCACACCCTGATGCCGCCCACCTTCAACCCCGGCCCCACCCCGTTCGGTCGCCCGCAGATTCTGATGGGCGCACTCGGGCCGATCATGACGCGAACCTCGGCGGCAGTGGCCGACGGTCTGCTGGTCATGCCGTTCCACTCCGAGCGCCATTTCCTCGAGCGAACCCTGCCGGCCGTCGACGCCGGCCTCCACGAATCCGGCCGAACCCGAGAGGAATTCACGATCATCCCGCAGGTGATCGTGGGCGTCGGACGTGGCGGCGAGCAACTGGATGCAGCGGCCCGCGGAGTCCGCAGCCTGCTCTCGTTCTACGGCTCGACCCCTGCCTACCGGCCCGTGCTCGACATCGAAGGTTGGGGCGACGTACAGCCCCAGCTCAACGCGCTGTCCAAACGAGGCGGGTACGCCGAAATGGCGTCACTGATAACCGATCCCATGCTGACAACACTTGCTGTCGTCGGCACACCGGAAGAATGCGCTACCGAAATCCGGCGACGATTCGGAAATCATGCCACCGAAGTATGTTGCTATTTCCCGGGTTACGACGCGGATCCGGCAGATGTGGCGTCGATGATCTCGGCGCTCGCCCAGTCCTGATCACGCCGCCTGATCGCGCCCCAACGTGCGGGCAAGATCGATCAACGAATCACGGGCAGCGCTCAGGCTGATCTTCCCCTGCTCGATCAGCGGTGCCATGGGCGGAATACGCTGCGCCAAAGTCAGTTCCGCGGTGATAACGCTGACGTTCATACCCATCGAAACACCCAACACCTGAACGAGCGGCGGCACGGTATGGTCATCGCCTTCGTTCCCGGAACCCGGCGCATAGGTGTTTCCGCGACTGGACACGATCACCACCGGCTTACCCGCCATGGGCTGAGCAGAAGTTCCAGCAGGCGGCGTATCAAAAGGCACAGTCGTTCCCAGGACATGCACGTAATCGATCCACGCCTTCAACGTGGACGGGATCGACCAGTTGTACATCGGTGCACCGATCACGACAACATCCGCAGCAGCGAGTTGCTCGATGACCCGACCCTGCAGCGCTTCTGCGTCGGCATCCGGACGCTCTCCAGCCACTCGCAGCCGCTGTGCGTAGTGCAGGGCCGCGTCCGAGAGGTGTGGCAGCGGATCCCGGTGCAGATCCAACCCGACTACCTCATGTTCAGGGCTGATCTCGGCCCACGTCTGAGCGAACAACGCGGTGAGTTCACGGGACGTCGACGTGTGAAGGTCGGCTGACGAATCGATGTGTAGTAGCTGTGGCATCCTTCCATCAGTACCAGAGCGCGCTCAACTCTTCTCCTCTGCGAGATCGGATTCCGCCGCGTACTGCGCCAGCAGTACACGCTCGCGCTCGCGGTGCGGATAGAAGAACGTCACGACAAGACCGCCGACGCACACGATGATGATTGCCGCAATGTAGGCCTTGGTATCGCCGTCCAGGAAGGCGCTTTTGGCGGCGGTCATGATCTGATCCGCGTATTGCGGGTAGCGCTCTGCCAGAACTTCGGCGCTGGAGAACGATTTGGTGAGTGCGGCCTGAGTTTCGGGGGTTACCTGGGATGCTTCCGGCGATGACGAGATCGCATTCCCCAACGATTTTGCGTACCCGGCCGTGAGTATTCCACCGAGAATGGACTGCATGATGGCGCCTCCCAGGTCGCGTTGCAGATCCGAGGTACCCGACGCCATACCTGCGCGGTGTACGGGAACGGACCCGGTGAGGGAACGCGATGCCGGTGTGCCGGCCAGGCCGACGCCGATACCGACAAGCGCGTAGGCGAGCGCGACCTGCCAGTACTGTGTGCTTTCGTTCCACATGAACAGCGCGACAAACAATCCGAGAACCACAAACAGGTAACCGGAGAGCAGAGTGACACGGGCGCCGTACCTTTCGATCATCGTCGCCGACCGCGGCGCAACGATCACCATCGCCAGAGCGGCCGGAATGATGGCCGCACCCGCCGCCAGCGTCGAGTAACTCAGTACGTTCTGCAGGAACTGCTGGCCGATGAACATTGCGCCCATGAGCGAACCGAACACCACCAAGCCGCCAACGGCCGCTACCCAGAAGGTGGGACGAGCGGCTACGTGGAGGTCGAACAGTGGATTGACCGCGCGTCGTTGTTGCAGGAAGAACCCGATACCGGCGACCAGTGCGATCGCGCCCAGAACCAACGCCATTGTTCCGGAGCCCTTGACCGGTGCGAAGTTGATGGACAACACCAGCGCCCCGATGAAAACGACCGACACGATTCCGCCGAGATGATCAACCGGATCGGTGGTCTCGTTGACATGGGCGGGAACCAGAATCACCGCGCACACCAAGGCCAGGAGAGCCAACGGGAGGGTCACGAAAAAGACCGAGCCCCAATCGAATTTCTCGAGCAATGCCCCGGAAACGATCGGACCGAGAGCCGAAATCGCGCCACCGATCGCAGACCACATCGCGATCGCCTTGGTCCTCGCCGGCCCCGCCCACAGTGCCGTGATGATCGCCAGCGTTGTCGGGAACGCCAAGCCCGCCGAGATACCACCGACGATGCGGGCCGCGAACAATACTTCGAAGCCGCCTGCAAACCCCGCGACGAGTGACGCCGGAATCGACAACGCCATACCCGTCACCAGGAGCATCTTGCGGCCGTACCGGTCACCGACAGCACCGAGATACAGGACTGTGCCTGCCAATCCCAGTGAATACCCGACGGCTATCAGATTGAGTTGCGTCTGACTCGCGTCAAACGCCTTGCCGATGTCAGGCAGGGCAACATTGGCCACCGACAGATTGAGGTTTGCCACCGCCGCAACCAGAATGAGTGTGCCGAGTACGTACGTGGCACGATCCGGAGACTTCGACGTGATGTCGTTCGACATAGGGCTGCTCCCAACGAGGCCGAATCCGAACCAGGCGTTTTGTCCGGATCATTCCGAACTCAACATAGATCCGTCAGCTCGCTCGCGCAGGACTAATGACATCCCTATTCGGCCACGATTTCCGCGAGTACACCTTCCGCACTGCGCGCTGCGACCTGACACGCTCTCGCTGTGAACTGATCGAACAGTGGGTGCGACGACAATGTGCGCCACCGCTGCGCTGCGTCTGCGGCCTGGGCGCGCTGAGCATCGAGGCTCTCCCCTTCTGCCGCCCCCAAGCGCTCGTGCGTTCTGATTCCGTGGCCACCGATCAATCGCTGCAGCGCTGCGAGATCGTCCGGCAAGAGATCGGTGTGAACCGATCCGAGCCGCCCGAGCAGCCGTAGTTCGCGAAAACCGTGCACGTCGGCGAGGAGTCGCGCCGCCGACGCTGCGATCGGTGCAGTGTTCTCGCGCGGATTGCGTTCGAGCAGTCGGCTCAGTGTCACCAGCGCTGTATGGGATTTGAGTTGGTCGGCGCGCTGGCCGAACTGAACGTCGATCACCCGACGCAACTCGTCCAATCCACTGCGGCGGAGCAATTCCGCTGCCAGCGTGGGAGAATCGCCGACACCCAACTTGACCGACGTCACCGCCAGCCGAATCCCGAACAGCCCGAACCGTTCCACCAACTGAGCCCGCATCGCCGCATCGACCGGCAGCGAACTGTCTTCGCGGACAAAACGATCCGCCGACAGCATCGCCGAGCTCAGATCGGCTGCAGGCACCTCGGCAAGCGCCGCGAACGCGGCAAACTCGCTCTGCCGCAAAGTTCGGGCAGCCAGTGCCAACAGTCCGGCGACCGGCACCACCGACTGGCACAGGCCCGAGCGGCCGAGTTCCTCGGCAAACCGTCCCGCCACATCGTCGGCCGACGCCATCGCGTCCATTCGGCCTGCGCCCACTTCGTCCGCGCGCGAGAGCACTCCGATCACACCGAGCGGACCTGATTCACCACCGACGTGTTCGGCAACCTTCGTCAAGAACTGCAGGTCAGTCGCATTCAGCGCCCGCAGCAAATACACGACGGCATCAGCGCCCGGCACCCCGTCGTCGGGAACGAGGGCTTTCCACGTCCGGGCCGACACGTCGGTGGACAGCGACGACGTGCCTGGTGTATCGATGATCGTCATGCGCGCCAGCGCCGACGACGGCCACTCCACGTCGATTCGATCGACGATCTCGGATGTTCGCTCACCCAGATCGAACGTCAGCCGGCCACTGTTGCGTGCCACCGGTATGTGGAACTCAGTGCCGCTGGAGTCCGTAGCGCTTACCTTCGGCGTCGTGCCGTTTCGATACCAGGTGACAACTCGTGTGCATTCGGTTGCATCAGTCGGTGCAATATCCTGCCCGACAAGAGAATTGAGAAGCGTCGACTTACCGGCCTTGAGCGAACCAGCCAGAGCTACCCGCAGCGGCTCGTCCAACCGCGCCGCGCACTCGTCCAATTGAGCACAGAGTTCCGGGCTGTCGAGATAAAATCCTCGCGCCTGCTCGATCAACGTGCGCGCCGACTCCGTGGCGGTGACATTCATGCTCCGACCTCAGCCTTCCGAGACCGGCCGGCCGGTACTCGCTCGCCGACCAACGATCCGGCACGCGTGGTCAATTCCTCTGCCGCACGCAGATTCTCCTCGAGCTGCGCGATACGTCCTGCCCGCTCGCTCGATTCCAATTTGGCCGCCTCCTGCGTCGCTCGCAACGATTCGTTGATCGATCGCAAAGCCTGCTCGGCGATGTCGGTGAAATGATCACGCAGGAGCCGCTGCACCAGGCGGAGCCGGTCTTTCGATTCCTTGCCCACCTGGAAACTCACGTCGTCCGCGTAGCGCCTGATCGCCGACTTTGCATCGGCCCGGCGCTTCAGCACCTGTGTCTGCTTGTCTTCACGATAAGCCTTGGTGCCAAGCAGAACTCCGGCACCGATCGAGATCGGATTCACCAACGCCATACCCATCATCGTGGTGATCAGCCCGAACATCAGGACGCCACCGTACGAACCGCGCATGCCCACCAGAACTTTCTGCGTGATGCCGATACGGCCGGATTCGAGATCCGACAGCGCCGCAACAGGTTCGAGGAAAGCGTCGGTGTCGGCAAGGTCGATCTGCGGCAGCGCCACGTCACCGGTTTCGGCGAAGTGTTCGGCCACTACCTCCGCCAACCACTGCGCACGATCATGTGCCCAGACGAAGTTATCTCCGATGGCTGTGGCGATCTCTTGCTCGAGCCAACTCCCGACGGCATCCCAGTCCTTGCCCGGGTCACACTCGTCGACGGTTTCCTCGGCCGCTCGGGTGACGCGGCGCAGGCGATCACGCAGGTCGTGATCGATATCTGCCGCGAGATCGGCGATTCCGTCGCCGAGGCTCTGCTGCCAGCGGGATGTCTTCTTGTGCAGTTCTTCTGCGACCTCCCTGGCCCGATGCAACCCGGCCACTGCTGCTTGCGCCGTCGACGGATCACGCAGCGCTGCAAGCTCACTGCCCATTTCCAGCGACAAGTGGGCGGCAATGGACTGCACGTCCATCACCACCGCTCGCCGCGTATTTGCCTCGCCGCGCGCAACAACCTTGTCCCGCAAGAACTGATAGAGGTCGGGGAATCCGGATTCCGCATCGAGTTCCCGGTCGTCCAAGCGCAGCGCATGTGATCGCAGGACGGAAGATATCGGAATCAGCGGAAGCTCGAGGCCGGCGCGTTGCAGGTGACCATGATTTGCGTCGACAATCCGACGCCAGTGAGGGTACAGATCCGTCTTGCTGACAAGACCGGCAACAACGGGGCACAGATTCAGGACCTGCCGGATGAACGCGACTTCAGGCTCGGTGAACTCCGCACTGGAATCCGAGAGCACCAGCACCGCATCTGCCGACGTAATCAGTCCCAAAGTTCCAGCAGCATGCGGATTTCCGTGCCCTCCGACGCCCGGTGTGTCGATGAAGACCAGCCCGTCGGCCAACAGCGGGCTCGGAACGGAAACGTCGATGCGGAGGACTTCCCGTCCGTCGGCACGCGGTGTTGCCGGTGTAATGCCGAGCAACTCGTCGAGCGGGAGCGGGACTCTCCGAGGTTCACCACCAGGTTCGGCCAGAACCAGCTCTGCACCAGCGGTTTCCCCGTACTGAACTACCGTCGCAACGGCCGTTGTCTCGTCGTCTCCGACGGAACACACGTCGCAACCGAGCAGCGAATTCACGAACTGGCTCTTGCCCTGATTGAGCGGGCCTACGACAACGATGCGAATCCGGGGATCGGTGACGCGCACCAGCGCGCTCTCGGCGCGTGCGACCAGATCGGATCGATCGATATCTCTCGCAAGTACCGCCGTTCGATCGAGCAACGACGCGGCCGCCGACGCGACGCGTGCCTTACGACTGCTGACCTGATCCGCTGCAGTTTCCATGTGTTCCGTCGACTCGCAGTTCTTCCGATTCGGCAATTCCGGCCCTGCACGCTTAGCGCACGCAGGGCCGGAATTGTTACATCAGTCCGTTTCCGTACCCGCTGACTCAGGGGTGCAGGTTGTCGAGTACTGCCAGCGGATCGACCTGCTCGACAACGTCGGCAACCGAGTCCGGCGCGAACAACGACTCCGAGGAATCAGCGTCAAGGGAGCCGCTTGATCCGGTTCCGAATGCGTCACTGGCGTCGATCGACGACCAGGGGTTGGTCGAGCTACCAAGACCACCGTCGAATGAACCACCAAGACCACCATCGAACGATCCACCGAGTGCACCTGAACCGCCAAGTGCGCCCTCGAGCGAGCCACCGATCTGCGTCGCCGCGTCAGTGACCGCGTCGAGACCGGCTGTTGCATCGAGACCGGCACCTGCGTCAAGCACGCCGCCAACCGTCGAGTTCAGGCCCGCGCTGACCCCGCCGATATCCAGCCCTTCGGCCGAGAAGCTGCCGAGATCGAGTTCAGGCAGATCCGCGCTGACGGAACCGAGGTTCACGGCCCCCAGGTCGAGGCTGGGCAGGGTTGCGCCGATCGAACCGGTATCGAATCCGCCGGCGTTCAGTGCTGCATCCAACGACGCACCAAGCCCTGCGACGGCGTCGCCGCCGATTGCCGAGCCTGTGGATCCGTTCAACACGCCGCCGAGTGCGCCGCCGAGGTCTGCTCCGACCGATCCTCCGCCGCCCAGAGCACCGGACAGCACCGTGGAAAGCTCGGTTCCGAGATCCGCGCTCCCGCCAAGCACGGCGTCGAGGTCGAGTCCGCCGCCGAGAGCCAGAGCTGAATCCAGAGCGCCTGCCAATGCAGCTTCCACCCCGGTGTCGAGACTGCCGCCCACTCCCAGTGCGCTTGTCAGCGCCCCGCTGAGTACGGCGCCGAGATCAAGATTGCCGGCCAGCCCGGTCAGTGCGCTGACGTCCGTCAATGCTCCGAGAGTGCCGCCGAGAGACGCTCCGAGGTCGGTGCCGATCGATCCGCCGGCCGCGAGTGCAGTGGACAAGGCAGCGCTCAGATCGCCGCCGAGATCGATTCCGCCGCCCAGTGCCAACGCCGATTCCAGTGCGCCCGACAGCTCTGCGCCCAATCCGCCGCCGAGTGCGAGAAGCCCGTCGAGGCTCCCGGCGCCGTCGAGCACTCCGCCGAGCGCCAGACCGAGGTCCGCACCGATATCCCCACCGACCGCGAACACCGGTGCCAATGCTCCGGAAAGTCCGGCCGCCAAGTCCAGTCCACCGGCCGCGGCGATCGCAGCGTCCAGAGCCGCACCCAACTCGGTCGTCAGAGAGCCACCCACTCCGAGTGCCCCACTCAGAGCCGCACTGAGCTGAGCTCCGACGTCGAGAGCTCCCCCCAGATCAACCACGGAACCGAGACCGAGACCAGCTTCGAGGACTCCGCCAAAAGCAGCTCCGAGCTGCGAGCTGATGTCCCCACCGAATCCGAGCGCCGCGCCCAGAGCACCGGCAAGATCACCGGCGACGTCGATGCCACCACCGAGCGCCAACGCCGATTCGAGTGCGCCTGACAGGCCGGCACCCAACCCACCGCCGAGAGCGAGGAGTCCGTCGAGGCTAGCGGCACCGTCGAGCACCCCACCGAGCGCCAGACCGAGGCCCGAACCGATATCCCCACCGACCGCGAACACCGGCGCCAACGCTCCGGAAAGCCCGGCCGCCAGGTCCAGCCCACCGGCTGCTGCGATCGCAGCATCCAGCGCCGCACCCAACTCAGCGGTGAGGGAACCGCCCACACCCAGCGCCCCACTCAGAGCCGCACTGAGCTGAGCTCCGATATCGAGAACGCCCTCCAGATCAACAGCCGAGCCAAGCCCCAGACCAGCTTCGATGACGCCACCAAAAGCGGCTCCGAGCTGCGCACTGATGTCGCCACCGATTGCGAGGGCAGCGCTCAGTGCCGCGGCAAAATCACCGGCGACGTCTATGCCACCACCGAACTCACCACCAAGCGCGCCGCCGAGACCCAATCCGGCTCCCGCGCCGAGACCGACGCTGCCTCCCAAACCGAGGCCAGCGCCCAGTCCGCCGCCCAGTCCGCCGCCCAGGGTGCCGCCGAGTGCTCCGGCTGCCTGGGTTCCGGCGTTGACGATCGCGGACAGGTCAGCGCCCGCTCCGGCAAAAAGCCCGGACTCGGCAACAAGAGGTGCAACGGCGACGATGTCGGCAGGACTCACCTCGCACAGGCCGGCTGCATTGAGTGCTGCGACGGGATTTGCGCAGTACTGAGCGGCGGCCTCGTCGTCACGCAACAGACCGAGAATGAATTCGAGTACGGCATTGGTAGCCATGATGGGTTCTCCTGAAATCTTGGTGTGTATCGCGGTTCGAGCGGATGGTGCTTCGCTGCATGCGAATCGACTGCCGTCAACGCTAAGTCGATCGAGCGCCGACCCCAACGGGGAACGCCCCCACTCCTACTGCAGACCGCAGAGAGAATCCCCCGGTATCGGCGTTAGGGGATTTGCCCCCGATAGGGGATCGCTCCCCTACTTCGCAGCGAGGAGCCTCCGGGGAGTAACAAACCCGTCCTTCATCCCGACATTGCAGACAACTGCGACGGGCGTTCGACCATCCACTACCGAGGAGTTCACTTTCATGGAGGCAGGGCTCGGCATCGGTATCGGCTCGACAACTCTGGTGGCCGTCGTCGACAAACTCGACGACGCCCCCGCAAGCTCCCGACGTACCGTGCGGAGCGAGAGTGTCGTTCAACTGGACCCGAGCAGCGTCTTCACCGATTTCGTGGAACGCGTGGGTGACCCGGTTCCGCTGTTCTCCGCCGACGGGACCCCACATCGCGGCGAGGACCTCACCGCGGTAGCGATTACGACGCTGATGCGCGACGCTCTTGCTGATCACGACCAGCCGAGCCACGTTGTCATCGCCCATCCCGCCTGGTGGAGCCGTCACGCGGTTTCGGCATTGGAAAACGCTCTGTCTACCAAAATGATTCACGACGCCACCCCGGTAGATACGACGCTGGTCGCGGAGCCGATTGCCGTGGTGGACTGGTTACGCACTTGCGGTCACCCCGATTCGGATGGGCTCACCGTGGTCTTCGATCTCGGTGCCCGATCGCTCGACATCACTGTCGTGACCACCACCGGTGGAAATACCACGATCGTCGGCAAGCCCCTGCACTCCGACGACATCGGCGGCGACGAGTTCGATCAGCTTGTCACCATGCATCTACTCACCGAATTCGACCGCGATACACACATCGACACGTCCGTGCCGGAGACTCTCGAAGCCTTGACAGCGCTTCGTGTCCACGCTCGCGAGGCCAAGGAAGAGCTGTCGTTCGATACCGAAACGGTTGTCCACGTTGATCTTCCCGGCGGCTCCCACAACCTACGCCTTGTCCGGTCCGAACTCGAAGACTTACTCCGTCCCGCGATCACACGATCGGTTGCCTTGGTACACGAGGCGATGCGATCAGCCGGTGTCGAGTCGAACGACGTCAGTCATGTTGTTCTCGCGGGCGGTAGCTCGTCCATCCCACTGGTCGCGGAACTGTTGTCGTCCGAACTCCGAGTACCGATGATCGCCGCACCGGATCCACGATCCTGCGCGGCGGCCGGAGCTGCAACTCGCGCAACCGCAATAGGAAATACCGCTACTGCCGTCGAACATTCGCAGCCGAAACCGATTCCCGTTCCAGCATTCTCGACACCGATTGTTGTTACTTCGGACCCCGAGGCCACATCGGCGGCGCGGCGCTCGTCCCGAGTGGGCATCGTCGCAGCTGTCGTCGGCGCGTGTGCGATCCTCGCGGCTGGTGGACTCGGAATCGGTACCGCCGTGGACAAGATCAAACCCGCTTCGAGTTCCGCCGACCCGAGTATCGAATCCCCTACTTCCGCAACAGTGTCCAACCCGAGCGCGCCATCGGGCTCCGAACCGGTGGCCGACGCCGCGCCGTCGACGGGCGCGGCCGTCGCCGTCACCGGGTCGCCCGCCCCCGGCACCCGATCTGTGGGCGTCGCGACGACGGGGGCTGCCGGAACGGGTGCGCCCGCCGCACCAGTAGCCACAGACCCACCTGCTGCCGCGCAGCCGAACTCCGATCCCACGACCGCCCAGCAGAACGTCGACTCCGGTTCGCCATTTCAGATTCCACAGGTCCCGGCGTTCGAGGTTCCGGAGCTTCCCGTTGTTGTCGCGCCGCAATTCCCGGACCAACTGACACTGCCAACGGCCATCCCACGCTTTCCCGTCGGATAGCCGAGGCTGCGTCGTGAACAGTGAATCTCCTTATATCCGTGACCTTCTGAGCACTATCGACCTGGAGGCCGAACCGCTGAGGTTGTTTGTCACCGGTTCCGGTGCAAGTGCTCGGCCGCAACTTGTCGCAGCGGTGCACCGACGCTTGATCGGCCGCGAAGCCGTCGTCGTGACAGCCGATTTCACCGGAGACGACCGTGGGCCCGATACCGTTCTCTTGATCGACAACGCGCTGGACCTCGACGCGGCCGAGCTTGCGAAGGTTCTCGAAACGCTGCGACGCCCCAACATCTCAGCCGTCGTGGCGACGGACATGGTCGATCCGCGTCTGGCCGACACTGCGGCCGACTTCTCCGCGTCAGGTGCGGTACTCCACCTGGACCGCTTGCGCTGCTCGGATATTCAGGCACTCGCGAACGGGTACGGGCATTCACTCGCGCCGGACGAAGCCAGCGATCTCGAGTTCTTGTCGGGTGGACATTTCGGTGCCCTCGACGCGGCCCTTCGGTCGCCGGTTCGGGGGCGTCAGACCGTCGACGATGCACTTCGGGGGTACTTCGCCCGCACCGTGGGTGCGCTCGATGCCCGGCAACGCGAGATTCTGCACATCTCGAGTATCGTGCACAATCTCGCGCCCGACGAACTGGAACTCGGCGGTCCGAGCGACGCATTCGATCGCGCGCTGGGAACGGGACTGTTTGCTGCGCAATCCCCCGCGATCGTCGAATCACTGGCGCATCCTCTCGGAGTCGGCTCCGAGCGCGCGACATTGGATCGAATACTGGACCGGCGCATCGACGCGGGCGTTCTCGATATCGACACCGCTGTGCGACTTTTTGATGCAGGAGTACGTCACCCGGGGATCGCACACCACTTCTACGAGCACGCCAAGCGCGCCACCTCCGCTACGGCCGCCGATCTGTACCAGCGGGCTGCGGTGATCGAATCCCCTTCTGCCGAAACCATGCTGCACCACGCGGAGTGCGCGGCCTCGCGCGGCGACCTCGATACCGCTGTCAGCCTGACAGATTCGATACTCGGCGATCAGAGCGCACAAGACGCCGATCTAGCTGTTGCAGTGCGAATCTCAGCAGCGGTATCCGCAGTGTGCGGTCAGATCGCCTCCGGCGCAGAACTCTACGCGTGGCTCGGCCCCGCGCGAGCAGACGCGGAATCGGCATTCGGGGCGATCCTCCTCGTCGCGTCCGGCCGCATCGACGACGCCACGGCGATGCTCGCCGGAACCAGCGGCGCACCATCGCCAGGCAGTACCGGTACCGGCCTGCTCGCCCGTGGACTCATGCAGTCGCTGACGGGGCCGCCTCCGCTTGCGCTCAACACGATGTCCCGGGCGCTGACACTGCCTCGATCTCCTGGGGCTTCGCGCTTTCAGGCCGACTCCCCTGCTGCCATCGTCGCCACTGCACTCATGCACACCGGAGCACATGATCGGGCTAGAGACGTTCTGGCGAAAGCAACCCCGGCGCACGACACATCCAGCCATCTGTGGGCCCGTCATCAGATTCTCGCCGCGTGGGCAGCACTGCTCGCCGGCAGTGAAAACCCCGTCGCCGACATCCCCGAATCAGCGCTCACGGATTCCCTCGGCCAGCGCGACACATTGTTTCTCCTAGCGTTGGAAGTGGGTGTCGCCCGGAGATTCGGGGACCTCGAGGACGTGCGTCGCACGTGGTCTCGGGCGTCGGGAACCCTCTTCGAATGCAGCGTCAATCTGCTCGATCTGTTGCCGATCTGCGAATTGTGGCTGGCCGCAGTTCGTCTCGGCGATACGGAACACGTCGACCATCTCATCGACGAGGCTCAGGATCTGCTACGGCTGCTCGGCGATCCGCCGCTGTGGTCGTCGCTGTTTCACTGGTACGGCGTCCAGGCCGCGATTTTGGGACAATCCCCGGCTGATCTGCTGCCGCACGCGCGTGCGCTCGCGGAATCAGCCAAGATCCACTCGTATTCCGCGGGTCTCGCCGAAGCCGGCCGCCAATGGCTGCTTGTCCTTCAAGGAACGGTGAGCGGCGACGAAATCGAGACCGCTGCACGAACTCTGAATCGAATCGGTCACTCGTGGGACGCTGCGCGCCTTGCGGGAGAGGCCGCGCTTCGGGCACCCGACACCAAGTCCGCAACAACGTTGCTTCAGCTCGCGCGCTCCTTTCGGGTCAACACACCTGAGCCTGGTTCCTCGAGAGAAGATGCCAACGCACTCCCCGACTCGCCCTTGACCGAGCGCGAACACCAGATCTCCGAACTTGTCGTACTCGGGCTCACCTACCGCGAAATCGGTGAGCGCCTCTACATCTCCGCGAAAACCGTCGAACATCATGTCGCGCGCATCAAGCGGAAAGTCGGAGCGCAGTCCCGTTCAGAACTCCTGGTAGTCCTGCGCAGCCTCACGACCCAGAACCGGAATTAACTGAATATTCACCCTTCTGGCACAAACGAGCTTTCGAGTGGTAGTTTCCACAGCCAGTGCATGTTTTTTGTGCGATGCGATGCGATAGCCATATTAGGGGGACGCGGTGACCTGGGGAGTCGGACTTGATGTCGGCAACACACGTTGCACTGCGGTGCTCGCCGTGCCCGACGCCGAACCGGTGATCATCGACCACGAATCCGTGCTGCACCACGCGCCGGACGGCACTATCGCACTGGGTACTGCCCACACACATTCACCGGGCGTACGACGGTTCCTCGACCGAGTCACTACCGACAACGAAGCGGCTCCCACCCAGCGGACGCGCGGTGAAGAACTGGTCGCAACCGCGCTGTACTGCCTCGTTACGGAAGTACATAGCCTCACCGATCAGCCGCTGCGCATTGTCGCCGCCATCCCTCCCAACTTCTCGGCTCGCTCTGTGGACACGCTGCGAACCGCGCTCGACAGCATGGATCTCGACTACATCGAACTTGCGCCCTACTCCGCGACCCTCGGCGCCTACAACCTCGATTCCGACATCACCTCGGGTGAACGCTCGGCACGGGGAGCCGCGATTCTGGCTGTTCCCCGCGCGGCGAGTGCTTCCGTCCCCGACATCGAGCAGGCGCCGGAGACGGAAGACATCCTCAGCACAGATGACGCACCGAGTCGGCGGCCCGTCTACCTCGCAGCCGCCGTCGCCGGTCTCTTGACTGCCGCGGCATGCGCGCTCGCGGTGTTGATCGGTAACGCCCCCACAACGCAGGTGCCGGAAATTCGTGACGCCGCCGTCCCGGCGTATGCCGAAATAGCGCCGCCCACCGATCCCGCGCCCCTTCGCGAGGTTCCGATCCAATTCCCCACTGCCGCGCCCGTGGCCGTCGTCCCACAGAACCGCACGCCGACCCCGCGATATCAGGCTCCCACCCAGGACGCCCTTCTGGTCGACGAGTTCGACGACGTTCCGACCGAAGACGAGAGCGTCGAACCGCTCGCATCCGAGATCCCCGCCGTGGACGACTACGACGTTGGCGGCGAACAGACCGATCCCGTCGACCCCGGCACAACTGATCCGGAACCGGTCGATCCGCAGCCTGTCGATCCCGAACCGGTCGACCCGCAGCCTGTCGACCCGCAGCCCGTCGATCCCGAACAGGCACCAGAAACAACTCCCTAGCTGCACATATCGACTTCCCTCGACCTAGGCGCCCGACCTCACATCGGAGCCTTCCCCTATGGTGGGGCGGTACCTTCCGGCGTTACGGCCGAAAGACTCGAAGGGATTTCATGCGTAACTCGTCGGCGATCCGGACCGTTCTGGTCGGCGCCTCGGCACTTCTGCTCGCAACATCGTTCTCAGCTACAGCTTTGGCGCAGCCGGCAGAACCCACATCCGAATCATCAGTCGAACAGCTCTCCGCGGATCAGCTACCCGCCGAACTGGTCGAGGCGATCAGCCGAGATCTGAAGATTTCCCCACAGGAATATCTCGATCGCGCCGCCAAGGCCCAGGAGTTGGGTGCGTACGCGGAAAGCTTCCGGTCCTCGCGCCCCGGCGATTACGCGGGCTCGTGGATGAACCTCGACGGTCAACCGGTTGTGGCAGTTACCAGCGCCGATGCAGCACGCGTCGCGGCAGCCGACGGATTCGTCACGCATGTGGCACCGGTCTCCGCAGGCAGTCTGGAACAGAGCCTTGCCGACGTCAACGGATGGATCGCGAAACTGCCCGGCGATATCGCGACGGCAGTCAGCTCCACCTCCATCGACGTACTGAACAACCAGGTTGTCGTCGACGTTGCCAACAGCCCCGTCGGCAAGGCACTCAACCTGCCCACGATGCTCGAGAACACCAAAATTCGGCTCAGCCCGGATGGCGGCGGCGCGATCGACGCTCGCGCACTCGGCGGCGACATCTATGTCACGTCACCGGGCCCGATCCGCGAGACACCGACCGAGGACATCTCCGTCTGCTCGTTCGGATTCAATGCAGTCGACAGTCACGACAATGCGCTCAATATCAGTGCGGGACACTGCAATAAGGCCGAGGGAACCGCTGCACCCGTCTATCTGCCCAACCCGCAGAACATCGACGACAGCCTCCAGGTCGGCAACTTCGCCCAGTCCGCGGTAGGCAAGGCCGGCGAAGAACTCGACTACTCCGTCATCAAGCTCAACCAGGCCGGCGTCGACGCCGGACTCGACCGCCCATCGGTGCGCGGCGCCGGTGGCACGACCCTCGAGATCACGGGCACCGCACGCCCCGTCATCGGAGCACCGATGTGCAAGTCCGGTCAGGCCAGCTCGTTCACGTGTGGCGTGGTCGCAGCCGATCAGGTCGAAATCCAGCTTGTCCGGCCCGGCGGCGAATCGCGCACCGTTCGCGGCTTTGCCGGAACAGCATGCACGCTCGCGGGCGACAGCGGCGGAGCCATCGTCACCGGAACTCTGGCTTTGGGAATCACGAGCGGTTCCAACAGCACCGGCGCACCCAACTGCACCGAAGCGAATCTTGTCCTCGCCATGTCGGGTGGGACCACGAACATCGGAATCCCCGTCGACAACATCACACAGGCCGCAGACGCAGCCTCCGGCGGTGGCGTCGGATCCGGAATCCGGGTCCGCACAATCGGCTGATCACTGAAACTCACTCGTTGTAACGGGTGGGATTCGTGGGGAAGAACCCGTTATAGTCGTGTGCGACTGCGATACGGCTCGCCGAAAGGCGGGCCGTATCCGCGTGCACCCAGGGGGGCCGCACGCGGTCAATGAAGCGGAAAGGCCCACATGCGAAGCTCCACCGCACGTCGCGCCGCAGTGTTCGGCTCGACGATGCTGCTGCTCCTCGGACCGATTGCCGCTGTTGCGAGCGCCGAACCATCGACGCCCGGTGTGTCCGACCAGGCCGCACATCTGCCCGTCGAACTCGCCGAGGCACTCCAGCACGATCTGGCATTGACGCCTGATCAGTACCTGACGCGTTCGGAACTCGCGCAGAAACTTGCCGAGTTCGCAGACATCGCGCGGGTGCAGTTCCCCGACAGTTTTGCCGGAGTCTGGCTGGACGACCTCGGGCAGGCCGTTGTTGCACTGGCCTCCGGGCAGGGCAACGGTGCAGCTCGCTCGGCCGCCGAAAAAGCCGGTTTCCAGGTCAATGACGTGGCACAGAGCGAATCGGCTTTGCAGAACGAGGTGTCCGCACTCAACACCTGGCTCGAGTCGCAGCCACCTGCCGTCGCGGATCTGGTTCGGGGAATTGCCATCGACGTTGTCGGAAACGGCGTCGAGTTGACCGCAGATCCGGCAGCCGGACTGACCCTGCCGGACTTCCTGAACACAACCGTCCGCCACGCCGCCGTCCCGATCTCCGTGCCGCCGATCGTTGTCGACCTCCTCCCCGCCACCGGTTCCCTGACCGGCGACGCCGCACTCGGCGGCGACGCGTTCGGCGGAATCTCCGGCTTCAACGGGTTCAAATGTTCCTTCGGTTTCAACGGAACCGATGCCTCCGGTCGCACCGTCAACATCAGCGCAGGACACTGCGACCCCAACCGCATCGCCGCAGGCACGCAGTACGCCTCTGAAGCCTTCCCGCTCGTCAACAACCAGCCGGGACCGCGAGTGGGATACTTCGCCAAGAGCGTGTTCGGGCCGCGGGACTACTCGATCATCAACATCGACGACCAGGCGAAGTACCGGTTCGACAACAACAGCGTCCGGGTTCCCTTCAACCGATCCGTCAACATCGACGGGGTTGCCGATCCCGTTGTCGGCGCACCGGTCTGCAAGGCCGGATCGACCACCGGCTACAGCTGCGGCGTTGTCACCAGCGTCAATCGCAATGCAGTGGTCTCGGAGCAGCCGATGTCCAACCTCTTCACCACCGACATCTGCGTCCTTCAGGGCGACAGCGGCGGCCCGATCATGACCGGCACCCGGGCACTGGGCATCACCAGCGCGTCGACGGTCGCAACATCTTCCTTCTGCGAGGTCGCTCGGGCCGCAACGCTGATCGGTAGCCCTCAGCCGATTCAGTACGGAACGCCCATCAAGGACATCCTCGCCGAAAACCCCGGCTTGAAAGTCCGCGACTACTGATCGCACCGCACCTACTGTGGCTCACCTCCTGTCGAGGTGGGCCACAGTTTTTTGTCGCAAATGCGCCCTTTCCCCCCGCCCCTACCGGTGCGAACGTACCTTTCATCGCCCTGGATGCGCCGAAAGGTACGTTCGCTCCGGACGGGTCGGTCGGTACCCCCAAAAACAGCGCGGACGGCAGGTTAGGGCTGCCTGATTAACAGGGGCGAGATGCACACCACCTAACGTGACGGTAGATAAGTTTGCGCAGCGGCCCAGCCCGTCGTTGCGGAATAATTGATCTCGCCAGGCCAAGCATGGTTACTCGCCGGTATACATGGTCGACACATCAAGCTACTGGTGGGTAACATATGGCAGGTTAGTATCAGTGGGCTCTTACCAGGTGGCCGACGCGTCGCCCTGAAATGAAAGGCCGCGACATGAATGCCCTGACGATCACGTTGGGCACCATCGGTGTGCTGCTGAGCCTCGTGTGTTGGTATTCCTTCATCGGTGGCGCGCTCAAGATGGTGAAGGTCGTCCAAATCGGCCAATCAGCACCAGACCGCTGGCGTCCGTTCTTCCCCCGCTTCAAGCAGATGGTCATCGAGTTCGTCGCGCACACGCGCATGGCGAAGTTCCGTACCGTCGGCTGGGCTCACTGGCTTGTCATGGTCGGCTTCCTGCTCGGCGCCATCGTCTGGTTCGAGGCTTACGGCCAGACGTTCAACCCCGAGTTCCACTGGCCGATCTTCGGCAACTGGGCCATCTACCACCTGGTCGACGAGATTCTGGGTCTTGGCACCGTCATCGGCATCACCACGCTGATCGTCATCCGCCAGCTCAACCACCCGCGCCTGCCGATCCGCCTGTCCCGCTTCGGCGGCTCGGATTTCAAGGCTGCCTACTTCGTCGAAACCGTTGTCCTCATCGAGGGCCTCGGCATGATCTTTGTGAAGGCCGGCAAGATCGCGACCTACGGTCACGCCAATCCGTGGACCGACTTCTTCACCATGAACCTGGCCAAGCTGCTCCCGGCCAGTGCCATGATGGTGGCCATCTTCGCGTTCATCAAGCTGATGTCCGGCATGATCTGGCTATACATCGTCGGCCGCAACATCACCTGGGGTGTTGCCTGGCACCGCTTCTCCGCGTTCTTCAACATCTACTTCAAGCGTGAAGACGACGGAACCGTTGCTCTCGGCGCGGCAAAGCCCATGATGTCCAAGGGTAAAGCCCTGACGATGGACAACGTCGATCCCGACACCGACACCCTCGGCGCCGGCCAGATCGAAGACTTCTCCTGGAAGGGCTGGCTCGACTTCACCACGTGCACCGAGTGCGGCCGCTGCCAGTCCCAGTGCCCCGCCTGGAACACCGGAAAGCCGCTCTCTCCCAAGCTCCTCATCATGTCGCTGCGTGACCACGGCTACGCCAAGGCCCCGTACCTGCTGGCCGGTGGCCGCAAGGACATGGGCGGCGACGAAATCGGATTGGTCGACGCCGACGGCAACGTCAACGAAGCCGCCCTCGCCGCAATCCCCGAGGCCGCCCGCCAGGAAGCCGAGCGCAAACTCGTCGGCGAGACGGTCGAGGGTGAACTCGCACCGGTCATCGATCTCGAAACCCTGTGGAGCTGCACCAACTGCGGCGCCTGCGTCGAACAGTGCCCGGTCGACATCGAACACGTCGACCACATCATCGACATGCGCCGCTACCAGGTCCTGATCGAATCGGAGTTCCCGTCCGAGCTCGCCGGCCTGTTCAAGAACCTCGAGAACAAGGGCAACCCCTGGGGCCAGAACTCCAAGGACCGCCTCAACTGGATCAACGAGATGGACTTCGAGATCCCCGTGTACGGCAAGGACGCCGACACATTCGAGGACTACGAGTACCTGTTCTGGGTCGGCTGCGCCGGCGCCTACGAAGACCGCGCCAAGAAGACCACGAAGGCTGTCGCGGAACTGCTCGCGACCGCGGGTGTGAAGTTCATGGTCCTCGGCGCCGACGAAACCTGCACCGGCGACTCCGCTCGCCGCGCCGGCAACGAGTTCCTCTTCCAGCAGCTCGCGCTGCAGAACATCGAGATGCTCAACTCCGTCTTCGAAGGCGTCGAGCAGAAGAAGCGCAAGATCGTCGTCACGTGTGCGCACTGCTTCAACGCCCTCGGTAACGAGTACCCGGAGGTGGGCGGCGACTACGAGGTCGTGCACCACACCCAGCTGCTCAACCGTCTGGTGCGCCAGAAGAAGCTGATCCCGGTCGCGTCGGTGAGCGAAGACATCACCTACCACGACCCGTGCTTCCTCGGCCGCCACAACAAGGTCTACGACGCACCCCGTGAACTCATGGAAGCATCCGGCGCCAAGCTCGTCGAAATGCCGCGTCACGGCGAACGATCCATGTGCTGTGGTGCCGGTGGCGCCCGCATGTGGATGGAAGAGAACATCGGTAAGCGCATCAACGTCGACCGCGTCGACGAAGCGCTGTCCACCAACCCCAAGAAGATCGCAACGGGTTGCCCCTTCTGCCGCGTCATGCTCAACGACGGCGTCACCGCACGCCAGGAACAGGGCAAGGGAGAAGGCGTCGAGGTTGTCGACGTCGCACAGCTGATGCTGAACTCCGTCACCCGCCTCGAACCCAGCCAGCTCACCGAGAACATCAAGGTGATCCCGCGTGAGAAGGCACCGGTTGCCGCGGCACCCGTCGTCGAAGAAGCCGCACCCGCGGCCGAGCCCTCAGCTCCGGCCGCTACCCCGGCAGCACCCGCTGCCGCCGGCAAGGGCCTCGCAATGAAGGGTCTGGCCAAGGCACCCGGCGCAAAGGCACCCGGCAAGGGACTCGGAATGGCAGGCGGGGCAAAGGCTCCCGGCGCCAAGAAGGCTGCTCCGGCAGCTGCCGAAGCTCCCGAGTCCGCAGCACCCGAAGCTGCACCCGCCGCAAAGCCCAAGGGCCTCGGCCTGGCCGGCGGAGCCAAGGCTCCCGGTGGCAAGGGTCTGCAGATGAAGGGCGCTGCCAAGGCACCGGGCGCAAAGGCTGCAGCCGCACCCGCTCCTGAAACTGCACCCGAAGCCGCTGCTCCGGCCGCACCCGCCAAGCCGAAGGGTCTGGGCCTGGCGTCCGGCGCCAAGGCTCCCGGCAAGGGCTTGCAGATGAAGGGTGGGGCAAAGGCTCCGGGCGCAAAGGCTGCTGAGGCCCCCGCCGCACCTGCTGCTGAGGCCCCCGCCGCACCTGCTGCCGAGGCCCCCAAGGCTGCGCCGGTTGCCAAGGCCGGCGGGCTCGGATTCAAGTCGGGCGCAAAGGCTCCCGGTGCAAAGAAGGCAGCTCCCGCTGCCGCAGCTCCGGCTCCCGTTGCGGAAACCCCGGCGGCTCCTGTTGCCGAGGCACCCGCCACTGAAGCACCGGCCGCCGAGGCTCCCGCTCCTAAGGCTCCGCCGGTTGCCAAGGCCGGTGGGCTCGGATTCAAGTCGGGTGCAAAGGCTCCCGGTGCACGCAAGGCAGCGCCCGCTGCTGCAGCGCCGGCTCCCGCTGCCGAACCGGTAGTAGAAGCGGCTGCACCTGAAGCTCCGGCTACCGAAGCACCAGCCACCGAGGCACCAGCTGCTGAGGCTCCCGCTGCGCAGGCCCCCAAGGCTCCCCCGGCCGCAAAGCCGGGCGGGCTCGGATTCAAGGCAGGCGCAAAGGCTCCCGGCCGCAAGTAGTAATCACGTCATCGAACGCCCTCGCCATTGCGGCGGGGGCGTTCGTGTTTGCCTGGCTCGTAAGCGAGCAGGGTTTCTGGGTAGCGAGCACCCCTTCCAGCTCGCCGGAACCCTTGCTCACTGCACACAAACACTGCTCACTGCTCACTGCACACAAACTATGCACACTGCGCGACCTATCCACAGCACAGAAACCCGTCGGCCCAGACGGGCTCCGATGCACCAGGATTGTTCGGCATGGGGGAACAACCGCACATCGTCCGCAGACCCGAGCATCTCGCCACCGGCGGCACCGACTCCGAGATCCGTCGCAGCTGTTCACACGGCGACTGGACCCGCCTACATCGCGGCGCCTACGTGTCGACGCAGCCGTTCTCCGAACTCGACGCACATGCGCGCCATCGTCTGCAGGTCCATGCGATAGCGAAGGCAGCCACGTCCGACGCAGTTGTCAGTCATGCCTCCGCGGCAGTGCTGCACGGCCTGGATTTATGGAACACTCCGCTCCGCCTGGTTCACCTGACTCGAAACCGTCGAGGTGGCGGCAGCACGTCCACTCACAGGCAGGTGCACTCTGCGTTGTTCACCGCGGACGAAGTCACGACCGTCGACGGTCTGCGGGTGACAACGCTTGCGCGCACGGTAGTCGACCTCGCCCGTTCACTACCGTTCGAGCCGGCCCTGGTCGCGGGGAACTCTGCGCTGCACCGAACACCGCTCGCTCTGGCCGACATCACCTCAAATCTGGCTGGGGTGCCGCGTCATCCGTCGCACCGCCATGCCTTTCATGCGATCGACGCGATGGACGGCCGGATCGAAAGCGTCGGCGAGTCACGGAGTTTGGCGCTCTTTGTCTCCGAGCACTTGCCGATGCCCGAACCGCAAGTTCAAATCGGTGATGCTCGTGTCGATTTCCTGTGGCGCGAGCATCGCACTGTCGGGGAGTTCGACGGCCGGGTCAAGTACGGCCGCTTCGTTCCCGTCGGCCGCACCCCTGAGGATGTGCTCTGGGCGGAGAAGGTCCGCGAAGACCGTCTGCGGGATGCGGGTTGGCAGGTGGTTCGGTGGACGTGGGCGGACTTGTCGACGCCGCAGGCGGTCTCGGATCGTATCCGTGCGGCGTTCAACCGCGGCCGAATCCCATAGCCGGCCGCCCAGCCAACCCTGCAAGTGAGCACAGTTTCTGCCCAGTGAGCACCCGTACCAGCGTGCCGCACACCATGTTCACTGCACACAAACCATGTCAGCTTGCCCACAACCACTGATCCCCGAGGACCAAGTACCCGAATTGTCCGCTTGGCCATCCGCCAAGAGTTCAGACCGGTTAGTCTGCAGCCACGCGGACTCTTGCAGTGGCAGTGACACTTACAGTGGCACTCACCCTCTTCCCCGGCACTGCAGGAGCCGCAACCAACGGCTGTACGTCGGTGACTCATCTTGTCCCCGAGAAGAACTGGGCGGTCACGATCCTCGACAACGGAAGCGGCACTACGCCTCGGGAGTCCACAGCTTCAGCTGCGGAACACCTGGCGGCGTGAACCCGAGCACCTGGCCGTAGAAGGACAGTTCCGCGTTGCGGGAACTGATGATCGTGGACTGCTTACGGAAGCCGTGGGATTCGCCTTCGTAGGCCAGGTAGGCGTGCGGAATGCCCTTCGATACCAGTGCATCTCGAAAGCGTTCGGCTTGTGACGGCGGAACGATCGGATCGTCGAGACCTTGCAGCAGCAATACCGGGCAGTTCAAACCGTCGACGTTGTTGAGCGGTGCGCGCTCCGCGTACAGCGCTGCGGATTCCGGCAGCGGCCCGATCAGTCCGTCGATGTACCGCGATTCGAAGTCATGGGTTTCCTTGACAAAGCCGTCCAGCTCGGCAACGCCGTAATAGGAAGCGCCACATGCAAACACGTCGGAGGTTGTCAACGCGGCCAGCACGGTCCAGCCGCCCGCAGACCCGCCTTCGATGGCCAGACGGGCAGGGTCGGCAAGCCCCTGCTCGGCGAGTCCGGTGACCGCGGTGATCACATCCTGGACATCTACGACGCCCCACTGCCCACGCAGACGATTGCGGTACTCGCGGCCGTATCCGGTGGATCCGCCGTAGTTGACGTCCACGACGCCGATTCCCCGACTGGTGAAGTAGGCGTACACGAGGTTCAGAGCGGGTGCGATGTGCGCGGTGGGTCCGCCGTGCACAAAGGCGACGTACGGCGGGAGTTCACCGTCTTGGCCGCGGTAGCGGGGATTGCGGGGCGGGTAGGCAAATGCGTGGACTTCGCGGCCGTGCCCGTGTGCAACAACGGTTCGAGCTTCCGGGAGATAAGCAGATTCGGGAAGCGCGTCGACGGACAGCCGAACATCACGCAGCGCTCCGGTTCCGAGGTCCAGTTCACGCAGTCCGGTAGCCAGTTTTGCGCCACCGCTTTTGATCAGCAGCTGATCATCGCGCACCTGCATGAGGCCGATGCTGGTGACGCCGGAGACGTCGATGTCGCGCAAGTCGCCGGTTTCCGGGTCCAGCACCGCGAGGGTATCCGTGCCGAAAGTGCGCACAGTCAAAAGTTTTCCGTTGCCGAGCACCTCGTACCAGCGGGCGCCGAACTGCCACAGCGCGTCACCGAAGTCGGCATCAACCGGGCACAGCGCGGCCACGTCTGTACCCACGCGATAGATATTCCACCACCCGCTGCGATCGCTGACCACGTACAGTTCGTCGCCCGATATCCATTCCGGTTGCAGCACTGATTCTTCCGTGCCGCCGAGAAGAACTCGATGCGGACCCGCTACGCCGTCGACCAGATCCGCAACCCGCAGTTCGGTTCCGTCCCAGGGCATCTGCGGGTGATTCCATGCGATCCAGGCGATCTTGCTTCCGTCCGGGGATGGCCGCGGGTATGCAAGGAAGTCCGAACCGCCGACGATGGCGCGAATCTCGCCGGATCCGTCGAGCGGAATGGCGCAGATGTCGCGCGTGATCGTGCCGCCTGGCGCGTGGGACTCGCGCACGGCCCACACGTCGGCTCCGACGATCGACAAATCCGCGTATCGCACCGATGACGATGTCGGGGGTGTCAATGCTCGCGGCCTGAGACCTTCGAGGATGTACACCCGCTGATCGGAGAACTCACTGAAAACCAACCGCCCGGCGTCCGTGACCGTCCACGCGCCGCCGCCGTACTCGTGAACTCGGGTGCGTGCGTTCCACGGCGCGGGCAGTACGTCGACGGGCTGATCGTCGAGTCCCAACCGTCGGATCGCAACGCGCCCGCCTTCGGTTGGCCGCAGCTCCGCCCACCACACCTCGTCACCGACGTAGCGGCCACCTTCTACCGGGTGACCTCCGTTGGCCAGATCTGCTGCGTCGATGGGCGATGCCCACGATCCGTACGGGGCTGCGATCACGTCGGTCGGCGTCATGCGCCCCAGAATAAGCCAACCGACGTGTAAGACAACCGAACAGACGGCACCTTCTATCGTGCCCGGAAGAATCCACTTGCGCACAGGTGGAATCATGTAAGTCGTGAGCACACCAGAACCCGTCCGCCATCGTCAGCCGCAGCGCGAGCTGGAGCAGTCGTCGAAGCTCCAGAACGTCCTGTACGAAATCCGTGGACCGGTGCACGCGCATGCCGCCCGGTTGGAGGCGGAAGGGCACCGGATCCTCAAGCTCAACATCGGAAACCCCGCACCGTTCGGTTTCGACGCACCGGACGTGATCATGCGCGACATGATCGCCGCTCTTCCTTACGCTCAGGGGTACTCGGAGTCCAAGGGCATTCTGTCGGCCAGGCGCGCGATCGTGACTCGGTACGAGCTGGTTCCCGGCTTCCCCGAGGTGGACGTCGATGACATCTACCTCGGCAACGGCGTGTCCGAGCTGATCACCATGACTATGCAGGCCCTGCTCAACAACGGCGACGAGGTGCTGATCCCAGCGCCGGACTACCCGTTGTGGACGGCAATGACCAGCTTGTCCGGCGGAACTCCGGTGCACTATCTGTGCGACGAAGGCAACGACTGGAATCCCGATATCGCGGATATCGAATCCAAGATCACCGACAAGACCAAGGCCTTGCTGGTCATCAACCCGAACAACCCTACGGGTGCGGTGTACTCGATGGAGATTCTCCAGCAGTTGGTCGATCTGGCGCGCAAGCATCAGCTTCTTCTGCTCGCTGACGAGATTTACGACAAGATCTTGTACGACGACGCCAAGCACATCTCGCTTGCGTCGTTGGCTCCTGATCTTCTGTGCCTGACGTTCAACGGTCTCTCGAAGGCGTATCGCGTTGCGGGCTACCGTTCGGGTTGGGTGGCGATCACCGGCCCGAAGGAGCACGCCGGCGGCTTCCTCGAGGGTCTCGACCTCTTGGCGTCGACGCGCTTGTGCCCGAATGTTCCGGGTCAGCACGCTATCCAGGTGGCGCTCGGTGGCCATCAGAGCATCGAGGACCTCATCCTCCCCGGCGGACGTCTGCTCGAGCAGCGCGATGTCGCGTGGGAGCGCCTGAACATGATTCCGGGTGTCTCGTGTGTCAAGCCGCGTGGTGCGCTGTACGCGTTCCCTCGCTTGGATCCGAATGTTCACGAGATCCACAACGACGAGAAGTTGGTTCAGGATCTTCTTCTGCAGGAGAAGATCCTGATGGTTCAGGGAACGGGCTTCAATTGGCCCGATCATGACCATTTGCGAATCGTTACCCTTCCGTGGGCCCGTGACCTCGCTGTCGCAATCGAGCGGTTTGGCAACTTCCTTACGAGTTACAAACAGTAGGAAGCTGGAAACCCACTGGCCACGGCCATGGACACTTGACCAGTTTGCTGTTCCACGAATGCCCCGCGCAGATAAATGTGCGGGGCATTCGTGCGACCTTGGTCACAAATTTCCGAAACCGATCGGTTTGGTTGAGCGTTTGACTAGTCGCGACCTGCCGCTACGGTAGAAACAGCGCAATTGGTCCGATAACTGTTGTAAATTAGTAGCAAGACAATGCACCAGATTGGTTTGAAATTGGGTACATTGGTTTCAGCACTTCGGTGCCGCGAGCACCTGGTATCCCTCCCCCCCCTGTGGATACCAGGTTGGTGGCGGGGACAACCCCCCCTGTTCCCCGCCACCCAGCTCGAACTCTTCCTCTCCAGCCGCCAAGTCCGGTGACTCACCTGTTCACAGCAACTGCCGCTAACATGGCACCGGTGCAAATCCCCAGTCCGACACTCAGTTTCCGATGAGCCACGGTCACGGCCATGGTCATGACGGCCCACTCCACATCGGAGCCACTGCTGCCCGCGTCGTCGTCGGCATCCTCACCGTCGTCGGTCTAGCCGTACTCGTCGGCGTCATCGCTCTGTGGCCGGACAAGGCCAACCTCGACATCCCGTTGCCGTTTCAGAACTCCGACGGCGGGTCAGTGGTCACGGAGGCCGGCACGGTCACCCTCCAGGAGATCGGCGCCTGCGGAAGTGTCTCGGCGGGAAGACCATTCGTCGGCGAACCGGCACCCCCGGCGAATACGAGTTATCAGTGTCAGCGAAGCATCGTCGACATCGAATCGGGTCCGAACGCCGGTACCCAGACATTGCTGGAGATCATTCCGGGTCCCGGCCAACCTGATTTGCGAGTCGGCGAGCATATCCGTCTGCTGCGCCAGACCGATCCGACCGGGGCGACGCAGTATTCCTTCGAGGACTATTCACGCGGATTGTCGCTGACGCTCATCGTCGTGGCTTTTGCCGTGGTGATCATCGCTGTTGCCCGGTGGCGCGGATTGCGGGCACTTCTCGGGCTTGTGGTGGCGTTCGGCGTGGTGGTCGGCTTT
Organism: Rhodococcus sp. MS16; assembly: GCF_013277795.1. Classification (NCBI taxonomy): domain Bacteria; kingdom Bacillati; phylum Actinomycetota; class Actinomycetes; order Mycobacteriales; family Nocardiaceae; genus Rhodococcus; species Rhodococcus sp. MS16. The sequence goes on from NZ_VBTM01000005.1 coordinate 567,619, forward strand.
CTCCTCCCCGCATTGTTGGACGGAAAACCCGCGATACCCGTTGCCCTGGTGTCGGGCGCCGTCATTTTGTATGCCGTCTTGTACCTCGCACACGGGGTCTCGCTCCGAACCAGTTCTGCGCTTCTCGGAACCCTCGCCGCCATGGTTCTTGCTGCGGTGCTGTCTTACCTGTCGATCGAACTGACACAACTCACCGGGCTCTCCGAAGAGCAGAACACCAACGTGCAGACCTACATTCAGCACGTCGACATCACCGGACTCCTGCTCGCAGGCTTCATCATCGGCTCGCTGGGTGTGCTCAATGACGTCACGATCACCCAGGCGTCGTCGGCATTCGAGTTGGCGCAGTTGGACAAGGGCGCGACCCGACGCCAGGTGTTTGCCGGCTCGATGCGCGTGGGTCGCGATCACATCGCCAGTACCGTCTACACCTTGGTCTTGGCCTATGCGGGCGGCGCTTTGCCGTTGCTGCTGTTGTTCAGTGTCAGTGGCCGTCCGCTGGGCGACGTTCTGGTCGGCGACGCCGTAGCCATCGAAATTGTGCGATCTGCTGTCGGCGGCATCGCGCTTGCGCTGTCGGTTCCGCTCACGACGGCTATCGCAGTGCTCCTTGCCCGTCCACCGGGAAGTTCGACGGCCACCGCATCGAACGGTGGGCGTCACTCCAAGCGCTAGCTCACAAACCGGGGATGGGCGGCAGAACGGGAAGCAGGATCGGGGGCAGCCCGGGAATGTACAGCGCGGGCGGCGGCGCCGGCGCAGGTGCCGGCGGGACGTACGGCGCCTCGTAGGGTGCCTCGTACACGGGAGCTTCCTCCGTCACCGGAGGCGGCTCTGTTGTGGTGGTAGGCGGCGGTGTTGTGGTGGTGGTCGGAACCGTCGTCGACGGCGTTTGTGTTGTGGTGACCTCTGTTGCTACCGGGCCGGCTTCGCCCGAATCGCCGAACACCTTCCCGCCGTAGCCCATTCCCAGACCGACGATGACGATCGCGGCAACAACACCGGCTCCCAGTCCGGCGAATCGGAACTGCCTGCCTGACTCCGGGGTGGTTGTCTCGTCGTGTGAAGTAGCGGCGAGCCAGGTGGGTTGTCCCCCACTGACGTCTTCGTGAACAGCCGAGTACGCCTGGGCATCGACCATGACGGGTTCTTTGACGTCTGATTCGTCGCTGTCGTAGTCGGCGGCTGGTTGAGCCTGGGTCGGTACTGACTCGGGTGCAGGCGCCACCTGCGCATGCGCGGGCGCATCGAGATCGGCACTCGCCGGCGCAGGCCCTGGCCCGGTCATCGTTGCAAGGCCACCGTGGGCGAATGCCTGGACGGGCGCCGGCGCCACAGCAGGGGTGTTGATCGGGTACGGCGCAAAGATCGGCGCCACTGCCGGGGCCGCAACAGTCACGGCGGGCGCAGCGACGGGTTCTCTGCGGGGCGCGCCGCCGGCAAGCAGTGCGGCTCCCTGCGTGGCGAGGAGGTCTGGCTGTTCCGGCGCTATGACGGGGATTTCGATCCACCGTTCCAGCACGGTGCGAATGATGGGGACTCGGGCGCCGCCGCCGATCAGTACAACGGAGTCCGGGCGCCGACCGGAGGTGGCAACCACCTCACGGACCTCTCGGGCCAGAGCCTCGACGCTGGGCGCGACCAAGGAGTCGAAGACTTCTCGGGAGAGGAGTAGTAATCCGCCTGGTCCGGGGAGGCAGACTGCGCTGCGGGTCGAGAGTTGTTCCTTGGCCAGTCGGCTCCGGGCTTGGAGTTCTGCGACGCCTTCGGGATCGGTAGGCGTCGCGATGCGCCGTCGTTCGGTTTGGTCGAGGTAGACGAGTGCGTCGAACTGATCGCCGCTGACTTGACTGGATCTGGCGGTGACGATGGTTGCACCGGTGGTGCGATCGAGGACGTCGACGGTTGCACCGGTGGCGCCGAGGTCGATGACCACCAGGGTGTTCTGTGCGCCCAGCGTTCCCGGTTCCTCGAGCATCCGCAGAATTGCCGCAGATTCGGGTATCAGCCGGTAGTTGTCGATCCGGCCACGATCAAGTGCCTGGCTGAGGGCGCCTGCCTGACTCTGATCGCGGTAGACGACGGCGACAGAGTTGTCGTGGCCGGTGAATTCCGCGAGCGCGACGCGAATGGAATCTGCTGCGACATCTTCGGGGGTTTCGTGTCCGCGCACGATCGCTCTGGATCGAAATACCGGCCCACCATGCTCCGGCGCTCCTGGGCGTGCCAAGCGCACAGCGCTCGCCCCCACTGTTACACCGAGCACCAAGTTCATGAGCCACCTTCGTCGACTGCAAACAGATCCATGAGCAGATCCGTCACCTTCCGGCGGGAAGTCTACCCATTCGATTGCATCGTGGAGATGTACCGAGTCGAACCGACCGTACGGCTGGCAACTTGTCAGTTATTCATCTCTTAGCTCTCATCGCCCTACCCCGCGATAAATCCAGCCGGCCGATCGCCAGAGTGACGGGTCGAGGCAGTTGCGTCCATCGACGATCACCCGCCCGTGCACAACCGAATCCAGCTGTGACGGTTGGAGTTCGGCAAACTCCAACCATTCGGTTGCAACCAGCACGACATCTGCGCGCTTGCACGCCTCTGACGTCGACGTTGCATAATTGAGCGTGGGAAAAATGGTGCGCGAATTCTCAATCGCCTTGGGGTCGTACACCGTCACGTTCGCACCGTGCAGTTGCATCATGCCCGCAACATTCAGTGCGGGCGAATCGCGCACATCGTCCGATTCGGGCTTAAAGGCCGCACCTAGGACAGCCACGTTCATTCCCAGCAAACTGCCGCCGCAGACTTGCGTCACCAGTTCGAGGACCTTGGTTCGGCGTCGCATGTTGATGCTGTCCACCTCGCGGAGGAACGACAAGGCTTGATCAACGCCCAGCTCCCCGGCCCGCGCCGCGAACGACCGAATGTCCTTGGGCAGGCAACCGCCGCCGAATCCCAGACCGGCATTCAAAAAGCTCCGCCCGATCCGGGCGTCGTGACCGAGGGCGTCAGCTAACACGGTGACGTCGGCTCCGGTTGCCTCGCAGATTTCCGCGATCGCGTTGATGAAGGAAATTTTTGTGGCCAGAAAGGCGTTTGCCGAACCTTTGACGAGTTCCGATGTCGCCAGGTCGGTAACCAGAAACGGGATGCGCGCGTCGAGCATCGAGGCATAGACGTCCCGAAGAGCAGATTCGGCGGTGCCGGGGCGATCCCGATCGACGCCGACAACCAGCCGGTCCGGACGCAACGTATCTGCGACGGCTTTTCCTTCGCGCAGGAATTCGGGATTCCACGCCACCTCGACGCCGTCGCCTGCCGGGGCGGCGGCCCGAACCCGCGCGCCTAGCCGTGCGGCTGTCCCCACGGGAACTGTCGACTTCCCGACAATGACGGCCGGACGCTCCAATAACGGTGCCAGCGTGTCGATCACGGCATCGACGTGGGAAATGTCCGCGGCCTTCTCGCCGCGCTTCTGGGGAGTGCCCACGCAAAGAAAATGGAGATCCGCGAACTCCGAGGCTTCCGCGTACGACGTCGTGAAGCCCAGCCGCCCGGATTCGAGATTCCGCGTCAACAGCTGTGCCAGTTCAGGTTCGAAGAACGGAACATGACCGGCGCACAGCATCTCGACCTTCGCGGCGTCGATGTCGACGCCCAGAACCTCATGTCCCAGTTCCGCCATACACACGGCATGGGTCAGCCCCAGGTACCCGGTCCCGAACACGGTCAGTCTCATGAGTAGTTCATATATCCCAACGACGGACGCGGCGGGAACACCGCGTAGTCGATGTGCAAACATTTCGCGACATCATGGTGCCGCATTGTGGCGCTGCCCCTTTATGATTGACCTCATGCACATCCTCTTTGTCTGCACCGGAAATATCTGCCGATCGCCAACAGGGGAACGCCTTGCTCGGGCATTTGCGGAGGAAGCGGGAATCACGGATCTCACGGCGTCGAGTGCCGGCACACGCGCCCTTGTCGGTCATGCGGTGGAACCGACAGCAGCGCTCGTGTTGGAAGGGCTGGGAGGCGATCCCTCCAATTTTCGCGCTCGCCGGCTTACCACTGCGATCGCGTCTGAAGCCGATTTGATTCTGGCTATGACGGAGCGTCATCGCGACAAGATTCTGGCGTTGGCGCCATCGCAGTTCAAGCGGACTTTCACACTACGTGAGGCCGCTCGGTTAGCGGAAGAATCGGCGGCAACAACCGTTGCCGAACTCGCCGACGCTCGCCCGCGCTATCACGTTCAGGAAAGTGAAGACGTTGCCGATCCTATAGGCGCGGATGAGGAAACTTTCCACGCGGTGGGTTTAGAGATCGCCACTCTTCTGGGGCCTTTGCTACGGCGCATTGCGATTCCCGCTCAATAGGACTCCGCTTGCCGATCCTCTTCGGTAATCATTGCCCTCAGACAGAAAACAGCCCCTGTCCAGCTCAGTTGGACAGGGGCTGTTTGTTAGCTACTACGCACTCACGTTCAAGATCGACCCGATGCCCTTGCCGATGAATGCCAGAATGTCATCAACAGACGGGACGCCAATTTCTGCGCTGAAAGAATACAGGGAACCGAGCATGAGATCCTCCGGATCATTAAGGTGAATGGCGGATTGCCACCGCCGTGATACTAACCTTTTTTAGCACATTCCGGGCATTTGGTCGGAAAAAAAGTGATCATTTCCGGACCAAAGTCCCGTTTATGTACTCAGGCTGATTCGGCGGTAACAGAATCAATCGAGATAGCGATGTCCGTTTTCACTCGTCCGGAGCTGGAACTCCTGAGTTGGCGCATCATCGAACGGTATCGAGGAGTGTGGGGCTTCCTCGGAAGCCTTCACGGGAGCCTTGACGGGAGCGGCGCTGGTATCTGCGGCGTCCGTCGCGGGTGCCGGCGCCTTCTTCGGTGCGGTGGCCTCGGCAGGAGCCGCAGAACCTGCGGAGGCTCCCGGTAACGGCGCAGCTTCAGCGAGCGCAGGCACCGTCTTGTCGGTTTCGTAGTAGTACTTGTACTCGTATCCACCGCCGCGCTTGTTGGCGGGCGTCATCGTGATGACGGTGCCCAAAATGCGTGCGCCGACGCTCTGAAGGTTGCCGACGGCCCGGGCAAGCTGGTCTCGCTTGGTGCTGGCGTGGCGTGCAATTACCAAGGCGCCGTCTGACATTGCGGTCAGGACCGCGGCATCCGTTACCGGAAGCAGCGGCGGCGCGTCGATGATGACGTACTCGAATCGATCACGAAGTTCGGCAAGAACCTGTCGGGAGTGATCGGTGCCGAGCAATTCGCTCGGGTTCGGCGGAATAGGTCCTGAGGCAAGGACAACCAGATCGCCGTGCGTTGTCGGCTGCAGTACGTCGTCGAGTTGCGCTTGACCGGCCAGGACCGAGCTGAGGCCGACGGTGCCGATCATGCCGAGGTACTTCGAGACTCGCGGCTTGCGCAGGTCGCCTTCCACGAGGCAGACCGACTTTCCGGCCTCGGCGAGAACCAGAGCGATGTTGACGGCCGTCGTCGTCTTACCTTCTGCGGAAAGCGAACTCGTGACAACGATGACGCGTGGCGGGTTGTCGACTTCGAGGAACTGAAGGTTGGTACGCAGTTCGCGGTAGGCCTCGGCGCTGGCAGAGTTGCCTTCGTTGAATTCGATGGTGTGCTTGGTCTGCATTTCCTTGTCGAAGGGAATGGTTCCGACCAACGCCGAGCCTGCTACCTCTTCGACAACCCGACGATCCTTGACGGTGTTGTCGAGACGGTCACGCAAGACGGCAAGCGCGATACCCAGAAGCAGACCAACTGCTGCGCCGAGTGCGATGTTGCGCTTGGTGTTCGGCGAGACCGGTGTGGTGGGTGTTCCCGCTTCCTGCTCGACGACCACACGGGCCGCCGGGGTTCCACCCGTCTCCGGGGTCTCCAATTCCTTTGCCATCAAGACAAACTCGTCCGACAGCGCGTTCGCGATATCGCGTGCACGTTCGGGCGACGGATCCTTCACGCCCACGTCGATCAGAACCGTGTCGGGTGCGGACGTCGCCACAACGCTTGCCGCGAGTTGGGCCGGCGTCATTCCGTTGACTGCATCGCTACCGAGCCGATCGATAGTGCGCTGTGCGAGGGTTTGTCCGGTCAGGAGCTTGGTGTACGACGTAACCCGCTGCTGTGACAGCAGGTTTCCCTGGTATGCCTCGTTGACGGAGCTTCCCAGCGTGGTGGACACGAACAGCCTGGTAGAGGCCTGGTAGATCGGGGTCGAGATCAGCGAGGCGCCCAACGCGCCGAGAATCGCGACAACGGTGACAACAGCGATGATCTTCCAGCGCGCCTGCAATACCTTCAGGTAGTCCTGTACTTCCATCTTCAATCCCTTTCGGCTCACGCACTGAGCTGCGCGTTGGAGCGATGATCACAAGCGTCACGTCAGAACCCGCGACATTTGCCGCATACCTGACATTCAATTGAACAGCAAATCCTTAGACACTGCTTGCTACGTCACATCAGAATCCTCTCGATACCGCACCAGGTCAAAGATCTGGGAGAGAACTGATGGCGCCATCATCTCGGCATGCGTGGCATCGACCGAGTGTTCGCGAATGATCGCGACCCGATCCGACCATCGCTCGACCAGGTCGCGATGACGATGGAGATCTCTCTGCGCAACAACAAAATCCACAACTCCGCGGTAGCTCCTCGGTTCGTGGTCACTCGCCATTCTGGCAAGTTTCTCCACCCTTTCGGAAGCAGCTTCCAGGAGTTCAGCGGTCACAAAATCCAGGTGAGCTCTGGTGCGGATCTCGTCGGCCGCCTGCGCAAAGGTCAGATCGACGCGCGGCGCTTCCAGCTCGGTCAGACCCAGTTCGGCAAATAGCTCGCCAGCGGTGGGAGCTGCTTGAATGGCCGGTATCCGCTCCGGCGGCAACGTATCGAGCATGACAACCGATCCGACGCTCGCACCGGACTCCTCGAGCGCCACCGCCATCTCCTGCGCAACGGTTCCACCGAGCGACCAGCCGAGCAGGTGATACGCGCCATCGGGTTGAACGATCCGCACCGCGTCCACGTACCGTTCGGCGAGCGCGTTGAGGGTCCCGGGCAGCTCGCCCGCACCCGTTGCCTGCACACCGTAGACCCGACGGCCACCCAGGTGCTGCGCCACACCGGCGTAGCACCACGCCAATCCGCTCACGGGGTGAACGCAGAAGAGCGGCGGACGCTGATCGAGTGGATCTCCCCCGAGCAGGACGATGGTGTCCATCGGATCGGTCTTTCCGCCGGCCTCGATACGTTCGGCAAGTTCGGCCACCGTCGGATCGGTGAAAATCCATTGAACCTGCACATCACGATCGAGCCGCGTACGTAGCGTCGACGCTACGTCAACCGCGCCCATGGAGGTTCCGCCGAGTTCGAAGAAATTGTCGAACCTGCCAACCGTGTGCGCGGATGTGTTGTGCGCAAACGCTTGTGCGATGCACTCTTCCAGTTCCGTTTCGGGTGGCTCGATCACACCGACGCTGCCACGATCCGGCGCCGGCAATGCCACCTTGTCGACCTTGCCGGACGGTAGCACCGGAACCGCGTCGATCACCGTGACGGTTGCGGGAACCAGGTGACTCGGCAGGGTTGCCGAAACAAACTTTCGCAGACTGCTCGGATCCGCCGACGCATCCTCGAGCGTGACGTACGACGCCAGTTCCCCGTCCACCACAACGGTTACCGCAAACGTGACAGCGGGATGCTGACGCAATCCGGCGTCGACCTCGGCGGGTTCGACGCGGATGCCGCGGATCTTCACCTGGTCGTCGTTGCGGCTCACGAATTCGAGGGCACCGTCGTTTCGCCGTCGTCGAACGAGGTCTCCGGTGCGGTACATCCGGGCACCGGGATGGTTCGGGTCGGCAACAAACCGCAGGGCTGTCCGCTCGGGCGCGTGGATGTACCCGCGGGCAAGGTTGTGGCCGGCGATGTAGAGCTCGCCGGTGACGCCGTCGGGAACGGGATGCAGCCTGGCGTCGAGGACAAGCGTCGACGCTCCATGTACGGGGCCGCCGATTGCTGTGTCTCCGCCGGATATCTGCGCCGACGTTGCCGCCGCAATGGTGGTCTCACTGGGGCCGTATCCGTTGAAGATCCGATGCCGAGGGGACCACTGCGCCGCCAGGTCCACGCTCAACATCTCTCCCGCCGATTCCACTGTCAGCGAAGGGATCTCGTTCGGGTCGAGTGTCGAGAGAACCGTGGGTGTTGCGATGAGATGGGTGATCGCGTGCGAGACGATGAATTCCGTCAGTTCGGCTCCCGCGAAGACGTATTCCGGTGCCAGTACCAGCGTTCCGAGCGCGGCCGGCGCGATCATGAATTCGAGGACCGAGGCGTCGAAGGTAGGTGACGCCAGCTGCAGGATGCGCATGGCGGTGCCCGTCTCGAACATCTCGAGATGGGTGGCACACACATTTGCCAGGCCGCGATGAGATACCGCAACGCCTTTAGGGGTACCGGTCGATCCCGAGGTGTAGATGACGTAAGCGAGGTTGTCCGGGTGAGCTGCCCGCGTGCCGGTCAGCGGCGTTGTTGCAGTGCGATCGGACATCGGAATCCATGTCGGCGACGAGGGCAAAGCGCGGGCACCCGCCACGCACAGTCCGAGGCTCGCTCCACTGTCGGCAACCATCGCTTCGAGTCGCTCACGGGGCTGATCCGGGTCCACGGAAACCCAGGCGGCGCCGGCTCGCGCCACGGCCCAGAGTGCAACTACCCACAGATGTCCGCGCCCGGTTGCAACGGCAACCACGTCGTCGGGCCCAATTCCCCGATCCACCAGTTCCTGAGCCCAGTATGTTGATTGGTCGAACAGCTCTTGGTAAGTCCATGCCCTGCCGTCTGCCTCGAGCGCAGTGGCTTCGGGGGTTTCAGCGAGCACGTTGCCGATCAGTGCGGCCAGGGTGAGCGGCGCGATATCACCGCGACTGCGGAGCGGCTGGTTCGCTCGGTCACCGAGTACATCGATATCCCCCACCACACTCTGCGGATGCGCCACCACTTCGCCCAGAATCCGCATGAACCTCGCGGCAAACAGTTCTGCTGTCGACTGCTCGAACAGGTCGGTGGCATACAGCAATCGCAGGCGCACACCGACGCCGGTGTCGGTCAGATCCCAGGTCAGATCGTAATCGGCGGTTACGGGGGCTTCCCCGGTCAGCCGGAGCGGTTCGATCCCGGGCACACTCGGAAGTTCTTGTGCACGTTGGTACGCAAGCATCACGGTGAAGAGCGGGTGTTCGTTTGCCGTGCGCGGCGGCGCGATTCGGGCAACCACGTCGTCGAAGGACACGTCGGCGTTGTCCATGGCCCCGAGGTCGACGCGTCGTACCTGGTCGAGGATGTCCGAGAATCGATCGCTTGGACGGATATTCGTCCGCAGCGCGACGGTACCCACCATCATTCCGACCATCGACTGCAGGTCCGGGTCGTTTCGTAGGCTGACCGCTGTGCCGACAACCACGTCGTCGGTTGCGCTTTCACGCGCGAGCAGCACCGCGATCACGCTGTGCAGGAGCATGAAGACCGTCACTCCCTGCGAGTGGGCCAGAGCTGTCAGCCCCGCGTACAGGTCACCGTCAACCGCGGCGGACACGACGGAACCTTGTTGTGTCGGAGCAGCGGGCCGCGGGTGGTCTGTCGGCAGCGGCAAAACGCCGTCGACACCGCGGAGAACTGTTGTCCAGTAGTCCAATTGGCGGTGAGCGAGTGAGGTCGGATCGTTCTTATCACCGAGCACGCCGCGCATCCAGATGCTGTAATCCTGGTAGTCGACGGGCAGCGGGCGCCAATCCGGTTGATGCCCCGCACCTCTCGCAGACAGTGCGGCGGCAAAATCCGTGAGCACGATGCCCGTCGAACCGCCGTCGAGCGCAATGTGGTGCACCACAACAACCAAGGCCCGGGCGCCGGAGCCGTCAACGGTCAACTGCACGCGCATCGGCGGTTGGTGTTCCAACTGGAATGGCGCGGACGCAAGGAGCGCTGCGCCCTCGTACAGATCGCCGACAAGCACGGGAACAAGATCGACTGCCGCGACATCCGCGACTACCTGGTGTGGCCCGACGGAATCAGCGGGAAAGACGGTGCGCAAAATACTGTGCCGGGCAACCACATCCGATATGGCTTCCGCCAGAGCGTCTACCTCGATGTCCGGTCCGATGGCGACCGCGAATACCAAGTTGTATGCCGACGACGCAGGACCGAGCTGCGAGCTCAACCACATACGCTGCTGCGCGGGAGCCAACGGCACCCGGCTTTCGGCGGCGCGACTGGTGAGCAGTGGCCGGACAACAACGTCTTCGGCCGCATCGATCCAGCGAGCCAACGCACGCGGCGACGGATTCTCGAAAACCGCACCAACGGATACGTCGCGCCCGAACACCGAAGCCAGTCGACCCGCGACCACCGTGGCGGACAGTGAATCTCCACCGGATTCGAAGAAGTTGTGGCTCACACTCACAGTGCTGCCCGCCTGGTGCGACATCACTGCCGTCACCAATTCTTCTGTGGCAGTGAGCGGCCAGGCGTGAGGTGTGGATTCGCCGAGGTGCGCGTGCAGTGCGCTCACATCCACCTTGCCGTTGCGGGTGAGCGGCAACGCATCGAGAATGACGATGCGTCCCGGCACGAGGTACCCGGGTAGCTGCATCACCAATTCATGTCGGAGCGCGTCTTCGCTGGTTTCCTCGCCGACGACAAATGCGGTGATCACATCGCCAATCAGGAGCGCGGACACAGCACTCACTCCGGGGAGCAACCGCGCCGCAGTCTCGATCTCGGCCAGCTCGATTCGCACACCGCGCACCTTGACCTGACGGTCCGACCGACCGACGAATCCCAATGCACCACTGGCCGTTCGGTGTACCAAGTCGCCGGTGCGGTAGCGTCGCCGCCCGCCCGCTGCCGCCACAAAGGCTGTCGCCGTTGCGGCGGGATCGCCGAGATAACCCATCGCCAACCCGGGACCATTCACGTACAGCTCCCCCACCCCGCCATACGGGACGGGGCGCAGCGCGCCATCGAGCACTTCGGCTCCGGTACCGGTGATGGGTTCACCAATTCCGGTGTCCGAGTCGATATCCGCAAGAGTTGCCACGACGGTCGTTTCCGTGGGGCCGTAGGCGTTGAGCATCCGCGCGCCGGCACTCCAGGCGTGTGCGGTCGCGGGCGAGAGAACGTCGCCGCCGACGGCAACCACGTCGAGCAGTGGCAGTGCGGCCGGGTCCATCGTGTCGAGCACACCCGGGGTGGACAGTAGGTGCGTGATGCGGTGTTCTGCCACGAACTTTTCGAGGTCCCGGCCACCGTAAACGTCAGGTGGCGCCACAACCAATGCTGCTCCGCTGCCGAAGGCAAGCAACATCTCGAGCACAGCGGCATCGAAGCTCGGATTGTAGCCCTGCAGGACAACCGAATCCGGTGTGACGCGGTATCGCGCCACAGCTTCGTCCGTGAGCGGGCCGAGCCCGCGGTGGGTTACCGCAACTGCTTTGGGGTTACCGGTCGACCCGGAGGTATGGATGACATACGCCACGGCGTCCGGATTCTGCGTGCCGGGAACGGGGCTGACGGGTTGCAACACCGACCGCAACCGACGCAGACGGGCGTCGGGAAAATCAGGGTCGATCGGCGCAAAAGCAGCGCCGGTCTTGGTTATCGCCCACAGACGGAGGACGTAGTCGATCGATCGCACCGCGCTGATCTCGATCACCGCGCCCGGTCCGGCACCGGCGGCCACCAGCTCACGTGCCAGTTCGTTCGACGCGTGGTCGAGTTCTCGATACGTGAGCATCTCTGTGCCGTCGCGCAGTGCAACGTTGTCGGGAAACGCCACTGCGGTACGGGTGAAGATCTCACTCAGAGTCCGGGACGAATCAACGGGTGTTGCCACCCAGCTGGGTGCGGAGATCGTTGATGCTTCCGACGCCACCACGGAGGGGTTGGCAAGCGCGCGCTGCACAACGTCGACAAACAGGTCGGCCACCGATTGCGCAGTCGCGGCGTCGAAGAGCTCCCGCGCGTACACAACCAGCCCGTCCGTGTGGCCGTCCGGCCGCTCGGTCAGCGATACCTGCATCTCGAACTTGGCTGCGCCTGTCTCGATTTCGGTAGCACTGACGGCCAGGCCGGCGATGTCGACGTCGGGAATGGTGAAGTTCTGCAGTGCCAACGCAACCTGCGGCATCCGGCCACCGAGCATCGAGGTCAGAGCTTCCACGGGCACATCGCTGTGCTCGAAGGCCGCAAGATCGCGCTCACGAACCTGCTCCACGAGTTGCAGCATCGTCGTGTCGCGGTGAATCTGTGCCCGCAGCGGGACAGTATCGACAAACATTCCGATCAGATTGTCAAGGGCCGGTGATCGGCGGCCGTCCACCGCAGTTGCGATCACCACGTCCGAGCTGCCGCTCAACCTCGAGAGAACTGCTGCCAGTGCGGCGTGAAAGACCATGAAGGGTGTTGCCTGGGCCCGGCCGGCCAATTCCGCGATCGCCGACGTGGTGTGGGCGTCCAGGGAGAACTCCACACGATCTGCTGTCCACGACGTCGACACGATGCCGCGATCCGGCGTCAGCGGCGCCACCGAGTGGACGTCGGAGAGTTCCGTCTGCCAATGAGATACCGATTCGGTTCCTGAAGCCTGTTCCCACACTGCATAATCCGCGTACTGAATCGGCAACGGCTGCCACTGGGGAGCCGAACCTGCGTGCCGGGACGAATAGGCAGCAAGCACGTCGTGAACGATCGGCACCAGAGAGCCACCGTCTGCGGCAATGTGGTGCACGTTCACCGCGAGCACATGATGTTCGGGCGCGAGCGTGAACAATGCGGCGCGAATGGGGAGCTGATTGCTCACGTCGAACCCTTGGGATGCAAAGGCATGCAGATCGGCATCCAGTGAGTCTTCGGTGGCAGAACGGGATTCGAGAGCCAGTTCCGCATCGGCCAGAATCTGCTGTACCGGTGGCCGCTGCGGGTAGACGGTTCGCAGGATCTCGTGCCGGTTCAGCACGTCACCGAGGGCGAGTTGCAAAGCCGCACCGTCGAGCTCACCGCGTAGGTCAACGGCAACCGGCAGGTTGTACGCGCTGCTGGTGGCGTCGAGGGTGTTGAGCACCCACATACGTTGCTGATTGCGTGAGAGCGGAATTTCTACCGGACGCGGGCCGGCAACAATGTCCGCCACACCGTGATCGGAATCCGGCTCTTGTTCCAGCGCCGCAGCAAGTTCCGCGACGGTCGGGTGTGCAAACAGCAGTCTCAGCGAGATGTTCCGTGCCAGGGTGTTTCCTACCTGCGACGTCACTCGGGTAGCGAGTAGCGAGTTTCCGCCATGATCGAAGAAGTGTGTGCCACGGCCGATGTGGTCGGTTCCGAGCACGCTGGCGAATACGTCGGCCACAGCACGCTCGGTGGTGGTGCGCGGAGGTTCGAAGGGCAAGGCGGAAACGCGGGGTGTCGGCAATGCGCGCACGTCGAGCTTGCCGTTCACCACGGGCGGATCGTCGTGGAAAACCACAACGGCACCCGGGACCATGTACGACGGGAGCGCATCGGCAAGCCTGCGGCGCAGGTCGTCACCGTCAAGCTGCGCACCACGTTTCGGGCGCACGTACGTCACCAGCATCGGAGTGTCTGCGGTGCTGGTGCGGAGAACCGTTGCGCAGAAGTCAACTTCAGTGATCGCTGCGATGGCCGCTTCGATCTCGGCAGGCTCGATCCGCACACCGTTGACTTTCAACTGCGCGTCGTTGCGGCCTAGGTAGTGCAGCCGGTGGCCACTACCGGTGTTCTTCCACATCACCAGATCGCCGGTGCGGTACATCCTGGCGCCGCCTGCGGTGGCAACAAAGCGTTCGGCCGTCCATTCGGGGTGACCGGCGTATCCACGCGCAAGCGCAGCGCCCGCAAGGTAGAGCTCGCCCGCGACGCCAGGTGGAACCGGCTCGAGGAAGTTGTCGAGAACAAAGGCGTCGACGCCGGCTACGGGATACCCGATCGGGATGTCGCGGCCGTTTGCGATAAGCGGTTCTGTCGCAACGGTGTACATGGTTGCCTCGGCCGGACCGTAGCCGTTCACTACGCGTCGTCCCGGTGACCATCGTTCGACAATGTCGGCGGTCAGGCGCTCACCACCGAGCATCACCATCTCGAGGTGCGGCAGATCGTTGTCCTCGACCGTTGCCATCACCGTCGGTGTGATGCACAGGTGCGTGATCTGTTCGCGGCGAAGCAGGTCGGTGAGCGCGGGACCGGCAAACTCGGTATCCGACGCGAGCACCAGCGTTGCGCTGCTCGAGCCGGCGATCAACACCTCCAGGAGCGTCATGTCGAACCCCGGTGCGCCGCGGTGAAGTACGCGCGAACCAGTGCTCGCGCGGTAACGCGCTGCCAGATCGGCGTCGAGCGCTCCCAGTCCCTCGTGCGTGACCACCACGGCTTTGGGCGCTCCCGAGGTACCCGAGGTGAACACGACGTAAGCGGCGCCGCCGCTGGGGATCGTCTCTGTCGCTGCGGCACCAAGATCTGGGGAAAGCACTGCGCTGAGCGCATCGAGGGTGCGCGACGCCGGTTGAGCGGGGTCGATCAAGGCGGGCGCCGCACCGGTCTTGGCGATGGCCCACAACCGGACGATGGAATCGACAGTGCGATCCGCCGTCCACGGGATCACCCGTTCGGGACCCGCACCGTCGGCGCGCAAGTCCGCCGCGGCAACGTCGGAGCGGCGATCGAGTTCGCGATAGGTCAGGGTATCGCCGTTGCCGGTTACTGCCAGCGCGTCCGGTGCGGTGCGCACTCCACGGGTGAGCATCGACGCCAATGTGGTTGTCGCGCTGGTGTCGACCCCGCTGGCCGGAACCAACGCTGCTCGCTCGCCCGAGTCCAGAAGATCGATCCGTCCGAGGATCACCGACGGATCAGCGGATACCTGCTCGAGCAAGCGCACGTACCGTTCCGCGAACCGGGTGACCGTGTCTGCGTCGAATAGATCTGCGTTGTAGGCAAATTCCAGGCGCATCGGATGATCGTCGGCGGCGTCAGTCACATTCAGCTGGAGATCGAAGTTTGCGTGTTCGAACTCTGCGACCATCGGGGTGAGAGTCAGGCCCCGCAGTTCCCAGCTGGTCGGCCGCGGCGCCTGGAAGGACAGCGCGATCTGGAACAGCGGATGGTGCGACGGCGACCTGGCGGGATTCAGCTGTTCGACGAGCGTCTCGAAAGGCATGTCCGCGTGGGTGTATGCGGCCAGGTCCTGCTGGTGAACGTGGCCCAACAGCTCCGCGAAGGACGCGGTTTGATCGATCGCGGTTCGCAGAACCAACGTGCCCGCGAACATTCCCACCAGATCGTCCAGCTTTGGATCGGAGCGGCCGGCCACCACTGTTCCGATCGGCACGTCGGCACTGGCGCTGTACCGCGAGACGAGTGCGGCCAGCGCGGCATGCATCACCATGAACGTGGTGGCGTTGTGTGATCGCGCCAGGGTGTCGAGCAGCCCGCGCAAGGAATCACCGAGCTCGACCTGATGGGATCGGCCCAGGCCCGACGGCGTCAGCGGCCGTGGATGATCCAGCGGCAACGTCACCTGATCTGGCAAACCGGCCAGGTTCTCCAGCCAGTATTCGGCGACATGATCGGGGACTCCCGAATCGCGCTGCCACACGCTGTAATCGGTGTACCGAATCGGCAACGGCTGCCAGGACGGCGCGACGCCTTTCGCGTGGGCGGTGTATGCGGTGACGGTGTCTCGAATCAACGCGTCCATCGACCACGCGTCCGCGGCAATGTGGTGGATCACCAGTGCCAGAACGTGAGAGCCCTCGCCGAGGCGGAACAGTTCGCCGCGAACCGGTGGATCGACCGTCACGTCGAAGCTTGATCCCACCAGCGTGCCAACCCGGTCCATGACCGATTCAGAGCCGATTGTCACGGGTTCGAGTGCGGGAGTGACCAGTTCGGCCTCGAGCACCACCTGACGCACACCGTCGACTCCCACTGGGTAGATCGTCCGGAGCGTCGCGTGCCGCTCTACGACGTCAACCGCGGCTTTGCGCAGCGTCTTGGCGTCGACGTTTCCGTCGAGTCGCAGAATCACGGGAATGTTGTATCCGGCTGCGGTGGTGTCGAACTGGTTGAGAATCCACATGCGGTGCTGAGCCGGCGAGAGGATCAATTCTGCATCGCTGCCGGCAGGTTCGAGAGCGATGCGTCGACGGCCACTACCGATCCGGGCGCTGATACCTGCGGCCAATTCGCTGACGGTGGGGCGCTCGAATACTTCACGCACGTCGATGTCGGTGTCGAAGACCGCGCTCAACCGGGTAGACAGACGGGTCGCGATAAGAGAGTTTCCGCCCTGGTCGAAGAAACTCCGTGCGACGTCCACAGTTTCGAGGTGCAGGAGTTCGGCGAATACTGCTGCAACGGTTTCTTCCATCGGGTCGCGCGGTGGCCGCCCGTGGGTGGGGCGCGAGGCTGGCTCAGGCAATCCTGCTCGGTCGAGTTTGCCGTGCGCAGTGATCGGCAGTGCGGGCAGCGGCACAATCAGCGTGGGCACCAGATGAGCGGGCAGCTGGTTCCGCAGTTCCGATACAACGGCGTCCGCATCGTCGATGTCTGGCGCGATGTAGGCCACCAGCGCCGGTCCGGTGGGCAGCTCACGCAGAACTACTGCGGCCGCGCTGATCTCGGGTCGACGCAACAGCGCCGCTTCGATCTCGCCCGGCTCGATGCGATAGCCGCGCAGCTCTACCTGACTGTCGGCACGACCGATGTACCGCAGCGCGCCCCGGTACATCCGAACCCTGTCGCCGCTGCGGTACATCACCGATCCGGCAACTGCGGGTTCGGGAACAAACCTGGTGGCACTCAGTGCGGGTTTACCGAAGTACCCGGCAGAAACCTGCGGGCCCGCAACATACAGTTCGCCGACGGTACCTTCCGGCACCGGCCGCAACGAGCTGTCCAATACATACGTACGGAGTCCGGGAAGCGCCGTGCCGATAACGGAATCGTCGTCACTGGCGCCCGAAAGATCGAATGCCGTGACGTGCACCGTGGTTTCGGTGATGCCGAACATGTTCACGGCGCGAATCTCGCGATGGCTGTCGAGCCAGCCGCGAACCGAGCCCACATCCAGGGCTTCCCCGCCGAAGATCAACAGCCGCAACGGCAGTTCGGTGGACTGCGTGATCGCGGCAAGCGCCTGGAACGCCGACGGAGTCTGATTGAGAACAGTGACTCCTTCGTCTACCAGCAACTGCGCAAACTGCGGAGTGGACCGGGCGACATAGGCGTCGACGGGAACCAACCGTCCACCGGTTGTCAACGCACCCCACATCTCCCAGACCGAGAAGTCGAATGCACCGGAGTGGAACATCGTCCACACGTCGCCTGCGCCGACATCGAGAATCTTTTCGGTTGCCGCCAGCAACGCGATGACGTTGGCATGTGACACCACAACACCTTTGGGGGTGCCGGTGGAGCCGGAGGTGTAGATCAGGTACGCGTCCTGCGCAGGTACCACAGCGCGGCGCCGGGTCAGGTCGGGATCACCCACTGCCGCAACGTCGATCAGTTCGCGGCCGAAGTTCGTGAGGCGTGGTACCGCAGATTCGGCGCAGAGCACGTGTGTCGGTGCGGCGTCGCCGAGTAGATACTCGACCCGCGCGTCGGGATAATCGAGGTCGAGGGGAACGTACACACCGCCGGACCGAACTACGGCCAGCACCGCAACCACAAACTCCGGCGAGCGCGGCAGCGCAACGGCAACCCGGTCTCCTACCCGAACGCCGCGCTCGATCAAAGCGCCGGCAAGCACTGCAGACCGATGTTCGAGCTCGGAGTACGTGAGACCATCTTCGCCGACGCCTACTGCAACGTCATCACCGTGGGTAACCACCTGTGCCAGAAACAGTTCGGCCAATGAGTGTGCCGAGTGGGCAGGCGCCGCCGCAACTGGCGTCAGCGCATCACGTTCGCCGGCACTCAGGACGTCGACAGCACGAAGCGTGATATCCGGCCTGGCCGTGACGGCTTCGCAGACTAGCAGCAGCCGATCCATCCATCCGGACACGGTCTCCGCGTCGAAGATATCGGCAGCGTAGGTGAGTGACCCGGCGATTCCTCCGGGCGAGCCGTCGGGAAGGCGTTCTTCACGGACGGCCATTTCGATGTCGAATCGAGCGTGATCGGGGGTGTGACCCACACCGTGTGCCGTTGCCGAGCCGAGTGCCATATCGGCCTCGGTACCAAACGCGTCTAGCGCTAGCACAACACGGAACAACGGATTCCGGTTCAGTCCGCGGTTGGGTGCAACCCGATCGACCACCCAATCGAACGGCACATCCGCGTGTGACATTGCGGCGAGATCGACATCGCGAACCTGTTCGAGGAAGGCGGCAAAGGTGTCCCCCGGCTTGGTCGCCGTGCGCAGTGCCACCGTGCCGGCAAACATGCCCACCGTGGAATCGAACGCCGGGTGTGCGCGTCCGGACGTGGGAGTCCCGATCGCAAAATCCTCTGCGCCGGTGATCTTGTGGAGCAGAACTGCGAGCACGGCGTGCAGCGCCATGAACGTGGTGGCGTTGTGCTGGCGGGCAATCGCCGTCAGCTGTCCGTGAAGATCTGCCGGAATGTCGAACGCGATAGTGGCAGCGGGCGGTTCCGTGCCCATCGCCCGTCGCCTGTCGGTGGGCAGATCCAATCCCGTCGGCAGCGACCCAAGCGTGTTCTCCCAGAACGCAAGTTGGTCATGAGCAAGACTTCCCGGCTGATCGGGGTCACCGAGCGCTGCTCGCTGCCACACCGAATAGTCGCGGTAATCCAGCACCTGCGCCGGCCAGTTCGGCGGTGCGCCGCCAACGCGATCGTCATACGCCCGGACCAGGTCACCTACCACCGCACCGAACGAGAGTCCGTCTACAGCAATGTGATGAGCAACGACGGTCAAGCGGTGGTCGTGTTCGCCGAATGACGCCAGCACCAAGCGCAGTGGCAGTTCGGCAGCGACGTCGAATCCGCGCCTGGCTGCATCTGCGGCCGCGGCGGCGTACTCGTCTGCGCCCACCTGCAGCAGGCTTGTCGTGGATTCCGACAGGACCTGCACTGCTGTGCCTGCAGTTCCGATCGGATACATCGTCCGCAAGACGCGATGCCGATGTTGAATGTCGGCAAACGCCTGCTCGAGTGCGTCGATGTCGAGCCCTCCGCCGAGTGTCACCTCGAAAGACACGTTGTAGGCGGAAGATTCCGGGGCGAGGCGTGAGAGCAGCCAGATACGTTGTTGCGCCAGTGACGGTTCCACCACGACATCGGCGGGGACCACAACAGGTTCCGGCAACGCCGATCCTGCGGCCGTTCGGCGAAGGTGCTGCGCGAGTCCCGTCGGTGTCGAGGCCTCGAACACGTCGCGGACACCTACGCGAATGCGAAGGGCCTCGGACAGCCTGTTCGCGACATACACCGCGGCAAGCGAGTTCCCGCCGGAGGCAAAGAAATCGGCATCGGCACTCAGCGATGCAACCCCGAGTACATCTGCCATCACGGCGGCGACAAGAGCTTCGTGGTGATCGACCGGTTGCAGTGCGACGTCCGCTTCGCGATGCGGCGTGGGTAGCGCGTCTCGGTCGATCTTGCCGTTTGTGGTGGTCGGCCACGTAGACACCACGGTCACCGAGGACGGAATCATCGCAGCGGGTAGAACATTCGCCAGATGCTCAGTGACAAACGACGTCTCGGTGACAATCGGCGTGTCTGTGGACTCAGGCCCCTCATCGGCCGTGAGTACAACGTACGCAGCGATTTCGCCGTCGCGGGCAACCGCCAGCGCCGACGCCACACCTGAGACGGACGTCAGTGCCGCTTCCACCTCACCGAGTTCGACCCGGACACCACGAATCTTGACCTGATGGTCTGCGCGCCCGACAAATTCGAGCTGGCGCTCTGCCGTCCACCGCACGAGGTCGCCGGTTCGGTACATGCGACTCGACGGGTCTCCGTACGGCGCCGCAACAAACTTCTCTGCGGTGAGGCCCGCGCGGCGCACGTATCCGCGTGCCAGTCCGGGGCCCATCACATACAGTTCGCCGGTTGCTCCAATTGCGCTCGGCTGCAGACTAGTATCCAGCACAACGGCGGAGACGCCGTCGATGGGCCGGCCGATCGGCGGCCGCTGCGCCGGGTCCAGCGGTTCGCTCATGAACGCGGTCACACTCGCTTCGGTGGGACCGTACGAGTTGACGACGCCGACGTACGGCGACCACCGCTCGATCAGATCCGGCGAGGGCGACTCGCCGCCGACGTTGAGCGTGCGCAGGTCCGGCAAGCCGCTCGGATCCATCGACGACGCCACCGCCGGCGTGGACAGGAAGTGCGTCACGCGTTCTGCGCGTAGGTAGTCGGCCAGATCAGCACCGCCGATCAAGCCGGGCGGCACCACTACTGCGGTTGCGCCGGTTCCCTGTGCAAGAAGGAGTTCCAGTACCGCAACGTCGAAAGCGGGTGAAACAAAGTGAGCGACCCGGGCCGACGCGTCGACAACAAGATTCCTGGAGTGGGCGCGCAGCAGCGAAGTCGCGGCGCGGTGTGTAACCGCAACACCTTTCGGCTGCCCGGTGGAGCCTGATGTGTAGACGATGTAGGCAACATCATCGATCGCCGCAGCGCGCAGTACCGGTGTTTCGTGTTGATCGGCATCGTCGTAGCGATCGGTGTTGATGTCCACGTGCGTGATTCCCGTAGGCGCCGACCACGATCGCGGCGCAACGACGACGCTCACGCCCGCGTCCGCCAACATGAATTCGATACGTTCGGCCGGGTAGTCCGGATCGACAAACATGAACGCGGCGCCTGATCGGATGACCGCGCGGAAGGCGACTACCGACTCTGCCGAACGCGGCGCGATGATCGCCACCACGTCACCGGCGCCAACGCTGCGATCAATCAGCTTGTTACACAAGAAGGCTGATCGGGAGCGGAGCTCACCATAGGTGATCGTAGCGCCGCCCGCGCGGACAGCCGGCGTTCCGGCGCCGCCGGAACCCTCGGACAGAACTGCGTCGAGTGTCTGCGGCGAGATGGCCGGTAATCCCCTGCTGGGCACCAGCATCGCGTAATCGTCGGCGGTCAGTACACCAAGCCTGCCCACTGGAAGATCCGCCGGCGCATCGACAAGCTCGGTCAGAACCTGCACGAACTGCTGGTGGTGAAGCTCGAGGTCTTGCTCGTTGTAAACACCGGGGTTCGCCTCGAATCCCAACCGAATGTCAGCGCCCGCAACCGCTGGGTAGATGCTGAAGAACAGATCGTCGATAGGGCCGGACGTGAGTACGTGAAATTCTCCGACAACGTCGCCGAGGCGAATAGTGTTGTGGAACATCATGATGTTCACGGCGGGCCCAGCCGAATCGCGCGTTCCACCCCGGCTGCCGGGGCCGGCCATGTCCTCGTAACGGAATCGCTGATGACGCAGGGCGCCGGTCAACTGCGTCGAGAGCTGATTCACAAGTTGGGCCGCTGTCAATTCCGGATCCACCGACACGCGCATCGGCACGATATTGGCGAGCATTCCGCCAGAGCGTCGCATCGCGGCCGTCGTTCGACCTGAAATGGGAAGGCTCAGAGTAACTTCGGCAACTCCGGCCATGCGGGCCAGGTACACCGCGTAGGCGCCGGCGATAACCGGAACCTCGCTGGTTTCCCACAGTTTCGCAACTGTGGTGATCCGCGCGGCGAGATCTGCGTCCATGGTGCGAGTGAGCATGCGCTGCGGCATCGACGGTGCGGCACGCCGTTCGGTCAACCGCACGGGATCTGGCATGCCATCAACCAGTCCCGCCCAATATTGCCGGTCTGTTTCGAATCGGGAAGACGAACGATACGACGCATCCAACTGGTACAGCTCATGCAATCCGAGCGCACGTAAGGGCGGCACCTCAGTGTTTTCCACCAAATGTGTGTAACGCTCGGCAACCCGATTCATAAGCGTCATTGCGCCGTGTCCGTCGAGTACCAAATGGTGGGCGTGCGAATACCAGAAGTAATGATTTTCTGATACGTGCAACAAAGTGGCGGCAATTAGACGATCGACCGACATATCTATCGGTCGCGAATAGCTCAGCGTCATCCACTGATGTGCCGCTTCGATCGGATTGTCACTGCCGCGTAGGTCGACATAGCCAAGCGCATCGGGAATTGAAAGATCAACAACCTGTTGTGGTGCCGCATCCGTCTCGACTAGCCGTACCAGCGCAGATTCGATCTCGCGGCACCCACGATCCGTTGCTTCGATCAAAGCGGACACGTCGATAAGTCCGCGAAGTTCCACGTACTGGGCAACAACAAAAGGGGTTGAAGGATTGACTTGTTGCGCCAGCCACAGCGCCTGTTGGGCACGAGACAGCGGGAAAGAGTTCAAACCCGATACCTCCACCTTCATCAGCCCCGAATTATGTATTGGAAACGCCGGCTGATCAGGTCCATCTAATTACGCGCACAACAAGAACGGCCAGGCTGAAGTTTACGGTGCGACGCCCCCTCCCACCACCTCAGGGTCAATTCTGGCACACCGCGGTAACCTCTGACGACCCCGAAAGTCAGGAGTAATTCGCAATGTCCAGCACCACATCGGGACCAAGGTCCGATGACGAATCCGAAGCAATAGATTCCACATCAACATCTACTACTCGGATTCGACGCCGAAGCCGCATCAAGACGTCAAATCGACGACGCAACATCATTGCCGGATCGAGCGCATTTGTGCTGGTAGTCGTCGCTTTTTCAGCCTGGATGGGCTACTCCGCCATCACAACCAAGGGCAATCTCGAATCGGCCCGCGACCATGCGCAGTCCACCAAGACTGCACTCCTGGCGGGGGACACGGAGGCCGCCGAGCAGTCTGCAGCCGATGCCGACAAATATGCGAGTTTGGCATATTCGGAGACACAATCCCTCCCCTGGAGCATCGCGTCAGCAATCCCAGTCGTCGGCAGCCCGTTCGAGACCACCAAACAAATGACAGATGTGGTCCATGGATTGACCAACGACGTCCTCTTGCCGGCAGTTGATGCCGGAACGGCGCTTGCTCCTGGTGAATTGATTCAGTCGGGGGGCCAGATTGCGCTCGAGCCCTTGCGGCAAGCAGCACCAGTTCTCGAACAGACAGCAGCCTCCGCGGCCGAGTTGTCGACCCGAGCGGCGGCCGTTCCAGAAGCCAACTTCATAGGCGCAGTTAACGATGCGCGCACCTCGTTAGTGGATCAAACTACTGAGCTGACTAACCTTCTGGAGAACACCGCGCTCGCTGCGCGGCTGACACCGACGATGCTCGGGACCGACGGACCGCGCAATTACTTCATCGGATTCCAGACAAACGCCGAGGCCCGCGGTACAGGCGGACTGCTGGGCGGCTACGGAATTGTCCGAGTCGATGACGGGGCCGCGCGAGTCGATACGTTGGCGCGCAACTCCGAGCTGAGCATGGACAACAGTCCAATAGACCTAGGTCCTGACTTTGCCACTCTCTACGGAATGAGCCGTCCCACCACCGATTTCCGCAACAGCAACCTCAGTTCACACTTCCCCTACGCTGCACAAATTTGGCAGTCATTGTGGAAGCAGGAGTCAAACGGCGAGGTAGTCGACGGAGCTATCGCGATAGATCCAATTGCGTTGAGCTACATACTGAAAGTTGTGGGGTCGGTCACAATGCCCGACGGCGAAAAGGTTACAGCCGACAACGTTGTGGAACTCACCGAGTCGACGGCCTATATCCGTTTCGCGGATGACAACAACGCGCGCAAGGAGTACCTGCAGACTATTGCCGCACTTGTGGTGGACAAGATGACCGGCAATATCAGCTCTGCAAGCGCACTTCTCGACGCTTTGGGTCGCGGTGTATCCGAAGGCCGCATCGCAGTGTGGAGTTCCCATCCCGAGGAGCAGGAACTACTTGCCACAACACCTTTGGGTCATACCGTGCCCACGGATGAAGCACCTTTTGCGGGTGTGGTGATCAACAACCAGGCCGGCAACAAGCTCGACTACTACCTGACGCGCTCGATCAGCTACACCGCTGACAGCTGCGATGTCGATACCCGGAGTTCGAAGGTAACCGTCAGCCTCACCAATAACGCTCCGGCAGGCGATCTTCCAGACTATGTGGACGGTATCGTGGCGAATCCCAAGAACCTTCCGCAGGGCACCAACATGGCTGCTGTTTCACTGCTCGCAACTCAGGGCGCGAAGCTGGAAAGTGTTGCGGTAGGCGGAAAGATCGCCTTTTCCGCTACAGGACAGGAACTTGGTCACCCGGTATTCATGACCTTGGCCGAGATTCCGAAGGGCCAAACGGTGGATGTTGTTTTCAACCTCACCGAGCCCACTGCAGCCGGCGAGGCACGAGTTCCCGTGCAGCCATTGGTGGATGACCCGACAGTCACGATCGACGTGCCTACTTGCTAGAGCGGTAAATCGGCAGCCGCCAACTTGCGGAGAGGCGGCCGAAGTTGGATCGGCGGTTGGCAGCAGGCCTCGATAGGGCCTGCTGCCAACCGCCGATCCAAGCAAATTGAGCGTTCAGCAAAAACAAATTACCAGTGGCAATTACGCATTCTCCAGGTCGTCAAATGCAGCAAAACTCAAAGCAGTCTGCGCACAACGACGCGCACCTGGGGTCCCCTAAACCTTTTGCGATGCACACGCCGACGCCTGCCCACATGCGGTCATGTTTCTCGATAACTCGACCAGTATTCGGGAACCGTCAGTTGGCCTCTATTGAATATGGACAGAAACAACACATAAACGCAATCACATCTTCCGCCTCGTTTATCTCCGAAACCGCTTCGAAGGACAGTCACGCGCTGGAAATCACAAACCGAGCCATATGCTCAGAAACCGATTTACACCTCAGATTGACCCGCGACCTGTCGGTGACATACGCGGCACGAGCGGCGAAGCATGACCAGAATTGGCTCCCATCGGGCAGTACGCTGACTACTGTCCGTGGTGGCAAGCGTCCTCACCCTTGACGAAGAGCAAGGCAGCGACATGTCCGCGCAGTTGGTGTGCTGCAGAGGAACGCGGTCCTGCCGCCCTGCTGAAATCTACTTACTGATTGGTCGGTCGAGGACAGCGAAGCGATGGCCGCGAGGCGAGATCGTCAAGTTCTCGGCTCTCGCCGAATTGCACGGAGCAAGTTACAGTTCCATCTTCTCACTAGTCAGGGTGACAGCGCCTGAGTTTCAACACCTCGGCCAGATCGTCAACCTTACGCCCGGTCGAATCAGTCATGTATCAGAATTGGGAAGATGGCGGCAAACAACTCACGCATACTCCCTTTCATCGAACACCATCGCACTCCGGGGCAACATCATGTGCGACCGTTTCGAACTGCCGAAAAGCCATTTACGAGATTGGGTGCGACTTTGGCCCAACCATTTTTGTGTTTTCTGCGACGTCTTCCACCACGATAGCGTGCGCACCTATCATTGCCCCCCTCCCAATTCTGATGGGTCGCCCCTTAGTCCCGGCAATGTAGGCATGAGCCCCGACAACAACGTCATCTCCGATAAAGACTCTAAGCGGCGACCCGATCTCGTTCGAACTGGCACCGAACGTCACGCCATGGCCAATCGTGACTCGTTCTCCAATTGTAGAATTTGGATGAATAACAGTACCGAGACCACGGTGCCACAGGGTAATATCCGGTTGAATCTCGCACTCATAGGGCAGGATCGAACGAAAAAGCATGAAGTTTACGGTTTTCAAAACTTTCGCCATCTTCAACCACCCGCGTCGATAGCAGACAGTTGACCACCACCATATCTTTTCTGGCCTCATAATTCTCTCCTTTGTGAGTATTGATTAGTTAAGCTTTAAATAAAGCAGCGTTTCACTTTTGTCGAATCACGCGCCAATTCTCAGCGTTTCGCGAACATTCATGACCGGTCGAGACTTCCGAGCCAACACAATGACAGCTAGACTGGAAATCGTAAATGTTATTCCGTAAATCATGGCCACCACCTGAATATTGAATATTAACGCCATCACAAAAACGCACCCAGTAAAACATATTCCACATAAGACAACCAAAAGGATCGGATAGAAACACAATTGACACCATATCCGAAAATTTGAACCCATCATATTCAGAAATTTTCTAATATAGAGAATCTCAAGCAACAGGATCGGCGCCATATTTCCATAAGCAATCCCGATCACCCCAAATTCTTTACCCAAGTAAAAGGTGAGCCCAATTGTAAGAAAAAGCCACAAGATCTGGAGTCGAAAGAACGCGCCAGGAAGACCCATAGCGTTCGTTACGCTAATTGCGCCAATATGAAAGGCGTTTACCGCCATTCCGACCAGCATTAGTTGCAGACTAAGCGTCAATTCGTCGAGGGGAACTCCCGCCCCTAGCCAAAGACGTATTACGCTGGGCGCGGAGAGAGCGAGTCCAATACTGCCGACAACACCAGCCAAGGACGACATAAGAATGAGCCCAAAGGCATGTCGCTCAACAGACCCATCTCTTGAGTGCACTTTCGATAGAGCCGGCAAGAATGGTTCGACAATCCACGTCAATATCTGCCTGACAGCCAAATAAACCTTCAGAATCGCATTATAATATGCAGCTATAGCCGGTGATGCCACCAATCCAGCGACTATGATACCGGTTTGAATTATCGCAGTACCCACTGCACCGACAGCAAAAACCCGTACACTGTACGAAAGCAAAACCTTGATACGGGCCACGGATACATGGCCGATTGATATATCGACTATCGACAATCTAAGAACTCGAATTAAACTGAGTACTGTCGGCACTACCAGAGCCAAGGCCTCGACGGTCGCCAAATAGACTACATTCGGCATAGCAACGCATACTAACACGGTGCCTAAAGCTCTGATTATCACGCCTATAAACTGATACTTTTTCTCCAGACTCCATGCGCCGATTCCTTGCAAAAGCGCAGAAAAGGCCCTCACTCCAAGAACAAGTATAAGACCAGCAGACAACGATGATAAGTAAATTTCATCCTGCTTGCTTAGCCCTGCATCTGCTCCCATCGATTGGAGTAACAGCAACGAGCAGACCCACACTATCGGCGATAGCACTATTCCAACTACCGACATCCAAGCAAGGCTCGATGAGAATATTGTCGATAAGTCGCGACGATTACCGTTCTCCGCCGCAATCG
The DNA here is from genome assembly GCF_013277795.1 of Rhodococcus sp. MS16. Taxonomy (NCBI): domain Bacteria; kingdom Bacillati; phylum Actinomycetota; class Actinomycetes; order Mycobacteriales; family Nocardiaceae; genus Rhodococcus; species Rhodococcus sp. MS16. The sequence continues at coordinate 594,859 of NZ_VBTM01000005.1, forward strand.
ACGCATAGCGAATTACAGCGCTACCCATTCCTAGATCGGCTTGATACAGATACGTTGTTAGTGTAGATAGCACAATCCACACGCCGTATTGAGGCGCACCCACGCGAGCGAAGACTAGAGGTATCAATATGAGGCCTACTAGAAGGCCGACTACCCCTAGAGTCGCGCTTGACGTTACGGATCCGAGAACAGTGCGCTTTTTTGTCTTCGCATGTTTGGGGCCAGCAGAACGGAACGCCATTTTAGTCTTTACCCGGAAGGAGCGAACGGTATATCAATTGCAACTCAAGAGCGACATCGTCCCAAGAGGGAGGCCGAACAACATCGTCGGACTTAGCCGAATCCCTCAGCTCATTTATTTGCGCTACCAATGAGTCTCGACCGTCAAAAATACGAACTTGCGAACCGTATCTTTCCTTCATTTGCAGGGCGCTGCTAGATTTCCGAACCAGAACAGGGCGACCAAGACGAAGGCTGTCCAGCAAGGCTAGACTCTCTCCTTCTGAGACGCTAAATGAAATCGTAGCTAACGCCGCGTGTTGCGCATGCCAAACATCTTGTCTGGGGAGAGCGCCTACCCACGTGGCGTTGACACGCGCAGCGATCGCTTGTTCGAAAGCATGAGCGTCCTTCCAATTTGGTGTCAACCCACCTATCACTCGCAGGTCTGGCAGAGCGCGATCCCATGTACCGAGCAGATCGAGTTGTCCTTTCCTAGCACCCACGGTCCCGACCACACAGATGTATGACTCACCAGATACTGCCGACGAGCTACTGATCGCCGAACTACCATTCGGGATCACCGATACTTCCGTCGCAGGTCGATCATAGGAACGGCAGATCCAGTCGCGCTCCGCGGGGTGCAACGCTATAAGATGGTCAGCTGCCGCGACGACACCGCGACGCATATTAGCAGTGTTCGTCGGGCCTATTTTCAACCTAGAAATCCAGCGTTCCATCATTCCAGCGAACGGAGTGTCGAAAACCGCTATAGGTGATACGACAACAGGAACTCTATTCCGTGTCCAGTTTCTCAAATAGTTCCACGATGCGGGATCAGCGCCATAGATGTGAAGCACATCGATGTCCTCCGAATCAAGATCGTTACCCCAGACAGCCACACTATGACCAGAACTCCTCAATGCAAGGGCAGTCTCAGCCATCTGCACTTCAAGTCCGCCGCCGCCCATTATATTCGGAACACCGCCGACAAATGCGATTCTCATATTTCCACACGCCCTGATAGTGCCAAATCATTTGCAGAGGAACAAGATTTCCGGTTCGAAAGGGATCGAATTGAAACCAGATACCCAGATCCCAGGATTATTCCCACCAGGACGGAGTTTCCATTTTCAATCATTGTCGGAGACGTCACCATTTGTGTGGCGATTGAGAACAACACAACCATGCATAGTGCACTCCATTTTCCCATTTCTGAATTTCGCGATCTCCAGAGCATCAAAAAATACTGAAATAGGATCACGGCCACCACTACCGATCCCATTGCCCCTAGCTTAACTAAGAACCACAAGTAACCGCTGTGGATGTATGTTGTACCCCGACTGCCTTGGAATATTTCGCCAGTAACAATCTGCCGATACGGCGCTCCAAAGCCGCTACCAAATATCCAGTTATTTTCTAAAAAGTCGATAGCGAGGTCACTCTCGCGAACTCGCCATAGCGCGCTGGTATCAACCTCGACAGTATTTAGAGAAAGACCCCCGATTACTTTTCCTTGAAAGGCAATCAAAGGCTGCGTCAGCGAATTAGCCATCGCAGAGGAGAATGTTGATACTAGATAATATCCGAACACCGAAAATAAAACTACTCCGGCAGTTACGCAAATCGCTCGAGAAAATGCTGCTAACCGACCAGGTTGAACCATGAGCGAAAGACCGATAATTAATAGGAAAACAATGAAGTGGCCTCGCGTATATGAGATCAAGCCAACAAACACGCCCGCACCAACACACAACCACCAAACTAAATTCCACTTATACGGCGAATAGCCCCATGACAATCTAATTACTATTAGGACGGCACTAACTACAACACAGGTTAGCCCGGAGTCAGGAGTCACGCGTGAAGCGTCATACACGATGCTCTGGCTAGTGGTGTAAACAGCCGCATTGGAGTTACGAATTCCGAACGAAGAAACACCGAGAAAAGCAATAAGCGCAACAACGAGCGCCGTCCAAATTGTTACCACGGCTGCGAGCCGGCTCAACAACTTAACTGTGCCCGCCCGGTCAACTTCGCCAAGGAAGGCAACGCCACTTGCTCCGGCTACCAATCGCAACAGTCCCCGCGCATCCGCTAACGCCAGGGAAGCCTTCGCGTGACTCAGAGCCCCAACGAGAAGGCCAAGAACTACAACTCCGGCAATCGTCAAAACAACTGTCCGAATTACTGCTGGACACAGGTTAGAAAAAACGACAGCAACAATTAGGAGGGCTGCCATAACGTCCGCAAAGTACACGGATCCACCAGCGAACCAGATTGAGGTCGGTACAACGGTTGGTATTGGCGCGAGGACTAGAACGACGAGGGCACCTAGCAAAACCTTGGCCGTGCCAATCGGCGTGGACACCAGGTAGATCATTCCGAGCAATAGCGCTCCAACAGGTGCAAGTATGAGCGGACTGAACGCCGTGCCTGCTCCAGCAAAGAACGCCACAACGATACCCAACAAAGTCAGCCCTAGCAGATTTTCCCTAATACGAGATTTCGAAGTCACTCTTGGAAGATTCGTGACCAACCGACGGGAATAAGTTCGATAAAAATCGGTCATTTTGCCGCATTCACCGTGGCTGACGGCAAAGAAGTAATGACACGTGTGAGCTGGTCCACCATATGCTTCGACGTGAATCTGGAGGCGACAGTTTCGATACCAGCGCGGCCAATCCGTTCTGCAAGCTTTTTATCATCGAGCACGCTAAGTGTCAATGCGGCGAACGCATCTACATCGCGTGACTCGGCAAGAAATCCGTCGACATCATGCTCGATATACTCGTCTGCACCAAGAGTATTTGTCGCGATAACAGGTCTTCCCATCGCCATGGCCTCTAGTGCCACGGTCATCCCCGAAAAGTGAGTATTCGTCCGCGTGGGCAAAAGTACGACGTTCGCTTCCTCGATTAGTTCCCGAATTTCCCGATGTGGCAAGTACGGCAGGCGTTCTGCCCGAGCAGGTAGGCGCGTGCCTTCCGGACACTGGATGAGAGCGCGAGCGTCTGGGCGCTCCTTAAGTACGCGTTCGAGAGCACGCACTAGCGTAGAGCTATCCCGATCGCGGTCAGTTCCTAGCGACAGTATTAGACCAGAGTTGCCAACTGGGTTGGAAGAGGAGAAGAATTTGTTGTCGATGCCAAAAGGTATCGCATGGACAGGCGGGGCACCCGAACCCAACCACTGTTGCAACAGTGGTACCTGAGCCGCAACTAGGCACCACACCGCATCCATCTCTCGTAATGTGTGTCTAATAACGAAGTTTCGCAAGTCCATCGGGTTGCGCAACTGCTCGTCAATGCACCAAATCGCACCACACATTGCGAAAGATATTTGAGCATTTTGTGTAACCATATGTGTCGCTCTAAGTTCATCCCATGCCAAGTGTAGAACGTCTCGATTACTTGTACTCAATACGCGGCGCGGAATGCCGAATGTGCGCGCAATCGATTTTATGCGTTCAAGCCTTGACATACCACGTAATTCGGATGCATCGACGGCTACGCCATCCTGCTTGGCTAGATCCTGCAATCCATAGAGCCACTCACCCGGAACATCTCCGCAAGCATGCTTCGCCGACCAGACTTCTGCGGATTGGCCAGGTGGAAAATGGAAGTCGATGTTAATCACCTTGCCCCCAATCACGCGATCGGGAAAAGCTCTTCTTCACGCGCGTGACTGCAGTCTTCACCCAGAACGGCATTAAGAACCCAGCGAGAACTGATGTACATTCCACAAAGTAACGCCGCGCCAGATGTCTCGGGTCTTGAACTACACGAAATGCCCACTCCGCGCCAAGGGCAGAAATTAGTCGCGGTGAGCGCCGCTTCTCCCCTGTGAACATATCAACTGCTCCACCAACTGCAAGGACCGACTTACAGCATTCTAGGTCATTGAGAGCTGCGGCTAATGTATCACCCCACGGTGGTGATATCGCAACGAGCAGCAGATCGACTTCACTAGTTGAAATGCTCCTTGCGATCTCGTTAATATCCCAAGAACCACGGTTTCCATGCTCGCGGTACACAAGTCGCCCCCCGGCATTGCAGACTTGCTCTTCGAATCTGTCGCCGACGTCCTTGGTGGCACCCAAGAGCCCAATATTTCGCCGACTAATACTATCGTGACCGATAAGATCTATGAGCAAGTCCGAACCGGTGACTCGCTGCGTTTCAATGCCAGCCAGTCTTAGCGTTACAACGACAGGCCACCCATCCGCAGTTAACCGATCCGCACTACGAAACGCATTCAGAAACGTGATATCTTTACGCAGCAGCGCAACGTGATGCAGGTTTACAGTTTGCACTCTGCTAAATCCCGTGCCGATTGCCAGATCAGCGAATTCACGTCGAGTGGGGATAATTTTTTGCTTAAAATCTTCGGCCATTTCATCCGCAGTATATTTCACGATCCACTCCCTACGAATGTCTCAAGCAATGCACCCAAGTTACCCAACGAAACAGAGGCTATCCCAGAATCTCCCACGGGGCTTTGTGATGTATGGTCAATACTGCCAACTGCGTAAAATTCTTGAATCCTCGCACTTGTATCGTCGACCGAATCTGCTGGGATACAGTGATGCGATACGCCAGCATCCTCAGACAATCCGCGAGGTGCAATGGCGAGTATTCCCATTTCAATCGCCTCAAGCAACTTGACGCTGACTCCAGTGGTCACACCCATCCTCGGAACGACGACCAAATCAATGCGGGAGTAAAAGTCGCCTATATCGCCAACTACTCCAATCCCCTCAATGTCGCCTTCGTTAGAGAATTTTTCTGACCCTGCCCCAGCTATTACAAGAGAAGGCGCTTTCTCGCCCATTCTGCGTTGCAGCTCCGGAAGAACGAGATTCTTCAAATGCTCGATTACGTCACGGTTTGGTGGCCAACTCGATTTTCCGATAAATCCGATTGCATGGCGCAACTTCCGGCTTGAATTCTTACCAGCTACGACATCCAGGAGAAGTAAATGGCGGGCAGCTACTCCCCATCCCCGCAACCTGACAGAATCAGTGCGAGACAGCGAAAACACGGCCGACGGTCTCGACATCAATTTACGCTCAGTGACCTCGGTCCTTTTTGCATTACCAATCCATCGAAGCGGGGCGGGATCATATTCCGCAGCAATAACCGTATCAACATTATGGGCAATATGCACAAATGGATACGAATTCTTGAGATCTGCCATCATCATTAGCGCGGGCCATTGACTTGTAACTATCAGGTCGAAATTTCCGCGATCAAGAGTTTTTTCCAGTTCTACCGACTTGCATCGCCACGCCCTTGACCATTTAAATTTCGCTTCTTGATAAGGTTCTCGAAGTAGCAGGATCCGCAGAAGGAGAAGTGGCAACGTTGCCTTCTGCTTCCTTATTTCCAGGGGGACGACCATATTGTCCGACCTATCTACAATTGGAAATATCGTGACATCGTAACGATCAGATAGCGCCGATATCAGCCGGGAATCCACCCAAGACGCACCGCCCAAGTCGCTTCGTCCGACTTCGTACGTTGTCAAAAACAACAGTTTTTTGGCATTTCGTGTCATTTTTTAACTCGCCCCTACACGAGAAAGTTCTTCAAGCATACGTGCGGCTTCGTCGATATCTTTCGCAAAGTGTGCGGTCTCAAATTTGCCAGAATATTCGTGATATATGCTTGATATTTTTCCATAGTTGTTATCCAACACGATATGCGGTATTCCCAAAAGCCCCGCAAGCACGTGAGCATGGAGACGATCTGTGATCAAGATAGAACCTCGCGTTATTAGATGAATACCGGAGGAAATATTGGTCGAGCGCATCTGATCATTTCCGGCGGAAATTAGTCTGTATAGCCCTATAGATACTCTGTCGGATTTGTACCGACGCGCAATCGAACCTGGGATTCTGGAAATTTTCCATCGAAAATTGGAAGCCCCCGAAATATTCCAATCACAGGTATCGTTCACGAGTACACTTATGTTATGAGCTCTTTCATGATCCGTTCGACCTAGAGCCAAGATTCTTTGATCTTCCGTACCTCGATAGCGCGGTACTGGAACATCCAGTCCCAGCGCCATATCTGGACAGAACCTTATTCTGACGCTCGGGAGATAATTCCGGGCGTAATCCACGGATCGTTGGTCTCTGAGAAGCAGAACAAAATCCTTATGAGCACCGAATATTTCGTTAGCGCGAGCAGCCTTCTCAAGCGTGGAGAACTGGATTGTCTGAGGAAGTTGCACAATACGCTGGCCTGGATACGATTGGATGATCATTTCCCGAAAATTCTGAAATTCCGGCCACATATCTCCAAAGTTCCCCCCCCCATGTAGCAATATCGGGCTTTCTGGAGCGAACTTTTCAAGTGCAGCAGCAGAGAATCGTGCTATGTCTGTTTCATAGCCGACTTTCTTGCCGAGCTGAGCCAAATAAGTGCGTTCACCCTGCCAGATCATCGTGTCGCCCACATTTTTATGGGTGGGGACATCGAGCAGAGATACTGTTTGTGACCCGATCTCCTCGGAAAGTATTGCGCGCGAACAGTCCCGCAAGCTTTGGACCCACTCTGGTTGGGGTCGGTGGTTTATTCTTGAAGGCACGCGAATGACCTCTGTTTCCTTGCTAATTGAAATAGCCGGCAGACGGGGAGACTACCTGTGCAATCGTGACGAGTCTGGCAGTCAATAAGCCCCATCACTGGCAACCACGGCCTTTAGAGTCTTGCCGATAATAAGTACATCGCCCATCATTGACCAGTTGTCGACGTAGGAAAGATCAAGTCGCACAGTATCTTCCCACGACAGGTCGGAGCGACCACTCACCTGCCACAGACCGGTAATTCCGGGCTTAACCAGCAGTCGCCGACTCACCGTTCCGTCGTACGCCTCTACCTCTCGCCGTAGCGGAGGACGCGGTCCAACAACACTCATCTCACGGCGCAGCACATTCAGAAACTGCGGCAGCTCGTCGATCGAGTATTTCCGCATGAAGCGGCCCACCGACGTGACCCGAGGATCGTCACGCATTTTGAACAGAACGCCGGCACCCTCGTTGTTCTTCATCAGAGCGTCGACTTGCTTGTCTGCATTTTGGACCATCGAACGGAACTTCAGCATCGGGAACGGTTTGCCGTCCAAGCCCATTCGCTCTGACTTGTACAGGACGGGACCGGGGCTGGTCAGCTTCACAGCCAGCGCTGCAGCGAGCAGCACCGGGCTGATGAGGATCAAAATCATTGTGGCAAAGACGATGTCGAAGGATGTCTTCGCGAACTTCTGCGCGCTGTGATATCGCGGGCGTTCCACGTGGATCAACGGAAGTCCTGCAACGGGCCGCATCGAAAGTCTGGGGCCCGAAACATCCAGAATTCCTGGTGAGACAACAAGATCTACTCGCTTGCACTCGAGATCCCATGCTAGCTTGCGCATTCCGTCCAAGCCCAGATGCTCGGTCGCTGTGACTGCGACGGTATCTGCACCCACCACATCAAGGGCGCGGGTGACGTCGTGTTCGTCACCCAAAACTGGTATGCGCCTGCCTCCGACCATGATCACATCGTTCATGTCACTGTTGTGGCCTGGAGTGCAAACACCCACCACTCGGAATCCGTCAGCTGATCCGCGCTCGAAGTTCTCTGCCAGGTTCACAACGGCGTGACGATTTCCCACAACAAGCACCGAGGTTCTAAATTCACCGCGTGCACGGCGACGGGCAATGATTCGGCGCCAGAACCAGCGGTTGGCCATCAATGCGATCATGCCGACGGGGAAAGCAAATGCCAGATAGAGACGTGCGATGTCGATCTGAAGAAGCAGGCTGCCTATCGCGATCAAGCCGAAGAGTCGCACCGTGCTGACAAAGATTCGCCGATACTCTTCCGGTCCGCTTCCGATCACTCGGATCGACCTAGTCCGGAAGATGCTGAGTGTTGCAATCCACGCGACGATTAATACGAGTGAGACGGCGGTGTAGCTGTAGTTTCCAACGCCGCTGGTACTCGCCCCACCCGAGTCCGCGCCGAAACGGAACCACTGCGCCAGAAAGACCGCCGCGACAATAATTGCCACGTCAGTGAAGGCCAACCGTCGAACGTAAGCCGCTTGCCATCGATGGCGAGAAGACACCTCCGACTGAGCGTCAGGTGCTACCGATTGAACTTCCGGCACCACCGCACGAGGGCTCGTGCGAGCCCCTTCGCTTTCGTTGAGCGCTGTCACCGTGTCAGCTCTCCTTCCTGGTCAGGAAATTTCCGAATCAACTAGTCTTACTGAAAAGTGCTCGAAACAATCCGAAATTGCCTGACCACCAGACCGACTCGAGCAAGCGCCCCGCACATCGGTTTCACACTGATTGATCGTATTTTACGGCTGTCCGTTACGTACCATGCGGGATCTATTTCACCACCAGCCTGCAGCTGGATCAAATTTACCAATGGCGCAGGTCGACGGTGGTGTCCAACCGCAATCACCCACTTCGCCCAAAACGGCAGATCGCCGAGCATCCTTTTTCGTCTGTCAAGTCGTTTTTTTGACGAGCTGATGCATTTCCACTGCAGGTAGCAACTGGTGAGCAAATACAGGATTGCGCCCGACTTGCCCGCACAGCAGCAGCGCGCCCACTAGTTGCCAGCCACGCAAACAGCGGATATACATGCAGATCAAAGCCTTTTCCGTCAAACAGACTGTAATCGTGACTGCACGAACGGGATACAGACCAAATCACCCGAGAAGTTTGCGACCTTTGTCCCGTTTCAGTTTTTGACCATCCGCGGGCGATAACTACGGCTACCCAGAAGCGAATGAACCGGTACCGCGAAGTCCAAACCGGGCAACATCGTCGATTCCTGCTGGACGATCGTCCACTTACCGTCTATATTATTTTGCTCACACGAGCGGTAAATCTCACGATGTGAAATGGCGACGAATTGAAGTCGGCGCGTCGGCTCGTTACTGGCGGTCACACCTACGTCCCACCAAGCCGATAGATCGGACAAATCACCCCTATCCGATACGCGAAGTTTGGGTTACATCCAGATTGATCTGTTCGAAAATTGCCGCATTGTCAAGTTGCGGTTGCACCTCATCCTGTCAACAATGCTGACCGAAAGTAACTACGATTAGGGACTTACGTCCCTAATCGTGCATGTAATTGATAAGAGTGAAATACGCAGCCGAGATAGGCATTCCGCGCAATCAGGGAGGCGCGGACTGCAACGCCCACCAACTTGATGGGATAGCAGTCGGCCGGCGAAACGCCCCTGTCGCCCGATTCGTGAGTCGCACCAAACCGCGTAAGGTCAAAATTCAGACGTACACCCGAAGACTCCTGCAACTAGGTCCACATTCCGGTTCGTTGACCAGTCACGCTCGAATGGGACTACACACCTTGAAGATCAGCACCAACGGCGCTGAGTCGGGAATTGTTCCGCGGCTCCCGGTCCGTTGGTTGATGATCGCAGCAGCTACAATATTTGCGTTCTGGCCAACGTGAAACAACCTGTGGCGCAGCACAGTCGATGGCAACGCGGTTGGGTTCGTATTTGTACTGCCACTGCTGTGTATCGTTGCTGCGGTCGGGACCGATCTGCGCCGGGGCCTCGAACTCCCGATCCATGATCGCGAAACGGACAAGATCGTTGGCGGCATCGGCCTACTCGTCGCGCTGGGTATGCAAGCGCTGTTGATGCCTCGATTCGGGGACAACTACGAGTTGATGCACATCGACGTGCTGGCTGCCTGGGTATTTGTCTGGGGCGCTGCAGTCCTGATGTTCGGACTTCGCCCGGTCAATCGTTACTGGTTGCGTTACTGGTTGATCTGGCTGACACCCATGGTTTTGAGTCCTCTGTTCTACCGAACGTTGGCAGTCGAATTGGGTGGGACCCGGTTTGCCTACAGCGTCATCATGGTTGTGGTGTCGTCGCTGGCAACAACCGTTGCAGTGAGCCTGAACTGGCGGCGAGGATTGATTGCATTCCTCATCTCCAACACTTGTCGGCCCGGTTTTGGTGTACTACCTTTCACACCAATACCCAACCGTCCCGCTTTTCGTCGTTCAACTCATTCCTGCCGTAGGCACCGCTTTGACGATCGGAGCAGTTTTCTACTTGTATGAACGACGCGGCAAGTCACTACGACCATTCGACCGGCCGCTGAGAAAACCGTCGACAAAGTCAAGCAACTGGACCATCCTCATCGTTTTCGGAGTGGCACTACTCGAGCAACCTCAACTTCATCTGGACCCGTGGCGATGGCGCCGCTCAACGGGTCAGTCTCATCACCGTCGACAATCACGAACTGGATGCGTATTTTCCCGTGCCGAGTCCGTCGATGGCTTCGAATGGAAGCAACACTCTCGCCTTGCTGTTACGCGCGAAGAGCTCAACCGAAGATAACGAATCGCAATACAAGGATCGGCACGCTCGAGACGCAGGGACGGCTCATCGTGGAGGCTCAACAATGGTCAATTCCGAGATGGTGAACACCGACATCCTGATGAATGGTGATCAAGACTCCGACGCGTTCAAAGCGGCCGCACTGCATGACGCGGCAAACGGTCTGCATGAGCGCAAACCGATCTCTCGGCCTCGGTGGCGTTCTACCCCTGGCAACGCAATGTTCTGGTCGCGCTTCTGTCAATCACAATCCGGTGTCTCATCTTCTTCCTCACTCCCACCCTCATCACTCTCACACTGATCTGCACAGTCGGAAATGTCTGGACGTTGGTTGATCGGCTCATCCTCTTCACGCGCGGTCTGGACGCGTCCTCGATCATGACCGTCAGCGACGAAGTTGCAATCGCGCTGACAGACGACGAGTTGCCGCTGTACACGATCCTGGTTCCGGCCTACAACGAGCCGGAAGTTGTCGGTGACCTGCTCGCTGCCATGCGCGCTATCGACTACCCGAAGAAGAAACTTCAAGTTCTCCTGCTTCTGGAAGAAGACGATCTGATTACCATTGAGGCTGCGGAGAAAGCCGGCGTCGACAAAGGTGATCAGCATTCTGAAAGTGCCTGCGGCTGATCCGCGTACAAAGCTGAAGGCCTGCTACTACGGACTTCACTTTTCCCAACTACGGACTTCACTTTTCCACGGGCGAGATCATCACGATCCACGATGCTGAAGACTCACCCGATCCACTCCAGCTGCGCCGCATAGTTGCAACTTTCGCCCAATTACCCTCAAACACCGCCGTGTTCAGGCAAAACTTTGCCTTCCACAATGGCACGCAGAATCTGTTGACAGCGTGGTTCACCGCTGACTATTCCCTGTGGTTCAGCTTTATCCTCCCAGGCCTCATGCGGAGCAACTCCCCCATGCCCCTCGGCGGAACCTCAAATCACCTGCGAGGCAGCGCGCTTGACGACATCGGCGCCTGGGATCCTTTCAACTTCCCCGAAGCCGCCGATCTTGGCGTTCGCATTGCCGAAAGCGGATACCGGACCGCGGTCCTCAATTCGACAACGCTGGAGGATCGACAACACTGGAGGAGGCCAACAGCGACACGATCAACTGGATTCGCCAGCGATCACGCTGGTACAAGGGCTACCTGCAAACGTGGCTGGTGCACATGCGCCAGCCGGTGAAGCTGTGGCGAGGGATCGGAACCATCGGATTCCTTCAATTCACCATCCTGATGGCAGGAACACCTATTGTTGCGACACTGAACACGGGTCTTCTGGCTCATGAGCCTGGGATGGATCCTCGGTCAACCTGCAGTCATCCAGGACATCTTTCCCAACTACGTATGCTTCCCGGCACAAGTATCTCTCGTATTCGCAATCGCAGCGGTGCTGTATATGAACCTTGTGGCATGCCGAGAAACCCGAAACGCCGCCCTACTGGTGGCCTGCCTGACCGCGCCGCTGTACTGGGTGCTGATGAGTATCGCCGCGATCAAGGGCACCTACCAGCTGATCATGAATTCGTCCTATTGGGAGAAGACGTTTCACGGTCTAAGCAATCAATGTAAAACCACCACCCGGGGCGACGTCTCGGGTGGTGCCTGCTTCAGTATGTAAGTTGCGGATCAGGTTGGCGGAGGCGCTCTTCCAGCCAGATTCGCAAGTCCGGCCCGTACTCTTCGCGCCCCAGAGCATGATCAAGCGAGGCACGAAGATATCCACCCGGATTTCCGAGATCGTGACGCGATCCCTGGTGCACCACAATGTGAACGGGGTGACCCTCGCTGATCATCAGGGCAATGGCGTCGGTCAACTGCAGCTCGCCGCCCTTGCCCGGCTTGATCACCCGGAGAGCATCAAAGATCTTGCGATCCAACAGGTAACGACCAACAGCGGCCAAGGTTGACGGCGCGCTTGCGACGTCTGGTTTCTCCACCATCCCAACAACTTTGAGAACACCGGTGTTGTCGGGATCGGGTTCCACATCGAAGATGCCGTACGAACTCACGGCGTCTCGCGGTACATCGAATGCGCACAGGACCGATCCACCACGCTCGGCCCGGACTCGCGCCATGGCTTCCAGAACGCCGGAGGGCTGAACCAGATCATCCGGAAGTAGAACCGCAAACGCGTCTTCATCAGCGCCGAGTACAGACTCTGCCAGTCCAACGGCGTGGCCCAATCCGAGTGGAGACTCCTGAACAACAGGTTCCACCGAGATAAGCCCCGGCGCCCTACGGACCTTCTCCAGGAGGTGGTGCTTTCCCGCATCCTGCAGTCTGTTCTCGAGAACAATATCTTCCAGGAAATGCGCCATGACGCCAGCTTTTCCAGGCGCGGTGACGATGATCAGGCGTTCCGCACCCGCTGCGGCTGCCTCACTTGCAACCAATTCAATGCCGGGTGTATCCACCACGGGCAGAAGTTCTTTGGGCACAGTTTTTGTAGCGGGTAGGAATCGCGTACCGAGCCCAGCCGCCGGTACGACGGCAGTCTTGATCGACCATGATCGCGCTGTAGTCATCATTCACCTTCCTGATGCAGGCTCATACATTTCATCTCTGCGCACAGGTGCCGCGCAAATCTCTTCGATGAGTGCCTATCGGATTCTGAGCTGCACGTTGCAAACTACTGCGAAACATACGTCAGTTTTGCGTTACCTTACACACTGTCCACAGCAAGGAGGAAGCTACACAATTCCTCGATTAACTGCCAAAAGTCCTGGGACCTTCGTCTTCCAAGCCCTTCCGGGAGAGCGGGATTAAGTCCATCAGACCCATTCGGCTTCAGCCGAGATAACTCCATACAGTGGTCACTCTCGCCTATATCCATGGCGCATTCAAGGGGGCGCGGATCTGGAACGAATGCCCACAACAAGGCTCCTGCCGTACCCGCTGATTTCCGGCATTCTATCTTGTCGACGATATGCAAGGCCCGATCCTCCAGCGATTCACAACTTCCCGCCCACTCACCAATCTCGGCGACCAGCAAAGGCTTTCCTGCCGCTTCCGCCTGATCGATACGTCTCGCGAGTCCATTCCACTGATCACAGGGAAGAGTCACTCCGCCTGCCCCATAATCGTGATAGTGGACGACGTCAACGTAAGGCGACTCGCTGACATGCTGGTAATCGTCCCCACCAGTACCACATTGGCCGCCGCCCAGAAGCCCCGCAGTGATCAGTGCCTTGGGGTCGATTGCCCGCAGTTCGGCGCCGGCCGCCTCGTAGAACGAACGCAAGATTTTTATTTTTGCGCAGTGTCGGTGGGGCATTCTCGTGTCCACCAGTTGGATGCCGTGTCAGTGCATAAACTTGGCTCAGGCTCACCTAGCGTCGAGATCAATCCGCTAAACCGGCCGGCCGTCAGCGCTCACTTCGATCCAGCCCCGGCTGAGTCACTTGGTGCTGTGATCGTACCGACCAGCGCAGCTTCAGTCAGTCCATCAGGTACTGGCAGCAAAACACTTACCGGTTCATCGTCCTTGGAGAACATCACACAGGTTCCTGCCAAGCTCGGTGAAGGAAATCGCCCCGACGTCAGTCCCACAGCGTGGTCGCCCTCTTGCGCTACGGCAATGCCGCCGAGCGGAACGACAAGACTGAACGATGCAGCGAGCGCAGTCATCAGAGTGCGCCGCAGCCCGACTGAACTGGGGACCATTGACAACTCTCCTCGAGATCGGCCACTAAGCACCGACGCCGATTCACGGGTGGAAGAGCTGTGCCCACCCGCGAGCACGCGAACTGGACGATTTCAACAGCCAGACCATAACGGCCAATAAATACCGTGGCTGATTACCCCGGACCATGAGATTTCTGCATCCTGCACTGCAGGCGCTAAGTCACAGAAAGAAGTGCCGAACGTCCCCCAATCTGGACGGTAAGCATATTCACGGCGAGTTCGGTGGTGCGGCACAGGAATTACTCAGTCGCTATCTCGTCGCAAACCTGCCGCGAAAATTAGATCGGCTAACAGTAGGTTACCCCTTAAATTCCTCGGGCAGAAAACTGTCACGCAGTTTGAAAGCGCCTGAATGCACTTCAATTCGAGCTCTTGCGGATGCGAGACTCGACAAGTCCAGCACAACTTGTGAATTAATCAGTTTCCAGCTACCGACAACCGACGCGATGCGTTTACGCTCAAATCGACACGATCAAGTGAATCAAGTCTCCAGTTATTGTGAAGCCATTTAATATTCACTACACCCATGTCCTACTGTCCACGGAGACGGCACAGGCGCAGCTCTCCGGCTGACATTGTCGATGCAAGCGAAGGGGCCGGCGGATCCGGTTGGCGAAAGCAAAAGGTACACGACCCCGAAAAACGGAATCCGGCCGAGCACGGGTCGGTCTATGACATCCGGAAAGCGATTCGGATCGCGCCGACATGATAAGTCGACCGATCACATCGGCAACAGACTCTCACGCCACACCGGATCGGGGTTAGCCAAAGAATCGCTATCGATCCGACAGCTTCGTGTCTGGGCATCGACATTTGCCAGCCGGGTGTTCCCGTCGAGCAAGAATGCAGGTAGGCATTGCCGACGCGAATGTGCTCTGCGTGGGCCCAAGGCCGCTGGGATTGTTCGGAGCATGCCAACCTGCACCGTCGGAAATTCCTGGCTTTCTTCACCTCCATAGGCGCCATCTGACGTAGCCGTGTGGCGACAATGACCAGCGGCTTCCGGTTGTTCTCGCTGGACGAATGAGCCAGAGACGGTGCAATCCCAGATCTCCCGCGCTCTTCGTGACCCCCGACGAGCAATGCCGATGCCCTCGATGCACAGTTCGAACGCAATGCGGTTTGCCAACAATTTCCGGGTTCGCCGCATCGATACGATCTCGAACACAATCCTCACTGGTGACCTTTGATTCACCGTTCAAGCACATTTGCGGGCACGCCCAATTCGGCAGCGGTACGAGCGACCGGGCGACTCGGGAAGCACTGAATCAGGCGTCGCCTTCCCTCCAAGGTGAGTGGGGTATTACGGTGACTAACTGGACTGCTCCTCGGTCGGAGAACGGCAATGTCACAATTCCCATTCTGCCACCAAGGAGCAGCTCGTTTTACTTCAGTCCCGCGTCACCAATCGCGGTGGAAGAAATTGTTGCCACCGATTAACGAGGGGAAAGATATGAAACCGCCGAGCCGAACAGACGCCAGCCCTGACAGTTCAAGCGAGGACGCGAATGACCACGTGGAGTCGATCGTAGATTTACCCGCACAAACCGACCGCACCGCTAACGACCATGTCAGTGCGATTACCGGGGGATATGTGGATCCAGCTCTTACCGCCATCTTCGACGGGCTGCGCGAGACAGCCAGCGAAGGACCGTCCCCTGTGTGGTCGGTACTCAACGACAGCGCGAGGCTACGCGCGGTCTACGACACCGGTCTGATCCAGACGGGACCACACCCCGAAGTCGATCAGGTAGTCGGTTTGACCATCGAAGCAGTCGGGATCCCGTACGCCGCTTTGAACATGATCACCGACGTCGAGCAGGTCCACGCCGCAATTGCCTCCCGCTCAGGTGAAATCGGAGAGCAACGGACCTATCCTCTTCCCGACTCGCTTTGCGTATACGCAGTGGTGAGTGGCTCCCC
Organism: Rhodococcus sp. MS16; assembly: GCF_013277795.1. Classification (NCBI taxonomy): domain Bacteria; kingdom Bacillati; phylum Actinomycetota; class Actinomycetes; order Mycobacteriales; family Nocardiaceae; genus Rhodococcus; species Rhodococcus sp. MS16. The sequence goes on from NZ_VBTM01000005.1 coordinate 611,083, forward strand.
GCTCATCATCGACGACATCGCTGACCATCCAGTGCTCCGGGATCATTCGGCCGCTCAAAGTGGCGTGGTCGGTGCCTACATCGGTATCCCCATCAGCGACGATGCTGGTCATGCAGTTGGGACACTTTGCGCGTGGGACACCCAACCGCATCATTGGTCGAGCGGTGAGATTCAAATCATGACGGACCTTGCCGACGTAGTCAAAAACGTTATCTTCGACCAATAGAATCCAGACACCAACCCACTATTCGTCGCCCGCCGAGAAAGCAAATCGCACCCGAACCATACGCGAGTTGTTACGGCCCATATAGAATGTGGTTAATTGTGACTGCACCAACTGTTTAAGTGACATGAATGGAGTGGGGAATTGCCACAATTGTTGGCGGTCGAAACTTCGACCGCCCCCGACGACCCCCTACCCACTTCTTCGGATTCTCGAAAGTCATTCGAGCAACTCATTCGAACCGACCCCCTGAGCACCGTCATCACGATTTCCATAGATGTGCTGTCGGCGTCGATTGCGGTGGCACTGGCGTGCTTGTGGGCTGTCAGGTCAGATTTACCGCATCCACCTCTGTGGTGGCTCGCACTCTTTATTCCCTTGGTCGTGACCGTCATGGGTGCGCGCTCGTTATATCGGCGGACGCTCAACCGCAGATTCCTCGACGAGTTCATGGGGATTCTCTCGTCTGGTTCGATAGCGGCAATGCTCTTGCTATGCATCCTGGTCTTTTTGGGAATCACCGACCGCCCTGGCGCCTCGGTAACGAAGCTGTGGGTTTGCGCGAGCATTCTTATCCCATTCGGCCGCCTAGTTCGCGTGGTGGTTCAACGGCGCCTGCAGCGACGATCACACCTCGTGTCCCCCACGTTGGTCATCGGGTCCGGACAGGTCACCCAGCACGTGATCGCTCGCATGATCGCCGCCCCGGAACACGGCATGAACCCCGTCGGTGTGTTGTCGGACGAAACTCACACGCGCGGTGAGCAAGGGTCGGATACCGACCAGGTGCCTCACCTCGGCGCTGTCGACCAACTCGAAACCGCCATCGCCCAAACCCAGGCAGAACGTCTCGTCATCGCTTTCACAAAAGGCCGCTGGGAGCTGCTACCTGCAGCGGTCCGCATCGCCCACCGCCATGGGCTCCGAGTTTGGGTAGTGCCACGAATGTACGAGGTGATCGGTTCGAAGAGCCTCGTCGACCACATCGGCGGTATGCCTTTGCTGTCCGTGCCTCACACCAATCCCCAAGGCTGGCAGTTCCGGGCGAAGCACCTGAGTGACAGAATCGCTGCCGGCTGCATCCTTCTCGCCATCTCCCCTTTCTTCCTGACTCTCATGCTCTTGGTGCGCTGGAGCTCACCGGGACCGATTTTCTTTGCTCAAGAGCGAGTGGGGCGTGACGGCCGGGTCTTCGGCTGCCTCAAGTTCCGCTCGATGCGGCTACCCGATCCCAACGAAGTGACGTTCGTTCCGAAAACCGGTAGCGCACCAGGCGGCGTCGAGGGAGTTGATCGACGAACCCGGATCGGAAAACTTATGCGGACGACATCGATGGACGAACTCCCCCAACTACTCAACGTCCTGCGAGGCGACATGAGTCTGGTCGGTCCCAGACCCGAACGCCCTGAGTTCGTAACCCTTTTCGAGGCGCAGATCCGCCGCTACGGCGAGCGACACCGTGTAAAAGCAGGCGTTACGGGTTGGGCTCAGGTCAACGGCTTGCGCGGACAAACATCGATCGCCGACCGCGCCGAATGGGACAACTACTACATCGAGAACTGGTCACTATGGTTGGATGTCAAGATCTTGATGCTGACTGTGCTGGCAATTTTCAAACGGGCCGAATGAGAAGCGTTGGCCTTCACGCACCTCGGTGACGACAAACGAGAGAAATACCGCAGCGCTCGAATGGAAACCGATAGGAACGTCAACCTGAATCGCACCGGGTTTCCCGAGACCTTGGCAGGCGATTGAAAAGTCTCCAGATCCTCGACGATGGCGTTGACCAGTCCAATCCGATGTGTCACCGCTCTCGACTGATTATCTCGGTATGCGTTCTGCCCCAAAATGATTCGACTACATCATCTATGCTCACTGGACAAGTGGACGAACAAGTTATCACCAGATTCGCGCCACCCGGTGCCTACGACAGGGGCCGAACAACCCGGCACGAGAAGAACTTCCCCATCGCCGCACTGTCGGTTGAATAATTGTTCGAGCCCTTCCCATTTCGCGGCCATTTCGCGGACACCGCCGATCATTCTGCACTGCGATCGTGTCCCCTGCCGTAAGCACCAACTTCAGCGTGGACTCAGCTGGCCGATATCTGAACATCCCGGAAATGTCGGATCGTCCGAGCGATACCGTCAGGCAACGACACTCGGGGATGCCAGTTAAGGACCTCCCGCGCTGAAGACGGATCAAGGCACGATCGAGGCACGTCCCCGATCCGGGCAGGGGCGTGAAGTGGAATGGCGTCGGTACCGACCGCAGCGGCGACCAAACGATGGAGTTCGAGGTCGCTGGTTTCTACTCCTGTGCCAATGTTGAAACGTGCGCCGCTGCCCAGCGTTCCTGAGGCCGCGAGGAACGCATCGGCTACGTCGTCGACATATACATAGTCACGAGTGTTTCCGCCTGCGCCGAACACGTGAGTCGATTTGTTTCCGAGCAATCTGCCAGCGAATACAGCTACGACACCCGCCTCACCGTGCGGATCCTGCCGGGGTCCGTACACATTGGCCGGCGCGATGAATGTGCAGTCCAGTCCGTAGAGCTCATGGAACATACCGAGGTAGATCTCGCCAGCGATCTTTCCTGCAGCATAAGGCGACAATGGGGAAACCGGAACATCCTCACCAACTGGAAAGACCGATGGCGTGCCGTAAATTGCCCCGCCTGACGAGGTGTAAACAACCTTACGGACCCCGGCGCGTCGAGCGGCCTCAGCAAGACGAGCGGTGCCCACAACATTCACCATCGCGTCGTGCCCGGGATCGGCGACCGACTTCCGTACATCGATCTGCGCAGCTAGATGGAAAACCACATCGGGTTGCGCGTTTGCAACGATCCGATTCAGATCCGCATCAACGATATCTGCTTCAACGAACTCGAAATCCGAATTGTTTTTCGCTGAGGCAAGGTTCGATTGCCGCCCGCGGGAAAGGTCGTCCACAACCGTGACAGCATTCCCGTTCGCGAGGAGACGGTCGACAAGAGTCGATCCGATGAATCCCGCGCCGCCAGTTACCAGAGCACGCATAATTTTCCTGTTCTCCCGGCCTTTGAATGCCGCGGATTAGCTATTCTCTTGGGCGGTAAGTGATTTCAAGGAATTTCAACCTAGCCGAAAGCAGCATCGTAGCGCGCAAAAACGACGTCCCTGGAATAGCATCTAGCGAAGTGCTCCCTTGCTGCTGTGGAAAGCCGAACATTGTGAACGACGTCAGTCGATTCCAGCAGCAGTTCGCTCAGCTCAGCATCGCTGTCCGCAACCAATACACCCTCGTCCAGTCCGATTGCGACGCCATCCGCGCCAATCGTTGTCGAGATCACTGGCACACCCGCACCCAATGCCTCGATGATCTTCAGTTTGATACCGGATCCGAATCTCAGGGGGTTGATCATCGCTGCAGAGCGGCCGAGTATCTCGCTCAAGTCGGACACAAAACCCTCGAGCGTCACACTATTCGCGTATTTAGCAACTAGCTCAGTGAGCTCCGGACGCGGGTGACGACCGACGATTCTGAGCCGAGCATCGGGCCGGGCGGCGAGCACGAGCGGCCAGACGTTACTGAGAAATGACCGGAGCCCATCGTCGTTGTGCGGCAACAAAAGCTGACCAAGGAATAGAAACTCAGGAGCTCCGTGGTAGTCCCGCCTGGGTATTGGGTGACCGATCAGGGGAGGGATCACCTGTACTCGACCTGCTTCGACCCCTGAACGCTGCCGGAGCAGGTCCGACTCGTGCGCGTTCACCAGCAGATTGGTACGGAATCGGTGAGCCGATTTGTCCTCACTTCGGCTCACCAAACGCTGTTCGAGAGCTAGCAGCAGGCGCTGGCTTCGCCGGTGGTCTGCCAATGGCCGAAGTGGACGAGGCACGTGTGAAGCGAAATTGCCGAGCGGCTGGATATTGATGTCGGGATACTGGTCGGCTGCGACGAGCATGGCTCTGTAGCGTTCGGAGAATAAGTCATCCAGGTAACATATCTGCTGGTCCGAGCGATTCACTGAGGCGTATTGTGCCATCCGAACAGTGTCGTAGACCTCCAGGTCCGGCGAAACCCGATCTAGCGTCCGGTGAATCGCAGTGCGCACGTCGGCGGAGTGCAGCAAAGACTCCTGCAAGCTGGCTCGTCCGGTGCCTGTCCGCGTTACGACACTGCCAAATGCTCCGAGGGCACTCGGCTTGGGTTGCGGGTGCAATTTGGCAGGGAAGTCATCCCGGGCACGACCTCCGACCATCAAATAGTGCACGTTGTTCGGGCCTAACCGGTCGATAAAATATTCTAGAAACCCCGCAAGAACAACTTTCTTGCCAGCATCAATCGGATACGGATCAACAGCACTGATCAAAGCAACTGAATTCGACACCTAGCTCCCGTTCATCTCCGGCCGCGGGCCGCAGCCACCAACCAGCAATCCGGGTGATGGCGATTATTTCGGCTAATGCGCCGTTCGGACGAGACGCGCCATTGGACATAGGCGACGCCGAACCGATTCTATATTTAGAATACAGTGTGCCTGTGCACCTGGGACCGATTTGTCTTCTTCGCGATCTACGGGTGAGACTACCCAAAGATCGGATAGTTTCCATGTTACGAAGACGACCAAAATCGTCTCGGCGGCTTAACCTCCGACATCAATCTGTCGGGGCAGATCGACGTGGCTGAGGGCGGTCACCATCGCACCGAAACTGATGCCTCGGACACCATCGGTGCGGTCGAAGCGACAAAACCACCGCCGACCGGGCGGCAGGCGGCGTGGAACTACCTGATCTTCGGGCTGAGCAAAAGCTCGACATTGATCATGACCGTGGTGTTAGCGCGGTTGCTCGAGCCCGCCGACTTCGGGCTGTTCGCGTTAGCGTTATTGGCCGTCAACTTATTTGATTACGTCAAGGATCTTGGCGTCGGTGCCGCGCTCGTGCAGAGCCAACGCGAATGGACTCGACTTGCGCCAACGGGTCTAACACTTTCCGTGTTGTTCGGTGTTTTTGCGAGCGCCGTGCTGGCCGGTACCGCTGGAATTACCGCAACTGCGCTGAACCACCCTGAGTTAGCTCCATTGATCCGGGTACTGGCCATCGGGTTGATGATTTCCTCGCTTAGTGCCGTCCCGGCCGCTCGACTGCGCCGCGAGCTCGACTTCCGGAGTCGAATGCTGCCGGAGTTCCTCGGGGCCGTCGTCAAAGCTACGCTAACGATCGTATTGGCGGTCGAAGGTCTCGGCGTGTGGAGCCTGGCATACGGCCAGCTCGCCGGTACTGTCGTGACAACAGTGTTGTACTGGTGGGTTGTGCGAACCAAGGTCCCGTTCGGGTTCGACTCGCAGGAAGCTCGGGACCTCGTCCGCTTCGGGATTCCGGTCAGTGCGGTAACCCTACTTGCCTTTGCGATCTACAACGTCGACTACCTCATTATCGGCTTTCGTCTCGGCGACGAGCAACTTGGTTTGTACTCACTCGCGTACCGGCTTCCGGAGCTTGTCGTGCTAAATCTGTGCATCGTAATCAGCGAGGTGCTCTTCAGCTCCTTGTCCCGGCTGCAGCACGACCGACCCGCCCTAGGGCAGCACTATCTGCAGGTACTTTCCGTGGTCACAGCACTCACCGCACCGATCAGTGTCGCTTTGGCCGCAGCAGCACCATCCGTTATCGGGACGCTGTACGGGCCTACCTATTCAGGTTCAGCAGTAGTAATGGCTGTGCTCGCGCTTTACGCCATGATCTACTCGGCGTCGTTCCATTCCGGCGATGTTTACAAAGCAATCGGCCGACCGTCGATTCTCACCGCGATCAATGTGGGAAAGCTCGTCCTCATGATCGGCCCAATCTGGTGGGCTGCGGGCCACAGCATCCTCATGGTCGCCATAGTCCTGCTGGCTACGGAATTGGTGCACTTCGTCGTACGGATGTTGATCGTTCGAACAGTGGCAGGATTAAAATGGTCCGACCTGCTGAAGGCAGCACTACGTCCGCTCCCCGCAGCGGCACTTATGGGAATCGCCATGGTTGGTGTCGGCCAGATGACCGCATCGTTGCCGGCCGCGGTTTCACTCCTCATCACGATGACGGCGGGGCTGCCCATCTATCTGGTCGGGCTGCGGTTCACCGCACCTGAACTCTTTCACGCCGGGATGTCGATCCTCCGGTCCGTGCGTTCTCGATCTGACGCTGAGTCCTCCAACGGTGCACTTGCAGAACGACCGTCCGCTGAGCCAGACCGAACGCGTTCACTCAACTCCGAAGGGGAATCATCTTGAGCAGTACACTTCTGGCCCGAACCCGGCTCATGGTGATAGTCCTCGCCGCAGTAGGACTCCTGGCGGGGGTTTTCGCGGCTGCCGCCTTCACTGGTCGCGGTGAACGGTTCACCGCCGAGGCGACACTCGCCATGCTTCCCGGACCCGAGGTTCCCCTGGATCAGGCGTCCAACTTCTGGGAGGTGCTCAACCGCGGCCAGGCGACCCGGTCTGCCGCGATAGTGCTCGGAAACGATCGATGGTTGGATGCCGCCGCATCAACGGCCGGAGTGCCCAAATCCGAACTCACTCTCGCTGCAGGAGCCCTGCCGGATACCACGTTGATCACTGTCACCATGCAAGCGAATTCCGCGAACGTCGCCGACGTAGCGCTGGAGTCAGTGCTCACAAGCTCTAGTGATGTGGCTGCGACGGTGTCGGGCCCGTTCAAACTCGAATCGATTACGTCCCCGGATGGTGGCGCCCAGTCGATGAGCCCCGACCGAATGCAGATGTTCGGCGCGCTGGGTATTGCCGGGCTTTCGATCGGTGCCGGCGCCGGACTCCTCGTCAGCCGTGCAGCCCGAGGACGATCCGCACGGCGTACAGATGACGCATCACAATCTGAGAGTGGACCCATCGCAAGTACCGAGGACATAGATCTCGGATACCAGGCGAGACATGCCGAGCCAGCACCGGTCGAGACGCAGTTGCGATGATCAAGGCTCGATCCGCTACAGCGATATCCGACCTGGCGATCCTACTAATCGCAATCGGGGCTGTAGTCGCGGTCGGGTCGATCGTGCTCGGGCCTAAGCCCACGATAATCGCAGTTGCTCTACCTGCTGCCGCCGCGGCCACCCTGTACATAATCCGTCGACCGTTGACGGTGCTGATCGCGATGGTCGTGATCGAGGTGACGAATCTGGCTGGAGTGCTTGCCGAGCGGAGTCCGCTCCCGATTTTCCATATATCGCTGGGGCTGGGGTTGCTCACCATCGGTGTGGCACTGCGCGACCCTGTGATGCGCCGTCGGGTGAATCGTTGGACTATTTTCTGCGTCGGGCTGATCGCCTGTTATCTCATCACTCAACTACTGGCCGCACTCGGGAGCCAGAATTTCGAAGCCTCGATGGCCACTCTGAGAAACTCGGTGGTGGACTGTGTCTTCCTCATCGTGGTACTGATTCTCGCGCAGGTCAGCGAAAAGCCATGGGCAGTCGCAGCAGCCGTCGTAATACCGCTTGCGCTGCTGTCCCTACTCTCGTTGATCAGCCAAGTGGGTTTCGGAGGCGCGACGTCATTCGGTGGCTTCGCAACGGTTACCCAAGCTTCCGGACAACTGACGACAACACTGAGATACGGCGGTCCGCTGCCCGACTCCAACTTCTGGGGCAGACACCTGATCCTGGGTCTGCCGTTGGCAGGGGCACTGACCGTCCGCGCAGTCCGAACAGGTCGTCAACGGGTAGCACTGGTATGGGCTGGAGCAGGGCTCGCTCTGCTTGTGGGGGTCTATCTCACACAGTCACGCGGCACCATCATTTCCGCAGCGCTGGTGCTCTTCGTATGGATTGTGGCAAGTGGTCCGGCGGCCCGGCGAGTTGGACTGATGAGCCTGCCATTGGCAGCCACAGTTCTGCTGGTGCCGGGAATCGGCGACCGCCTGACGGCATTGATCGCCGACGTTTCCGAATCAGGACCGCAATACGGGATCGATCCATCTGTGCTCGGGCGGAAAGCCGCCCAAGAAATCGCCTGGGCGATGTTCCGGGATCGACCGATGTTCGGGTTCGGCCCTGGCGTCTACGAATTATCAGTACCGCAATATGCCGGCATCGTCGATACAGCCGTCCGTGCACCAGCAGATGCGGCACATAATCTGTACGCACAACTCGCTGCCGAGAGCGGAATAGTCGGACTGGTGGGGTGGACTGTCTTCGTGGTGGGCTTCATCGGGTGTATTGGCCTTCGGGTGGTCAGATTTTCCCGCACTCCCAATGGATCTCAACAATCGCTATCCCAACGATCACTGGCTGCTGCAGTGCTGGCGGCTCTCATCGCCTGGTCGATCGCCAGCATCTTCCTGCATCTCGCCTATTTCCGGACGTTCGCGATAATCCTCGCCTTGGCTGGATCACTTGCTTCATCAGCGGTTCCGAATACCGACCGTGGCGTCCGACCAATTCGGGTAAGGGCCCGGGACGTATTGCTATTCACAGGGTTCGGCGTTTTCGCTGCAGCCGCCGTTACTTTAGTCACATCAGTAGCCGCGACCGAAACATATACGGCGAGCCAGAAGGTCACGATCTTGCCGACGCAAGCGATGGAGAGCGGGTATGCGTACGCGCTCGACATCAGGAGCCGACACGTAGTGCTGCCAACCTATGCTGCAATCATGGCCGCCTCCGACCCCGCGGTCACTGCCATTGGCGACTACGTCCGAGGTGCGATCACAATCAGCGTGACAGACACTGACAAAGACTCGGCCCGTGCAAGACTGGACGTTGCATTGGCCGAGGCACGCAGGAATCTGGCCGATACCGGGGCCGACTCCTGGTACACGCTCTCCCCAATCGGCGAGGTCGATCAGAGCACAGTCACCAGTCGGAAAACCGGATGGACGGCGGGCGCTGTGCTCGCGACGACGGCCCTTACCGCCATCGGCATTGCACTGGCCGTACGGAAGAAAGTCGGCTCTGCGGACCGTAGTGGCCCCGACCATACGGTAGGAATACCCTAATCTATACGGTAGTAATGCTCTTATGAGATGCATCGAATATAGGGTAGTAATACCCTTATGAGATGCGTCGTACCGAACGGGTCGTCCCAATGATCGGGGCTGTAAAGTCCCACCGTAACGTCGGATCTTTCACCGAATCCGGTCCGAAGCTGACCGCTACTCTTGCGGTCCCATTTATTCTCCTATTGGTAGTGATTATGTCGATCGCCACGGCCCCAAGTTCACACGCGCAGGAGTCGTTCCAACCATTCACCACCAGCAGTCCGTTCCGCACAAGCATTCCGGATAACGCTGCGATTGATCCGAATAGCACGGCGATGATTGCCCGCGCTTCGCGGGAAAACAGCGTGTATGCATCGATGGCCGAATTCGGTATTCCCATCTACCAGGCGGAAAGCACCACACCTCGTTACGCCGTCACATGCACCATCACATGGTGGGGTCCGTGCCCGTTCGACGGCCATCTGATCCCAATTCCCACCGATGCCCGTCCACAAACCGGATCTGACGGAGCTCTGGTCGTCGTCGTCGACGACACCAGCGGCTTGGTGTTCGAGTTCTGGCAAGCCGAGTTTGCAAACGGCCAATGGACAGCCAGTTTCGGTGCGGTCAACGACCTTTACGGATCCGGCTGGGGGGGCGCCAGCACCGGTTCCGGAGCGTCGCGACTGGCCGGAGTGATAACAGTGGACGAGATTGAACAGGGAGAGATCCAGCACGCGCTCGCAATCCAGACGGACAACGTGTGCGCCGGCATCTTCCGTACACCTGCGATCAAGACTGACGGAACATCACTTCGGACGGACTGCATCCCAGAGGGTGCCCGACTTCGCCTAGACCCGACAATCGATCTTGACGCACTGGACCTTGCCCCCGCTGTACGGACGGTCGCGCGTGCTATGCAGGTCTACGGTGGTTACGTAGTAGATGCCGGTGGAGCGCCACTGAGCGTCAGTTTCGAGCGGGACGCCGAAGCTGAGGACGGCGAGATCGGAAGCGTCTATGAGCAGGCAGGACTGAGGTGGGACTACGACAACTTGCCGGGAGTGCCTTGGAACCGCTTGCAAGTCATCGCGTGACTCGAGAACCGATCGTTCTCGTCGAGTTCTCTCCATCCGGAGGCCTGTTCCAATTCGCCGTACAAATGGGTAATGCGCTGGCCGCTGCAGGACACAGAGTCGTTCTACTGACTGGCCCGGAGCCGGAACTCGACTCGACACAGCAGGGTTTCCAGATCCGACCTGTTCTTCCGACCTGGCACCCAACCGATTCGGTCGTCAGATCATCGGCATTCCGGCTGATGCGTCGTGCTGTGCGAGCGGGGCAACTGGTGCTGTCGTGGCTAGTTCTGACATGGCATCTGCTCCGAATACGTCCCCGCGCCGTTCTGTGGTCACACTGGCGGTTCACCATCGAGCCTCTGTTCGTGGTCTTTATTTCAACCGTGTTGCGGGGTTCGCTGCTGGGTATTATCGCGCACGAGCCGCTGCCGAGGTCTGATGCCAAGGACACCAGCACACCCAAATCGGGCCGATTGCTAACCGGATCATTCAAGGCGGCCTGGCGGCGAATGGATGTGGCATTCGTACTAGGTCCGCAGACCAGGGACGTGGTGCTACAACACTGGCAACCTCCAGGTGAGGTCGTGGTAATCCCTCACGGTGACGAACGCGCCCTGACCAGCGACGTTCACCAGTGCACTGCCGTAGCCGATACCGATCCGATCGTGTTGTTCTTCGGGACCTGGACAAAATACAAAGGCATCGATGTTCTGTTAGACGCTTTCGATCTAGTGCGATCCGAATGTCCGGACGCTCGACTGGTTCTCGCCGGGGGGGTCGGCGCCGATATCGACCTGCCGCACCTGCTGGCACGAGCCGAAGAGATCGGCAACGTCGATGCAAGGCCAGGTTACGTCGCGGTGCCCAACATCCCGGAGATTGTCGGGTCAGCTCGAATGGTAGTCACGCCGTACATTCGCGCGAGTCAGAGCGGCGTTGCGCACCTCGCGTACACGTTCGGTAGACCAGTCATCGCAACGGATGTCGGCGACCTTTCGGAAGTAGTGAGAGACAAGGAGACTGGTTTACTTGTCGAATCCGAGAACCCTCAGCAGCTGGCCTCTGCGATCCTTGCGTTACTCGACGATGCGCAGCTGGCCGAAGAGCTGGGGACAGCCGGGCAAAAACTCACGGCTGATGCATGGATGGTTGCCGCAGCCCGCGTTCTCGAAACACTTGATCGAGTCTCCTCCACCTCCGTGCAGCGCGCAGAGTGATTGATCCGTAGCCGGCCCGTTGTGCCGTGATTTATCCGATTAGCCGCCAGGGTGGATCAGATATGCCCTGTATCCAGGAGGTTTTCGCTTGACCCGTACCCTACGTGTACTCACCCTCGTCGATGCCTACCGGTTCGGCGGCGCAGAGATACTGCTCGCTCAGCTCGCTGCGGCGTGTCCGGACGTCGACATCGACATGAGCATCGTCAGCTTGTCCCCCCCATCAATGAATGCCCCCGAGACGATGGCGGCCCTTCGTGACGCGGGCGTGAAGGCCCGCAATCTCCACATCCGTCGGCTGCTCGACCCGACGGCAATCCCTCAGTTGGTTCGGGAGATCCGTCAGTCAGGTTGCGATATCGTACACGCGCATTTGGAAATGGCAATCACGCTGGCACTCCCTGCTGCCAAGCTCACCCGCACTCCGCTGGTTTGCACATTTCATCACGTTGCAAGCCCCCAGACCGGTCGTGCCGCGAAGCGGGAACGTCTGGCAGTCAAGGCAGCCACCCGTTCTGACAAAGCGATCTTCGTATCGGAAGCATCTCGCTCAGCGTTCCAGCATGAGCACGGATTCGCCGCGGCGCCACCTAATTGGGACGTCGTGCATAACGGTGTCGACCTCACGAACTTCACACCTGGTCCGGCCGACCCAAACGTACGGGAGGAACTCGGCGGTACCGAGGCTCCCCTGGTGGTGATACCAGGCGCGTTCCGGGCGGTGAAGGGGATCCCGGTGGGAATCGAGGCGTGGAAGACGGTCCGGAAAAATCACCCCGACGCGTTGCTTTCGATTGTTGGCGACGGTGAACTCGCCGGAGAATATCGCCGGCAGGTGGCCGAAGCGGGCCTCGACGGTGCTGTCATTTTTGCCGGCTCGCGCACCGATATGCCGAATGTGTACCGGGCAGCAGACATCGTCGTAGCGCCTGCGCTGCACGGAGAGAATTTCCCCACGGTTCTTATCGAGGCCTCCGCCACGGGACGACCAATCGTAACGACGACAGCTGGTGGTATTCCTGACATCGTCGCGGACCGCGAGACAGGTCTGCTGGCCGAAGCCGGGGACCCTGCGGAGCTGGCAGAGGCCATCTGTGAACTGTTACGCGATGCCGAACTAGCCTCGAAGCTGGGCGCAGCGGCCACGCTCAGGGCACGACAGGAGTTCTCAGCCACAGCTTGGGCGTCCAACTTGCGGAAGCTATACGAATCTGCGATCAGGTCAGATGATGAGTAAGCCCCGAATCGTTTACCTGGTATCCCGATTCCCCCGAACCTCGGAGACATTCATCGTCCGCGAACTTGATTCCCTGGCGCAACGTGGTGAGTACGAAGTCGAAGTCCGTTCGTTGTTTCCCTCGCCCGACATGGTCGTTCACGATATCGCCCGCAAGTGGACCGAACGACTTGTGCGCCCCAACGCAGTTGCCGTTTTGGGAGGGCTCCTGTGGGCACTACGTCGCCACCCGGTAGCACTCGCTTCGGTGGTTTTCCGGGTGATTCGTGAGCATGCGCGCCAACCCCGCGTGCTTGTGCGGGCACTGCTGACCACAGCTTTGGCGTGCGCTCATGCCAAGGACCTCGCGGGGACTTCCGGAATTGTCCACGTGCACGCTCATTACGCCACGTACCCAGCACTGGCAGCCTGGGTATGCTACCGACTCGTCGGCACAGGCTACAGCTTTACCGCTCATGCCCACGATCTATACGTCGATCAGTCCATGCTTGCCGGTAAAGTCGCTGATGCTCGCTTCGTCGTCACGATCTCGGAGTTCAATCGCGCCTTCCTCAACGGCTTCAACGACCTGAACACCCCGATCGAAGTCATCCATTGCGGAATCGACATCGCCCAGTACCCATACAACGTCAGAGATATACCGACGAAAGGGCCTGTGCGGGCTCTGTGCATTGCCTCGCTACAAGAGTACAAAGGGCACCGATTTCTGCTCGAGGCAATAGCCGCCGGCGGGCCGAACGTCGATCGGATTCGACTAGATATAGTCGGCGGCGGCGTGCTCAGCGACGAACTTCACGGTATGGCTTACGACCTAGGGATCGCCGATCGGGTCCGGTTTCTAGGCAGTCGCGACGAAATCTATGTTCGAGAAGCACTGTCCGAAGCTGATCTGTTCGTACTACCCAGTGTCATTGCGACGGACGGGCAGATGGAGGGACTGCCCGTCGTATTGATGGAAGCACTGGCCTGCGGGGTACCAACCGTGTCGACGGCGTTGTCCGGGATACCGGAGATCCTCATAGACGGAGTGACCGGCCGTCTTGTTCAACCCGAGGACGTGGACGGTCTCCGTAAGGCTCTGGACGCGGTCATCGCAGATGGGAAAGCAGCGGCCCGCCATTCGAGTGCAGGGCGCAAACTCGTGGAGCGTGAATTCGTCCTTGCCGACCAGGTAACAGTATTCGCTGGATTGCTCGGTCGGTATCTCCCCTCGACGTGATGTTTGTCGCCTCCGGATCCTTTACAAACGTATCGATCGCTTTGTTCGCCCGTGGGACAGGGCTGTGGGCGGCTAAGCCGCGCTCGTCGAATGAGGTAGGCACTCCCAGCGCTTCTGGGGGTGCGATGATCGATAAATGACCCGGGTTACGTTGCCGGACATAGGGTTCGACGTTTCGAACGCCCGATTAATAACGCACCGGTTCGGGGGCGCAACACCAACCGCAACACAGGACGAACCTACCGTTCGACACCCTCGGCCAAGGTTTCACATCGCCCGTGCAGCTATTACGACCTACCTGCGCTGATCAGACTCGTTCACCACGAGGCCGGCGCTGTCTGCCAACTCGGCGTGATTGATAGCACGGCCTAGCCACACCGCTAGGAACGCACCCGCTGTGATCCATCCGACGACAATTTCGGTAATCCACCACATACCGGCAAGTCTGACATGGGTTGAGAAGAAGCAACGGCATTTGGTCCCGAGACATCAGGGAGGAAAGTTCCCACCGATGATGCGACCCTCTCTGAGGTACCCACATTTCGATTCGGCTTCGCACTATTTCGAGTAGAGGCGAGACCTCTGCGATCCGTGCACAAAAAGGCTTTGAAAGCGCCAAGAGATGGGGCAGACCAAGGCTTCCACACATCCGTCCGCGCCAGTCGGTCCACTCCTGCCACCGGATCGCTGCGACTTCGTACCCGGGCACCATCTTGATGACACCCGACCAGCGGTCGCTTCGGCCGTGCAGTGTCGACTCAGGACGACACGACCTTGTGGCCAAGCCGCGTATTCCCAGCACGCCCGCGAAGGCGGTGCTGAATGGCACTTAAGCCTGGATATATTGTCAGTCTCGCAGGCAGGAATGACGGTGCGATCGGCGCAGCGGCGACCATTGCCAACTTGCAGGCCACGTATGACAAGGCAGCCGCTCTTGGTTCGATCGTGATTGCGCTGACGATCACTCCTGGCAACACGCTCGCGGCGGGGCAGCGGGCCTCAGACAACGTGATCAATCAGTGGGTCAAGCGACAGGGTCGCTCCCGCAGGAACTTCCTGGTGGTGGACATTGCTCCAGTCCTCCAAGACATCAGCGGCAACATGAACACTCCGCTTGTGTCATCGGACGGAACGCACCCGAACAGATTGGGCGCGAAGCGGATGGGCAAAATCATCGCCTCCGTACTCAGGCCGATCTCGCCTCCGGCCGATATCCTCCTGACAAACAACGATGATGCCGCGAACCTGATGCTCAACCCGCCGATGTTCTCTACATTCGGAACTGCGGACGCTGGAGTTACGGGAACTATCGCGTCGTCATGGAAAGTTGGGTTAACAGGAGCTGGTGGCACGGTTGTCGCGTCGAAGGTTGCCTCGACAGACAAGTATCCGAACCTCGATTGGCAACAGCTCACCGTATCGGCGACAGGCACCGGAGGCGGCCAGCTCTACCAGTACGCGGCCGGGGCGAAAGTCACCTCGGCACTGCAGCACGTGGCCAGTAGGTCGCAGCGATGGAGTTCGAGATCGATGCCGGCGCTCCAGCCCCGACGATTCCGGGAGGGTACGGCTCGGGCGCCAACCTCAAACTGACATTCATGAACGCCGCATTTAACGCTCTCGGGCAGGCTCACGACATGTTCTACAAGGAGGCGTACCCGCTGGAACAGCAAGAACGATCGGGCATCATGCGCACCCCGCCGATTTCCATCCCTGCTGGTACAACTCAGATTCAACTTGCGGCTCAGGTGAATCTTCTCGGCACCGTACGTTTCCGGCGCGGCGACGTGCGGAAGCTGCTCGCCCCGAGCGAGTTCTAGAGGGCGATTCCATGCTCGGCGTAGTCCCGGTCCTCACGCACTTCGTGGTCGATCCTGTCGATGACGGCTTGTGCTAAGGATTGGGTCGCGGTGGATACCGCCGGATCGGCGGCAATGGAGGCTGCAAGGTCCGAGATCGCCTGGCGGAGTTCGTTCGTCATACTTGTCCTATCGAAATGAGAGCTCGCTTAGCAGCGATCGCCATATATTCTCATACCGAACGGTCAGGTATGTACCCAACGTCCACAAATCGGGCAGGCGAAGGTCCCTGCGGCGCTTTCGTCGAATTAGTCGAGATGACTAGTGACGACGGGTGGCGCAACTTTGGTGGACACGAGAAGGGGTTGCACCAAGCCGAGTGATCCGTCCGAGTCACGACGCGCCAGCGGTTGCCGAATCTGTCGGTAAAGTACAACACTGAGGGCGGCGGAACGTCTTCTGGGAGAGTCTGCGGCTTGTCTTCTTTTGGCAATACGGCGAACGGCATGCCTGGACATCAATTGGAGGCTCTTCTGCCAGAAGCGATGTGATCACCGGGCGATCACGCCATGCCACTGGTTGCACGCCGCCCAGAATTGTCCATCGCAGATTTCTCTATAACCATCTCACTGTCTGCATTCCAGGCATATTCGATTGCAGCCATGCCTCCGCCTTCCGGGCAACCTCGTCTACCGCCTCCGTGAGATCGCCGAGTGATACCGAGTCTTCGAGCACAGTGAAGGTGTCGTCGTCGAGATCGAGATGGCGGAGGTACCGGACAGGAATGTCACCCACCGTGATCGTGTCGATTGGGCCGATGATTCGCTCAGCGATGGTCGAGCTGCCTTCGGCATTACTAAAAAAGTTGTCAAGCCTGTCGTCGAAGTGCTCGATTGAGTTTCTGACTCTCCGACTCTTCAGAGCGGGTAGTGACGTGATGCCCAACGCCATTCGCAATTCGGCACGATCTCTCGTTTCCAGCATCTTTTGCTCGTGAGCTTGTCCAAAGCACCTTCGAAACGAGTGCGGCGCAAGTGAGAATCGACTGGGCAGCAAGAAAACAGCGATCATTGGACAGCCCCGGAGCCTGAGTGTGAGACACGAAGGCTTCACGTGCTTCGCTGTACTGCTCCAGCGAAAGGCTCATCGCTCGCCCTTGGGCGCACAACTCGCGCATGAAAGTCTCGATCTTCGGTTCGTTCATCCCAGCATTATTGTGATGTGCGCCAGTGACCCGCCCAGAATTGCTCATACCGAACGGTCAGGTAAGTGCCCAACGTCCGTATATCGAGTAGGTCGAGGGCCCATGGGGCTGAGGACTGGCGCAGTTGCCCTCGCTCTGACCGGCCCAGAGTTGCTCGCAGACGTGACGGCGGCTCGTTTCGCCGGACTGTCCGCTATCGCGCCGCTGGGGGCCTTCACGTTGGATGCCTTCACAGTTGATGTGCTGTAGTCCAGTCAGTCCCAGATTTCGAGGGTGTAGAGATCCCTGTTGACCAACTCAGCATGGCATTCATGTCGGCATCCGCAAGGTTGATGGTCATCTATGCCGGTGTATGTGCCGGTATTACAGGAGGGGTCAAGTGGTTCGCGGCCAATCCTCTTACGTAGGGCATTCAGCAGCCGAGAGGGTGCGGTTCCTTCTCTACGGTGACCACATTCGGGGCACTGTGCCTCGTCGTTGCCACTGGAGCTTTGGGCGGGGACAACGGTGTCTACATCTGCGGTCATAGCGCGGATCTTCGCATGTCTTTCGGTTTGCTGGGTAACTTCCCCAAATACCCGAAAGGGGACTTCCGTCACATCATCGTCTGCAGAAGGCTCAACTTTCGCAGCCGAAGGACCCGGTAAGGTCCATAATTTTCGCAAGTGAAAGCCTCGGAATGTTGGACTTTCGTCCTGGGTAGACCCGCCCAGAATTGCTCAGAGCAGGTCGAGACGTTCAGTTCCACCAAAGTGTGGAATGTGGCAGCCAATGGACAGTCGAAAGCCCAATCTACTTCCGCAACAGGAGTGGTCAACCCGACTGGGGTGTACGCCGTCGCGCACCTGTTCGTTGGCGCTACGCCGCCCACGCTGGCAGGAGTGAGGTCGCTAACGGAACCGAGGTTGGATCGGCCGAGGTGCTTGGGAAGATTCTTGCAGGACAGACAGACCTACCCGCCTCAATCCCCGCAGGTTCACTCGCGGATGGTGTCGGCTCGCTGATCTACTCGCGCATCTGGTCGTCAGGCCCGCGAGAACAACGCGGGCGGGGAATAGAAGTAACTTCCCATCCGCGTTGCAGTCAGCCCCCCCCACAGCGCAAGCGACAAAGCGAGTGCCAGTGCAGCAACGGCAATCGGTAGTAGAGGCCCAAGAGTATCGATCAGGTGCACGTCTCGGAACTGGCCAAGGATCGCGGCGATCCCGGCGATGATCAGAACGTGACTGACGTAGATGGGAAGGGTGTGTTCTCCGACCCATGCGACCTTAGACGCCCCCGGAAGATTCTCGATAGCGCGGGAGAAGGTCAATCCTGCGATCACGGCAGCGGCGCTTACTACGAACATCACCCCGTATACTTGCTCCGAGCCCAGAGCTTGTGCTGCTCCACCGATTGCGCCGAACGCAAGTCCGGCGACGATGAAGGACCAGCGTGGCAGGGACTGTATGCCCTGTGTGATCTGTTCACGGTAGTGGCACGCGGTCAGGAAGAACACGAAGTATTGGAACATTCCATTATAGCTGATGTTTCCGACCGATACTCCCGCAAAGAATGCGGCGGAGACGAGCGCAGCGCCGACCACCTGCACTACTGGTGGAATACGGAGGACCTTCATCGCCTTGGCTGCTACAAAGAAGATCGCTAACGCGTGAAGGAACCACAGTCCGGTCTGTGGCCACACCGGGGCCATCAGGAGCAGGACGGGATTGGACTCATCAAGGGGCAGCGGAGACGGAACAATCCAAAAGAAGGCGTAACGCAACACGGTCCAAAGTATGAAAGTCCACGCGAGTAGCGCTAGTCGAGACTTCCAAAGCATGGCCCATGAGCGGTTAATTACCGACGATGCAAAGAGTCCCGCCGCAAAGAAGAACAGGGGCATCCGGAATGTCTGGAAAGTACGGTTGATCTTGGTCCAGTATTCCGGCGTGAGGTCGTCAGCAACGAGGAACAAGGCTGAGTGATAGAGAACCACGAGGACAATTGCGATCGCTTTCGCGATATCGACCCACAGTGTTCGAGTCTTCGTTGAGTGCGTGACCATCCGCAAATTTTCGCATACCGGACAGTCTGGGCTCTTTCACAGACCTCTCAATTTGCCTGGTCAGGACGTAGGTCCCTGGCCCAACTACCCGCCCAGATTTGCTCAGTGCGCCTCGTGCATTGCGTCGCAGACCCTCACACGCGCAGTACGCGGAAAGGGCGGTGAGTCCCGACTTCGTCTCGAATGGACTATCAATTGATTTCGAGGCCAACACCTGGTTTCGGGAGTGTGTGCTTGAGATGGACGGGGAACCGATCGCCCCTGTCCAGGAGCATCTGCAGGCGGGCAAATACCTCAGTGACATCAAGTCAGTCGATTAGCGGCAATTTGCAAGCCGCTGGTGAAGTACCGGGAACACTCTAACCTGGCCTCATCGAGCGTTGCGGCTCAATATTTGAATCTGCCGGGTTACCACCGGCGTCGCCGGAGAACCCAGAGCGGGGCGACTGCGCATCTGCCCTACAATCCCCTGCTGATTTCTGACCCAGACCGCGAAACACTCGGGGACGCCGATGTATCTGGCCAAGTGCATCGTCGTGATAGCCCTACTCCGCGAACCCTCGAACGAGACAGCGCTTCAAGCTGTACGCACCGTCGGAGGCGCTGCCGTCGCAGACAGTACGTCGCAACCCATTCTTGGTGACCTCAAAACCTGTCTATCCGGCCACTCCGAGGTCGACTCTCCACTCCGACCCAAACGTCAAAGACTCATACCGTGTCCCGGGATCCGTTCTGTCCGTCCGCATTTGCTTGAGGTGGTGACTTCTTGCGCGAGGTCACCACCTCAAGCAACTGTTTCAACTGCACAATCAGTTGTCATGCGTCCGGCAGTAGCAGTAAACGGTGATCTCGTCAGACTCGGTTGACCCCTCGCACTCAGCTGTTGGTGGTGTTTGTGCTGGTGCTGTTCGACGGCATTCGAGTCCGAAGCCAGTCGACGAGGTCTGTTGCGCTGCGGGTTTGCATCCAGACTCGGCCTGGTCCGGTGAATTCGGTGACGATGCCNNCCGGAGTCGAGTGTCATGGTTTCTCCTGCGGTGAGGGTCAGCGGCCGGATGGCGCCATAGCTGGAGAGCAGGATCTCGCCTGTTCCGCTGCAGCGCAGCAGAACAAGGCCGGCTCCGCTGAAGAATCCTTTGCTGCCGCCCCATTTCGAGTCGACGTCGACAGTCGAGTCGGATGCGAGCCAGCAGCCGGACTGGACGAGCAGCGCCGTCCCTTCGTCGATGGTGGTTTCGACTACATCGCCCGGCAGTGCTCCGGCGACGCCTACGACACCACCGCGCTCGCTGCTGAAGTCGTTCACGAAGAAGCTCGACCCACCGAGGGAGCGGCGGAGACCTTTCATGAAGCCTCCTCTGGTCGACGTGGTGATGGAGACGTCGCCCCTCATCATCGCCATTGCTCCTGCTTCGACGCGGACTGATCCGCCTGCAGGGACACTGATCTCGGCTAATGCGAATGCGGGCCCACAACTAATTTCTGTTTTCATGGGTTCCTTCGATGAGAGTTTTCTCGGGGTCGACATTGAGCATCACGTTTGATTGGAACGATGTCCAATACCGGTTGTTCGACTTCCGCCCGCGCTCGCGGGTCGCCCGGTGTGATGCCAAAGCACATCTGGCCCACCCTCGATTTCGTCACCACAAAGAACAATTTTCAGATGTCCGCTCATTACGGCACTACGACCTCGAGCACGGGGCCAGATACTCGCTTGTCCAGCACGGTGCCAGTTCCATTCCAGCCACTGGTCCGCAGTGATTCGGCGTCAGCCGTTCACACAACGAACACCTGATATAGGCGGAATGGCGGAACGTAGGTCAGGCGATGGCAACCGGCAGCGAAATGGTGCCCAAACCTACAGACCCGGCCATGCGACCTTTGTCGTAGAGAATTCCCCAGATAACTGCAAACACGGTGAAGATACACAGAGCAATGACCAGTCGAGTCGTCAGTTGATCTACAGGATCTACACGTCTAACCCGGCGCTTAACCTTCTGTCTCTGGTGTTTCGACATTGAAGAATAGTTTCATACGCCATTTCTTTGGTCCGCGAAGCGTAGGCCTTTCGTCCCGACGACGGTCAGTCCGCCTGCACGAGCTCAGCCCCAACGACTTTGGTCGTAGAGAAGTCCGCATGCGACCGCCACTACGGCAAGGACACACAGTCCGCTCACAAGCAGAGTTTCCAACCGGCCAGTGGGATCAATGCGGGGATCGATGCGCAAGAATTTTCGTCCAGATCGAGAGCTTTTTGTCACCCAGAAATCGTCTCACTCCGACCACCTCGCCGGGTGATACAAAAGGCTCGAAACCCCACGACCAACCGCCCCAGAATTACTCACTATCTACCCCGCATTGGAGCCCGAGCGAAAGGTCTCCGGGCACGCGCTTTGTAACTGGCCGAATGCGCGATCTGCACGAAAATGTTGCCGAGCTGTCGCGCAACCGACAATGTCACACTAAGCAATCACAACACTCACTGGTGTACGGACCCACACTCAGGCAATATGTCCGTTATGAGCGGTTTCTCTCGATGGGTCGAGCGTCAACTAGAACTTCGCCCTGACCAAGACATCTCCGATGCTGCGCGTGCGCTACAGATCCGACCGTCCGAGTTGAAACGGTGGCTCGGGTCGAAGCGCCCGCCCACTCAGGAGACGATGCGCTTGGCTAGTCGTGTCTTCGATGCCCCCATCCGGGAGATCCTGATCGCTGCGGAGTACCTGACTGTCGAAGAGGCCTCGCCCGACGGACTACCGACGTCGGAGTTAAGCACGCAGGAACTGTTGGCGGAGCTTTCCCGACGCGAAGACTCCACGATAAAGATCCTGAGCCGCACGGCCGACACTGCAAGTAATGGCTGGTGAGATACCTCTAACCAGGTGTCGACCCGGCGAATACTTGCGCCGGCCCACCATCTGTAGCTGTCATCGTGACCGAATCACCTGCCGGCAGCCATACGGCCATTCCACTTGAGATTTCCATTTGGTGATCACCCGCTCGGATCTCCACCCGCCCCGCTGTACACAGCACCACCGCAGGACCATCTCCGCCGAGAGCTACTTCGAGGTTCCCGTCCAGTTCCCATCGCCGAAGAACGAACTCTGGTACGGGGGCCGGATAGATGTATTCGCTTCGTCGATCGCACGGCTGCGGATCGAGAACATCAACGGGGATCGGCGTGAAGTCGAGGATGCTCGACAATTCGTCCACATCGATGTGCTTGGTCGTCAGTCCACCGCGGAGAACGTTGTCTGAATTGGCCATGATCTCGACAGCGCTTCCACTGAGATATGCGTGCAGGTTCCCGGCGGGCAGAAAAAGACCTTCCCCCGGCGACAAGGACACCCGATTGAGCAAGAGCGACATCAGCACTCCCGGGTCTCCGGGATAGCGGCGAGCCAAGTCGAGTGCGGTCGACAACTCTGCCTCGAACCGGTCGACTACCCATCCTCCTGAATCCAACAGTGCGTTTACCCGCTCGATCACCTCGAGCGCCCACCGTTCGTGATGGTCGCGCGAGCTTCGCATCCAACGAAGCGCCACCGCCTTCAATTCCGATGGGCACGGATTTGCCGTCAGCGATGCGACGTCGTCAGCGACACCGGATAGGCCCAGCGCGGTCAGCAGCGTCACGGTCGAACTAATGTCGCGAAAGCCTGCCAGAGCTTCGAATCTTTCCAGTGCAACAACAAGTTCCGGCTTGTGCCGGTTGTCGCGATAGTTACGATAGCTGGCCGAAAGATCAATTCCGGCAGCATTTTCGCGTGCGAATCCCGCCTCGGCTTGTGCACTGGTTGGATGAGCTTGCAAGGACAACGGCTTTTCTGCTGCCAGGATTTTCAGCAGAAACGGCAACGTACCGTCGTAAGCCTCGGCGCACTGCGCGCCCAATTGTGTCAGGGGATCTTCGCGGATCCGATCGATCAGAGTTGTCGAACCTGATGACTCCCCTACCGTCGAGGGGGCTGATTCGTGCGCACCGAACCACAGTTCCGCTTCCGGCGTGGGCGACGGGGATGGCCGTCCGGCCAATTCTGCGAGGGTACGGCGCGAACCCCAGTCATAGGATTTGATCACTCCAGTGATCAGTTCCATTACCCCACCTTTTCCCTACGTATCTGACGGCCGCGAATATCCTTCCGTGTGAAGGATCGCCGCGCTCAGACTTACACAAAGGCCAACACAAAGGAAACGCAGGAGAAAACAGCAACCACACTCAAGCACTACGTCCACCAGAGCCGCGGACCAAAGTCCCACACGCTTGACTGAAATATCCTACGCCGCAAGGAAATCGATCAACGAAATTCGGGATCCTCGACTACATGCTCGGCATTCCGCGCAACGGTCATACCCCGCGCCTGTGCCCGGGCAGCCAAAGCCTTCATGGCAGAGTAGATGTCGACCTGATCGAGTTCGGCAATCACTCCACAGGCCTGTTCGATTGTGGCGCATGAGGCGAGAACATGTTGTGCCGCAACGGTTTCCGCTTCAGACCGTCCGTCGACGTCGGACATCGACAGTGCAATTGCAGCCAGATCAGCCAGCGACTGGCTAAATGCGTTATCCCGGGGGTGAGAATTCCACGGATCGGTCGTGAACACAGCAAGTGCACCAAGGGGCCGCTCGACAAGCCTCAGCGGAAATACGCGGCAGGCGCCAACTCCGGAGCGCGCCGCGGATTGCGCAAACGCATGCCATCTGGGGCCGGCAATCTCGAAGTCGTCGATCAGGACCACTGACCCCGTCAATGCGCTCAGCACCACCGGGTTGCGGTGCACCAGATTGCGGTGCCGTTCAAAATCCTCCTCGACGGATTCACACGATCTCGACGCTGATTGAATCCGTGGCCCGCAGGAGCAGCACACGCCACGCAGACTTGAATGTTCGCCGGGTTCGTTCGGTGATGGACCCGAGCAGGGCGCGCGAGTCGAAATCGGCGGTCAGCAAATGAGCGATCTCTGCAGTCATCACCGATCCGCTGGTCGAGGCTTTCGACCGCGCTCGATACGACTTCGGCGACGGACCATGCCTCAGCGCCTCGAGATCGGGAAACTACTTCCTCGCGGTACCACTTTTTGCCCGACAATCACCGGTCGGTTCGGTCAATCCGTATTCACAGAAGAGCTTCGAAAGCTACGTTCGTGACCGCGATCCGATGAGCGTGCTGGCCGACTATCTGGGCCACGCTCTCGAAGCTGCGGCTCACGATGACAAGCGCGGCAGAGCGACTGGTGCTCTGCACGACGCAATCGGAGTGCGCGTCGACATCGAGCGTGCGGTGGGCGTCGTTATGAACCAAACCGATTGTGACGCTTCGGTTGCATTTCGTGAATTGGAAACCCGATCCGCCGCAAATTCGGACAATATACTTGAAGTAGTCCGTCAGATACACGCGTCCATCGATGACGGGCCGGCCTGAGTAACCAGTTGAGCGGGGTAGCTATGAAGGAGCGCTCTGAAGACAACGTCCTCGACAGAGCACTGGGCGAGGACATCGATCCCGGCGAGCTCATCGAGAAACTCGACGCGCTCGTCACCGCATTGTCCGATGTCGCCGCACGCGTAGGTCCAGGAAACGCAACCGATGCCCTCTTGAAGCAGGTATGCGTACGCACTGTGGAGACTATTTCCGGAGCCGACATGGCCGGGGTAACTCTTCTCTCCGAATCCGGGGTCCCCCGGACCGCAGCGAGCACCAACAAAGCCGTCCTGGATGTCGACTTCGAACAGTACGTATCCGGGGAAGGCCCGTGTCTCGAGGCCGCGCGGACGCGATCAGTCGTGCGCGCTACCGTCGCGGATTCCGAACTGCGTTGGCCGACCTTCACAGCAAATCTTCGCGGAGCGGGAGTACAGAGTTTCCTGTCAGCCCCCATCTGGATCTACGACCGGCACGCTGGAGCACTCAACATCTACAGCCTTGGCGCCCACGGATTCAGCGAAGTGGACGCGTTGATCCTGCGTGTGTACACAACCTCGATCGAGGGGTTACTGCGCGTGTCGAAGGAAATCGAGTTCGCGAAACACGAAATCGCGGGTCTCAACACAGCGATGAAGTCCCGGGCAACCATCGAACAGGCCAAAGGAATCCTGATGGCAATACACGGGTTCGGTTCCGAAAGGGCGTTCGACGTCCTCGTCAAGGAGTCGCAACGAAAGCAGCAGAAGCTGCATGTCATTGCCGAGGAGATTGTCGAGCGCGCCAAAGCCACAGGGTGAATTTGGACAAAACAAACCAAGGGTACGACTTGCGTCACTTTGCCGAACCATTGGTTTATAACGAATTACACCTGGGTATGCCTCTGTCTGTGGAGCGAAGTAACTATAACCTCGCTTACCCGATTTCAGACCCTACGACACGACCCAGGAGCATAGCCAGTGACAACCTTGCCGACTGATCTGCACGCGGGATCGACAATCCCCACACTCGCCTGTATTCGAGTGCGCGCCGCAGCCGACCAACTCAGCACCCTACGCGGAATGACCTGCAACATCGCCTACAACCACGGGTTCGACGTCGACGGCGTAGCCGACCTCGAACTGGCCATCGACGAAGCAGCCAGCATGCTGATCGCGCTGGCAGCACCAGGTACCGACATCACCTGCACTTTCACAGCACCGGAGAACGCGCTCCGTATCGCAGTGTCGGCAATCTCGACCGCAGAACAGCCCGCCGGCAAAAGCTCGTTCAGCTGGTTTGTACTCGAGTCGCTCACCGACCACGCCGAACTCGACGTTGTGCGCCAAGGCGCAATTGCCTACATAGGGACCGACGACGCTCCCCGGCGTGATGCAACTAACGCCGCTACCGTGACGGTAACCCTGCAAAAGAACCTTCTTCAGCGCCCCGAGTAACACGTATCTGATGGATTCTCCACCCGGCATCCCGCCTTCGATAACACGCCGAGCGTAAAAAAATTCGCAACATCGCCTATGACGCGCAAGCCCCTCAGACACAACTCCACAGCAGGTCAGAGCCACTATTAGGTGAATCGCACTCGTGAGTCGATGTCCTGATTGTCGATACTCGTCAAGGTTTTGTGGAAGTTATCGAAGACAGAAAAAGAAGAGCATGGCAGGATCAAGGGTGAGACCGAACTCTCGATGGGAGGGCTCGGCTCGATGGATCCAGGAGAATTTGGTTATGGCTCAGGGCAGTGTCAAGTGGTTCAACGGTGAAAAGGGCTTCGGATTCATCGAGCAGGAAGGTGGCGGACCGGATGTGTTCGTTCACTACTCGGAGATCCAGGGCAGCGGCTACAAGTCCCTCGACGAGGGCCAGAAGGTCGAGTTCGAGATCGGACAGGGCCAGAAGGGCCCCCAGGCTCAGAACGTTCGCGCCATCTGAGTTCGATCCCCGTCTGACGTCAGACTGAAAAGGCTGGAAGCCCGCACAAGCTGCAGGCATCCAGCCTTTTCTCATGTGTAATCCCGGTCCTCATTTTGTTGCGCGAATGATCACCAGTTGCTCGGTATCCTGATCGGCCGTAATCAACCCGCGCGATTCCAGCATCATCCGGCGCCCAGTCATCACCGGGCCAAAGGGTACCGACGCACGCGCCGACACTTCGACAAGCATCCCGAATTCCTCCAGTATCGCCGCGGTTTTGTCGACTCCACAGAGCGCAGACTGGAGCAACAGCAGCGTTCCGCCCGGAGCCACATGATCGGGCGCACTCGCCGCGATCCGGTCCAGCACGCTACGTCCGTCTTTTCCCGCGTCCCAGGCACGCGCGATGCCCGCCGTCGGCAACGCGTCGTCCAGTGCAGGTACATACGGCGGATTCGAGATAATCAGATCGAACAACTCGCTTCCCACCGCATCCGTCAGGTCACCGCGGCGTGCGTCGACGCGTTTTCGATTGACCACAGCATTGAGCCATGTGTTGACCTGCGCTCGCCGGGAGATATCAACCGCTACGACGTGCCCCGCACCGGCGCGCCTCGCGGCAACGGACAGAGCGCCAGTTCCGCAACACAGATCAAGCACCCTGCTTCTGGCCGTCAACGGCTCGAACAGCAGCGCGTCGCTCAGCAGGGATGTGTCGTGCTGCGGTGGATACACGCCTGGTAACCGCACGATCATGATCGACTCCTCAGTGGGATGGTCAGCGTGAAGTCTTCAATTCGTCGCTGAAGTCGGCTACCCGACGAGGCACATGTTCACACCACCGAAGGACACGCCAGGCGAGGTGGTTTACCCACTTCCTCGATTCTCCAAACTCGATCGAGACATGTTTCACACAAACATCTTTCGCCTCGCGGGCGGATCGTGGGAAGGGCGCGGATAATTGCGGCCATATGGTTTCCTTGAAAGTCCGCGCCGGAAGAAACACGGCGTGACGCATGGGTGAGGAAAGGATCGTCGCTATGACCATCGACCAGGTTCTTGTAGTAGTCCCCGCCCACAACGAAGCGATCGACCTCCCGCACTGCATCGACGCACTGCTCGAGGCCACGCGTCGGATCGATGTTCCCGTTCGGATTGTCACGGTCCTGGACAGCTGCTCCGACCGATCGGGTGAAGTGATCCCGAGCGGCATCGACGTCATTCGAGCACAGCACCACAATGTCGGAAAATCTCGTGCCACCGGATTCTCGACGTTCGGCACCGACAGTCGCATTGCGTCCGCGTCGACGTGGTTTGCCACCACCGACGCGGATTCGGTTGTCGGCCCGACATGGCTTGCGCGGCAACTCGAGTACGCGCAGAGCGCGGACGTTGTTGCCGGAACAGTGCGCATCGCCGACTGGGATGATCAGCCGTCGTCCGTCCAGCAGCTGTACGAACAGCGGTATCACGCGCATCCGATAGGTCGCCACGGGCACATCCACGGCGCAAACCTCGGCATCCGAGCCGACAAGTATTGGAGCGTAGGAGGATTCTCCCATCTCGAGGAAGGTGAGGACGTCGATCTGGTTCGCCGTCTCAGCGAGGACGGTGCCAGGATCGCGTGGGCGCAGGACATTGCAGTCACAACCTCGGCTCGCACGGATGGACGGACACCAGGCGGTTTTGCCGGGCATATACGAGAACTCGGCACCGAGACAGTGGATGTGGCGCGATGACACGACTACAAACGCTTCTGAAAGAAACCGACCTCTACCTGCCACTGCCGGGCAGCGGCGCAACGGCAGCACGATGGAATGCCCTCGCCGAACTCGCTCGCGAAAATGTCGTGCTCGGCCGAATGGCGGAGGCGCACACCGACGCGGTTGCGATACTGGCGGAACTGGACGGGCCGGAACCCGAACCTGGGCAACTGTGGGGCGTGTGGGCAGCTGAACCACCGCAGCCCGTGGTGAATGCCTCGGAGCACGTGGGCATCTGGACGCTCACCGGACGTAAGTTGTGGTGCTCGGGAGCAAATATCTGCACGCACGCTCTGGTCACCGCACTGATCGACGGCACACCCTCGCTGTTTGCCGTCGAACTCGGGTTGCCCGGCGTGCATCCGGTCCCCGGTTCGTGGAAAGCGGTCGGCATGGCCGAAAGTGATTCCAGTGCAGTGGACTTCGACGGCGTCCCGGCAATTCCCGTCGGCAACATCGGAGATTATCTGACCCGGCCGGGTTTCTGGCACGGGGCAATCGGGGTGGCCGCCTGCTGGTACGGCGCCGCCTGCGGTGTCGCTGACGCGCTGAGGAGCAAGGCAGCGCATTCCGAAGACCCTTACATCCTGGCCCATTTCGGGGCTGTTGATGCCGCGTTGACAGCCGCTCGGTACACCCTCGATGCCGCCGCAGCCGAAATCGACGACGATCCTTTCGACAAGAACGGAAAGGCACAACAGCGAGCACTGGCAGCCCGATCGATCGTGGAACGGGCGGCTACCGAAACCCTCGATCGAGTCGGGCGAGCTCTGGGAGCAGCACCCTTGTGCCTGGACGGCGACCATGCTGCCCGCGTTGCAGATCTCACCGTCTACCTTCGGCAAAGTCATGCCGAGAAGGATCTCGCTCAGCTCGGCCGTCTGACAGCACAAGGATCATCGACGTGGTGAACTCGAAACTGTTCGCGCAGAAGCCCGTCGACGACGGCGGCACACCGGAATCCGTGTGGCAGCAGTGGCAGCGACCCTTCCCAGAGCTCGATCTCTCGTCATGTAAGCGTCTGGTTATCGTGGCCCCTCATCCGGATGACGAGATTCTGGGCCTCGGCGGAACAGCGCTGATGGCGACGCGTTCGGGCATCGATGTTCAGATCGTCTCCGTCACCGACGGCGGCGCTTCACACCCCGGTTCTCCCACCCTCACGAGAGCTGAGCTCGAACAGCGTCGACGGGTCGAGTCTGTCCGAGCGGCAGAGGAACTCGGTACCCCCGTCCCGGTCCGGTTGATGTTGCCTGACGGAGACATCCGCACGCACAGCAACGAGCTAGCCGAGCGACTCCACGAGATTCTCGCCGAAGCACCAGACGGAACCTGGTGCGCCTCGACCTGGCGCGGCGACGGCCATCCCGACCACGAGGCAACGGGAACTGCAGCAGCGCAGGCGTGCGCCGACACCGGTGCTCGCCTGATCGAGTACCCCGTCTGGACGTGGCATTGGGCAACTCCGGAACACCCGAGCGTTCCGTGGGATCGCCTGCACACCATCACCCTGCCTGACGATGTGCGTCAAGCAAAAACCTCTGCGGTGCAACAGTTCACCACCCAGATTTTGCCGCTCTCCGATCATCCCGCCGACCAACCGATACTCCCGCCACACGCCCTGACCCGGCTGCTGCGCACCTATGAGACCGTATTCGTATGAGTGATCCGCAACTTCCACCCGAC
This sequence comes from Rhodococcus sp. MS16, assembly GCF_013277795.1. NCBI lineage: Bacteria > Bacillati > Actinomycetota > Actinomycetes > Mycobacteriales > Nocardiaceae > Rhodococcus > Rhodococcus sp. MS16. The sequence goes on from NZ_VBTM01000005.1 coordinate 640,864, forward strand.
TACTTCGACAAGATGTACGCAGCTCAGTCGGATCCGTGGGACTTCGAAACACGCTGGTACGAAAAGAGAAAATACGCACTCACCACCGCAATGCTGCCCAAGCCCCGATACCGCTCCGCCTTCGAACCCGGATGTTCCATCGGAGTCCTCACCAAAATGTTGGCGGATCGTTGCGATGCGGTGATCGCCACCGACATCGTGCCGTCAGCGCTCGAAACGGCTCGTCGACGACTCGCCGGGTACAACGTCGAGTTCAGGGAATGGGCCCTGGGCGACGACACCTGGCCGGACGCCACCTTCGACCTCATCGTGCTCAGCGAGATCGGCTACTACCTCAGCATCGAGAAGCTCACCGAGGCGATGCAGCGAACCGTCGAACACCTCGAACCCGGTGGCACGCTGGTGTGCGCCCATTGGCGTCACATCGTGCCCGAATATCCGCAGGCCGGCGACGGCGTTCACTCGCTGGTGCGGCAGACTCCCGGCCTCGCGCAGCTGGCGACGTATCAGGACGAAGACGTCGTGATCGACGTACTCGTCAAGGACTCACGGCCTCCGCAGTCTGTGGCCAGGGCAGAGGGCCTCGTCTGACGCCGGAAATCTCAGCGGACCTTCTGCGGCACCGAAACCTCGCTGCCGGCCGCATTGCGGGCCAAGGCAACGGTGGCCGCGATCATCGCAACGACGGCGAGTGCAAGAACCGCGGCCACCTTACGATCCGCGTCGAGGTACTCACCGAGAACCACGAACCCGAGCAGCGACGCGATCACCGGCTCCATGATTGTTGTCGCCGGCAGCGACGCTTGTAGATCCCCCGCTTGAAAAGCTGACTGCTGCACCGAAGTCGCGACCGCTGCAACCGCGACAAGTGCATAGAACTCGAAGGACGTAAGAACGGCTGAAGGTCCGAGCGTCACAAGGTGCACAACACCTTTGGTGAGCACTGCAGCAACTCCGAACAGTGAGCCGCCCGCAATTCCGAGGAGCAATGCCCTCGCCGATCCCGTGCGCCGATGTGCTCCGAAAAGACACAGCGCGACGAACGGCAGCCCGATCAGCGTGATCATGACCCAATGGTGCGTTTCCGCTCGCGGTTGCCCCGGCCGCGGATCACCGACGATGATCAGCACCGCCACCGACGTGGTGAGCGCCGCCGCCCACAACCACTCGCGCGCGCTGATCGTGCGCCCACTGAATCTTGCGCCGAGTGGGAGCGCGAACAGCAGGGACAACACCAGAAGCGGCTGCACCAGCAGCAGCGATCCCAAGCCGAGCGCAGCAGCTTGAAGTGCGTAACCCACCATCCCGACGATCGTGCCCAGCCACCAGATCGGACTGTGCACGAGCGTCGTGATCGGACCGAGTGCACCGATGGAATCATCCGGGACCACTGCTGCGGTGCGCTGGCGAACTACTGTGCCGATCGCGATACAGACCGCTGCACCGATGGCAAACAACACTGCGAGGAAAGTGTGGGACACCTCGTCAGCCTCGCACAGGATCAGTACTTCTTGCTCGGCGCCAACTCGGAATCGAGTGCAAGATCGGTATCGGCCTGCAGTTCACCGACCTCGGACTTGAGAATCCGCATCGACCGCCCCAGCCCGCGGGCCGCGTCCGGCAGCTTCTTGGAACCGAACAACACCAGCAGCACTACCGCGACGATGGCCCAGTGGGTCGGGCTGAGCGCGCCCATCAGGCGGGTTCCTTACCCTCGGGGTACACCGCGTCGACCTCTACCTCGACCAGCCAGCCGGCAACCGGCAGTCCGGCAACTTCGAGCGCGAAGCGAGTGGGGCGAGCGCTGTTTCGTTCGATCGGCGCGATGGGTGCCGCGGTTCCCATCGGAACCAACTCCGTCTCACCGGAGTCGAGGTTCGTGTTGGCAAAGAACTGACGGTACGCGCGATTCCAGCCGGTGTAGTCGGCCTTGTCCGAACCGGGAGCGTTGTCGAGGAAGACGCGCATCGTGACTACGTCTTCGAGTGTCAGTCCCTGAGCTTCGAGATTGTCACGAATCTTCTTGAGCACGTTGATGCCCTGAGCCTCGGTGACTGTCACCCCGGCCGGCAGCACGCCGCCGGAGAACTGCGAGTCGATGTACGACTCGGGAGATCCTTCTGGTGCAGCTTTGTTTCCGGCCGACGGTCCGATGCCACTGGTCTTGTAGACCGCTGTATCAGCGCCGATGGCCACACCCTGTGCGATCATCGGATTGGCCTGTCCGGCTTCGAGAACCGACCTCGAGATGAAGGAACTGGTGGAGGTTTCCGCCTCGGCCGTTTCGGACGAGCACGCGGTCGCGGTGCCGAGCAGCACGGACGCGGCAAACGCTGCGGCAACAACTTTGGTGGTACGAGATTTCATGGTGACTCCTCGGAAGTGGAAGGTAGTTGAAAAGCTATGCGCCCTGCGCGACGCGCTGGTGCAGGTGGGTGACAACGTCCTGCGCCGACGTGAAAGCGCCGTGCTGCCAAGCAATTGCGTTGGAGAGGTGATCACCGGCGAAGTAGATGCGGTCGACGGGCTCGAGCAGTTTTGTGTATTCGGGAGTTGCCATGCCGCCGTGCGAATCTCCCGCTCCGGCCCACGATGCCCAGGCCGACTCCGAGTACTTGGTACGACGCCAGCTGCCCGAGAAGGAGGAGGAGATATCGCGGGTGTACTTCTCGCCGTGGATCTCCGAGCCTTCGGCGATGGCCTTGGCGAGGCGCTGCTTGTGCGTCAAGGATTCGAAAGCCTGCTGACGCTTACCCGAACTGTAGTACGCGACAACAATTCCGCGGTCGGAGTTGTAGTGGTCGTAGGGGAACATGATCTGCGAGATATCGCGGTCGGTGTTGGATGCGCCGCCGTAAATCCGGTCTTCGGTCTCCCACCAACGACGCGAGTACTCGATGCCGAGCTTGCCGGACGACGACGGCTTTGCTCCCTCCAGAGCGAGGAGGATGTCGGAGGGCAGGTTGTTGTTCAGGCGCTTGATCAGGTGCGGCGGAATGGTGCAGATGGCGTAGTCGGCGGTGATCGACTTGGCCTTGCCGTCCACGACGTAGTCGACGGTGACTCCCTCGGGAACGTTCTTCATTCCGCTGACCTCGGCACCGAACTCGATGTTCTCCATACCGATCTTGTCCTGGAACTTGTAGTAGATCCGGTCCATCCCGCCGACGGGGGTCATCATGGTCATGGCCTGGTCGTAGCCGAACTCGAAGGAGAATGCGCGTCCGATGCCGCCCTGGATGACATCGCTCATCCCGAAGGGCTCGATCTCGGTGCCGAAATTCAAACCGGCACCCGGTTCGACGGAGTGCCCGCGGCGCGACGATCCCACGTAGCGTCCGTCACTGCCCAGATCGCCGAAGTCCTTGAGGAACGACGACAGCGCTTCCTTGTCTTCCTTCGTGAGAACCTCGTCGAGAGCGCCTTGGTTGGTGGCCTTCTGCAGCAGCTCGGACATGTAACCGTAGGTGTCGGCCTTGGCTGCGCGGTACGTGATCGACTGATTGGCAAGGGGCTTGCTGCCGGTGTAGTTCACGAGCGTGTTGGCATTCTGGTTGCCGAACATCTGCAGCTCGACGCCCAACTCGCGGCAGTAGTCGATGGTGTTGTGATTCTGCGGGATTCGGGTGGCACCCAGGTTGTAGAAGTGACCCTCGGAGAACGTGCAGGTCTGGGTCTCGCCGTTGAGATCCGTCTCCTCCGTCCCGTTACGAATCGACCACACTCGTCCACCCGGACGAGTGCGGGCTTCGAGGACGGTGACCTTGTATCCGGCCTTCTGCAGCTCGTACGCCGAGCACAGACCGGCCGGGCCACCGCCCAGAATGACAACAGAATGACTGCCCTTGACCTGTCCGATCAGGTCACCCGCTGCCGGTGCCTGAAAACGTCGCGGCGACGCCGATGCTGCCGGCGCCAAACCGATGGACCCCATGGCTCCCAGCGCCAGGCCCGCGCCGCCGGTGAGTCCCAGACTGCGCATGAAAGATCTACGTGTGTACGACATTCAAGCTCCCAAGTGTGCGCCCGGCGACCCGGGTTGTTGGTGTGGAAACAACAATGGCTCGGCGATGGGTCGAGAACTTGTCGCGCAGGAAACAGTCCGTGGGAATCGAGTGAGAATCAACCGCCGAGCCGACACGCGCTCTCTCAGCCGGGTGCGATCAGGGGACTCACGTAGGAAACTTCTCCGTTACAGAAGTGCATTAGCGTCCCGCGCATGTCCGCACTCACCGAGGCCATCGCGCGATCGTTCACCACGCGCGAGAAGCAACCACCCGCGCGCTCACCGCTGCGCGCACTCGGGCGTCGCCAACTCTCGGGCGCCGAAGTACTGGCACAGTCGGTGGCAACCACAGCACCGGCTGTCTCGATGGTTGTGCTGCCGGTCACCATGCTGACACACGGCCACCTTCTGAGCGGGATGATCACGATCATTGTCGCGACCGTGCTGGTCACCTTGATCGCGTTCTGCATCTCCCAATTCACCAGACGGATGGCAGCATCGGGCGGACTTCACAGTTTTGCCTTTCGCGGGCTCGGCGCCCGGGCCGCTATCACCACGGGCATAGCCATACTCGTCAAATATGTCGGCAGCGCGGTGATGACCCTGTATCACGGTGGGCTGGCGGTCATTACGCTGCTCGGGTTCGCCGGCATACGCGTCCACGGCACATTTCAGCTGATCGCCCTGTACACCGTGCTCGCCGCACTCATCCTTGCGTGCCTGCTCCGGAGCGTCAGATTTGCAGCACTCGCAATCCTCGTGGCCGAAAGCTGTTCCCTGCTCTTCATAGTCGCGCTCATGCTGATCGGCGGAGATCAGCACGCACAGATCATTCCGTCCACGTCCGGCCACGGACTACTGATCACCGCACTCGCCGCACTCTTTGCGCTCGCCGGATTCGAGAGCGCCGCGTTCTTCGGCCCCGAAGCCCGTCGCCCACTGGTAACCGTGACGCGCACAGTCCTTTTCACTCCGATCATCTGCGGTGGCCTCTTCATCTTTGCCGGCTGGGCCGCCTGGACCGGACGCAGCGACACCCTCGTCAACGCCTATCTGCACGGAACCTCGACCGGTGTCAGCCCAGCCGTGGTGATCGCGCTCAACATCGGAATGGGCTGCTCGTGGCTGGCGTCGTCGATGGCGTCGTCGAACGCCGCGTCGCGCCTGCTCTACTCATTTGGTGTGGAGCGACTCCTCCCCCGTGCTTTTGCGCACGTACACAGCGCCTTCCGCACCCCGAGTGTCGCGTTGAGCGTTGTTGTTGCCACCGTGCTGGTCGGCGGTGGCACCTTCGCCCTGATCGGACGAGGCGTGTTCTTCGAAGATCTGCGCCTCACGGTGCGGGCAGCCGTGATTGTCGCCTACGCGCTGGTCGCGATCAGTTCCGTCGTATTCCTCACGCGCATCGGCGAAGACACACCCCGCGTGCTTGCCGCTGCGTCCTGTGGCAGTGGTGCGGGCGCAGTTGTCCTCGGATACCTGGTGTACGCGAACATCGTTGATCACACGTACATCGCACCGATCGCAGTGCTGGTGATACTCAGTTCGGGCACACTGTGGCAGTTCTATCTCCGTCGTCGCAGCCCTCAAAGCCTCCTGCACATCGGCGCCTTCGATCGGCCCGAAACCGAGGACGTACTTCCCGGCGCCGGAGTTTTCGGCACCGATGCCGCCGGCAATGTCGTGCTGGTAGGCGAATCCACTGCCGGTCCGCGCTGATGGTCGGTCGACCGCGAGATCTCGGTGGACATGAACCGAGAGCAGTCCAGCGCGCATTGGCATTGCTCGAATCCGCAGCGCAACTCGGTTCCGGCGCCACCGCCAAAGACATTGCGGCGCTGGCCGGCATTCCTCCCGCAACGGCCTACCGATTGCTCAACATCCTTGTCGCCGACGGCTACCTGGTCCGGATCGCGGATCTCTCCGGATTTGCACTCGGCCGACGCACCCGCGAATTGGCTGGAGCTGCTGCCGAACCCACCCCCGTGGACAACTCCGTACTTCTCGAAGAACTGCGCGAACAAGTGCGCTACGGCGTATATCTCGCGTCGTACGACAAGGGAAAGGTCCGGCTGATCGACCGCGATCCCGATCACGAACTCAGCGGTGAGCGCACTCTCGTGAGCGCGCTGCATGCGTCTGCCATCGGAAAACTGTTGTTATCTTCGCGGCCCGAACTGGCAGCTTCACCGCTCAAGAAGATCACCGCGCACACCATCACCGACGCCGACCACCTCGAACTCGAACTCTCCCGCATCAGACGCGGTGAGCCGGCGCGGGAGGTCGACGAGATTCGCATCGGCCGCTCAGCGCTCGCCGTGCCGATCAGCGACGGCCAGAACGGTGTTGTGGGCTCGCTTGCCGCTATCGGCCCGACCGGCAGATTGTCCACCGAGGACACCGGACTGGAAGCTTTGCTCCGCGACTATGCCGGCCGGATGGTCTCTCCATCGTTGTGCCGAGCGAGCTGATCATCACAGCCCGAAGATTCGTTTCACGAAACCGAGGTGTTCGTCGGCCCATCCGATGAGTCCGAGCGTCTGATCCAGATTCTGAGGAGGAGTGCGCACCAGCGTGTCTCGTCTGACGAGGCGATCAAAATCGACTGCCGGGGAATCGAACTGCACACCGGCGCCGGCCATGATGTTCATCAACTCTTGGGCCAGAACCCCGTAGGCCACCGTGGTCGGATGAACGCCGTCCAGCGAGAACAACCCACCCGACGCTCGGCCGCCCATACCGTCCGCGGCCAGGAATCGTGAATCCGGCACGGGTGCAAGATCAGTCAATGCCTTGGGCAGTGGGTACGGCGTCCACCACGACGGCCTTGCGTTGACGTCGTCGACATACCGCCTCGATGCGACGCGCTCGAGTAGCCCCGCGACGTCGAAGAGGTGCCAGTCCTTACCCACCCGGCGTGCGCTCGCTACCGCCCGCTCGATCCCCGTGTTGTACAGGTCGATCGCCGTATCAACACTCCACGCCTGCGCTCCCGTGATGTGCTGATCGCGTCGTGGATCGAAGTCTGCGTCACGCACCCACGGCCGGGCGTAGTACGGAAAATACCGTGACCCTGTCTCGACTTTGCCACCCAACCCCCGCGCGATCGGGGCGATTGTCACGTGCGGCACTGTGCACAGGACGACGTGCTGAGCGTTGATCTTTCGGATAGCGGCAAGCACCTCGGCGTACTCCTGGGCAAAGTGATCGGGCTGCCACACTGTGTAATCCCGTTTGCCATCCGGGTCCCGAAACTTGTTGCCACTCCACTGCACTCGCAAGTCGGTCACGGTCCGCAGCGCATTGTTCGCCCCGAGAAACACGACCAAGGTTTCGATGCACTCCTTGCCCAGTTCGGCTGCCGCGTCGAACACCGTCATCTTCTTCTCGGCATCGGACCCTCGCGGCAGGACTCGCAATGCCGTCCGCTCGCCGTTGTTCTCGACAATCTGGCTGAGCAGATCGTCGTGTGGTTGATGCAGTGCCGCTTCACAACTCGCAGCGGTTTTCGTCAGAGCGTCGCGCACATCCCACCCGTACACCGACAGGTTGTGATTGATCGCCGAGAACGTCGGCGCGACGCTACCCGGGCCACGCTCCCAGTAGTCCTCGACCTGATCCATGAATCCGCGTGCCGCGAATAATGCCAGCGGAATCTCCCACACGTCCGTCGAAGTTCCAAAGCGCTCTTCCAGTGTGCGCAGCAACAATTCGATGTTCAGCGGTAGCCCACCCGGGCCGCCGTAACGCGGGAATCGGAAGCTATCGAACCAGCCGAGTTGCCACGCGATGATCGACGGATACGACAGGTCGGTATTGAAGACAGCCCCACTCTGAAATCCTTGTGAGAGAGAATCTCCGATCACCACCAAACGGTGGCCCACCGGCCCGGCGGCCGGAACTACCGAAATGCCGAGTGTGGAATCAAATTTCGGAACACGAGGACCTGCTGCCGCAGCCTCGACCACATCGGCCGGAGTGTCGGACGGCAGTTCCATGGCCGATCACTTCTCGGTCTCGGGATCGGTTTCCGTTTCGATCGACCTGGCCAGCTCGGCAGACCAGTCCTGATCGCGGATTTCGAAATCAGCGCGGTCGCGTCGGGCGATGGCTTTACCCCAGATAATGGCGATAGGTACGGCGCAGGCCACCCAGAGGATCAGTCCGCCGACAACAATCCACCACATAACCTGCAATTATGCCCGGTTTGGGGGAGATTCCCCATAGCTGACGTCTATCTGCCTGCTATCGCCGTCCGAAACGATTCCCACGCCTGCGATTACCCGCCACAAACCATCCCCGTGCCGCAATACCGAACGCCACGAATGAGAACAGATCCGACACGGTGAGGCCGTTCTCCGGAGTCAGCGACCACAACACTTGCCCTTCGAGCGGGCCGTTGAGCAGCAGCCACATCAGCGCGGCAAACGCCGTGGCAATCGCGCTGATCCGCGAAGGCTTGACCAAACACACCGTGCTCGTCACAAACAGCAGGTTCATGAAAACCATGCCGTAGAACAACGCAGTCATACGTGCGGTCTTCCGTCAGCCCCGGTTGAAGTTCAGGTACGCCTTCGACGGCGTCGGACCGCGCTGGCCCTGGTACTTGGAACCAGCCTCGGAACTTCCGTACGGGAACTCGGCAGCACTCGACAGCTTGAGCAGGCAGAGTTGACCGATCTTCATTCCCGGCCACAGCGTGATCGGAAGATTCGCGACATTCGACAGTTCCAACGTGATGTGGCCGCTGAATCCCGGATCGATGAATCCAGCAGTCGAGTGGGTCAGCAGGCCCAGACGGCCCAAGCTCGACTTGCCTTCCAAGCGGCCGGCAAGGTCGTTGGGCAGCGAGCACACTTCGAGCGTCGAACCGAGGACAAACTCACCGGGGTGCAGCACAAAAGGCTCACCCTCCGCGGGCTCGACCAGGCTCGTCAGCTCGTCCTGGCGCTGCGCCGGGTCGATGTGCGTGTATCGCGTGTTGTTGAAAACCCGAAACAAACCGTCCAGGCGCACGTCGACGCTCGACGGTTGAACCATCGAATCGTCGAACGGGTCGATGCCCAGGCGTCCAACTGAAATTTCGGCACGGATGTCACGATCGGAGAGCAGCACACGTAGAGGCTACCGGTTCACCACTTCAGCGCAGACCAATCACCAGGCAGATCACACAATGCTGTGACGAACAGCTCGGGTTCTTGTGTCGCGAGAAATCGAGCGTGAGCACTAGTTGCCGGGCGGGGCTCCCACACATCGGAAATGGCGTCTGATAACCTTCGGAAAGCACGTTGATCGGGGGCGAAAACCCCTCCGACCGGCTGCGACGCCGATGTAGTTCAATGGTAGAACATCAGCTTCCCAAGCTGAATACGCGGGTTCGATTCCCGTCATCGGCTCCATCTATGAATCGGGACCAATCGTTCCTCTGCGAACCGTCGCCGCCACGCAACAGCCGGCATCAGATTCGCCTGCACACCACGGTGTCTCGAGCTCAGAATGCCGCGCAGTCGGTCGGACTCGATTTGCTCTGACACAGGTGAGAAATCGAGAGCTTTCGAATCGCAATCAGGCTATATGTGCCCACATGCTGATCGGTTCGAGACAACGCAGACGGGAGAAAAGCTTCAAACAATCGGGTTGGCCGGGACGCAGAGCGGTTAAACGACGTTCGCCATGGCGATACTCTCGACATCTCCTGCGATAGATCGGTCCGCGAACCTTGTTGTCGCGCTAAGTACGGTCCTTCCGATCCGGGTTTTCGCGGAGTTGTTCCCACTGGCGGAGCCGGTCGGCGATGATGTGTTCGTAACCGTTGTCGGTGGGTTCGTAGAACCGTTGACGCGCCATGCCGTCAGGGAAATAGTTTTGGCCCGAGAATCCTGTTGCGGTCTCGGGGTCGTACTCGTAACCCGCTCCGTATCCGAGGGACTTCATCAGACCTGTAGGGGCGTTGAGGATATGTGCGGGCGGCGGGAGGGATCCGGACCCCTTCGCCGCTCGCATCGCCCGGCTCAGGCCCCGGTATACCGCGATCGACTTCGGCGCGGTCGCAAGGTATACAACGGCTTGTGCAATGGCGAGTTCCCCTTCGGGAGAGCCGAGCCGCTCGTAGACATCCCATGCCGCAAGCGTCTGATGCACTGCGTGCGGATCGGCGATCGCGATGTCTTCATTGGCGAACCGCACGAGTCGCCGCGCGATGTAGAGCGGGTCCTCACCGCCGTCGAGCATGCGCGCCAGCCAATACAACGCAGCATCAGGGTCTGATCCGCGCATGGATTTGTGGAGGGCGGAGATGAGGTTGTAGTGCCCTTCTTGCGACTTGTCGTACAGTGGCGCTCGTTTGTGCACCACCTGTGCCAGGCCGGCGGTGTCCAGCGGCGCGCTCTCCGGTGGCAGGGTGAGGAGTTGTTCGACGAGGTTCAGCAGGTAACGACCATCACCGTCGGCCATAGCGATCAAGGCCTCCGCAGCCCCCGTATCCACCGGGAGCGTGCGGCCGGTGAGCTGCTCGGCGCGATCTACGAGGGTGCGCAACGCCGACTCGTCGAGCCGCTTGAGGACGAAAACCTGGCACCGAGAGAGCAAAGCGCCGTTGAGCTCGAAGCTGGGATTTTCGGTCGTCGCTCCGACCAACACAATCGTCCCGTCTTCGACGTACGGAAGAAACGAATCCTGCTGAGCGCGATTGAAGCGGTGAATCTCGTCGACGAACAGCAGGGTGCCCTGCCCGATCTCTCGCCGCTTGCTCGCCGCTGTGAACACCTTACGAAGGTCCGCAACCCCGGAGAACGTCGCCGACAACGGCTCGAACATCAGATCTGTGCGTTCGGCGAGAAGCCTTGCGATTGTGGTCTTCCCACATCCGGGCGGCCCCCACAAAATCGTGGAAGACAGTTTTCCCTGTTCGATCATTCGCCCGATCGGGGCGTCCGGGCCAAGCACATGCCCCTGGCCGACGACATCCTCGAGTTGCGTGGGACGGAGACGATCTGCGAGCGGGCGTGAGGTGTCATCGACCTCGAACAGCGACGCCGCGTCAGGATCTTTCGTCATCGCTGTCCTCTTTTCTCTGGCTGTCGGCCGCGCCCGCCGATCTGATTCCGGTTTGCTTCAGGTCTTCGATGCTCGGGCGCAATAACGTTCGCTGGGAGGCTGGAAGCTGCTCGGTCACCAATTCGTAGGAGTTGTGGACGAGTCTCTCGGCCAGCGAGGCAGTCACCGATTCTCCAGACCCAACGGACACCCAATGACGTTTGTCGAAATAACGTCCTCGCTCGATAGTGTCGTGTTCACCGATCAGGGCCGCCCCATGAGCAGGATCGACCTTCACAGTGATGATCGGCTCGCCCGGATCCTGCGTGACGACAAGGAACACGCGTCCGGCGACTTTGAAAACCAGCAGATGCTCGGTGAACGGGTATCCCTCCGTCACCCCCGGCAGCCCCTGGGCGGTAGTGCAGGCGAGCCGCTGTAACCGGGGCCCAGTCAGACTCACCCGTGTCGTCCGAACGTGTCGGGGTCGACCGGCCGCTCCCGCTTGGGTAACTTCTCGACAACCAACAGATACGACTCTACGACCAAATCGTCGACAAGCCCGGCATCGACAGAACCTCCCGGGTGAACGGTGATCCAGTGCTGCTTGTTCATGTGATAGCCCGCGGTGATATCCGTGTGCGACTGCCGGAGTGTTTCCCCGTCCGCGGGTGCTGCCTTGACGATCACGATCGGCTCCCCGGTCACCTCGGTCTGCAACATGAACACCTTCCCGCATACCTTCCACACCTTCCAGTCCTCCCCGAACGGATACGTCAGCTCCGCGCCCGGCAGTTCCGTCGTGCGGGCTGCAGCTCGCTCCTGAAGTTCCATACCCTGCACCATTACCCTCCCACCTGAATGTACGTACAAACGTACGCACCAGCGCCGACACACTTACACCGATGCGATCGCCCACGCCCAAGACGAGAAAGAGGTTCGCGAGATCCTGGTCGACGCAATCTGCGGGGACAGCCGAGCCACCGAACGAGACCTGCGACCAGCGCGCGAAATGTACGCCTACGGATCAATCAGTTCCGGAGTAGGCGACCTGATTCGGCACCCACGGCGTCAGACGCCAGCGGGACGTGCTGGTTTCCTATCTCGAATAATTGCGGAACTTCCTGTTGGGGAGCTTCTTTGAAGATGGCAATGGGCCGGGAATGATGTGAGAGGTTTTTCGGTTACGTCTCTGCGAACGGACCTCGAGTCACTGCGCGAACTGATGCACCTGTTGATCGTGATCAGTGGTGCAGGTGCTAAGCCCAGACACTCCCACCTCCCGCCCGAAGGGAGGGTCGTGTTGTCAGCACAGCTCACAGCAACAAAAAAACTACGCCAGCAGTGTTATGCGCACCCATGCACGCGACACTGCTGGCAGCCCGAGAAGCACATCGCTGTCGTCTTAGCGTCGTACGGCTCGATGTTGAAAATATGAGGGCCACTGCAGGTTTCCCCGACAGTAACCCCTAGCTGCCCTAGGGTCAGCGCGGTGTCATGCGGAGAGCGCCGTCCATGCGGATGGTCTCGCCGTTGAGGTAGTCGTGCTCGACGATCATCTGAGCGAGCTGCGCGTACTCGGACGGCTGGCCCAGACGCGACGGGAACGGAACGCCGGCTTCGAGGCCCTTGCGGTACTCGTCGGTGACGCCCGCGAGCATCGGGGTGTCGATGATGCCGGGAGCTATCGTGTTGACGCGGATGCCGAACTGAGCCAGGTCGCGGGCAGCCGGAACCGTCATGCCGTGCACGCCGCCCTTGGATGCGGAGTAGGCGATCTGTCCGATCTGGCCTTCGAATGCGGCAACAGATGCGGTGTTGATGACAACCCCGCGCTGGCCCGAGTCGTCGACGGTATCTGTCTTGGCAATGGCGTCGGCCGCCAGGCGCATGACGTTGAAGGTGCCGAGCAGGTTCACAGTGATGACCGTGCGGAAAAGCTCGAGGTCATGCGGGCCGTTCTTGGACAGGATGCGTCCGGCCCAGCCGACGCCGGCGCAGTTGACGACGATTCGCAGCGGAGAGCCGGATTCGACGATCTGGTTGATGGCAGCTTCGACCTCTTCGCCGCTGGTCACGTCGGTGGGGATGAGGGTGACACCGGCGGGGACATTGTCGCCGGCGCGTTCGATCGATGCGGGCAGATCCAGGCCGAAGACGGTGGCGCCGGCATCGGCGAGGCGCTTGGCCGTAGCTGCTCCCAGTCCGGAAGCTGCTCCGGTGACCAGTGCTGCGGTTCCCTTGATTTCCACGTCGTATGCACTCTTCTCTTCTCAATAGATCGAAAATGACTGGTTGTTGAGTTCTACTTGCGCACGTCAGTGTTGGACTGGGTTGACGCGTTACCCAAAACTGACTGCAGTGTGTGCGAATCCTGTTGGCACTAGCGGTAATACCGCCTCACCGACGAATCGGCCCCGCGATCACGCTCGCCTCGCAGTAAGGGCGGAGCGATGATGTCATGGACCTCCGTGGAAGTACCTCTACAATTCCGCACCGGCGCGGTACCCCTCCGCGATGGCATGACTCAATCGACGGGGAGTTACGCAGTCACCGATAATGCTGACTGCTCTGCTGGGTTCCAAGCCCAGGGATGACACCGGAACTCGCGGCTGATGCCAGACGGTCAGCACATCGTCAAACGTGACGTCACCGCTTCCGAAAACAGAGCGCAGGAACAGCGGGGCCGAGGAACTATCGGGAATCACCAACGAGTGACCGACTTTGAATTCGACCCCCGCGTTGCCGAGTCGACTCAGCAACGGACCCACGCTTTCAGCCGGAACTCTGGAGGCCAGAGCGGTCAATGCAGTGGCAATCGTAACGCTCCAGCCCTGCTGGGCAAGCGCTTCGGCCGCGCTGTACGCCGGCCAGAACCCGTCGCCCTCGTCGTAAACGACCGCGCGACGACTCTCGACCTCGGGCACCCGGCCAAGGAGAACATCGTCAATCGTCGCGACGGGCCGCCCGCGCAAACCGATCGGCAACTCCGCCGGCCGTGATCCGGTGGCCACGATGACGTGGTCGGCCGATGAGTGGATGTCTGCGAGGTCGTCGACGTCGATTCCGGCAGCGAGGTTGATGTCGACCCTGAGCCGCTTGAGTTCTCGCGCAAGGTAATCGACGATGTCGATCAGGGTGGCGCGATGTGGGGCGGCTGCGGCAACACGGACGGCGCCACCGAGAACGGTGTCCTGCTCGAACAATGTGACACGATGCCCGCGGCCGGCAGCGACGCGTGCGGCCTCGAGTCCGGCCGGCCCGCCGCCGATGACAAAAACTTCCTTGACGCGCGGGGAGACGGCACCGATACCCGGATGCCGGCCGCGTCCGACTTCGGCATTGACCGCGCAGTGTAGATGCGGGTCGAAGGCGCGGCAATCCTGATTGATGCCAAGACAGCCACGGATCTCGTCGAGGCGGCCGGTCTGCGACTTGATCGGCAGGTCGGGATCGGCGATCAGCGCCCGAGCCATACCCACCATGTCGACGTGACCGGACTTGATCGCGTGATCGGCGGCGGCGGCGTCGCGGATGCGCTGGCCGACGAGGGTGGGAATACCGGTGGCGGCCCGCACTTTCGATGCGGACGGAATTGCGACTCCATCTTCACTGGTGGAGTCCTTGACGTATTTGCCGCGGGTGCCGTGCGTGATGGAGAAGTAATCGACCCCCAGTTCGGTCATATTCTCGGCGATGCGCACGCAGTCATCGATCCGCATTCCGCCGGGGATTTCCTCTTCACCGCTCAGTCGCACGCCGAGGGCGAATCCGGTCGGCATGACGGAGCGCATTGCCTCGATCACCAAGCGGGGGAAACGCATTCGATTCTCGAACGATCCACCGAAGCTGTCGGTTCGCTGGTTGATCAAGGGGGACATGAACTGAGCAGGCAGATAACCGTGCGCGGCATGGATTTCCGCGCCGTCTGCGCCTGCCCTGACAAGATTCGCGGTCGAGATGCGCCAGCCTTCGATAATGTCTTCGATCTCGGTAATCGTGAGTTCGTGAGGGGGGTAGGCATCGCGCGGTGTCTTTATCGGGGACGGGGCAGACGGCGGCGCATCCGATTCGCCGCCGATGAATTCGCGGCCGAGGTGACACAGCTGACCGATGAACTTCGCGCCGTGACGGTGTATCACTTCGACTTTCGCGGCTGTGGCCGGAACGAATTCGTCGATGTACGCCTCGACGAGCTTTCGTGAGCGCAGCGTCGTGGTCGGGTGCACCACGGTGGCACCGCCGATGATCAGACCTACTCCACCGGCCGCGAGTCGCTGGAAATGTTCGGTGTCCCCATGTGTGGGGACACCGTTTTCGGCCATACTCGTACCGGCAGGCAAGGCCACCAATCGATTCTTGATGGTCATGCCACCGACTGCGAACGGTGAAAATAGGTGGGGGAATTCGTTACCCATGAGTGCTCTCCCAGCTCGCAACTACTGACATGGCGATCCTACTCTAACTGTATTGAATTCAGTTTAGCCAAGAATGGCGGCATCGAAAACCTGCGCGCACCCAACTATTGTGACGTGAGCCACATCATGGCATACTGCCGTCGTCAGCTAAACCGAGTTCAGGTCATCTCGAATGAATGCTGAATTTGCTTGTTCTCGAATATCTTTCGCGGTTCGACAACAAGATCTCCGGAAAATACCTATGACATACGAGCGCCAGAAGGGCACGTACATGAAGATCTTTCCCCGGTCGGTCATAGCGGTGACTGCGGCCGCCACGCTGATGGTGGCGGCCGCGTGCAGCAGTAACGAGACCATGGCAACGCTGGCCTCCGGCAGTTGGGACGACGTCGTCGCCGCGGCCACAGCCGAAGGTTCCGTGCGGCTTTACTCCACCCAGCATCCGGCAAACCTCGAGGCACTGCGGGTTGCATTTGCGCAGCAGTATCCGCAGATCACCTTGGAAGTTACGCGCGGCACCGATGTCGAGATGAACCCTCGAATCGAAACCGAGAATCGAACTGGCAAGGGCGTAGGCGACGTTCACATGTCCTCGGATCCGTCCTGGATCAAAAATGCCGCCGCAACCGGCGACTTCTCGACGGCGATTGTCGGCCCAGCCTTCGACAATCCGATATACGATCGCGCTCGAAGTGTGATCGACGACCAGTTCTTCCTGACCAGCGCGGCTATATTCGCGCTCGGTTGGAACACCGACGCTCTGCCCCAGGGGCTTCGATCACCGGACGACCTGCTTGATCCCGCACTGAAGGGGAAGATCGGGGTTGTGAACCCCGGCGGATTCGCGGCCGTGGTCGACGAGTACCAGTTCTTCGAAAAAAATTGGGGCAACGGCGATTTCAACGAACGGCTCGCGGCCCTGAATCCTCGAATCTACCCGAGTTCGCTGGGTATCGCCCAAGCATTGAGCTCGGGTGAGATTGCCGCAACCCCGATGGTGCAACCGCTGGTGCGGGAGATGGCGACAGGTGCCCCGGTGGACTGGGTACTGCCGGAGCCGGCTTGGGGAACGCCGTGGTATTCCTTGGTACTTGCGTCCGCGCCGCATCCGAATGCCGCGCAGGTACTGGCCAACTTCATGGTCACAGAAGCAGGGCAGAAGGCACTCTCGTACGGATACGGTAGTGCTCTGCCGGACATCTCGGGTTCGGTCGGACGTGCGCAGGATATCCCTCTACCGGACACCGCTGCGCTCACTCCCGAGCTGACCGGCAAGTTCCAAGAAGAATGGGAGCGGAGCTTTCAACGTTAGTGGTGCGATCTGGCCCGCCTCGGATCGAGGCGGGCCACCTCAGTGCTTTACTACTTCAGTACTTTTCACCCACCTCGGCCTTCTCGACCAACGACTGCGGTGGTTCGAAATGACTGCCGTACTTCGACGCCAGATCTCGGGCGCGGTCGACGAAACCTGGCAGCCCGCCGTCGTACTGGTTGATGTACTGGATCACGCCGCCGGTCCAGGCTGGAAACCCGATACCGTAGATCGAGCCGATGTTAGCGTCCGCGACCGATTCCAGCACGCCCTCGTCGAAGCAGCGCACGGTCTCGAGCGCTTCAGCGAACAGCATTCGTTCCTTCATGTCCTCGAACGGAATTTCCGTGGACCCTGACTTGAACGCTTCACGCAGACCTGGCCAGATGCCGACGCGCTTGCCGCTCTCGTCGTACGAGTAGAAACCGCCGCCGCCGGATCGTCCGGTGCGCTCGAGTTCACCGACCATCCGATCCATGACGGCGTTGGAACCGTGGAATGGAACGGTCTCGCCTGCGGCGAGCAATGCCCGCTCGGTTTCCTTGCGGATCTTCTGCGGCAGTGTGAGTGTCAGTTCGTCCATGAGCTGCAGTGGCGGTGCCGGGTATCCGGCCTGTGCGCCTGCTTGCTCGATGAACGTGGGGTTTACGCCCTCGCCGACGGCGGCCATCGCCTCGTCGAGGAACTTGCCGATGACGCGCGAGGTGAAGAAGCCACGACTGTCATTGACCACGATGGGGGTCTTACGGATCTGCTGGGTGTAGTCGATGACCCTGGCCAACACAGCATCCGACGTCTTGGCGCCTTTGATGATCTCGACCAGGGGCATCTTGTCCACCGGGGAGAAAAAGTGGATTCCGATGAAGTCTTCCGAGCGCGCGACACCTTCGGCCAGGATGGTGATCGGCAGGGTGGAGGTGTTGGAGCCGAGCACCGCTTCGGGTTCGACGATGTTCTCGATCTCCTGGAACACCTGGTGTTTGACTTCGACCGATTCGAATGCGGCTTCGATTACCAGGTCGACGCCCGCGAAATCGGCGGCGTAGGTGGTCGGTGTGATTCGGGCGAGGAGTTGTTCGGACTTCTCCGCCGTGGTCTTGCCACGCGCGAGCGCTTTGGCCTCCAGCGCTACCGCGTACTGCTTGCCTTTCGCCGCTGCGTCGAGCGAAACGTCCTTGAGCACCACGTCGATTCCGGCCTGGGCGGAGACGTATGCGATTGCGGCACCCATCATTCCGGCTCCGATGACACCCACCTTCTTAGCGGTGAACTTGTCGTAGCCGTCTGGTCTTGACGCTCCACCGTTGATCGCCTGCAGGTCGAAGAAGAAGGCGTTGATCATGTTCTGGGCCACTTGGCCGGTCACGAGCGAGACGAAGTAGCGGGTCTCGATCTCGTCGGCAGTGTCGATGTCGACGTACGCGCCTTCGATCGCGGCAGCCATGATCGCGCGTGGTGCCGGCATCGGTGCACCCTTGAGTTGCTTACGCAGGAGACTCGGGATAACCGGTAGGACCTGGGCCATCTTCACGTCAGCCGGTCCGCCGCCGGGAATCTTGAATCCTTTGGTGTCCCAAGGCTGTATGGCATCGGCGTGGTCGTGAATCCAAGCCTTGGCCGCCGGTAGCAATTCCGCCACCGAACCAACGACCTGGTCGATCAGGCCCAACTCCAGCGCGCGTGTCGGGCTCAAACGCGGGCCCTGCAGCAGTACGTTTGCCAGCGCCCCCTGGATGCCGAGCAGCCGTACGACACGGGAGATTCCGCCCCCGCCGGGCAACAGACCCAGGGTGACCTCGGGTAAGCCGAGTTGGTTGCCCTTGACGTCGGCCGCGATGCGGTGGTGGGTGTGCAGCACGATTTCCAGCCCGCCACCGAGCGCGACGCCGTTGATGGCGGACACTACGGGCTTGCCCAGCAACTCAAGTCGCCGCAGCACCTTCTTGAGTTCGTTGAGGTGGGTGGTGACCTCGGTGGCAGAAACCGGGTTCTTCGCCTGCGGTCCCCAAGCCTGCATGTCCCTGAGGTCACCACCGGCAAAGAATGTTCGCTTTGCCGAGGTGAGCACGACGCCGACGAAACTGTCCTTCTCGGCTTCGAGTCGGTCGACTGTCGCGGCCATTGACGACGTGTACAGGGCGTTCATCGTGTTGGCGCCCTGATTCGGGTCGTCCATCGTGAGCACGAGGACGCCATCGGTATCGAGCGCCCAGCCGATCATGTTGTCAGTCATTGATTCTGTATGTTCTTTCTCTTCAACAGAGGGAGGAGCGGACCGGGGTGCAGACTCAGACGCGTTCGATGACGGTGGCTATACCCATGCCGCCGCCGATGCACAGCGTGATCAGGCCGTAGCGTCCGCCGGTACGTTCGAGTTCGTCGAGCACGGTGCCGACCAGCATGGCTCCGGTAGCGCCGAGTGGGTGGCCCATCGCGATGGCCCCGCCGTTGACGTTGGTCTTCTCGTGCGGGATCTTCAGATCCTTCATCCACTTCATGACCACGGAGGCAAAGGCCTCGTTGAGTTCGAAGACGTCGATGTCGTCCACGGTCAGTCCGGCCCGCTTCAGAGCGAGTTCGGTGGCGGAAGTAGGTCCGGTCAGCATGATCGTCGGTTCACTACCGGTTTGGGCGGTGGCCACGACGCGGCCGCGCGGCGTCAGGCCGCCGCGCTTACCCGCGGCTTCGCTGCCGACGAGTACCAGTGCGGCACCGTCGACGATGCCCGAAGAGTTACCGCCGGTGTGGATGTGGTTGATCTTTTCTATGTTGACGTACTTCTGCAGCGCAACCTCGTCGAAACCGGTTGTAGCCGCAAGTTTTTCGAACGCCGGTGTGAGCTTGCCCAGACTCTCGACGGTGCTTCCCGGACGGCGATGCTCGTCGTGATCGAGCAGGACGACCCCGTTGAAGTCCCGCACCGGAACCACGGATTTGGAGAAATAGCCTGCATTCCAAGCATTTTCCGCGCGCCCCTGTGACTGTGCGGCGTAACCGTCGATGTCCTCGCGGGTGAATCCTTCGACCGTGGCGATGAGGTCGGCGCCGATCCCCTGCGGGGCGATGTACAGGTCGTATGCGGTCGCCGGGTCGGTGAAGATGGCGCCGCCGTCGCTACCCATCGGGACACGCGACATCGACTCGACGCCGCCGGCGATCACCAGGTCGTCCCAGCCGGATGCAACTTTCTGCGCCGCCAGGTTTGTGGCCTCGAGACCTGACGCACAGAAGCGATTGACCTGCGTGCCTGGCACCGAATCCGGCAATCCCGCGAGCAGGGCCGCGGTGCGCGCGATGACTGCACCCTGCTCGCCCACCGGGGAGACGACGCCCAGTACTACGTCGTCGATTTCTGCGGGATCCATTGCGGTAAAACGGGTTCCGAGTTCCTGGATCAGCCCGACTACAAGGTCGACGGGCTTGACACTGTTCAATGAGCCTTTTCGCAGCTTGCCTCTCGGCGTGCGAATGGCCTCGTAGATAAATGCTTGTTCACTCACAGGGATTCCTTTTGGTCATGACGGCTCAGTTGTTTCGGCCGGACAAGAGTGAGAGTCGCCGGCCGCATTGGCGGCGCGCGCCTGCGATAGAGATCGCGGAGGAGTGCGAGAGCGCGGGAGAATTACGGCGTCCCCGGGTAGCGCGGCAAGGCTGCGCTGTACCCGAGGTCGGCCTGGATGGAGCTGGAATCAGGAGAAGGACAGTTCGGGGGTGCGGGCGATCAGTAGGCGCCGCACCTTGCCCTCGCTGTCGAGCTGCGCAGTGGCGTTGAACGAAGCCTCGAAATCGCCGCCTCGAGTGGTGCGCCCGAGTGACAACTCGACACCGTCGACGAATGCCCCGGCGTCGATGTGGTGGATCAGAACACTCTTCTCGCGTTGCGCCAGGTAGGCGACGAGACCGTCGCGATCGCCGACGAACTCGGCAGACTGACCATCACCCTTCGAGAACTGAACGGACATCACGAAGTCTTTGCTGATCATCGTCAGCACGCGGTCCGGATCGTCGGAATCCATGTACTCGAACCACTGGATGAGCACTGGCGTCTGGTTGGTCTCGCTCATCAGCGAACTCCTTCGGCGGACGAATCGGGGGGAATCAAACTGAACTCAGCGTCGAAGGTCACCTGATAGCGATCGACGAGACCGGCGGAATCGACGTGCATGACACCGACGAAATAGCCCGTGGTCTTGGTCCCGTTTTCAGTCACCGACCCATGCAGGAAATGCAGATCTCCTTCGGCTGCAACGCGCAGCACCTTGTGTTTGCGATCCACCGGAGGGCGACCCGACAGGTAGTCGAGCATTGACGCACGACCACTCCCGTAGTTCGCCCCGGTGGGCAAGACCATGGCGAACTCCACGTTCTCGGCCAACAAGGCCACAGCATCTTCGAGTCGACCGCTGTCCACGGTCGCGTAATAGGTTTCGATCACTGAGCTCATGAGATGAACTTAGTTCGGTTCACCCCTTCTTGTCGAGGCCTTGACGCGCTAGTCTCGATCCATAACCAAACTGAACTCAAGTCAAGTGGAGTGATATGAAATCGTCTACTTCCCAGGTAGAGCCCCCCTGGCCACTCTCCGAGCCCGCTGCTCTCAATCCTGGCCCCGAACAGTTGGAGCTTCGTGATGCGATTCGAGCGCTGCTCGGAAAACACGGCGGCGTAGAGCAGGCTCGGTCGGCTTCGCACACGGCCGAGGGATACTCGCCGGACCTCTGGCGGCAATTGATCGAGAATATGTCGGTCACTTCGCTCGCTGCGCCAGAAGATCGCGGCGGGCTGGGTTACGGCATGGTCGAACTCGGCATCATTCTCGAAGAGTGCGGTCGGAGTCTGGCCTGTGAGCCCGTGTTTTCCTCGGCGGTCCTGGGCGCCCAGGCACTATTGGCGGCCACGTATCCCGTTGACGAACTACTGGTCAACGTCCTCGAGGGATCCTCGGTGGCAAGCGTCAGTCCACTGACTGCCGCGACCGATCGACTCAGCGGTGTCGAAAGTGAATCCTCCTGGCTGCTCAGCGGTGAGGTCTCGGCCGTCGTAGGTGGTGCTGCTGCCGACATCGTCATCGTCTCCGCCGACACCGCCGCCGG
Source organism: Rhodococcus sp. MS16 (assembly GCF_013277795.1). Classification (NCBI taxonomy): domain Bacteria; kingdom Bacillati; phylum Actinomycetota; class Actinomycetes; order Mycobacteriales; family Nocardiaceae; genus Rhodococcus; species Rhodococcus sp. MS16. Next base: position 662,728 of record NZ_VBTM01000005.1, read on the forward strand.
ACGGCAGATATTCGCAATTAAGACAGCCGGTCAGGTGCACTGGCGCGAGCGCGAAGTCGTCGACCCCACCCGCAGACAGGCCGACCTGACCGTAGCGGAAGTGCCGGCAGTTCCCGTGGTCGGTGCCGACGATTATGCCCGGGTCTGTACTCGGGTTCATGATTTACGGACGCTCGCAATCGCTTTCGAGAACACCGGAATTGTCGACGCCCTGCTCGAGATGACCGTCGAATACGTGAAAACCCGACACCAATTCGGGCGCCCGATCGGCTCGTTTCAAGCCGTCAAGCACCGACTGGCCGACGTACTCGTGCTGCTCGAGCGCGCTCGATCGGCAAGCAGATATGCCGCAGCCGTATACGACGAGGCCCCGGACACTGCCCGATTGGCGATCGCGGTGGCCGGCGCCGTCTGCACCGACGCGGCCATCGACGCCGCGGCCGAGGCCGTGCAATTGCATGGCGGCGTCGGCTTCACGTGGGAACACCCGGCACACTCCTATTTCCGTCGCGCATTGGGAAACGAAGCAGTACAGGGCGATTCGCGCTCTCATCGCGCACGCATCGCAGAACTGATCGGTATTTGACTGTTCGGAAAATGCCACCGACGCCGGGTATTGACGCAACGTCACCCGATCTGCATACTGAAGTGAATCCAGTTCAATTTACATCCACACGAAAGGCTCATGATGATCGAGACCGACCACATCCTGTTGGAGAAAGACGGAGACATCGCACGGGTTTGGCTCAACCGCCCGCACAAGAAGAACGCGGTCACCGTTGAACTGCTGCACCGCCTCGACGAGATCATTGTCGAGGTCGACAACGATCCGAACCTCAAGGTTCTGGTGCTACGTGGCGTCAACAACACGTTCTGCTCAGGTTTCGACCTGGACGAGCTGCTCTCCGACTTCATCGGCAGCACCACAGCGATGGACGTCGCCGTGCTTTCGGCCAAGGTCTGCGACCGTCTCTACTCGATGAACACACCCTCGATCGCAGTCCTCGAAGGCTACGTCACCGCAGGTGGTTTCGAACTGATGATCTCGTGCGACTTCGCGATCGCATCGGATGACGCCAAGATCGGCGACTTCCACATCCGTCGCGCACTCTTCGGTGGCGCCGGCCCGATCTACCGCCTTCCCCGCATGATCGGGGTTCGCAAGACCAAGGAGCTCATGCTCACCGGCAAGCTGCTCTCGGGCACCGAGGCCGCTGCATTCGACCTGATCAATGCTTCGGCACCGGCCGATCAGCTCGATCAGACCGTGGCAGACTTCGCCGCGACTCTGACCGACAAGAGCCCGTTCATGATGAAGCTCACCAAGATGTGCATCGACAAGGGCCTCGACGCCGACATCCAGTCGCTCATGGTCATGGAGCACTTGGCCGTCGGCAACGCACTGCAGTCGGAAGACGGCAAGGAAGGCGTCACCGCATTCCTCGAGAAGCGTGATCCGGTGTGGGTCGGCCGCTGATCTGATTCACCCCGAGACCTGAAGGGATAGGCATGGCAGAGAAGACAGCAATCGTGCTCGAAGGCAGCCGGTGCACGGTGTGCGCCACGGTGGCCTTTCCGGCCGGCGTCATGTGCAGCAAGTGCGCAACGCCAACGGCGGCACCTCTCGATTTGAGTACCCGAGGTGTGCTGTGGGCGTACACGATTCAACGTTTTCCTCCGAAATCGCCGCCGTATGTACCGCCCGCCGGAGGGTTCACTCCTTTCGCGGTCGGTTACATCGAACTCCCCGAAGGAATCAAGGTCGAGGCAATAATCGACTGTGAAGACTTCGACGGACTGGATCAGGCACCGGTGACGTTGGTCGCCACCTCACCGGTGCCCCGGTTCGCCGTCGATCGTGACGCGAAGCAAGGAGCAACCAAGTGACGCAGCCTATTTCGATCGTCGGAGCCGGGCTCTCGAAGTTCGGCCGGCAACCGGGAGTGAGTGGGCGTGCCATGGCCGTCACCGCGATCGGCGCTGCGCTCGATGATGCCGGACTTTCATGGCCCGACGTCCAGGTCGCCTTCGGCGGCAGTGACGGATCCGGGCTGGCCGACACCTTGGTGGCCGAACTCGGTTTCACCGGAATACCTTTCACCAACGTCAAGAACGGTTGCGCAACCGGCGGTAGCGCACTCTTCTCGGCGGTCAATGCAGTTCGCTCGGGTGCAGCCGAGATCGCACTGGCGGTCGGCTTCGACAAGCACCCACGGGGGGCATTCGATCCCCGACCGGAAGAATGGGGCCTGCCGGACGGATACGGCGAGGCCGGTCTGATGGTCACCACACAATTCTTCGGAGCCAAGATCTCGCGCTATATGCGCCAGCACAACATCTCGGCCGACACCCTGGCCCGCGTGGCCGAGAAGGCTTATCGAAACGGCGTTCTCAATCCGAACGCCTGGCGCCGGGAGGCGATGTCCGCCGAGACCATCGCGACAGCCGACATGGTCAACGACCCGCTCACCCGTTACATGTTCTGCTCACCCGGAGAAGGCGCCGCCGCGATCGTGGTTGCCAGCGAGAGCGCAACCAAAGCGCTCGCCGCGCGAGCGGTCACACTTCGGGCAATCACCCATCGCACCCGAAGGTTCGGCTCCTTCGAGGTTTTCAGCCCGGCCGTGCAAGGCAACGGTGAACCGACCAGTGTCAGTGCGGACGCCGCGCGGGCAGCCTTCGAGCAGGCAGGCATCTCCCCCGGCGAAGTCGACGTGGCTCAGCTGCAGGACACCGAGAGCGGTGCCGAAATTATGCACATGGCCGAGTGCGGCTTCTGTGAACCCGGCGAACAGGAATCGATGATTGCGGCCGGCGAGACAGAGATTGGCGGCCGCATTCCGATCAACACCGACGGTGGATGCATCGCCAACGGTGAGCCGATCGGTGCGTCGGGCCTGCGGCAGGTGCACGAGATAGTCACCCAACTTCGTGGTGAGGCGGGTGCCCGTCAGGTTCCCGGTACTCCCCGGATCGGGTTCACCCACGTATACGGCGCACCGGGCATCAGTGCCTGCACCGTATTGTCCGTATGAGTTTGCGAAGACGACTGAGGGCAGATCAGTGACACCACAAACGATTCCAGGTCTCGACGCGTTCACCGAGGAAGCCATCGCCTGGTTGCGTGGCGTCGCCGCACCTCGCACCGAATCGGTGTGGGGCGTTGGTTCGGATTCGGTGGCGGTATTCGAGAATTGGACCGCCGAGCAAGAGCGCGAGCACACCGACGAAATCTCGCGCTACGAACAGGCGAAGTTCGATGCCGGCTGGGGAGCACTGAGTTGGCCGCCCGAACGCGGCGGTCGCAGCCTGCCGCTGTCATACGTGTTAGCTTTCCGCCGGGCTGAGGAATCGTTCGACGTGCCGCGGCGGACCGAGATGTTCTCGGTTACACAGCAATTGATCGCGCCGACCATCGAGCAGTGGGGCACCGACGAGCAGAAGGAACGCTACGTGCGCGCGATGCTTCGCACGGACATCATTGCCTGCCAACTGTTCTCCGAGACCGAGGCCGGATCGGACCTGGCTGCCGTCCGCACCAAGGCGGTGCGCAGCGAAGCCGGCACGTGGACTCTCGACGGGCACAAGGTGTGGACCTCCGGCGCGCTGGTGGCGGACTACGGAGTTGCGGTGTGCCGTACCGACGCCACCGTCGCGAAACATGCCGGGCTCACCATGTTCCTGGTCCCGATGAACGCACCTGGCGTGACCATACGCCCGATCCGGCAGATGACCGGCGGCAGCTCGTTCAACGAGGTGTACCTCGACGGCGTCGAACTCGAAGACACGTATCGACTCGGTCCGGTCGGCAAGGGTTGGCAGGTTGCTCTTACCGTGCTGGCGGCCGAACGTCTGGACGGCGGAAATCTGGGTCTGGCCAACGCAGATCAGGCAATTGCACTCGCACAGAACCTCGAACGCGAGCTGACCGAAATCGAGAAGGACAAGGTGGCCGACCTGGTCGCCAGGAGCTATCTACAGCGCGTGAGCAATATGCGGGTGGCCGGGGCGATGCTTGCCGGCAACGAGCCGGGTCCTGAAGCCTCACTCGGAAAGTTGTTGGCTACCGACACCATGGCCAGAACGTCTGAAGTTGCCCGTTTGCTGCTCGGCCGTGAACTTACCGCCGATTCCGGTCGATGGGGAACGTTCGCGTGGTCCGAACACGCACTCGGCGCCCCCGGATACCGAATTGCGGGCGGCACCGACGAGATTCAGCACAACATCATCTCCGAGCGCGTGCTCGGTCTACCAAGGGAGCCGCGACCGTGACCAGTTCGTCTCTGCAAGAACGGGTCGCCGCCAAACTACTGGCGGACTGCGGCGCGACGTTAACCGACTTCCAGCCGCTACTCGGTGGACACTCCGGACTGACGTACCGCGCCACCACCTCGACCGGTGACGTGGTGATCAAGGCGGTGCCGGAAGGCCAGCGATCCATCGGCAGGCACGACATGCTGCGACAGGCGCATATTCTGCAGGCGCTGGCCGGCACCGAAGTTCCGGTGCCGCGCGTAGTTGTCGTCGACGAGATCGAGCCAGCGTGGTTTGCCATGGAATTTGTTGCAGGCGAGTCACTCGAGCCCGTGCTCGACGACCCGGCCGTCGATCCGGTGCTCGCTGCCAATCGAATGCGTCGTGCCGCTGCAGTCCTACCGCGACTGCATGAGGTGGACCTGGCCACCATTGCAGGGCTCGCAGATCCCCTGACACCGGCAGACGAGCTCGAGCGCTGGGCCAAGACGCTGGGCGCAGTGCCACCGGAATTGGTTGTCGGCGCCGATCGTCTGTTGGAACTGTTGCGCTCCGACATTCCCGAACCTATCGAACCCACACTGGTGCACGGTGATTACCGTCTCGGCAACATCATCTCCGACGGACTGGAGCCAGTTGCACTCATCGACTGGGAAATCTGGTCTGCCGGAGATCCACGAGTCGAACTGGGCTGGTTCCTGGTATTCGCCGACGGTTCGAACTTCCCCGGTGTCGGTCGGGAAGTCACCGGACTGCCGAGCGCCGAAGAGTTGGTCGCGCTGTACACCGGAGCGGGTCCCGCACTCCCCGAACTCAACTGGTTCGACGCACTCGGCCGATTGAAGATGGCGGCGATCATGGGCCACAACCTGCGTCGGCACCGCGAGGGTCGCCATCATGATCCGGATCAGGAGAAGCTGCCCGACACCATCAACCGGTTGATCGAGACCGGTACCGCTCTCCTGCGTCCCTAGATCTTCTAGGCCGCTGGTCTTTTGCGTCGCTGATAATCACCTAAGGAGACCTACCGTGGATTTCGCCTATTCCCCGCGGACCGAGGAACTGCTCGGCAAGCTCGAATCTTTCATGGCCGATTACGTCTATCCGGCGGAATCGGTGTACGACGCCCAGGTCGCTGCCAACGACAACCCGCACGAACAGCCCCAGATCATGCGCGATCTGCAGGCGAAGGCACGCGAATTGGGTCTGTGGAATCTGTTCATGACGCACGACGGACTCGGTGCCGGGCTCACCAATCTCGAATACGCTCCGCTGGCTGAGATCGTCGGCCGCTCCATCATCGGTAACGAGACGATCAACTGCTCGGCTCCCGATACCGGAAACATGGAGATCCTCGCCATGTTCGGCACGAACGAACAGAAGGCGCAGTGGTTGAAGCCGTTGCTGGACTGCAGTATTCGTTCGGCTTTTGCGATGACCGAACCGGCCGTGGCAAGTTCGGATGCGACAAACATTCGATCGACTATCCAACGTGATGGTGACGAATACGTGCTCAACGGCCGTAAGTGGTACACCTCCGGCATCCTCGATCCTGACTGCAAGCTCATGATCTTCATGGGCAAGTCGGATCCCGAAGGCCCGACCTACCGACAGCAGAGCATGATCCTGGTACCGGCCGACGCGCCCGGCGTTGAGGTCATTCGGGACCTGCCGATGTTCGGCTTCCAAGACCGACTCGGCCACGGCGAAGTTCAATTCACCGATGTTCGGGTACCGGCTGCAAACATGCTCGGCGCCGAGGGCGACGGATTCGCCATCGCACAGGGACGCCTGGGCCCCGGCCGGATGCACTACGCGATGCGCGCAGTCGGTATGGCAGAACGGGCACTGGACATGATGTGTAAGCGCGCGCTCGAAAGGGAAGCGTTCGGAGGCCCCCTTGCCGACCGCGGCGTAGTGCGTGAATGGATTGCCCGCAGCCGCATCGAGATCGACCAAATCAGGTTGCTCGTACTCAAGTCGGCTTGGTTGATGGATACCCAGGGCAACGCGTCTGCGCGCTCGGAAGTGGCCGCCATCAAGGTGGCAGCAATGGAAGTTGCGCACAAGGTTGTCGACCGCGCGGTGCAGACCTACGGCGCCGCCGGAGTCAGCAACGACACGATCCTGGCTCGGCTGTATGCGATTACCCGCGCCCTGCAGATTGCAGACGGACCCAGCGAGGTTCATCTGCGCACCATTGCCCGCCTCGAGGTGAAGAAGCACAAATGAGTACACCAGAATTGACCGGTAAGGTCGCGCTCGTGACCGGCGCGAGTCGCGGTTTGGGACTGGCCATCGCGCGCGGACTCCGGGACGCGGGCGCGACCGTGATCGTGTCCAGCCGAAAGCTCGAGTCCTGCCGCGAAGCGGTGGCGTCGCTCGGTGACACCGGCCCGGGAACCGCTCACCCGTTCGCTCTGCACGTCGGGCACTGGGACAGTATCGAGCCCGCCGTCGACCAGATCATTGCCGAATTCGGCAGCCTCGACATCGTGGTCAACAATGCCGGCATCGCACCGCTGGCCGACAACTTACTCTCCGTCTCGGAAGGACTGTGGGACAAGACTATCGAGGTCAACGTCAAGGGACCTTTCCGGCTGATGGCCGTGGCGGGAGACCGGATGCGGGCGGCCGGCGGCGGCTCGATCATCAACATCTCCAGTATCGGTGCGGAGCGCCCGAGCCCGCCGGAAGCGATGTACGCTGCGGCCAAGAACGGCCTCAATGCGCTCACCCGGGCGTTTGCTCAGGAGTATGCACCGACGGTGCGGGTCAACTGTGTGATGCCAGGTGGTTTCGCCACCGACATGGCCGAGAACTGGGACGACGAGTTCATCGGAAAGATCGTGGACCGTCTGCCTGCCGGGCGACTGGGCCGGCCGGAGGAGATCGCCGGTCTGGTGACGCACCTGGCCTCGGATGCCGCCGGCTACACGACCGGCGCGCTCATCCCGGTCGACGGCGGCCGAACCGCCGTGTACTGACGCTGCGATGTCCTGATATCGCAGTAAAGCCATGACAGACAATGGATTCGAAGGTGGACAGATGCTGACCGAGATGTTCGGACTGGCCGGACGGGTAGCGATCGTGACGGGTGCGTCGTCTGGTCTCGGAATGGGGTTTGCGCGCACACTGGCCAGTGCCGGGGCCACGGTGTACGCCGCGGCCCGCCGGCTCGACCGCCTGCAGGACTTGGCAGCCGAGGTACCGGGAATTGTTCCGGTTCGTTGCGACATCACTGACGACGCTGATCGGCGCGCCCTGATCGACGGGTGTTACGAACAGTCCGGACGGCTGGACGTACTCGTCAACAATGCCGGCATGCCGGGACCGCCGAACGCCGAGGACGAAACCATCGCGGGATTCAATTCGGTACTCGAGCTCAATCTGGTATCCGGATTTCACCTGGCGACCTACGCCTCGACCCGACTTCCGGAGAACGAACGCGCGTCGTACATCAACATCTCCTCGGTGATCGGGCTGGTGTCCACGGCCCCGATCGGTGGCGCGAGCTATGCGGCCTCCAAGGCCGGAGCACTCGGCTTGACCCGGGAATTGGCCGGTCAGTGGGGACGCAGGGGGATCCGCGTGAACTCCGTCGTGCCTGGGTGGTTCGATACGGAGATGACCGACGGACTGTTCAGCAATGACAAATCGGCGGGGTGGGTGCGTAAGAACACCATGCTCGGCCGCGGCGGGGTCGAAGGTGAGATAAACGGCGCAGTGCTGTTCCTGGCCTCGGATGCCTCCTCGTACATGACCGGCCAGGCGCTGGTTGTCGACGGTGGTTGGACGGCGCGCTGATGTTGGCAGTCCAGCTGACGGCGTGGGGTCAGCCTCCGCAGGTGCGTGAGATCCCCGTACCCGAGCCCGCTGAGGGGCAACTGTTGATCAAAGTCGGCGCCGCTGGTCTGTGCCGCTCGGATCTGCACGTCATGGATTCGCCCGCCGGACGTTTCGATTACCCGTTGCCGCTCACACTCGGCCATGAGGTTGCCGGTACCGTCGTCGGTGCGGGACCGCTGGCCGATCACGCGTGGATCGGTGAAAATGTTGTCATTCATGGTGTTTGGCCATGTGGCCGGTGCCGCAATTGCCGGCGCGAGCGCGAGAACTACTGCTTGGAGAAAGTCCCGCGTGGGGACGGCCGACTCAGCCCGATCGGAAACGGGTTGGGCCATCCGGGCGGGCTGGCGGAATACCTGCTGGTGCCCTCGGAAGCGGTTCTCGTTCGCGTCGGTTCACTGAGCCCCGAGCAGGCCGCTCCGCTCGCCGACGCCGGCCTGACCGCATATCATGCGATCCGGACCAACAGCGACCTCATCGACTCGGACACTGTGGCTTTGGTGATAGGAATCGGCGGTCTCGGCCATCTGGCGGTGCAGATCCTGCGCTCTTTCGGCGTCACAGACATCATCGCCGTCGAGACAAGAACCCAGACACACGCTCTCGCGCTCGAATCGGGAGCACGCGCGTGTTTTGCGACGCTCGCAGAAGCGGCAGAGGCTGTGGCGAGCCTCGGCGGTGCCGACGTGGTCTTCGACTTTGTCGGGGCTCAGGCGACGGTCGAACCCGCTCCGGCGCTTCTCGCTCCCGGCGGCCGAGTTGTCGTCGTGGGAAGTGCGGGCGGGCAACTGACTGTCGGCAAAAGCCTTGGTTTGGTCAACGGCTGGCAAGTTCGGGCGCCGTTCTGGGGCACCATCGAGGACCTGCGTCAGGTGGTCGAACTCGCCGGTGCAGGAAAGCTGCATGCCGAGGTGACCACGTTCCCGTTCGACAGCGCACTGAAGGCATACGATCGCCTGCGTTCAGGCGATCTGTCCGGCCGCGCCGTACTGGTTCCCACAGCCCCTTCATCGCTGTAAACATCCAACACACAATCGAACTCGAAGACGGAAGAGGGACGCCGCAGTGAAGTTGCTGGCACAGGAGATGCTCGTCCGGGCGGAAGGCAATCCGGCCGAGATTGCGGTGATCGACGAGTTAGGTTCTCACACAATCGGTTCGATCGTCGAGGCGGCTCGCTCGCTGGCCGATACCATCGCTTCGCTCGACGGCGGGGCGCCGACTGCGCTCATTCAGGCCGACAATACGTGGCAGACGGTGGCTACCGCCCTCGCGATCGGACTTCGCGGCGGCGTAGTGGCGGTCTTCAGTCCACACGCCACCGAATCCGAGTTCGAGATGGCGATCGACGACATCGACCCGGATCTCGTGGTGGCCGATGCCGACGCACTGACCCGCTGGGGCATCAAGGACGACCAGTTTGCCGGTTCGGTAGCCGCTTTCGGAACGCGAGTGCTCCGGTCTCGGCAGGGGGATTTCGCCTCGGTTGAGCGCTGGCGCGGCGGCACCGCGATCGCGATGACCTCCGGTTCGACCGGTCGCCCGAAGTGTGTCGTCCAGTCCGAGGAGGCAATCCGCTACGCGTGCCGGAGCACCATCGATACTGTCGGATTGCAACAGGGTGAGGCGGTCGGCGCTTTTGTGCCGCTGTCGTCCGTCGCAGCTTTCTGTTTCGGGATGTATCTGCCTGCTTACCTTGGCGGACAGATGGTTTCGATCGCCAAGTGGTCGCCTGCGGTAGCACTGGAGGCAATGGCGAAGCACCGGGTCGCCTGGACGATGCTGGTACCGACCATGGCCCTGCAGCTCTCGGTTACCGAAAGGGCTGACGGTAAGCTCTCGGCGATGCGCGCCCTGACGGTTGGTGGCGGTCCGATGAACGAGCGCACACTCGGGAACGCCGAAACCGTCCTGGGTACCACCTTTCTTCGAGTATTCGGCATGTCCGAATGCCTGGGCCACACGACCCCACGTCTGGACGATCCGCCGGCCGTCCGACTGGGGCGGGACGGACGTCCGTTCCCCGGCACCGTCGTTCGAGCGGTCGACACCGCCGGGGCGCTGCTCACCGCAGGCGAGATCGGTGACGCCCAGGTGAAGGGACCGTCACTGTTCGTCGGTTATGCGCGCGGCGGTGCTCCGGTACTGCCCGAGCTCACCGCGGACGGCTTCCTGCCGACGGGCGATCTGGTCGAAGTCGGTGAAGACGGATCGATCTGCGTCATGGGACGCCAGAAACAAATCATCATCCGCGGCGGCCGCAATATCGACATCAACGAAATGGAATCTGCGATCGCGTCGTTGCCCGCAGTGGTTCAGGTTTGCGTGGTGCCGGTGCCGGACGACCTTCTGGGCGAACGGGCGGCGGCCCTCGTCGTCACGGGTGGTGCGCCGCTGACGCTGGCGGAGGCGACTACTCAACTCGGCGAAAAAGGCTTCCCGAAGTTCAAGTGGCCTGAGTACCTCTTCTCCGTCGATGACCTTCCACAAAATCGTGTAGGAAAGTTGTCGCGGCTCGATGCGGTGCGGATCGCGTCCGGTTTGGCCACGCAAACTGATCCGAATTCACCTCAAGCCGGGTAAGGTTTGACGAACTAACAGTTTTCGTACCATAGAGGACCTTCATGACTACAGATGCCCAGGCGCGCCGCGAAGGCCCGCGGTCGAAGCGGACGCTCATCCTTTCTGTCGCCGTCGATCAATTCGGCAAGGTTGGATACGAGCACACCAAATGGGCGTCGATAGCGGACGAGGTCGGTATCGGCCAGACTGCGCTCTATCACTATTTCGAGTCCAAGGCACACTGCTTGCTCACTATCATGCGGCTGGAGCTTGCCGACTCGCTCGAGCGGTTCGTCGACGCTACCGAGGGTGTATCTCCGCCGGAGGAAGCGTTGCGTACCGCCGTGATGGCCTCGCTCGCAGCCTCGCCGCGCGACGCGCTGCAGCGTCGGATCCTGCAAAATCATATGGATCTCCTGGCCACTGAGCGCCAGTCCGCGAACGAAGAAGCCGAGCGTCTCAAGTCACGCGAACTCGTCCAAGAAATTGAGCAGCAGTGGACGGATCTGATCGCGAGCGGAATCAAGGAAGGCGTCTTCGCCGATTCCGATCCTCGCTTGATGGGCCGACTCGTCTTGGCCCTCGTGATCAGTGTTTGGCGTTGGTACCGGCCGGACGGCAAACTCAGCCTGACCGAGATCGCCGAGCGAGTCACCGATGCGGCTCTGCGGATGGTGCGCGCGTAGGTCGCTCCGAGCGCGGTGAGTAGCCGTTCGGCCTGCCCATCGAAACCAAAGTGAATTCAATTAGGAGTTGACATGTACAATCTCGTTCTCGTCGCATCCCGGCCCGCCGACTGGACCCATGAGCAGTTCATCACATGGTGGCGCGGCGAACACGCGGACGTCACCTATCCCCTTCCCGGTCTGCTGCGATGGCAGCACACCGAATTGCTCGAAGCCTTCGGCAGCAAGTCGGAGGGGTGGGATGGCTTGTCCGTCTTGAGTTTCGAATCGCGGGAGGCACTCGAAGCCGCGCTGGCGAGTCCACAATGGCAGGCCGCCGTTGATCACGTCGGCACCATGGGTGGCCGCCGGATGATGTGGTACGGCGACGAAAAGACCATGGTGCCACTCGTCGACAGCGGAGAATGACCGATTCTTGGGATCGGCCCGGTTGCTATCGCGTCGCCGACGGTGTTTTCCGGATCCCATTGCAGATGCCGCAGGACGGCCTGCGTGCAATCAACGTCTACGCGCTCGAGACCACGCGCGGACTGGCGCTGGTCGACGGCGGTTGGCATCGGAACAGCACGCACGCCGAGCTGTCCGACGCCCTGGCGCTGATCGGTCGTAGCCCGGCGGAGATTCACGACATCTATGTCACGCATGTCCACCGTGACCACTACACGTTTGCCGTTGAGCTGCGTCGACGGCATGGTTCGCGAATCCACCTCGGCGCAGCAGAATCTCCCGGGATTGCCGCAATCGCCAAGCTGGGCAACAATGTTCCGGAGAGCTCAATCCTTCAGCTGCACCGATCCGGCGCGGTGACAATCGCCGAGCAGGTCTATCGGGACTCGGTCGACGAACCGTTCGAGCCCTCGGACTGGGAGGCTCCCGATCACTGGCTCTCCCCCGGCGCCCTCGATATTCCGGGCCATCGTTTCTCCGCGGTACACACTCCCGGACACACCAAGGGGCACATGGTTTTTCATGACCTCGACCGCGGCATTTCTTTCACCGGAGACCACGTACTGCCGACGATCACGCCGTCGATCGGATTCGAGCTCGGCGACTGGGAACTGCCACTCGGAGCATACCTCCGCTCGCTGGAGATGATGCTCGACGACCGGGACCGCATCATGATGCCGGCGCACGGCGACACAGGTGCCAGTCTGCACGCGCGGTGCCGGGAGTTGTTGGCGCACCACGATTATCGGCTAGATCAGACCGCTTCTGCGGTAGTCGAACTGCGCGAGGCCTCAGGTCTGCAAGTGGCGCAGGTGCTGACCTGGACCCGGCGCGAACGCGGCTTCGATTCTCTCGATACGTTCAACCAGATGGTAGCCACGTGCGAGACGCTTGCCCACCTCGACGTGCTCGTCGACCGTGGGCAGTTGTCCGTGCAGAACAAGAACGGGGTGGATCTCTTCAGTTCGAACTGAAGAGATCCACCCCGTTTGTCGCAGGTCTCAGGCGCAGGTCCAACCGCCGTCGACATAAAGCTCGGTGCCGGTGATGAACGTCGAGTCGTCGCCCGCCAGGAAAGCAACGGCGGCAGCAACTTCTGAGCCCGTGCCGAGTCGGCCCATCGGCGTATTCGCAATCATTGCCTGATGCCGCTCACTACCCTCGTAGCGCTGCAGCAGTTGCTGGGTCTCGATAAATCCAGGATGCACCGAATTCACGCGCACACCTTTTGTAGCCCAATGCAATGCGGCGTTCTTTGTCATCGTGCGGACCGCACCCTTGGCGGCCGCGTAGGCGAAGCTGTTACCCAGTCCGCCGACCGTGCCGAGGATCGAGCAGATGTTGACGACCGAACCGCCACCGGTGCTTTCGATGTAGGCCCCGGCATACTTCATGCCGAGCCAGGTTCCCGTCTGACTGACCTCGATGACTTTGTTGTACCGATCGAGGTCTTCGTCGACAACGGAAGCCAGACTACCGATTGCACCGTTGTTCACCACGGCGTCGAGTCGCGAATACCGCTCGGCGACGGCCTCGATGACGCTCTGCCATTGCTCTTCTCGAGCGATGTCGAGAGCGAGCGCCTGATGTCCATCGGGCTGATCCTGCTTCGCGACCAGTTCGGCGCACGCGTCACCACTGATGTCGGTGACGATCACCGCAGCACCTTCGGCCACGAGTCGGCCGACGATATCGACGCCGATACCGCCTGTGGCTCCGGTTACCAGTACTACCTTCTCGTGCAAACGCGTATTGCCTACCGACATCGTTTCAGCTTCTCTTTCTGTCACAGCTTGCTCAGGACGTTACGACCGCCGACAAGCATGGCGATGGCGACGCCGATCGTGGTCACTGCGGTCATCAGCAGCGCCATGGCGGCCACCATCGGATACGAACCGTTCTGCCACATGTCGAACAGCAGCGTTCCCATAACCTGAGTGGTGGAAGCGCGCACCAGCAGCGAGGCGGCGAACTCGTGCGTCAGGAGAATGAACATCAACGCGACGGCACTGAGAATCGTCGGACGCATGAGCGGCAACATGATTCGCAGCGTCGTAACGAAGGGGGATGCACCGCTGGTGGCCGAAGCCTCGTTGTATGTGTTTCCGAGCGCGAGCATAGCTGTCATCTGCATCCGTGTGGCGAACGGCAACATCAGAACGATGTAGACCAGGATGATGACCGTGCGGGTGCCGTACAGGATGAGCGGCGGTTCAGTGTACGTCAGCAGGAAGCCGACGCCGAAGATCACCGCGGGGATGCCGAGGGGCAGGGCGGTCATCAGATCGGCCAGCAAGGCCAGGATCTTGAAGCGGCGCCCGCGGACCAGGAGGTTGGCCAGCGCGTACCCGATCGGAATACAGATGATCACCGCACCCAGTGAGGTAAGTACGCTGGTAACAACAGATTCGGTGATCGCATTGGTCGACCACAGTTCCCGGAAGTTATCCAGGGTCAGTAGACCCCACGACAGCGATCCGGACCAGTACGGCGTCAGCGAGACGATGATCAGCCCAATCAGCGGAATGACCAGTGCGAACATCGAAAAGATCACCACGGTGGCCGTCGCCCAGGTGGCCCGCCCGGTGGACGAGGCAAAAGCCTTCCCTCCGTGCGTGACAAACCGAGTTTGGTTGCCCAACAGGACCTTCTGAACCAGGACGAGCACCAAACCGAAGATCACCAGTGGTGAACCGGCCGCTGCTGCGGCTGCGAAATCCGAAGGAGACTCGGACACCCGGCGGTACATTTCCGTGGTCAGGACCTTGACCCCCGAATTCTGTCCGAGCAGCAGCGGACCCGTGAACTGCCCCAAACCGAGCAGCAGCGCAATTCCGCCGCCGTAGATCAGCGAAGGCCGCAGCAACGGCAGAACAATCTTGAAGAAGATTCCGACCGTCGACGATCCGCTCACCTGAGCGGCTTCGAGATGTTCCGAACTGATGTTCTGCATGCCGGAGCTGACGAACAGGTAGACGAACGACGTGAGGCCGAATCCTGTGAGAATTACGATCCACGGAACGGTGTACACGTCGATGGGTCCGGTGTCGGATCCACTCCACCACGGAAGCTTTCGCAAAATCACGTTGAAGTAACCGGGACCGGGCGACAGCAGGAAGGCCCAGCCGACGATGTTCGCGACAGCAGGCATGACGATCGGGAGAATGGGGACGATGCGAAGCCAACCCAGCTTCTCCGGGAGTCGACTGGCCGCGAAGGCGAGTACGGTACCCAGGACCATCGCAATCACGAGCGAACCGAATGCCAGGGCGATCGTCGTCCAGATGGCCTCGGCAACGTCGTACCGTCCGTACTGAGTACGGTAACCCGCGGCACCGTCCTCGAACGCAAGCACCTGAAGCCGAATCATCGGCAGCACTACGAGATACGCAAGAACCGCGATCAGAATCGCGTAGCCGATGCGCGCCTGCCACTGCCGTGAAATCGAGAACGACTTGACGGATCCGCCGGCCGTGGCGGTTGCGGTTGCGGTTGCGGTGGCCATCAGGATCGATCTCCTGCACCCTGCGCGACCAACTCGGGAATCACCGCTTCGGCTCCGTCTGGATGCGTGTACACCCTCAGGCTCGAGGGCGAGAAACTGATCACCATCGGCATTCCGGGCGCACTGCTGCGCAGCGTGGCGCTGTGCTTAGCGGCACCGGCGCGCAACGACAGTTCCTCGCTACCGGTCTTGACCAAAACGTCGAAGTGTCGTCCGGCGTACTCGTACGTCACCAGTTCGGCGTGCAGTGCAACGTTTCCGGCCGGCACCTCGTCCATCGATGAGTGCATCTGCACGTCGTCCGGGCGGAACCGTGCCACTGCGGCGTTGCCTTCATCGGCCCGATCGCGTACGACGGCGTTGCTGAGATCGATGACGTCGTTGGCGCTGGTGATCCAACCATCATGGCCGCGACGCAGTTCCAGCCGATTACCCATGCCGATGAATGCGGCGACGTACTCGGACACCGGATTCTCGAACACGTGTTCCGGCGCGTCGTACTGTTCGATCTTGCCGGACTTCATGATTGCGATCCGATCGGCAAGAGCGAAAGCCTCGGCCTGATCGTGCGTGACGAAAACGGCGGTGAAACCGAGGCTTTGATGCAGCTGATGGATCTGGGAGCGTACCTGGTCTCGAAGGCGTGCGTCCAAGTTGCTCAGGGGTTCGTCGAACAAGACCAGATCCGGTTGCGCAACGAGGCCACGGGCCACAGCAACTCGCTGTTGCTGCCCACCACTGAGCTGCGACGGGTACCGATCGAGCAGCGCGCCGCAATCGACCATCTCGGCAGCCTTCTCCACCGCACCGTCGGCGATGGCCTGTCTGAGCTTGCGGACCTTGAGCGGGTATCGGATGTTGTCCCGGACCGTCATGTGCGGCCAGAGCGCATACGACTGGAACACCATGCCGATGTTCCGCTTGTGTGCGGGGACATCGGTTTTGGTGGAGGCGTCGAATACCTGCCTTCCGCCGAACGAGATCGAGCCGCCCTGAGGGGTTTCCAATCCTGCCAGGCACCGCAGCGTCGTGGTCTTGCCGCAACCACTCGGACCGAGCAGGACAAGGAACTCGCCCTGCTCGATTTCGAGATCGAGTTGATCGACCACCACGTTCGATCCGTAGGTCTTCGTGAGACCTGTAACTGCGAATTGTGATGCCATCTCTATACTTTCTCGTTCGAAATTTTGGGGGTGCGGACGCCGGCTGCCTGGCCGCCGTCCACGAGGAGATCCGTTCCGGTTACGTAGCTGCTGTCGTCGGCCGCGAGGAAGCGAATGACCTTGGCAACCTCTTCCGGCGCGCCACGGCGTTGCATCGGGATACTCCGTACGTACGCCTCGACGTCGTCGTTTGCGAAGTCCGATACCGACGTGATTTCGGTTTCGATGCTGCCGGGGCAGACGGAGTTGACTCGGATACCGCGGTCGGCAAGCTCGAGTGCTGCCACCTTGGTCAGGGCACGGACACCGAATTTCGCTGCGCCGTATGCACCCAACTCGGCCGTTGCCAGCACGCCACGCAATGACGCGAGATTGATGACGGACCCGCCATCCGCCATCGATGCGGCCGCGGCCTTCAGCCCGAGGAAAGTACCGACGAGATTCAGGTCGATCATCCGGCGAAACTGGTCGAGCGTCGTATCTGCCAGAGTCGCCTTCATCGCAGCTCCGGCGCTGTTGACCAGTACCGTGATGTCGTGGCCGGCCGCCGCCATCGCGGCTGTTGCTTCGGCCCAGTCAGTTTCGCTCGTCACGTCGAGATGACGGTAGTACGCGTTTGCGCCCAACGTCGCAGTGAATGCGCGACCGGCGTCGTCGTTGACATCGGTGAGGTACACGGTCGCGCCGTGCGCGACGAACAGTTCGGCGCAGGCTCCGCCAATGCCTCCGGATGCTCCCGTGACGAGAACGTTCGTTCCCCGCATCGAATCTGTGAGGTAATTCAAGTTCAGCCCTTCCACTTTTTGATTGGCACTTATGTTCCGCGGAGCCATGTTTCGGTGTTACTGGAAGAGCTTCTGCCACTGCTGGGAGTACTGCTCGACCTTGTCCGGCGTCAAATTTTCGGGATTGGGCAGCGCGATGTCCTGTGCCCGGGCGACAGCCCCGGGGATATTCGGCAGTGCGGCAGCGTATCCGTCGTTGAGGGCGGTCTGACCTCCGACGGTTACCAGGAAGTTGGCCAGCACCTGGGCGGCATTCGGATGCGGCGCGGTATTCAATGCGTGGGCGTACCACGGAGTTCCCCACGGCTGCTGCGGCAGCGCCCAGTCGACGGGCGCACCGGAGTTCACTTCGGTCACCAACGGCTGCACCGAGGGGCTGACGACGATCTCGCCGGACGTCAGGGCCTGGGCCACACCGAGCGCGCTTGGGTAGATGCGGGGCTGCAGCTCGGCAAGCTTGTTCCAGTAATCCTCGCCGTACGTGTTCGCGAAGTGCCGGTACATGTCGACGTACGAGGCGATGCCCACCGGGTTGACGATGCCGATCTTGCCCCGGTACGCCGGATTGAGGATGTCCTGCGGTGTCGTCAAGCCGTTCGGTACCGCATCGGTATTCCAGCCGAGCGAGAAGACCGCCGCGCTGGTGAGGAAGAACCGGTTGTCGAGCACGCTTGCCGCTGGATCGAATTCGGGGGCGTCGAGTGCTGGCCCGACCAGTTCGGCGGAATAGGTACCGGACTTGGCGGCATTCTGAATCCATGCCGAGTCGGTGAGCATGTGGACGTCGGCGGTGCCCTTGCCGATCTTGTGTTCGGTCTCGACCCGGGGATTGATGTCCGGATCGGTGCCGCGGACGTATTCCAGTTCGATTTGCGGATACTCCGCGTGGAATGCGGCCTTGAGCGCGTCGAGGTTGGCCGGCTTCTGGCTCGAGTAGAGCATCACCTTGCCCTCTTCGTTTGCCGCAGCGACCACATCTTCCCAACTGCCGTCGACGGCAGCGGACGCGGGTTCGCTACCGCTACATCCCGAGATGCCGACCATGGCTGCGGCGGCGCTCAGCGCCACCAGGGTGCGGACGAATGACTTCATGGCTTCCTTTCGGGCATGCCGTCGGGCGTCGACGGATCGACATGTCGTTGGCACTCCAGTGAGAGATGTTCTCGCGTCGACAGTTCTGAAGCTGACCCTGCGCGCGGTATGTCATCGCGTCTTGGTCCCGGGCGGGACGGCTGCCGAATCGGGAGCCGCCCCGCCTACAAACTGAACTGATGTCAGTTCGAACGTAGTGCCCGGCGCTTGTGATGTCAATCACGAACATGTCAGAGCAGGAAAATGTTTCGAACAAAGCTGGTAATTGCCCGACACCGTCAAGCTGAACGGTTCAGACGACGGCGGTGGCGGCAGACAGACCGAATACCAGGGCTGAGGCGAGGCCACCGGCGTACGCCCGGTTCCACAATCCGCCGGTGTCGGAGCCAGCCGCAAACAGTCCAGGGATGGGCAGTCCGGCAGCGTCCAGAACTCGGGCTTGCGTGTCGATCCGAATCCCATGAAACGGGAAGGTGACCGCGGGAACCGTTTCGATCACGTAGTAGGGCCCCTCGAGTAAGGGAGCGCGATCGAGTTTACGGCCCGGAACCAGTTCTGCACCCTGGGAGGCCGCCTCGTTGAACTTCGTGATCGCCGCAGCGATCGCCGCTCCGTCGTATCCCCATTCCTCCGGCAAATACTCGAGTTCCTCGAGGTCCTCAGCCAGGCCGACCCTGCCGCCACGCTTGCTGGCAAGTTCGAATTTGTCAACGGCCACAGCACCTTCGACATACGACGCGACCATCCAGTCACGGTGCACGCGCGCGTCGGCAATCAGCAGGCCTCGGCCCTGCGGCTGTTCGAGAAGAGCCATCGTGGTGAGGTGATCGCCGAGCGTTTCGTCGACGAATCGTTCGTTGTCAAGACTGAAGAGAAGAGCATGCTCGCTGTAGTACAGCGACATGTCGACGAAGTCTGCGGGATCGGCAAGTTCCACACCGCTCGGAATCAAATGCCCGTAGAAGCCGGCATTCTCGACGCCGGTCGACGCGCCGACCTCGATCGCGAGGCGGTAACCTTCGCCGCAACTGTGTGGGTTCGAGCGCAAGGCCATCCGGCCTGCGTCCGGGTGGACGTGCTGAGCGAGCAATTCCTTGTTGCCTTGGAATCCGCCGGTTGCCAGGAGGATCTGGCCGGCCCGAATCTCGCGCGCGGGCTCGGTACCCGTACGTACCACGGCGCCGCGGACGGCACCGTCCTCGAACAGGAGCGCTTCGGTCGCGGTATCGAACACGACCGATCCGCCGGCGTCGAGGACGATTCGCTTGCAGGTGTCGACGTAGTGGTTGGTGTCGAATCTGTGCCCGCGGCCGAAGCTCAGAATGGGCTGCGCCGGGTCGACGTCAATGCCAATCGAGCGGATCCACTCGACACCGACATCAAAGCTGTCGACGAGGTGGCGCTTGAGAGCTTCGTCGCCCCTCGGGTTCTGTTCGGCCATGACGTCGTGATTCGGTGCACTCCAGGCGTATCCAGCGAATCGCGCCGAACCTCCGACGTCGGCGCTGATCTCGATCAAGCACACTCGCCTGCCTGCTGCGGAAGCTTTTGCCCCAGCGGTCAATCCGGCCATTCCCGCACCGATTACCAGCAGATCGTATTCATTGCTACTCAACTTGACTCCAATTGTCCGGCGCCGGTGAGCGCCTTCCGTTCTAATTGAACTGACCTCAATTTGATTACAGTAGAAGCGTAGCGAGGAGTGAGTCAATCGGTGTCACTGCCGACATGACGCTTGCGTTGTGGGCTGAGTCACTCTAATATGAACTGAATTAGGTTTGATTTTGTGTCGGCAAGTACCAGAAACGGAGCAGCTCGCATGATCCCTCAGGTTTTCAGAACAACCGTGGCACTCGCCGCGGTGGCGCTCGCGTTGACGGCGTGTAGCAACGCTCCCGCTGCCCCGTCAGAGCCGGTTTCAGGTTCGTGGGACGACGTCGTTGCTGCGGCCAACAACGAGGGAAAGGTCACGATTTACTCGACCCAGGCGGCGCCCCGACTCGCGGCCCTGGAAACTGCCTTCGAAAAGGCCTACCCCGCAATCGATCTCGAGGTCGTCCGCGGAGTCGATTCGGATCTGCTTTCCAAGATCGATGCCGAAAGCAAGTCCGGCAAGGGAATCGGAGACCTCGCGGTGATCACCGACGTGTCGTGGATGAATACTGTCAAGGATACAGACAAGGCGACCAAGCCGATCGGGCCGAGTTTCGACAACCCGGACTATCGCCGGGATACAAGCATCGTCTCGGACAAGTACTTCCTCGAAGGGGCAGTGATCCTGGGATTCGGCTGGAACACCGACCTGCTGCCCGGCGGTGTCTCTTCCCCGGCAGATCTTCTCGCTCCTGAGCTTAAGGGCAAGGTCGGAATCGTCAGTCCGTCAACGTCACCGACATACCTGGACTTCTACTCCCACATCGAGAAGTACTACGGCGGCAGGGAGTATCTGGAGAAGCTAGCCGACCAGAACCCGCGCATCTATCCGAGCAATCAGCCGCTCGCTCAGGCACTCGCTTCCGGTGAGATCGCCGCCGGCTTGATGGCCGATCCGATGTTGGCATCCAAGGAGTCCGGGGCACCGGTTGAATGGTCTGCCGGAGAACATATCTGGGGAGCGCGTTGGTACGGTCTGACTCTCGGCTCGTCGCCGCATCCGAATGCCGCGCAGGTATTGGCCGACTTCATGGTCACCCGGCCCGGCCAGGAGGCCACGTCGGTCGGTTACAGCTCGGTGTTGCCCGACATCGAAGGTTCGATCGCGAATGCTCAAGAGGTTCCCGATCAGAACACTGAGGTGACCACGGGTGACGGCGCCGCGCGTTACCGCGACGAGCTCGAAGCCCTGTTCAACTGAACTGCTTGACAACCGTTCCATGTGCACGTGTTCTACTCGTAATACCCGCGGCCGCCAAGCGGATCGACGGGACTGAAAGGTGTATTCGATGTCTGATCGGCAGTTCGAGGGCCAGGTCGCAGTGGTAACCGGCGCAGGTTCCGGAATCGGCGCTGCCACAGCGCGTCTGCTCGCTGACCGGGGCGCCGTGGCGGTGTATCTGTGCGACGTCAACGAAGCTGCGGTAACCGAGGTGGCAGCGTCTGTGGTCGGTGGCCAGGCCATCGGTTTGGATGTCGGCAATTCGGCGCAGGTGACCCAGGCTTTCACGAGAGTGATCGCCGAGCAGGGGCGGGTTGACGTCGTCGTCCATGCCGCCGGCGTCGACGACCCGAAGAGTAAACAGCGCATCTACGAGGCAGCTGAGCGTAATGAACCGGTTGACGTTCTCACTCACCTCGAGGACGAAGATTGGCGACGCGTCATGTCGATCAACCTCGACGGTACGTTCTTCATACTCCGCGAAGCAGTCCGGGCGATGAAACCAGCCCGCAGCGGCGCCATCGTGACGGTCGGCTCGTCCTCGGCGTTCGACACGCTTGTCGGCTACCCACACTACTCAGCTTCGAAGGCCGGAGTTCATGCGGTAAGCCAGGCTGTAGCTAAAGAGGTTGCGCCCTTTGGCATCCGGGTTAACACGATCGCTCCGGGACCGGTCGACACGGGAATGGCCAGTCGCACTCCGGCCAACCTTCGCGCTGCGATGACACAGGACGGATTCCGCGGTTACGCAACCGCCGAGGAATTGGCAGATAACATCCTGTACCTGGCGTCGCCGGGTGCCGCCAACGTCGTCGGGGCCGTACTACTGAGCAACGGTGGTAGATTCACCGTCTGATCGGGGTCAGTTCCGTAGAAATGCCCGGTTTTGCACGTCTTCCGAAGACGTGCAAAACCGGGCATCGTGCTTTGTCAAAATAGCTTCGGCTCGACAAGTACTCGGGTTTGCGGCGCTAAGACAAGATATTCGGCCAATTTCGTCCGCACCCGGTTCTCGGGAACGGTCAGTCGCTCGGTCTCCTGAGCGAGGTACTCAGACCAATCACGGAACGTGCAGTGTTCAACATAGATGTCGGGCTCGTTTGCCGATCGCGACACGCTCCAGCGCAGTGCACCAAGACGCCGCCGGGAGAGTTTGAGTTCGTGCACGTTGTCGAGAAATTCTTCCGTACGGCCCGGGAGCACGTGATAGGTGGTCTCGACGATCACGCGCAGACCGGAGTATTCGGCATTAGGGGCCAAGGGATCGGTGCCCCGGTCAGTTCGGGGGCAATCGCCTCACTCGGCATGATCCCGCGGCGAAGTGTCTCGAACACCGAGACGAACATCAACAGCGCGGCCAGTAGCACGGCGGGAACGAGGCCGAGCGAGTCGGCAAGGACGCCCCACAACAGGGCGCCGATCGCCTGGCTCCCCTGAAACATCAACATGACGAAGGCGATAACACGCGCCTTGATCCATCGGGGAACCACGGCATGAGCGGCGATCATCCAGGTGCTCTGAACCCCAACCCACGCGGCGCCAACCACTACAAGAACGGCAAACATCGCGCTGACCCACGGGATCACGACCAAACCGACCAGAACGAGCGCATATGCACCCGAGCCTAGTGCCACGAAGTGATTCCAACTCATCCGCGCGCGCAGCGGCATCAGCAGGATCGTACCGAGCACGGCGCCGATTCCGATTGCGCCGGAGAGGATTCCGAACCCGAACGTACTCACCTGCAACCGATCATGCGCGACCAGCGGCAGAAGCCCCCACAGACAACTCGCCGGGATCCCGAACATGGTCAGTCGCAGCAGCAATCGCCTGGTCCAGCGGGAATGGCGAATGAAGCGCACGCTTCCTGCCACCGCCTGGCCAATCGAATTGTGCGATTCGACCCGCCCGGTCGATGCGGGTACCGTCCGCGCCGCGACGAAGACGCAGACGGCGAACAGAGCGGCAGTCAAGGCGAAAGCCGAAGTCGATCCCCAGCCGGCGAGAACGGCACCGCCGATAACCGGCCCGACCGCGCGAGCGCCATTGAAGACGGCGCCGTCGATCGCAGGAACCACCGCCATCATCTCGCGGCTGACTATGTTGGGCAGCAACGCCTGCCAGACGATAGCGACGGACGCCAGACCTGCGCCGGCGACGAAGACCGCGAGCATCAAAATTGGAGTTTTCGCCAAGCCCAACTGCTGCAGTACCGCGAGCAAGATCGTCGACGCAGTCAACACCACTGCGGTACCGACGAGGAGTAGTCGATGGCTGACGAACTCGGCCATCGCGCCGATCGGCAACGCCAACAGGAAGAACGGCAAGCTGGCGGCGAACTGCACCATCGATACCGTCGTCGCAGACTCGCCGGTTTCGGTGAACGTCCACTGCACCGCGAGTACCAGAATCCATACTCCGACACTTGCACACAGCTGAAATCCCAGCATCATGCGTAGTCGCCTGATACGTAGTGGCGCAAAGATGCTCACTGTCCGATCGCTATCCATGATGTTCCCTCTCGATCACCGAACAATAACCTAAACTTAATTCAGTTAGGGTTGAATTCGTGCTAGTTTCGGCATGATCGCGTCGCACTGGTTTTATGTGCGGTGCGCGGTAGTTCCCATCTGTTCGAAAGGCCTCAGTCATCACCATTCACAATCGAGTTGTGTGCCTCGCCTCGCGTCCGGCTGGTCGTCTGGTGCCGGATAATCTCGCGATCGTCGATGCCGAAGTGCCCCCGTTGGCACCAGGCGAGGTTTTGATCCGAAACACGTGGCTGTCGATAGACCCGTCGATTCGACTGCGGCTCAATGCGGCAACGCCTTCGGGATACTTACCGCCGCTGGCTCCGGGAGATCCTTTGGTCGGTCTGGCGCTCGGTACCGTCGTCGAATCTCGGAGTCCGGAATTCGCTGCTGGTGAGCTGGTCTCGCACATGTTCGGTTACCGCGCCTATGCGGTGGTCGCCGCGGGCGGTGAAACTCTCGGTGGTGCCGGCGGGTTGACGAGGATCGACCCAGGCGAGTTTGCCCCGGAATGGTACCTCGGTCCGTTGGGCAGTGCGGGGCTGACCGCCTACGTAGGTCTTTTCGAGATTCTCGAGCTCAAACCCAAAGACGTGCTGTGGGTTTCGGCAGCAGCTGGCGCCGTCGGGAGTATTGCGGTGCAATTGGCGACATTGCGGGGCAACACGGTTGTCGCTTCTGCAGGAGGCCCGGAGAAAGTCGAGTACCTCAGGAATGCACTCGGCGCCTCGCACGCGATCGACTATCGGGCCGGCGACCTGAAAAAGCAACTGGCCGAAGCTGTCCCCGACGGTATCGACGCCTACTTCGACAACGTCGGCGGAGATCACCTGGGGGCGGCCCTGAATCATCTCCGGCCCGGCGGGCGCGTCGCGATGTGTGGAGCCGTCTCGACCTACGACACGGACTCCCCCGCCCCCGGGCCTACCAACCTCTTTCAAATCACCGCAAAGAGCTTGCAAATGAGAGGTTTTCGCGCAGGAGCGTATGACGGGCTTTACGCGGACTTTCGTTCAGAAGTCGGCGGGTACCTCACCGCGGGTATGATGACGTACCAGGAGACGGTATTCGAGGGACTCGAACAAGCCCCCACCGCACTCGTCGGAATGCTCAACGGCCGTACTACCGGAAAGACTTTGTGTCGACTGTAAGCCTTCCGATTCCGGGCCGCCACGGGCCACCACTCTAGATCCACACGCGCTGAGTCCGCCGACTCCTCGTCCGGGTCCCCGTTGAAGAATTCGGATATCGAACGAGCAATTCGTCGTCGGACTCGTCGATATCGTCGGCATCGGCGAGCACCGAACGCGTGAGAGACGAAGCGAAGGTGTCCCTGATCAAATGCCGTTGACGATCGGGCGGAAAACCCGGGAATGCGAAATATCGCACGGCCGCACGCGGTTCCTCCGTTAGAAACGACTACCTCAGAGGGTGTCACGACGTCGCGGGGGTGGAGCCCGATATTCCATCATCTCCAAGACCTGCCGAGCATGGGAGGCCTTTGTCTTCCCCAAATAATTCGACAGCGAAAGCACATTCGTCCGCTGTAACCGTCACGGCCGAAATGCTAGGAACTCCGGCCGCGGCGCCGTTCCCGAGAACGGCTTCCCGAGCGAATTCTCGACGCTGTTGAAAACCACGAAGATGTTCGCTCTCGGCACCGGGGAGATGTTTCCTGACGATGCATGTAGAAGGTTGCTGTCGAACACAGTCATCGAACCCGCATCCCCCGTCAACACCTCTATTCCGTGGCGGGCGTAGAGCGTGGTGATCATCTGCTCGGAAGGAACACCGACCCGAGGCACTTCCTCGACCAAGGACTCCTCGAAGTAGCGGTCCGGCGTCGCCCCCGCGCACTGCAGGAAAGTTCGATGCGATCCGGGCATCACCATCAAAGGCCCATTGAAAAAATGATTATCGGTCAACGCAATTGACGCGCTCACCGCCCGGGGAGCCGGCATCCCGTCCTCTGCGTGCCACGTCTCGAAATCGGCATGCCAGTAGAACGCTCCGCCGCGGAAACCGGGCTTGTAATTCAACCTGCTCTGATGCACG
Source organism: Rhodococcus sp. MS16 (assembly GCF_013277795.1). Lineage (NCBI taxonomy): Bacteria > Bacillati > Actinomycetota > Actinomycetes > Mycobacteriales > Nocardiaceae > Rhodococcus > Rhodococcus sp. MS16. The sequence goes on from NZ_VBTM01000005.1 coordinate 688,532, forward strand.
TAGACCTCCGAACCGAGGATCTCGCGTGCGAGAGCTGCTGCCCCAGACTCGTCTACTGCCGCGCGCACCACCGGACTCAAATTCACGACATCGAAGATCGACCTGACCGCCGAGGAAGTTTTTTCCCGCACGATCCGCTCGTCGCCGGCAAGTTCGGGTGCGGTGCCTAAACGTTGGACTTCGCTCAGGCACCGTTGCACTGAGCTCGCGTCAAGGACACCACGACGAACCGTGAACCCGTTATCCTCGACATCGCGATGCTTCACTCGCATCTGCTCGCTCCACACAATCGGGTCGACACGGTCCAACTCGGTCGGGACGGTCGAGATCCGTGTGGCGTAACGATCAACAGTGACAACCATCAGTGTGAATTCTCCTACTCGTTGCTCGAACCGCGACGACAGCAGATGCGACGCAACACACACGTGCGCACTTTCAAAACTTGCATCTACCGTGCGTCGAAAGGTCTTTCGTTTATAACACCGCGAGCAACACATACCCAAACATGTTGGAAAACAACAGCTCTTATCCAACCGTGCACGAATACGCGATCCACGGACTGGGCCGCTGCAAAAACGCAGTGGCGGGCCCTGATGTCGCCCTAGTCGGACGGGGCGCAACGGACTGCGCACAACATGTGGCGCGGTTCCGGGTTTTCGGAACACGACCGAACTCGGTACCGATCTGGCGTCGATCACAAGAGGTGGCCGAAGCCTGGAAATGCTGGGTATCCTCCGGCGGTAGAGCACCCCATCCCAGGCTTGACGCAGCAACTGTCACAGCCTCGGTCGAGTCTGGTCAGCTCCGTCCGGTCGAGGGCACAATGATGACCTACCCAGCGCCCTCACGAGCTCAGGTGCTCAGTGCGTTCTCAGATCGATGGGTGACACTTAATCCGAAGTCCTTGTTAGACAAAGGATGTGGGAATAATTCTGGAACTAGCGCCCGCAGAGGCCTCTGCTTCCAGACCTGAATATCGCCCTGGACTTGGCGTGCGCCAATCCCCTCCCCACCGAACTCGCGCATTCCGCGGGCCCGATCATCCGGCACCCCATTTACGGCGCCTCACGCGCCGAGCGCACGACCGGCGTCCCTCCGAAGGCACTACAACGATCAGATAGCGAACCCCCGAGGATCCGAACCAAATCGTCACCACAAGCAATAATTCGTTTCGAGGACCAGTACCGGACAGTGATTTCAGCCAAACATGATGCTCATCATCGACCACGAAAAAGATTGTCATCGAAAGGAACCCATGAAGACAGAAATCAGTTGCGGGCCCGCATTCGCGCTGGCCGAAATCAGCGTCCCCGCCGGCGGATCCGTCCGTGTCGAAGCAGGAGCAATGGCGATGATGCGGGGCGACATCTCGATCACCACCTCGACCCGAGGCGGCTTCATGAAGGGACTCCGCCGATCCCTGGGTGGGTCGAGCTTCTTCGTCAACGATTTCGGCAGCGACCAAGGAGGTGTCGTCGGCGTCGCCGGCGCACTACCAGGCGACATAGTCGAAACCACCATCAACGAAGAGACACCGCTGCTCGTCCAATCCGGCTGCTGGCTTGCATCAGACCCAACCGTCGACGTCGACTCCAAATGGGGCGGCAGCAAGGGATTCTTCAGCGGAGCCGGACTTGTCCTGCTGCGATGCAGCGGAACAGGCGAGATCCTGCTCTCCAGCTACGGCGCCATCCGCCCGATTACCCTCACCACGGGGGAAACCATGACACTCGACTCCGGCCATGTCGTCGCATTCGACGAATCCGTCCAGTACCGCATCCGCAAAGCCGGCGGCTGGAAATCGATGATCCTCGGCGGCGAGGGCATCGTCACCGAATTCACCGGGCCAGGCCGAATTTGGATGCAAACCCGCAGCGCAACAGACCTCGTCGACTGGCTCCGCACCCGAATGCCATCGAACAGCACCAGTAGCAACAGCAACAACAGCTGAGTCCTGAACGCAACAAACAAGTCGACGGCAGTCTCCGGGGGCGACATGCCCCCGTGTCCGTTCCGGACACCGATGTCCGCGATGTTGCGTTGCGGCCCAAGGTTCACCGAACCCGGAACAGTCGACATGTCATTTTCTCGTTGGACGGGTCAGGCCCTCGCCTTCCAGCGAGGGCCTGACCTGAGGACATGTTCGGTGCCGGTCGGAGGCGCCACTTCTTCCGGCTACCTACCTACAGGGGTGCAGTGATCGGGGCCTCGGGCGCATGCGTGACGGAGGTACGCCCCGTCTCGAGGTATTCGGTGACGGCCTGATCGATCACCGCGTTACCGCCCTGGATGCCGGCGCCGTGATCGCCGCCTTCCACGGTGACCAGGTTCGCCCCCATGTCGCGGGCTAGCTGCACCCCACCCTGATACGGCGTCTGCGGGTCGCGCAGCCCCTGCAGAACGAGCGGCGCCGTCGCCAGCCCCCGGTTGCTCAGCTCGGGCAACGCGGTTACGGGCGGCGCACCGGCACAGAAGGTCCCGGCACTGTAGCCATACCCGATGAGCTCGAAGAGATCTCCGGTAATGAAGGTCGAGAAGAGCCAACCCGGGATACGGTCCGGCCGATCCGCGACACTGTTCTCGTTACACAACATCAGTGATTGCATCATCTGGGACTGAGCAATTCGCTCCAGCTCCAGCTCCGATATGTCGTTCATCCCGGCACCACTGGGAATCGCGTCGACACCGTCGCGGACTACCCGGGCCATGAGCGGCCAACTGTTCCGAGCTGGAAGCACCTGCCGCGTCATCACGTAGATACTCGACGACATTTGCGTGTGCGACGGATCGGCGAGTCCCCGAATGAATGCCTCGAACTGAACGCGCGCCGGCCCAGTCAGATCGACCCCACTGCGGTAGGCATTCGCGAGTGCTTCGAGACCGGGCGGTACGTCACCGATTTGCGCAGGCGGCGGCGCAAGCGTCGGGTTACCACCGGCCTCCGCGACAATCCGGTCTGACCATCGCTGGTAGACCTTGAGCGGAGTCTCACCAAGCCCGTAGGTGTCGTTGTTGGCGGCGATCCAATCCATGAGGTCGTAGAAGCGAGCTTTGTAGCCGTCGTTCTGCTGCCACAACACGTCGTTCCACAACCAATTTTGGTCGACCGCGGAATCGAGAACCATGCGACCGGTGTGCTGCGGGAAAAGCGTCGCGTACGTAGATCCGAGAATTGTGCCGTAGGACAGACCGTAGATGTCGATGACATCCTCGCCGAGCGCAACGCGGACCTGCTCCCAGTCCCTCGCCGTGTTCTCGGTCGTCAGGTGCGCAGTGGCGCCCGGCGCACCGGGCTCGCATGCATTTCGTGCCGCAGCCCCACCGAAACCGAAGCCTACCGCCGTCGCCAGCTCAGGGCCCACTGCGCACGAAAGCGCGCCGGCGTACGGGAGTCCGCGCGGTTGAACTCCGATCACGTCCCACTGTGCGCGAATCGCGTCGGGCAGGACGTCGACGAACATTCTGTTCGAGCCGATCGCGTCTCCACCAGGTCCTCCGGGATTGGTGAACAGCACGCCTTTGCGCGAGCCCGGATCTTCGGCGCGGTGACGGGTTACGAGCACGTCGATCGTGCCGGCGTCAGGTTCTGCGTAGTTGCGGGGAACGGTGACCGAAGCACACTGATCGGATGCCGGATCAAGCTCGTATTCGGCCGGGCAGGACTCCCAACGAAGATCTCCACTCGGTGCCGGCTCCGCGGCGGCGGTGGGTGCGACTCCGACGGAAATCACCGCGGTGACGCCGACGGCAAGAGTCACGAATCGACTGCGCCGTGAGAACGTAGTTTCTTTGCGCCGCATCAAATGCAAATTCCTGTCAATCCCCGACATACTCTCGCAGCCCCCTCGTAGCCAGTGTCGTAACGGCGGTGGCACCCACCCCGACGCTTCGCTGCCAGTATTTCAGACGCACCACTGAATTCAGGAGCCCCCCCTCGAAGGCGTGGACGCCGATTCTTATGCTGCAGTAGCCGACATAGCCACGTGCTCGATCGAATCACTCTGCCCGCGAAACCATCTCGCCAAACGACGCGCAGAACGCGCAATAACGCTGGCGCACTGGCCCAACTGTGAAAACCACGGATCGGTGACGGTGTGCAAAGGCCAACGGCCCGTTTCGCGGGCGATGCGCATTGCGACGCGGCGGCCACGCCAGCGGCAATGTGCGATGATCGCCGCACGCCACAGCGGCTGATGATGGTGTATGCCGCCGCGCGAGTCGAAGTATGTGCACGATCAAGGGTCGAGGCCGCTCGGAGTGAGTGCCGCATGGGAGTCGAAGGCTTCGTCGAGGATGGTGAGCCAGTTGACAGCTCCCTCGTGCGCGCACCACTCGTCGTCGGCAAAGCTCACGATGGTGAAAGCAATTGCGGCAGTGAGTCGAACGTTCCGGTTGTCAGGGAAGGTACCTGGTCGTTTCGCCAGGACAGCTGCGACCTCGCGCTGCCATCGTTGAGCGACCAAGTGGGCACGCCCACGCAACACGGGAGTGTCAGCAACCACGCGGTGCTGACGCAGGCGGCGCTGACGCTCATCCCCGTGCACCTCGCGCACACGAAACATGCGTAACACCTGGTGGATCGCCTCGAGGTCCGGCTCGTGCGTCGGGCGCGCCTCGAGCGCGGCACAGAAGTCAGGGACCGTCCATTCGGCGTCGATGAAAAGGACTTCCTCCTTCGACCGAAAGTAGCGAAAGAAGGTGGTTACCGACACCTCGGCGTCGTTGGCGATTTCCTCGACCGTGGTTACGTCGTAACCATTTTCAGCGAACCGCTCTAAGGCGACATCAACAATGCGATGCCGCGTTGCAAGCTTCTTGCGTTCTCGTAAACCCATAGTGACCTCAGCGTACGGTGGACTGCCCAGGACCTGCCACACACGCGGCGTCACAGACAGCATCAGCCAATTTCGCGGACCAGTGGCGCGGTTTGAGAGTGAATAAAAAAGTGGTAGTTGACTAACATTTGGTAGTTGACTTATGATTTTCACGTAGTCGAGGCCTTCACAACTTCAGGACAACCCCACACAACGTGCCTGAAGGGCGCCGACACTACAGACTTGGTCACTGCCCGGCTTGCCACAGAGCGAGCGCCGGCAATGACCTGTGTACCGATGCGCGTCGCCACGAAAAGGACTGCGCGCCAAAGTGATCCAATTTCTGATCAACCGCATGTATCACCAGACGCGGACGCTGTAACTCAGCACCTAAATTCGGCCGATCCCCAAGAGAGGTAAAGAAATGGGTTCATCTAATCTTGCCGTCGATTCTCAAGCCCCCGATGTACACGAGACCCGGCGCATGCGCATCACACCACTAAGTGTCAACATTGGAGCACTCGTAGAAGGGGTCAGCCTCAACGCCCTCAACGAAGACGAGTTCGACGAACTGCACCAGACCTTACTGAAGCATCACGTGATCTTTCTCCGCGATCAAAACTTGTCGGAAGCGGATCACGTCGACCTCGCAAATCGGTGGGGCACTCCGATGGCCAACCCGGTAGCGAAACTCCACGGCGACGAAACAGTCTTACATTCCGTCGAAAACAACGCGAAAAAGCGGCCGCTTGCAGACGGATTCCATACGGATCTCACCTACTGGCCGGAGCCACCTAACCTGGCCATCCTCTACGCGCTCGATATCCCCGCAGTGGGAGGCGATACCCTCTGGGCCAGTCTGTACGCCGTCTACGACAGTCTGTCTGACGAAATGAAGCGAGTGTGCCAGGACTTGCGCGCATTGCATAAGCCCTCCGACCACTTTATTCAGGCAAATGTGGCCATGTACGGAGCTGAATCCGAGCAGGTGATCCGGCAGAATCTTCAGGGCGCGGTTCTTCCGTTCGTCCGTACCCACGAAGAGACTGGGCGTCAAGCCTTGTTCCTGAGCTCCTTCATCGATCACCTTGTGGGCATGCACAGGCCTGAGAGCGATGCACTTCTCGGTTACCTGGGCAATCTCGTCAATAATCCGAATTATGCGGTTCGGTGGCGTTGGCGAGCGGGCGACGTCGCGATTTGGGATGAGCGCTGCACGAATCACCGCGCGCTTTCGGATCACTACCCTCAGTACCGGCTGATGCGCCGCTGCACGGTCGAAGGAGGGCGGCCCTTCTACCGCCCTGACGGAGCGTCGGAACCCTTGTTTGAAGGAACCTTCGCCTGACAACGATTCACCCTTTCAGGCGGACACCGCACAATGTCTCAATTGCGGGCGCGAGGTCGGACCGTGCCGAGATGCACGGTACACCTTGCCCCGAGATATCGTCCGAACTTGTAAACCACCGGTCACGAGCCTGTCGGGAACAGGTCGACGTCCTTGAGCTGCAACAGATTTAAGCCAAATGTGCTGCCAGACAACAGCCGGAAAGAGGTGAATTCCAGATGGAACGAATGGAAACATCAATTGACGTCAACTATGTAGGCGCCCTCGCTACACCAGTACAACGCGACGGCGAAGAACTGACCCGAAGGATTTTGGAAACAGACACCTACCGCACAGCGATGAGAAGCGTCGAAATGCTCTACGCGGCCGACCCGCAGGGCTCGACACCGGCTGGAAAAGCGACGATCGGCAGAGCTGCCCATTCACTGGCCACCGCAGCGACCCAATATGCCATCTGCTCGGACCCGGAAATTCCGATGCTCATGTGGGGCGTAACCGCTCCACACGAGTTTCAAGGACTGAGTTCCCCCAGGTCCGGTTTCGGAATCGAGAACCCGGACAACGTTTACCGGCACACAGCGGTATCAGGGTCCTCGACATATGAGATCCGCGGGAAGATCAACTACCCGAGACCTACTGAGCAACACTTCGAGCTGCGCGACGCCATCCCTGGGACCACCTCCCTCACCGCCGAGGGCGGCATACAACTCGCAGGGTTGCACAGCGACGACATCGCGGTCGAAGCGGACGGGTCTTTTGTCATCACTCTGGACGCCCAGCCCGCCAACGGGCGGACCAACCACATCCGGATCCCTGCAAAGCAAGATTCGTTCTTGATTATCCGGGACCTCCTCGACGACTGGTCAACGGAAAATGTTGTCCGCCTCGATCTGGTTCGGACTTCAGGTCCTGCGGCTCGCGAACCGCGAAGCTTGGAACAGCTCACTACACGTTCGGTAGAGTTGCTGACGCAGATGGCGCCGTTCTGGCTCGACTACTTCAACAAGTATTTCTATAGCGAGGCAACAAATTACGTGCGCCCGGCGCGTCTGCGTCCCGCAGGTCGCGGACTCTCGACGGGGGGATGGTTTGACCTGAACGATGGAGAAGCGTTGGTTGTCACCGTCGATCCACTGGGTGCTGCGTCCCTCGGAATTCAACTCTCCGATCCGTGGGGAGTGGCGTACGAGTACATCGATCGAACAAGTAGCTTGAATACCGTTCAGGCAGAGCCTAATCCGAATGGCACGTACTCGTTTGTCATTTCCCGTGAGGATCCCGGCGCCTACAATTGGCTCGACCCCGAAGGGCACAACTCGGGAATGGTTGCAGTCCGCTGGCAATCACTGCCAGTCAACGCCCCCGTCGAGTTGGCCATCCGGCGCTCCGAAGTTGTCAAACTGGATCAACTCAGAGAGCGTCTACCGGCAGGTACTTCCTTCATCACCGCGCAGCAACGTGAACACCAGCAGACCTTCAGAGCCAGCAACTTCTTGCGCCGATACACCGACTAACGCAGTTGCAGGGGAAGGAAAATGACCCAAATCGATTTCGATGGAACTTCCATCACTATGAGCGGCGCGTCCGACATCGATGTGTCGGTCGAAGTGGACCGTTGAGCTATTATCGTTCCCCGCCTTGGGAACTGCGCATAATGACCGATCACTTCCACCAACGCGGGCAACGGAACTTGTCTCACAGGCGATACACGAATGCAGCCCGAAATTTGCGTGCTCGCAACAGAACCCGGCCGTCCGCAGGTTCCGGTCAGCGGGACAACTCAACCGCCACCATGGTGCACATCACACAATAGGGAATCTTCGCTGAAGATTTCACTCATCCTTCCATTTGGAGGCGTCCCAATGACTCGTAGCTCCCTTCGTCGTCCGCGCAGATTGACTGCGGCTACCCTGGCGATCACCGCAAGCATGTTGCTCGCTTCGTGCGCAAACAGCGAATCAAACGGCGGTGCAGGGGAATCCGCAGATTCAGGTTCCGCGCTCGAGATCGGCATGGTCAACGAACAAACAGAGCCCGGCGCGCCCAACAAGGGTGGAACCTTGACGTTCAGCGGCTTCTCCTCGGTGACGACACTTGATCCGGCGAAGTCTCAGGTTGCCGGAGCCGTCGGTGGCAGTGAACTCGGAGCGATCTACGACTCGCTGATGCGCTACGACCCTATCGAGAAGACATTCGTTCCGCAGTTGGCACAGTCCCTCGAGCCCAGCAGCGACAGCAAGACCTGGACACTGAAGCTTCGTGACGGCGTCAAGTTCAGCGACGGAACGACACTCGACTCCAAGGCAGTTGTCGACAGCATCAACCGCTACGTCACCAACAAGGGACCGCAGTCCAGCCTCTGGGCAGCCAAGGTCGCCTCCATGGACGCCCCCGACGCGTCGACGGTCATCTTCAACCTCATCGATCCGTGGACCGGCATTCAGTCGATGCTCTCCACCGGACCCGGCATGATCGTCGCCCCCACGGCGCAGCAGGGTGATCAGTTCACCCCGATCGGCGCCGGCGCATTCACCCTCGAAAAGTTCACCCCCAACGAGGAACTACTGCTCAACGCTCGCCCCGACTACTACGGCGGCGCACCGAACATCGACCAACTCAAGCTCATCAGCATCGTCGGCGCACAGCCCACCGCCGAGGCCCTCAAGACCGGTGGCATCGACGCGGCATACATGCGCACACTCACCCCGATCCTCGATCTGATCGAGAACGGCAACCCCGGCTTCATCGACATCCCGTCGCTCGGCTACATCGCAAACGTCAACATGGCCGAAGGTCGCCCCGGTTCGGATCTTCGTGTGCGCCAGGCAATGGCACTGGCCATCGACCCGGAAACGCTCAACACCCGCGTCAACAACGGCAACGGCCTGCCCGGCCAGGAAATCTTCCAGGACACCTCCCGCTGGCACAACGACGTCGCAACGACCGGAATCGATCCGGCCAAGGCCAAAGAACTGCTCGATCAGGCCAAGGCAGACGGCTACGACGGCAAAGTCACCTACGTCGCGATTCAAGAACCCTCCGCGCAGGCAACAGCCCTTGCTGTGCAGGCAATGCTCAACGCAGTCGGATTCGATGTACAAATCGAATACGTCACCAGCGCAAGCGACGTCACTAAGCGCGTCTTGGTGGATCACGACTACGACATGGGAACCGGCGCGCTCAGCCTGTCCGAGGCCGATCCTTTTGAACGCCTGTATACCAATCTCAAGACAGGTGGCCGCAACAACGCCACCGGTTACTCGGATCCCCAAATGGATGTCCTACTCGATGAACTCGGAGTTGCTACCACCGACGAGGACAAGAAGACCGTCCTCGCCGAGATCCAGCAACGCGCCACAGACACTGTCCCCTGGCAGATTTGGGGCAATGTCCCCACGCTGGACGTGTGGAACAAGAACGTGCACGGCCTCCAGCAGAGCATCGACGGAATCATGTTCTTCGACGAAGCATGGAAGGAGTGATCCGGTTGGAGGCCAACAGCACAATGCCGGCTTCGATGTTCGGTAATTGCGCCTCGCCGCGCGCCCAATACCGGACTGCGTCATGACGCTGCCTGGGCAGGCTAGCGTTCCTGCAGAAGCATTCACCTACCTCGCCGACATGATCAGGGACTTCCCCGAAAAATTCGCACAACTGCCGATGCCCGACAATGCGATCGACGCCGCAGAGGGCAACCGACTGTTTCTGCGATACCTGACGATCGGGATCGAGCAATTCATCGAGTACACCGACCCCGCCTACCCGGACTTCCAGCAGAAAACCCGAGCAGGAGTGCGAAAGTTCTCGGGAGACAGCCCTGCTCAGCTATACGACTCGAGCCCCGTGTCGTCGAAGTACCAGTACATCGTCACGGGAAGCATGGCCGAGACGGAACTCATCGAACTCACCGTCTACTCAGGCGATTTGAGTGGCGCCAACAAAACACCGCGACGTCTCATCGATGCGATCACAGAAGCCGAGATCGACACCACGACGGACGGCAGCTTCACGCTCACAGTTGCCGCCGGGCATGAAGGACGCAACGGGGTAAAACTCGATACAGACGCCAGTGTCCTTTCGGTTAGGCGATATCTCCGTGATCCTCGCGTCGACAGGCCGCGGCCATTGTCCATTCGAAGAATCGGCGGGCCCGTAAATCCACCTCCCCTCACCGCTGATGCCTTGGCCACCGGACTCGAGCGCGCCGCGCAGTTCGCGTGGTTCAACACCCGAACTTGGGCGCAGTGGGTGGGGACAACTAAGACCGAGAAGTTCAACGCCCTCAGCCCCATGCATGATTCGGGCGACATCTTTACCCCGGCCGGACACAAATACCTGAACGGCTACTGGGCGGTGCCGGAGGGGTATGCGCTACGTATCTCGTTCACACCGCCTACTGGAGCCTACTGGAGCTTCGTCCCGATGAACTACTGGATGGAGTCCCTCGAATGGCGCTTCGGCAACCGCGTCTTCGCCACCAGTTTCGATACCGAACCTGACGAAACCGGGCGGATCGAATTAGTTCTGGCGCATGATGATCCCAAGTTTCCTGGCGCGACCTGGCTAGAGACACTGGGACACAGCGAAGGCACAATGGCGTTCCGATTCGCGCGCTGCCACAACGAATTACCTGAGACGACGATTGAACTCATCTGCCTAGACAAATGTCGCGGGGATCGGACGAAATGAGCCACGACGCTACGGATTCTGCACGTCACCAGGCCCGAATTCCGGCAGTTCCATGATCGCGCTCAGCAGATCAGCCATCCTCAATTCGATATTGACACGGTCGGAGCCCGCAACGTGTGTGTTGTTCAGGATTTCACTTCCGAACAGGGACCAGCCGGCAATAGCAGCGAGCCCGAACATGATGCGTACATCCACCGAGTCGGACGACTGACCGCTCCGAGCGAGGATGGTGCCACCGTCGGCTTCGTCTGTAGGAAGTAAATCCGTTCGACCGTCCAAAGTCAGCCACGTTGCTATTCGTACATAGTCGGGATCTGCAACACCTACAAGAAAGAGACGACGCATAGCCTCTGAAAGTGACTCCACATTTTCGACGACGCTCGCAGATTGTTGACTATTGCGCGCAAGGACCGCGCGCAGGATGTCGTCCTTGTTGCCTAGATGTTTGTGAATGAGTCCGAGATTGACCCCGGCATCTTGAGCCAGCTCCCGAAGCGTTACCGACATCCCCTTGGCAGCGAACTTGGTTCGGGCCGCTCGCAATACCGCATGCCGTACTTCGTCTCTGCCCCAGGCTTTTCCCACTGACTTCTGCTCCACCACCCCTTGACAGTAGACGCTTGTCTACTGTCAAATCAACGGGCACCGAAAAGTGACCTAACTCATTTCGTATTTGCTGTCGGGTCGTGCTGAGGTGATGGTCCGCGTCCCAGAGACGCATCCTGCTCGCCGAGCACAGCAATACACCTGAATACCGGGCCTCACCCGGGGTCCACGAACCGCCCCGAGCCCTGCCCATTCGTCACGACGTCAACCACACCAGTTCAGCCGAACGTCTGACCACATCGGCAGTTCCACGACCAGTCAGTGCCGTAGCCACACCTGCAACGATCAGAGGGAAGGACAACTTGTTTCGCCATGGAACGACGCGTTCCACATCCCCATCATATTCCGGAGGACATTGCTGAGTTGATCACCACAGATGAAGAGAGTGAATTACCCTCTCCAACTACGCCTTTCTGCTAGTCCAGAACGAGACGGCAAGCGTCCGAAAAGTCCTGGGAAGTTCATCCAGGGTGGACACCATTTACTTTGCTACTCGTTCATTACCGATCTCGACCGAGCCGAGCATCGTCCGCAGGTCGCATGGCTAGTCCCCCAGTACGAAGGACGTTCAGTAGATCTACGCCCAAATGATATTAGCGACGGCAACTTTCGTCGTCTGGACCGTCGGAGGCTAACCCCCGGGATTGAACTTCCCGGGCAGATGTGTACGCACACATCGGCCGAACGAACACGAATACCGGCCAGACAGAAGCAAATCCGGATCCCGGGTATATCCGCTACTTCCGACGAGCGGGACAACATTCAACACCAGGCACATCACATAACGAGGAATCTTCGCTGAAGATTTCACTCATATTCAACTTGGAGGCGTTCACATGATTCGCAGTCCCATTCGCCGCAGCCGCAGATTGACCGCGGCAACCCTGGCAATCACCGCAAGCATGTTCCTGGCGTCGTGCGCCGACAACAGTTCGAGCGGCGGCGGTGAATCCGCCGAATCGGCCTCCTCGCTGAAGATCGGAATGGTCAACGAACAGCCGGATCCCGGCACACCCACCAAGGGCGGCACGCTGACATTCAGCGGCTACGCAGCAGTGACATCGCTCGATCCAGCCAAAGTTCAGATCGCCGGATCTGCCGGTGGCAGTGAACTCGGCGCGATTTACGACGTACTGATGCGCTACGACCCCATCGAACAGACGTTTGTGCCGCAGTTGGCACAATCTCTCGAGCCCAGCAGCGGCAGCAAGACCTGGACGCTGAAGCTTCGTGACGGCGTCAAGTTCAGTGACGGAACGACTCTCGATTCCAAGGCAGTTGTCGACAGCATCAACCGCTACGTCGCCAACAAGGGACCGCAGTCGAGCCTGTGGGCAGCCAAGGTCGCCTCCATGGACGCTCCGGACGCGTCGACGGTTGTCTTCAACCTCGTCGATCCGTGGACCGGCATTCAGTCGATGCTCTCGACCGGACCCGGCATGATCGTCGCCCCCACGGCGCAGCAGGGTGATCAGTTCACCCCGATCGGCGCCGGCGCATTCACCCTCGAGAAGTTCACCCCCAACGAGGAACTACTGCTCAACGCTCGCCCCGACTACTACGGCGGCGCACCGAACATCGACCAACTCAAGCTCATCAGCATCGTCGGCGCACAGCCCACCGCCGAGGCTCTCAAGAGCGGTGGCATCGACGCGGCGTACATGCGCACACTCACCCCGATCCTCGATCTGATCGAGAACGGCAACCCCGGCTTCATCGACATCCCGTCGCTCGGCTACATCGCAAACGTCAACATGGCCGAAGGTCGCCCCGGTTCGGATCTTCGTGTGCGCCAGGCAATGGCACTGGCCATCGACCCGGAAACGCTCAACACCCGCGTCAACAACGGCAAGGGCCTGCCCGGCCAGGAAATCTTCCAGGACACCTCCCGCTGGCACAACGACGTCGCACCGACCGGAATCGATCCGGCCAAGGCCAAAGAACTGCTCGATCAGGCCAAGGCCGACGGCTTCGACGGCAAGGTCACCTACGTCGCGATTCAAGAACCTTCCGCGCAGGCAACGGCTCTCGGAGTGCAGGCAATGCTCAACGCAGTCGGATTCGATGTGCAGATCGATTACGTCACCGGCGCAGGCGATCTCATCAAGCGCCTGTACGTCGACCGCGATTTCGACATGAGCTCGGGTGCGGCCAGCCTTCCAGAGGCTGATCCGTTCGAGCGTCTCTACACGAGTACCAAGTCCGGCGGCAGGAACAACATCACGGGCTACTCCGACGCCGAAATGGATTCCCTCCTGGACAAGTTGGGTGTCGCGACCACCGACGAGGACAAGAAGGCAGTCCTTGCGCAGATTCAGGAACGCGCCAATGAGACCGTGCCGTGGATCGTCTGGGGCAATGTCCCGAACCTGGTCGTGTGGAACGAGAACGTCCACGGACTGCAGGAGAACATCGACAGCATGATCCTCTTCGACGAGGCATGGAAGAACTAGACTCGACCATCTGTAGCAGACTGCTGCCGGCCTGATCGTTCATCGATCAGGCCGGCACAGCCGAATCCCTTTCCGGCGCAGCCGATCGCCCCGTGCAGCAGAGGGATTGAGTACCGATTCTCTGCTCTCGCTGACCCCTGCGTAACCCAGCATGCGATCACGCGACTTCAGTGGGTGGCCATGCATGCACATCACCAGCAACCACTCCGGCGCCGCCTAAAGTGTTGTTGCGACTTTCCACGCCGTGTGCATGGCACCCTCGATGTAATCGACCTCGACAGCGTCACCGACAACACGTACGTCAGGCACCACACCTGCCAATGCGTCGGCCAGTGGTGCCTGAGCCGACACACCCGAGGCGACGACAACCATGTCGGCCGGAGCTGTCAAAGTCTTGTCACCGGCACGGAACTCGACGTGCTCCTTGGTGATTCGCTGCACCGTCGAATTACGGTGAATCTTCACACCCACCTCCTTGGCATGGCGCACAGCGGTCCAGCGGCGCGGCATCGCCATCGGAACGCCCAACTGCTGGCCTTCTTCGATCAGCGTCACGTTGCGACCGCGCTCGGCCAGGAACTCCGCAAGTTCGAGTCCGACAAGCGAGCCGCCGATAACCACGACGTTCTTGCCCATGGGCAAGAACTTGCGGGTCACCGCACGAATCGCGGCGGGGCTCTTGGTGATTCCGGAGAGCTTGCCCAGCTTGGCCATCGACCGCAGGAACGGCGGAACCTGCGACGTGTCGCCGGCCCCGGTCATCAAAGCGCGCAACGTATCACCGGTGTACACGTGCGGGAGGTCGCCGCCGGGAACGGACGGGCGGTCACGAACAGCGCCGGTGGCCACTACAACTACGTCGGCGCCCAGCGCCTTGATCGAAGCGACTGTCGCCTCGGTGTTCAGCCGGATATCGACGCCCAGGCGCGAGGTTTCCACCTTGAGCCAGTCCAGCAGACGACCGTTGTCCGGCGTCGTGAGGCTCGAGAACCAGAGCGTGCCGCCGAGTCGATCTGCCTTGTCCACCACCGTAACTCGGTGTCCACGTTCGGCCGCCACGCGAGCAGTCTCGAGTCCGCCTGGGCCCGCGCCGACAACAACCACGTGCTTCGGGGCTGCGGTGCGCACGAACGGAATCAGCATTTCATTTCCCAGAGCGGGGTTCACCGCACACAGCGGAGTGCCGTCCCAGAAGTTTTCCTGAACGCACACATAGCAATTGATGCAGGGTCGGACCCGCTCCGGCGTCCCGGCTTTGAGTTTGTTCACCAATTGCGGATCGGCAAGCAACTGGCGACCCATTGCCGCAAAGTCGGCCTTACCTTCGTCGATTGCCTTCTCACCGACTTCGGGCAGTACACGGCCCACGGTGATTACCGGAATAGACACGGCCTTTTTCACTTCGCCGGCCAGTTCGATGTACGCGCCCACCTTGTCCGGCAGCGGGCCATCGGTGAAGTTCGAGAAGGAATTGCGGGCCCAGCCGGTGACATGGATGGCATCGGCGCCGGCAGCCTCGAACAGCTTCGACGCCGCAACAGCTTCGTCGGTGGTCAGGCCGTCGTCCTCACCGAATTCGCGTCCCGCGACGCGGAGCAGTACCGCCAGCGAATCGCCGACCTCCGCCTTCACTGCTCGGATGACCTCGACAGCCAAACGCGCCCGGTTCTCCAGGGAACCACCGTAGTTGTCGGTGCGCTTGTTATCTGCTCGGCTCAAAAAGCCGCCGAGAACGTAGCCGTGGGCGCAGTGAATTTCGACGGCATCAGCGCCTGCGGCCTTCACTCGCCCGGCAGCTTCGGCGAAAGTGCGCACCAACCAGTCGATGTCGTCCTGGGTGGCCTCGTGATAGGTGTCTTGCTTTCCTGCGGTAACAGCTCCCATCTTCTTCAGCTCTTCGGGAGTATTGTCGGCCAGAGCAGACCTGTCACGGGGAGCAGAAGGCGTCGACGGGACCAGCATCGGGCGGTCCTGGACCGTGTCGATCCGTGCGATCCTGCCGTGGTGCGTCATCTGAACGCACAGCTTGCTCCCTGCTGCGTGGATGGCGTCGGCAAGCGCCGTGAGGCCGGGAATGAACCGGTCCTCGGACAGGCCCGGTTCCTTGGTGCTTGCGGATCCGGCTGGGTAGGCGACAGCGCAAGCACCGGTGATGATCAATCCGGTTCCACCGGCCGCGCGCGCCACAAAATGGTCGATGTCGCCCTTCTCGATTTCACCGTCTTCGCAGAGGTTCATGTCCATGGCGGGCAGAACTACGCGGTTGGGCACGGTGATGGGGCCGATGGTCCCGGGTGCGAGCAGGTGCGGGAAGGTCTGGTTGCGGATCACGAGTAGACGCTAAATCTCCTGACAACGCCACATTGCACAGTTCCCGACCATCGAGATGTCACCGGGCGTGCCCGTCGAGACAGTCCGCAATCACATCGGCAAACTCGCCACCGGAAAGCATTGGGGACTGTGCCGTAACTTCTGGCGATAGTGCGGCTACTGCCCAATACCTCCAACTTCAGGAAACGACATGTCCTCGCCCCCTGTCGCGTGCCGGGGTCTCCGGCCGCGAGCGAGAAGCTGGCGGTCAGACTGGTTTGAGGAGGGCCGGGATGTCGTTGCGGAGCGAGTTGACCGCGGCCTCGACTTCGTAGGATTCGAGGGTGCGATTCAATGACCGAATCCAGCAGCGCGTAAACGCCTTTCGAGGCTAGGGCCCGAGCCCTGCTGATGCCCGGCGTCGAGGACTTCGGCATCGTCCCGGTCGAGGCGATGTCCACCGGCACCCCCGTGATCGCTTTGGACGAAGGCGGTGCGCTCGACACAGTTATCCCAGGAAAGTCCGGTGTTCTCGTGTCCCCTGGCGACGATGCGAAAGTGCTCAGCGGCCTCGCCGAAGCAATGGAGGCATTCAATCCAAAGGATTTCGATGCAAAGGTAATTCGCACATTGGCCGAAGGCTTCTCGCAGAAGGCCTTTGGAGAGAAAACGATCAGAGTGGTCCTCCCACACGAGACCACCATGTTGGGACGGCATCCGCAGACCCGTCTCGGTGAAGGCCTGAAACGCGAACCGACACCGCGTCGCCGGTCACATGACTAGAGTCGACCCGTATGACTGCACTCAACGCTATCGGACGTATCGGCGCCACTGCCCTTGCGACGCTCGCAATCTCCGGCTTCCTGATGTCGGGAACCGCGACAGCGGCGCCGAGCACAGTTCCGTTCCAGGTCGACCCCTTCATTCCGCTCGTCGATCTACCCACGCCCCGCCTTGCCGCGATCGTCGGCGAAGAACCGGGCGCCGCCGTGTTGCACGTGCGCCGCGCACCCGGGGACGGAAACCCGCACTCCGCAGTCGTCCACTGGCTAAGTCTCGGCACCGGAACATACGGAACCGCATCATTTCCGACGCTCGATGCTCAACCCGTCACCATTCGTCCGGGCTCGGGTCAGGTCGTCGCATACGTCGACCCCCAGGCGATCGGAACACCTGGCTTCGGCACCTTCTTCGTTCCCTGAAACCTGCGTGACCGTCAAATCATGGTCCACTCGAACTTCGCGATGTCGCCGACGGTGAGTTCAAACAGATCCTGCCCTACACGCTGCCGCAGACTCTCGGACACGACGACGCAGGCACCGTCACCCGGCGTACGCGCGCCAAAAGGCCGCCCGAGGAACCTCAAAGTGATCAACACGCAGAGTGAGGGCGCTGGTAGCGCATGTACAAGTATTCGGCTTCGAGCAAGACGTGCCGGAGCTGCAACGCCCGCGGAACCTCGAGTGGCGGGGCAGCGATCGGCCCGGAGACTGGTTGGGGTCCCGCCAGTTTCGGGGAGAGAGTAAAGCACATGTCGTCAACGAGATCGTGGGCCACGAGGGTGGACAGAAGGGCTGGGCCTCCTTCACAGAGCACACGCATCAACCCGCGATCGCGTAGGCCCGCGATCATCGCGACCGGATCAACATAGTCGTCCCCAGCCACCATGATCTCGACACGGGACCGCACATCGGGACCGAATGTGGCGGCCGCCTGTGCACTGGTGACGACAATTGGGCGCGGCCCTTCTGCGGTGAACAGCGCCGATTTCCAGGGAAGGTCACCGCTGTGCGTGACAACCGCAACGGGCGGCAACGACACTTGCCCGCACGCGTCGCGGCGGTATCGACGGAGTTCCGCATCGAGCGTTACAGGTCCGTACCGTTCCGCGCGTATCGTTCCGGCGCCGACTAGGAGCACATCGCAGTAGGCGCGCAGGGACCTCAGCAACTGATGATCAGCAGTGTTGGAGATTGGGCGTACTCGACCGTCGAATGCAGCGGCCCCGTCGAGGCTCGAAACCATGTTCACTCGAACCCCTTCGGGGGCGTCGGCGTAGAAGTCGTGAAGGGTGCGGCCTTGGGCGTCTATGGGAAATAACGATCGCCACCGATGCACTGTCATGCGTCGTGTCCGGGTTCGAGCGCTCGAACGTCCGCGAACGTGATGTACTCGTCGAGTTCTTCAGGTGCGTAACCGGTTTCGGGTTCGAGCAGGAAAGCAACATGGTCACCCGTGTCCACCTGTTCGAGGATGCGCCCAGCGAACCAGGCCTCGGCTTCTTCGAGAATTGGAAGCCCGAAAGGCCCATGACTCCACTCGCAGCGTGTGAACTTGTCGATATCGTCGCCCGTCGACTCCCCGAACAGCTTCGCTATCGCGTCGTTTCTGCGGGGGATGAGGTGTACGGCCAGATGCTCGGCGGCGGCAGCGAGTCGGTAAGTGTGGTTCTTGTTCGACAGACCGATGAGGAAACGCGGAGGCGAAATACTGATCTGCGAGGCGAAACCGACGAGGCACCCCGCCCGCTGGTCTCCCACCTGAGTGGTCACGACGAACATCGGATAATTCAGTGCCCCCACGATCCGCTCGAAGGCACCGCTGTCCGGCGACTGAAGGTTCTCACTCGAATCCTGCATCGTTGCTCCCTTCACTCCGCTAGCTACCCCTACGGGAGGGACAGCTAACTGCGATGTCCTTATTGCACAGCAACCCATTCTCACTGTTGCCGATTATCTATATCAGATGGTATAGATTTGAGGTAGCAAGAGATGCACATACCGATGGACAAAAATCAGATCAGGTGCTGCCAGGCGCAGAGCATGACGTCGGGAAAATTCTCCTGGCACCCCAACACCTCGGGAGCTGGACAATGACGATGATCGGCATTACACCCGCTGAGAGCGGCACGACACGCGCTGGCGGCTCGACTGCGCGGCGCCGAACTCACTCAACGAAGCTCACGAGGGCCTCGTTGAGCTCCCGGGGCAGCCACACCTGAATCTCTTTATCCAGTTCTACGCCGGCGAGTGAGGATAACCAATGGGCAAGTGGGTTTCCCTGCCATGGGACGTATTGCGCTTGCAATACACGGTAATTCGGTTTCCGCTGACACTTCTGGGGCGCCTGGTCGTACGCGCATTCGACACCGATGCGCCATGTCGGCTCACGTACCAACAGATGCTCGAATCGATCGACGGTACAGCGGGGACCATTCTCGGTGACCGCACCCTGGCCCGCCGAGCACAGGCAGAGATGGGGCCCACCAGCACGGAAGTACCGTCGCCGACAAACTACAGTCCCCCGCCCGTGGCCTTCGATTCGGACTCACATGTACGAACCGAATGCCCCGAGGATGGACGACTGCACGCGCATCACATGGCGGATTGGCGATAGGCCTGGCCCGATCGGCAACACTTGCCCGTCCAATGACATAACACCTTTGCGCCACATCGAAGTTCAGCCCACACTTCCCACCACCTTCTGACTCGAAGTCAACTTTCGGAAAAGAAATCGAGGAGGCACAGTGCCCAAGAAGACGCCCACAAAGAACCCCCAGATCCCCGGGGTACCAGGCCCAGTAACACCGCCTCTGGAAGAACCAACCGAGCCCAGCGCTCCGTTGCCCCCGAAAGACGATCAACGCGCCCCACAACTGCGCACGGCAACAGCCGAAGTCGTCGACGGCCCTGACTACGCGCGTGGACAGCAGGGTGAATATCTGACCACCGCACAGGGCGCCCGCCTTTACGACACAGACCACTCTCTCAAAGCCGGGGAACGCGGCCCAACTCTGCTCCAGGACCACCACTTACGGGAAAAGATCACCCACTTCGATCACGAGCGGATCCCCGAGCGCGTCGTTCACGCCCGCGGCGCCGGCGCCCACGGAGTGTTCCGCGCCTTCGGTGCCGCTGAAAAAGTGACTAAAGCAGGCTTCCTCCGCAGAGGAGTCGAAACCCCCGTATTCGTCCGCTTCTCCACAGTGCTCGGCTCACGCGGCTCGGCAGACGCAGTCCGAGACACTCGCGGCTTCGCCACCAAGTTCTACACAGCCGACGGAACATTCGACCTGGTCGGCAACAACATCCCGGTCTTCTTCATCCAAGACGGAATCAAATTCCCCGACATCATCCATGCCGCGAAACCACATCCCGACCGCGAGATCCCGCAAGCACAAAGCGCACACGACACGTTCTGGGATTTCGTCTCCCTCCACACCGAAGCCACCGCGCACACCCTCTGGAACATGTCCGACCGCGGTATCCCCCGGTCGTATCGAATGATGGAAGGATTCGGCGTTCACACCTTCCGGCTTCTCAACGACGACGGAGAAACCTCGCTCGTGAAGTTCCACTGGAAGCCCCGCCTGGGCGTGCACTCGGTGGTATGGGAAGAAGCACAACTGATCAACGGGTTCGATCCCGACTTCCACCGCCGCGATCTCGCCGACGCCATCGAAGCCGGTGCGTACCCGGAATGGGAACTGGGCATCCAAATCTTCCCCGACACCCCCGAGCAGATGTTCGAGGGCATCGACCTCCTCGATCCCACCAAATTCGTTCCCGAGGAACTGGCCCCGGTTCAACCGATCGGGGTGATGACGCTCAACGCGAACCCGACCAATTTCTTCGCCGAAACCGAACAGATCGCCTTCCACCCAGGGCACCTCGTGCCCGGTATCGACGTCACCGACGACCCGCTACTGCAGGCCCGCCTGTTCTCTTACCTGGACACCCAGATCAGCCGGCTGGGTGGACCCAACTTCGGTCAGATCCCGATCAACCGCCCACACGCACCGGTCAACGACATGTTCCGGGACGGAATGCACCAAAGCGCAGTACATTCCGGTGTCGCCCCCTACAAGCCGAATTCACTGGACGGGGGTTGTCCCTTCATGGCCGGCGCAGAGTCCGGGGCGTTCGTCGAAGTACCGGTAGCGCTCGAGGCCGGTACGAAACTTCGCGGCGCCCCAGCCACTTTTGACGACCATTACTCGCAGGCGCGTCTGTTTTACAGCAGTCTCACTGTCATCGAACAAGACCATGTCGCACAGGCGTACACCTTCGAACTAGGAAAGTGCTACGAACAAACGATCAAGGAACGAGCCCTCGGTGTGATCGCCAACATCGATCCCGACCTGTGCGCGAAGGTCGCCGCCGGCCTTGGCCTCCCGGCCCCGCAGCCGTCCGTCCCGTTCGACGACGCACCGACACCTAGCCCTGCCCTGTCCCAGATCGGCGCGCAATGGCCGGTCACCGGCCGGGTGATCGGCATCGTCGCCGATGAGAACTCCGACCTTCCCTCCGTCGAAGCGATAGTGTCAGGCCTCGCAGAAAGCGGGATAGTGCCGCTGGTGATCGCCCCGCACGGCGGCACATTGGTCTCGGACTCGGTCACTGTTCCCGTCTCGCGCACCTTCGATACCGCACGATCGATCGAATTCGACGCTCTCCTGCTCGCCGGGGCACCTGCAGACCCACGAGTGAATATCCTCCTGTCTGAAATGTTCCGGCACGGCAAGGCCATCGGGGGGTGGAACGACGGGATAACACTCCTCGGCAACGCTGGCATCGCTGATTCGGACGGCGTCGTGACCGGGGAGGACGGACCGTCGGTGCTCGAACAGGTAGTGACGCTGCTCGCATCGCATCGAGTCTGGAGTCGCCTCTGAGCAACGCCGGTGAGGTGACTGAATCTGAGTAGCGGCACAGCCACAGTTCTGAGTAGCGGCACAGCCACAGTGAAGGCAGGATGACCCTTGCAGAAACGACGCGCCTCACAGTCGGTGAACCTGGACGAGACTGAACAGTCCGACAAGAACGGACAGCGAAACATTCTCGCCCGGGCCATAACTGGGCCACTTCTTTTCATCTTTATACTCGGCGACGTTCTGGGCGCCGGAATCTATGCACTGGTCGGTGTCATCGCCGGTGAGGTCGGGGGCGCGGTCTGGGTGCCGCTCCTGGTAGCCCTGGCGATGGCGTTGCTGACAGCGACGTCGTATGCCGAATTGGTAACGAAGTATCCGCGCGCGGGCGGTGCCGCGGTGTTCGCGCAACGAGCGTTCCGTAAACCGCTCGTCTCGTTTCTCGTCGGCTTCTCGATGTTGGCGGCGGGAGTGACGAGCGCAGCGGGACTTGCACTGGCATTCTCCGGCGACTATCTCAAAGCGTTCGTCGACGTGCCCACTGTTCCGGCTGCACTCGTGTTCCTCTTACTCGTGGGCCTTCTCAACGCGCGAGGCATCAAGGAGTCGATGCGCGCAAATGTGGTCATGACAGTCGTCGAGGTCAGCGGTCTGGTGCTGGTCGTCGTCCTCGCGTGCGTCGTGCTGGGGCGCGGTGACGGAAACTTGACTCGCCTCGTCGAGTTCGACGACAGCCGTTCCCCGGCATTAGGGGTGCTGGCTGCCGCGCTGCTTGCGTACTACTCGTTTGTCGGCTTCGAGACGTCCGCGAACGTTGCCGAAGAGGTGAAGAACGTGAGCAAGGTCTACCCCCGTGCCCTGTTCGGAGCTTTGGTGACGGCAGGCGTCGCCTACGTGCTCGTGGGATTCTCGGCTTCGGTAGTTCTGCCCGCCGATGAACTCGCCGAGTCGTCCGGTCCGCTGCTGGCAGTAGTGTCGGCGGCCGACGTCGGTTTTCCACCTCGACTGTTCAGCCTGATAGCGCTCGTCGCCGTCGCCAACGGTGCGCTGCTGACGATGATCATGGCTAGTCGGCTCACTTATGGAATGGCATCCGAAGGGTTGCTTCCCTCATCGTTTGCGAAAGTACTTCCGCAGCGACGCACCCCGTGGTTGGCAATTGTCGCCACCACTGTTGTCGCCATGGGTTTGTGTCTGACCGGGTCGCTGTCTGCATTGGCTGAGACGGTGGTGTTGCTATTGCTGGTCGTCTTTATCAGCGCAAATATCGCCGTACTCGTTTTGCGTCGTGATGTGGTGAAGCACAGCCACTTCCGAGCGCCGACCATCTTCCCGATCCTTGCTCTTCTCACCTGCGTCGCGTTGCTCACGCAGCAGAGCGCGGCGACTTGGCTACGCGCCGCAGCGCTACTGGCGGTCGGGATAGTTCTCTACGCCCTCTCACACCGCGCCACGAAAAATGACACAACGAGCTCCAACGCGTAACCATAGGACGAGTTTTCTGCTACCGCCGCGCTCCCGCGAGGAGGCTAGATTGGTGTAGCGGGTCCTGGCAACTACAGGAACGACGAATATTCCGACCGAGGAGTTTAAATGGCGAAGACGGATCGCAGCGACAAAACCCCGAAGGCTGGACATCCCGGCCCCAAAGACAAGGGCGAGGGCGGTGGTATGGCTACGCGCGAGCAAGCCGCGGAGTCTGCTCCGAACTCAACTGATGAAAAGAAAAAGCGTCAGTCATAGTCCTGATTGATCAATCGCTTTGGATCAGGACTTTCCCTGAGTCCGGTGCCCAACGAACCGTCGACTGTAACCGATGTCGCGCGCGAAAATGCGAGGTACATGATTGATCGTCGAGTTGTCGTACAACTCCGACGAAGAATTCGTTGAGCGCCCGGAGTGGGTTGATCAGGCGTGGTAATCGCGCCGTTCGAATAGTGCGTTTCTCTGCCTATGGCGGCTGCTGGGCATCGTTCGTAGCGCCGTTCGAAGCCCGGTCCGCAGTCGTGGGGCCGACGTCTCGGACTTGGACAAGATGGTGCGGAATTTCAGTTCGGAAGCAGTCTCAGGGGCGTCGTCGGCTGTCGCACGGAGAAATCGGTCGGGCAGAGACAGTTTGTGAATGGTGCGTAGAGTTAGAAGATACTGCCGTGCAAGGGAACCCGTGGTGTAGGGCAGATCATATTTTTCGCACAGCGCACGGACCTGGGTGGAGATTGCCGCGTAGCGGTTGCTGGGGAGGTCTGGAAATAGGTGATGTTCGATCTGGTAGCAGAGGTTGCCGCTCAGGAACGCCATCACCGTCCCGGCACGGAAGTTAGCTGAGCCGAGCATCTGTCGCAGGTACCATTCCCCGCGAGTCTCGTTCTCGAGTTCGGCGACGGTGAACTTCTCGGCGCCGTCGGGGAAATGCCCGCAGAAAATCACCACATATGCCCATACGTTCCGTAGCAGATTCGCGGCCAGATTCGCCGTCAAAGTCCGTCGCCACCGACGTCCGCTGAGGGCGGGGAAGAACAAATAGTCCTTGCCCATTTGCCGGGCGATCTTGCCGACCAAGGCTCGTGTATCGGCAGATTTTTCGGAGTCGGTGTCGGCGTGGTCCTGTTCGGAATACAGGCTATGCAGGGCTATACCCCATTCGAACGTCGCCGCTAGCAACAGATTCCGCAGCGGCTGAAAGAGATTCCCCGGACGCCACGGCTGGTCCCGGGTGATGCGAAGCACGCCGTAGCCGAGGTCATCGTCCATCCCCACGACGTTGCTGAACACGTGGTGGCGATAGTTGTGGGAATAGCGCCACTGCGAGGAGAGCCCAACCATGTCCCACTCCCATGTGCCGGAGTGAATTTCAGGGTCGTTCATCCAGTCCCATTGACCGTGGGAGACGTTGTGCCCGATCTCCATGTTCTCGACGCTCTTGGCCACCCCGAGAGCCGTTGCCCCGATTACCCACGCGGGCGTGGTTCTGGTGCCGTGGATCAACAGCCGCGCAATGACATCGAGTACTCGCTGAAACGCGATGGTGCGGCGGATGTATGAGGCGTCCGCTCCGCCGAGCGATTCGGCGACTGCTCGGCGGATGTCGTTCAGTTCGTCGCTGAGCGACTCGACGTCTGCTGCGGCGAGGTGCGCGTATTCCTTGATGTCGGAAATGGCCATCAGTGTGTTCCTGCAGTGATTCCCGCGGGTGTTGCTGTCGTGACGCAGCCGCATGCGGGGAGGCGGTCAGTAGTAGTGGCGCCGACCGGCCACTGCGTGGCCCATCGAGCCCATAATCTCCAGCACCGCTCCGATGACGACGAGTGCGATCCCGACATACAACAGGACAGGGACGCTGATCACCACGCCGACGATGGCGAGGATGATACCGAGAATAATCATGATGATTACCTGATTTCGGAGTTGAAGGAAGGTACGGTGCTCTGCACGACATGCACGGCGGGAATCTTCTTCCTCTAGGGCGCTTCGTCGGTGCCGACACAGCGCGTTGTCGATGATTCGATGACGTGCCGTCCGATCATTGTGTGATGCTGCGCCTAGCCGTAGCCCCAGATGTTCGACGGCCAAAAGGAATTCGACGGTCGAAAGAGACCACAGGTGGTCTTTCAAGGCTCACCGGGGCCCTCCTGGCCACTACGTTCAATGTCCAGTGAACGCCGCGTTTCCCCAGCTGTCAACGCTGTATATCTACGCTTCCGGCCTACAGTGTTAGGTAGTCGAAAGGAGACGGCGATGGCGAAGTCCCCTGCACGTGGCAGCAGCCGTTCCGTCGACGACGGCTCAGACGGTAGCGCACTCACCAAAGAGCGAATCCTGGTGTCGGCACTCGAAATTCTCGATCGTGACGGCATCGACGGACTTTCGATGCGACGCCTCGGAAAGGCACTCGGACGGGATCCGATGACTCTGTACCGACATGCACCCAACAAAGCAGCACTCCTCGACGGGGTCGCCGAGAAGGTCCTCGAACAGCTTGTCGTCGACACCGACGACAACGACTGGATGACCCAGCTTCGCTCGATCGCCCGGCACTTTCGTCGCTTGGCGCTCGCGCATCCTCACGTGGTCCCCTTACTGGTCACCCGGCCCCTTGCAACACCTCTGGGAATGCGACCGCCAGGAACCCTGCGTCCATTCGAAGACATCCTGAGTTTGCTCAGCCGAGCGGGTTTCAGCGCTACCGACGCGTTACGCGTCTACCGGGCGTTGTTCGGTTTCCTTTTCGGACATATCCTCCAAGAGCTGCAGGAGCTCGTCGAACGACCCGACGAAACCGACAACTTACTTCGCCTGGGGCTGAATCGGCTACCGATCGGGGAATTCCCGTTGGTGCGTGCACTCGCACCGGTTCTTGCGTCCTACGACGGCGCCGCCGAACTCGAACGGGGCCTCGATATCCTCTTCTCCGGTCTGACCTCCACACTGACCTCCCCGGAAGGACGGACAGATACCAATTAATCGACAGTGGTTCGATGCGCGGCCCGCGCATCGGAATTCCTGTCCTATGACTCCTGACCTCAGGTGTCGTTGGACTGGCTATTCGTTGGACAGCAGCGGTCCCAGCGGTCCGAGGTCGATGTTGAGGTCTTCGGGTGTGAGACCGAAATGCTCCCTCAATTCGGCCATTCGATCCTCGAGCAGCATCAAAGTCGTGCCGATGCGCTCGATCTGCTCGTCGCTGAGATCTCCGTGCTCGACACGGCGCAGCGCCTGGCGCTCCATGAGTTGACGCAGGAGTTCGACGAGCGTGAGAACCAGGGTGACCAAACCACGTTCGACTGATTCGGGGTCTGCGTCGATCCGCTGTGGTAGAACGCGGCGGCCGAGGTCTGGGTTCGCATCCGAGTCGAAGGCCCCCGGTTCAGTCATCGGTGATGTCCGGTTCTGTTGGATCAGGAACGAGCGCGCTAACCGACGCGATCAGGGTTCGTAGCGAGATCCGCACCATGTCGACGTCTGCCAGCGAGAGAGTGATCTCGCCGGTGACGACAACTCCCCCGCCGAGCACCCGGTCGAGCAGGTCTACGAGAGCGATGCGACGAGTATCGTCGGCCGGGACCATCTCGCTCATCGAGTCACCATGTCGATCCCGGAAAATGAGTACGGGGGCCACGGTCCGGTCAGTTCCACTGTGATGCCCTCCCGTTCGGCGTCGAGCGTCGCAACGAAGGTTGTGAAGTCGTCGACCCGATCGTCGTCCACGAGGTAGGTGCCGTTGAAGATCATCCAGGCGCGTTTTCCGGACAGGACAGGATCGGTGACAGGCCGCCGGAGACCGTCGACGGCGCGTTGGAGTAGCGCAGCATGTAAGTCGTCTGCCTCGGCCGCTGCGCGCCGTTCCACGTTCTGTTGCGCAGTCAACTCGGCCCGGCGTCGAAGCAGATAAGCTGTTCCCTTTCCAGTCGGACTGGGCTCGGGTTGTTTCTCGGGTGATGTCTGCGCCAGCGCACGTGCATCGCCATAACCCTTGACTCCCCATTCGCTTCGCCCGGCCACGGAACGTAATGCGGCGCAGAACTTTTCACGCCCGACCTCGAGCAAACTGCGAATTCGGTCGTCGTCGAGGTACAGGGTGGCCAAGCGCAGCGGAATCGTGGGACCGCAGCGCAGCACGGCAGACACGACGCGCTCATGGGCTCGCGCGGTTGCTGCCAGCCAGTCGAGATCGTCGAGGTGCCGTCGCAGTGGAACCTCGCCGAATTCGTCGAGATCAACCGAGCCCACTACTGCCGCCAGGTCGGTCGAATGCACCACCCGCACAGCCTCACCCGCCACGCCGAGGACCCCGCTCAGGGACACGCCGTCGAGACTCTCGGACGTGATGGCGTAGAGCCACACGCCTTCATTTCCTGTCATCGTCTTCGTCCCAGCGCCGCGTCTCCACCTCGATCGGCTCGTCCGAGGTAAGTGCGGACTTCACTGACCTGTCGGCCTCGAGTTCGGCGATCCGTTCCCGCAAGCGTGTGTTCTCCAGTTCGACGTTGTTGTTCTTTCCGGTAAGCCAGGGATCGTGCTCCCACCAATCGATGCCCACCTCCTTCGCCGTTTCCAGCGAAGCGATCACGAGTCGCACCTTGATCGTCAGTAATTCGATGTCGAGCAGGTTTACCTGAATGTCCCCGGCGATCACCAGACCTTTGTCGAGCACCCGTTCGAGAATGTCCCCAAGGTTGGTCGACTGGCGCCCACCGCCCATGCCGCCACCTGAGACCTGTGGCAGGTTGCTCGAACCGCCGCCGGCGACGGTCATGACCGTCCGCCCATACCGTCACCCGCACCGCGGGCATAGCGGCGGGTTCTGCGATAGGACAGCAACTCTCCGTCCATATCCAACACCACCTCATATAGTGCGAGCATGTCCGTCGACGACGGGACGCGCCGATCCTCGATCACCTCCACTTCCACAGTCCAGCCTTCGTCGGTCGGCATCACCGACGTCGCACCCAACGGCTTCTTTCCAGTCAACTGCGTGATGTCGCGCAATGCGAGTTCGGCGACGTCATGTGCAGGCAGGGGCGGTGGCTCCTCTTCCACCATGGCGCATCACTCCTCCTCCTGAGTGATCGTCTGTCGTGTTGCAGCCATGTCGTCGAGGATGACCTGCTGCGCTTGTTGTTCTTCTTCCGCCGTGATCTCGCCCGCAGCCCGCGCTTCCTCCAACTCCTCGAGAGCGCGGCGTGCGCTGGCGGGATTGTGCAGTTCGTCCTCGACCTGTTGTTGAATCAACTCGGCCAGCGAGATCACCCCGCGCACCGGGGCGAGTGGCAGCGTGACGATGAAGGAAAGCAAACCCATCGGTCAGCCCTCCGGTTTCTGTGTCACCACAAAGTCGTAGGCCGCGAGCGGGCCGAGTAACCGCATCTCGACCCGGCCGTCCCATTGCTGCGCCAACTCGCCGACAATGTTCTCGAGTTCGTCTTGTCGTGCGACCTCGACGAGCACCGCCACTTGCGCGGCTTCCTCCTCGTGCGTGGGTTCCCGCACATTGAGGAAGTCGGTCAGCGCTGTGAGCGCATCGACCACCGCGCGAGTGTCTTCCTCTCGCTTGGCCACGATGGCGTTGCTCACGATCTCACCGAGGGCCATCCGCGCGTCACGAGTGACCTCTTCGGGCTGATCACGGATAGTGTCCCGCAGCCTGCTCGCCTGTTCGTTCTCTTCGATAACTTCCCGTAGGATCGCCTTTTCGACGTAGCGCCCCTTCACGATGTACTGCGCGAGTCCTTCGAGTTCTGCCAATGCTGCGGCGAACTCGTCGGCGTGTGCTGTGAGTAATTCGTCCTTCACGGCGTCAGTGTCGGTGAGGACCGCCCCGAACCTCAGGGGAAGAACGGGTGCCACGCGAGCAGTTCCGTTCAACAGATTCGCGTGGGCTTGTAGGTCCTCAGGCTTACCCAGCCGTCTGTCTACCGAGATTTCGCTGACGAGCGCGGCAATGTCGCCGTGTGTGACGATGCTGACCGCTTCGTCACACACGCCGACTGCGTCCTCTCCGGCCTCCACATCTGCAGGCACGATGCCGTACACGTAGATCCCGCTGGTTCGAGGCTCCTGACGCGCGCCGGCTGCTTGGTTCGAGGTAGACGTATTCGACGTGGACATCATCGGTCACCTCGGCTCGACTTGCGTGAAACTCGTTCGCGCTCAGGCTCTTCCTCGCCACCGCCGAGGATTCCGCCGAGCTTCTCGCCAGCTGCTTCGAGCGCGCCCTTGGTTTTCGATTTGGCACCGCTCTCGGTGACATCCCCGACCAAATCCGTCAGTCCCTTGGGTTCATCGCCGATCTCGAGCCGGTTCACCGCCTCCGCGAACCGCAGATAGGTATCGACACTGGCGACGACTACGCGTGCATCAATGGTCAGCAGTTCGATACCGACCAGGGAGACACGCACGTAGGCGTCGATGACCAGGCCCTTGTCGAGGATGGTGTCGATGACATCGGCGAGGCTACTCGAACTAGGCCCGCCGCCGACTGCGCCGCCACCGCCTCCCGCGGGTTGTATCGACGTCATCGTCGTGCTCCCTGCTTCGAACCCGTGGACTTTGCTGCCGCGGTCTTGCGTGGGCGGCCTCTACGGGCCGGCGCCTTGTCCTCACTCGCGGGCGCAGTTTTGCGGGGGCGTCCTCGGCGTACCGGCGGAGGCGGTGGCTCCTCCTCGGGCTCTTCCTCAGGTTCCTCGTCCTCGTCTGTTTCCTCAGGTTCCTCGTCCTCGGGCTCTTCCTCAGGTTCCTCGTCTTCGTCTGTTTCCTCGGGCTCCTCGTACTCGTCTGTTTCCTCGGGCTCCTCGCCCTCATCCAGTTGTGTTTCGTCCTCCTCGGCCTCCACGACCTGGCCGTCCCGGATTTCTCCGCGCCAGCCCTCGATGTCATCGGGATGGAGAATGGCCTGCGTCATGACGTGACGTTGAAAGTGCTTGAGTTCCAACCGTGCTCGCCGTCCAGGCGCACGCCACAGGTTTCCCGTCTTCTCGAAGAAACCCTTCGGTTGATATTCGAGGATCACGAGGATGCGGGTCAGATCTGGCGTTACCTCGTGGAACGTCACCGCTCCGTCGACGTAACCTTTGGCACCCTTCGAACGCCACACGATCCGTTCATCGGGAACCTGTTCGAGGATCGTCGATTCCCACGTTCGGTGCGACAGGAAGACCTGGGCCTTCCACTCGAGTTTCTCGTCCGATTCCTGCTCCACTCGTTCAACCTTCTTCATGAACGACGGAAAGTCGGTGAACTGAGTCCATTGGTTGTAAGCCAGTTGAACAGGGACCCCGACATCTATCGATTCGATGATGTTGGTCAACTTGAGCTTCTTGCCCTTACCCCCGCCCTTTCCGCCGTCCTTGCCTCCACCATCGCCGCCGCCGGTGACCGCGTCCTTGACCTCGGAAGCCCTGTCCTTGACCATCTGCTTGGCGCCCTCCCAGCCACCGCTCACGGCTGACTTGAGGGGCGACTCACCGTCATCCGATTTCTCGGAACCGGTAACAGCGGCGAGCAACCCGCCGCCGCCACCCTCGGCGTAGTCGTTGAGCCTTTCCGAGGTGTTCGACACAGTTTCCGAGACCGACGACAAGGCACGTTCAGCCACCGCACCGAGTAGCTTTTGGAACGAGTCCTGCAACACGCTCGACGAACTGTGTCCGTCACCCGGTATAGCTTCTTGTAGTTTCTTCGCGGCGTTCGTCATCGTCATCATCTCCGTGAGCGCCGGACTGGCGCGGAGTCCGTTGCGGCTTTAGCTCGTGTTCTGTGGCTGCTTTCGGTAGCCTCTTCTCCCTCACCCTTGTCGGACTTGGTCTTCCGCGTCGTCCCACTGGATCGGGTGCTGCCGGTACTCGAGGTGCGGCGGCGCGGCGCCGGACGCTTGCGTGGAGTCGACTCCTCTTCGTCAGGTGCCTCGTCTTCTTCATCGTCACGCGTGTCGTCGTGCGAGTGAGCGCTTTTCTTGCGGCCGAGCCTCCGTACCCCGGCGACGTCACCGACAGTGTCGGAAACATCATTGACAGTGCCCGATACAGGGTTGCCGCCGGCCAACAACCGGTTACTCAGAGAATCGATGCGTTGACTGGCCGCCGTGACTGCTGCGGCCTTCGCTGCGCTGACCAATTCTTCCTTGACCACGTCGCCGATCTTGGCGGCCTCCGGCGATTTTGCCAGCATCTTGGTGCCGCGTTCCAGCAAGTCACGCGGTCCGCCGGGGAAGCGGCCAGTCGCGCCCGCGGCCGCGAGCATCAACGCCATCTTCATTCTGCGGGTGCGGCCCAGCATGTAGCCCGCGCCGACTGCCAACGCCACTTGACCTTTTGCTTTCATTGTCGAACCCCTTCGCCGAGTAGTCATAGCGCACCTCTTGCCAAACGTCGGCAATGTGTCGCAGGACGGTTCTCGGAGGTGGGCCGCACAACCGTGTGCGGTAAGGGTGCGCATTTCGACTACCCTGCCCGTAGGGCACTCAATCATCAGCAGAACACTTGATTCGGCCGAGTGTTGGTTCCCGCTTTGCACCAGGCGGCCATCGCCGAGTATGTGGGTCGTGCGTGATCACCTCCGCGACCGTGTCGATGGGACTGACGTGCGCGTTGTTGTTCAACAGCTTTCGACGGTTGTGGCCTATTTGGCGGCGGCTCGCACCGCTGCGATCACCCCCGCGACAATGAGCGCCAGCACGAGGACGACGAGCAGCACCGGCCCGAGCAGGAGCGCAAGGGCAAACAGGAGGACGAGCATGACTTTCGTTTTTCCACTCAGTCCTGACACCATGCCTTTGACCGCGGGCAATACAGGATTCTTCCCCGTCAGAACTGCCCGGACGCCTGCCAGCCCCGCTGATACGCCCGGCCCGTGGGGTGTGGCCCCTTCGACAAAGGTCTTCATCCTCTCCTGGAGCTTGCTCCTCACCGCCCCTACCCGATCCTGCACCGAATCAGCAAGGTGAGTGTGGGTTTTCAACCACTCGAGGGCGGCCTCGACCGATCGCCACACCGGACCGCGAGCGGTGCCGGTGGAGACGCCTTCGGGGGCAACCGTGGCACCTTGCTGTGATTGCCGCGGCTTTGATCGTCGTGTCGGCTCCGCGCGCTTTGATCGTCGTGTCGGCTCTTCGCGCCGTGGTAAGCCGCGACGAGATGCGACGGTGGTCGAATCCGCAGTCGCCTGCCGCGCCGCCAGGGCTTGCGAAGATCCCCACCCCAACCTTGGTGAAGCCTTCGACGTCCGCGCCGAACGCGACGTGGCGGACACACCTCGCGTGGCACTGCCACCGGCTCTACTGCTGCGTGCCGTGCCTGTAGTGGGTGTCGCGCCCGTACGTCGCGTCGTGGCCGGTGCAGCCCGTCCTCTCGTATTCTGTTGTGCACTCATACTTCTCGCCTACTCTCGCGTGCACAGGCACCTCGCAGCGCGATCCTGACGTGCACCAGGATTGATTGCTTATTACCCCAACTAATGACGGTGCGGGACCAAGTCAGTGCTTGAAGATGTGTTTGACCTTCTGGCCCGCCTCCTTGAGCTTGTCGCCGGCTTGTTTGGCCTGGCCCTTGGCCTGGTCTGCGCTTCCCTCGGCCTCCATCCTTTCATTTCCCAGGCTTTTGCCGACAGTCTTCTTGGTAGCGCCCCCGGCAGTTTCGGCCTTGTGTCGGATCTTCTTCACGATGCTCATGGCGTTTCTTTCTCTACGGCGATCGGCGGCCGAACGGTTTTGCCCAGTCGTCTTCCCCTGGATCGCCCATGGTGATCGACGTCGTAACTGCAGACTCCGAAGTTGCCCGCTATCGGATGTGCATGACTGCAGTTGCTCAACGGGCGCGCGACTGCAGCGGTCGCCGCGAAAACCAGGACGACCAGTCCGAAGACGATGAGCATGACGGCCTCCCGGCCATGGCGTAATGCCTAGTCAACGCCGCATTCTGCAGCGCGTCAACACCGTAGGTCTCGCTGATGGCCCCGGGGTGAACCGTCCGCGACACCAGGTCACTCAATTACGTTGATCAGCAGCGCGATTCCGTCATTTGTCCGGAGCGCGCAACAATGCGCGGACCCTCCGTATGAAGCGCCCCAAGTTTGCTACGCGTGAAATTCGTTCGCTACATTTTGCGAACGCAGCGAGGATCGCCTCGGAAGTCTTGGTCCAGACGAAAGGTTTCGGGTTCTCCCATCTCCGCCGCGAGTGCTCACAGCTTCCGTACGCGCGATCCGGAACGCGCCCGCGGCGGACGCGCGTCGAGATAGGTCGCGCAGTAGGTGGTCACTGTGTGCGGCATTCGCCCGCCTCACAGACTCACCCGGTGGGGCGTTTCCGGCCTCAGGAACGTACACCAGCATGAGACGCGAAAGTTACTGCACTACAATATGATATCAATCTAGTCGCGAAATACCTGCGGCGTTTCCGGAAGGTGCCGGCATGCGCCTCGACATTGCGACAGGATCTTCACGATGATGTTGTCGACCCCTGCACCGGGCGGATTGTCGATCCTGACAGGGGCTGCGCTCGCCGTACGTCTCGGTGGCTTCACAACGAGAGGTCCCCCGCCCGGCGCCCCGGTAAACCCAGGAAGCAGCTAAACCATGCGTCACAACGTATATATGGGTTCGACTGCTTTCCTGGATAGGCTGACCAGTATCATCCCGCTTCGACGGACCGTCCCGTGTCAGGCGGTCGGTGGTACCTCGAAGCGCTCCCATACCCGGTGCGTCTTCAAGAGCTGGGCGACTGCGGCCAGAGCCGCTTCTGCATCCGCATCAACTCCGACGCCTGGTGCAGCCTCGTCGATACCGGCAGCAGCGAGCACACCCGTGTTCTCACCCCAAACGCCAATCGCCTTGCAATGTCTGTACATTTCGTTGAGAAGCGTGTCAACACGGGGATCCAGCTTGTCTTCGTCGATCCTGAACGCGTCACCGCTCAACAGGATTGCATCGAACTCGATCGAACGCGCTGTGAGATACGTCCTCTGCACGGTCACCGCGTGCTTCCCCTCTCCGATCGTCCCTCCGTGCGGTCCGAGGACAAGCGGCACCATACCGGCGTCGACAATCTTCTCGCGCACAGAGGCGACGGTATCCAGATCGGAGTTCTCGTCGACGGCCAGCGCGATAATCCTGCCGTCGACGGGCCATTCCGCGCCCACTTGCGAGAGCGCTGGGCTCGGCTCCGAATCCTCCAGTGGCTCTGTAGGTTCGGGGACCTCGAGCCCGAGCCCCCTCGCCACCGTCTTGGCGAGCACTGGGTCGATGTTCGCCAAAATCTCCAGATTCCGAATCTTGATGTTCTCCTCGAAGCACTTCCCCAATTCGAAGGTATATGCCCCTGCGACGTGCTCCTGCTCGATCGGAGACAGACTGCGGTAGAACAGACGCGCCTGCGAGAAGTGATCGTCGAACGTCGCCGGTGCCTGACGCACCTTACGGCCTGAAACTTCTTCGGGCACTTCGATGTAGGCGGCGCTCTCTGCCGAGGCCAGGAACGGGCAACCCCCATCGAGCGAATTGGGATGGTACGGCGCTACCCCGGTGTGGACCCCGTCCTGGTGGAAGCCGTCGCGAAGCATGTCGTTGACGGGTACATGAGGACGGTTGATCGGGATCTGATCGAAGTTGGGACCGCCGAGACGCGTGATCTGAGTATCGAGATACGAGAATAAACGTGCCTGCAGCAGAGAATCATTGGTGATGTCGATACCTGGCACCAAATGGCCCGGATGGAATGCAACTTGTTCGGTCTCGGCGAAGAAATTGGTGGGGTTGGCGTCGAGTGTCATCGTTCCGATGATCTGAACCGGCGCAATCTCCTCCGGAACGATCTTCGTGGGGTCCAGCAGATCGATGCCTTCGAACATTTCGTCTTCGGTATCCGGAAACACCTGAACCCCGAGATCCCAGGACGGATACGCGCCGGCTTCGATGGCATCCGCGAGGTCGCGGCGATGGAAGTCCGGGTCTACCCCACCTGCTATCTGAGCTTCCTCCCACACCAGCGAGTGAACGCCTGCCGCCGGTTTCCAATGGAACTTGATCAAATTCGTTTCACCGTCGGGGTTCACGAGTCGGAACGTGTGGATGCCGAAGCCCTCCATCATGCGATACGAGCGGGGGATGCCTCGATCGGACATATTCCACAACGTGTGAGCGGTCGCCTCGGTGTGAAGGGAAACGAAATCCCAGAACGTATCGTGCGCGCTCTGTGCTTGCGGGATCTCACGATCCGGGTGAGGTTTCGCAGCATGAATGATGTCGGGAAACTTGATTCCGTCTTGAATGAAGAAAACCGGAATGTTGTTCCCTACCAAGTCGAAAACACCTTCGTCGGTGTAGAACTTAGTGGCAAAGCCGCGTGTGTCTCGCACGGTGTCCGCAGAACCTCGAGAACCCAGCACCGTCGAGAATCTCACGAATACCGGGGTCCTTGCGCCCGATGCGAACATGGCTGCTTTGCAAATACTTTCGGCTGCCCCATTAGCCAGGAACGTTCCGTGTGCAGCGGCACCACGTGCATGCACAACCCTCTCAGGAATTCTCTCGTGATCGAAGTGAGTGATCTTCTCGCGAAGGTGGTGGTCTTGAAGGAGGGTCGGCCCCCGCTCACCTGCAGTGAGTGAGTGGTCGGTCTCGTACAGTCGCGTCCCCGTTGCAGTAGTGAGATATTCACCCCGCTGCCCGCGGCCGTTACCCTTCACCTTCTCTTCTGCGCCCGCAACAGTGCGCACCTCAGGCTGTCTCTGGTCGTCCTTGGGAGGCAGCGGTTGGCGGGGCTTGACAGGCTCGCGCAGGTCCGGCGTTTGCGAGGATGGTGCGCCTGGGACGGATTCAGGTGACGGCATTGAACAACTCCTCTTGATTACAGGATGGATCGAGCAACCGAGCACTTCGGCTCAGGTACGCCCCGAACCGAGGGTGACGAGTGGGCCTCGACTATTGCTCGGACCGTTGTCGTGCTTGGTCCGCGGCCGCTTTCGCGCGAGCTTTCTCGGCTGCTGCTTCATTCTCGGCGACTTCCGCTGGCTCTCGGCCTTCTCCCGCTAGGCTCGTCCTTCCCGAGACAAGCTGTCGTTACCGCTGACCACACCAGAAGCTTCCTTCGCCTTGCCCTTGACGCCTTCGACGCCTACGCAGGGACTGCTCCTGTCCTCCGGCATGTGAATCCTCCAGTTTCGGTACGGAGACATACGTTGCGATTCATACACTCAAGGCACTACCCGAAGCTAGATCTGACAAACATCGGTGTCAGTCAAGGGATCGGCGCCGATGGCTTCGCGGCCCGATTGACGTCACTCGACAAGACGATAGCCACGCTTGACGTGCTTTCCTTAATCGCCGAACGGCCACAATGGAGGATCGCCTGAGGCCAAGTAGATACGTGCGAGAATGCCTCATTCGACTCGATCGGGTCGGTATTGATCGGCCTCGGCGCTTCGATGCGCATTCGGTTTTGCGGGTGGCGGGCGGGGTCGGTTGTTGGGCGGTGGCACCGCGAACGTTCAGGACGTTCGGGATCTCCATACGGGAAGCAATCTCAGAACATCGAGAGGCATTCGTACACATCAGCTTTCCCATTGCGACGCGGTGGGATCAGCCCCGCAACGATGAAGATCGCTGGTATCGGAATTGTTGTTCATACCGATTCCCCGCTCAGGGCCGTTTCAGTCAATTGCAGTGGGGGCCAGTCGTCGACGTCGCGAAGAAGTTGGCGATCGTGGGTGGAGAGAACGACCGCGGCGTAGGTCGCGGCCAATGCCTCGGTGAGTTCGTCGACGAGGGCGACTGAGAGGTGGTTCGTCGGCTCGTCGAGTAGGAGCACATGCGGCTTGCCGGCTAGTACCATCGCGAGGTCGAGACGACGTTGTTGTCCCATCGACAGTTCACCGATCCGCTTGCTCGATTCACGCGCGCGCAGGAGGCCGAGGTGCGAGAGCCCGATTGCATCGGACGGCTCGAGTGTCCCCGCTGCAATGAGCGCGTCGAGGTGAGCGGCATAGACCTCACCCGCCCGCCTGTGCAGGGGCAGATCGGTTTCCTGACGGAGGTACCCGAGACGGGTGCCCTGCGACCTCCGGACGGAACCCGTACTCGGTTGCAGTTCACCGGCTACCACGCTCAACAGCGTCGACTTCCCGGCACCGTTGGGGCCGGTTACGACGAGGCGATCGCGGCGAGAGAGCGTAAAGGAAACCTGGCAGCCCAAGCGCGCCGCTACGCAGACCCGATCCGCACTCACCAACACCTGACCGGCTGTTGTTGCTAGTTCAGGGAACCGAAATTGCTGGGGTGGTTCCGGCACCGTCACCGCGTGCGCTTCGAGCTGCTCCTGGCGGCGATGAACGCTCTGCACGAGCCCGCCCGCGCGCGTCGCGCGACCGTGCTTGTTCGTTCCCTTCTCCGGTCGCCATCCAGATTGGAGACGGTTCTGCGCTGAGCTGAGACTGTCTTTCAGTCGGGCATGTTCGGCTTGTTGGTGGTCGTACTTCTGTTCCCAGAGTGTGCGTTCGGCGAGGCGGCCCTCGCGGTAGCCGGCGTAGCCGTTGCCGTACAGGCGGATCCGGTCATCGGGTGAGGGATCGAGGTCCACGATGGTCTCCGCAACATCGGAGAGCAGTGCGCGATCGTGGGTGACGACAACGACGCCTCCCTGGCGCTCTCGCAGCCGCACAGTCAGGAATTCGAGACCACTTCGGTCGAGGTGGTTTGTGGGCTCGTCGAGTAGCAGGAAATCGTCATCGGCACCCAGAAGGCAGGCCAAACGTACGCGGTATCGCTGCCCAACGGAGAGAGTGTCAAGCAACCGGTCAGGATCGGTTTCTGCGTCGAGCGCTTCGAGGGCTATGTGCACCCGTCGCTCGGCATCCCAAGCGTTCAGCACTTCGACATATTCCAATGCGGCCGAGTATCGCTGCGCGCCGTCGGCGGTTCCATCGGATATCGCGAGTATGGCAGCGTCGAGTGACGCCAGCGCCGCGATCGATTCGGCTATCGCCTCCGCGACGGCTTGACCGACTGTTCGATCGTCGTGCGCCGGCATCTCCTGCTCCGCGACACCAAGTGTTCCGATGCGTTGCACCGTGCCGGAGTCAGGACTGAGGGTTCCGTCGAGCACGTGGAGGAGGGTGGATTTCCCTCGCCCGTTCTCTCCCACAATGGCGATACGCGATGTAGGAGTGACATTGAGGTCGACGTGGTTCAAGACCGGGTTCGCACCGCGCATCACCGATACGTCGGAAGCGATCAGCTGGGCGCGTTGGCGCATGGATTGAGGGTTCGTAGAAGTGAGCATTCGGATCCTTAGAGAAGGCCCACCGGCTGCCAATGGCAAACAGGTACGCCGAAGACGGCGACCCCACGCAGGGGTCGATAACGAGCGGCCGCCGCAAGCTCGGATGACTCGACGAGCGCGGAAGGCCTTACTCAGCCGTCTTAGAGAAAGTACAAATGCACGTCCCAAAGGTAAATGTATTAAGAACCTTTTGCAAACGATTTAGGCGGTTCCGGCTTGGGCACAAGGGGACGCCGGCGGCTGGATGTCGTCTATTCCACTCGACCGAACGAGCACCGTCCCAAGGACAGAGTGCAAACCGAGGTTTCTGCCTCGAATCGCTTTGCATGTCA
The DNA here is from genome assembly GCF_013277795.1 of Rhodococcus sp. MS16. Taxonomy (NCBI): domain Bacteria; kingdom Bacillati; phylum Actinomycetota; class Actinomycetes; order Mycobacteriales; family Nocardiaceae; genus Rhodococcus; species Rhodococcus sp. MS16. The sequence goes on from NZ_VBTM01000005.1 coordinate 727,499, forward strand.
ATCGAACTCCTCGGCTGCGACCGTGGTGAATACCTGTGAGTGCAAGTCGAGTTCGGCATCGATGGGTAGATGTGGAATGTGCACGGCGAGAAGCTTGACCTCGTCCTCTCTGATCGGTTGGTCGGGTCCGAGTGGCAACGGGTACCACCTGAAATCCTGGATGCTTGGGCCGCAATACTATTCACACCCACCTTGATCTGCGCCATCTACTGCATGAACTTCGACACAATGCCAGAGCTGCACTGGACGTTCGGATACTCGCTCGCCCTCGGTCTGATGCTGCGCGTCGCCCTGAGTGGAAATCTCGGCCCTCGGTGAACACCGATAAATCTGTTGGCGAAGACGACAGCCACTGCTATTCTCTCCTCGAAGCCGTGCGAGAGAACGAGGAGGTGGTACCCGTGAACGTATCGACGTGGGTGCTCCTTCTCAGGGTCACGGTCGGGCGATAGGTCGTCCGGGAGCGCCGTTCAACGAGCACTCCCGAAAGGCACGACCATGCATTTCACCACCGAACGGCGCCTCGAAAACGGCAGCCTCGAACGCGATTTCACCCTCGACGAGATCCCCGGCACCCTGTGGACGCCCACGTCCTCGCCGGCGCCACTGATCATGCTCGGACACCCCGGCGGACTCCGCAAAATGTACCCCCGGCTGGCGGGACGAGCCCGGCACTGCGTGGCGAACGGCTTCGCCGCGGCCACCATCGAGCTCCCCGGGAGCGGTGACCGGCCCCGATCAACCGAAGCCGAGCAGGCCCGCGCCGATCTACATCGGGCGCTGACGGCCGGCGAGCCGGTTGACGAAAAGATCATCGACCGACTGGTCCTCCCGCTGGTCGAGAAGGCGGTCCCGGAGTGGCAGACCACCCTGGACGCCCTGCTTTCACTGCCCGAGATCCGCGGCCCGGTCGGGTACTCGGGTGGGGTGATCGCTATCGGTATCCGGCTGGCGGTGGTCGAACCGCGAATCGTGGCCGCCGGTCTCTTCGCCGGGAGTTTCGTGCCCCGCGTCATGTTCGACGAAGCCCGTCAGGTCACGATTCCGCTGCACGTTCTGTTGCAGTGGGACGACGAAGGAAACGACCGACAGTTGGCACTGGACTTGTTCGACGCCTTCGGATCCCAAGAGAAAACGCTGCAGGCCAACATGGGTGGGCATACTGGCGTCCCGCAGTTCGCGGGGGACGATGCTGGCCGGTTCTTCCTCCGCCACCTCCAGTGAGGCCTGGCCGTCAGAGCTGGCGATAAGCGGTGTTGGTAAAGCCCAAGGTGTCAATTCAGTTGTCGGGATCGACCGTGAGTGTGGGCACTCGAACAGCGAGTTGGCGGAGAATCCCATTGAGTGTGTCGGTAGCGTCAATCAACAGCAATTCTGCGGCATCGGGTGTTCGCCCGCGAGCTGTCAAGATCATTCCAGAGCGATCAGGTGCCCGAGTCACGGTCAATGCTTTCGAGTAGTCGGATACTGTGCCACCGTGTGCGGCCGCGAGCCGATTACTCATCATCCCAACCAGTTCCGAAGAGTCGAAGCTCTCGTAGGCAATGTATCTGGATTGATACGTATCGACTACATGCGCAGACGGAGGAGGAACACTGAACTCTACGAACGCGGTCCTCGTGAAGGTGATCGCCTTTGTCCACCAGAGAAGTCCGAAGACAACTACCACAACAGCGATGAGCGCCAGCAGTACCGGGCGGAGTCGCCGCGAGTGAAATGTTCCCATCGGTCAGTTGTACCGGTCTCCGTCACGGACGACGCTTTAGCGTGGACACGCTGGCACTCCGGCCATGTCGCATCGAACCATGTTATTGCCCGCCTCCATAGACCAAGACGGGCGGACAGCCCAGAGTCGGAACAATTCGCAAATCAGGTGAAGTCGGCTGCCCCAGCGCGCCATTCGGTATGGTCCAGAGATGATAGTGCTTGGTGTGATCTTACTGATCGTTGCAACAGGTTTGAACTGGCTGTACGCAGTGCGGTTGTCGACGATCAATGCCGGGCGTCGGCTGCCGATCGTCACGGGGCAATACCCCATCAGGCCGCCTCTGCGTGTGTCCGCTCTTCGAGGCGTCGGTGCCGGTGTTTCGATACTAGGTGCATTGATACTGGCACAAGAACTTTGGTTCGATCGGCCCCTACTTGGATCGCTTCTCTGTGCAGTCCTCGCGGTATCAGCCATTGTGGTTCCCGCACTGATCGCTACCGTTGCACACAACGGGCCCCTTCGTGCGCGGCCACAAACCAAAGCCTAGAGTTCTGCAGACTCCGCCCAAGACAGAGAGATCCAGACAGTAACAGGCCGGGGCGGGCACTGGGTATCGTCGTCGGCATGAACCCGCTGAATGTCGCGGGACGCGCTCGCACGATTGTCGTGCAGATCGACTAACGCATCAAGAGAACTTCGCGTACGCATCGGGATCACGTTCCCACGACAATAAACATGCCAGGTGCATACTCCTATAATGACCGTCGATTCCGAATTTGCTCTACCGCAGTTTCTTTGGATGGTGCTCATCTTCGTCGGAGTGCCCACGATGATCAGTGCAGGCATCATCTCGTCAATCTGGCGATCAGAGCGAACTAGACCCGAGCAATCGTCGAACCGATCCGCAGCTACGCAGCCAGCCGGCGGGGGTCCGCTGGGGCTGTGGACTACCGGCCTGGTCGCGTTCTTGCTGGGACTTCTGTCCTGTGTGGGCTGGCTGAGCTGGTCCGTCGACTATCGGGGCGAGTTCCGTAGGCCCGGCCTGCCGGCACCGACCCAGTTCCCCACTTGGCAGGTGGTCGCCTGCGGAATAACCGTGATTCTGGCATGTTTCGTCGCTGCACATTTCTCGCGTTGGGCCACGGCAGGTGGTTTCACCGCCGCTGTAGGTACGACAGCAGGTTTCACGACCGCATTCAGCGTTGCAGCCAGTACTGATGCCACCGGCCAAGCAGGCGTAGGCGTGGTGCTGTCCGCGCTTGGATGGGGCGCTTGCCTAAGCGTGCTCATGCTCCTGCGCGGCATCTGGGTAAACCGACAACGCAACTAAAGATCCTATCCGGAGGTATTTGTTCACGGCCGCAAGTCTTTCCAGCCCTTCCTCATACGGTTGTCGCCGTAGCCCGCAGATTCTCGGACAGCGAACTTGAGTCAAGTCGGCAGCGAAGGCAAAAATCAGGCTTGCCCGACGCGGGTTCGGCCCGTTTCCCGGGCGTTGGCCACAAGCGGAAACGCATACGCTGCCATTTCGGCTTGATAATCAGCGACCGCTTCAACCAGCGACGCGTGAGTGCTCCTGGCTTCAGCGAGCGTCCGGGTCAACTCGGACGCGTCCCGCATCGCAGTGTTTGCTCCCATCGCCAGTACCGGACTCATCGCGTGGATCGCATCGCCGATTAGCGTGACGCGACTCGGTTCCCAGTCACGTACAGGCGCCGCGGTAGAGATTCGAAGAGGCAGTACACATTGCTCGGGATCTTCCCCATCGCAGCACTCGTCGGCGTCGCCGTCGCAAAACGGAAGACAACAGAACGACACCGAAATCCGCTACCGTTCTTCGACTCTCCTGAGCGGGTTCTGGACGAACTCGCACGGAGATGCATGATCGACTCGTACGGGCTGATCACCCGTCAGTTCACCAATCGTTCGCGAACGACGTGGACCGAGATTGTCGACATCCTGGTCGGTCACTACAGACAGCAGTACGCAATTCCACTGATTCGCGAACTGTGGGTCGGGCAACATCTGAATGCGAGCATCCGTAGTCTCGACCAGATCTGGTGCGACGAGATAGCTGTTCTCGTCTTCGAGCAGTTCGAAATTCACGCGCCACGCTTCAACCGCTTGTCACACCTACAGCGCGCCATTGCCGTCGAAATTATCGAGCGACTTGCTCAGTACGCCTTCCGGACCAACCCGTCCGGCGACGAGACGGTCCTGGCCGAGTCGCACGACGTACTTCGCGAGTACCTTTCATCCTTTGAATAGGTACCACGCGTACGAGTCGGTCTACGCGCACGAATCAACACGACGACCAGGTTCCGGCGCTTCACCCCTTCGCGGAGAATCCGTCTTGCGCGCAATACATTTCGCCTCTAATTCCGCGACTGAGTTCAGCAAGCGTTATACAGCAACAGGTCTCACACCCGTGAGCGCCATAAGACGATCGAGCCCGCTTTGAGTCAAACGCAGTGGGCCGCCACTACCCACGAGTTTCCGCTCAGAACCTTGCAGTGAGATCTAGGTTTTGGGGATTCTCGAAGATCCGAACAGCTTCTGCAACAACGGCGTAGGCAAAATCCGGAACTTCAGCTTCAGCCGGCAGGGCTGACAGCTTTTCCTTCGTCAACGGAGAATTGAGCGCCCGAAGTGGTGTCGCGGCTTGCCCCATCCACGGTGCGAATACCTCGACAGCAGTCGTGTCCGCGATACCGAGGCGTCCGATTTCATCGACAACCTTGTCAAATGTGAGCCACACTTGGTCTCCCAATTGCTCGGCAAATAGTGTGTATGAACCCCATGACCATTGGGCACGTTGGAGATTCGCAGTCAGCCTCACGGCGCCGTCGGCCGCCACGCCTCGTAGTTGCCCGTCTTCCCATACCCAATCGACTTCGAGGTCGGGGTCGATACTTTTTTGCGGCGTGGTCATTTCGATCGCGTTCGCTCTCTTCGTTTCCTTGCACTTGCGCATTTGTCGAGGCACCGGTGTACCTCTATTGCTGTGTACCTCTATTGCGTTCCTTGGATCACGACCCATGCAATCACGAATGCCGGCCGCTGTGAACCGAAGTTTCGATGCCTAGCAGGGTTTACATCGAGGTTTGCGCAGGTATACGCACTTTCCGCCGGTTAAAATTGAGACCCGACTGTAACATTCGGACATCGTGGAATCGCTCGCCGATCAAACATATTGCAGCAGAAACACATTAAGGATTCTCTGCGCACAAAGCTGCTCCGCAACTGCGGAGTAGACATGACACATCTCACCGAAGACGGCCGATGCGGAATTCTCTCCGGACCAGTGTGTTGCATTGACTGACGCTGTTTTGCCGATTGGGCCTGTCTTCGGGTCCTGTCTCCAACGAAAGGTTGTGCAATGACCAAGTTGCTGTTTGCCGTCACCTCTGCAGATCACTGGACGCTCAACGACGGGACCGCCCACCCCACCGGATACTGGGCCGAGGAGCTGGTCGAATCTCATAAGGCGTTCGTCGATGCCGGGTACGACATCGTGATTGCAACACCCGGCGGCAAGGTCCCGGTTGTGGATGAAGGAAGCCTTGCCCCCGAGGTCAATGGAGGTCAGGAGGGCGCCGACCGTATGCGCAAGTACATTGCCGATCTGCAGCCGGCGCTGAACTCGCCCCACATTCTCGAAGATATCGACGCCGACACCTTCGACGTGGTCTTTGTTCCGGGCGGGCACGGGCCGATGGAGGATCTCGCAGTGTCCACAACCTTCGGCGAGCTTCTGGTGAAATTCTTGGACGCAGGCAAGGTTGTCTCAGCAGTCTGTCACGCACCGGCAGCGTTGCTTCCCGCACGCAGATCCGATGGAAGCTGGCTGTTCGACGGCTACAACCTCACCTCCTTCACCAACGAGGAGGAGACCCAGGCAGGTTTGGCGGACAAGGCTCCGTGGCTGCTCGAAACGAAGCTACGCGAGCAGGGCGGCAAGTTCTCGAATGCCGAGGCGTGGTCCCCTTACGTTGTAGTGGACCGAAAGTTGTACACCGGACAAAATCCCGCGTCGTCCAAGCCCCTCGCAGAGCGAATCATCGCGGACTTGAGCTGAGCGAAATCCCTAAGCGGGGAGCCATGCGTGCCCCGCTTAGGGAATCGTCATGTGCGAGAGCGCTTTTCCATCGCACGCAAATTGATCTAAATCTGGGTGTAAACCGACTTCGTCTTCATATATCCCTCGATGCCCTCTCTGCCGTGCTCGTAGCCCCATCCGGACTGCTTGTATCCGCCGAACGGCATAGCGTGGTCGAAGACCATCTGGCAGTTCAGGGTGACAGTTCCGGCGTCCAGTCGCTTCGCGAGGCGGTGAGCACGTCCGACGTCCGAGGTCCACGCCGTGGCAGCGAGCCCGTATGTGGTGTCGTTTGCCATGGCAACCACTTGGTCATCGTCGTCGAACGGCATGATCGGAACGACGGGTCCGAAAATTTCCTGCTGATAGAGCCGCATGTCGGGCCTGACATCGGTGAGGACGGTGGGATGCACGAAATAACCCGGCCGGTCGATCCGGGATCCGCCTGCCACTACCTCGACACCGTCGCGCTTTCCCTCTTCGACGAAGCCCATGACTCGAGTGAGCTGCTTTTGACTGATGAGCGGACCGATGTGGACGCCCTCATCCTTAGGCCCGCCCAGCTTCAGCGAATTGGCAATCGCCGCAATGCCCTCCACGACCTGATCGTAGACACCGCGCTGAACGAAGATGCGTGAGCCGCTGATGCAGCCCTGACCGGAGTGCACGAAGATACCCATCGCGGCACTCAGGATTGCCGTGTTCAGATCGGCGTCGTCATAGATCAGTACGGGTGACTTGCCGCCGAGCTCGAGCATGACCTTCTTGAGGTTGCCACTGGCTACTTGCACGATCTTCTTGCCGACTTCGGTGGATCCCGTGAAAGCGATTTTGTCTACATCGGGATGCTCGCTCAGTGCCGCGCCTGCAGTGTGGCCGTAGCCGTTGACGAGGTTGACGACACCATCGGGCACGCCGGCCTGAGCCAATAACTTAACCAGTAGCAGTGCCGACAGCGGTGTTTCTTCGGCAGGCTTGACGATGACGCTGCACCCTGCGGCAAGGGCTGGAGCAAGTTTGGCGCACGCGTTGAAGATCGGGCCGTTCCACGGGAAGATCAGCCCGACGACACCCACGGGTTCCTTGAGCGTGTATCCGTGCATATTCGAATGAGCACCAGTGATCCCGCCGGTCATGTGCACGTCATGGGCGATGCCATTGACCTTCGTGCACCAGCCGCCGTAGTACCGGAAGAATTCGGCACTGGTCCCGACGATGGAATGCGCCTGAACGAATGGCATCCCGGTGTTGATCGAATCGAGCTGGGCGATCTCAGTTGCGTGTTCGTCGATCAAATCGGCAGCGCGCCAAAGGATTTTAGCCCTTTCACTGCCGGGGAGACCGTGCCACACACCGGCCTCGAAGGATTCGCGCGCACGAGAAACGGCTTCCTCGACCGCCTTTGCCCCGCCATCGGTGAACTCGGTGATCTGTTCTTCGGTCGCCGGGTCGATGACCGCAATGACTTCACCGGTGCCCGGGAGATTGCGTACCTCGTCCATGATCGATTGGAGTGTCATTCTGACTGCTTTCGGTAGTTCGAAACTTGAGTCGATATCGCTGGCCGATTGGGTGATCGAATAGCGCGCCTGGGTGAAGATTCGGGCTGTTGGCACTAGCAGCCGGGAACGGTGGCCCCACTCCCCTGGATAGCCATCAAGGTGCAGTACGTCGTTGCGGAGACCTTCCAGGTACCAGCTTCCTGTACTGCCTCACCGGACTGGTCGGGAAGTACGGGAGTACCGCCCATCACGAGTGTCCATTTGACAGAGGCGTTGTCGGCGCCGGCTGCGGTGACGCCTTCTACGGTGGCAGTAGTTGCCATCGACTGCGGATCAGCGGCCATCGCTTCGAGCGTTGGGAGAAATACATCGCCGTTCTCGAGCAGGGCGGCACGCGCGGCAGGGGCGGTAGTTCCATTGAAGAAGGTGATGTACGCGTCCGTGATTTCTTTGGTCGCCGCAGCGGACGCCACAGCGCTGGTTGTCGCTGCTGCCGGCGCCGAAGAACTTGTCGCCTTGGTTGATGAGGTGGTCTCGCTCGAACTGTCATCGGAGCTGCTACAGCCCGTCGCGAATGTAGTGACGATGAAGGCGCCGACGATCAGGGCTCGACCGATTACAGATTTACGCATGGTGAATCCTTTCCGGTGGACGGAACGGTTCCGCCACCACATGTTTCGAACTCCTGGCGTGTCAGAAGGTCACGACTGTTCTCCGTCGAGGGAGGGAAGTCTCGTTGCAAGTGCCAAGTCGTAAGATTGGCGAGCCATCCAGAATCTCAGGAAATTGGTCAGTGAATAGCGCAGGAAGATAGCAGCTCCGTTGATTCCTGCGACTAGTCCGATCACAGCGACAATGATGGCGTCGCGTTGAACAAGCGGATCAGATGTGTTGTGTGACAGAAGATAAGCCCCCACTCCCAACGCCGGACCCAGCACCATCAGCGCGATTCCGAGTCGCAGCCAGAGACTGGACCGGCCCGCGGACGGGTCGGGAATCTTCAAATCGGCAAGCTCGCGGGAAAAGCGCTCTGCGCGTGTTTCAGTCGTGGTCATGTAGAACTCCCTAGGTAGAGGGTGGCAAGTTCGGTGCGCAGTCCGTCGTCCGGGTGGCCCTGCTTTTCGATCCGACCTCGAACGAGAACTGCAGCATGGTCAGCGAATTCGAGTACGGCGTTCGCGAACTGTTCGACGAGTATCACGGCGACACCTTGCCTCGCTATCTCGGCGACCTCCTCGTAGAGTTGGCCGACGATCAAAGGCGCTAGTCCCATGGACAATTCGTCGAGCAGAAGCACAGCTGGTTCGGTGGCCAAGCCGCGAGAGAGAGCGAGCATCTGCTGCTCGCCACCGGACAGCGTTCCGGCAATTTGTGAAGCTCGTTCCGCGAGGATGGGAAAACGAGTGAATGCGACCTCTTCGATCTCGTCACGAGAGCGACCGGTGAAGGTCATCATCGACAGATTGTCCCGGACGGACAGATTGGGGAATACGCCGCGCCCCTCGGGGATGAGACATACACCCGCGCGCGCCAATTCCCGCGGTGATACTCCGGTCATGTCTCTGTCACAGAACAGGAGCTGTCCTGAGGTGATCGTATGGACACCGGAGATGATGCGCAGCGTGGTGGTCTTGCCTGCACCGTTCGGACCGAGCAAAGCCACTACTTGCCCTGGTTCGACTGCAAGATCGATGCCGTGCAGGACAGCGATATCGTCGTAACCCGCGCGGACGCCGCGTAGTTCGAGAACGGGACTCATGATTCCCCCAGATACGCTGCCAGAACCGCGTCATCGCGCCGGATCATCTCGGGTGGGCCGACCGAGATGATCTTCCCGAGATCGAGCACATACACCTGATCGCACACGCTCATCACCAATTCCATGTCGTGTTCGACCAACAAAACCGCTGTTCCCTGATCCGCCAGTGATCGCAGCAGCACCGAGAACCGTTGTGTCTCTTCGGGGTCCTGCCCGGCAGCCGGTTCGTCGAGAAGAATGACGGACGGGTGCACTGCCATTGCCCTCGCCACCTCGACGAGTCGTCCCATGCCGGTCGACAGCGAGTCGGCGGTGACGGCGGCCACCGCAGCCAATCCCAGTCGATCGATGATGTCGTCGACAACGGCTGTCGCGTTGCGTCGTTGCGGCCCAATTTCGGCGGCAACGAGGAGGTTGTCTCTGACGCTGAGGCGACCGAAGAGCTCGAGGCGTTGGAACGTCCGTGCCAGGCCGTGTTTGGCGCGCCGAGACGGTCCGGCTCGGGTCACGTCGCAGCCACCCAGGAACACACTTCCCGTGGCTGGCTTACGGAGTCCGGATATGACGTCGAACAGGGTGCTCTTTCCGGCACCGTTGGGTCCGATGAGGCCGGTGATGTTGCCTTGTTCGGCGGTCAGTGAAACGTCGGTGAGTGCATGGTGGCCGCCGAATGTGACCGTGATGTCCTTAACTTCGAGCTGCGATGGCACGATCGAGCACCTCCTCGTCTTCCGTAGTCCAGGGGCGCTCCAGGCCCCACCACTCCACCGGAATCTCCCGCTGCGCCGGAGCCTCCCGTTGCCTCGATACACCCCAACTTCGGGCTGCGAGAATTCCGGCCACCGCCCCGATGATCAGCACGTACCCGTTCACGACATCGACGAGTCGCAGAATCCACAGCGCCCCAATCCAACCGAGCAAGGCAGCCATCACGACGGGGTCCCGAAGTGCGGGCTCCCAACGCCGACGCAGACTGGGTACGAGTCCGTCGTCGACAGCGCCGGAACTGTATGCCAAGCCGGCAGCAGCGGGCAGCGTCTGCACGAGGTTGGCGGCCGCCGGCCACAACGCCACAATTGCATTGAGAGGACCGGCAATCATCGTTCCGGTGAAGAGTCCGTTTCCGACCACACCGAGTCCACCGACTACGGCGATCAGGAAAATACCCAGTCCGGCAACAAAACTGAACTGCTCCGCCGAGATCGACATCAGTTGCATTCCGTACAGCGCCCCACCGAGACCGGCAATGCCGGCGGACAGCGCAAAGACCAGCATTTTCGTCAGCAGCAAGCTGCCTCCCAATGTCGCAAACGCTGCCTCGCTGTCGCGCAGTGCAATCAATCGTCGGCCGAGGCGCCCTCGCCGGAGCATTGCCACGCCCAGTGTGACGAGCGCCAGACACACTGCTGAGAACACCGTCAGTTCTGCCGGGGTGTCGATCGCGAATCCGAACAGTCGCGGGCCTACCAATTCCACTGAACCCTGATCAAACAGTGTGATCTCCGTGCCGAACACCTCGAAAGACGGCAACGTGAAGATCCATCGGTCGAAGATGGCCGCGATTGCCGCCGTCCCGAGCGCCAGGTACACCCCTGAGAGTCGCAGCGCGGGCACTGCGATCACCGCACCGACAATGCCCGCGATGACCATCACCGCCAAAAGTGCCCACCATTGCCCATTTCCGCCCAAGCGTGCACAGACGATCGCCCCGACCCCCGCCATCGTGAGCTGTGCGAGCGAGATCTGACCGGCGTAACCGACTAACGGAACGAAGGACAACGCGATGACGCCGAATGCGAATATCTGTCCATAGGTGATCAGATCACCCTCCCCCAGTACGGTGGCCAGAATGAGTCCGAACGCGACGATAACTCCTGCGAAGGCGATTGTGCCGCGAACTGTCGGTAGCGGAACTTGACTGAGGTGACGGTCGCGTCTCCGAAGTCGCCCGTGCGGAAACAGCAACAGCGCGAGCAGCAACAGAATTGCCGGCGCAGCGAGTCGCAGCCCGGGAAGGTAGGGACTCTGCGGTAGGTAACCGGTGAGGTAGCTTTCCATGCACCCGACGACGATCGCGCCGACAAAAGTCATCGGCAAGCTCTTCAACCGTCCGAATATCGCTGCGGCATAAGCACTGACAATCACGAGTGACAGTTGGGTCGCATCGAGGGCGACCATCGGAGCGATGAGAATGCCGCCGATTGCCGCCAATACCGTCCCCAGAATCCAGGCAACCCGGTTGGCGCGAACCGGGTCTGCCCCGGTGAGACCCACCAAGGCACGGTCATCGACAGTCGCTCGCATTTCGGTTCCGGTTCGAGTGCGCAGCATCAGGATTCGCAACCCCGCCGCGACGACGACCGCTACCAGCATGGTGATTGCCTGGTGCCAAGTGACCGTCGCAGCACCGATCTGAAAAGAGTCTTGCTCGGCAAAGAACTTGGGAAGCGTGCGTGCCTTGTTCGGACTCCAGATCCATCTCGCGAGCGCAATCAGACCGCTCAGCAAGGCGATCGTCATCACCAGCTTCTCGGCCTCACCAAGGGCTTGGACCGGCCGCACCAACAGTTCGACTAGGAGCCCGAAAGCTGGTGCCAGAACCAGAAGTACGGTCGCTACCGACAGCCACACCGGCCAACCCCAACCGACGCTGAGTTGCCAATAGGAGAAAGCCGCCATCATGCCCGTCGCGCCGTGTGCGAAGTTGAACACGCCGGTGGTCGTGTAGGTAACCACCAATCCGCTGCCGATGATCGCGTAGATCGCCGCAGTGCTCAGCCCGACGATCCCAAAGGAGATGAACTGTTCCATTATTCGAAATCGCCGATGCTTTTACCGACTTCGGCCAGGGTCATCGGCGTCCCGAAGTCAGCCGTCAATTTACGAGCGGGGATATCGCAACGGTAGAGACCGTTGTCGGGATTGAAATCAGCTGCCTCCCATCCGTCAGATGTCGCTCGCTCGACGTTGAAGCACGGCTGCGGCGGGATAGGATTCGCCAAATCGTTAGCGACATGCAAACCTCCCCCGGTCCAGGCAGTTTCGGCGACAGCTGCGTTGTAAAGGCACGAGCGGGTGAGATCGGCACCGCAACTGGCGGCCGACTTCGCGAACAGCAACCACGACGACATGGCGAGCATCGACGGAAGTGTGATCTGCGCGTCCGGGGCGTACTTCTGGTACATAGCCTTGAGCTCCGCCACCGCTGGCTCGTCACTCTCCAATGGCGCTACCCCGCTGAGAGATACGAGATTGTTCTGGAAGTCCGCGGACTTCCCCAACAGTTCGATGAACGAGGCGTTATACGCATTGTTGTTGGCATCGATCCAGTCGAGCTTGTAGTTCATGCTGGTGAGGACCTCTTCGAGCTTGGCCAACTGATTGAAGTCGCCCATGAAGATCAGACCCTTGACGCCCTTGCTCTTGATCGCCTGAGCGTATGGAGTCCAGTCCGAGACACCCATAGCTGGATAGAGCTCGTCGTAGATGAGCGTTGCACCGGTCGCTGCGAGTGTTTCTGCGGTCAAGGCACCAATTGCCTTGGTAACCGCCGAATCACCGTTGATGATCCCGACGGCGGCTTTCGAGTCCGGGTAGGCCTCGTCAGCGATCCAGGTCCGAAAACCGTTGTAATTGTCGTATCCGGGAACCATGGTCGGTGACGCACTCACCTCCAGGTCTGCGCCGGCAGACCGTGACTGGACAGCCTGCGCGGGGAAACTCGGCAACATACATGTCAGCCGGTCCTTGACACCGAGAGCATCCAACGCTGCGCCGCCGCCGACGAGAGCAAAGTCGTCACGACAGGCTTCGATCATTCTCTGACGAACTTCCATCAACTTCGAATCGCGGATGTTGGCCACAATCCGGCGACCGTTGATGCCGCCGGCATCGTTACACCACGACGTGAAAACCTCTGCCGCGTCGGCAAATTCCGTGTTCTTGTTGAAACCCATGTCGGAGAAGACTCCGACAGAAATTTCCTCCGCGGTCACGCCTTGGGCCGGTGCGCCCTTGACATCGCCAGGCTGACACACGCCTCGAAGGTCGCCGAAGTCGCTGGAGGCGGCCGCAGCGCTCGTTCCGCCATCGTCGGCGCCCTCAGCCGGACTCTCGCTCGAACTTCGGCCACTGCATCCGGTGACGGCTGCCGCTACCGCCACCACGGCGAGGAAGGCAGCGAGTGTTCGTTGTGGTTTCACAGGTCTCCTACATTTGGTCAAGGCGGTCAACTGACGGAATCGACAGATCACCGTGCATTCCTTGACATGGCACGTGCGTAAGTGAGAGTTCCGCTGCTGAGAGGGAGGATTGATCCGGTGATGAAGCCGGCTTCCTCGGGAAGGCAAGGAAGCGCAGGAAGCGGCAATATATTCCGGCCGACCGAGCAGCATTGATGCTGCGACGAATTCAGGTGATACGGGTCGACAGTGTTGCCCGTGGGTGTGGACGCTCTTTGGCGGCACACGCCGCGGTTAATCGCGACGTGCCAGGTGGCTTTCTGTCATCGCTGTCGGTACCGGGCCCGCACGGAGTGGAGTGCACAACCCGGTACCGAAACGTAAAGCGGAATGTCACTGCTACTTGAGGTTGCTACCGGCATCGATGGTGAGAGGAAGCCCTGTGACGTAACGGGATTCGTCAGAGGACAGGAACAGCACAGCATTGCTGACGTCCTCGGGCTCCACCCAGCCGATCGGCAGTACATGCATGAACTGCGCGGCGGCCTTCAGATCCTCCGGTCCGGGGCTCTCGAGGTCGGGACGGAACATCTTCATCGTTCCCTCATTCATGAACATCGGTGTATTCACGTTTGTGGGATGAATGGAGTTGACCCGGATGAAGTGCTCTCCCAGTTCGACTGCGAACGTACGCATCAGCCCGACCACACCGTGTTTCGCGGCGATGTACGGACCCATGTGGGCGTATCCCTTCAGACCTCCCATCGAACTGGTCAGAATGATCGACCCGCCGCGACCGCCCTCGATCAAGTGCGGAATACCGGCCTTCACCGACTTCCACACACCGGAGAGATTGATGTCCATCATCTCTTGCCAGTCCAGTTCACTGGTCTGGTCGAGGGTAGGGCCACCGGTTCCGATTCCGGCGTTGGCGACGATGATGTCGAGCCGGCCCAATTGCTCGACGCCGCTGTCCACCGCAGCTTTGAGGGCGTCGAAATCGCGGACGTCGACCTCCGCCGTCACGATGCGACGGTTGAGTCCTTTGATCAGGTCTGCGGTTTCGGCCATATCGGCCGGCTCAGACGGGGCTATCTGGGCGTTCGGTCTGATCGGTCCGCAGATGTCGATGGCAATGATGTCCGCACCTTCTTGTGCCAGTCGCACCGCATGACTGCGTCCCTGACCACGTGCCGCGCCGGTAACGAACGCGACCTTGCCCTCTACTCTGCCTGCCATGAAATTGCCTCTCTCGGTTGGGACATCGAGCAATCGCCCGATGCTGTTGTACGACGAATTACGGCTTTCGGATCGGGTTGAACTCGATGTTGAGTTCCATGAGCCCGCGCAGCAGGAAGGTGGGCTCGTATACGTATCGACGGTTGCCGGCCGGGCCATGTGCGCGTTCGCTGATGGCGATGTCGCTCATCCGGTCGAGCAGACGGTTCAAGGTGACGTAGGCCTCCACTCGAGCGAGCGGTGCACCGGCGCAGGTGTGCAGCCCACGACCGAACGCGATGTGGTCGTGCGAGTTCTTCCGATCGAGCCGAAACTCATTCGGATTATCGAACTTTCGCGGATCACGGTTGGCGGCGGCGAGACCCAGCATGACGACAGTTCCGGCGGGGATGTCGAGATCGCCGATTCTGGTGGACTTGCGGGCGAGGCGGAAGTCCACCTTCGTCGGACTGTCGAAACGAAGTGATTCCTCCATGAATGGGCGGATCAGACTGCGATCCTCACGCAGAGTTTGCTGGAGTTCAGGGCGTTCGGCAAGTACTCGTAACGCCGAACTGAGTAGCTTCGTCACAGTCTCCTGGCCGGCGGCGAACAGGAACGTTGCAGGCCGGACGATTTCCAGGATTTCAGGTGTTGATCCGTCCGGATACTTGGCCGACGCCAGACCGCTGAGAATGTCGTTGCGGGGTTCGCGACGCCTTTCGGTCACGTAACCGCTGAAGCGCTCCTCCAGGTATTCCAGCGGGTTGATCCCGACAGGATCATGGTTGAGCGCTCCAACATGGTTACCGGGTGGCTTCCCGGCGCCCAGCATCCGGCGAAACTCCGCCCGATCTTCTGACGGAACACCAAGTAAGTCCGTAATTGCCAGCGTAGCAAAAGGTTTAGCGTACTCACCCAGAAACTCGCAGTCCCCGTTATCGATGAATTCGTCGAGCTGACAATCAGCCAAGTCCCACAGATACTGTTCGTTCTCCTGCAGGCGCTTTGGGGTAAGGAGCCGTCCCAGTAGCGATCGAGCTCGCGTGTGCTCAGGTGGATCCATCACAACTATGTGCTCGAAGATCGGGAAATGGTGACGGTGCGCTTCGATCTGGGCGGTGATGTCGTCACCCTCGGGTTCGAACGGCAGCGGAGGAAACGGCCCGCCGATCGCATTTACGGCCGACAGCGCGTCGGTGTTCTTGAATCCCTCGATCACCTCTTGATGTCCGGTGACTGCCACCACGCCGTAGTGCGGCTCACGAAAAACCGGATTCCGTCCTCGAAGGTAGTCGAAGTATTCGAAGGGATCTTGTGCGATCTCTCCGTCGGAGAAATAGTCGACTGATGCTAGATCGGTCATCGGATCACTGACCTTTCGGGTGAAGTAGCAGGCAATTCGTCCACGATGCTGATGGCCTGGCGCGGGCAAGCACTGACCGCGGCCAGCGCTTTGGGCCACAACGCTTCCGGAGGATTCTCGTTGCAGCTTGCGACGTCATCGTCGACGAGGTCGAAGATCTCGGGCGCGATCTCGACACACAGCGCGTGCGCCTCGCACATGCCGCGATCGATATGTACGCGCTTTGGGGAACCAGTCATTGGGTGCTCCGCATTGTGAATTCGAACTCGAACAGCGGTGGTCTCGCCGATTGCCGACGGCGCGGACATTTTCCGTGCGGCCACCGTAGGATGTGAGGTAAGTAACTGAGTTACTAAGCGCTACGATAACCTGGTTATCCAGACAAGGCAAGGGAATTCACAAAATGGAGAATGTAGATCTTGCGGGCGGTCCGGAGCTCACACGAGACCCACTTCTCGACACCGTCATCGACTTCCTCGAGGACGAAGGGTACGACGCGGTGCAACTCCGCGAAGTCGCGCGTCGTGCCCGCACGTCGCTGTCGACTATCTACAAACGGTATGCCACTCGAGAAGAATTGATCGCTGCTGCCATCGAACGGTGGATGATGGAGAATCACTCCGGGCTCGTCAATCACACGCGCGGCCCGAATGAGCCCCTGCACCCGGCCATAATGCGGGTGATGGGGTCGATATTCGAACCTTGGGAAAAGCACCCGACGATGCTCTTTGCGTACTTTCAAGTACGGACCGTCGTCGGCGACCGTGATCTCGGCATGGACAGCTTCGACCCCGTCATACGCATCGGCAGATCAGTCATGTCCGACGTAGACCCTGAATTCGTCACAGAACTGCAGTCGATACTTTCGGCCGTCGTCTACGGACTCGTAGGTCGGTGCCGCGAAAACCAGATCGCGATCAGCGACATCATGCCGACAATTGATCGCACCGTCTTCTTGCTGACCACTGGCTATCAGGCCTCGCAGCACAACGAGACAGCTGGGACCGATCGGCCGCCCGCTTCTGTGACTCGCTGAACGCGAGACGGGTCGCGATCGTGGAGTTATCCAAGTGCTGCAAGCGTTTCCGTCGAGGGTGGAGTCGTAAGCATGGCTACGAGCGTGTCGAGGAGTTGACTGACATATACGGCATATGACGCAACGGGGGCGCCGAGCAAACGTTGACGGTGGCGGTCGGCACTTGTGTGCAAGCACATTCCGGAGGCTTGGTGAATTCTGATCTCGCGCAACGCTTGTGGAATGTGTCCAAGGAGAGCGCCAACTCGCTCGTAGTAGACACGTTCAGAGTCTCGAGACTCCTCAGGTAGGTCGTCAAGAGGATGCACCACCCGAATGAGTTGCTCGAGAAACGGCAAGTAGTAGCAGTCTTCGTCCTCAGCGAGTTCCATCAAAGGCAACTGATGCGCTTCGAGGACACTTCTCAGGTCCGTTGCAGAAGAGCGCGCGCCGAGAATTGCTCGCCTCCGTGTCAGTTCTTCGACCCGGTACGCCAGGATGGCTTGTATCAAGCCCTCTTTGCCTCCGAAGTGGTATTGCACAGCGGACTTGTTGGCCATACCTGCCGCAGTTCCGATGTGCCTCAGCGGCACACCATCGAAGCCATGCAGAGCATAGAGTCGCTCAGCAGTGAGAATCAGCTGCTGTTTGGCCGACAGGTTTACGGCTGCAGGGGCGTATTTTGGCACACCTAATGTAACCATCATCGAAGCCTAAGTCCAAAGACTTAGGCTTCGACGCCTCGCCTGAAGGCGGGATGCGGCACGTGGCGTCCCCACACCCGACAAGCGCGGCACAGAAGGACGAAACCACCGAGCATGTGGAGAGGTACTCGAAGGGAAACTACGGCGATTCTCGATCACGACATTCCGATACGAATGTTCTTCACTTGCTGAAACTCGTGGAGGCCCTCGAGTCCCCCTGCTCTACCTGTACCACTCTGTTTATAACCGCCGTAAGGACTTTGGGGTGAGATATCGCTGTTGCGATTGACCCAGACCGAGCCTGCTTCGAGCTGACGCGCAACTCGATGTGCGCGTGTGAGGTCGTTGGTTTGAATGTAGGCGTTGAGTCCGAAAACGGTGTCGTTCGCGATGCCCACGGCCTGTGCTTCGTCGGTGAATCGCATTATCGAGACGACTGGGCCGAATGTTTCGATCCGGGCCAACGGTGAGTGATTGTCGACGTCGGTGAAGACGGTGGGTTCTATGAAGAAGCCGTCTGCCAGGTCTCCACCGAGTCGTTTGCCACCGGCGATGAGTTCACCCATCTCCTCGGTTGATGCCCGATCAATGGTCTCGAGGATGCGATCCGCCGCCACCTGACTTACCACTGGCCCGACTACGACGCTTGGATCGAAAGGTTCTCCGATTTTCACCGACTGCACCACAGCGAGAAATTTCTCGATGAACGCGTCGTAGACGGAGTCCTGCACAAGGATTCGACTACCACACGCACAGCTCTGACCGGCCTGTCCAAGTGGACCTTGAAACGCCGACAGTTTTGCCGCCGCATCCAGATCGGCGTCAGCGAAGACGATGTTGGCGGATTTGCCACCCAGTTCGGTGGCCACCGGGGTGAGATTGGCAGCAGCTTCGGCGATGATCTTTTTTGCGGTGTCGCCTCCGCCTGTGAAGTGGATCTTGCTGATCCCGCGATGGCGGACGAGCGCGGCACCGCCTTCGGGTCCGGATGGCAGCACATTGACCAGTCCGGGTGGTAGACCTACCTCGAGACAGAGTTCGCCGAATCGCAGTGATGTGAATGGGGAGAGTTCGGAAGGTTTGAGTACGACTGCGTTTCCGGCGGCGAGGGCAGGAGCAACGTTGAGTCCGACGACCACCATCGGCCCATTCCAGGGTGCGATGATGCCGACTACTCCGTAGGGCTCGCGTTCGATCAGGTTGACGTCGAACTTGTTGGACACGGGGGTACTCGATCCGTGGGCCTTGTCGACGTATCCGGCGTAGTACCGGATGAACTTTTCAGCCAATCCGATGTGCCCGGCACTCATCATTATCGGAACACCGAAGTCATGCACGTTGAGTCGCGCGAGACGATCGACGTCAGCTTTCACCGCGTCGGCGAGGTCGAACAAAAGATCGCGACGACGCTCAGGCGTGTACGCGATCCACTCACGATGAGCCTCCCACGCAGACTTCACTGCACGGTCGATTTCGACTTCGCCGGCGATCTCGATCGTTGCGTTCCGTCGGCCGCTTGCCGGATACACGTGCTCGTACGATCCACCCGAGGAGCCCGAAACCCAATCACTGCCGATGAGAAGTCCGCTGGGAAGTTCATCGAAAACGGTTGCAGCACCATATGTTGCAGTCATAGAACTTCCTTGTCTCGAATGACTGTCAGCGAATCATGAATCCGGCGTCGAGTGGCCATTGGATGCCGGTGATGAATTTGGCTTCATCGGAAACGAGATATGCGACAGCATTGGCGACGTCTTCACACTCGAGCATTTGCAGCGGTAAAGCGTTTTGCATCCCGGAGATCGAGTTCGAGCCGCCGGCAGCGGCATGCGCCATGAGGGCGTCCATCGCGGCATTCTGGGTCATCCCGCTGGCTACTCCGGTGGGATGGATGGTGTTGACCCGAATCCATTCCGGGGCGAGATGTGCTGCCAAACCCTGCATCAGAGCCACAACGCCACGTTTGGCAGACGCGTACGCATTGCCGCTGGCTGACAACGACGAGGAAGCTTTGAGACCGGCAGTCGAACTGGTGATGACGATCGACCCGCCGCGCGCAGCCTCGCGCATGGCAGGCAGCGCCGCTCGCACCGTGTGATAAACCCCGGTCAGATTGGTGTCGATCACATCGTTCCAGTCCGCCAGAAAATCCTCCGATTCTGCCCCCATCCGGATGATGCCTGCATTGGCAATAACGATGTCGACGCGACCGAACTGCTCGTACCCCTCCTCGAAGGCGGCAGTGAGTTGTCGATAGTTCCGCACGTCAGCTTTCAGGCCGACCATGCGCCGAGATTCCTTCTCCACCAACCGCACTGTCTCTTCGAGGTCAGCTTCGCTGGCATTCGGATAGGTCATCGAGTCCACGTTCTCGCAGATATCAACGCCAATGATGTCGACGCCTTCACGGGCGAGCCGTATCGCATGCGCTCGGCCCTGTCCCCGCCCGGCTCCGGTGATAAAAGCGACGCGGCCTTCTAATCCTGACATGTTCGAAGTTCTCCTTTAGACATCAACTTTTCGAATGTAGTTTCTGGCGACGTACTAGGCGCTCTCATGTCGGACGCCGCCAACGGCAGTCCGGGCCAGGCTCAGTCGATCCCATGCTTCGTCGGCAGTCGTCTGTAGGGCTTCACCTTTGGCAAATCCCGAGTATGCGGATAGCTGGAGAACTACTTCATCCATCTCCGACTTGGTGATATCGCCCGATTCCAAGGCCGAGCCGACATGTGATTGCAGCGGCGTCACTGCATCGTTCACCGCCACGGATGCAACAGTGATGAACCGTCGATCCCGCCTCGTCAAACCCGGGCGCTGCCAGACGTGTCCAAAGACGAAGTTCAAGATCCCGGCGTGAATATAGGGAGTATCGGGCGATGGAGCGTCGATCAGATTGACGTCCATGAATTCTTTTACACCACGTTCGATCCGATCGTCCCAATCATTAAGCCCGAGAGTGTCATTGCTCGCAGGTTCAATTGGGGAACGCTCGAGACCTCGGTCCTTCTCTATCCGGGCCCACTGGCGGCGAACGACGCCTTCGAGATGTGAAGCTTTAGGCCAACCGTTGTACACAGCGAAATGCAAGACAAACTCGAGCATCTCGTCGACGGTCATGTCACCGCTGTTCAGCGCGGCATAGACCTGATCGTCAATGGCGCGAGGCGCAACAGCGGCCCCAACGCAGGTCAGTGTGACCCAACGCCTGTTGCGCCGGCTCAATCCGGGACGAGACCAGATCTCGCCGAATACGAAGTCTTGGTTTGCCTTGTCGAACGCCGAACCGACCTCGGCCGGCCGAGTCGTCATCACCGCGTATACAGCTTCCTCACCTAGATTTTCCATCCCTGTACTCACCTTTCAGTCGTTGGACTGAACTCTAAGTCGTGGGACTTGTTTATGTCCAGCATGGATTTTCTCGCGCCATACCCGAACTGCCGAACTGAATTCGGCCGCTCACTCGGAGGGCCGCCTTTCATCGCAGTCTCCGCGCACCTCACCCCGAGTCCGTGGCACGCAACTCAGGGCGATTGGGTTCGTCACGTCGGTTGCAGCGACTACTACGGGTCGTTCCGCACTACGACGTTGGCCTTCGGAAAGGGATCGCGCGCGAAGTACATTGCCCCGCTTCTTGTTTCCATCGACTTTTACACGTCGACCACCGAGATACCCACCTTCTCAGATGCTCTCGCGCGAAAGCCTGTGGACGGAATATGCGGCGATAGAGTTACATCGAGCCATGGTGCGTTTCCAGTTCGAGCTGGTACCGGTGGACGAGGTCGAACCGTGGGGAGAGAACCGGAACCTGCACTGGTTCGGGCTCACCGAGGGTTGGTATTGCCTCGATGTGGGTGGAGTCGATTTGTTGCGCAATAGCGAGCAGACAACGGCCAGGCGCTCCCCCACGGACGGGCGAACCGTCCCCCCGTGCGCGGAATATTACGTGGTCCGCCTCCGGGAAGACATGCTGCAAGCGTTGCCCTACATCCTCGAACCAGTACCGAATGACCTGGTGGATTTCGTGACTGCCGGGTGGTCAATCGATTTCGATGACATCGACGACGCAGAGCTCCTGGACAATACGCAGATCGACGCGGCCATCGATGCATACAGTGATCGGAGCGTCGACACGGTTATCTGCGTTTCGGGCCCGAACTACAGTGGTGGCGCACACTCGAACCGGTAGACACCGTCAACGTGGACTGGCGGTTCCCTGTCGACCCCGACGGCGATGTCGCGTTCACCGCGCCGCTATCGGGCCGGGCATCGGTCAGCACCGACAAATTTGTTTCCGCAATAACGGATTTCGACTACCGCCTCCTCGAAGCCATGCAAGTGAGGGTGGACACGATCGCCGCGACCGACGTTCTCTCGGGATTCGACCTCGACATCCCCGGTCTGATCCGGGAGCAGGCCGAGCGTCGGACCTGGCTCTCGCAAGCGATGGCGCACCAAGTGAACACCGACTGGGATGCGGTACGGGCAGGCGCGTCGTTCCTGACTCGGCATTCGAGGTGAGTTCCGGCTCGCGCCATTCACGTCGCTGAACGAGCCGATGTTGCAAGAATTCTCAGGCCACACCTGAACGGGCACGACGTCAACAGGGGTTGCCAACACCCCCTCACAAGTTCTATGGTTCATTACATGAGTAATGAACCAGTGAGCCCCGGGCGTGGATCATCGTGATCGACGACGGACGACCACTGTTCCAGCAGATCGCCGAGCAGATCGAAAGCTCGATCATCGACGGCTCACTGCCCGAGGACGGGCAGGTGCCCTCGACCAATGAACTTGCGGCGTTCCACCGGATCAACCCGGCGACGGCAGCCAAGGGCCTCAATCAGCTCGTATCCGAGGGGATCCTCTACAAGAAACGAGGAATCGGAATGTTCGTCACTCTCGGTGCGCGCGACGCACTCAGGTTCAGACGCCGAGAAGCATTCTCACGTCAGTACATCGAACCGCTCGTCGCAGAAGCCGAACGACTCCAGATCCCCCTCGACGAACTCAAATCCATGCTGGACGACAGGAAGGTGGCCCGATGAACGCGAGCATGACAACGACCGGGACCGACGTCAGGCGTTTCACCGAATCAGAACTCGTCGCCTCGATGCGCTCGGTGAACAGAAGATACGGGGATGTCGACGCGCTCTCCGACGTCACGTTCGAGATCGAGCACAACAAGATCTATGGCCTGCTCGGCCGTAACGGCGCGGGCAAGACGACGATCATGCAGATCCTGACCGGGCAGGACCTGCACACCAGCGGCGAGGTCGAGGTATTCGGCGCCGCCCCGTTCGAAAATTCTGACGTGCTGGCGAACGTGTGCTTCGTCAAGGAAAGCCAGACATACCCCGAAGACCTCCGGGTCAAGCACGTACTCACCGCCGCGAGCCATCTGTTGCCGAAGTGGGACCACACGTTCGCCGAGGCACTGCTCGACGACTTCCAACTTCCTCTGGGCCGCAAGGTAAAGAAGCTTTCGCGCGGTATGCGGTCGGCACTGGGGGTAATAATCGGGCTCGCATCCCGCGCGCCGCTGACGCTCTTCGACGAGCCGTACCTCGGTCTCGATGCCGTTGCACGCCAACTGTTTTACGACCGACTTCTTGCCGACTACGCCGAACATCCACGTACCGTAGTGCTTTCGACTCACCTGATCGACGAGGTAGCCAATCTGCTCGAGCACGTGATCGTCGTCGACCACGGCCGAATCGTGCTCGACGAGGACGCGGACACACTGCGCAGCCGCGCAGTAGTGGCAACCGGTCCCCTCGCTGCTGTAGATGCTTTTGCCGCGTCCGGCACGGTTCTGCACCGTGAGTCCCTCGGCTCCCACGCCCGAATCACGGTGCAGGCCGGCGTGACCGATACCGAGCGGAACCGTTTACGGGAGGCTGGGGTCGAACTGGAGCCGGCATCTTTGCAGGAACTTGTCATCGCGACCACCACACAGCGCAGGGAGACTACCGTATGAGCATCACGACGACCGCGCCCCGGACGATCCCGAAGGCGCCCACCCGGTCCCGGATCGGTTCCGTCCTCCAATTGCATACGGTCGCATGGCCGCTGCTGATCGCCTGGCCGGTCGGCATTCTGCTGGTCTCGTTCCTGATCAGCTTCACCATCTACGCGATCGTCAGGAACGAGCAGGACGAGGGCTTCACCGGCAGCGTGTTCTCCGTCTACGGTTTCGTGCTCGCTTTCTACCTCCAGTCGATGGCCCAGACATTCCCGTTCGCACTCGGACTGAGCGTGACTCGCCGCGAGTTCTTCACCGCCACAACGGTGATGGCGCTGGCACAGTCCGCGGTCTTCGCAATCGCGCTGCAGCTGCTGTCAGTGGTGGAGTCCGCTACCAACGGCTGGGGTGTGCACATGCGCATGTTTGGCATCGCACGCTATTTCACCGACAGCACGGCCGTGCAGCTGTTGGCGCTGTTCGCTACGCTGCTGCTGACCAGTTCGATCGCGATGCTGACGGGTGCGATCTACCAGCGGTGGCGGATCACCGGTCTGCTTGCCTCCCTCACCGGACTCTTCGGCGCGCTCGGCCTGTCAGCGATCGTAATCACCTGGGCCCGCTGGTGGCCGGCGATCGGTTCGTGGTTTGTCGATGTCCCACGGGTGGTGCCGATGGCGGTGCTCCCTCTCGTCCTGACCATCGCGTGCATCGCCGGCGCCTGGGCGACACTGCGGCGCGCAACGCCGTGACGGCCACGATCAATTAGAGGAGCCGAGGAGCGACGATGGGCAAGGACGTCACAACAGGCACGGGTGATGACGTGCAGGCAGACATACTCGCGATCCATGAGCAGTGGTCCACGGCGATCGTCTCGAACGATGCCGAACGAATCGGCAGATTCATGGCGGACGACTGGGTGATCGTGTCCGATTCGGGCCTCACGTCCAAAGAACAATTCCTGTCTATCATCCAGTCTGGCGAGCTCACCCACTCGACGTTCGACCGGGTCAACGACGCCAGAGTCCGCACCTACGGTGACACCGCGGTTCTGACAGCGCGGTTGACGAACACGGCGCACTACCGCGGCCGACAATTCGACGCCGACGAGTGGACTACCGATGTCTTCGTTCGACGGAATGGCCGCTGGCTGTGCGTGTTGAGCCAGATCACCGCAACTGCCACTCGCTGACTTTCGCTCGTGCAGGTCCTCGGCGTCAGCTGATGATGTTGCTAGCTTGGTTACTCCACGCCGGCAGGCTGAACAGCTCACCGGCCCCGGAGATGAAGGCACTGTGCGCATGCGCGTCTCCGCGCAAATTGTCCATGTTCCACGCAGTGAGAACACCAAGGAACCCCTGCACTCCGTCGACGCAGCCCGGATCGTTTGCCGGGCAACCGGGTTGACCTTGAATGTCGTTGTGGTTAGGACCGTTCAGAGTCGCGCGCACCTTCGGAACAGAGTCCGGGGTGGCACCGAAATAGCCCTCCGCGGACTGCGCTCCGATCAAGTCCCACGGCAACGGCTGGATCGACTGCGAAATGGGGCTGTTGGAGCCGTTCACGTACAGCACAGAACCTGTGGTCAGCGCCCGCGGATCCGTGCAGACGTTCATCGCCGCATCCGCTTTGGGCAGGCCACACATGTACTGGCCTGGAAGCTCTATGGGGACAGCTGTTTTCAGTTCGCCGCCGGAGCTGATCGCCGCGTTGAGGGCACCGACCGCCCCCTGAGAGTGCCCCATCGCACCGACATTGCCGGTATCCAAACTCTGATAGAAAATGCTCGACGGATCGCTGTCCTCATGTCGGAGGAAATCCACTGCCTCCAGCATTTCCTGACCCGTGCCCGTATTGGTGTTGTCGGCCGCGATCACCACGAACCCCCACGATGCCAGGTGCGAGAGCAGATAGTCGTATTGGAAGGGGTGTGCCCACGTCCCGTTGCCCCAAGTGATGATCGGGTGCCGATCTCCGTTCGCACCCAGGTCAGTGGGATACCAGACGTCGAACTTGTTACCAGAGGAGTCGCAGCAACCGAAACCTTGCTGACTGGTCACCTCCCACGGACCTCGCTCGGAGTACGTGCCATCGACGGTTCTGCCGTTTGCGACAGGCTCTCTGGTTCCACCCGCCTGCGCTGTGGCGCCTGATCCCAGCAGAACCAGAGTTGCAGCGGCGAGGAGCACGACACTTTTGCTCATCAGACTTTTCATGTGATGCACCCTAACGACGAGACCTAATCCAACTAAGGCTTTGTAATCTAATCGTTACGACTTCGAGTTCGCTTGCCGGAGAAGCACCTTCGGCATGGCCAAGCCAATATATAACGTTTTAGTAACAACACCTATCATTTATTAAGTTTGATGGCACGATGAGTTTCCATCGGACGGGCAACCAACCCACACCATGTCGAAGGAGTGCACATTGCGGGACGAAGCAACTTACGAGGCCGTCGAATCAGCACTCGCCAAGCTCGACCTGGATGCGAAAGCACGACTCCTCCAGGGCCAGGACATGTGGACCCTTCCTGCCCTCCCGCAAATCGGGCTCGGGTCGCTGGTGATGTCCGACGGACCGGTAGGTGTGCGAGGCGTCTTCTGGGGACCGGACGATCCGTCAATTCTGCTGCCGTCGCCCACCGCAATGGCCGCGACCTGGGATCCTGACCTGATCGCGCGTGCTGGAGTTCTGCTCGCGCAGGAAGCCAGGCGCAAGGGCGTGCACCTGTTGCTCGCTCCGACCGTGAACATGCACCGCACCCCGGTCGGCGGCCGACACTTCGAGGCCTACTCCGAGGACCCTTTGCTCACCGGCGCAATCGGTTCCGGCTACGTCCGCGGGGTGCAGTCCGGTGGCGTCGGCGCCACCGTCAAGCATTTTGTAGCCAATGACGCCGAGACGGACCGCATGTCCGTCGACAACATTGTGTCCCCGAATGAGCTGCGCGAGATCTATCTTGCGCCCTTCGAGGACATCGTGAAGAACTCCCGACCCTGGGCAATCATGTCCGCGTACAACAGCGTCAACGGCACCACCATGAGCGAGCACAACGAACTTCTGAACGGAGTATTGCGGGGCGAGTGGGGATTTGACGGCTGCGTAGTCTCGGATTGGATGGGAACGCGCTCGACCCTTGGCGCGATTCTGGGTGGCCTCGACATCGCGATGCCCGGCCCCCGCTCCGTCTACGGAGAGCTACTGGCCGAGGCAGTCAGGAATGACGAGGTCGACGAGTCGGTAGTCGACGACGCAGTGCGCCGAGTCCTACTGCTCGCGGCGCGCGCGGGCCTCCTCGAGGACGCCAACCCTGCGGTGACCGAACTCCCCGCGCCGGTGGACGGCCGCGCTCTGGCCCACGAGATCGCCAGCCGTTCCTTCGTACTGACCCGCAATGCTCCCATCGGCGGTGAGACGATCCTGCCGATCGACCCGAGCACTACCACCGTCGCGCTGATCGGACTGGCCGCCCGCGACGCCCGCGTCCTCGGTGGTGGCTCCGCAATGGTCTTTCCCGAGTCCGTCGTATCCCCACTCGACGGACTGACGGCAGCCCTGCTCGAGGGCTCGCTCAGCTACAGCATCGGCACAACGTTGACCGACCAGATGGGCACGGCCGAAAGAGGATTCGAGTTGCGCGCCCGGTGCTACGACGCTGCGGGAACCCTGCTTCGAGAACTGGACCTACCCAACGGAATGATCACGTGGATGGGAATCCTCCCGGAAGGCCTCGACTTCCAAGCGCTGCACACAATCGAGCTTCTCGGCACTTTCACACCCAGTGAGAGTGGTTCACATCGCTTCGGCACCAAGGGACTCGGCATGTTCACCCTGACAGTCGGCGGTGAAACTCTGTTCGACGGTGACCAACTCCTGGAAAGCTTCGATCCGTTCGAGCTGTTCTTCGGTGCCCCGAAGGACCGCGGCTCCGTCGAACTGACTGCCGGAGAACCTGTCGAAGTGGTCCTGAAGCACACTCCGATGAAAATGGAGGGTTCGCCGATCGACATCCTCAGTTTCAGTCTGGGACACCAGGAGCCGCAACGAGACCCGGAAGAGCTGATGGCCGAGGCGGTCGATGCCGCGAAGGCGGCGGACGTCGCCGTCGTTGTCGTCGCGACAACTGACCAGGTCGAGTCCGAGGGCTTCGACCGCAGCACACTGAAATTGCCGGGGCGTCAAGACGAATTGGTCTCCCGCGTAGCTGCCGCTAACCCGCGAACTGTCGTTGTCGTGAACTCGGGTTCGCCGGTGGAGATGCCCTGGCGGAACGATGTCTCGGCGGTATTGTTGAGCTGGTTCCCCGGCCAGGAAGCCGGCGCCGCACTGGCCGATGTTCTGGTCGGACTGACTGAGCCGGGTGGCCGGCTACCGACCACCTGGCCCGCAACACTTGCAGATTGCCCGGTCACGGATGTCACACCCGTCGATGGCAAGCTCACGTACTCCGAGGGCCTGTTCATCGGCTACCGCGCCTGGGACCGAACAGATGTCGCACCCGCGTTCGCGTTCGGACACGGTCTCGGCTACACCACGTGGGAATACGAGAGCGTCGAATGGCAAGGCGACACCGTCACGGTTCGTATCCACAACACTGGATCTAGGCAGGGACGCGAGGTTGTGCAGGTGTATCTCGCTACCGCCGACATCGACCCGTCCAGACCCGCCCGTGCGCTTGCCGGCTTCGCGAGCGTGGTGGCAGAGGCCGGCGAAACCGCAACGGCAACAATCACTCTGCCGCGTCGTGCGTTCGAGGTCTGGGACGAGCAGAGCCGTAGTTGGTGCTACCGACCCGGATCGTACGATCTCCACGTCGGTGCCTCGTCGGCCAACTGCCCTCTCACCCTGCG
Organism: Rhodococcus sp. MS16; assembly: GCF_013277795.1. Classification (NCBI taxonomy): domain Bacteria; kingdom Bacillati; phylum Actinomycetota; class Actinomycetes; order Mycobacteriales; family Nocardiaceae; genus Rhodococcus; species Rhodococcus sp. MS16. Next base: position 755,863 of record NZ_VBTM01000005.1, read on the forward strand.
CATCGAGACTCGAAATTGAAGTCCTTGAACACCGTTCGCGTCATCGCGGGGGCCGTCACCTTGGCAATGCTCTCGCGCCGACCCAGAGCCAGGACGCGGGACTGATGGCCGTCATCCTCACCCAGGCGCGATGAGAAACGCTTCCGTCGATAGGCTCACTGCATGACTGAGCGACAACGGGGTGGCCGGGCGGTCAAGGCCGAGGCCCGGCGCGAGGCCATTCTCGATGCGACGATGGCCGAGATCGCGGAACGCGGATACCGCGGCACCACTCTCGCTGCCGTCGCCGAGCGCGTCGGCCTGACGCAACCCGGACTGCTGCACCACTTTCCCAGCAAGGAGCACCTCCTGATCGGAGTGCTCGACGCTCGCGACCGATGGGACGCCGCAGCCCTTCTCGCGAACTCGACGGATGTGCGACTGTCTCACCTCGAACAAATCGTGGAATTCAATGCCGACCGGCCCGGAGTCGTCCAGACCTTCACCGCACTCGCCGCCGAAAGCGCGACCGGGCAGCACCCAGCGCGTGAGTTCTTCACCGAGCGCTATGCGTCCGTGCGAGAGGGCATGGCCGAATTGCTGCGCGCGGAGCTCGGGGACCGATTGGCCGGCGGGCTCACACCCGAGCAAGCTGCACCACTACTCATAGCTGTCATCGACGGCATACAGATCCAGTGGCTCTTGGCGCCGGACGAGGTGGACATGCCTGCCGCATTCCGGAACTTCCTCGCGCTACTGACCGCGATGACGCCTTCCGAGCACCCGACCGCCTGACTGGACGGGCTCCTGGTCACTGTGGAGCAGCGACGCATCCGCTACCTACGTCCAAGGCCACAATCAGCACGCTGCGCCGCATTCGACACGGATGGACCGTCCTCACCAGCAACGCGGTGGACATGTCGATGCATGCGAGAATCGGACAATGATCGACACCAGCCGTAGAGTGTTGCACCCGCGCCCAACGCGACTTCTGTGTGTCGGCGTCCTCTTCGCCGCAGGCTTGCTGTGGCCCACTCCCCTCGCCGCGGCCGCACCCGCCGAGGCCGGACCAGCGAGCTGCGTACCGTTCGGGACCGCCCAGCTGCCGCCGGGCGCTCCATCGGGCGGAGGGCGCATCGGGCTGGCCGAACTGCCGACGTTCACCGGCTCGACCGCCCCGGAATCTATCGAGGTTCGCACGCCGACAACGCAATTCAACCGATTCTGGGACTTCGCGCTTGTCGGCCACGACCTGCTCACTCGGCCACGGGAAGCCGACGCGTCTACCACCGAACCCTGGCGATTCGTACCGATGCCCGAGTGCCTGCGCGGCCGACTGGTCGGGATATCGCTGGACGACGACGAACTCGTCGCGGTCGACGACAACGGCTGGATCTACACGATGGACAACGCGTCCCAGCACCCGCTCGCGTGGAACTGGACCTCCGCGTGGGGCGCACCCCTGTGGAGCGCCCCCGGCCGCCAACTACCAGGAGACCGGCCGAACGGATGGGCGCTGAGCGTGTCGTCGCCGTGGGACAACCAAACCTTCACCGACATCGCCGGACGAATCCACTTCGTCGGATTTGGCAAGATGACAATGCTCCCCGCGCTGACCGGGGACGGCAGCCGCATCACGTACGCGGACCCGTGGCTCCCCAACGACGACAGCTACGAGATCGGCGGGCCGCTCGGCGGGCGGTTCCAGGCCGACTCGTTGTCGGCGGCCGGATCGACCACCTTCGTGATGAACAAGTACGGCGACATGTACACCCGCACATTCGATTTCGATTCGTCGGGATCGGACTCGATCTTCTTCCGCTACAGCTGGGACGACCAGTCGGATAAACCGTCCGCGCCCAACCTCGTCGCCGAAACGCTCGACCGCAGCACCGCCGCAATCCAACTGCCGGCTCCGGACTGGGTGCACCAACCCAAGATTCCCGGCGAGATCACATCCGCGATCAGTGTGCACTCCCTCGGCCCCGGCCCGAATCGGCGCGAGTTGCGCGTGGAGGGCCGCAACGGCACCGAATCCGGTTTCTGGCACAAGGATCTCGTAGGCGGCCTGTGGGAGTTCACACCAACGGGCGCGGACCTCCTCGGCTCGCCGATCGAGAACACGCCGACAGACCGCTCGACAGATACCCTGGCCCCCGCGGCCCCTTGGGACCTGTCCACAACGCTGCCCGCGCGCAACGGCGCCATCGACGGTCAGACACTGATCGACATCGGTTTTCCGTACACCGTGGTGGACCCGCGCATGCTCGACGCGATCGGCCAGCACGCACAGCCTTCTGGCTACCGGTTGGACGTGGACCACTTCGACCCCGTCGCCACCACCCGGACCGCGACAGTCACCGCACCGGACGGCACCTGCATTCCGGTCATCCTGCACACCGCCGACGGACTCCGAATGACACCCCGCGGGCCCGGCCTCGACGCCAACCCACGCCACCTCGTCGGGGCAATCGAAATCCCGGCGGACGCATACGCGGCTCGGGAATCGAACCCCACGCTTGACGCGTTTGTCCGAGACTGGATGCGCGGCAACCACATTGCAGCGGTCACTCTCAGCGCCACCGACCATGACGTAGTGATTCGCTGACACGAAACCCCGCCGCGCGATACGCAGTCGCCGCTCACGCCGGCATCAACCGAACTGGTCGCGCCAACGGCCTGACCACGTCGCAGGCTTCGGCGCCGGCGGGCACCGGTCGACAAGCAACAGCGCTTTCGTAGTGATCAAAGTAGTTCACGACGAAGCACTCATCCACCCGAAACTACTGGCTACGGCCAGTCGAGGCCAACCACTCGAGCAGGGAATCACTCGACGAGCGCAAATCGTCGGGCGCAATGCAGCGATGCCCTGTTTGCCTACGTCGAGGAGTCAACATCTACCCACGAATGGAGGAGGGCTATCGCGATTCGGGATCCAGACACGGTCGCCAGCAACTCCTGCACTCCGGAATCGCCATGTCCACCATCTATCCCGGACAATCTTCGTGGGTTCTGGCCCAATTTCCGTGATCGATTCTGAATGTGTCAGCGACTGAGAAGCGCGGAGACTTCCCGCTGCAGGCACGCGACCAGAAGTTCTTCGTGGGTCCAACTCTCTTCTCGTGCTCGTTCGGTCAATCGTCCGGCGGCATCGCGCAAGGTTGGGGCTTTGAGGGCGGGACAGGAAATTCAACTCGGCGGACATATCATGCTGGGGCCGCCAGATTCCGGTGTTGCTGCTGGTCATAGCGCCTCCGTTCCGTCGTAGTCAGGGACGTAAGAACATGGCGTCGTAATCGCTCAGCGATCGGATCTGAACCTCCGGTTCAGTCGCCGGGCGAACCGCTGTGATGTGGTTATGGCGCAGTGCGACAGCAGCTTTCATGTGGTCGAAATCGGATATCGTCAAGATGTTTCGCCCACGCCCGAACATGGTTGGCAATGCACTGGCCCGGCACCACACTGGCACCCGGGCCAGATCTGCGGTGACCTCGATGCGCCGTTTGATCACCGACGGGTGCACCGAGTAGTCGTTCGAATCGAGTCGGATGTAGTGATCGCGGGCCAGTCTGGTCGAGTACTGCCATCCGGTGACCGGTGGCACGGGGCACTGTCACGATGTTGAAGTCGGGGAACTGGGAGAATCGGTGGAGTGAGCACCCCCAATGCTGGCGTACAAAGGCCACCGCTGCCCGGTGGAAATCATCAACCATTGCGTGTGGTTCTACTTCCGGTTCCCGCTCAGCTTCCGTGAAGTCGAGGAACTGATGCTCGAACGCGGTGTCGTAGTCAGCTACGAGACGATCCGGCGGCGGTGCGCCAAGTTCGGGCACCCGGCGACAAGTGGCACGTCGACGAGGTATTCATCCGAATCGACGGCAAGCTGCATTACCTGTGGCGGGCGGTCGACCAGAACGGCAACGTGCTCGACGTACTGGTCCAGTTACTCAAAATACGTTGGCGGCCAAGAAGTTTTTCCGGCGGCTACTTAAGGGTTTGAGGTATGTTCCGCGGGTGATCGTCACCGACAAGCTGGGCAGCTACCAGGTGGCGCACCGCGAGATGCTGTCCTCGGTCGAGTATCGCCAGTCCAAGTACTTGAACAACCGGGCTGAGAATTCCTACCAACCGACCCGACCGCGGGAGCGCGCTATGAAACGCTTCAAATCAGTCGCACACGCGCAACGTTTTCTGTCTGCGTACAGCTCGATCTCACCGCGTTTCCGGGCCCTGCCGGCATCGACTGACCGCGGCCGAGATGGCCGATCGATTCATAGTCTGGCGGGAAGTCACCGCGAGCGGTGTTACCTCCTGAAACATGAACAACCCCAACGGGATTACATCGCCGCATACTCCAAGTCAACGACGCCGCTGATTTTTTTCAATCAACGTGACAGTGCCATTCTGTCGAAGAAGCGTGAGCGCGGCTGGGACATGACCTTCAACTTCACGGTCGGTGACGTGACCGGACACTTCGCCGGGCCCGACGTTCTCAAACAGGTCATCGACAACGCGATAAACCGAGCAATACTATCTACTACCTCTGCCCTGAACTCACCAGATACCTGACGCGCGCCGGTCGCTTCCCCGTGTTGTTAGTCACCGGTATTGCAACGACCCCTTGAATCCGCCTCGTCGTTTCTGGACTACTTTTCAACCGTCGTTAACATCCCATCAGATGCGCAGTTCACTATCGATCGCGCGATGCTCCGATAGCGGTCTGCGATCGCATCGATCGACAGGCGTCCGGACGGGTCGAACCATTGACAGACCCCATTGATCAGATCCATCAGTGCGAGGGTCGTGATCTCGACGTCCGTGGTCTCGGATCCCGGGTCTCGGATGGCGGCCACCGTGTCACGAACGGCACGTTGGTAGGTGGCCTGCAAGCCCACGACGGTGTCCAACTGGTCAGGAGAGAGCGCGCCACGGTTGCCTCGAATGCTGAGCAGTTCAGTGTTCCGCGCGTTGCTGATGCGTAGATGCAGTGTGATTGCTTCGTCCAGACGATCCTGCGGCGCACGCGTCGAGTCGGTCAGGACTGGGAGGATGGCGTCGTTGAATTCCCGCATGAATTGCAGGGATATAGCGAACAGTAGATCCTGTTTATTTCGATAGTGGTGGTACATCGTCGACGACGAAATTCCGACGGCGTCGGAAATATCGCGGATCGTGGTCATGCCGTAACCACGTTGGTGAAACAACCGCGCCGCTTCGACTCTGATCTGCTCGGCCACGTCCACGCCGGCCTCGAGTCCGAGGTTTCTCGCCATTTTCACCTCCGAAGTAACAGTGATCCGGTTCCGCGTGCATTCAAAGAAAAATCTAGCAGGAGAACGACGTCTCGGATCCGGTCTTCGGCTCAGCGAGGCGGTGGTGCGCATTCGAAAGTAGTCTTGCTCAGTCGCGGCGCCGAAGCCGTCACAGGCGTTCGAGGCACTGCGCGCTAGACCGAGATTATCTGCGAGATCTTGGGGATTTCCTCCAGCGCCCGGTCCCGATACTTCGGGCACAGTCGATTTTTGGTTAAATTGGCTGTGCCCGAAGCGATTCCAGATGCATCAAGCGCTGGGGATGATACTGGCGCCGAGTCGCCAGATGGTATCGAGCAGGTACTGCCGTGAGGGTGTCACCTCGCGGCTCATGGCCTCGGCCATGAGCTCACGGAAAGCTCCAAGGAACGCCGCAGAGACGAGGCGTGCATCGACCTCGGGATCGACCTCGCCGTTGCGCTGTGCGTACGCGACGTTGCGCGCGGCCATGTCGATCTGGGAGGCGAGGCGTTCTGCATCCGCTTGAGCGGCTGACGGTTCGCGCATTCGTCGACCCATGACGATCTGTGCGAGCCGGTCCTCGAACAGGAAATCTATCTCGCGGGACAGGCGTAGGCGTTCGCGCTCGGTCCAGCCGAGTTCCGGTGATACCGGGACCGCGAAGACGGCGTCGTCGTAGGAGTCGTAGAAGCCGTGGACAACAGCGGCGACCAGGCCGTCCTTTGCGCCGAAGTACCGGTAGAGCAACGCTGGAGATGTCTCGGCGCGTGCCGCGACCTTTGCAACCTCCAGGGTCCCTCCCGTTTCCAGCAGTTCCGCGCGGGCGGCCGCGATGAACCTCAATCGGGTGGCGTCACCGCGGGCCGTCCGCCCGTAGCGGGTGGTTTTGTCAGACGTGGATGACATTGTTCGGGTTCGGCTGCTCGTCGGCCGGCGCAGCACTGTAGTCACCGAACGGTGTATCCCGCTCAGCGACAACCGCTGCGACGCCCTGTTGTTCGGCGATCGTGATGAACTTCTTCGCTTCGGGGGTGTTGCGCATCAGGCCGTCGAGAATCGGGCCGAGCATCTGGGTGCTCGCGAGTCCCTGGTTCTCGTAGGCCTGATTGACGATCAGCTTCATCGCCGAAAGCTGGGAAACGGGAATGCTCGCCAACTGGGCGGCCATCTTTGCTACCTCTGCTTCGAGATCCTCGAACGGAACAGCCTTGTTGATCAGGCCGATGCGCTCCGCCTCGACGCCAGACACTGCTTTGCCAGTCAGTGCGTACTCCTTCGCTTTGGCCATCCCGAGCCGGTAGATCCACATGCCGGAGAGGTGGCAACCCCACATACGAGCATACGGCGTACCGATACGAGCGTCCTCGGAGGCAATGACGATGTCGGCGCCGAGGGCCATTTCGCTGCCGCCGCCGACGCACCACCCGTGGATCTGAGCAATGACCGGCTTCGGGCTGCGCCAGATGCTCATGAACTTCTGCGTCGGGGACTCCGATGGAGCAGTCGCCATCACGAAGTCTTTGCCGGCATCCCATTCACCATCGGTGTTCATCTGATCTTCCCAGTGCTTGAAACCGCCACTGAAATCGTATCCGGCACAGAATGATCGGCCCGCGCCACGGACCACGACGACCTTGACCTGGGGGTCGCGATTCGCCTTGGTCATTGCTTCCTGGAATTCGTCGGGCATCGGAGGAACGATGGTGTTCAGGCGTTCGGGGCGATTGAACGTGATCGTGGCAACCGGACCGGTAACGGAATACAGCAGGGTCTCGTACATAGTTTCTCCTTCATTTGTAAAGTAAATTCACTTTACAATCAGGATCGCGTAAATGTCCACCCTTTGAGCTGAGCCGCTTCCAGCCTTCGGCAACTCGACAAGGGAGATGATGCCAGCCCATTGACAGGCACATAGTGACGTGGGTAACTTGATGCCCATTCGATCGGTCGATCAAACAATCGACCCAATCACTTTGTGCGCAAACATCATCCAGCAAGAAGATATCGGTAGGGAGACTCGTCCGTCATGGAGTCAACGTCAGCCAGTCCCGCAACAGCACCCGGACCCGGAACGAAGGTCATCGTCACCGGCGCAGCCGGAGGGATCGGCGCCGCACTGATCGGCGCCCTTGCTGCACTCGGCTGTGAGGTCGCCGGAATCGACCGTCCCGGGACGGCGCTGCCGGAAGGACTCGGGGCGATCCCGCTCTTCGAGGCCGACCTCGCCGACGAGACTGCAGCGGCGGACGCAGTGGAACGAGCAGTGTTCCAACTCGGGGGTTTGGACTGCCTGATTGGTGCCGCAGCCAGCGTCGCGACCCTCCATCGAGCGAAGTCCTTCTCTCCCAGTCTCTTCCGTCAGGACATCGAGTCGAACCTGCTGTCACAGTTCTGGACCGTCCAGGCCGCCTATTCCGCCCTAGTCGAGAGTGATCAGGCGAATCTGGTTCTTTTCTCCTCGACAGGCGCCCTTGATGGCCTCCCCGGTCAGGTGTCCTACGGGGCCGCCAAGGCTGGAGTGCTCGGGCTGGTCCGCACCCTTGCGGCCGAATGGGCAGACTCCGGCATTCGCGTCAATGCAATCGTCCCCGGATTGGTCGCGACCCCCAAGGTCCTCTCGATGCCGCCAGAAACTCGGGATCGGGTGCTGCGCAACGTCGCGATGAAGCGGCTGGTCGAGGTGGACGAGGTAGTGGCGTCAGTGTTGTTCCTGATGTCGTCCGGAGCCGGCGCCATCACCGGCCAGTCGTTGCGAGTCGACGGGGGTGCGGGGATTAACACCCAAGGCCTCTACCGCTGATCCGTCGTTCCCCGTCATTCATATCGAAAGGAGCTGTCGCAGTGGCGAATTGCGACCAGGAAGGAGCTGCAACATTGATGAGAGGCGTTGTAGACCCGGCCTTCGCCGCGGTGACAGAGGAGTTCGGTCGGAATTTCGCCGAGCGAGGCGAAGTGGGAGCGTCCCTGCATGTGCTCCTCGACGGCAAGCCGGTCGTTGACCTGTGGGGCGGTGTCGCCGATCCCGAGACGGGGCGAGCATGGGAACAGGACACGGTCAGCGTCGTATTCTCGGCCACCAAAGCTGCAGTCGCACTGTGTGTCCACCGACTCCTGGCCTCCGGCGACCTCCACGAGGACATGCCGGTGGCACAGGTGTGGCCTGAGTTTGCTGCGAATGGCAAGGGCGACATAACAATCGGGATGTTGCTCAATCACTCCGCCGGGATTCCCGTGCTCCGCGAGCCGCTGGGATCCGGGATGCTCGAGGATTGGGAGTTCATGGTCGGCCGGATTGCAGACCAGATGCCGTTCTGGCGGCCAGGCGAGCAGCACGGCTACCACCCGGTGACCTTCGGGTACGTTCTCGGTGAAGTCGTGCGCCGCGTCACCGGCTCCACGGTCGGCAAGTTCTTCGCATCAGAGATTGCGGGTCCGCAAGGTTTCGACTTCTGGATCGGGCTGCCACCGGAAATCGAACCGCGTGTCGCGCCGATCGTCGAAGGAATCGCTGGTCAGGTCACCACGACGCCGTTCCTCGATGCCGCCGTCCACCAGCGTGGTTCGATCCCGAATCTCTTTGTGTTCAACTCGGGAAACTGGGCTCGTGCGGGGGTGAACACCCGCACCGGCCGGGCGGCGGAAATTCCCGCAGCAAACGGTGTCACCAATGGAAAGGGCCTCGCGCAGATGTACGCAAGCGCCCTTGAAGATCCCGTCGTACGGCGCCTGGGCGAACCCGAACTGTCTTCGGCACACGAGATGCCCACGTCCGACGGATTCGACGCAACACTGTTGATGCGGACCAGATTTCGCGGCGGGTTCATGCTGTCGATGGATAGTGGTGCACACCTTGGCCCCGGTCACAGCATGCGGATCGGTAGCAAAGCCTTCGGCCACTGCGGATCGGGCGGTTCGATCGGGTTCGCAGACCCCGAACTCGGCCTCAGTGTCGGCTACACAATGAACAAGCAGGGCCCGGGAACGCTGCTCAACGAGCGCGGACAGTCCCTCGTAGATGCCATCTATCGCTCGCTCGGACAGCCTGTCCCGACGCCGGGCGCCACCACAGCTGCAATTTGAACAGGACGACTATGACTTCTGAAAGAACACAGAGCAATTCGAGCCGGACCGACGCGCTCATCCTCGGCGCCGGATTCTCAGGCCTCGCCGCGGCTGCGACGATCTCCCGCGCGGGCGGACTCGACTATCTGATACTCGAACAGGGTGACGACGTCGGTGGCACTTGGCGCGAGAACACCTACCCCGGGTGCGCCTGCGATATCCCGTCACCGCTCTACTCGTTCTCCTTCCGGCAGAACCCGGACTGGCGACATCTCTTCGCGCCGCAACAGGAGATCCTGGACTACCTCCGCGACACGAGCGCCGAGCTTCGAATCACCGAGCGTGTTCGATTCGGCACCACGGTCACCGGCGCAGACTGGGATGAGCAGGACGGTACCTGGACAGTGGAGGCTGCGGACGGCTCGGTGTTCCGAGCGCGATTCCTGGTCTCCGCAATGGGACTACTGCACCACGCCTCCTATCCGAAATTGGCTGGCCTCGAGAATTTCCAGGGCGAGGTCTTCCATTCCGCGCACTGGGATCACTCGTGCGATCTCGAGGGCAAGAAGGTGGCCGTCGTCGGCACCGGTGCGAGCGCCATTCAGTTCGTTCCCGCTATCGTCGACCAGACCGCAAAACTTACGCTCTTCCAACGGACAGCCCCGTGGATCGCCCCGAAGTTCAACCGCGCGTTCAGCGAGGAAGAACGAGAAGAGATGCGCCGCAACCCGATCAAGCGATGGAACCGACGCGCACGACTATTCTGGATCCACGAGAAGCGGGCCAAGGGGTTCGTTTCCGATACCTCGAAGATGGGCCCCACCAAGGCGTTGGCGTCGGGGCACCTGAAGAAGCAGATCAGTGACCCCGCGCTACGGGCGAAACTCACTCCGAACTACGAGATCGGCTGCAAGCGACTGCTGATCTCCAGCGACTACTACCCGGCACTCGTCAAGCCGCATGTCGACGTCGTCACCGCCGGCGTCGGGGAGGTTCGAGCGAAGTCCGTAATCGACACGGACGGAAACGAATACGATGCTGACGTCATCATCTTCGGAACCGGCTTCGACGCACAGAACAGTCTCAGCCGGGTGCCGATCCGCGGACGTGACGGAGTCGCGCTCGGCTCGCAGTGGGCGTCGGGCCCCGAGGCGTATCTGGGGACGACGGTGGCGGGATTTCCGAACCTGTTCCTGCTGTGCGGTCCGAATACAGGCCTCGGGCACAACTCGCAGGTTTTCATGATCGAGGCCCAGGCCAGGTACATGAAGCGGTGCATTCGGTACGCAGGTCGCCGAGGCGTTATCGAGGTGCGACAGGATGCCCAGGACCGCTTCAACCAGTTCCTGCAGGGCAGGCTCTCGTCGACCGTGTGGCAGGCCGGCGGCTGCAAGAGTTGGTACCAAGATCCCGTCACGGGGCGCAATACGCTGCTGTGGCCGAAGTCGACGCTGTCGTACTGGCTGCGCACTCGCTTCCTTCGACGGACTGATTATCGCCGGAGTGTGAGTACCACAACTACTCAGCAGTCGGTGACTGCCGGCTAATGCACTGAGCTTTTTGTTCGATCCGACCCAAGCGTGCTCCGGCCGCAGCCTTAGTGAAAGGTTCTGCAATGTCGACGATTCCTGAACTACTACACCGCAACGCCGAGCAATACGGCGACATGCCCGCGTTGTCCCACAACGGACAGGTTCTGACCTGGAGCGAGACCCGAACTCGCATCGCCCAGATCGCTCTGGGACTATCCAAACTGGGCGTGCGCAAGGGTGATCGCGTCGCGATCATGATGTCCAGTCGCCCCGAACACTGGTTGACGGACCAGGCGCTCGTGCATCTCGGTGCGCTTCCGGCGACGGTGTACGGCACGATGCCGTCCTCCCAGATCGCGTACGTCGCCAACCACAGCGGGGCCAAGGTCGCCGTACTCGAAGGCGCCGGCGAGGTCGACCGTTGGTTGCCGGTGCTCGACCAGTTGCCCGCACTCGAGCGTGTCGTCGTGCTCGATCCCGAGGCCTGTGTGGCCGACAACGATCGATTCGTGAAGTGGTCGGACGTCGTAACGGACGAGACGGACCTAGACACGCTCGAGGCCGGTTGGCGGGAGATCACCGAGAACGATCCGGTGACACTGATCTATACCTCCGGCACCACCGGCATCCCCAAAGGCGTGCTGCTCACTCACCGCAACGTGATCGCCAACGCCGAAGCTTGGGATGCCGGGGCGCCAATACCCCAGCATTTCCGCAGCGTCTGCTACCTGCCGTTGGCGCACATCGCCGAACGCATGATCTCGGTCTACATGGCCATCCACAAGGCCGGCTACGTGACGTTCTGTCCCGACCCGAGCCAGTTGGTCGGCGTACTCCTCCAGACGCGCCCGACCAGCGTTTTCGGCGTCCCCAGAATCTGGGAGAAACTTGCCGCAGCGCTGCGTGCGCGACCGGGTTCGTCCCTCGTGGACGTCGGCCTCGATCAGGTCACCTGGGCATGCAGTGCGGCCGCGCCGCTGCAGGTGGACGTGCAGGAGTACTTCCGGGAGCAGGGAATCGCGATCATCGAGGCATGGGGCATGACCGAAACCACCGGCGTTGCCACATCGACGACCGAGACGGACTTCCGCTTCGGGTCGGTCGGCACCCCGATCCTGGGGACCGAGATCAAGATGCTCGACGACGGCGAACTCCTGGTTCGCGGCCCGATCGTGGCCTCGGGATACCTTCAGGACGACGGAACCGTTCTCCCCGTCACCGACGACGAGGGCTGGATGCACTCCGGTGATATCGGACGCATCGATGAGGACGGACACCTCTACATCATCGATCGCAAGAAAGACCTGATCATTACATCGGGCGGCAAGAACATCGCCCCGGCCGCGCTCGAGGCGCTGCTGACCAAGCATCCATTGGTCGGTCAGTCGCTTGCATACGGTGACCGCCGACCGTACGTAGTCGCCCTGATCGTTCTCGACCTGGATGCGGCGACGGCATGGGCAGCCTCGCAGGGAATCGTCGTCGCAGCGCCGTCCGAGCTGGCCGCACATCCGGACGTAGTCGCGGAGATCGACCGCGCAGTCGAGATCGCCAACCAGGATCTCGCCCGGGTGGAACAGATCAAGCGCTACCGGGTGCTTGCGACGGAGTGGACTCCAGAAGGCGGGGAAATGACCGCGAGTCTGAAAATCATGAGGCGCGCCGTCCATGAGAAGTACGGCGACGTATTCGACGCTCTGTACGCACAGTGACGGCACCGTCAAATTTTCGAGAGTGAAGTGACATAGCGCGGTGGTGACGTCGACGAAAAGTCGGTTTCATCGGGGATGATCATCGCGCAATGCATGTGTGTGCTCCAACCACTCACCCCTTGCCCGGCAAGATCGAATGAAGGTGAACCCGGGATCGAAGTGACAGGCAAGACGATCCGCGCCCGGTGCGACCGGTCCGGGCGAGACTTCTGCCGAGGACGCAGGTGGCATCTCGACGAAGTGTTCATCAGGAACCGTCACCGCCGCACAACTATTGATCACCGCGGGTGGAAACCCCGATCGACTGAAATCGGAAGCGTCTTTCGCGGCACTCTGCGGGACAAGCCCTATTCCGGCTTCCAGCGGCAAGACCACCCGTCACCGCCTCAATCGCGGCGACCGGCACGCAAACTGCGGGTTCGTTGGTCATAGGTCATTTGAGTGAGGGCGATTTGATGGAGGGCGGAGGACTACATTCAACGCAAGCAGCAAGAAGGCAAGGGCACCGAGGAAATCCTTCGCTGCCTCAAACGCGCGATCGCCCGGGAGGTCTTCAAACTCATCACCAACCCCGTCCCCGCCGTCGACCACCGAAATCTTCGACCGCTTCGCCACGAAGCTGGACTCATCCAGCTCCAGGCCGCCGCAGCCCTGGCGTCAGCATCGCCAAAATCTCACTCGCGGAAAACGGACGAGTCCACGGCGCTGCCTTCCTCACCACCTACGACACATGGCTCCGAAACATCAATTTGACACCATAGGAGCATCAGATCGCCCCGGACCCATCACCCAACGCTTGATCCAGACGCGGAATCTGCTTCGCATGCACCTCCTCCACCACATGCCAATACGACGGCGACAACACCGACTCAAGCTCCCCCAACAAACCAGAAGCACCACCCATCGCCCGATGACGCCAATAGATCCGCCCACACAGCAGCACGATCAACCAACACCGCCAAAGCAACCAGCACCACCGCTCCGACAACCCACGCAACCCTGCGCGCACCCACACAAGCAACCACCGAGCGTGCGGCAACCTTCCGCTGGGACGTGCCATCACCCCAGTTCACAACACCGAAAAGGAACTACTCCGCTCCGTCGTACTGGGAAGTAGCCGAGTTCCCAAGAGAACAGGTGAACCCGCACCCGCGGGACTCGGCACTTCACAGGAGCAGCAATGAACCAGCACAATGAACACAACCCCAACGATTCCCGCCCGACGTGGCGCGGGCAGCTCCCCGACGCGCAGGCTTGGGTTCTAGCGGTCGTTGCAACACCCGATGTTTGGGAAGTTGCAACGACCGTGTCATACAAGAAAGAAAATGCCCTCACTAGACGGTGAGAAGTCTTTGCTTGACAACACAGCAGCAAGGACCGACCCGGTCCGCCTCAGGATCGACACGAAATTGCGTTCGGGCGATGTCGATAGTTTTGAGCGCCACCAGAAAGCTTGTGCTGGGTGTGGAACCCATATTCAGAGACTCCCGGCCGGCAGCCACTAGGACCTTCGCCAACGCGGATGCAACCAGCCTCCGACGAGCCAGGGAAGGCTGCCGCGGTAGGTCGCGATGATATCGACGCCAGGCGGACGCATGGCCAGGTTTACTACCGCCGGCCGACTGGCCTCGTTCAGTTGCACTCAATCACCTTGACAAACTCCGACATTCCAGCAAATTACACGACAGAACGAGCAATCACCTCACGATGCGCCTCGCAATTGCCGAACAGCAGTGCATCACTCATGGCGCGCCGAAAGTACCGGTGCAGGGGGTGCTCCCAGGTAAATCCGAGACCACCATGGATCTGTATGGATTCCTCCGCGGCATATGTGAAGGCTTCCGACGCCATCACCCGTGCGATGCTTGCCGCGATGGTCAGTTCATCAGTAGAACTTTCGTCAGCGTTCGCGGCTTCCAAGACTGCCGCCTTCGCCAGTTCAAGCGACACCAACATGTCTGCGAGGCGGTGTTTGATCGACTGGAACGACCCGATCGGGCGGCCGAACTGCTCACGAACCTTCGCATACTCCACTGACATGTCGAGACACGCCTCGGCGGCGCCGACCTGCTCAGATGCCAACGCTACGAGCGCTAAGGCCTGTGCGCGTGGCAACGTCAGGTGCAAGTCCGCGCCACCTACCGCCTGTCCGCGCGCATTATCGAACGTAACTCGGGCCAGCGGACGACTGGGATCGAGAGACTCCAACGGCGTGCAGATGACTCCTGGCACATCTGCCTTGATCACGGCTAGTTCCAAGCCGTTCACCCCACGCGCGACTACAACAACTAGGTCGGCTGCTGTTCCATCAACCACAAAGTCTTGTGTGCCAATAAGATTCAACTGACCGTCGTCGGCTTCAGTGGCTGTGACCGCAGTATCGGTGAACGGGAATCCGGTTATCAGCGCGGCCGTACATTCACCTGAGGCAATGGTGGGCAGATAGGCGGCACGCCCCGCGTCCGTACCGCATTCCGATAGTACGAACCCGGCAAGGCACACGGATGAGAAGTACGGAACATCCGCGATCGTGCGTCCTAGCTCATGCATCACCACTGCAGTGTCTTTAAGCGTGAACCCAGCGCCACCAAAGCGCTCGGGAAATGGAATCTCCGTGAGACCAAGTTCAGTGAGGCCAAGCCACTGCGCCTTTTCGCCTTCCACATTCTTTGCAAGAAATGCGCGCACACTGTCGCGCAATTGTTCTTGTTCCTGAGTCAGTTCGAGGACCATCCTGTGCTCCTATCGGGAGTCTCTTGGCAGGCCGAGGCCACGTTCGCCGATAATGTTTCGCTGAATCTCATCGGATCCACCTGCGATTCGGTAGCCCGGAGCGCCCAACACATGCTCGGTCCAGGCATAGGTATTCGGAGCGCCCGTATCGGCAAGGATGCGAGGTCCCAAGAACTTCGCCGCCGCGTCGCCGATCCGCTTGAGATTCTGCGTCCACACGAGTTTCGCGATAGAACCCTCAATACCGGGAACATGGCCTGCCAGTTCACGTTCGGCGTATCGGGCATTGAATGTCGCCGTGACCCGTTCGTGTATGACGACATCCGCGAGAGTTTGTCGCACCAGAGGGTCGTCGGTAATTCCGAGTTGCTTTGCGAGCGCGATCAGGTCGGCGGCATTTCCGCCGGCAGATACGATTCCTCCACTGGAACTTCGTTCGAAACCCAGAGTCGTCAACGTGACATTCCAACCGTCACCGACCTCACCAAGACGCAACGAATCCGGTAATTCAACGTCGGAGAGGAATACTTCGTTGAATGTGGAACCGCCGGACATCTGACGGATCGGTCGAACCTCTACTCCGGGAGCATCCATGGGAACCAGAAATGCCGTCATGCCACGGTGTTTCGGGGCTTCGGTGTCACTGCGAGCAATCAGCAGTCCCCATTCCGAGAATTGCGCGCCCGAAGTCCACACCTTCTGGCCGGTGATTCGCCATCCGGTGTCGGTACGCACTGCGCGGGTCGAGAGTGAGGCCAAGTCGGAACCGGCTCCGGGTTCCGAAAACAGTTGGCAGCACAGTTCATCCGTGCGCAGAAACGTCGGCACAAATCGTTTCTTCTGCTCCTCGGTACCGAGGAGATGGATGGTCGGTGCTATCAGTTCCACCGTTACCAGAATGTTTTCGTGTCGATCCGGTGCCCGGAACTGACCTTCAAGTTCCACGTAGATGCGTTCATGAGAGGCTGTCAGTCCTGGTCCGCCCCATTCCGGCGCCCAGGTAATCGCGCCGACACCTGCGTCGACGCGCTCAGCCTGCCACGCGCGACCACGGTCAAGCAGCTCGCGCTCCTCATCTTCGGTGCGGTTGTGAAAAATTGCGTAGGAGCGTTCCTCGTCCGAGTGGTTATGTGTCCCATCTGCCGGCAAGTGCCGGTCCAGACGCTCCGCGAGCCAGGCCCTGACGTGGTCACCGAATGCATCCAAGTCGTGATGCGCAGCGAGTTCACTTGTTGCCATACTCATGGTTTCTTCCTATTCGTCAGCGCAGCAATCCGCGCCTCGACTGCACCTTTGGAATCCGGATGCTCGGATAGCTGGACGGTGAAATTCTGTTCCAGCTCATAGCCACGTTTGAGATCCATACCCTCGCAACCGTTCAATGACTTCTTTGCCAGAGTCAGTGCGTAACGACTCTTCGACGCGATAGACCGTGCGCGGTCCATCGCGGTTTCCATCAGCGCCTCGTGTTCCACCACCTCGATCGGTGCTCCCCACCGTTCCAAGGTGCGGGCGTCGACGGCTTCCGCGGTGAAGAACATCCGACGCATCGCCTGTTCCGGCAGCATGCGGGCTGTGAATCGCCCACCACCGAGCACCCCGACATTCATCTCCGGAAGCCCGAATGTCGCTTTCACCGAAGCGACTACCAGGTCGCAAGATGCAGTCAGACCGAAACCGCTGCCGAGCGCGGGGCCGTTGACGGCAGCAATGACCGGAACCGAGCAGTCGATGAGGTTGAATATCGCTCGTCGAACATTGCGCATCTGCACTTCGCCACTCGTCGAGTCCATGCTCCGAAAGTCATTCAGGTCGTTGCCGGCGCAGAACACATGACCACGTCCTGTCAGGACAACAGCTTTCACTGTCGAGTCGTCCGACAGTCCGTCGAAGATATCTGCGATCTCTCCATACATTCGATGATCGATCGCGTTCACCTTGCCTCGCGCCAACTCGACCAATGCAATGCCCGGCTCCGGTTGGGAGACAACGATATTCTCTGTCATGAAGCCCTCACTTCTCATACGCCGAATGGACAATTACGTCGACCATCTGCGGCGGAACTACACTTCGGTCGCGAGTCCAGTCGCGTAGCGCGAATTTCTGAATTTTGCCGCTTGCTGTTTTCGGCAGCACCTCAACGACAAATACGCTCTCGGGGATCTTCTGTTTGGCTACCTCGCGATTGGACAAGAACTCGTAAACCTCACCAAGAGTCAGATCCTTGCCGTCATGGGTGACGATAAATGCACAACCACGTTCTCCGGTTGTCGCATCCGGCCCAGCTACCACAGCAACTTCCCTGACGGAGGGATGCTCACTAAGTAGGTTCTCCACCTCGTGAGTGCTGATCTTCTCTCCGGATCGATTGATGATGTCCTTGATCCGACCCTCGATGTGGATTGCGCCGGTTTCGTCGAATCGCGCCAAGTCACCGGTTCGGAAGAAGCCGTCAGCGGTGAACGCTGCAGCGTTGAGTGAAGAATCGAGGTACCCGAGGAACGTGTCGGGTCCTCGCCACAACACCTCCCCGACCGAACCTGCCGCCGCGGGAAGTTCGGAGCCGTCGACGATCAGAACCTCTGTAGGCGCGAGAACACGACCGTCGGTACGGGTCCGCAATTGTTGTGTATCCCAGCGATTTCCGGACGTCACGGATGGACCTTCCGTGGCACCGTACATACGAACGACAGTACCGAGACGATCCGTCGCACTACGCGTCAACTCGTCGGGGATGTCAGCACCACCGCACACGATGTATCTGATCGACGGAGTGGGAAGCTCCGCCGCAACGGAGGCTTCGACCAACCCCTGAAGGAACGGAGTCGAGAAGATCATGAAACTGGCGCTGTAGCGAGTGATCTTTGACAGCGCCTCTTCGGGATCCCATTGATCCTGCAGCACTACGGGCGCTCCCAGCAGAAAGGGCAGTGTCAGCGCACAATTCACGCCTGTCACATGGGTGACCGGCGACGGATTGAAGATGACATCCTTCTCATTGAGATCGAACAACTCAATCATCGAATGGTTTTCGAACACGATTGTGTTGTGGCAGTGCAGAGCACCTTTCGGATCCGCAGTCGTCCCAGAGGTGTAAAGCAGGACGCCGACCTGATCAGGATCCGGCTCGGGGAGTGCGGCAATCACTTTCGCAGCCTCCGCCGGGGCGCCGAGCAAGAAGTCCGTCCAGGTCGTCATCCGCTCGTCGGCATTGCTCACCTCAGGCTCACCGAGGACAACGACTTTCTTCAGATGCGGCAAGTCACCGAGCAACCGCGTGTACATCGCGGCATAGTCGAATCCTCGGTACGACGCGGGTATGAAAACAACGGACACTCGCGCCTGCCCGAGAATGAACCGCAGCTCACGCCCTCGATAGATAGGAACGATGGGGTTGGCGACAGCGCCGAGTTTCATGATCGCTTGATAGATAACTACGGCTTCTGCCCTGTTCGGGAGTTGGAACGAAACTACATCGTCAGCACCAATCCCCGCATCGTGCAACGCTGCCGCAAGGATGGTTGCGTCACGGTCGACGTCGGCGAAGGTCAACTGCACATCGTCGTCGATTACCGCCACAGAATCCGGGTAGAGCGACGCCGCGCGAGTCAAGTAATGGCCGACCGTCCGGCCCCGCCAGTGTCCCGACTCGCGGTAGCACTGGGCCAGTTCGGGCGTCGGTGGGCGGGTCGGCCACATCTTTACCTCCGTGAAGCACTGCGTCGATACAAGGAACGTTGCCCAAAGTAGCTGATTTCGCTAAATATGTACAGATTTAGCTCAACTCACTTTCGAATCTAGGTAGGGTTTGTACGCATGACGGCTACACATCGAACTGTCGACGAGAACACCGGGGAAACAATGACGCAGGACATCGCCCGCAGAGCACCGAGTCGGGCACCGAAAATATCGGAGCGCATTGCCAACCAAATCGCCGACAAGATCCTCGGCGGGGACATCGAGGTCGGGGACAGGCTCCCTACCGAGAAGGAGATGGTTACCGAATACGGTGTTGCACGCACGTCCGTACGTGAAGCACTCCGCCTCCTCGAAAGTCGAGGCCTGGTCACTATCCGCGCCGGCGTCGGGGGAGGCCCCGTCGCATGTCGGCCGCAGTTCGAAGCACTGGGAAACACCATGAAGCTGTTCCTACAGCTAGAGGGGGCGAATCTCAGCGACGTCATCGATACGCGCCTGACCCTGGAACCAGTGGTCGCACAGCTTGCCACGCCTCGAATTACAGAAGAGCAACTCGACGATTTACAGTCAGCGCTCGACACCATGCGCACGCATCCCGATGACTACGACAATTTCGTCGAGAAGAACGCACTGTTTCACACCATCATCTACACAGCGTCAGGGAACCCGGTACTTCGCATACTCATGGAGACATTGCTTCTCCTGGTACGCGACGCCGAGCCGTCGCGACATCCGGAAGTCACCCGCATCGCCGCCGTCGAGGCACAGCAACTCGTACTCAATGCCATGCGTTCCCGAAACGCATCTGCTGCCGGAGATGCGATGGAAGCCTTCGTTCACGACACCGCGAAGTACTACCGCAAGCGCCTCGCACACATCATTTCCGAGCCGGTGCACTGGCAGCTGTGACAATTCCGCAGGATATTTCAACCAACTCGACTAAACATGTACAGATTTAGGGCCTGAGCGGTTATGGTGTGAAAAGCGCCCCGAGATGTGACCACTCCCACTTCATGGGGAGCGCACGATCTCCTTCACACTTCCGCACAGAAATGAGACGTTCGTGGAAAGTCACACGAATTCCCAGACCGACACCCGAGCCCTCGATCAGACGAGGCGCCGCGGAGTTCTCGCCGCCGCAGTCGGAACCATCGTCGAGTACTACGACCTCACCGTCTACGCCTACCTGGCAGTAGTCGTGAGCCCCCTGTTCTTCCCCGGCGGAGATCCAACCGCCTCGCTACTCGCCAGCCTCGCGGTATTCGCGTCCGCATACCTCATGCGACCCATCGGCGGAATCTTCTTCGGCCGCCTTGGCGACAGACACGGACGGAAACGTGCGCTCCTGCTGTCAGTCCTGCTGATGGGCGCCGGCAGCCTACTCATGGCATTTCTGCCGGTCTACGAGTCGGTAGGCATTCTGGCACCGATTCTGCTTGTCGTTGCGCGACTGGTGCAGGGATTCTCAGCAGGCGGAGAGCTAGGCGGCGCACTGACATACGTGTACGAGACGGTCGGCCCGAAGCGCAAGGGCCTCGGGGCTTCGTTCGTTGCACTCGGCAGCAACTCCGGATTCGCACTCGCCGCTATCGCTGTCGGCACGGTCTCCGCGCTCACTACGGATGCTCAAATGTCCAGTTGGGGATGGCGAATCCCATTCCTGCTGGGTGTACCGCTTCTCCTGTTCTGCCTGTGGACCCGTACCCGAATCGAAGACACTCCCCAATTCGCTGACTCCACAACAACAGTCGATGTCGCAAAGGCGCCTCTCACAGAACTGCTCCGCACTCAGCCCAGGCAAGTCCTGCAGGTTTTCGGGCTGGGAGTAGCGCAGAATGCCACGGGATACATGGTGCTGACCTACGTCGCCATCTATCTTGTTCGCGAAGGTGGTTACGACAGAACGCAAGTCACCTGGATGACGGCACTCATCATCGTCCTCATCGCTCTACTCATGCCCGTTGCCGGACTCCTCGTCGACAGGTTCGGTAGCGTCCCCGTCGCGGCAGCAGGCTTGATCGGATCCGGCCTACTTGCCTACCCTGCCATGTCACTGATGAACGGCCACGGACTCGCCGTTGCCGGTCTGGCGTTCTTCGTCTTCGCACTCGGCACCCCGCTCATCCAGGTCGCCACAGCACCGCTCTTCCCGTCGCTCTTCAAGTCCCGAGTCAGGCTCACCGGCGTAGCTCTCGGTTTCAATCTCGCAACCATCGCGACCGGCGGAACCGCCGCGTACATCGCTACGTGGCTGATCGATCGCACCGGAAACTCCCTTTCTCCCGCATACTTCCTCCTCGGCTCGTGCCTGGTCGGCATTCTCACCTTGCTCAGCATCCGGACCGCGACGTACGGCGGATCGCGCACCTCATCCGCATCAAATGCGGAAACCGTTGCACCACTTTCTATTCGATAGAACGATTGAACTTCGGAAGCGATCCGAGAAGGAAGACCGCACGATGCACGCACGTCCGCTCCACGCCCCCGCGACAGCCGAACAACTCACTCCAGGGTCGTTCCTACGGCGTTCTGCCACGTTCTTCCCCGACCGGATCGCTGTCGTCGACGGAGACATCCGAATCACCTACCGTCAGTGGTTGACACGCTGCCGGCGCCTCGCCGGTCTCCTGGCTTCACTCGATGTGAAGCCAGGAGACCACGTCGCAGTACTCGCCCCGAACAGTCGCATGCTGCTGGATGCCCACTACGGAGCCGCGATGGCGGGAGCTGTACTGGTAGCACTGAATACACGACTGACGGCCCCCGAACTCCAGCACATCATCGAGCACTCCGGTGCGACCGTCCTCCTGTACGACACATCGCTCGACCAACTCGCCGAACAGTTGGCAGTGGAGTTCTCACTCGACTCGGAAACGTACGAGGAACGCCTGAGTGACGCGGAAGAACTGGAAATTCCGGTTACGGACGAACACTCAATGATCACGCTGAACTACACCTCAGGGACGACCGGGCGCCCCAAAGGCGTGATGTACCACCATCGAGGTGCCTACCTCCAGGCAATGGCAATGGCCTTCCACAGCAAACTCGATACCGACACCGCTCACCTCTGGATACTACCGATGTTCCACTGCAACGGGTGGGCGTTCACCTGGGCCGTCACCGCTGCCGGAGGCACACACGTGTGCCTCCCCAGGGTCGACGCCGGACGCATCTGGGAACTCATCGACACCGAGGGCATTACCAGTTTCAATGCTGCGCCAACCGTATTGATCGACCTTGCCTCGCACCCCGCTGCGCATTCTGTCGACAAACTTCTACGTGTCGGCACCGGTGGTGCACCGCCGTCTCCGACGCTGCTCGCACAACTCGGCAATCTCGGCTTCGACGTCACCCATCTGTACGGGCTGACCGAAACATTCGGACCGTCTGCGATCTGCGAGTTCCCCTCCGAGTATTCGTCATTGGCTATGCAGGAACAGGCACGATTCAAGGCCAGACAAGGAAACTGCAACATCGCAGGTACGCCCCTCCGAGTTCTGGACGAAAACGGCTCCGACGTTCCCGCGGATGGAACGACGACAGGCGAAATCGCTGTACACGGAAACACAGTGGCCTTGGGCTACTACCGCGATGCCGAAGCGACGCGTCGGTCGTTCGGATCCGGCTGGTTTCGGACCGGCGATCTGGGAGTTCAACACCCGGACAACTACATCGAACTGCGCGATCGCTCCAAAGACGTGATCATCTCGGGTGGCGAGAACATTGCCTCAGTGGAAGTGGAGCAGGTGCTCGAACGACACGCCGATGTACTCGAATGTGCCGTCGTCGCAGAGTCACACGAACGCTGGGGCGAGGTACCCGTCGCCTACGCGTCCGTCGTCGACGGATCTCGCCTCACCGAGCAGGAGTTGATCATGTTCGCCCGAAAACAATTGCCTGGCTTCAAAACACCGAAGCGGGTGATCTTCGGGCCGTTACCGAAGACGGGGACCGGGAAGATTCAGAAGTACATTCTGCGCAACCGCCTGGGACACAATCCGCCAACCTGATCCGAATACTTTCCAGTCGCGGTGTATTGGTGGTGTCGGCGACGCACAGGGCTACCGGCTTCGTCGGGAGATCATCTCCCACTGCATGTGGCTGTACCTGCAGTAAGAGGCGTCAGCACTTCAATCCAGGCCGTCAGGGCCGCAGCCGCCGCGCCCGGACTGCCAGTTGCCCTGCCCCTCTCAGGGACAACCATCGTGTCGGTGATCGATCGCCTCGTTGTTCTTCGAGCGTCATCGGGCCATTGTCCCAATTCCTACGCACACTCATTTGAAACGGCGGATGTTGATCTCCAACTGGATCACCAATTTCAGTGTCACAGCCGAAGCAATCAACAAAGGCGTGCGAACATGCTCAATTTCCGCCCACGCTGAAGCAAGCCACGGAACCGTCCGCGACTACTCGAGCCCGCTGTGTACCATCGGCGCTGCGCCAGCCAGAAAGCAGACTCCGAAGGTTCGGCGGATCACCTCATGGATGCTACGACACCCCGACAACGTCACCGAGGACGAGCAGATCGGACTAAAACAGGTCCTCGCCAACTGCCCTACAGTTCTGGTGCGGTCGAAGGGCATGTCAATCGGATCAAGATGCTCAAACGGCAAATGTACGGACGAGCTGGTTTCGACCTGGTCCGCAAACGAATACTCCTCAGTCGCTGACACATTCACAATCGATCACGGAAATTGGGCCAGAACCTCCTCGTGACACCTCCACGCAGAAGCACGACCTGTCAAGCGAGCCCAGCTTCGTGCTGACGACGCGACTCGATCACCTCCGGAAGGTGTTTTTGAGACCACTCACAAGCAGCCTGCAGCGGCTGCGTGAGCGTGTATCCGAGTGCGGTCAAAGCGTAGGTGACGTGGCGCGGAGATTCCGAATGCACTGTCCGACTGACGAACCCGTCACGCTCCATAGTTCGCAGAGATTCGGTGAGGACCTTCGGCGCAACGTGCCGCATCGGGACTTGTATCTCGGAGAACCGCCGGGCCCCACCGAGGAGGCAGAAGATGATCTGAGCATCCCATTTACCGCCTACCTGCACCGGAGGACGAACCGTCCCGCACGAGGCGAATAGTTCTGAATCCAGAGGTCCAGTCATGGAATCCACACTACGGATGTCGAGTTGCTTACGTTGCGGTAACCGAGGGGGCGCGTTCTACCGTGAACGCGTCCCCGTCGCCATCTCGGTGACGCAGTGAACGGAGGAAAGCATGAGCCGGATTGTGTTGTTCGGAGCTGGCGGCCGCGCGGGTCGTCGAATCTTGGCACAGGCCCGCGCCCGGGGCCACGACGTACTAGCCGTGATGCGCCACCCACATGCGCACCCCGACATCGACGGTGTCACGGGCGACGTCACCGATGTCGCTGACGTACGCCGACTCACGGCAGGGGCCGATGCGGTGATCAATGCCGGCGCTAGCATGGATGTACCACCGGACCAGTTCTTTTCCGCATCCACGCATGCATTGATCGGAGGACTGCAGACCAGGCGTCTACTCGTGATCGGGATCGGAACAACCCTCGAACCGACCCCGGGAATACGACTGGTGGATACCCCTGACTTCCCCGACGAAGCGAAGCCGTTCACCGTCGGTCATGCCCTCGAACTCGAACTCCTCCAGCAGAGCCCGAGCGAACTCGACTGGGTGGTAATCACTCCCCCTCCTGTGGTCATCGGAGAGCACGCCGAAACCGGCCCACTGCTAGTCAGCGCCGGCCCGGAACTCTTGCATTCATCCGATCCGACATTCACCTATACCGACCTCGCTGTCGCGACGGTTGACGAAATCGACAATCCGACACACCACCGAACACAGATCGCCGTGGTCAGAAACTGAATCCCATTGGGAAACCGTGGATCGATCAACGAGTCGAACTCCACCTGGACGTAGGCTACGCCCGCATCGAGATGCCGATCCAGAGGCTCGAAGCTGTCGAACAGCGACACGTCCGTCCTTCACGACGAACAATCCGTTTGCGATTTTCGGCGGTGCCGGCCTTTGTAACAGATCCAATTGTTCGTCGACTTCCGATTTCTTGGCCGAATCAACCGAGGTGAACTCGAAACAGTTGAGGCGCAGCGAATCGAGGGCATCAACGACGCTGTACGACTGGTAGCCCCTGACGCGTCGACGTACAACGACATTCGAGAGCAGATAGCGGAGAGCAGATAGCGGAGTGCAGAGCCTCGAGCGTCTCCGCGTTCACCACGCGCCTGACCGTCGCCGCCGGACGGGCAGGCGGACGAAGCAGCCGAGGTCAACGTCAGCTAGTTCTTCACTCGAGTTTCGGACTTGACGGCGGCCCATCCTCATCCTCCGCGACAATGGCTCGGGCGTAGCGTGCGGCATACCGCTCCAGTGCGACGCTTGCCTCGTCTTCACCTTTCCATTGGTCAGGCACAGCAGTGCCGTCGCTCGTCGTTCGCGAGACCTGTGCCATGCCGAAATCGATGATGGTACGGGTGAACGAGCACCGCGCGAAGCTCGTCGACGCGGAGAACCGCACGGCACCGAAGGTGCAATCGACGAACGAGGTGTCGGAGAACTGCGCACCTGTGAGGTCCGAGTCGTCGAATGTGCACCGATCGAACACGGTATTGGGCACGGAACGTAGCTTGTGGGCTTTCGCTCCAGTGAAATCGCAATCGACAACCTTCGGCCCGAGCGCCAGACGAGAGAGGGTGGCGCCGCGGAAACTGCATCGTTCGAATCTGCGGTTCAAGCGTGGTTGGCCGGTCAATGCGGCGAAATCGAAGCGGCAGTCGAACAATTCGGCTTCGAACGCCGTGAGCGCACCGCGCACGAAACTCAGATCGATACGTTCCAGCGTGACGAATCTGATGTCCAATCCATAGCGACCCACCGTCAGACCACACAAATCCAGCAGCTCATTCTCGGTCGCGGGCCACGGGGAGGTGAGCGTGTGAGGCGGCTTGGTGATTCGCGACTGATCGAGCAGCTGCGCCCGTAGATCTTCGACGTCCTCTACTGACCAACGGCGGCGCAGAGCGCTGATCTCCGACCTCTTCACAGCCCCGATCGTATCGCTTACATCGGCAGAAACTGGCGGTGGCTGCCGAAGACCCGATTGGAAATGCGATTGCAGTCAGCTGCGCAGAACTCCACCGGTTCGGATTCGAGATCAACGGTCCGCAGCCCCCGCCTTCGAAGCGGCAGGCAACTTGACAATGTAGGACGTGGACGTTGGGCCGCAACCGGTTTCGTCCGACGGCGGCAATCCTCCAGCAAAGAAATGTGACCCTTGACACAGTTATTCGTCACTCCATACAGTTCAGCGGACGATAGTCGTCTCTTATTCGGTCGACCCGTAACCCTTGACGAGAAGGACACGAGAACCCATGCCTGACAACTCAACTCATGATGAATATTCCAACGGGGCGTGCCAGTGACCGAACCAAGCATTCAGTCAAATCTTGCGATGTCTCCACATCAAGCCGGAGGACTCGCAGCCGTTGGATTCCTGGCTTTTTCCGAAGTCATCAGCGGAATGCTGCAGTCGTGGTACATCCCGCTCTTACCGCACATTGGACAGCAGCTCAGTGTCAACCCGGCACAACTCAACTGGGTGTTGGCTTCCTACCTCCTCTCGACCGTAATTTGCGTGCCTTTGCTGGCCAAACTGGGAGACAAATACGGCCACCGTCGCATGGTATTGATTGTGCTTGGCACCGTAACCGTCGGAACGGTCCTTACCGCGATGGCACCCTCATTCGGGATCTTCTTGTTGGGCAGAATCATCCAAGGAACGCTGGGCGCGCTTCTCCCTCTCGAGTTGGCAATTCTCCGAGAACGAGCTGGCGCTGACGCAGGACGCGCAATCGGAATACTTGTAGGGTGCCTTGGCGCCGGAGGCGCGGCGGGGACACTTTTGGTCGGGATACTCGGAACTACAGTCGACCTGACTCTCGCCCTCTTCATTCCCGCCGCACTCACACTGACAAGCCTTGTTTGCATTGCATATTTCGTGCCCGAAACCTCCACTCGTGCAACAGGGTCCATCGACTGGACGGGTGCTGCACTGCTGGGCACCGGCCTCGGGGCCTTTCTCATCGGGATAAGCAATGGAAGCAACCTAGGGTGGATTTCTACTACAACCCTGATGACAGTTGGCGGCGGCGTGGCATTACTTGTCGCCTTTGTCATGATGGAAAAAAGAATCAGCACCCCCCTAGTCGACTTCAACTTGTTGACGAAGGGAGGAGTCGGATTCTTGTTAGTTTTGACATTAGTATTCGGATTGCAGTTTTACGGAGCCGTTACAGTTTCTACACTGTATTATTCATCCAAACCTGAAATCGTCGGATACGGATTTGGTCTCGATTCGATGGGCATCGCGTTTGCGATAACTCCAGTACCCATTGCCCTCATGATTTCGGCGGCGCTCGCCGACAGATTCGCGCGACGATTCGGTACACGAACGGCACTGCAGATTTCTGCTGCATTGATTTCCACTTGGTTTGGTGGGTTAATTGCATTTCGACACACACTGTCCGCCTTCATTTCAATGGGATTCGTTGGCGGCACCGGAATTGGTCTATTCGTCGCAATCCTTCCCGCACTCGTGATTTCTCGCGCACGTCCGGAAGACTCCGCAATCGCGGGCGCTCTATATAACACCGCGCGAACGGTGGCTGGGGCAACCGCTGGAGCGATATGCGCCGCGATCATGTCCGGGATGTTGATCAGTGGGTCGAAAATACCAAACGAAGGTGCATTCATCACAGTTTGGTCCGGCTGTATCGGAGCGGGAGTTCTAATTTTCATGCTCGTCCCGTTCCTTAACAAGCTAGGCGGAAAGGCCTACCAACCCGAGTCGCCGGAGCAAGTGATCAATCATCCGGTCCGAGAATCATCGTGAGACTGCGTACGAGATCTTTCGAACACCAGTTTTGAGCAGTGAGCGGGCCGTACCTCGCTACTGCATCGGGCTTGACCAGAAACTGACGAGATGCCCTGAAGAAAGTGCCGGATGGCGCGTGGCATGATGGGCCAATGTCACGCGCCATCCAGCAACCATCCGGCCGCGGGCGCCCGATCGATCCAGACATAGAAGCACGTCTTCTGTCCACTACGCTGGAATTGTACGGAGATCTGGGGTGGGCAAGACTGAATCTCGATCTCATTGCGCGACACGCCAAGGTTGGAAAAGCGGCCCTCTACCGGCGATGGCAAACGAAAGAACAGATAATGTCAGCCGCGTTGCGATCCCACCAAGGTCCCCAGGTCGACTTCGATACCGGAACGTTTCGTGGCGACCTTCTTACTCTTGGCCGAGCGACGGCAGATTGGCTACTAGGCGATTATGGCTTAGTGCGAATGCGAGCCATGATTGATGCAAAGATTTATCCCGAACTATTCGAGGGCGAAATAGCCGATTTGCGCAGTGAAACTATTGCCAACGGTCGTGGAATTATCTTTCGCGCAATCGAACGCGGTGAAATCATAGAGGGTACGTCGCCAGCCCTGGTACTCGATGCTGTCACAGGAACAATCGAGCACCATTATTTGATGACCCCGATGTCGAAACTCAAAGAGTTCGAATCCGGGGCCGAGAAATACATCGAATCAGTCGTCGACCTCGTTCTCGCGGGCCTCAACTGCCACAGTAATTCTGCCGACAAGTAATCACGAGTATCAACTGTCGACCAACCGGGAATCAAGCGCTCAACTTCTGTTCTCGCGGTGCACCGGCAGGCTGAGCCATTGAACGACCGACTAGCCTGTTTAGGCGAAAGTTG
Organism: Rhodococcus sp. MS16; assembly: GCF_013277795.1. Classification (NCBI taxonomy): domain Bacteria; kingdom Bacillati; phylum Actinomycetota; class Actinomycetes; order Mycobacteriales; family Nocardiaceae; genus Rhodococcus; species Rhodococcus sp. MS16. The sequence goes on from NZ_VBTM01000005.1 coordinate 784,625, forward strand.
TTGACGTACATATACATCGAGCGTCTATAATCGACGGACCTGGCCGACGATGGTCGACAGCGACGGGTCCGATCCTTGGTTGCGTTCAATCCGATCGCGACTTCCTGATGCGCGTAGGTAGAGAAACGAGATCACTATGGAAATGCCAGAGATCGGTACCTCCACGTCACTGAGATGGTCAGTGAAAGAGTCATTGCTGCAATACGTTCGAGCACTTGGCGAGATTTCATATGATTCTGCCATCGTCGAACAGGGCAACGAACTGGCCTCTCGTCACCGATCATCATGAGCCCGACGGGACTCGGATTGCCCAGTACCGTGGCCGGATCCATCTCCGGGCACACGACGGACTTCTGGATATCGTCATCGCCGATCCCCAGGTTCGTTTGACCGGGGTGCAGGGGCAATTGAGCGTAGCGGCATCCAATGAACGATCTGAACGCGTCGTTGTTGCAACCCTCGATGTCACAGACAACTCAGCATCAGGTGTGCGCGCCGAAGTACGGGTGACCACCGCCGGCTCTATGCTATTCGGATCCAATTGTCCTTCAGGAAAAAAGCTTTCGCCGTTGACCATCGGGTTGGCCCACAGGGACAGACACCGAGCGCTCTTTCCTGCATGCCGCCGTTCCCTCGTCAACCTCGACAAAAGTCACACCAAAGCGACGCTGGACGATTTTCTTGGTGACGTTCCAATTTCGTTGTGAGTACCGACCGGCTCGATCAACCGTCGGGCAGCGACGCGGAGCCGGTCCTCGACACAGGCGCCGCTGAGCCGGCTTTGCCACTTCTCGAATGTGAACACCTTCGTAGCAGCCGACTGGCGCGAGTTCCCCTGCCACTACGAGGACGCGTTCGAGCCTAGGACGCCTACACATGACGACGCAGCAGATGGCGCGGCTGAACAGGTCTGCAACAGCACGATATTCGACACCATCCGCAGTCCTCCTTCGCATTCCCTGTTTCACTGCTCCACTGCGCGTCATCGGACCCGCAGCGAGGACAGATTGCGCGGGCAGAACAAGCACTCGGTACCCACGGCCCAGAACCGAATGCGTAGCCCCTCTTCGCGTCGGGTGTTGTTTGTGGAACTAGGCCGGACGGGGTGCTCCTTTCTGACTACACAAACCAACCGTCTCGGCACACGAAAGGCCTCGAACGTGGCTCACATCGAGTGAGTCCTGTCCGCTAAACCTGGATCATCGTCCAACAATCGGAACGTGTTACGCTTAGCTAGCGTGGACCTCGCTCCACGTATTGTCAAGTCCCCCTCACTACTTCACCGGCCAGTGCGATCGAATCGCAATCTTTCGATCAGGCGAAGAAATGAAGCTCCTGTTGAAAATATTCACTCGATATGCTCAGGTATAAAGAGAACAGGATCCGATTAGGCAAACGGGTCTTCCCTGAACCTGTGGAGTGCTGCGCCCTACTGTCGGCGCCGCAGGACACCCCAGGCAGCACGCCAGGTCGCGGACCGATACCGCTGACCTCTCGAGATAAGACGAGGTACTAGATGTTCGACGAGTCGTGGGTGGGTCGGCGAAGTGAGACGATCACACGCAGTTGGTCGTCCAAGGATGCGTTGCTGTATGCACTTGCAGTGGGTGCCGGGCAGGGCCACCCGTTGGAAGAACTAGAGTTCACCACCGAAAACAGCGAGGCAAAGCCGCAGAAGGTGTTGCCGACATTCGCGAATGTCGCCCTCTCCGGTGGCCTCATTCCGTTGCCAGACGGTGTGGACCTGTCGAAAATGCTCCACGCCGAGCAGGGATTCATCATCGACGACGCACTCCCCGTCGAGGGTGAGGTAACCACGTCCAGTGCCATCGCGGGCGTCTACGACAAGGGTTCCGGAACACTCGTCGAGGTCGAATCCGAAGCCCGCGACGATACGGGACGTCTGCTGAGCGTCGTTCGATCCGCTATGTTCTTCCGTGGATCCGGAGGGTGGGGTGGCAGCCGGGGACCGGCCTCGGAATGGGAGAAACCCGCTGGCAAACCCGATCATCAGGTCACCTACCGCACTCGCACGGACCAGGCACTTTTATACCGACTGACTGGTGACCGAAATCCTCTGCACACGGACCCTTCGTTCGCGTCCCGCGGCGGATTTCCACGACCAATCCTGCACGGTATGTGCGCGTACGGGTTCACCGGCCGTGCGCTGTTACATGCTGCTGCCAACTCGGAGCCGAAGCGATTCCGCGCGATGGAGGGTCGTTTCACGAAACCCATTCTCCCCGGCGAGAGCCTCACTGTCTCGATGTGGATCGACGGCACGGTCGTGCGATTCCAGACAACAGATGCAGCAGGTACACCCGTCATCGACCAGGGCACCGCCACCATCGTGTGACCGTAAGACACACATCATTTCCGAAACAATCAGGCGGACAACAACATCATGGGATCTCCCGCGAGCAGCGAAGCGATCTGCACGGGATCAGGGCGAAGTATCGGAGCAGCAGCTGTCAGCACGCTCTCTCCGACTTGGGAACTGAGACCAGAACCGCGGATACTGACCAAACTTTCCACTAGATAGCGAAGCTCGCTGTCACTCAGTCCGGCAACGCTATCTGTTTGTTGCGCTCACCACGGTTGACCACACCCGCGTCGGCCATCTCATATTTCCCTGCCTTACCAGCCATGTTGCCAGGAGTACCAATGAAGATATTGTCACGTTCGCGTCCGTTCGGCAGGGAGATACATTTCGGCGTCAGGTCGACGATTTCCGTTGCGGGAGAAAATAATCGCGTGGTCATCGGCAGTCGAGCAGTAGCCCAGCCGAAAGCGCTCTACCGATGACGCGCACCGTAAGTGATCCTGCGACAGAAGTCACCGAGAACGCTCGTGTGCCGTCAACCGTGTGGGTCCTCTCGTTTATCGCTGTCGCGTCCGGTCTCGGCTACGGAATGCTAGGGCCGGCACTGCCGGCACTGGCTGACCTTTACTCCGTCGGAGCAGCGAGCGTAAGTCTTGCCGTCAGTGGACTCGCGGCGGGCCGACTGATCGCAAACGTCTCCCTGACGGGCTTGTTGAAAAAATTCCGTCTGCGGAACGTCCTCGTACTCGGACTCGCCATTCAAGCTGTATGCAGTGTCGTCGCCGGCTTATCGCCGACCTTTGAACTCTTTGTTGCATTTCGGTCGATAAGCGGCATAGGCAGCGCCGGTTTCACCGTCGCAGGTACCGGATTGTTGCTCATCGTCACGACTTCGGCGCAACGCGCCCGCTCGATGAGCGTTTATTTCACAGCCACATCGTTGGGAATGATCTCAGGACCGGCGATTGGCGGGTTGATGGCAACGATCGACCCGCGCCTGCCGCTGATCATCTACGGCGTGCTTCTCGGCGTGGGGTCGCTGGTTGCTTTGGTCGCGCTGCGCAGCGTGCGAGGACTCCGCACGAGTGACGGCATTAGTGCCGAAGATGTTGTGCCCGTCTCGACCTGGAATCTCCTCCGACAACTATTTCGCAGCCGCACGTTCGTAGCGGTAGTGCTGCTTCAGTTTGCGACGGGATGGGTGTTGTACGGCGTGCGCACCGTGGTCATGCCGGTCCGGCTTGATGACCTCGGGTTCGGTATTGGGGTAATAGGCATGTTGTTGACAGTCGCGGCCGTCGCCCAAATTGCCGCAAGCAGCTTGGGCGCTGTAACCGGACGGCTGAGTTTTCGAACGGTCACTGTCACAGCTCTCGTTGTAGCGCTGGTCGTGACCGCTCTATTTGGTGAGCTCGAGGAAATACAGCTGATCGTTGCTGCCTTCGTCGGACTCGGGCTGGCTCACGGACTGACTTCCACCACGGCACCATCGCTCCTCGGAGAGGTGGATGGTGGCGACAGCGGTCTAGCGTTGGCCGCCTTTTGGATCGCGTTCGACGTTGGCGCGATTCTGGGACCGTACACAACAGGTGCCCTCCTGGATGCGGCCGGCGCCCCCGTAGCGTTCCTGTCGAGCGCCGGTGTCCTGGCTGCCGCCCTCGTTGCCTGCCTGTGCATACCCCGAAAACCGAGAATACCCTCCCCAAGCGAGCTGTTTTCGCAGGTCAAGACAGAAGATCCTCCCAAGACAGCTCACAGCAGCGACTGAGCAGCTCCCACAAACAATTTGAAATTGGTCCGAGAGTCGCACTCACGCCGCCAGGAGACCGTCGTACTCATCCCTGACAAACGTCGGAGCTGCGGTCGACGGTCTCATGGTTGTCGAAGCGAACCTCGCTGAAGTGCGCTGTCTCAGTGAATAGCTCGACTCGGCGCGGCCTGACGATTGTATTCACTGGTCTTCGACCAATTTCGTTGCGGAGCTGTTCTTCTGGTTCGTCGCGGGCATCGCTTCGACAACGCTTGCTCTCGAAATCTCTCGACCGCAGAGTCGCGATCGTCACCCTTCCCGCCGGGATGGCAGGTGCCTGAACGTCACGATCGGGAGTAACGCCGCCAACCCGAGCACGCAGAGGCTCGCACGCAGCGCAACCAACCTGGATTCGACATTGATCTCCACCGCCCGGTCGAGCTGCGCCGAGGTCAACTCCATTCCCGCGAGGCGGCTTCGGAGGTCGTCGTTCTCGACGAAGCTAACCGAACTGGTGGTCACTTCAATTCTGCTGTCCGACAGTAGATCCGATCCGTCGGCGACACGGACCGAGGCGGACTGCGCAAGCACGGACATCAGCACGGCCCCCGCGACGGCGGTACCCGTGCACAGGCCGAGAAAGTTCGCCATTCCCCGAGCGCTGCCGATCTCTCCGGAGAGAGACGGTGGGCTGGTCTCCATGAGCAATGCACTGCCCGCACTCAGTCCCACTCCGATACCGAGGCCCAAGGCGACCTCACTGATCAAAGTCCACGCACCTGACCATTGGTTGGAGATGGTCATTGCCAGCAGTATCACCGACGCGGCAGCCAGCACGTGGGCTGCTGTCAACAGCCAACGGCACGCTATCATTCGCATCAGAACTGGTGTGGCAGCAGCGGAGGCGAGTGCGGCAAGGGAGATCGGTATCAGCATCAGTGCCGTCCCCAGCGGACTCTTGCCAAGCACCATCTGCGTATAGAGCGGCAGCAGGTAGCTCACTCCGGCCATCAACAGGTTCACCGCGACCAGCCCACTCAGGCACGCACGGTTGAGCCCAGAGCCGAACACCTGAGGGGCGAGCAGGGGTGTCCTGTCAGCGTCGAGCAACTCGTGTTGGCGCGCGACAAACGTGTGGAGCACCAGGCCGCCGATCACTACCAACGCGAGCACGGGAGAGAGGCCGAGCACACTCAAGGGAGCACCCTCGGCGGCGAGGACAAGCCCCCACGATCCGATCTGATTGATGGCGGCGACCAACATCAGCACGCCCACGGCCGAAAGCGCGATACTCGTCTTGTCGATGGTCCCTCGGAACGTAGTCCGGGGTAGCCGTAGACGGGACGCGACGACGCTCGTTCCTGCAATTACGACGAGCAGCAGCACGAAGGGTGCTCGCCAACCCCAGGCCTGCACGAGGAATCCACCGACCAGCAAAGCGAGCGCAGCACCGATTCCGGTTGTACCCGCCAGCACCGACACCGCAACGGTGCGCTGCGTGCCGGAATATGTCTGACCGAGAATCGCCAGCGCGTTGGGCACAAGAAGAGCACCACCGAGTCCGGCGATCGCCTCACCTGCGATAAGAACCGAGACATTCTGTGCCAGAACGCAAGACAGCATTCCCGCGGCGTAGACACTCAAGCCGAGCAGCTGAGTGTTTCTAGCACCCAGCACCCCGCTGATCTTGCCGCCGGTGATCGTGAAGGCTGCGACGAACACGCCGTACGCGACGATGGCCAACTGCACGTTTGAGATCGTGGTGTCCAGCCCGTCGACGATCCCACTGATCGCCATTGGCAACACCGTAGCGTTGAATACCGAGACCAAACCGGTGCAGCACACGAGCACGAGCGGCAACCAACTCGCCCTGAGTTGAGCGTCGACCGCACGCTCGGTTGCCACAGGAACGGAAGGCAGCTGATCCGCAGTATCCATATGTACACCCCTCAGGGATCGATGATGTCGCGGCGATGGCATAACCGACGGTGAGCTGACCACCCACGCAGGGAGAGCCGGCTGCTGTCGATCAGGCCGGCAGAGTCAGAAATTGCATTGGCGGCGTTTCCTCGAAGCGGCGAGAGACGTTACCGGCGAGTCCGCCTTCGAGGGACGTGTCGCCCATCAGGTCGACCTTGCCCGCCGGCGCGCCCTCGTTGAAGTCCAGCTTGTCGAAGTCCACCCACACGACATTGGGTCGCGTGGTCGAGTCGAAGACGTACCGCTTGTTGGTCAAATCGGAGACGGTCTGCCAAATCGTCTGCGAGGCATAGGGTTTCTCGGGATCAGGAATCCTGAAGGGTTGCGCAGCATTGCGGATGACGCTGAACATTCCCGCCACCGCCTCGACCTCGCTCTTCGGCTCAGGCAGTCGGCCCACGTAATATGCTGCGCGAGCGAACCGGTCGGACGCAAGCGTGGTCCCCGGTAGCGGCTTGGTGCCACCGAACCCGTCGACCTCTTTGAGAAGTTCGATTTGCTTGTCGAAGGACGGGGAATTGGTCATCACACGGTAGTCACGGTCGTGCCAGACGGTCGCCTTGCCGTCGAGGTACTCGATGATCGCCGAATCGCCGGTCGCGTCGTCCAACGCAAGGTGAACGGCGGGCACCTCGCCAGTCGCCGGATCGCCCAGCGGTACAACCTGGACGTCGGAATCGACGATCCAGGCGGCGGCATCCGCAACAGTGGCAAAGTTGTCCAGGAAGTACTGCAGCCAGATCGCCATGCTCAGACTTGGCTTCGATGTGTCACGACTACCGTAATCCGATTCCGCGAGCCACAAGATATGGCCCGCCAGTCCAGCCTCGTTCATGCCGTCCACCGACATCATGTCGAATGCGCCAGCCACGACGCTGCCGTATTCGGCTGTCCAACTGAGGGAACCGCCGACGCCATCGTTGCGTTCAACCCCCTGGGGAAGCAACCACAGATTTGTCCCGGTGTCGCGGTGATAGTCCATGTTGCGGCCGACGAGAACAGACCCCGCGGCATCAGGCCAAATTACTCTGGTACACATCGTTTCACCTTCTGTAGATTTCGAGAGAACCAGTGTTTGCCGATATTCTTCTGCTACGCACCTGAACTATGAAGACCTTTCCGCGACAGCCGATCCCGGCCACCGACAGCTATTCGTTTGCGAATTCAGTTGGTTGGCTTTTTACGGCGGGTGAGAAGGCCGGCGATCCAGCCGAGTAGGAGGATCACGACGAGGGTGAGCCAGAGCGGTGACTGCACGGATACCCAGAACAGTTTGATCGTGGTTTCGCTCCGGTTCTGGAAGATGAAGATCAGGGTCAGAACCACCAACACCGCAGCGAGGATGTTACGTGGGTGAGTAACGATGGGGCGGAGTCGATCTGGGCGCCTGAACTCATGGGAGCTACCTTTCGTCGCCGCAGTCGGTGAGTAATCGGTCTACGAGGATGCGTGCTTTCCGAGCGGGAAACTTCGCGTGCGTGAGACTGCCCGCGGTTACGGTTCGCCGACCATTGAGGAATTGATCCAGACATCCGTGTCTACGAGGACGGCTGGTCGGCACAGTCACAAAAAACTTGCCCGAGAAATCCGAGCCGGACTCGGCGGGCGCTACGACAAAGATTGGAACAATCGAAATCTAACACGTGAGACGCAGCGCGATGGTCGATTAGGGCGAATTCTTAGACTAACCACCCTCCTTGTCACTGCCTTTGTCCGGCCGGCCGATCGACCACTTGCTACATGCGGCAGGTGCCGTTCGCCTGACACATCATGCGTGTACATCACGCACTAAATCGCGAAATTCACCCACGATTTCACCCCTAGCCAATGTGCCGTATGCCCATGCAAACACGTGACTCGTGATACAAAACAAAGGAGAGTTGCCTGCACACATCTTCTTTCAGACCCTTTGTCAGACGGCAATTCTTGGAACGCGTTGATCCGCGACATACGTCGAAAACGGCAGCGAGGCGCCTGTACACGGAGGTGAAAAGCAGATACCTCATGAAGACCGGCGGGGTAATTCGCGCTGCTGGTCATTGGACTCGATTGTTCACAGCGACTACGGACTATCCACCGATAACGCAGATGAATCGTGCGCTCGCCTGCCGAGTTGCGGACCTCGTGCGCCATAATCGGAGGGCATTCCAATAACCATTGCCTGAGCAGTTGATTCGTCCCACATCTGATCCAGGAAAGGTGAAAGTATGTGCACTCGCGTCATCTGGAATGAACCCGGCGGAGCGGTTCTCGTCGGTCGAAACATGGACTACCACCGGGATACCGCCACGAACCTGTGGGTTATGCCTCGGGGGATCAAACGAGACGACGGCGTCGGCGGCCAACTGTCCTGGGTAGCCCGATACGGCAGCGTCGTGGCAGGCGCGTACGACATGATGACCGTCGACGGGATGAACGAAGTCGGCCTCGCCGGGCATATCCTCTGGCTCTCCGAATCAACGTACGGCGAGCACGACAAAAGCAAACCCGCCTTGAGCATGGCGGTCTGGATGCAGTACTTCCTCGACAACTTCGCAACCGTCGACGAAGCAGTGGCCTGGATCGAGGACACCAGTGTCCAAGTCGTCCCACTGGGAGACCCGAGCACCGGTGAAGTACCCGCGGTGCACCTCGCGTTGGACGATGGGAACGGCGACTCCGTAGTCATCGAGTACATCGACGGAAAGCCCAACGTGTGGCACAGCCGTGACTACCGCGTGATGACCAACTCCCCCACCTACGACAAGCAGATCGAACTATTGAAGCAGGTCCAAGGGTTCGGTGGAGACAGGCCACTTCCCGGAACCACAGTGGCCTCCGATAGGTTCGCGCGCGCAGCGTATTACGTCGGACGCCTTCCCGAACCCAAGACCGAACTCGAGGCAATCGCCGGCATGTTCAGCGTCATCCGTAACACCGCGCAACCGTTCCGCATCCCTGATCCCGACAAGCCGAACGCGTCGCAGACGATTTGGCAGACCGTCTCCGACCTCACCAACAAGCGATACGTCTTCGAGTCGACAACTCGACCCAATGTCGTCTGGGTCGAATTGAGTGAATTGAACTTCGAGGAGGGCTCTCCCGCCGGCAAGCTCGACCTGATCGGGGACACCGCTCTCGAAGGTGGGCTGGCCGGAAATGTCACCGGCCGCTTCGATGAGACCGCACCTTTGAAGTTCCTCGCCCTTCCGTCCTGATCGGTACCCGAATTATCGGTGGTTATATGCGCTTGCAAGATATGGGCAGCGCACATAACCGCCGGTATTCGCGCGACTATATCGCGCGATAAACATTGCTCGATCGTGTCTCACGATTCCTCACGTACGCACCGCTGTTTCCTCACGATGATGAAACTGGTGCACTCAGACCGCTTCTGCCATTGCCGACACTGGCCGGGTGCTTTTTCCCAGGAATACCGCGGAGGCGAACAGGAAGAACAACGCACCGACGAAGGTGCCGATATTGGCCATATTGGGATCAAGTGTATTTCCGTCACGGAGTATGAACGATCCGACGGCAGATACGCCGAAAGCAATGGATCCGAATGTGTTGAGCCAGACGCTTTGCCATTCCGTCGATCGCGGCGCCCAGTACGTCTTCGCGCGCCACAGGATAAGCACAGCAAGACCGCTCGAAACGAGGAATGCGATAGAGCCCTCCGCGTTGGGATTCCAGACGAGGTGCATTTCTCCTTGCACGTTGAGGTCGTGCAGAGCTGAACCGGTACTGATGTTGAACAGTATCGTGCCGAGAAGCTGCACTGCTGCCGATAACCACACGGCACGGATTGCAGGCTTACCGGAGTCGGAAGTAGTGGCCGATCCACTGAGTATCAACTGGATAAACGCGGCGCCGGTGAAAAACCAGGACCCGGCGAAAAAGAAAACGTTCGCGAGGGCGGCACCGAAGAGCGACGAAAGGAAGGGTGCCGAACCGAGCGCGAAGAGAGTCGATCCGATCACGAAGCCCCAGGACTGCATCCGTAATGTCGGGTGAATCAGCATGCGCCGCAGTGTAGTTCAACTCCGACATATTATTTCGAGGATCCGAGATTTTGCGCATACCCCCCGTCTACGACGGCATCTCCGGATCGGTTCGCCAGGTCTGATCGTTACCGAATCAATAGGGTGATTTTTCGTTATTTGCCCTCAATGTCCGAATTTCACTGTTAGCGTGCGAGTTATGACAGCCCCTTCAAAAGCTGGACATCGTTTACTGTTCCGCAATGTTCGTATCTTCGACGGCGTCGCTGCGACGGTAGTTTCGGGTGACGTGCTGATTGACGGAGAGACGATTGCGGGAGTCTCGCAATCCCCGATCGGAGACGACCCGAGCCGAGAGACCACCGTCATCGACGGTGGAAATCGAGTCTTGATGCCGGGTATGAGCGACGCTCACGTGCATCTGGTCGGCAACGCCAATTCATACATGGATATGGTGATGGGCAGCGAAGCGCATATCGCGCTCAATGGCCTCGCCGAGGCAAAGAACATGCTCCACCGCGGGTTCACCACGGTCCGGGACATGGCCGGCGACACCAGCAGCATCAAATCGGTGATCGACCGGGGACTGTTCGAGGGGCCTCGAATCTATCCCTCCCAGGCCGCTATTTCGCAGACCAGCGGGCACGGCGACTTCGGATTCGTCTACGAATGCCCCACCGCTTTGGGCGGAAAGCAAAGTCGGGCCGAAGAAATCGGCTTCATGCGCGTCGCAGACGGTCCGGAGCGGGTATTGGCCGCAGTTCGCGAACAACTCAAAAAGGGTGCCTCACAAATCAAGATGATGGTCGGCGGCGGCGCAGCGTCGATGTACGACCCTCTCTACACAGTCCAGTTCACCGATCCCGAACTTCGTGCAGCGGTGAATGCCGCCACCGACTACGGAACCTACGTCGCTACCCATGTCTACAACGTCACCGGCATTCGCCGCGCGATCGATGCCGGCGTGAAGTCCATCGAACACGGCCATCTCGCCGACGAGGCGACGATCGCTCTGATGGCCGAGAAGGACATTTGGCTTTCGATGCAGCCCTTCGCCTTGGGCGATCATCACTACCCCGACCCTAGCCGTGCAGAAAAGGACCGCGAGATCTGCACCGGTACCGATGACGTATACAGCTGGGCCCGCAAACACGGCGTCAAAACAGCCTGGGGCACAGATCTTTTGCTCGAACCGCAGATCGCGCCCCGGCAGAGCGAGATGGCCGCCCGACTCGGCGACCATTACAGCAATGTCGACGCCCTTCGGATGCTCACCTCCGGAAATGCCGAACTCTTCCGGCTCGCCGGCGAGCGGGATCCCTACAGGCAGGCACCACTCGGAGTGATCACCGAGGGCGCGTGGGCGGATGTCCTACTCGTCGACGGAAATCCACTCGAGGACCTCAACCTGCTCGCAGATCCAGGCAAGAGCCTAAGGGTCATCGTCAAGAACGGCCAGGTAGTGAAAGACACTTTGTGACATCTCTCGTCGATGCGTGATCCTCCACGAGAAGAACCCACCGGGGACCTCTCGCGTAGCTCCGCGCCGCCGTGCCGCACCAAGGTCGGGAGGCCTCAAATTGGTTGAAACCAGTTCAGAGAGTTGGCAATTACCCGCCGAAGCAGCGGCGGGGACATTGGTCTCCGCTCGGGGCATCGAGTTACACGGACCGTGGGGCCACGTGTTCGGTCCACTCGATATGGATATCGACGCAGGCGGTGTGACGGTGCTGGCTGCGCAGGCCGGCGCCGCGCGAACCGCCTTGCTGATGACACTGTGCGGACGAATGCGATTGTCCGCGGGGACATTAGCCGTACTCGGCTACGACAATCCGACAAGAATCTTGGCCATCTCGGCGATCGCATGTCTGAACGAACTCGACGACGTCCGACCGTCGGTGACCGTACGTGACATGGTGACCGAACAACTCCGATGGGATTCGCCGTGGTACAAATTCGTTCCCCGCGCGAGCGAGGTGGAAGTCTCGAACATGTGCGCAGAGACGTTCGGTGACATCGAATTACCCCCGCTCAATGCCTTCGTCGACGACCTTCCCGAAATCCAACAATTGTTGTTGCGGATCGCCGTCGCGAACACCAAACGCCCGCCATTGCTCGTTGTCGGGCGCATCGACAAAATCGCCGACGACCTCGAGAGAGCCGCCTTGCTGCAACGGCTTGTTGCACTCGGCGAGCACCAGTCGGTGATCACTGCAGATGTCAACGCCCTCCCGCCTGATACCGGCGTCCACGCCGTGGTGAACATGCACGGATTGCTCGGAGCCGGCGATATCGGCGTTATGACCGAAGGAAGGTGACTGATGCTCGCAGGTATATCTCTGGGCAGTGATGTCAAACGCTATTCCCGCGGCACCCTGCCACGAATCGCGATCGTCACCATCATCTTGTTGCCGCTGCTGTACGGCGCGATGTACTTGTGGGCCTTCTGGAACCCCTTCGGCGAGGTGAACAAAATCCCCGCAGCGATTGTCAACAACGACTCGGGACGAACATCGACAGGACAACAAGTCGACGCCGGCGATCAAGTCGTCAAATCGCTCATCGCCTCCGGACAACTTGATTTGGCGGAGGTCTCGGATCAAGAAGCCCAAGCCGGGCTCTCCAGCGGCAAGTACTATTTCACGATCACATTGCCCGAGAACTTCAGCGACGCTGTCGAATCACCCAACGGCGACAACCCCGAGAAGGCCGATCTCACCTTCACCTTCAACGACGCCAATAATTATCTGGCCACCATCATCGGTCAAGACGCCTCCGAACAGGTCATCAACCAGGTCAACTCGACCATCGGCGCCCAAGGCGTCGGCCAGGTCCTGACAGGTCTGCAGACCGCCGGTTCGGGCCTGGGCCAGGCTGCCGACGGAGCAAAGACCCTCGCGACCGGTATCGACACAGCCAAGGCCGGAGCGGATCAACTCAGCTCCGGTGCCGACGAGCTCTCCACGAACATGGTTACCGCACGCGATGGGTCTGCGCAGCTCGCAGCAGGCGCCGGGCAACTCGCCACGGCGATCGACGGTGTCGCGGATCCATTGCTCAACGCCCTCGACTCCAGCAACGTGCCCGACCTCGGAGCCCAAGCGGCACAGCTGAGGCAGTCCCTCACTGCTCTCGGCGATCGCCTCCCCCAGCCGCCACAAGTGACCATCTCCCCCGTGCTGCAGCGAGTTGTCGACCTTCTCGGGCCCAGCACCGACCCTCTCGCCCAACAGGCCGTTGCAGCACTCACCCCACTCACCGCAGCACAACCCCAAAGTGACACTGCCGCACTACAAGCGGAAATCAGTCGGCTCAGCGAAGACGCACGCGCACTCGAATACCAGTTGACGGATCCAACCAGTCCCCTGCAATCCGGACTCGCACTCCTGCAAAACGGTGGACTGGCTTCAGACGTGCGGCAACTACGCAACGGCGCCGACCAGCTCAGTTCCGGAGCCACGACTTTGAACTCCGGACTGATCCAATTGACCGATGGCAGTTTCGCGCTCGCGAGCGGAGCCGATCAGCTCGCTTCGGGAATGGTGGAACTGCAATCGGGCTCGGATGAACTGGCCGACGCACTCGCAAAGGGCGCCGGGCAGGTACCGAGTTGGACTGACGATCAACGCACAGCTACCGCGGACACCCTGTCCACTCCAGTCGCACTCAAGCAGGACTACACGAACGAGGCGCCAACGTTCGGTACGGGATTCGCACCCTTCTTCCTGTCGTTGGCCCTGTTCGTCGGCTGCATTATCACCTGGATGTTGTTGACCCCGTTACAATCCCGCGCAACCATCAGCAATCTTGGCCTGTATCGAACAGTTCTGGCCTCGTACTGGCCGGCACTGCTCATCGGTATCCTCCAAGTGATCACCATGTACGCAGTGGTACACATCGGAGTGGGCCTGGACGTCAAACACGTTCCCGGAACGATCCTGTTCCTGATGCTGGTCTCGGCGACCTATCTGGCGATGATTCAGATGTTCAATGCTCTCTTCGGAGTTGCAGTCGGCCGAGTGGTGACCTTGGCCTTCCTGATGCTGCAGTTGGTCTCCGCCGGCGGAATCTATCCGGTACCGACGACAGCTACGCCATTTCAATACATCCATCCGTTCGACCCGATGACGTATACCGTCAACGGACTCCGGCAACTCATCACCGCCGAACACGTCGATTCGCGACTCTGGACAGCAATCGCCGTCCTTTCCGGCATTCTGCTCGTATCGATGACGATCAGCGCACTCTCGGTACGCCGCAACCGCCGCTACACGATGGAACGTCTGTACCCGTCGATCGAAGTGTAGAGCGCTGCGGCGCTACAACTTCCGACTCGATTCTGGACTGTCCGACTGATCCGCAATCGCTCGTTCGACTATTGGAGGAGAAAGATGTCAGATATTTTTGCAGCTCCCACCGAAACCCTCGCACCTGCGTACACCGGCAGGCTCGGCACGGATCCGATTCCCGCGCTACGACTACCCAAAGCCGAATCCGATCCCGAAGCGGCATACCGGTTCATCCACGACGAGTTGATGCTCGACGGTAGTTCACGACTGAATCTCGCCACTTTTGTCACCACGTGGATGGACCCTCAGGCTGATCGTCTGATGGCCGAAACGTTCGACAAGAACATGATCGACAAGGACGAATATCCAGCAACAGCGGAAATCGAAACTCGTTGCGTCAACATGGTTGCCGACCTCTTTCACGCAGAAGGACTGACATCCGACCCTGCCTCCGCGACCGGGGTCTCCACAGTCGGATCCTCCGAAGCCGTCATGCTCGGTGGACTCGCCCTCAAGTGGCGCTGGCGGCAACGCCGCGAGCAGGAAGGCAAAGACGCTACGAAACCGAATCTCATCCTCGGTAGCAACGTCCAGGTTGTATGGGAAAAGTTCTGCCGCTACTTCGACGTCGAACCGAAATACCTGCCAATGGCCAAGGGCCGCTACGTGATCACCCCCGAACAGGTCCGCGACGCTGTCGACGAGAACACCATCGGTGTGGTCGCGATTCTCGGCACCACGTTTACCGGCGAACTCGAACCCGTTGCCGAGATCGCCGCAGCACTCGACGACATCGCGGCCAACGGCGGCCCAGACGTACCGCTGCATGTCGACGCGGCAAGTGGCGGCTTCGTGGTCCCGTTCCTGCACCCGGAACTGAAGTGGGACTTCAAGATTCCACGTGTTGTATCGATCAACGTCAGCGGCCACAAGTACGGCATGACCTATCCGGGCATCGGGTTCGTGGTCTGGCGCTCAAAGGAATATCTACCCGAAGATCTGGTATTCCGCGTCAACTACCTTGGCGGAGACATGCCGACCTTCACCCTGAACTTCTCCCGATCAGGTAATCAGGTCGTCGGGCAGTACTACAACTTCATCCGCCTCGGAGTAGCTGGTTACACCCAGATCATGGAATCTCTACGCGATACCGCACTGATGCTGTCCGCGGCGATCTCGAAAATAGACAACATGCACATCATCACCGACGGCACCGCCATCCCGGTCTTGTCCTTCGAAGTCGTCGACGACCCGGGCTTCACCGTCTTCGACATCTCCCACGAACTGCGAGCACGCGGCTTCCAAGTTCCCGCGTACACGATGCCCGCAGATGCCGAAGATGTCGCCGTCCTGCGCATCGTGTTACGCGAAGGCTTCAGTCAAGACCTCGCATACAAACTGGTAACCGCGATCAACGAAGTCGTCCAGCAACTCAGGAACAGCGCCGCCGACCGACCTGCGAGGAAGGCATTCGCACACTGACCGCCACATGCACCCTGAATAGGTCAGGCCGGCCGAAGGTGGCCTGACCTATTCTTCAACATATTCAGTGTGCCAATTCGTCCTTCTTGGCGCGAACCTTTTCGAGTGCTGCCTCCGCACGTTTACGTGCGCGCTTTCCCTGCACCTCGGTTTGTTCGGATACAACCTCGGCCCAGTCGTTGCTCTTCGCGCGTGCAAGTTCTGCGATCTCGGCACTGTGTTTGCGCGTCAAGTCTGCCAGTTCAGCCCGACGCTCGCGCGCGGTCTCGGCGAGTTCGGTGCCACGCTCCAAAGCCGAATCGGCGAGTTCGGAGCCTCGCTCGCGCGCCATCTCTGCCAGTTCGGAGCCACGCTTCTGCGCGACCTCCAAGAGATCCGGCCCGCGCTCCTTTGTAGCTTCGCCAAGTTCCGCTGCTCGTTTGCTTGCGATCTCCGCAATCCCCGAACCCCGTTCCTTGGCCAGTTCGATCCAATCCGTACCGTGCGCTTTGGCAGTGTCGCCGAGTTCGGAGCCACGCTCCGATGCCACAGCCATTGCATGTTCGACACGAGAACCAGCGTTATGGCCCTGTGCCGCGACCAGCGGAAGTGCAGCGACAACCGATGCCCGCGCCTTTTTTGCGGCGCGACGTCCGCGCCACCCCAGAGATGGTTTTCCTTCGGTGTCGACGGATGCGATTATCAACCCACCGAGCAAGCTGACATTCTTGAGAAACTGCGTACGCTGCATCGCGCGCACCGAGGGATCGGTCTCGTTCCAAAAATCGTGACCGACGAGCGTGGTGGGCACCAGGCTGCCAGCGAGGGCTATCGACGCAAGGCGGGGCGCTTTGCCGCTGGCCAGCAACACACCACCCCCGATCTGGATTGCAGAGTTGATCTTGACGAGCGTTTCCGGATCAGCAGGGATCTTCTGCTTGACCGCTTCGGGCAACGTCCCGACACATTTGTCGATCAATGGCGCCGCTTGAACTGCTCGCTGGGCAGGATCACGCAGCGCATCGATTCCTCCTGCGATGAAAAACGTAGAGAGCAACGGACGAGCGATTCTGCGTACCAACATGTTTCAAGCCTCCCGATATAGATTCGTAATTCACCACAGCGATCAACGAAAGAATTCGATCCGACTACGTACTCGCCAGGCTCTCCTCGTCGACCGCTCGGTTCGTCGCGCACAGTAAATCTAACCGCCACAATACAGATTTTGTGCGAAGAAGTTGGGCAGTCGAGCCATCACTGGGCGTTCCAGTGGACATTTTCCGCTCAGTTCGGCGTTTCGAGGCCAGTTCAGATGGTTATTTACGATCGCAGTATTGCCAATTATCTATGCTTGCTGGTATAGATTTTGGTAGTTGACAGACAGACAGAAAGACGACGCGTGCGGGTGGCGGGAAGCTGGAGGACACAACCGCGAAAAAATCGGCACCCACTTCACGAAGGAGCCGTACGCCTCGGATGGCGATAGAGCACGAAAACCTTTGTCTATCAATGAAAGCGAGTCCCACATGCCCGACGAACTCATCGTCCGGCGCGTCATCGGCGCACCCACCTCGTCTATATTCGCCGCGCTGGCGAACCCCGAGGTACAGGCAACGATCGATGGCTCCGACATGCTCAGAGGAGCAATCGATCCGAAGCCGCTGAACGGTGTCGGCGACACGTTCACGATGCAGATGTATCAGCCGGCACTCGGTGAGTACGTCATGGAGAACACCGTATTCGTATACCGAGTCAACGAAGAGATCGGCTGGATTCCGAACCGCCAAGGCATGGAGCCTCGCGGCACGCGTTGGTCGTGGCGGCTGGACGTCGTATCGGAAGGCAGTACCGGCCTCACCCAGGTATACGACTGGTCCGGCGTCAAGGACGCGGAGTTCCGCCAAGCGGCGCAATTCCCAAGGGTCACGGAGGAGCAGATTGCCGCAACGATGAACCGTCTAGCCGACCATCTCGGCGTTCCCGTCGAAGAATGGCAAGAGAAGAGTGAACAGAACTGAATCGTCGATGCCACCGCAGGGGTGAAATGCACACGAATGCGGTGACACACTCTCACCTCGGGGGCAGCATGACAACCACAGACAATTCATCCGGACACGATGGCGGGCGCGACACCGCAAGCCGAGCCTCGGACGATCGAGCTGATGCTACGCATCGCCCAGAGCTGACAAGCCTTGCCGGTGCGCTTGGAAATTCACATGACCCGGCATACCCCTCTGACGTGTTGTTTGCCAGTTTGTCCGAGATCAACGGGGTCACCGCCCTCTGCGTTCGCGGCGAAATCGACGCAACGTCCCTGGCTTCGTTAGGCGCTCACCTGCAAGACATCAGCGATGAAGGACGCCCCTTTGTCATCGACTGCACCAACTGCCACTTTCGCAGCACTGCTGAACTGTCCATCCTGAGCGCTCTGGCAGCGCGCGTGAACAGACTCGGCATCACCTGGGCGCTCGCAACCGATCACAGGACCATACGGTTACTCGAACTGATGGAATTCGATACCAGGATCGATGTCTTCAGCTCCCTATCGGAAGCTGGAGCTTTCGTATCCGCTTCCGCAACGGAAAGAACTTCCTCATGAACAACATTCGCCAAAATGGCGAGGGCCACGCGGACTTCGTCGTGGTCGCCAACCGCCTACCTGTCGATTTGGAACGCCGTCCCGACGGCACCACATCATGGAGACGAAGTCCTGGCGGTTTGGTGACGGCTTTGGAACCGATTTTGCGAGCAAAAAGTGGTGCGTGGGTGGGCTGGCCCGGAGTGCCGGACGAACACGTCGAGCACTTCACGGAAGACGGCTTGGCGCTGTACCCAGTCTCGTTGTCGTCGCAGGAGGTTGCGGAATACTACGAAGGTTTCTCGAATGACACCCTTTGGCCTCTGTATCACGACGTGTTGGTACCGCCTACCTACGATCGAAACTGGTGGGGTTCGTACTCTGCAGTCAACCGCAGATTTGCCGAGGAAGCTGCACGATGCGCCGCTCCCGGAGCGACGGTCTGGATACAGGATTATCAGCTGCAACTCGTACCGAAGATACTGCGCGAATTGCGCCCCGATCTCGAGATCGGGTTCTTCCTGCACATCCCCTTTCCACCAGTCGAACTGTTCATGCAGCTGCCGTGGCGCCGAGAAATTATCGAAGGCATGCTCGGTGCCGACCTCATCGGTTTTCATCTACCCGGCGGCGCCAACAACTTCCTTTTTCTCGCACACCGACTTCTCGAATTGGAGACCACCCGAACGGAAGTAGGGAGCGTTCTGGGACAGGTCCACACAGACGATCGAATCGTCAATATAGGCGCCTTCCCCATCTCCGTGGATTCACACGAACTCGAAGCCGCAGCCAAGGAAGACACGATTGTTGCTCGCGCCATCGAGCTCCGGCGGGAACTCGGAAACCCCGACAAAATCCTTCTCGGTGTGGACCGGCTGGACTACACCAAAGGCATCGACCTTCGACTCGAAGCGATCAAAGAATTACTCGACGAAGGACGTCTCGATGCCGAGCACACGGTCATGGTGCAACTGGCCACCCCCAGTCGCGAACGCGTGCAGCACTACATCGATCTCCGCGGTGTCATCGAGGAACACGTGGGGCATATCAACGGTGACCATGCTCAGATCGGTCACCCGATCGTGCACTATCTGTATCAACCGGTCTCACGAGACGAGCTGATCGCCCTGTTCGTGGCTGCCGACGTCATGCTTGTCACGCCGAAACGCGACGGAATGAACTTGGTTGCCAAGGAGTACGTAGCCTGCCGCGGCGACCTTGGCGGTGCACTCGTTTTGAGTGAGTTCACCGGCGCTGCAATGGAATTGCGACAATCCTACTTGGTAAACCCTCATGATCTCGACGGTGTGAAGAATATGATCATGACGGCGCTCCACCAAGATGCAGAATCAGGACGACGCCGCATGTCCGCCCTGCACCGTCAAGTCATGTCCCACGACGTCCACAGGTGGGCCCACTCATTTCTCACTACGCTCACAGATTCTGCGGCCAACGGCACCGTCCGCGATCTCACCGACACCGAACACGACCTCGCCGTCAATGCATGACGGGCGAACGACCATCCGACGACATCGACGAAAGGCAGGGCTCTCGATCCAGAGCCTGATTAACCGGAAAGCACGCGGAGGTTCAACATGCCTGACCAGTACGCAATGCAGGATCCCACCACTCAATATCCCGCGCCGATACGCGACCGGCAGCCGGAGATAACGCACCCCGGCCTCACGGCTGAGGTGGTCACTACCCCCGACCACGGCGAACACACCTACCGCGGTACCGGACGTCTCGAGGGGCGCCGCGCGATCATTACGGGCTCAGATTCCGGAATCGGGCGAGCAGTAGCGATCGCCTTCGCTCGTGAAGGTGCAGATGTGGTGCTGAGTTATCTCGACGAGGAAGAAGCAGATGCGCGGGAAACAGCCCACTGGGTCGAGCGGGCGGGCCGGAAAGCGGTGGGAGTCCCAGGCGATCTCCGATCCGAAGAGCACTGCGCTGCACTTGTGGAGACTGCCGTCCGCGAACTCGGCGGCCTCGATATCCTGGTGAACAATGCGGCCTTTCAGATGGTGCAGCTCGGCGGGATCGCCGACATCACCACCGAACAATTCGATCGCGTGATGAAAACGAACCTCTACGCACTCTTCTGGCTTTGCAAAAATGCGATTGCCGTGATGAAGCCAGGATCAACGATCGTCAATACATCATCCATCCAAGGCGCCGCTCCCTCGCCTGAGCTCCTTGACTACGCCACCACCAAAGCCGGCATCATCGACTTCACGAAAGGACTAGCCGGCGACGTCGCCAAGAAAGGGATCAGAGTCAATGCCGTTGCTCCAGGGCCGATCTGGACCCCGTTGATTCCGGCGACGATGCCCAAGGAGAAGTTCGAGACATTCGGGGACGACGTACCGCTCGGGCGAGCCGGCCAGCCGGCCGAACTCGCACCGGCCTACGTGTTCCTCGCGTCCGGCGAATCCAGCTACACCACAGGTGAAGTCATCGGAGTTACCGGCGGTAAGCCACTTACCTGACGACCGCCGTCGTTCGCACTCACCTGCCCCCTCTAGTCCCCGCAACGATTCGGTTGCTTGTCGTGATTCGCTGTACGGCGCAGTTCGGCGGCCGATTCCTCGCGATCGGTGTGGCTGATCGACCGACCTATCCAGAGCCCCACTAATGCTCCCAGGACGATCCAAACTGCGACAATTCCGACAATCCACCACATAGCTGGAAGTGTGCCACAACCAACCCGAGTTGAAGACCTTGGTCCCGCATATAGGCCGAAAGCGTTCAGACATTCGAGCGAGCGGACTGCAGGGAACGTAGGCCAGTGCGCAACTCAGATGGTCCGCCGACCTCAGGTGTGAACATCTCGTCGGCGGACCAAACCGTAACCGCCCCACCGTGCCTGAATGTAAACGCAGAGTGGTCTAGTTCACATCCGAGCGATGTGCCGACAGCGCCTACCAGGAACTGAAACTGTTTTACCGGCGCAGTTCCAGCCTGTCCGTGACGGCTGTCGTAATTGACCGCGACAGTTACTCATTTCGCCTAGCCGACGTTGAGACTGCGTCGACACGACCATTGCCAGAGTGGTCGGCGAACTGCTTCCGGTACGAGGAAGGAGTGGTTGCGAACGCGGATACGAAGTTCTGCCGGAAGGTGACAGCGCTCCCGAACCCACACGCGCCTGCAATGGCATCGATACTCCAGTCTGTCGTCTCCAGGAGAACTCGAGCCTCACCCAGTCGTTGTTCTTGAACCCACCGTGCCGGCGTAGTCCCTGTGGCAAGACGAAACTGACGGATGAAGTTTCGCCGACTCATCCGCGCCTGACCCGCGAGGCGGTCGACGGATAGCGGCTCACCAAGCCGACCGAGCGCCCATTCCAGCACGTCTGCAACAGCTGTGTCGCCAGCGGATTCCGCAAGTGGTCGCTCGATGTACTGAGCCTGGCCACCCTCTCGATGCGGTGCAACAACAAGGTTTCGCGCCACGCGGGTGGCCGCTGCGGATCCGAGGTGTTTCCGCACAAGATGCAGGCATGCATCGACCGAGGACACCGTCCCAGCGGACGTCATCACGTCGCCATGATCGATGTAAAGCACCGATTCGTCCAAGCGGATGCTGGGGTGGCGTTCGGCAAGCGTGGGCATCATGTCCCAGTGCGTGACAGCCGAGCGACCGTCGAGGAGTCCGGCGTCAGCGAGAGCAAAAGCGCCGAGGCACAGCCCTACGATCGGCTTGCCGCGGGAGTGCGCTCGGGAAAGTTCGGCTCGCAAGAGCTTGCTGATCGGCGAAAGTGGTAGCGGCCATGAGGGAATGATCACGATGTCAGCCCAGTCGAGCGTCCGCGGTCCGGCTACCTCTCCGATCGAGTAGCCTTCGGCAGTGCGAACCGCGCCCGCTCGGTCGGACCAAAGCCGAGTTTCCCAGCCAGGTGCAAGTCCGAGACGACCCACCTCACCGAACACCATCAGCGGTGCAGCAAGGTGAAACATCGTGACATCGTCAAACGCGTACACCGCGATTCGCATGGATCTCCCAACGTTGGCGCAAAATCATCGAAAGTATGCACCCGTGCCACTCACGGTGCATACGAACCTACCGAAGAATGGAAGACGAACACCACGGATAACCGATCCGGAACTGAAATCGACCCGCCTTCAGGAGTGATGAACCGTGCCTACACCCCGCCGTGCCCTTATTGTCGTCGACGTCCAGCAGGAGTACTTCGACGGGCCTCTGCAGATCCAGTACCCGCCGCGTGAAGAATCGCTGGCCAACATCCTCAGCGCGGTCAAGGTTGCCGGTGCCAACGACGTTCCCGTCGTCGTCGTTCAGCACCAGATGCCCGAAGGCGCCCCGGTCTTTGTCGAAGGGACACCCGGATGGTCACTTCACCCGGAACTCGAGGGGCAGATCGACCCGGCGACCAAGCGAGTGCACAAGCAGTACGCGAGCGTATTCGCCGGCACCGATGTAGCGGAATGGCTGCGCGCGAAAGACATCGACACCATCACGATCGTCGGTTACATGACCAACAACTGCGACCTCGGCACCGCCGTGGAGGCTGAGGCTCTCGGGTTCTCCGCAGAGATTCTTTCCGACGCCAGCGGATCGATCCATCTGGCAAACGAGGCGGGGCAGGTGTCGGCCCAGTCACTGCACGAGACACTCATGGTTCTTTTGCAATCGAACTTCGCAGCGGTCACGACGACAACCGAGTGGGCCGACGCCGTACATTCCGGGACGAGTCTACCCAAGAGCAACCTGGTGGTCTCGGCCATCCAAGGGCGCGAGTCCGCGACAAGCTGATATCCCAATAACACAGGGCGACAATCGGATCGGTTTTCCGATTCCGCACCGGTGCCGACCGAAACCAGGTCGGCACCGGTTCAGTTGTTGATTGCTCGCCAGACACGGTATACGTCCCTCGCCCTCCATGCTCCCCAACATATGCTGTCACGGACCGGTGAAAAAGCCGTCGCCCATGTCGATCCCGGTTTCCAGCTCCGATATCTCATGGGTGCACGTTTTATTTTTCCACCGCAACGGAATTCCGGTTTCCTCGTCGAACGCAACAGTGGAATCAAGACCGGCCCAGTCCGGCGGCATCTCGAACTCCCACGCGCGCCGCCCATTGACCTCTACTGCCCGGCCGGCCGTATCCGGCGGAAGAAGGTCGGCGAATCGAGCGTCCGGCCAAGTCCTGTGTATCTGGAGAAGTTGCGTGATGTGAATATCGAGACTGTAACCACCGCTTCGTACTTCGAGCACACCGTCGGTGCGGAACCATGTTTGCTTCTGCCGGTTCTGCAGAAAGAGCACTCCTTCGTCGTCAGCCAGACGGATACAGGTGCGAGGTTTGAACCAGAATTCGAGTTCCGCGCTGGGGCGACCGCCAGGAGGCCGCTCCTTGAACATCATTCCGTGCAGCGGAATCCGCTCCGCAGCCTTGTAGCGTCGCGCTACCTCGCGCCACTGCGAGGGTGGGTTCTGTATCGGGGGAGCGGGACGATCCACCTGGAGGGTCCGCCCCTCGCCGGGTACAACTGCGACCGTAAATGGTCCTGCCTCAAACAATTCGGCGGTTACAGCCACACCGGTGATCCGCTCGGCCAAAGCAAAAGCGCCTTCCATGGCATGCTCGCCCGGTTCGTTGAGCGCATCGTCGTCGATTCCGATTCCACCGACTTCCCAGATCAGATCCACGACTCGCTCGTCCCCGATCACCGGGCCGGATCCAAACAGTTCGAACGCGGCCACACGTTCGCAGTTCGACCACCAGATGAACTGACTGTCGGCATTGACGCTGAGAGAGTGCGCTACCACCTCGCGATCGGGTAGCAGCGGCCGCATCAGCGCTTCGGTGACAGCGAAGGACCCGCCGTTGAGCTGGATCAACAACGTGTCATCGCCGTCTATCGCTGCAACCGCGATCACATGCAGACTGCCGAGTCCGCTTGCGACGGCCTGATCCGCGAGGTCTAGCTCCACCTCGCCGACCTCGGCAACGCCAACTGCCTCCAAGTGCACGTCCGAGTCCGAGTGCGAACTCGCGGCACCAAGAAGACTCAATACCTCTGCCGGAGAGCGACCGGGGATGACAGCAGCGCAGTATCCGAAGGCGAATCGCTTGTCCAGGTACGGCTGAAGCCATAAATAGTCGTGATAAGTAGGCACAGTCACACGCTGCCACAACGCCCGTCAAACGACGTACGGTTTCGGCAACGTCACCAACCCGGGGCAGGCCTGAAGGGAGAAGGAATAATCCCCCGCATGAATTGGAATTACAGGCCCACAGAAACCGGGTGGTTCGTCAAAGTTGCCGAAGAAGACTCGACAATAACGATATTCGACCCCGCGGGGATCCTGCGTGGCGAGTTGTTTCCGACCCCTGTCGACGGGATCGATCGCGACACGCTGACGCCCCGCAAAGGCCATCCTGCTGTACTCCGCTTGCCCGACGGCACGATCGGCACATTCCTCGATCAGAAGCCAAAGGCGATGCGCCGGAGAAACAAACGATGTGAAGTCGCGATCGCAGACCGGACGTATCTCTTCGCACACACATCAGGCCGAAAGGCAACGGCGCTGCGTGACGGAATCCCTTTGGCGCGCATGGAACGTGGACGCTGGTCCCGCAGAAACACCGTCACCCGAAAATCGCTCGCGGTAGTGGATGCTCTCGACGAGTGCGTACTGACGATTTTCGAAAAAGTCGTGACACCCGGGCGCACGGGTGCATTTGATCAAGTGATCTCCGATTTCAGCAATATCTGAACTACGTTTCGCCGCCGAGCACGACAGCAGCCGGGCCGTAATGTACGGCCCGGCTGCAGCACTCACGCGCATCGACTGGAACTCTGAATTCGCCTCGCTGCTGAACCAGATGGACGCGATGAACTTACAGGTTGATTACGTCACCAACGAAGATCTGGTCAGGATCAACGATCTGGGGGTTCATGTCCCAGACCGCCTGCCAGGTGAGGCCTCGCTCTGCACCGATCTCGAACAAAGTATCGCCGGCTGCAACAACCACCGATTCGCCCGATACGGGAGCCTCTACCTCCGGAATGCTTTCTACCGGTGCTGGTTCGGATACCTCAGACTCGACAACCGGAGCCGGATCCGCGGCGGGCACGGGTTCCGGTGCAGGCGCGAGTTCCGGTGCAGGCGCGGCCGCGAGTTCCGGTGCAGGCGCGGCCGCGAGTTCCGGTTCCGGTTCTGGTGCGGGTGCAGGCGCAAGTTCAGGTTCGGGTGCAGGTGCAGGCGCACTGCTCAGACCGGTGTCACACGCGCCGACCGAACTCAGGAAGGACATGGGATCGACGGCCCCGCCACTGTGAATGCGGAGATGCAAGTGTGGACCGGTGGAGCTACCGGTGTTGCCCGTTGCGCCGATCTGGTCGCCGACCGCAACGCGCTGTCCGACACCGACCCACGTTTCGGAGAGGTGACCCATCTGGATCTGCTCGCCCGAATCTGCTTCCAACTGGATGTACGTGCCGTATCCACCCGGATCGTTCGGTCCGGCAACAGAGATCGTGCCCGACGTAGGCGCATGGAGCACCGTGCCGACGTTAACGGCAAAGTCGACGCCGTCGTGCCCGCCGTGGTAGCCCTGCGAGAGTGAGCCATTTACCGGCCACTCCCAGTTACAGCTCGCCGACCAGCTTTGTGCACCGGCCATACCGGAATTCACGACTGCCCCGGCGCCCACGAGAGAGCCCACTCCTGCAGTTACGGCGATGAAACGAATTGTGGTGGAGGTCTTGCGTTTGTTGTGCTTACTCATATTTTCCTTGACTGATGTGGTCGGAGCAGGTGCATGCAGGCGGCACTCAGTGCGTGCTGAGCCGCGTGGCTTTCAGCACCAACCCCGTTGGAATGAACTTGTAAAGATGCGCCGAATTGGCGCAGGCCTCGCCCAGTGGTGCGCCCATCCTGTGGACGCTTTGCGATACCGCGAACCCTCGTCGGGGGGCGTCGAAGCTACGTCACCGAACCGATAGCTTTTCGACGCTTGTTCAACGGGGCGGGTGCCTACCCAAGTTGTCGGGAATCACGGGGTGAAACATGCAGATCCTTGCGTTGCGGACTGAAGCACTTCATACGATGCCGCGTCCAGAAGCTGCGTGCGACGGCTGAATTACCCAGGCGCATACCTGACTTGGTGATTTCGACCCGACCGGTCGATATCGCGACTCAACGATCGCTCACGACCTCGAACTGAGCACGATTTCTAGGCAAATCCGTGCGATCGGAATACGCAATGCCGGGAGGCCTTTACCACTGCTCCAGCTCACCGTGATACCAATCCGATAACGAAAGCTCCATCAGCTGGGCTCGTTCATAACAGAATCCAAATCTGATGCGTGCCAATTCAATTCGGATGACACCGGGCAGCGACGCCGCGACATAGATGCTACTCGCGGCGAGCAACGCGTTCTGCTCCAAAGACTGCACCCTCGGAAGGCTCGGCGAGTGCCCCGAGTTCGGAAGTCAAGCGAAGACGCCGATTAAAACCCGCTGTTTGGTTTCGTTGCTGATTCAGCGAGGCAAGGGGGTACCTACCCGTACCGGTTGAATTACCTGTTTCGGTACCCGTTTTCAGCTGCGTCGATGCGCGTCACACTGCTGCGTGAGAACCAGAGCGGACAATCGGGTTTTTCTCGAATAATGCCGTCAACTGCACTTATCTCTTTCGACTGGGATGCCGACGCGACGGTTCACGAGCGGTCTCCCCCTAAATGTCGTGTGCCACGCGGCGAACGCTGGACCATGCCCGCGATCGCTTACTCCTGCCCGCATCTGTCGATTCCCAGAACTTCACGCCACCAGGACTCGCGTTCGTCGGATTCCGTCCAAACAACTGGATCCATGTCACTCCTATTATTCAACCCACCTTCCCCACTGTTACCCATCCCACAATTCCTGAAACCCTGCACCAACGTGACGGAATGCGTGGATGAACGTCAGAGGACGGGGACGAAGGACGAATCGACGGCAGCGCAACGCTCCCGACCTCGACGACACAAAAGCTGTAGCAGAGTGGGCGTGAACACATCCACGTGAGCGACCGGCAACGACGGCACGGCCAGATCTGGGACATCGCCGCGAGCTGACCGGCGGCAGTCCGGCGCGGTGTTATTCGGGCGCGGTGCCGGTGTCGTTCTCGGTGTGCCGGGCTTGCTGGAGTTCGGCATTGATACGACGCGCTTCGGCAAGTTGATCTTCGAGGATGATGATGCGGCACGCCGAGTCCAGAGCAGTGCCATTGGCGACAAGCTCGTGAGCGCGCGCAGCGATCCGGAGTTGGTAGCGAGAGTAACGGCGATGCCCTCCCTCGGACCGTTGCGGAGCGAGGAGCTTAGCGGCGTCGAGACTGCGTAGGAAAGCTTGCCTGACACCGAGGATATCTGCGGCCTGGCCCATGCTGTAGGCCGGATAGTCCTCGTCGTCGAACTTGTCGGACAGCGCACTGTCAGGGAGCTCAGCCGGAATGAGTGGCCTCTTTCTGTTAACGGACGGGACCCCCGGCGCCGTAGAGGCCGCCGGGGGTCGGGGTTGAACTTCCATTACACAACTGCACTCTTTCGAGCTCCCGGACCCAAACATGCTGTCCGGTAGCCGCTCTCAAGGGGCTGCCGAGGTCGTACACACTGACAACACAACCAACGGCCTCGACGCGACCCTGCCCTGCGGTACCGCTTGCGGGTAGTTCATTTCTCCCGCACTTCTTGGTTCTTTCTTCCTTGCAAGAGAAAACTTACAACGACTTGAACCAAATGTCTACCCTCGTCGCTACAGAAATTTTCCAGTGGCGTCTGGAACAATGCTCCTATGCGAAATACCCCGAAATCCGACTCCTTGCTCCGCGCCCAGTTGGACAGGGAGGAGTTCGAAGCGTCTCAGGAGGGTCTCGACCGCGACGTATCGAGGTCGGATGAGGACTTCACGGGGCCAGGATCGCGAAGTCGCGGTACTACGGTGCGTACCGCACGGGCGGATCTGTCGACGCATGCGCGCGGGGTGGAGAACATGAACGAGGCCTTGCACCCACGACAAAATTGATGTCCGGTATCGCTGTGCTGCGGGGGTGTTGGCACCGGCGATCACTTCCGCCCATGGATCTCGAACATCACCCTTTTCCAGCGGCGCGAACCGCCGCGACCAACCCCGTAACAATGAGTGCCAGCAAGAGGACGACGAGCAGCACTGGCCCGAGGAGGAGCGCAAGGACAAGCAGGACGATGAGAGTGACTTTCGTTTTTGCGCTCAGTCCGCGCCGCAACGGATGTGTATCTCTCCGTTGCACATGTCGCGTTTGTCGCGAGACCGCACCGCTGAACGAGGAGGTGCGTCTCGTGTTGCACTGGTAGCGATTCGGCTGCTCGTATTCTGCTGTCCACTCATGCTTTTCGCCCACTCACAGGTATTCGCACCATTCGCCTCACCTTCGCACCACTGATGTACGCCGGTAGCAAACTTCGAAAGAGGGGTGGGTCAATGTTTGAAGGCGTCCCTGAACTTTCGTCCCGCCTGTTTGAGCTTGTCGCCGGTCTGTTTTGCCTGGCCTTTGGCCTGTTCAGACCTCCCCTCGGCCTCCATCTTTTCGTTTCCCAAGCTCTTGCCGACGGTCTTCTTGATGACCCCCTCGGCGGTTTCTGCCTTGTGCCTGATTCTCTTCACGATGCTCATGGCGGTTCCTTCTTCTCGATGATCGTCGGTCGAACGGGTTTCGCCAGGCGCCTCCGCCGGAACGTACATGAAGACGATGATCATGTTGGCCTCCCGGCCATAGAGCAATGCCCAGTCAACGCGGCATTCCGTTGCGCGTCAACACCGTAGATCGAAGCAATGAACCGAGAACGGTGGGCCATAGGTGAGAAGCTCGCGACACGAGCGAATGACGACGGCCCGACCACTCGAAGGTGCGCGCTTACATACGCGATTGGGGTGACTTCGCGGCGAGATCGTGTCCAATCCAGTTGGCTGACAAAAGAACCTGCGGCGACAGTGCGTCCAGGTCCGGAAAAGCGGAGACTGGAGACAGGAGGTCATCATGCGTGTGCTCCGTGGTTTGTTCGACGCGCTGCTAGGGATCGTCATGGCTGTGCTCGGCACAGTGCTCGGAATCCTTGCGACCGTGGTGTGGCTTGTCGGTGCCGTACTGTGCGTGACGGTGATTCTGATTCCTCTGGGGATCCCCGTCATCAGGCTCGGTCGCCGACTCTTCACTCTTGCGAGGCAGCTGATGCACCTTCCATAGGCTTGCCCACACGATTTTCACAAATTGTGTTCATCCTGTGCGATCCCGCGATCATCACCGAATCATCTCGGAAACAGGCAACCACCGCATGAAGTTGTCGGGTTCAGAGGGGCGTGGAAAATTGAGAAAGGGTCTGGATTCATGCCTACTCCCACGTCCGTCGATGTCGACGGCACATAACCAGCGACCGCGAGACCAAATTACCCACCAATCAAACGGTGCACCAATAATATCCGACTTCCGGGGTGCAACGTACGGTCGTTCATCGCTATGGACAGCTTATGCCCGACTGAACAGCTCGATGCCCGACGCCAAGGCCGGCGAGAAGGTCAGATGGGCACTCGCGACGCCTGCCTGAACATCACATCCGGCCACCACATCGGTAGACGTGCTTGCCCGATCAACAGCAACGGCCCCTTGGCATTTCGACGTGTCGCTTGCCTCAACGCCCAGAGAGATCACTTCCGACACCTGGACGACCTACACCCGTACTCCCTTCGATCCTGCGCTCCCGACTCGGGTGACGACCATTACCCGAGCCGGCAACGTCAGTGATACGGACATTCCGAGCCTGTGGTGGGTGTGCGAAATAGACCCGAACCCGTGTTCGTCGTTCAACCAATCGACGACACCGCACTTCGTGACTTTCGCCCTGGAACAACCGTCTCGGTAGTCACTGCGGTTTCGGTTCGCGTCGCGCAGGACCGCGCCCCATTCCCAGTGCAGCTGTGGCGAGACCTAGAACGCAGACAAGCGCTCCCACAACCACATTGGACCAGATCATGGAAGTGCTGGTATCGACACCCGCAACGATCCAAGGCGAGACGATCAGCCAAATCCCGAGTAACGGTGCAACGAATGTCATGCCGTGGGTGCGGCCGTAAGCGGATCCGAAAGCCACCGCAAGCAACCCGATCGCAGCACCACAGATCAAGTTAGTGACACTGAGGTTGGTTTGAGCGGTGAAACCGATGATCCACGCGGACGCCGCTGCGTACAGTCCGGACAACAACATCAGCCCTTCGACAACTTGGGCGGTTGGTTGTTCGGCGGCCTGATCGTAGCGCTCGCGCAGTGCAATGATGTCAGGGTGAGTGTGCATCGGTGCGTGGGTAGATGATGACATGTGATTCATCTCCTCGACCGGAGCGGAGGGCAAAGGTTGCCCTTCCGATCCGTATGTATGTATGGCAGGGGTACAGACGCTTTCCGATTCGGTCGTCACCGGATTGCCTGGCGAATTCGAGCATTGTCGGTGCCGCCGAGATCGGTGAGTGCACTGGACCACCACATACGTACCCAATCGGGCGTCTGCCAAGCAACAATCGAATCAAATCATCGAGAAGATGACGGTGCTCGGAGCCTTGCATGCCGAACGGGAGACCAGGGCACGTTCCGGCGTCGGAAACGTGCGCTGATCTCCCGTTCGGTGGTGCTATTGCTTGGCTGAACTACCGCTTCGCTGCGTGATGCGCTGCGATGTAGCCGTAAACCAGTCCCTGGCCGATCGTCGCGCCCGCGCCCGGGTAGGAGTGGCCGAACGCATTCGCAGCGGTGTTGCCGATCGCGTACAGCCCGTCGATGGAGCTGCCGTCCTCGCGGAGGACTCGAGCGTGGTCGTCGGCGCGCACGCCGCCGCACGTGCCGAGGTCACTCAATGTCATCTTCACCGCGTAGAGAGCGTTCTTGTCGAGCGGCCTCAGGTTCGGGTTCGGGGACACTGTCGGGTCGCCGTAGTACCGGTCGTATGCGCTTCCGCCGCGGCCGAATTCGCCGTCACTACCGGCTGCTGCGGCATCGTTGAACTTCTGGAACGCCTCAGCGAACGCATCTTCGGGCAGACCGGCCTTACGGGCGAGTTCGGTCGGGCTGCTCGCCTGATGCGCGATACCCTCCTCGAAGAACGACGGCGGAAGGGGCTGGCGCGGGAAGATGCCGCCGGCGAACACGTAGCTGTTGCGGTACTCCTGGTCGAAGACGATCCACATGGATTCTGCGGGGTCGCCCGCCTTCTCCCGGTCGAGCACACACTGACCGAACGTCATGTAGTCGGTGGCCTCGTTGACGAAGCGTCGACCGGTGTGGTCGACGATGAACGAGCCAGGCAGCGCACGCTCGGCGAGCATCACCATCGGTGGGCGTCCCTTGATGCTCGCGACCGCCGGGAACCACCACGACTGGTCCATCAAGCCGATGTCTGCGCCCAGTTCCTGCGCGACCTCGATAGCCTCGCCGGTGTTGCCCTCGGCGCCGAGGCTCTCGTGCTCACCGAGGCTCTCCGACTGGTACTTGTGGCGCCACTCCATGTTGTGATCGAAGCCGCCGGCGGCCAGCACGACACCGCGCCGGGCCGTCACAGTCACCTCACGTCCGTCTTGCACGACTACTGCACCGGTTACGCGGTCACCTTCGGTGATCAGCCGAACCAACGACGTTTCCGTCCACACCGGAATGCCTGCCTGAACCACACCGGCAAACAGGCCGGCGGCCAGCGCCTGACCGCCCGCAATGTATTCACGCTTGAGGACGTACTTACCGAAAACGCCCTGCGACAAGCGGCGGATAATGCGCGGGAAAGCCTTGGTGGGCTTCTTCGCCATCAGGTTCATCCACTTGTAGTCCGCACCGGTCACCGGCATCGGCAGCCCGGCTTCCATCAAACCGGGGCGCAGGCGGCCGCGTTCCTCTCCCAGCACCGAAGCGTCGAACGGCTGGCACTCGCAGGTGCGGCCTGCAGCGCTACCGCCCGGCAGTTCGGGGTGGTAGTCGGAGTATTCCTTGGCCCAGAAGAACTTCATGGGCGTCGTGCGGGAGAGCATGTCGATCGTGGCGCCACCATGGTCGACAAATGCCTCGCCACGTTCGGCTGGTGCCGTATCACCGACCACCGCACGCACATACGTCTTCGCGCGCTCAACGGTGTCGCCCGCATTGGCAGCTGCAAGTACCGGGTTGGCAGGCATCCAGAACGCCCCACCGGACCGCGCCGTCGAACCGCCCACGTACTGCGTCTTCTCCACGATCAGCGTGGACAAGCCGAGCTCGTTTGCGGTGAGGGCGGCAGCCATGCCGGTACCGGACCCGATTACCAGCAGGTCGACTGTGATGTCGTCGGCCCGTGTCGCGGGGGGTGCCTGATTCTTAGCCATTGAACAAATCCCTTCACGTGGTTTATCGAGGTAGAACGCTAGGGCAGGCGCAGCGCAAGATGGTCCGGATGCCCAGTCAGCGGGATTTTTTGCGCGGATTGTTAGTGCGTTGCGGCCGTCACAGCCGAATCATGACCTGCATGTCAGCGCTTTTCGTACCTGATCCCGAGAGCAAGAATGATCGTGACGACACACATAGCCACGAGCATCGCGCAGACAGCACCGAGCGCAGCAACTGTCGGTGTCGACGTTCCGGGAACCACGAGAGATGCGAGCAGAACTGTCGTAATCGACGTTCCGACGGCCATCGCTGCAGTTCGCACAACCGACTGACTACCGACGGTCTCGCTGGTGCTGTGTTCGGGAACGAATTCCACGAGGAGATTCGACAACGCCGTGTACGCAAAGGCCGTTGCGATCGAGACGACCACGATCAGCATTGTCATTCCGACTACTGAACCGTGGAACACGAGAAAACCGGAACATGCCCCGAGGAACAACGCGGTTCCGATCAGCAACGCGGTGCGGGCGCCGACCGACGCTGCCAATTTTCCGGCGAGCGGTGTGAACAACATGCCGACCATCGCGCCGATGAACGACAGGAGACCGGCGGTGGTAGGTGAAAGCCCGAGCCCGAACGGTGAGGTTTTCGGAGATTGCATGATGATCGGAATGAGCATGGTGACCACACCGATGGGACCGAGCCCGAGAGCGATCGTGCTGAGCATGGTCAAAGCGATGTTGCGTTCAGCAAGCAAGCGCAAGTTGACAATTGGGGACGCGCAGTTCAACTCCCACCTCACCCACCAGGCAAAGATGACGGCGCCGACGAGCAAGAGGCTGAGTACCCGAAGATCGTCCCAGCCCCACGACTTTCCTTGCGTGAGCCCCAACAAGATTGACGCCACTGCGACGGCTAGCGCCACGGCTCCAGCGAAATCAACAGGCTGTCGATGGTAAGTCCGACGGCGCCACGGTAATACAACTTCAACCAGGATGATGCAGACGACGGCGTAGGCGGCAGTGACGACAAAGATGTACCGCCAATCGCCGAGGTCGATGATCACACCCGCAACGACCAGCGACGCCGCACCGGCGGCAATGGCAGATCCGGCGATCAGCGCAACAGCCATCGCAACCTTCTCCACGGGCAGATGCTCGCGGGCCAAACCGATGCACAGCGGCAGAATCGCCCCCGCGACGCCTTGGATGGCACGCCCGATAATGATGCCCTCGAGCGTTCCGACCGCCATGCTCACAATCGAGCCGACTGTGGCGAATGCCAGTACGACCATCAGCACGCGTTCGCGCCCGTACATATCTCCGAGCCTGCCGCATACTGCAGCAGAGGATGCCGCGACCAGCAGGAACGCGGTGACGGACCATCCCACAGCCGAAGCGTCGGCGTCGAAGATCTCGGCGAAAGTCGGCAGCGCCGCGTACATCATCGAAGTCTCGAATGCGCTGATCACCTCGACCGTGATCAGCACGGTCAGTATGAGCCAAACCGGTCGGGACCGTTCGTATCGACGTTCGGCGTAGCCTGCCAGCGGCCTAGTTGGTCTCACCGTTGTCCGCATTCATGCTCCTCTTGGGTCGATATCGCTCGAAAACGGTAACAATGTGACTCTTGATACAACTTTTCCATTCCGATCAGTGAGACTGCCTCGAAGGTGTATACGTCTCGTGCGCGAACGTACCCATTCTGCAGCGGAACAACCGCTCGGATGTGTCGAAGAGTTCGGTCGGCGGCATTACCCGATCCCTTCGCGCTAGCACCGACCAGCACCGATGCTCACGCGTCGTAGGAGTCGTAGAGTCGCGGGCAGAGATCAAGGAGGCGATGACGTTGAGCGCACAGTTCGATGACGAGACGACGACCAATCCCGACAACGAGTCACAGTCGCATAATCCCGCTGACGAACATTCATCCGGCGAGGTAATCACGCCCACCAAACGTGACCGTGAACTGTCCGAATTGGTGGACGGTCTCGAAGAACGTATCGCCGCCGAGCGCGAGGCGGCGGCGGTGCCGGGCAATGCCGCCGAACGGAAACGCACGACACGGACCGATCCCGACGACAAGGCACCGGACTGACTCCGCCGCAACACATTCGCCCTGCGGGGAAATTGGGCAACGTTAACCCGGGAGGTGAGGTTTCACCGCCTGCCGTCGAGTGTGAACAAACGGAACACGGTCCGCATGCACAGAACGACTCCTACGAAGCCCAGTACCGCACTCACGAGTGCGTAGCCCGACAGCTGAGGTGTGAGTTGTGGTCCGCCAGGTACGAACAGCAGGATCGCCGCGACAATCAGCGCGGTAACTCCAGCCGCCATTCCCAGGGCGTTGTTCGCCGACCGTCGGAGCCATCGCCTGTCGTCGGGATGTGCGACAGAACGGGTGCGGAGAGTGAAACTTCCCGACGCGAGGGAGGTTGCGATCTGGTCGAGCTGACCAGGAAGACGCCTGGCTACCGCGGTTGTGACCGCCGTCGTCGACAGGATCGCCTGCGCGGCCGCAGTCGGACTGGCGACCTGGGTCAACAGTCGGGGAACTTCGGCGCGAACAGCAGCGACGAGGTCGATGTGCGGATCCAGGAGCCGGAGGGCGCGCTCCAATGACGCGAGTGAACGGAATGCGGCGGCGACGTCTCCCGGCACTCCTATTCGATGATCTCGAAGCACGGTGAACATTCGCGCGAACGATGCCATGGAAACATTGGGTTGAACACTGAGCAGGGTGATCTCGCGGCCCACCTGGTGTCGCAGCGCTCCGCGTTCCACATCGACGGGTACGTCGAATGCCATCAACATCGCGTCGACGGTCGCCACCGGGTCTCCGGCCAGGGCAGCGTTCAGGAGTACGGCGAACAGTATCCGTGTCTCCCCGTCCAGCACGCCCACTGCGCCGAAGTCGAGGAGCCCGACCCGGCCGTCATCGAGGATCATGATGTTTCCGGGGTGCAGGTCCGCGTGGAACACCCCGTGGACAAAGATCCCGTCGAGCAGTGACGCAAGAAGTTCGTTGGCAATGCTGCTGCGGGTGTCGCGATCGAGGCCGGTGAGCGCGGCCTCACCGTCGGAAAGTGGTGTGCCGTGAAGACGTTCCATCACGAGCACCCTTCCGCTACTGAGGTCGAGGTAGACGTGCGGAACGACGATATCCGGGCGGTTCGACATGGTGGAAGCAATCGCGCTGGTATTCGCTGCCTCGGTACGGTAGTCGAGCTCTTCGAGCAGCGACGTGACGAGCCCGCCGGCGAGTCGGTGAACGCCGATATCGCGTGCCCAGGGAAAACGGGTCTCCGCGAGGGATGAAACGCGAAGGAAGATATCGCAATCCACGCTCACTTGTGCGCTCGCATCGGGGCGTTGAACCTTCACCACGACATCGACGCCTTCAGTGGTGCGCGCGGAATGTACCTGTGCGACAGAGGCAGCGGCGAATGGTTCCACTTCGAACCACGCGAACACCGCTTCGGGGACGTCGCCAAGTTCCGATGCCAGCAGCTCTGCAATGCGGTCAGGATCAGCCGGCCGAGCCGAACTTTGGAGCGTCGAGAGAGCGCGAGCGAGCTCGGGTGGCACGAGGTCGTCTCGTGTGCCGAGGATCTGTCCCAACTTGACGAAAGTGACTCCGCATCGGTTGACGATCTCCACCAGCGCGTCCCCGAACTGAGGTGCGGACGGTCCGGCGCGGAGAGCCGACCCACCTCCCGCTCGCATGAAGATACCCACGATCTGGGCGTACCGCTTTGTTCGGCGCCACGATTTTCGGCTGCGCCGCAGTGCTTCTGGCACACCGGGTACGGACCCCGAAGGAATGACAACTTCAAGGAAGACCAACGCGGCCAGGCACGCCGCGAAAACCCAGAGCGCGGCGACTCCGAAGAAGGTGAGCGCAATTCCCTCGCTCACCAGTAGTTGACCGTCCGGGCTCGCAATTCCGTCGAGCGTTGCGACGTAGCTCGCCAGCGAAACACCAACCGAGAGCGCTATCACCGAGACCACCAGTGTTCGCGGCCACCCGACTTTCGCCCCCAGCGTTCGTCGCATGGCGACCGCGAGTGCTGCGGCAAGAATCGGCGTCGCGATAATCCAGACGATCAAGTCCATGGCGGTAGCGTAGAGGTTCACCACCTGCGTTTCATCCGGGAAAACCCCGAGTCCACCAAGTTTGAATTAAGGTGCCGGCGGCGTCGATTCCACCCGCGCCAATACCGGCGGGCTCGGGTACCGAATCGATCGGCCTCACTGCGACACGGGCACTTTAAGCTGATCTCGTGACGACACACTCCGGCTCCGCAATCGTTGACGAAACGCTCGGCACTTTTGTCCGCGGGCATCACATCTTGTCCGACGGCGTGCGATTGGACGACGACTACTTCAGCCTGACCCGCAACATCGACGGGCGGGACGTTGGATTCATCGCCCACTCCGTCGACTCCGACGCCGTACGCGGCATGCTCCCCCGCTTGCACCACGTCTTCGATCAACTCCAACCCTTCCATCGGCAAGCCGTCGAAGCGGTCGTCTACGAGTTCAGCGAGGACCCTCCTTCCACGGAAGAACTCGACGACGCACTACGAGACCTGGCACTCGACGCAGTGGAGGTATTTCCCGACAACGAAGTCGTCCTTGATCTGGCAGATACGTGCGGTTCACACTTCATGGACGGATACTGGCCGGCGGTCCGATTCAACGGCGACGACAACGTCGTCAAGGTAACTGTCGAATCCTGAGGGCGACTCGGAACGTCGGAAAAAAGTTGGCGTTCACTCGAAATAGGACGCATAGTCGCTGAAAGAAACCTGGCCGGTAGGGCTCGACGTTATCGCGTCGGCAACCGCCGAAGGAATGGGAGCCCACTGGGCAGGCATCGCAGCCGCCAGGGAGGGCTTCAATATGTAGAGCAGCGCAAAGTTCACTATCCAGAGCGGCGGCGCCATCGACATACCGACCGCTGAACTCGCACCTCCCTTGGTGTTGGTCACCAGTTGCGCTGTGCCCGACATCTGTTGCGATGCAAAGCCATAGACCGCTTGCACTGTGTACGCCGACTGATAGAGCGCAACCAGGGTTTGTGTTGCGCCGTTGTTCCTCATCCATGTGCCCACAAATCCGCCTGGAGCGATCAAGGAGTTCACCTGCCTCGTCGGCGCGTCCGCGTTGGCCGGACTCTCCAGCAGCCCAATGGAATTCACGTACAGCCCGTAGCTGGCCAGAACCGACGACGTGACGTTGCCGTCGACGGTGGAATAGAGCGGACGCCCGTTCGTATTGGTGAGGATCCGGGCGCATTCGTCGATAATCTCGGCGGCCTCGCGACTGCCGCCGACCCCACCGCCCGTGACGAGGTCGCGATACTGCTGCTCCGACAACGCATCCTCGCTGTCGAGCCCGATCTGGGCGGCAATCTCGTCCGCCGCTTGCTGACCGAGTGGCTGGTTGAGCTGATCCGGGCTGGTCATCTGCGGCGGTGCCAGGTGCTCGTAGCCAGGGGCCCCGGAAAACGGGATCGCGAACCCGGTGTCGACGGTTCCTGCGGCCGGTTCGCTGCTGGCAGTCTGGGGAACTGCCAGAGAAACGAGGCAGGCTCCGACCAGTGCCAGCACCGAGACGCCCTTGCGGCGGGCTCGCACTCCGCATCGATGTCCCGAACTCGTTAAACCTATGCCATACATGCGGCGACCTCCCAGAACACTGTCGGGCGATTCAACACGAGCGCGCATCTCAGTCAAACGCCGTAACTGACGCTGTGTCAAGGACCACGTCGTCAAGGAGCACGTCGACTCACGCAAGATGCGCGATCGCATAACCCGGACTGCCCGCTGTGCCGCCGTTCTCGGTGGGCGGTAGGTGACGGCACGCACTCCGTTCCCGCCATTCGTCCCATTTCTGGGATAGTCAATACACATTCGGCACAATGGGAACGAGGAATTTCGAGCATTATCGGGAGTATCCCGTCGAAACACGAACACAGAACGCATCGACGACGGCCACCAGCCGATCACCGCTTCCTCGGGTTCGACACACGCGTGTTTCCGCACGCAGTCGCAATTCTGGCCGTGTGGCTGCTGTGGGTTGTGATCGTTCCGGCCATCGATTCCGCTGTGTCGTCGGAAGATCCGACAGTTGCCGGCGACCGCCTGGCTGTGACCGAGTCGGTGTCGTTCACTGTGCCCGCGGGCTGGAATATCAATAGCGGCTTCCTCATCGACCAACGCAGTGCGTCCGGTTCCGTGCCGAGGGTGGAATTG
Source organism: Rhodococcus sp. MS16 (assembly GCF_013277795.1). NCBI lineage: Bacteria > Bacillati > Actinomycetota > Actinomycetes > Mycobacteriales > Nocardiaceae > Rhodococcus > Rhodococcus sp. MS16. Next base: position 823,640 of record NZ_VBTM01000005.1, read on the forward strand.
ACCGGTGGCAGCGTGAGTTTCGTCGTCGACGCTGACGACTTCACCGGCACCGCCGACGAACTTCTCTCACAGGTCGACGCCGTAAGTCTTGCGACAAACGGAAGCTCTGTACTCGCCATCTCCAGCCCACCGCAGCCAGTCACCACCGATGGTGGCTTGACCGGCGTCCAGATTCGCTTCGATACGCCCCGCGCCGCGGGTTCGATGGCGACTTTTGTCGTCGGTGACAAGGGAATTCGGGTGCAAGTGGTCGGTCCGCCCGACCAGATTGCAAGTCACAGTCAAGAAATCGCCGATATGATCGCGTCATTCGGCACCACTGAGGGAGATACCAAGTGAGCGCCGACCTGCTCGAGACACGCTCCCAAGCACTAGAGGCGACGGCGTGGGGCGAGAAGTTCCGGTTTATCCAGCCGCGCAACGTCGTGTTCTGGATATACCTGTGGATGTGCGGCGTCGGCGTGGTCAAAGCCTGGCAGATGTTCGCGCCCTATTCGGGATACTTCGGGCAAGCACTCCTTGTCGCCGGCGTCGTCTCCGTCATCAGTGCTGCGGTGTGGACATGGTGGTTCCGGCACATCGACCGGTACGAACGCCAACCCGTGGGATTGGTACTCACCGGCTTCGTCTGGGGAGCCTCCGCGGCGACGTTCACCATCGCGATCTCCGGTAACTCCGCACTCGGTTCGCTCTACTCGAAGCTGTTCGGACAGGTTTGGGCGGAGGATTGGCATGCCGGACTCTCGGCGCCGTTCGTGGAGGAAACCGCGAAAGGCATCGGCATTGTTGTCCTCCTCGCTCTTGCGCCGCGACTGGTCCGCACCGCAACCGACGGACTGCTACTCGGCGCGTTCATCGGCCTGGGATTTCAAACCAGCGAGGACTTCTTGTACTCGGTTGTCGGTGCGACGCAAGGTTTCGGCGCGCACCAGACCGACGGGCTGATCGGTTCCATTGCGCTTCGCGCATACTCCGACATCGTTTCGCATCCTCTCTTCACCGCACTGTTCTGTGCCGGAGTCATTTATCTGATCGGCACCCCGGCACAACCTCGCAGAATCAGACGCGGGCTGGCGTTGATCGTGGCCCCGATTCTGATTCACGGCGTATGGGACTCGATGCTGGCACTCGCCGGCGGCAACTCATCCATCGTGTTGGTCGTCATGGTCGGCGACATCATCTTCGCCTTGACGGCATTGTGGATCGCATTTGTCTGGGCGCACCCACGCGAGTCCCATTTCGTCCGTGATGTTCTCGCTCCGGAAATCGAATCCGGAGTGTTGACCGACGACGAAGTTACTGCTGCCGGTGGGTGGCGACAACAGCGCGCTTACGTCAGAGCCGCACAGACCCGCCCCGAGCGACGCCAACGACGTCATATCGTTCGCGCTGCATTGGACCTGTGTGGGGACCTCGCTGTCACCAAGGGCCTCGACAGTCCCGAAGTTGTCGAAGCACGCAACGAGATCACTCGCCTCCGACACGGAATTGCCGCAGGCTCGCAGTCCTCGGTGGGGACTAGCTCCGCGTAAGAACGGCGGGTTGTGCCGCAACAATCTGGGCGCCTGATCGATCACATTGATCAGGCGCCCAGCTCTATCCGCAGGCAGGACCACTGATGGTTCTCAATGATGTTCCCTACCAAGTGGATAGCTCCGACGTACACCGAACGCGGCGGCTCGGTAATACCTTGTCCATTCACCGGGACGTAGAAAGACAAATACTCGTCGAGATAGGCCATCGACTCCGACCCCGTCCCGGTCTCCGACATCGACCACACAGTCGAGCGCTGCCTTGCTACTGTCCGGACCGCAACATCGAATTCGCTGACACGCGTGCATGTACTACCCGAGGTCGGCCGCAACACTAACCACACCAAGGAGACCCGATGACCGATATGACCGCGCTGGTCCACTCACTCCTCGAACGAGTGCAAATACTCGAAGACGAGATTGCGATCCAGAAACTCGTCACGGCATACGGTCCCGCCGTCGACGCCGGAGAGGCGGACAAGGTCGGTGCGATGTGGACTGAGGATGCGGTGTACGACATCGATATTCGTACCCTGAACGGTCGCGCCGAGATCGCCGAGATGGTCCGCACCACACCACACCAGGACTACATCAACACCGGTTGCGGCCATATTCTCGCCCCGCTCAACATCGTCGTCGACGGAGACGAGGCTACTGCGACGGGCCATTCCCAATTGCTACGGCGCAACGAAGGCGAGGATTCCTTCCGCGTGTGGCGTGTCGCGGCGAACCGGTTCGATCTCGTCAAGACGGAGGGCGAGTGGAAGATCAAGCAGCGCACGACCCGGCTACTCGACGGAAGTTCTCCCGCGCGCGACCTGCTTGCCCGAGCCGGCAACTGATCAAAATTCTCGGCTGTCAAAGATAGCGTCGCCACAATGACTGGCACCGCGCTGAGCGGGCGCGTGAAAAGCCTGTCGACGGGTAATGTCCATGCGATGGCTACAGATCCGGCAAGGTCATGGTGGGAGCGATGCAACGACGGCGTCCGCAGCCTGCACGAAACCGGCTGGGGCGAGAGCACTTCGGTGCTCTCGCGAGAGATCTGCGAACTACTCGACGATGTCGACGAGCAATTCGCCCTCACCGGCGCACACACTCCTGAGTGGCCGAACCCGTACAAGGATGGTCCCGATCGGGCCGAGGCAGACTACGAGCGTTCCACCAACCCGGAGAAGTACCTGATCGTGGTCGCGAGAGTGCAGGCGTGGACAACGGTTCTCCTCGACCGGGGCTGGGCGCGAGAAGCATCACCTGTGCGGTGGGCGCTTCGCCCTTTCGATTCCGGCGGAGCCGACACCGTTCTCGAACCTACCGCCGACGGCGCCGTCCCACTGATTTTGACGACGCACACTCCGGTGGACTCCAACCATCCGTTCAACATCTCGATCAGCGCAGGCGATCCGGCGGTGTGCTTGGCATCGATTCCCGACTGTGCCTGCGACGGGTGTGACAGCGGGTCCGCCACACTGCTCGAGGAAATCGACACATGGGTGCTGTCTGTCGTCGACGGCTCGCTCCACGTCGACGTTGCCGGTAATTACTCCTCAGTTCGCACATCCTTTGGTACCCGAGGCAGCACGGTCCAGAATCTCGACGAACCTACAGAATTCACAGCCGCACCGTGGCCCGCGAACTGGACGGCACGCCCGCTGGCGTCCCAGATCAGGACTGCGCACCCCGAACCCCCATTCCCGCGAACGGTGTTCGGAACTGCTGCCCGGGAGGGCTTCCGTCGACTCTTACGCAAGCCTGGCGTTGCGGGTGCATCGCAAACCTACTGGCGCACAGACGAATAGAAACGGAAGATGACCCACCTCGAGTTCGTGGCTCTGGCCCCGGCCCGAATCAGGGTTATTGCATGCGCCCGGATATCGAACACTTCGGCCAGTCCACAGAAGCATGGTCCAATCGCGAACTTCACGCGCGACTGGGAAGCCTGCGCGGCGCAGGTTTCATCGTCAGCCGAGAAAGCGAAACCAGCATCCCTAGTGGCTTGACCAATTCGCATGCAGCCCAGCATGAATCGCGGCTGACGAAGATCCGTCTCGCTCCACGCGACTCACGGCGGGCAGGCTGTTCAAGTAACGGGAGATTACAAGCCCTGTTCACGTCGGGGTGATGGTGGTGTAGTGGATAGGTGGGGGAACCCGACATGAGGAGCAGACAATGGCCAAGGCATTCAGGGGCGTGGTCAACCTCGATATACGAGACTCCGTCCCGGACTGGGGCCCGTACGAGCAACCTAAAGCACCGCCAGGCTCACCGAACGTGCTGTACATCGTCCTCGACGACGTCGGATTCGGCGCGCTCGGCTGTTACGGAGGCCCGATTGAGACGCCGAACATCGACAAGATCGCAGCACGCGGACTGCGCTACGGGCAGTGGCACACCACAGCCCTGTGCTCGCCGACTCGGTCCTGCCTACTGACGGGCCGTAATCACACAACCAACGGGATGGCCTGCATCAGTGAAGCGGCCATCGGATTTCCGAGCGCAAACGGGCACATTCCACCGCAGTGCGCCACCCTCGCCGAGGTCCTCGTCGAGCAGGGTTTCAGCACTGCAATGGTAGGCAAGTGGCACCTGTGCGCTGAGGATGAGATGAATCTCGCTTCCACCAAACATAATTGGCCGATCGGCCGCGGCTTCGACCGCTTCTACGGCTTCCTCGGCGCCGAGACCAACCAGTGGTATCCCGACCTGATCCACGACAACCACCCCGTCCAGCAACCGGCCACACCGGAGGAGGGCTACCACTTCAGCGTCGACATCACCGACAAAGCTATTCAGTACTTCGACGACGTCAAGGCAATCGCTCCCGAACGGCCGGTTTTCCTCTACTACGCCCCGGGGTGTGCGCACGCCCCGCACCAAGTACCGCGTGAGTGGGCCGACCGCTATCGGGGCCGGTTCGACGACGGCTACGAGGCGATGCGCGAGCAGATCCTGGCCAGGCAGAAGGAAATGGGCCTTGTCCCCGCCGACACCGAGCTACCGCCCCTCAATCCGATCGGCACTCCCGACTCGCGCACCGGTCCGGACGGACAGCCATTCCCACCACTGGATTTCACCCGCCCCTGGGATACCCTCTCCGCCGACGAGAAGCGACTGTTCGCCCGGATGGCAGAGGTATATGCGGGTTTCTTGTCCCACTGCGACAACCAGATCGGCCGACTACTGGACTACCTCGAACAGGTCGAGCAACTCGACAACACCATCATCATGCTGGTCTCCGACAACGGCGCCAGTGGCGAGGGAGGTCCGAACGGCTCGGTAAACGAGAACAAAATCGCCAATGGCGTGCCGGACGATCTTGCTGAAAACCTCTCCATGCTGGACGAACTCGGCAGTACCAAGACCTACAACCACTACCCGAACGGGTGGGCGATGGGCTTCAATGCCCCGTTCAAGATGTGGAAGCGATACTCGTTCAACGGCGGAACCTGCGACCCGTGCATCATCTCGTGGCCGGCCGGGATTGCCGCCCGAGGGGAAACCCGTGATCAGTACCACCACGCCATCGATCTGGTTCCGACCGTGTTGGACTGCCTCGGACTCGAACTGCCCGACGCAGTGAAGGGTTACACCCAGCATCCGTTGCAGGGCGTGAGCATGCGCTACAGCTTCGACGCTGCCACCATCCCGACAGCCAAACACACTCAGTTCTACTCGATGCTCGGCACCCGAGGCATCTGGCACGACGGCTGGAAGGCCGTCACCACCCACCCGGCGATCAGTGGCTGGGGCCGGTTCCCCGAGGACACTTGGGAGCTCTACCACACCCAGATCGACAGATCCGAGCTGCACGACCTCGCCGCCGAGGAGCCCGGGAGGCTCGCCGAACTGGTGGGCCTGTGGTTCCACGAAGCCGGCGCCAACCAGGCATTTCCGCTCGACGACCGCTCGGCTGTCGAGATCCTCACCACCCCTCGCCCGCAGCTTGCGGCTCCGCGTAACCGCTACATCTACCGGGCGGGTGGCGCCGAGGTCCCCGAGTCCGTTGCCGTCAACATTCGCAATCGCTCCTACTCGATCGGCGCGTTGGTCGATCTCCCGACCCCAGGGGCATCCGGGGTGCTCTTCTCGCACGGCAGCCGCTTCGGCGGCCACTCCCTCTATGTCAAGGACAACCGCCTGCACTACGTCTACAACTTCCTCGGCAGCGAACAGCAGCGGATCGTCGCCACCGAGGATCTGCCGACCGGCGAGAACCTGATCCTGGCCGCCACATTCGACAAGGACGGTGACGATCCGCCTGGCACGGCCCACGGCACCCTCGGCCTGTTCTACGGTGACCGGAAGGTCGGCGAGGGCCGAATCCGAACTCAGCCAGGCAAGTTCAGCATCGCAGGCGAAGGTCTCAGTGCCGGCCGCGCCATCGGGGAACCCGTCACCGACGACTACCCGGGCACCGCACCGTGGGCGTTCACCGGCGGCTCCCTGAACCGGATCGTCGTAGACGTCAGTGGAGAACCCTACGTCGACCTCGAACGCGAAGCCGCGGCCATGCTTTCCCGCGAATAGCAGGACCATCGTGTGGTGGCAACATCGAGGAGGAATCAGGTTATGCCCGAACACGTTCGATCCGATCTGGACACCGGCGGACAGATCGGTGATCCGCTCCCCAGCTGGCACGAGGGTCCGAGTAAGCAAGCAATCCTGGAGTTCGTCGGGCGGGTGACGGATCCCGGAGGTCCGGGGGCCGTCCCCGCCGAAGAGCGAATCGCGGTGTTCGACAACGACGGAACGCTGTGGTGTGAGAAACCGATGCCCATTCAGCTCGACTTCATCCTGCGCCGCCTCGTGGTCATGACTGAGGTGGATCCCGCTCTGGGCACCCGCCAACCGTGGCTCGCCGCCGTCACCCGCGACTACGGCTGGTTCAGCAGTGTCATCACCGGTCACTACCACGGCGACAACAGTGGGGTGAAGGTGTTCGCCAAAGGGGTGCTGATGGCGTACACCGACATCACCGTGGAAGAATTCGAGAAGCTGGCTGACCAATTCTTGCGCACGACAGACCATCCCACCCTAGGACGTACCTATCTGACGTGTGGCTACGTGCCGATGATCGAGTTGCTCCGGTACCTCGAGACGAACGAGTTCCACAACTACATCGTCTCCGGTGGTGGGCGTGACTTCATGCGGCCGATCAGCCTGGACGTGTACGGGGTGCCCCGTCAGCGAGTCATCGGTAGCAGCGCGTCGCTGGTATGGAAGGCCGACGGCCGCGGCGGCACGCTCGTCCATAAACCCGCATTGGACGTATTGGTCGACGGCCCCGAGAAGCCGGTCCGAATCTGGAGCCGTATCGGGAGACGGCCGCTCCTCGCCGCGGGGAACAGCAACGGCGATATCCCGATGTTGCAGTTCTCGGAGCGAGCGGACCTCCCATCGTTGCAAATACTTGTACAGCACGATGATTCACGTCGCGAGTTCGCATATCGGGAGGGCGCCGAGCAGGCATTCGATCTCGCGGATGCCCGGGGTTGGACCATAGCGAGCATCGAGAACGACTGGAGTGCCGTGTTCCCGAGCTGACCGTAGGGCGCTCAACGGCATAGTTCAGTAGTCGATATCGCCGTTGCGGTTGAAGAACTTTCCGGTGGGTCCACCGGTGCCTAGTTGGGCCAACATCACCGTCGCATCAGTGCCTTCGGTGATGGTCTGGTGTCCACGGTGGCCGTTGAAGTCGGTACTGGTGTAGCCCGGATCGCTGGCATTGATCCGAAATTCCGGCAGGTTCTTCGCGTATTGGAGAGTCAAAGCGATCACAGCCGCCTTCGAGCTCGCGTACGGCACGGCCCGCACAAAGTGCTCATCGGTACCGGGGGTGGCCAGCGAGCGGGCGAAGCCGACTCCGGATGCGACATTGACGATCACCGGATTCGACGAGCGTCGCAACAACGGAAGCGCGGCCTGCGTAAGACGCACGACACCAAGGACATTCGTGTCGAATACTTCCTGCATGGCGTCGACGTCGAGGTCGTCGACGCTGAAAGACCTGCCGAGGACGCCAGCGTTGTTTACCAGAACGTCGAGCTCGGGCAGCTGCGCGAGCGCCGCATCGATGCTGCGCTGATCCGTGACGTCGAGTTGGACGGGGTGAGCGCCGAGGTTCTGCACCTCGGCAGCTGAAGCCAGGTCCCGCATCCCGGCATAGACGGTGTGGCCGGCGTCGATGAGCCGTCGCGCGGTCTCCAGTCCGAGGCTGCGGTTGGCTCCTGAAATAAGTGTCGTAGTCATGTCCACAACGCTCGCTCAACTTCGGTGCGCGCACCAGGCACCGATCGACGGTGGGACCAGCAGTACTACCCACTGCGCGCCCACAGCGAGCAGGATGAGGGCATGGACGAGTTCGCAAGTGTGCTGCGCGCCTGGCGTGACCGTGTGCAGCCTGAGCACGTCGGTCTGCCACCAGGTACAGGTCGGCGTGCCCGAGGGCTTCGCCGGGAAGAGCTCGCGATGCTCGCCGGAGTCAGCGTCGACTACATCGTGCGCCTCGAGCAAGGCCGGGCAACCAATCCCTCGGCGCAACTGCTCGGCGCGCTCGCGCGGGCATTGCGCCTGACCGACGAAGAGCGCGACCACCTGTATCGAGTCGCCGGAGTCGCTACTCCGACGCCTGCCTCATTGCCGCGCCACGTGGGTCCGAGCGTCCAGCGGATCGTGGACCGTCTCGGCGACGTGCCGGTCGGCGTCTTCAGCGCCGCGCATGACCTCCTGTTGTGGAATCCGCTCTGGGCAGCACTGCTCGGCGATCCCTCACTGTTGGCCGGGTTTCAGCACAATCTTGTCTGGCGGGTTTTCACCGAGGAGAACACACGTGTCACTCATACCGCCGTCGGAGAAGACGAATTCAGAGCGGATCTGGTCGCGGACTTGAGATCCGCAGTGGGGCGCTATCCCGACGACGCACCGCTCAGGGACCTCGTCGACCGCCTCCTTTCCGAATCCGACGAGTTTGCAGCGCATTGGGAGCAAGCACACGTAGCCCTGCACCGGTCCAGCCGAAAGACAGTGCATACCCGCACTGTTGGCGACATCACCGTTGACTGCGATGTTCTCAGCGCGCCCGGTAGCGGCGACCTGCGGATCGTCGTCTACACAGTCGCGCCCGGATCCGCCGACGCAGCCAAGCTTGATCTGCTTCGTGTCGCCGGATTGCAGGACCTGACGCATCACTGACGAACACGGCGACACACTCATACGTAGGACAGCACATTACCCCTGAGGTAATCGACGCGGCGCCGTTGCTCCTGCAACACTCGATTCCAGAGCGAACCCAGCTGAACGTTACTGAGAGACAAACGATTAGTTATACACGCGCTCCTCCGAGAGGCAGGAACCAGACATGACTGAAAGCTACGTAGTTGGCATCCTCAACAACGTCGCCATGGGAGACGACATCACCGAATACCTCCAACGCATCGACAGCACCCTCACACCGTTCGAGGGCCGCTTCATCATCCACGGAGGCTTGCCTGACGTCCGCGAGGGACAGTGGTCAGGCGATCTCATCATCCTCCGATTCCCCACGTCCGCTGCGGCCCAACACTGGTATACATCGGACGCCTACCAAGCTATCGCTCCGCTTCGAATCAATAACTCGACTGGCACCGTGGCCTTTTTCGAAGGCGTAAACCAAAACCACCGAGCAACCGACATCCTGATCTGACCGAATCTCAAACCTATTCCCCTGCAGACTTACTCGAGTTCCCCGAGCCGCACTCGATGCAAATCGAATGTGCCCGATATGCCTATTGATTCGAATAGACGTTCGAGTATAATTGGGTCAAGGGTGGGGAGGCCTTGATGACTACGGTGAACGATTTTGTTTCGGTGGAGGATGTTGTAGCCGGTTCCGCGACGGGTGTGCGTGGCAGGTTGTGGCGATTGCGACCGGCCGAGGTTCGCGACGTTGCTGTTTCCGTTTCTGCGGAAATTCTTCGACTGGAGGCGATTCGGGTTGCCGCAGTGGATGAGTTGGCGCTCAATCCGGACGAGCAGGTGCTCTGCTACCGCGGTGTGGGGCGGTGGTTGGCGGCGAACACGATGCTGCAGAACGCGGCCGGTAACAAGATCGCTGCCCTCGGTGCCGCGTTGCGGGCGTTCCCGGATATTGCTGCGCAGTTCGAGGCCGGTGATCTCTCGCTCGATCATGCGGCAATAATCGTCGCGTTCTGTGAATCTCCACCAAAAGGTATGCCGGACAGGGCGTTACCGTCCTGTATGAAGACTCTACTTGCTGCCGCATCCGGCGTGGAGGCGACCACCATCAAACTCCGCTATGCGATTGCAGTTCTGGAGCGGATATTCGAATCCGACGACACCCCGCCCGGTGAGGACGACGACCTCAACGTCTTGCGGATTTCGCCGACGCTCAACGGACGGGTCGCGATCAAGGGCGATTTCGACGCGTTGACAGGCGAAATGCTGTTATCGGCTCTCTCGGGTTTGTCGATGCCGAAACCAGCCGCGGACGGAACCCCGGATCAACGATCAGCTGCCAAACGAACCGCCGACGCGTTCACGGAGTTGATCCGCCGGTACCTCGACAACGCCGTCACCGGGGTTGACGGTGGTCAGCGTCCGCATGTGAACGTGCACATCACCGCGAAAGACCTTGCCGAGCATCGCGAATGCGCCACCATGCGCAGCGAAGGCGCATCGGATGATGGTGAGTTCTATGGCAGTGCGTTCGATGACGACGAGCCTGATGTCGAGGATCTCGATGTGGGATACATGCCCTGGATGGGACCACTCAGTGTGAGCCTGACCCGGATGCTCGCCTGCGACTGCATGCTCTCCACCGTCCTGATGGACGGCAACGGGGCACCGCTCGATGCGACGCCGCACAAACGCCTCGTCACACCGGAACAACGCACGGCGCTGATCGCCCGGGACAAAGGCTGCGCCTTCCCCAACTGCGATGCCGTACCCGCTTGGTGCGATGCCCACCATATAAAACCCTGGTCAGTGGGCGGTCCGACGGTGATGGACAACCTCACCCTCCTCTGCCGAAATCACCACCGATTGATCCACAGCACCAGTGGGTTCCGCGGAATCTGGGAAATCAAAATGGGCACCGATCACAAACCGTGGTTCATCCCACCAGCTGCGATTGACCCAAAACAACGACGCCGCCGCTCCACCACCCGCCAAGGCCCAGTGCATCGAGACTGAATCCGGCTCTGCCGGAACTGCATACCGTGTGAGAGCTTCGCATCACCAGCTAGCCGATGCGAAGCCCACACGCATGTCCCGCGCCAGAAACATGTCTTCGTCGCCATAATCCTAGAGATCGAGCTACCGTGCGGAGATGAACGTAAAGGCTCACATCCTCGCTGAACGTCGGGAGCTGGTCACACTACTCGAGACCCTGAGCCCTGATCAATGGTCAACGCCGTCACTCTGCGGACACTGGTCGGTGCGCGACGTTGCGATACATGTGTCGATGGATTCCGTTACGATGCCTCGCTATTTCCTTGCAGCGCTGCACAATCTATCCGCTAACCGTGTCAACGAACGCTACGTCACCGCGCAGAATGACGTGCCGACAGACATCCTCGTCGATCGTCTCGCAGCTTCCGCGACCACGAGTTGGTTCGCAAGATATGCCCCACGCCTCACCCTTTCCGACCATGTTGTGCACCAGCAGGACATCAGGCGACCGCTCGGGTTACCTCGAACGATCGATCCGGAGCGTCTACGACTTGTACTCGATCGACCCGATCCCTTTGCACAGCCGCGTCGATTCACCAAGGGCCTCCGGTTCACTGCTTCCGATCTCCCCTGGGAACGCGGCACCGGACCAGAAGTCCACGGGCGAGCGGAGGCGCTGGCCCTCGCAATGGTCGGGAGGGCATCGGTGCTCGACGATCTTGACGGCGATGGCGTTGATGTTCTCCGCGCCCGCATGTTTCACGACGGCAACTGACGCTTCAACACCAATGGAGCGTGCTTCAGTCGGCGATAGCGGTGGCATACTCCGGTCGCCCGGTGGCCCGGTAAACCTGAATTGTCACGCCCTTTGACGTGACTTGCGAGTCGACCAGGTCCAGTGCGATATCCGGTCCCGACTCGGGGAATAGCCGCGTGCCCTGGCCGATGATCATGGGATAGATGAGCAGGGTGATCTCGTCGACGAGCCGGTTGTCGAACAGCCAGCGAACGAGGTTGCCGCTGCCGTGTACCTGCAACTCACCCCCAGGCTTGGCTTTCAGCTCGCGGATAGCCGTCGCAAGGTCGCCGGAGAGTACGGTCGTATTCGCCCAACCCGGTTCGGTGAGCGTGGTCGATGCCACGTACTTGGGCCGCGTGTTCAATGCCGTTGCAATGGGGTTACCCGAATCTTCCATCACTCCCCAGTACCCGGCGAAGATCTCATAGGTTCGCCGTCCGAACAGGAAGGCGTCGGCGCGCTGGTAGACGTCATTGACGAACGTCGTACCCTCGATGTCTTTGCCGAACAGTGGCAGCGCCCATCCGCCACGCTCGAATCCGCCTCTGCGGTCTTCATCCGCCCCGCCGAGCCCCTGCATAACGCCGTCGAGGGAGACATTAGTGATGGTCGTCAGTTTCATGGCCGCAATTCCCTTCTCCACCATCGAGTGTTCACGGGCATCCTCGAATATCACTGACCTCAGCTTGCTCGGACGTGGTCCAGGGCGTCAATCTGCGACGAGTTGCATCCCGTTGATCGCCCGTCCGGCGCCCCGCTCTCGCTGCCGTCCGATGACATAGCGGCCTGGCGCGATTCCAGTGGCGCCATGCTCTGGGTGGATGAGATAAGCAGTCCCGTGGGCGTCGAGGATGCCCAGAGCAAGACCCCGGGAATCTCTCACCGGCGACGACCACGTGCACACACCTTCGTCGGCGACCAGGCTGTGCGGATTCCCGCCCGCCGCACTGCGTAGCAACTCCACTCCGGAGAGTGGTACGTTCACCGACCTCGTCCACGCTGCGGGCGTGACGATATCGGAGACAAGCGAATACGGGACCACGATGAGATCACCTTGTGCCTGCAAGCCGTCGACGACGGGTATGGATACTTCTCGGTCGAGATAGTCGAAGACATCGAGGCCCGTGAGGGCAGTGAGCGCGGACAAAGTCATGGTCGAATTCATATGAGCCACCTGGGAGTTCATGGATTGACGTTCGGAATTGAAGTTCAGGGGTTGGGTCAGGTCCGACGAACGAGTCGGGCGTAGTCGACGCCGGCTATGCCGTAGGTCCATCCTGCAGCGTCCAGGGCTGATGAGAACCATCCAGGGACGTAGAGCCCGTAACGACGACGACGTCCGTCGCGTTCAGGAGAGCCGTTGACTGCAAGCAGAATTCGACCACCACGTCCCCAGCCGTCGGGCGATGCATAGAGTTGTAGCGTGTGCCCGGCATTGCCGGGATCATCGACTCGGTCGACCAGTGCGAGTCCAGCCGTATCGATGTAGGTGTCCCATCCGATGCGCTCGATCGCACAGCGGCGGACTTCGATATTCCGTTCGTCCGCAATGCGTTCGGCCGTCGGATCGAGAACTACCCAGCTGGGAACAATCGTCCCATGCTGAACGTAGACGCGGTGTCCGTCGCCGAATTCAATTGCTGGAGAATCCGAATGATGCAACCGACGTTCGTTGTGCACTCGGCCCGGTGTGGGTTCGGTATGCAGGACGGTGGGCCTTTCCGACATGACGCATATGGTGTCGAACGCCCACCACCATCCGGTTGCACCAGCCAGAGCGGTGTGAATGTCGAGTAGTTCGTCATCGTCGGAACGGAAAGAAGCAAGACCACATCGACGGTACGCGTCGTAGTAGGCGATTCGATGAGCTTCCTGCTGTCCGTACCACGTCACGCTTCCCGGGACGGGAGTCGACATCGTCCGTATCGCAGCCGCAACCCCGTCGAATAGTGTGGTGTGCAACGAGTCCCAGACAGCTGCTCTCATGATCCGATCGGGGCTGATTCCCAGCCGAACCGCATCCTCGGGAGACTGAGTACGTGCAGTGTCGATCCCCCAGCGTTCGTTCGGCAAGTCTGATCTTCGACGCTCGATGTGCGCATCCATACGGCTGCGTAAGTCCGAAAACATGCTCGCAATGCGGGCGGAAGCGCAACGAAGTCGGTTGCTGTCCAACGACATCGACAAGCCTTCGGCCACAATCAGATCTGATCCAGCTGGGGGCGAAGGAACCCAGAGGAACTCCGGCTCCGGAAATCCTGATCGCCGATACAGTTGCGCGACAGCCCATTCTGCAGTGTCGCGGTCGGAGGGGCGTGCGCAGAGACCGTGTTCCAGCCACTCGTTCCGCACAGCATCGACGTTGCTGGTGAATGATGCTCGGTGTCGCGACACCGAGTACATCGGCGCGGCGCTCACGCGATGGTTGCGGTGTCGGCCTTTCGTGTAGTCATAGTTATCGAGGGTGACACGAGGAAGCGCGGAACGCAAGGCCGGTACCTCATCAGCCGAACACCGACCAGCAGATGTCATTCCGTAGCCGCTGGTCATCAAGTACCAACTCACGAATCGATACCGGGAGCTGGTCGCGCTGCCACTGGCACTCGAGTCGGCCCGCAGCCTCCTCGTCTTCCGTCGCAACAGCACGTGCGGCCTTGATCGCGTAGGCGGCAGCACCAAGTTCGTGCGCGGCGACATGTGCGACGGCTCCGGCCTGTCCGGCAGCGTACGCAGCATGCCGCGCCGGCCCACGCAGGTCCCGAGCCGCGCCCATTGCATGACCGCCCGCAGCGCGAGCTTGCATCATCGTGACCTCACCCCGCACCCAGGCTCGCGCACCCTCGATCGCTTCACGCGGCCGCGGATCCTGCGGCTGAACCGACTCGAAAAGGTGAAGGACGTGCTCGGCGCACGATGCCGCCCAGAGAGCGAGGAGGTGGTGATCGGAATCTGTGAGGGTCCCACCACGACGGATCGTCACGAAGCGCGGATCCCGGACCTTCGGGAGGATCATGGTTCGTACGCTCCTTCTGCTCGCGCTGGCCGAACACTGCTTCCTGGGGAACTCGGCAGAGACTTTGCCGCCCTTGACAATTACTCGGAGACAATTGCTCGGAGACAATTGCTCGGACGGCTCTACGTTACTTGACCAGGCGAGGTGGAAGAATTGCTCACGCCGTCAGACTCCGTCGACGGTTCGGCGTCGACGTCAGTGGTACCCAACCTCGAGAGTTGCGCCGGGTCGCGTCGTGAAAGCCGGATACCGAGAAGCCAACCGACAGCCAGGCTCACAGGCGTGACGGCGACGAGCACCACGTTCACTGCGGTTCCAGCGGCAGTAATCAATTCCATCTGGTCCACAATCAAATACGTTGCATAAGTCAACATCAGAAGAGCGGATACGGGAGCTACGAGCACCCTCCAGACCGAATGCCCGCGACGATCGTTCCAGAAGAATGCGATAACTGCCGCGGCCGCCATGACCTGAAGCACGACGATGCCGACGATACCGGGCGAGTTCACCCACAGCAGGAGCTCGAGGTAAGGGTCGGCACCGACGACTACGAACACGACGATTACCACCATCGCCAGGAGACTCTGTACCGCACTGGCCACATAGGGGGACTTGTAGACCGGGTGTAGTTTGCCCAGGAACTGGGGCAATACACGTTCGCGCGAAAGCGCAAAGACGTAGCGGGTGATTGCGTTGTGGAACGCGAGCAGGCTGGCGAGAATGCTCGTGATGATCAACAGCTCCATGAGGGTGCTCGCCCAACCTCCGACGTAGTGCTCGATGGCGTTGAAGTACATACCGGCGGGATCGTTAGCTGCTAGCTCGAGAGCCTGATCCGGTCCATACGCCTGGATGATGATCCACACCATGAATGCGTAGAAGAGACCCAGGAATGCCACCGCGATGTAGGTCGCCCGCGGAACCGTCCGAGCGGGATCTTTTGCTTCTTCCCGGTACAGGGCAGTCGCTTCGAATCCGATGAACGCAGCAAAGGCCAGGGTCAGCACCCCACCGAGACCGGGGCTGAACACGTTAGACGGCGCAAAGGAGTCGAGATCAATTCCCACGGCGCCGCCTTGAAAAAGAACGGCGGCTGCGAGCAGCACCAGAATCCCCGTCTCCGCGGTCAGCAACAGGATCAGGAACCGAGCGCCGAGATGTACCGATCGAGATCCGAGGAACCAGACCAAGGCAACCCCGATTAAGGACCACACTCCCCACGGCAGATCCAGCCCAACCAAGTCCGCCATGGTTGACTGCGCGAAATAGCCTAGGGCCCCGAAGATTCCGATCTCGAGCGCGTTGTACGACACCAGCGCAAGCACCGCTGCGGCCAGGCCCCACCGAGGGCCGAGCCCGACGGAGATATAGGCGTAGAAGGCGCCTGCATTGTGGATGTACTTGCTCATCGCAGTGAAGCCGATTGCAAACACTCCTAGTGCGAGCCCGGCCAAAATGTATCCGCCGGGGGCCCCGATGCCGGCAATGTTCAAGGCCAGAGGCGCAACCCCTGCCATCACCAGTAATGGCGCCGCCGCCGCCACGACAAAGAAGACGATGCCGGCGGTGCCGAGGACGCCTCCTTCCAGCTTCAGAGCGGGTTCGGGTGCAGTTTTCTTCATGAGCAACTTCTCCAGTCAGGGCGAGGGGGCGACTATCCGAAACAGGCAGATATGGGTGCAACCAGAATTAATCGAATCAGTTTCGATTATGGTAGATCGTTGTGACCGGCGCCACAAGGGCATAATCGAATGAACTTCGATTTGAGAGGTGGGGGGACGATGGGAAGACCGCGCATCGCACGTCTGGACCGCGAACGAATTGCGGAGGCAGCGCTCGCGCTCGTCGATCGTGACGGCGACTTCAAAATGCCTGATCTTGCAAAACACCTGAATGTGCAGGTGTCATCCATCTATCACCATGCAAAGGGTCGCGCGGCCGTGGTGGAACTCGTTCGAAACCGCGTCGTACGGGAAATCGACGGGTCGGCATTCGAGCGCCTAACCTGGGACGACGCGTTTACTGCATGGGCTCGATCGTATCGATCCGCGTTCAGTAGACACCCCACCTCGATCCGCCTCCTCGCTACGGAGACGGTGCGTGATCCCACGTCGCTATCGGTCTACTACGCTCCCGCAGAAGGCCTCAGGAAAGCCGGATTCCCGGACGACCACATCTTGGCGGTCATCACCGCTGCCGAGAACTTTCTCCTCGGCGCCGCACTGGATGCAGCGGCACCGGAAGTCATGATCGAACCGGACTCGACAACACCCGACGACGCTCTGACTCTGGCGCTTGCTGCGGCGCCGCGGGGTCCAGCCAGAGCCGAGCAAGCCTTCGAACTCGGTTGGATGGCTCTGCTGTCAGGCTTTCGACGTCTCCTCGAGGAAGTGCACGAGACATCGGCGCGCCCAGCGTCCTACTCGTGAGCAGCTGTGGCAGATCCAGGCATGCGCCATGACAAGCAGCGCTCAGTGAACTTGCCTACCTCCCAACCACGTTCGGGAGACAACCAAGTCGCTGAGCTCCTTGGCGGAGCCAAGTTGGCCGGGATCGACGGGAAGCTGGATCATGTCGGCTCGCATTCCCTGCCGAAGGCAACCCCACATGTCCTCTTCGAATCCCTGATAGGCGACGCCCGCCGAGTATGTTGCCAGGGCCCAATCGAGGCCGACGCGTTCGCGAGGTAGCCATCCTTCACTCGGGATACCAGCCGGCGTCTGGCGGTGAATCGCAGTGGCAATTCCCTTGATCGGTTCGAAGGCGGTGATGGGCCAATCGCTGCCGAATGCCACCCGCGCGCCGCGCTCAGCGAGGGTTCCGATGCGATATTGGCGGTCACCACGGTCGGCGCCGATCCGCGGAATGGTCAGCTCCGTCATCAGCGGGTCGAGCTGGGCCCATAGCGGCTGAAAGTTGGCGATCACTCCCAATGACGTGAATCGGTCCAGGTCGTTGCCATCAACCAATTGGAGATGCGCGATAGTGGCGCGTCGATCACGCGGGCCGTTGCATCGATCGACGTATTCGATTGCATCGAGGGCCATGCGTACACCTGCATCGCCGATGGCATGGATATGAATCTGAAAACCTAACCGGTCCACTTCAGCGGCAGCTCGACCGAGTTCATCGGTTGTCCAATTGCTGATTCCGTGGGAATGCGGGCAATCCGTGTACGGCGCGAGGAGCGCTGCCGTTCCGGCCTCGATGACACCGTCGGCAAAGAACTTCACCGTTCCTGCCTTGACTGCGTCGCCACCCCGTTCTGCGACCTTCTGCCGGGCTTCGACAAACGCCGGCAGGTCGCCCTGCCAACTCTCAGGTGTCGCTCGGAATGCAAGATTTACCCGGGTGGACAGGCGCCCACTTTCAGCGGTGGCCAGCCAGATCTCGACATCGCCTGGTTCGGTCCACGCGTCCTGCACCCAGGTGATACCTGCTGCGGCAAGCATTTTCGATGCTGCCGCAAGCGAATCAACTCCCGCATCGAGGGTTACGGCGGGCAATAATGCCAGTACCGGGTTGATCGCTCCCCATTCACGTAGGGTCCCGAGCAACTCACCGTCCGACGTTCGCACGATCTCTCCGCCGACCGGATCCGGCGTATCGCGCGTCAACCCGGCGCTTCGCAGTGCAGCGCTGTTGACCCACGCGGTGTGATAGTCCATCGTGCGCAGGACGACGGGTCTGTCCTCGACCACGCTGTCGAGCCAGCGAGCATCGAACCGACCGCCCGGAGCGAGGGTAGGCGACACGCCCTCACCGAAGATGCACTCGGCGTCGGGGTTCTCATCCGCCCAGCGACGCACCTCCTGCAAGACCTCATCGATGCTGTTGCAGTCGCGAATCTTGGCACCACGCATTTCCAGGCCACCCATCAACGGGTGAACATGGCCGTCGCCGAACGAGGGCAGTAGTGCCCCACCCTCCAAATCGATGACTTCGGTTCGCGTCGACTTCAATGCACGAGCCTGCTCCCCCAGTCCAACCACGCGACCGCCGACCACAGCGAGCGCGTCGCTGACCGTCTGGACCGAATCCCCCGTGCGTATCGTGCCTCCGACAAAAAGTAGTTCGGCCTCCACCTACCGCACCTCCATGCATTAATCGAATTTGATTCGATTAATTTAGACGGCAGATTCATCGACGTCAATAGCAGTTTCCACGTTGCGATTTGAGTGCTTTACGGCGATTTCTTCTGTAGATGGGTGTGGGTCAAACGCGAGGCAATGCGTCAACGCCACTCAGACAACCGTCCGGTACGGCCTTCCTTGCCGTGATCTACCGGCGCCGCAAATTCACACCACACCCCGACCGCCCCTACGACGCGGTGCGGTCGGATTTGCTTGCAACACAAGCAGTGTCACCGGAAGATGTCGGCGGCCTGTCCGACGCGCAGGTCGAACGCATCGGTACCACACTGATGTTGCTCGAGGAGAAGATGGGAGAGTTCCGCGAGCATTTTGATCTGACGCCCGAAGACCTCAACATCGATCTCGGCCCCCTCGGACCATTTCTTGCCGACGAATAAGTTTTCAGGGATGTTCTGCTGTCGCCAGCCACGCCGGAGCCAGAAGCCTGTCGCGGGAATCGAAGCCCAGCCCTTCGACGATAGCAGCCAAGGGCGAGTTAGCTTGGCGCGCAAACTCTCCGCGGGTGAACGCCGTGGTGTAAGTGGCACGTTCGAGGTGCCGGACGATCCAACCGGCGTCGGTCAGCGTTCGACGCAGATTGTCCTCACTGATTCGATAAGGACCAGGAAATTCCTCTGGAACCTCGTCCGAGAAGCACACCAGGTGAAGCCGGGCTTGGGGTCGGCAGGCTCGTAGTACTGCCTCGACATACGGTTGGCGCTGATCTTCCGGGAAGCAGTGGTACAGCGCGCTGTCGAGAACAGTGGTGAACCGATTCTCGTACCCATCAAGTGTCATGGCGTCGGCAACAGCAAAATCCACTGCCTTCTCGAGTCCCCGCAGACCGGCGCGTTCGCGTGCGATCCCAATCGCCGTAGGTGAGGCGTCGAGTGCACACACCTGGTACCCACGGTCGGCAAGAAACAGAGCGTTTTCACCTAGACCACAACCAATATCAAGGACTTCGCTCGCTAACTGGCCGTCAGCTTCGAGTTTCCGAACCACCGGTTGAGCTTCGCCGATATCCCATGGCACTCGGTCGAAGTCGAGTTCGTTGCGCTGTGCAGCGTCAGGCAACTCCGTATTGCGCGCAAAGGCATCGAAGTCGCCGCGATACAGCGCATCAAAATCGGCTGAACTCGGTTGGCGAGGCGGTTGGGATCCGTCGGCGGTCACAAACTCCTCCTACGCGTAGGGCATCCTGAGCTTTAGGGGTAGCCATGCTCATACAGCCCTAAACTCGTGAGTGGATTCTTGGCACATGCGTGGGGGCTTCGCATCGTCTTGACTGGTGATGCGAAGCTTAGGCGCGGTATTTAGTTCCGGCGCAGCCGGATTCAGTCTCGGTGGACCGGGCCTTGGCGGGTGGTGGAGCGGCGGGGTCGTTGTTTCGGGTCGATCGCAACTGGTGGGATGAACCATGGTTTGTGATCATCGCCCATTTTGATTTCCCAGATGCCGCGGAACCCACTGGTGCTGTGGATCAATCGGTGATGATTCCGGCAGAGGAGGGCGAGGTTGTCCATCACCGTCAAGCCTCCGGTTGACCACGGATTTATGTGGTGGGCGTCGCACCAGGCGGGTACCGCATCGCAGTTCGGGAAGGCGCAACCTTTGTCCCGGGCGATCAGCGCCGTTCGTTGTTCTGCTGTGACGAGACGCTTATGTGGAGTCGCATCCAACGGTGCGCCATTGCCGTCCATCGACACGGTCGAGAGCATGCAATCGCAGGCGAGCATCCGGGTGAGGCTAACGCTGAGTGGTCCCATCCAGGGCATGTATCCGACGTCAAGATCTTCGAAATCAGGCTCGTCGTCATCGAATGCACTGCCGTAGAACTCGGCATCGCCGAAATTGGCATCGCTACCTGATGCGGTATCGCTGCGCGTGGTGGCGCATTCCCGATGCTCGGCAAGGTCTTTCGCGGTGATATGCACATTCACATGCGGACGCTGACCACCGTCAACACCGGTCATGGCATTGTCGAGGTACCGACGGATCAGTTCGGTGAAGGCGTCGGCGGTTCGTTTGGCTGTCGATCGCTGATCCGGGGTTCCGTCGGCAGCCGGTTTCGGCATCGACAGACCCGAGAGCGCCGACAACAACATTTCGCCGGTCAACGCGTCGAAATCGCCCTTGATCGCGACCCGACCGTTCAACGTCGGCGAAATCCGCAAGACATTGAGGTCGTCGTCCTCACCGGGTGGGGTGTCGTCGGATTCGAATATCCGCTCGAGAACCGCAATCGCATACCGCAGTTTGATGGTGGTCGCCTCGACACCCGACGCGGCAGCGAGAAGGGTTGCCATGCAGGACGGTAACGCGTTCTCAGGCATACCTTTTGGTGGCGATTCGCAGAATGCCACGATTATCGCCGCATGATCGAACGAGAGGTCACCCGCCTCGAATTGAGCATTAATGTCCGGAAACCCTCGCAGCGCGGCACCGAGAGCGGCGATCTTGTTACCCGCCGCGTTCTGCAGCATCGTGTTCGCCGCCAACCAGCGCCCCACACCGCGGTAGCAGAGCACCTGCTCGTCCGGATTGAGCGCCAACTCATCCACTGCGGCAACCCGAATCGCTTCCAACCGAAGAATTTCCGCAGATACACAGACTGCAACGTCCCGAACCTCGGCTGGGCGTAACCGCCACAACCTGCCGCGCACACCCACAGCCGAACCGGCAACAACATCCCCCACCAAAGTTGAATCACAAACCGTCGTCATCAAGGCCTCCCCACCCTTGACACAAGTATACTCGAACAAACATTCGATTCAAGGGATATTTCGGGCACATTTCACGCGTAGACACGAACGATCACAACGGCCACCTCTGGCGAAAGCGATTCTCAGCCAGGGGCATTGATCAACCGGATCCGGGACAACAACTTTCAGCGCGTCACCGGCGCACTCCAGAGCCCGACGAGCGCGTCGACGATATCTGTCGTGAAGTCATCCCAGTTCGAGACCTCTACCGATTCGTCGCCGGCAAGGAGCCTTTCACGTTCGGCACACATGTGCAGCATCACATACCGCGCCATTTCACCGCGGGCGCGCCGAACGTCGTCCGGCATGTCGGGCAGACAAGCGGCGAGCGCGCCGAGCATCTTTTGCAAGAGCTCCGATGACGAAACATCTTCGTAGACAACGGCCCGCAGCGTGGGATCGGCCATCAGCTGAACACTGAACCGCGCATACCACGCGGGTCCGGTCAATTCGTTGTAATGATCAGTGGACGCTCGAACCAGACACGTGATCCAGTCACGGAGATCTGTCGAACCTTTGACGTCGGCCAGCAACTCCTTGCGCTTCTGCTCGATCGGCGCGGCATGTTTGTTCACGATTGCACGGAGTAGATCGATTTTTGTGCCGAAGTGATATCCGACGGCGGCGTTGTTGCCCTGCCCAGCAGCCTCGCTCACCTGACGATTCGAGACGGCAAAGATCCCGTGCTCGGCAAACAACCGCTCCGCGACTTCGAGTATCCGCTCCCGAGTCGCAACGGAACGAAGAGAGCCCGCTGGGGTACCCGAATCGCTGATCGCATCTTCAGTTCTTGCTGCCACATCTACCGCCAAAGTCAGGTGCTCGGCACTATGTGCGCACCGAGACGTTGATCACCATCGACCTCGCAGCGCTTGCGCGAAGTCAGTCAGCTGCTTTAACTTTATTCAATCAGTTGACTTAATTCAAGACTTCTTTACTTTTCTCTGATGGAGCTTTCCAATGTCGATATCCACTTCTGAACCCAGTAAAGCCGCACCGCCGTCAACTACTGCCGTAGTAGCAATTCTGGCGTTTGCCGGCATCGTGGTCTCGCTGATGCAAACGCTGGTCATCCCGATCATTCCGCACCTTCCGGAATACCTGAACGCGTCCGCCTCGGACACAGCCTGGGTAGTGACCGCCACCCTCCTCGCTTCAGCCGTTGCCGTCCCGACGATGGGCCGGTTGGGCGACATGTTCGGCAAACGCCGCCTACTCCTGATCAGCTTGGCACTTCTGGTGGTCGGCTCGATTGTGGGTGCCATGAGTTCGAGCGTTGTCCCACTCGTCTTTGGGCGCGTCCTCCAGGGACTCGCCGCCGGTGTCATCCCTCTAGGTATCAGCATCATGCGTGACGTGCTTCCGCCCAAGAAACTGGCCGGCGCCGTCGCGATGATGAGCGCAGCCATGGGAGTCGGTGGCGCACTGGGACTTCCGATCGCAGCTATGATCGCCGAATACGCCAACTGGCACGTTCTGTTCTGGGCATCGGCAGTCCTCGGCGCCATCGTGACGGGTCTGATCCTGGTCATCGTGCCTGAATCGACGGTCCGCACCGGCGGCAAATTCGACTTCGTCGGAGCCCTCACACTCTCGGTCGCACTCATCACCCTGCTTCTGGCGATTTCCAAGGGCAATTCCTGGGGATGGGCGAGCGGACTCACAGTCTCGATGCTCGCTGCCGCCGTCATCGCATTCGCCATCTTCGCCTGGTGGGAACTGCGCAACCCGAAGCCACTGGTCAACCTTCGCGTGTCAGCGCGTCGCCAAGTACTACTGACCAATCTCGCTTCCGTCGTCTTCGGATTCGCGATGTTCGCCTCCAGCATGGTGTTCCCCCAGGTTGTCCAACTGCCGGAAGCCACCGGCTTCGGACTCGGCGGGTCGATGCTCATCGCCGGTCTGGTCATGGCCCCATCCGGCATCATCATGATGCTCATCGCGCCGGTCTCCTCCAAGATCACCAACACCCACGGCCCCAAGATCACACTCATGATCGGTGCAGTCGTCGTTGCGATCGGATATCTCATCGGCATCTTCGCGCTGCACTCCATCTGGCAACTCGTCATGATCGCCCTCATCATCGGCGCAGGAACGGGCATGGCTTACGGCGCGATGCCAGCCCTCATCATGGGTGCGGTTCCCGCCTCGGAAACCGGAGCGGCCAACAGCTTGAACACCCTGATGCGCGCACTCGGCACATCGTTTGCCAGCGCAATCGCCGGCGTCGTCCTGGCTCAGATGACAATGACTCTCGGCGACACCACGCTGCCGACCGAGAACGCGTTCCGCGTCATCATGGCCCTGGCCGCGGGATCGGCCCTCATCGCGCTTTTCCTGGCAGCATTCCTGCCGAAGTTCCGTAACCCGGCCCGCGACGTTCCCGACTACGTACCCGCGGAACCCGCAGCGGCTCACTGAACCGACACCGGCACAGTGCGAAAGCCGCCGCTACCCATGAGGTAGCGGCGGCTTTCGTATTCTTTCGCTGCGAGATATCCGCAGCATCCGTCACGTCAACATCCCAGAGGCGTCAACGAGCCGAAACCCAACCTACGCAACGTTTCTGAGAGTCTTCTGAGTGCAGCCGGGGCTGTCTCGGTATTTCCCAGAACATGCAGGCGCTCGAGGTAGGTGCCCATTCCTGACCAAGAGTAAGTAAAGTACCCACGGTCTGCGATCGGCAAACTGGTCGTTCGACCCGTGCGTCGTGCCGCTCATTCAACCCTTTGGAGAAGTCAGATGCGTTTGCCCACCCAGCGGTCTCGCCGCCGCAGCACTGCCGCAGCGGCGCTCGTCGCCGCGACTGTGCTCGGAATCCTCTTGCCCTCGACCGCTCAAGCGCAACTCACCGGATCGGCCGGCTCGTCCGGTGGTGGCGTCAGCGGGACGCAAGCAGCGCCGCGCGCAGCGTTGCCCGGTTGGCGTGAAATCTTTGTCGACGACTTCACGACCGATGCTCCGATCGGTAGCTTCGCAAACGACGAGTGCAACAACCCCGGCAAGATCGTCTACACCGGAACCGAGAACACACGCTGGCGGACGTACCCCGAGTGCTACCTCGACACGTACAACAAGAACCCTTACCGCGCAGACGAAGTAGTGAGCGCACACGACGGCGTACTCGACTACTACCTCCACGACGTCGACGGCCGCCGTGCCGGAGCCAACATGTCCCCCGTCATCAACGGCAGCAGCCAGGCCCAGGTGTACGGGCGCTACTCGGCGCGCATCAAGGTCAGTCATCCGGCGATCACCGGTTACCGGTTGGCGATGCTGCTGTGGCCGGACTCCGAAGGATGGCCGGAAGAAGGCGAGATCAACTTCCCGGAGGGCCCGCTGACGGGACCCATCTACGGTTTCCATCACTACGCCGAGGACGGCGCGGACGCGAACTCCCAGGCACTCTCCGATGTCGACACCTCTACCTACGCGGATTGGCGTGTTGTCACGATCGAGTGGACCCCGTCGGTTGTTCGATTCATGCTCGACGACAAGGTCTTGCTCGAGTCCACGCGGGGAATCCCCGATACCGCGATGCGGTGGCAGCTCCAGCTCGAGTCCAGCCTCTACCCGGCTCTTGGCGGCGGCAATTTCCTCGTCGACTGGGTGACAGTGCACGCGTGGGACGGCGCGTAACAATTTCCTGACAGCTGGTCGAGGCACAAAGCTGTGCCTCGACCAGCCCAATGGGCGTAGATTCCCGTTTTCGGACCCGATTGCCTAGACTCCCAAAAGTCATCGAAAGTAAGGGAAGGCAAACCTGTGCGCACCGCGGTTACCGGAGGAGCTGGATTCATCGGCTCGACGCTTGTGGATCGCCTGCGCAAGGACGGTCACCAAGTGCTCGTCATAGACGACCTGAGCCGCGGCCGGGTAGACAACCTCGACGCGGCGCTCGCGACCGCAGATGTCGACCTCGAAGTTCTCGACATTCGGGACGACAAGATCGGTCCGCTGTTCGAGACGTTCGCTCCCGAAGTGGTTTTCCATCTCGCAGCGCAAATCGACGTGCGGCACAGCGTCGCCGACCCGATCAACGACGCCGACGCCAATATCCTCGGCACTGTGAAAATCGGATCTGCGGCGATCGCGGCACAAGCTCGCAAGATCGTGTTCATGTCGTCCGGCGGTTCCATCTACGGATCACCGGAACACCTGCCCGTCTCCGAGCACGCTCCGGTCAACCCGCTCTCGCCCTACGCATGCAGCAAGATCAGCGCCGAGAACTACCTCAACTGCTTCCGGCAACTCCACGGTCTGGATTGCTCACACATCGCCCCGGCCAACGTGTACGGACCCCGCCAGGATCCACACGGCGAGGCTGGCGTCGTCGCAATCTTCGCGCGCGAAATGCTTTCCGGCGGAAACACTTTCCTGTTCGGCGACGGTGGAAATACGCGGGACTACGTCTTCGTCGAGGACGTGGTGACGGCGCTGATCGCAGCATCGGGCACCGCGGGCTCGGGACAACGCTTCAATATCGGAACCGGAGTGGAGACGTCCGACCGCGAACTACACGCATTGCTTGCGCACGCTACCGGCGTCGCGGCAGAACCCACGTGGATGCCCGCGCGACTCGGGGATGTTCGCCGGTCCGCGCTCGACGCCGCACTGGCACGCACGGAATTGGGATGGACCCCGTTGACGTCACTGTCGGAGGGGATCGCCCGCACCGTCGACTTCTTCCGGAAACTTGATACAGCGTCGTCCGATACAGCACCGTCGTCCGATACAGCACCGTCTTCCGATACAGCACCCTCGACGCTCGTCTGAAAAATGCCGCCATCCCCCAAAGCATCTCTTCGAGTCAGCCACCTGGACGTGATGCACAGCCGGACGCGGATCACGTCCGTCATCGGCCCCGTACATCTCCCTGACGACGCCACCATTGCCGCTCGACTTCGCACGATGGCCGAAGCAGGGCCACACACACGCCTCGGACTCAGACCGTCAGCGCACGGCAATCGGTGGACATTCGATCCCGAATCGTGTGCCCCCGAAGTAGTTCGGCTCGATCCGCCGACCTCCCCGATGGACCTGCTCGATACGGCGTCGAACGTCTCACGAGAGGACCGCCCCACAACCGTCACAGTGGCCGGGAACTATCTCCGCACCGACCACAACCACGGTCTCGGTGAGGTCGCTCTGACGCTCATGATGAACGAGGTCATCCTCGGCATGATCGACCCCGCCGATCCTCGAGTGTGGCAACCCTCGCGTGCCTCGCGCTCGGGGATCACCACTGCCGCGCTGCGCACCTACGGTTCGGATCCACGGCGCGGCTGGGCGCTGCGTCGGTCACTCGATCGGACGCCGCGTCCCGCACAGTCCGGGCCGGTGGAACCGTGGACGCCCGCCCGCACTGCTGCCGTGGTCACCACTGATCCCGACACCGTTCGGTCGTTGCGCGCGTGGCGAGACCAGAACCTTCCGTCGGTGTCGATGTATGCCCTGACCGCTTCGGTGCTGCACCGCGCGCTGGCCGACGCCGGGCTCACCATCAATCCCGTTGCAACTGTGACCCTCGATGCCAGACGCTACCTTGCGGCAGGTCGAGTTCCGTTGGGAAACTTCGTCTCCGGACTCGAATTCGATCTGGGGGCGAACCCGACGCCCGGCCGCATCCACGAGGCCACGTCCGAGGCGGTGGCAACGGGCCGGCCCGTTGCGAATCTCGCCCTGAACATGATGCGGACCCGAATCGGCTTGCGAATCAACAATTCCGGCGCATATCCGATCAGTCGCCCTCGAGATCCCCGGGCCCAGCTGCTGTTTTCGAGCATCGGCCCGGTGCCGCGACAAGGTCAGGTTCCGTGGCTCACCGACGCGTCACCGTTCTACTCGGCGCACAACGACCCTGTCGGCCCAGAGGGCATAACGCTCACGTGGGCAATCGTGGAAGGTGCGCTCGCGACGACGGCGTCGTTCCACGGAAACGTGTTTCCGCAGGCCCTGGTGACGTCGGCCCTGGAGTGCGCTGCCACCGATCCGATTGCCTATTTGTCTTCTGTTAACTGACCCGATGTGCCCCGAGCCCATGGACGTCCGATAACATAGGTAAGGCTGCCCTTCCAGGGGTGGTGTTGCACCCCGCCTAGACCCCGTCGGAGTACGTCTTGACAGCGCAGACCCACCTGGTCCCCGGGATCACCGTATTGATCTGCTGCTACACCCACGACCGTCTGGATCAGCTGTCCACCGGCATCCGCAGCGCCCAGACGCAGCTTCGCCCGGACTCGGACGAACTGATTGTGATCGTGGACCACAACGACGCACTCCGCGCAGATCTGATTTCCGCCTTCCCGAGTGGCATCACCGTGATTCCGAACGCGGCGACCCGCGGCCTGTCCGGCGCCCGCAACACCGGTGTCGCGGCAGCGCGGACTGAGTTGGTCGCGTTCGTCGACGACGACGCGGTGCTCCGACCCGGGGCCCTGGACAGCGTTCGCAGCGCCTTCACCGACGCGTCCGTTATCGCCGTCGGCGGTGCAGTACACGCCAAATGGGAAGCAGGAGCCCCGCCATCGTGGTTCCCGGACGAGTTCGGCTGGGTCGTGGGCTGCGACTACCGCGGGCTTGCCGCCGACGGCGCCGAGATCCGCAACCCGATCGGCGCCGCCATGGCTGTCCGCCGTGCCGAATTGCAGAAGATCGGCGGTTTCTCCGACCGTCTGGGCCGCGTCGGAACAGTCCCGGCCGGCTGCGAGGAAACCCTCATGGGAATTGAACTACGACAGCAATTCCCGGGATCCAAGGTTGTGCGGATCGAGGAGTTTGCCGTCGACCACTTTGTTCCCCGCACCCGTAGTACCCTGCGCTACTTCATCAGTCGCTGCCGCCACGAGGGCCGCTCCAAGGCTGTGCTGTCCGACATGGTGGGCGGCAAGGCCGGGCTCGCAGCCGAACGAAGTTTTGTCATTCGTACTCTGACCACCGGGGTTCTCCGCTATCTCCGCGGCGCGGTAACGGGCAACGGCATCAGCGCGGTGTCCCGGATTCTTGTCATGATCCTCGGATTGTTTGTCACCGCATCAGCCACTGCGGCCGCGGCCATTCGCCAAGGCCGTCGCACCACTAGTTCGGAAGTACAAGCGCCAGTGGAAAAACCGGCCGAAGCACCCGTCGCCGCCGACGAGTTGATCACCGTTGTGATTCCCACTGTCGGTCGCGATTCGTTGCTCAACACCGTGCGTACCGTGCTGGCGCAGGATCATCGCAATATCGAACTGCTGGTAGTGGACAACCGTCCCCACCGAAGTGAGGCCGCGCGGATTCTGGCCGACATCGACGACCCCCGCCTGTCGATCCTGGAACAGCCCATCCCCGGTGTCTCGGCGGCCCGAAACAAAGGACATCAGAGCGCCAGGGGCCGCATCGTCGCCTTCACCGACGACGACGCAGTCCCCGATCCCGGGTGGATCTCGGGCATTGTCACCAGCTTCCACGCCGACAACACCAGTTCAGTCGGAGTCGTGACCGGCCGAGTGCTCGGTACAGAATCCAACACCAGGGAGCAAGCCTGGTTCGAGGAAGCAAAGGTCTTCGACAAGGGCGAGGTAGCAACGCTCTGGGCGATGAACCTTCTCGAAGAGACTGCGCTCGGCACAGACGACACCCTCGGTGAGTACGGTCCCCACGGTCCGTTCTTCCCCTACACAGCGGGCGAGTGCGGATCGGGCAACAACATGGCGTTCCGATCGACTGCCCTGCACTCGATCGGCGGATTCGACGAGCGCCTCGGCACCGGCACCCCCACCCACGGCGGTGAGGACCTCGACGCTTTCCGCGCAGCACTCCTCGACGGTTGGTCTATTGCCTACAATCCGAACGCCGTTGTGCGGCACTACCACCGTGACAACATGCCGGAACTTCGGGTGCAAAGTTACGGCTACGGCACCGGTATGGCCGCGTCGTTGACCAAGTTCGTCTTGTCCGGATCACCGCGGCCGATCCTCACGCGTATCCCACGGGGAATCCACATGCTGATCTCGCCGACGTCCACGAAGAACATCGACTTCCCGTCCGACTGGCCGCTGCACCTGCGAATCCTCGAAGCCCTGGGTTACCTTGCAGGACCGGTCCTGTTCGTTCGTAGCCACCTGAACGCGCGCCGGGTCGGTGCCGGGCGGTGAGCACCGAAATAGACACCGACACAGACATCATCGATCTCCGGCCAGGTAAGTCCGTGGCATCGATCCCCCACTACGGGTGGAATCCCCGTATCTGCCTGAGAATCGGCGTGGCAGTTGCGGTTGCCATGTTCGTGCTCAACCTCGCCGTGGCAACCGACATCGCCGACTTCGTGCCCGCGCCGATCCGCCTGCTGATCGCGCTTGCCGGTATGACCCTGGTTCCCGGACTGCCCGTCGTTGTTGCGCTGCGCATTCCAGGCCGCGCGCTCTCGGCTGCCCTGATCGTGTCGGTGTCGTTGGCCGTCACCATCCTGGCCAGTCAACTGACGATGGTGGCCTCGTGGTGGAGTCCGCTGCGCACTCAGTTCATCTTGGTGCTCCTCGCACTCGCACTCTGCGCCGGCGCCTCGCGCACTGTGCCGTCTGACTTCCGACTGCCGAACGGCGAACGCCAGCGCCTGCGCTATGTCGACCGGAGCCGAGCCTACGGTTTCGGTGCGCTGCTGATCGCCCTGATCCTGTTCGTGGTCGCGGCCGCAAGGTTGGATGTCGCGGCGGCGGGCCACTTCGGCATCGTCACCGAAATCGGGCCGATCTACGTGCTCGGACTGGTAACGCTCTGCGGCACAATCGCGTACACGCTGCGTCGACGCGTGATCGACCACGTGTTGATGGCCGCAAACACCGTCATGCTGATCCTCTACACCACGATGCTCGTTCCGGTAGCCACCGGCGAGACCACCGTGCCGGTCGCGTTTGTGCATCGCGGATTCATCAACATTCTTGCCCAGAGCGGCACCCTTCCCAACTCGATCGACGCGCGATTCAGTTGGGCCGGATTCTTCTCCGCCGGGGCACATCTGATCACGGTCGCCGATGTTCCCGACGCGACCGTGCTACTTCTGTGGGCGCCGCTGTACATGGGCGCGCTACTGGCGTTTCCGCTGTACGCCATCGCGATTGCCATCACCGGCCGCGTTCGGCTCGCCTGGCTGGCTGTGGTCATCTACCAACTCTTCAACTGGTACCAGCAGGATTACTTCGCCCCGCAGGCCGTCGCGACGATCTTCTACACCACCATCCTCGCGACGCTGTTGTGGCAGCTTCGACGCTCACCGCTTCCGGTAATCGGTTCCGGGATCGGTCGATTCATCGTCTCGGCGCCTCGGCGCACCCCCGGGTTCGTTCCCGGTTTCGATTCACTCCGCACACTCGCGGTGGGCGCGGTATTGCTGCTCCTCATCGTCGCCACCACCGTCAGTCACCAGATCACCCCGATCCTGGTCATCGTGGTCCTCGCATCATTCTCACTGTTCGGAGCAACGCGCTACCGGACCATGTGGCTGGCAGCGGGTCTGGTGTTCGCGGCATGGTTCAGCTACGGCGCCACCGACTTCTGGATCGGCCACCTCCAGTCGATCTTCAGCGAGATTGGGCAGGTCGGCAATTCCGTGGGCCGCGGTGTGGGCGAGCGCATCACCGGAGATCCGACGTACCAGCAGATGCAGTACCTGCGTATGGGTGCGTCCGGGATACTCGCGGTGGTGGCCTTTGCAGGTTGGGTGCTCTCACGCCACCGACGAACCTGGCTCGTGGCAGGAGCCGTTGCCGCAGCGCCGTTCTCGCTTGTCCTACTGCAAAGCTACGGCGGCGAGATGATCATCCGTTGCTTCGTTCTCGCCTCCCCGGTCCTGGCTCCCTTTGCCGCCGTCGCCCTCGCGCATGCCGGCAACCAGATCCGTAAAGCACTCAACCCGGTCTCGTCGGCAAATCACACGCGGCCGCGCAAGACACGACCGTCCTACGGGGTTCGGGCGGCCGCTGCAACCTTGGCATTGGTCTCGCTGGGATTGCTCTTGACCACAAACCGCGGACTGAACACCGCATTCGAAGCGTCGACAACCGATCAGGTCACGGTATCGGACCAGTTCATCGCGGCGGTTCCGCCGTCTACGACGATCATGACGTGGAGCCACGCGTCTCACACGAACGGTGTGCGACGGACGCTGGACCCGCTCGGGCCGCGAATGATGTTCGTCGACAGCTACGACTGCGCCAACGACCTCAGCGGTTGCGCTCTGACACGTAACCCCATGTACGTGTACGTCACGAGCCAGGGCATCGGAATGGCGTTGCTGCAGCAGGGCATGACGCAGGAGTATCTCGACGCCGAACTGGCCGCTATCATCGACAGCGGCCTCTACGTCCCGATGATCGAAAAGCCGAGCATCACGATCCTGCGCCGTGTCGACGCACCCGCTATCGAATTCGAGTCCCCATGAGTGTTGCGATCTTCTTCTTCCTGGCCGCCGGCGTTCTCCTGGTCGCCGGTGTGATCCTGCGTGAACGCGAGGTTCCTGCCACCGGCAGCATCGGCCGCGGACACGCCGCCCAACTGATCAGCCTTGCGCTTGCCGTCTGTGTGATCACCGCTGCGACTCTGACTTTCGTGCGACTGATCGCAATGGCTGTATGAGCCGTCGACGGCGGCGCGCTGCCGGAACTATCGCGGCACTCGCCCTCATCGCGTCCTGTACTTCGTGCACGATCGCGACCGATTCGCCGGTCGAAAACCCGTGCGCGCCGGAATCCGCACCTGGTGGCGTGTCACTTCCTCGCGGTGACCTGCAGGGTTGGAAGCAGATCTTCAGCGATGATTTCGACGATTGTGATCTCGGTTCCGACTGGGGTACCTACAGCGGCCAGCCAGGCGGCAATCCGAACAGCACGTGGGATGCGTCGATGGTTCAGGTCGACGACGGTCTGCTCAACCTGAATTCGCAACGAACCGATTCGGGATGGATCACCGGCGGGGTGTCGAATTATCCGGTCACCCAGCAGTACGGGCGCTGGGAGATCCGAATGCGCGCCGACAACAGCGACGACATCTCGTACCACATGCTACTCTGGCCACAGAACGAGAAGTGGCCACCGGAGATCGATTTCGCGGAAAGCGTCAGCGGCACGCGCGACGAGATGTCCGCCTTCCTGCACTGGGTCGACGACAAAGGCACCAACGACAAAAAGGGTGTATCCACGGGGGGAGATTTCTCCGAGTGGCACACCGTCGGGGTCGAGTGGGGACCTGGCATCGTCCGCTACCTGCTCGACGGCAAAGTCTGGGCCGAAGCACATTCGGAGACAATGGTTCCGGACGTCCCCATGTGGCTCGGCCTGCAAGCCGAGGCCGGAGCGTGTGAACGTCGTGAGGACTGGGGCATGACACCGTGCTCCGACTTCTCGGAGCAGCGCCCGGACAACGTTGCCGTACAGGTGGACTGGGTCACTGTGTATGCGGCAGACTTCGACGAGTTGGAGAAGATGCAGAAATCCGGTTACTACGATCCGTCACCGGATGCCATTCAGTTCACAGACTGAGATTCACTCCGCATAACAAGAACAGCACGGGTAAGTGGCACAACAAGGATCACGGCAGACACAGACTCAGCCACGATGTACGCCCAGCCCAACGCGACAAGTCCGTGCTCGTCGATCAATGCCAGACTGAGTCCGAGAATCAGTGCCGCATTGCAGATCTGCACTGCCACCGCCAGGCGTAAGCGGCGACGCACTCGGGCTACCGCAGTGTACGCGGCCACTATTGTCGCGGGAATCAGCGCAAGTGCAGCAAGGCGGAGCAGCGGAGTTCCCTGCTCCGCGTATGGCTTACCGACAATCTCCAACATCACGGGCGCGATTACGGCAAACAGCAGAACACCGCTCAACGCGACAGCACCGAGTATTGCAAAGAACCGAAGTGTCAGACCGTACAGACGCGCTGGATCACTGCCGGCCGATGCGGCAACATACGGCCCCATGAGCATGGTCATCAAGACCAGTACGGCAGTGACCAGGGACCAGGAGATTGCAAAGTATGCGTTGGCGTCGGCACCCATTCGCGATACGACGATCAAGGGGAGTAGCAGTGGCGCAAGCGCACTGACCACGTAGATGCCGTAGGAACCGGCGAGGTAGTTCCCGATCTCCCGCCGAGGTGGCAACTGCGACGCCGCGCTCTGGTAGTCGGGAGTGCGCAGCCGCCGGGCAACCATCACACCGAGGACAAGTGCGGCGATCAGCGCCGGGACCGTCCACGTCCAGATGATGGCGAGGTGTGAAGCGGTAAACGCCAATGCTGCGGCAAGCACCAGCTTCACAATCGCGTGCGCGACGTTCTTCCCTGCGGCCCAACCGGCTTCGCGGAACGCCACCGCGGTGTGGTCGAGCATGGCAAACGTGGAGAACACAACCACAACCACTGGGAAAAGCCAGTACTCGAACGGATGGAGGAACATCTCCGACGTCGGGCCAAGCAGCAGGAATCCGCCGCCCAGGAGAAGGCCGCCCACCGCACCGACGGCAAACCCCGCCCCGACAAGCGACTTGGAGCGCTGCCCGGCAAGCGGGAGGAAGCGTTCGAAGAGTCCACCGATACCGAAGTTGCCGAAAGCCGAGAGCATGGTTGCCGTGGTGATCACCGCCGCGGCAGCACCTACCTCACGCGCCGGGTAAAGGCGTCCGAGAATCGCCCAGTAGACAAGACCCACAACACCGGTCAAGAGCGCTGAGACAGTGAGCGCCAGACTGTTTCGCTCGAGGCTGTGTCCGTTCGT
Organism: Rhodococcus sp. MS16; assembly: GCF_013277795.1. NCBI lineage: Bacteria > Bacillati > Actinomycetota > Actinomycetes > Mycobacteriales > Nocardiaceae > Rhodococcus > Rhodococcus sp. MS16. The sequence continues at coordinate 857,798 of NZ_VBTM01000005.1, forward strand.
GCTGGAACCCCCAGTACTGGGCCCCTCAGCGCTGGGGTCACCTGCGACTGCCGCCTCCGGCGATACGACGGTGTCGCCGGAGTGGGCGGTCACAGCGTCAGTTCGCGAACGTCAGCCTGTGCGGTCTTCTTCTGGATGGTCTTGGTCTCGCGCCAGTGCTGCCATTCCTGACCGATGGTGCGCAGCACTCGCATGCCGTCGCTGTAGGCGTTGAGGTTGCTGCGTCCGTGGATCCGGGGACCCTCGAAGCTGCCGACCTCGACGATGTTGAGGCCGCTCGTCGCAAGACGGACGTTGATGACGGTTTCGATCTCGAAACCGTCGCCCCACTGCGCGCGCTGGTACTCGACCGGCGCCAGTTCGAGCAGCGGGATGTGCTTGCGCCAGAAGGCGTTGTAGCCGTAGCAGAGATCGGAGAACTTTGTTCGGAAGATGAGGTTGACCAAGCCGTTGAGGCCCTTGTTACCGACGTTGCGCAATCCGGTGATGTCGGAACTTCCACCGCGGCCGACAAATCGGCTTCCCTTGGCGAGGTCGGCCCCGCCGACCAGTGCCTCGACGAAGAAGGGAATCTCAGCGGGGTCGGTCGAACCGTCGGCGTCGATGGTGACGATGATGTCGCCGGTCGATGCCTCGAATCCACAGGCCAGGGCGTTGCCCTTACCGGAACGGGTCTGCACGACAAATGTTGCATCCGGCCACAATTCACGGGCCACAGCTACGGTGTCGTCAGTGGAATGTCCGTCGACGAAGACGATCTGATCGATATCCGTAGGCATCCGCGACGCAACGAACGGCAAATTTTTTGCCTCGTTCATGGCCGGGACGATGACGGAGACGGTCGGACGGTTCCCGCCCTTACCGGATGCCGGTTCGGACGGTGTCGCTCCGGTGATGTCAGCAGCCGGGCCACCTGTCGGTATCGAAGTACTCACGACGATCGTCTCCACTCATATTGACAGTCCGATGCCTGGAGAATGTGTTGGCCACTGGCTCACACCCAGACAATGTCCCTCTCCAAGAACTGGATTCGGGAGGTCATGCAGTTCGTCGAACTGCATGCCTTAGAGTAGAAGATAGGCAAGCCTTAGCAAAGCCCTAAAGGCCTTGTGTGTCGACAGTCACATAATATCCAGTGGCCGAGGTGCGGGTGATCCGGTATTGCAACAACGAATACGCTCGAAGACAAACAAAGGAACTTACACGTGCACACTCAGGTTGCGATCATCGGTGCCGGACCCGCCGGACTGACTCTCGCCGCTCTGCTTCACCGACAGGGTATTTCCTCCATCGTCCTCGAACGTCACGACCGCACATACATCGAGACACGAACCCGAGCGGGAATCCTCGAGCAACCCACCGTCGATCTCATGCACGAAATCGGCGTGGGTGACGGAATCACTCGCGAAGGCATGGTGCACAACGGGTTCTATGTTCGGTTCGACCGAACCACACATCATCTCGACTTCACCAGGCTCGTCGGCGGCCACGCCACCGTCTATCCGCAGCAGAAGCTGGTTGCCGACCTCGTTACGGACCGGGTCGGGGGCGGCGAGCCTCTACTCTTCGAGGCCTCGGTACGTTCGATCGACACCACCACCGACGGCGCCCGCCTGCAGGTCCAGACACCAGAGGGACCGCTCGAGATCACCGCGGACTTCGTCGCCGGCTGCGACGGATTTCACGGGGTGAGCCGCGCACACCTTCCCGCAGACTCGGTCCGAGATTTCGAGAGGACCTATCCCGTTGCGTGGCTGGGCATCCTGGCACACACCACCCCCACCACCCCCGAGGGCATGTACTGCGCGCATGAGAACGGCATCTCGGTGCACAGCATGCGCGGGCCGAACATCACCCGCCAGTACCTGCAGGTTCCCGCGGACACCGACCTGGGCGACTGGTCTGACGAACGCATCTGGGACGAGCTGACACTCCGCAGCGCCAGTGACGATTTCCCGGTACTCGAGCGCGGCGAGATCTTCGACAAATCACTGGCCCCGTTGCGCTCGTACGTGTGCGAAACCATGCAACACGGAAGGCTTTTCCTACTCGGCGACGCCGCCCACATTGTTCCCCCCACCGGCGCAAAGGGTCTCAATCTTGCAGTGTCCGACGCAGTCACGCTGTCCTATGCACTCGGTGCGTTTTACCTGACCGGCGGCAGTGAGCACCTCGACGCATACTCGAGCACCTGCCTTCCACGTATCTGGAAGGCACAGCACTTCTCCGCAATGCTTACCGAAACACTGCACTCGCTGTCCGCAGATCCATTGGATTGGCAGCTGCGACGCGCTCGCCTGACCAGGTGGGTGGAGTCGGAGCACGAGCAGTCCGCACTGGGCGAGGTCTACCTGGGCCTGCCATTCCCCAGTCCCTGGCAGTATCCGGCATAACAGCAGTATCCGGCATAACAGCAGTTACCGGATCAGGTATTTCAGAATCGAGCCGGTCGCGGAAGTTCGGGCAACCGGATGCCGAACTCCGCGGCCAGTACGGCAAGTGCTTCGTCGCCGTCCAGGTCGCGGGCGCTGCGTAGCGCCCCGTCCGTAACGGCTAGCTGGTACTGCTCGTCAGGCCTGCAGGAGAGTGTCTTTCGCACACTGCCCTCGGTCAGGGAGCACACGATTCCGCCGGTGAAGCGGGCCAGCGGGGAGGTGCTGTGCCACCACGCCATTGCCGCGAAATCTGCGAGTGGCCTCGTGGTCGCGTCCGTCAGGTACGACGCGCCGGAAGGAAAGCGCACGTCCCATCCGGCGACTGCGCCGGCGTCGACCTGGTGCACTATCGCGTCGCCACCGAACCCGACGTCGACTAACCACGTCTCGCCTGCGAAGCCGACAACGATTGCGACGTGGCCTAGTGGAAGCCCCGGCCCGTTCGGAGTGACGACGGCTGCGCCGACCAACTGTGCGTCGAATCCGACGGTGCGGAGAGCGCGGGCGAGCAGGCCGTTGAGTTCGTAGCAGATTCCACCTCGCTCACGCCGGAGCAGCTTCTCCTCGATCGCAGCTACCGAGACCTCGACCGGGCGTTTGCGGTGAATGTCGAGATTCTCGAACGGGATTCGGGACAACTGAGCGTCGGCGATACGTCGCAACAAGGACGCGTCGACGGGACTCGTCAGGCTATCGTCGGGCAATGCGACCCTGCGGAGATACGAGTGCATTTCCGCACTCGACATCACGTCGGCGTCGCGGCGCATATGACGCATTTGCGGTGCTACCGACGGTGTTTGTGGTGTAGATCGCAGTACTGCCTCTACCCCGATGGAATCCATTTGTGTAGCCTACCCTAATATTGCGGAGGCACTCGAGAACGTCAGCCGCACGTTCGATGCCCGATTGGAGAACCTCGGTGTTCACATCACCCAACTATGCGAAGTCGCAGTCCTCGGGCGGTAAGTCCATCCGACTCTCCCGGATCAGCGACTACGCTACCGGGCGCACTCTCGTCGTCCCGCTGGATCATTCGGTCACCGTCGGTCCACTCGGCATGGCCGACCACGCGAACTCGTTGGTCCACACTCTTGCGCAGGCCGGAACCAATGCCGTAGTTCTCCATCGCGGCCGCGCCAAACACGTCGACCCTGCCCACTTCGCGCGCATGGGATTGATAGTCCATCTCTCAGCGGGAACGACCCGAAGCATGGACCTCGACTCGAAGGTTCTTGTCGGCGGCGTCGAGGACGCGCTACGCATCGGTGCCGACGCGGTCAGCGTGCACGTCAATATCGGATCGTCCACCGAACGCGAGCAACTCCAGGATTTCGGCAAGGTCTCCCACGAATGCGAAACACTCGGAGTTCCCTTGCTGGCCATGATGTATGCGCGCGGTCCCCTACGTGGTGATCTCCCGTCGGACGCGGCGGAACTGAAGCACCTGGCGGCTATCGCTACCGATCTCGGTGCAGACCTGGTCAAGCTCGACTACAGCGGCACCCCCGAATCCATGCGTGAGGTTGCCGAGTCCTGCCCGCTGCCCATCTGCGTCGCGGGCGGCCCGCCCCTCGAAGACGTCGACGCGCACGCACTCGCGCTCGGCGCCGAGATACTGAGCTCAGGTGTTGCCGGGTTGAGCTTCGGCCGTAATGTATTCGAGGCACGCAATCCGTACGCGGTGGCCTCTGCACTGGCCCGGATGATGCACTCCCCACAGGAATCGGCATCCCGGTCCGAACTCGAGATTGCCTGATCTTCAGTTTTCACCACCTCGCACGCACGCGCGCTTGTTCAACCAACGAAGGGAACGTGTCCAACTATGGACAGCACTATCGTCACCGACCAGATCCTCCCGGCGACGGGGGCCGGCACGGACAGTCGACGGACACCGATCAGCCGCGAAGGCCACTTCGCCTGGCTCGACGTCCGTTCGGTCGAGCAGAGCTTGCTGCCGGCAATTGTGCAAGCCGCATTGCACCATCGCATCGACGGCATCCTCTCGGACAAGATCGAGACCTTCGACGGCCTTCCCCCCACCGTGCGCCGCATCCTGAGCGTCGACGCTCCACTGGCAGAGGACTTCCCGTACGACGGAGTTGACCTCGTCGTGGTCGCCGACCGCGCGGACGCGTTGTCCCCCAACATCGGCCACACCCCTGACCGCGGCGTCCACGTTGTCGTTTCCGACGCACCGACCCTGCAGCTGGCGTGCGAGGTTGTCCGTGAGGTGCCGTGGACGCTTCTCACGTTCACCGACCCGACCAAGATCCCCCTCGAGATCGTCATCGCCGCAGCCGAGAACTCCGGCGGACGCACGGTCACCACGGTTACCGACGTCGAAGACGCCGAAATCGTGAAGCTGGTCCTCGAGCACGGCTCCGACGGACTCCTGCTCGCGCCTCGTAGCGCCGACGACGTCGTCCGCATCGCGCGCATCGTCGATCACCAGATCGAGTCGATGGAGCTCTCCGAGCTTGTCGTCACGAAGGTCGAGCACATCGGCATGGGCGATCGTGCCTGCATCGACACCTGCTCGTTGCTCGAGAAGGACGAAGGCTGCCTGATCGGTTCGTTCTCCACCGGAATGTTCCTCTCCTGCAGCGAGACCCACCCGCTGCCGTACATGCCGACGCGTCCCTTCCGCTGGAACGCCGGCGCGGTGCACTCCTACGTCCTCGCTCCGGACAACCGCACGCGCTACGTGAGCGAACTTCAGGCCGGCCAGCCGATCCTCGCGGTCCGTTCCGACGGCAGTGTTCGCGAAGTACGCATCGGCCGCGTCAAGATCGAGAAGCGCCCGCTGATCTCGATCACCGCAGTTGCCCCGAACGGCAAGAACGTCAACGTCATTGCGCAGGACGACTGGCACGTGCGCCTGCTCGGGCCCGGTGGCAGCGTCAACAACGTCACCGAACTGGAACCGGGCGACAAGCTGCTCGGCTACGTTCCCACCGAGGCGCGCCACGTCGGCCTGCCGATCACCGAATTCTGCGACGAGCGCTAGGAAAGATGTCCGTTCCCGAGATCCTCTGGTACATCGGAGCAAACGACGGAGAGGTGCCGTGGGATCCGCGGCACCGGTTCGAGCCGTCGTTTTCCGCTCTGCGTGAGCAGGCGCGCACTCTCGACCGACTCGGCTACTACGGCGCGTTGACAACGGCCCGCGAGCCGATTTCGCTTGTCGCAGATACCGAACGGCTGCGCTTTGTCGTACCCGAGTATCCCGGAGTCAAACCACCGGCGCTGCTTGCCGAGGAGGCACAGGTCTTCGATCAGTACTCCGGCGGCCGGTTGATCTACAACCAGGTCAACGGAGCCGATCCGGTGTTGGCGCGGTACGGACGATTTCACTCCAAGGACGAACGCTACGGCGTGTCCGAGGAGTACTGGCCGCTGTTCAAGCGGCTCTATCTCGATGAGGCGCAGGCGTTCTCGGGTGAGCACTTCGAGCTCGGTCCGCGATACAAGCCGGCCATCGCCGGACCCCGTCAGCCTGACGGGGTTCCGGTCTGGGGTACCGGGGCCTCCCCTGCCGGAATCTCGCACGCGGCAGAGGTTCTCGACGCCTACCTCATGTTCATGAGCCCGGCTGAAGCGATGTCGACGCTGTTCACGAAGGTCAGGGCAGCAGCATCCGACAAGGGCCGCGAACTGAAGTTCGGAGTATTGGCCAGCGTCATCGTCCGGGAAACGGAAGAGGAGGCCTGGGAGCGGTTCGAATGGCAGCTGTCCCAGACCTCACCGGAATCGGTGCTCAGCACCGCAGACCGCAATCTGACCAGCTTCGGGTTCCCGCCGTTGGCGGAACTCACCTCCGACGACGCACAGGTGCAGGCCCGGATCGACGCTCTGCGAGCCGGCCGCCTGCCCACCCGATCGGAACTCGAGTTTGCCCCGAACATGGCTGCCGGACTGACCACGTGGTCCGGCGCCGAACCACCATTCGACGTCGCCGGTAAGGGCACCGGCAATTACCTCGTGGGCAGTGCCGACAACGTGGCCGCGCGCATGCTCGAGATGAGCGAAAGGGTGGGCATCGACATCTGGATCCTGTCCGGGTGGCCACTCATCCGCGAGGCCGAAATCACTGCCGAACTGCTTTTCCCCAGGCTCGGCGTGACAGCTGCGTTCGGAGCAACTGCCGGTGTCTGATATTTCGACATTCGAGTCTTTCCTCGCTCCTAGTGGACACGAACCGTTCCCGGTGCCGTGGTCCTCGGTGCGGGAACGGTTCGAATCCGTTGCAACCGCAGTGCCTGACAACATCGCGGTGGTCTGCCGCGGTAGCAGTCTGAGCTATCGGGAGCTCCACTCGCTTGCAGATGCCCACGCCCGGGCCTTGGTGGGTCATCTCGGTAGCGATCGACGCCCCGTTGCGCTCGACACCACCTGCAGCCTCGACTGCGTCGTCGCGCTTGTCTCCGTGCTTCTCTCGGGACATCCGCTGGTGCTGCTCGACTCGCAACTGCCCGAGGATCGGCGCCACAACATTCTCACGCGCTCGGGTGCTGCTCGCATTTCCCCGGCCGAGTTGGCTGCATTGCCCCGACATCCCGAACAGCCACTGCCCGCTGTCAGCGAGAGCGACTGCGCAGTACTACTTTTCACATCCGGTTCCACCGGTACACCGAAGGCAGTCCGCCAGGGCCACCGACTGTGGCTCAACCAGGCGGCGGATTTTCACGCCACGCTCGGCATCGGTTCGGGCGATCGGCTGGGAATGGCGTTGCCGATCAGCTTCGGCGGCGGACTCGACGTCGTGTTCAGCGCACTACTCAACGGTGGCGAACTGCATTTTCTCGATCCCCGCGAAGTAGGTATCGAGGAAGTCCCGCAGTGGATTTCGAGCCACATGCTGACCACGCTGCACGCCACCCCCTCACTACTGCGCGCAGTCATGAAGGTGTGCGCCGGCACCGCCACACTGACCGGTCTCCGCTTGGTCACCACGTGCGGTGAGGCAGTGCACGGCGACGACGTGACCAGGCTCCGCACCTTGCTCAGTCCGACTGCGTCGTACTGCAATCTGTCGGGTTCCTCCGAGACCGGCAATCTCGCGTTCAACGAATTCCCCCCTGGCCGCGACGTTCCCGACCGGGTACTTCCCGTCGGCGTTGTGGCCGCCAACAAAGTGGTGCGGTTGCTCGGCCCAGACGGCGCCGATGTGGCGCCGGGTGAGGTCGGCGAAATCGTCGTCGAATCGCCCTATCTTTCCGAAGGTTATTTTGTCGAGCGAGACGGCACCGCTACGGCAGAGATCACGAAGTTCGGCCGGGCAGCAGACGGCACACGATCGTTCCGGATGGGCGATCTGGGCCGATTCGACCAGCACGGACTGCTGCACCTGGTCGGCCGGAGCGACGACGCTGTCAAGGTGCGCGGCTATTTGGTTGAGCCGTCGGAAGTGGAGTCGGCACTGCGACGCCTGCCTGCTGTCGAAGATGCCGTTGTGCTGGCTCGGCAAACAGACTCAGGCACCGTGCTGGTCGGATACGTTGCCGTAGATCCCGCTACCCGCGCGCCGTCTGCGGCAGACTTGCGACGAGATCTTCGAAAGACTCTGCCTGACTGGATGATTCCTGCCAATCTGATGCTGCTTCCGGCGCTACCGCGCAACGAACGCGGCAAGGTGGACCGCGGCGCTCTTCCAGCGCCCTCCCCCAGGCCCGCCGTAATTCCCCCCGCCTTGGGTGTCGAGTCCGAACTGGCAGCACTGTGGTCCGAGATCCTCGGGATCGAGCAGATCGGCCGGGACGACGACTTCGTCTCTCTCGGGGGCGATTCCCTGCAGACTCAGCAGATGCTCACCCGTGCCGGCCAGAAGTTCGGCGCCGAACTGTCGTCGGCAACCTTGGCCAACTTCCCCACCCTGCACCAGTTTTCCGCACATCTCGAGCAGGCCGCCACAGGTACGACGCTGCGCACCCGTGTGCTGGTGCCGTTGCAGACCGGCGGCACCGGAGACCCGTTATTCGCCTTTGCCGGAGCAGGTTCCACCGCGCTGGCGTTGCTGCCACTGGCGAGGGAACTCGGACCTCAATGGACGGTGCACGGTCTCCAGGCCCACGGACTCGAAGGCCGCGGATTCCCCGATTGGACGGTGCGCTCAGCAGCGAAGCGCTACCTGCGCGAGATCCGCCAGGTACAACCGCACGGCCCGTACACCTTTGTCGGTCACTCACTCGGTGGTGTGATCGCAATGGATGTCGCGCGTCTACTCGAAGCCGAGGGCGAAACCGTCAACGCGGTGATCTGCCTCGACACGATCCTGAGTGGACCACTGGGTTCGGGAATTCTCGATCTGTCTCGCAGTGAGCCGGATTCGGGTGAACAGTCGATCCCTTCGCCCGAACCTGCTCCCACCGATCGTCGCACGCTGTGGAAGACTCGCGCCATGTTACTCACGGCGGGACTGTGGCAGTACCCGGCGCAGACGCAGTGGGATCTATTCCACGATCTGGGTCGACGCGTCGCGCTTATGCACCGTTTGCAGCCGTGGGACGGCGCAGTATCGGTTGTCATGGCAGAAGACAACCCGGATGACCCCGCGTGGTGGACTCGAGTTGCACCCGACGTTGTTTCGGTGGAGCGTGTGTCCGGCGATCATGTCGGCATGCTCCGGCCGCCGTATGTCGCGCACACTGCCGCACTCGTGCGCGAGGCGCTGAAGTGAGCTTCCGGGCCGCAGTTCTGGTCATCGCGCATCACCAGCCAGAAGTCTTTGCCGCACTCGTTGATTCACTGCGCCACCCGTCTATCGACGTCTATGTCCACATCGACGCCAAAGCCGATCTCGCATCGTTCGAGGCCGTAGTGCCGGAAAGTGACGGGGTGACCTATCTGCGCGACCGTCGCTCCGTGAACTGGGGCGGGCTGAGCGTCGTGCACGTGATTCTTCGATTGATCGAGCACGCGCGATCCTCCCGCAACGAGTATCAGCGGTACGCCTTGCTATCGGGTTCCGATCTGATGATCGCGCCGATCGAGGAAGTGCTGGCGGCCTGGCAGAGTTCCACCGAGTTCATCCGAGTTGACTGGCGACTGACCGGCCCCGGTGCGCAGCGCGCCCATCTGGTGGACCGTCGACACTTTCCGGACGACAGGTCCCCGCTTCGCGCGCGACTGTCCGGGCGCATTCCGCGGAAGGTGGATCCGACTATCGAGCTGTACCAGGGATCAACGTGGTGGGCACTGACCGCCGGCGCAGTGGATCAGGTCACCGGATTCATCGCGGAACATCCGCGATGGCTCGACTTCCATCGGCACACACTGTGTTCCGACGAGATAGTTTTCCATTCGATCCTCAAAGCCGCGCCGCACGCGCGTCGGATCGTTCAGGACGTGGAGCAGTGCGCCGACGTCGACACGTTCATCGCCGACCCGGTACATGCGCTTCATCACATCGACTGGTCTGATCGCACTGCGCTGAGCCCGCGGGTACTCGGAATCGACGACGAACCGACACTGCGTGCGTCACGGGCACTGTTCGCCCGCAAGGTCGACACGACCTCGACGGCGCTGATCGACGCTTTTGCCGTGAACTCGGATTCTCTCCGATGAGCCGCTTGCCGACCCGTCGCCTGAGCGCTGGACTCGAGTCCAATGCCGCGGCGCTGATGCTCTCGTCCGTGGCAACAGGTGCACTCGGCCTCGTGTATTGGGCAGTGGCAGAACGCTTCTTCAGCACGGCAGAAGTCGGTCGCGCGTCGGCGGTCATCAGCACGGCAACCATGCTCGCTTCGGTGTCTTGCCTGTCGCTCGGCGGTGCATACCAACGTTTCCTTCCCGTCGCCGGACGCGCCTCGACGCGTCTGGTCCTGGGCGGGCTGGCACTGACAGCCGCCGTGGCCGTTCTTCTCGGTTGCGGTTTCCTGCTGGTCAATCCGACCAACGAACGCCTCTTCACCAACACGACCGAGCGCGTCGCCTTCCCGATGTTGGTGATGACACTGGCGATCTACGCTCTGACCGACCCGATCCTGACGGGTCTGCGGCTGGCGAAGAGTGTTGCGGCCAAGAACATTGCACTGTCGGTACTCAAGATCGTTCCGATCGTCGCACTGGCGGGCACGGGATCTACTCTGGCCCTCACCGGATCGTGGGGTGTGCTGGCGTTCGGCGTCACCGCGGTTGCGCTGGTTCACATTCTGCGTACCGGTGTGCGTGGCCGGAAGGCAATCGCGCCAGACCTGCCACCGGTGCGAGAACTGTGGGCATTCCAGGGCGTCTTCTTCACGATGACGCTTGTGCTCACGGTGACGCCCCTTGTGCTGCCACTGATCGTGGTGTCGCAGTTGGGCGCCGAACAGAACGCCTATTTCAACGTGGCCTGGACCATGTGCTCGGCAGTGGGATTACTCCGTAGCGGAGTCGGTTCGTCGTTCATCGTCGAAGCCTCGTCGCCCGATGCCGACCGTAAAGCCCTGCTGAGGCGGTTGTTGCGAATGCTCGCGGTGGTGACCGCGGTATCTGCTGCGGGGCTGGCGATCGGTGGACCACTGGTTTTGTACGTGATCAGTCCCGACTACTTCCACGCGGCAACAACACTCGTCCTCGTGATGGCGCTCGATTCGATAGCCGGAGCTGTTGTCGTGGTCTATTTCCTTCTCTCCCAGATCTTGCGACGACTCCGGCTCATGTTGGCGGTCCAGTGCGTCATCGTCGTCACCACGGTGTCGCTGGCACTGGTCTTGATTCCCCGGCTAGGCCTGATCGGGGCCGGACTGGCAACGCTGAGCGCTCAGTTGGTCGCCATAGCGGTGATCGCGGTGCCACTGCGCCGTGCGGTCGTCGACTTCTCGGCCACCCCGGGGGTCGCGAAATCCGACCCCCGTCACCTCAACATTCAGGACCTCGATATTCCGGAACCAGACGTGCTGGATTCTGCAAGAACCTAGTGCGCTGCTCGCACTTTCGCGAGCGTCTCGACTATTTTTCGTCCGGTGAACCGGACGGTCTCGACGCCCGGGCGTCGTATCACCACAGAGGCAGCCGGGCGCGCGATGTCCGCCAACGCCCGCACCGCCGCCACGGGCAACGGCCCCGGCGGTACCTGCGGCCACAGCAGCGCAGTCAGCGCCTCGTCCGAAAGCGGCCGGACGCCAATCGACTCCGCGTACTCGCGAGCGATCCGCTGGTGCGCAATCCGCTGCTGCGACCCGTGCACGGCACTGACCTGGTGGGGGTAGATCCGGTACTCGTATCCGATCATCGCCACGTTTGCGAGACGACCGAACTCCGAGAGTTCCGCGAACATCCGGTAGTCCTCCGCGTGAGCGAACTCCGTCCGGAACTCGAGACCACTGCGGTCCAGGATGGGCTTGCGGATCATGACCGATGCGCCGCAGTGGCAACTGCCGAGCAGCAACCTCTGCCGGCAGGCCGCATCCGAACGCGGCATCCGAACCCTACCCAACATTGCCCCGAACAGTTCGTAATCGGTACCGCACGACACTATCGACGGATCAGCCGTCAACACTGCCAATTGGGCGGACAACCGGCCGACACCCATCCTGTCGTCGGCGTCCATCCGCGCGAGGAACTGCCCCCGCGCTTCCGCGAGACCTCGGTTCAGAGCACCGACCAGTCCGGTGTTGTCTTGGCGCACCACCCGCAGTCGCGGATCGGACACCGACGCGAGCACCGCGCCAGTGTTGTCGGTGGACCCGTCGTCGATCACGAGTAGTTCGAAGTCACGGAAATCCTGTGTAAGAACCGAATCCAGCGCCTCGCGCAGGTAGGGCCCGGCGTTGTAGGCGGGGATCAGGACGGTGACCAGCGGTGCGCTCATCGGTGCCCTCATCGGTGTCTCAGAATCGCGGAGTACAGGCCTGGGGTGTACTTCACCATCACCGCGAACACAGCCTCGCGGCGGTGACCGGTGCGTACCAACGGAATCACGTCGTCCGTCGAAATCGACCGACGCACACGGGTAATCGCTTCGTCGTAGAGTTCGGGCCGTGTCGGCGACGCGTGGCGGGCGCGCATGGCCACGTGAGCCACGGACGTCAGCACCTCGCGGTAGCGGAAGGCGCGTATCTCATTGCCCCACGTCGTGCTCAGAGAATGGTCGCCCAGTGCAGTGTCGATGTCGCGTTCGACTTTGAACAAGTCCAGCGTACGCGGGGTGAGCGAGGTACTGATCGAGCCCTCACGGTAGAGATACCGATACAGCGGCTCCTCAACCAGGGCAACTCGCTCGGCAGCCAACGACATTCGCAACACGGGCGCCATGTCCTCGTACCCCTGCCCCTCGTCCCATGGGCGCTCCCCGAGTAACTCGCGGCGGAAGAGTTTGGTGCATGCGTAGGCTTTTGCGTCCCCGAGAATCAGGCGTCGCGCAAACTCCTTGCCAGACACCACCATCGCGTCGAACGGCGCCTCGTCGATCTGGATGGCTCGACCGGATTCGTCGACGCGAGTTGTTCTGGTGCAGGCGAAGTCGGCCGACGCAGTGATCAATGCCGACTCGAGTCGCTCGACAAAATCGGGTGCCGCCTCGTCGTCACTGTCGAGGAACCACACCAGATCCTCGGTCACAGCACTCAGGCCGGAATTGCGAGCGCGCCCCAAGCCCTCGTTGCGCTCGTGGACCACGGACGTGAAATCGACACCACGTGAACGCAAGTACGACTCTGCACGCGCCATGGACTCGTCGCCACCGCGATCGTCCACCAGAACGATCTGCGTAATCGGACGAGTCTGCTCGAGCACCGAACGAAGGCAATTCTCCACGTACGGCAAGCACCGATACACCGGCACAACCACACTCACACCGGCAGGGTTACGGTTCACCGATCACTCAGGTCTCTCGATAGAAAACACCAACAGAAAGTTAGGATAACCTAGGTTCCGTCGAAATGGGGTGTCACCGTCGCCACCAGACCATGGTGATCCGAACCCTCGATCTCGATCCGCTCGAAGTGCGTCACTGTCGCCCTGTTCGTCACGATGTGGTCGATCCCGATCAACGCCGGATACCACGTGTCGGCGGGGAAAGTCATCACAAACCCCGCGCCCGTCTGCTCCGCGGCATCGGTAAAACCGTTGGTCAGGATCGCACGAAAACGGCTGTGCGAGTATGTCGAATTGAAGTCGCCGCCAACAATCATCGGCTTGCCGTCGGCCGCCTGCTCGTGCAGCAATCCGTTCAACTTGCCCATCTCCGACGCCCACATCCAGGCAGGGGACGGATAAGGCGGCATCGGGTGCACCGAGGCCACCGTCACGCTGCGGCCGTCACCGATATCCGCTGTTGCGACGAGATTGGACATCGCGAAACGGCCCAACGACTCCTGCTCCGTGAGCGGGAAGCGACTGTAGATTCCGGTACCACCGCCGCCGTCCTTCGGCTCGACGAACCGGTACGGCAGCAATGCAGCGAGACCATGCGTGTCCAGCTGCTGCACCGCTGAGTCCGTCAGTTCCTGAATGGTGAGTACGTCGATAGAGTGCGAGCGAACCTGCTCCACCAACGCACCCGGATCGGCCTCCCCCAGGCGGATATTCGCCTGCATCACCCGGATTCCCTCTCCGGCAACCGTGTCCGGCGTGTTCGAGACAAACAGCGGCGCCTGGGTGAACGCCCCCGCCAACACAACTGCAACCCCAACGGCGAGAGTCCGCCATGATCGCGTTGCTGCCAGTACGAACAGACCCAACAGACCGACACCGAGCATCAACGGAACAAACGACGACGCGATGATCAACGTGTTGGACTCAGGCCCGACATAGAAAACAATCACGCCCAGCGCTGCCACACCGACGGCGGCCGCTCCGGCGAGATATACCGCCCGCCGAACTATCCGGCGGCCGCCGGTCACAGAACTCGTGGTCGGCTCGGGGTCGGCGTCGCTGTTATTCGGCACCCATTACCTCGAGCCAGGCACCCACCTGCGGGTCCGATGCCAGATCCACGAAATCGATTGCCGCTCCCTCGAATCGCCAGCGCTCGACCAACGACATCAGCCGCACCGAATCCAGGCCAAGGTCGATCAGGCTCACGTCTTCGGTCAACTCGTCAACGGGGAGATCGAGGACCTCGGCAAGATCGGAGATGATGCGCTCGCGGGTGAATGCAGTGGTCATCGGTGTTCCTTTTCGAGTTCTGTTTCAAGGTCTGGTGTTTGCAGATCTGGGGTCCCGCCGGTTACTCGCCGTAGTGACCCGAGCACCACCGTCGACAGTAATGCGACACCGCCGAGGGTCAGGCTGTAAACGACAACAGCCGTCGACGGCAGGAAGGCTGCTCCGAATGCGCCGGCAATCAATGCACCGACCGAGAGTCCGGCAACTTCCTGTGCCGCCCACAATCCGTTGACCCGCCCCAGCAGTGCTGTCGGCGTGTGGGTCTGGATGATCGAATACCGGAGCACTTCCTGAACGGAGGTGACGGCACCCACCACGACCAGCAGGAGAACAGCCACTACCAGTCCTGTGGCCAATCCGACCAGGGCTTGCACGGCAAAAGCCGCTACCAGTGCCGCCATCAGCACTCGGCCCGGATGTGCAAGGCGGCCAAGCCAACCGCTGGTGACGGTGGCCAGCACCGCACCGATGGCGCCGGCCGCGTACAACATGCCCACCGCGCGCGAGTCACCCGTGAATCGTTCGTCGACGAACCCGGGAACCAGAACGAGGACACCGCTGCCGAGCATCGCGATCACACCAACTGCCATGACGCCGCCTACCACGCGGTGCCCGAAGATGAAGCCCGTCACGGACACCGGCGGTTCGCCGTGCCCGGACTCGTGGTCGTGCTCGTGCCCCGGTGGCATCATGGACGGCAAGCCCGAGAGCAGCACGATCGTGATCACGGTTCCGGCGGCCGCAACCCAGTAGTTCCAGGCCACCGACGTTGCCGCGATCAACAATCCGCCGAGTGCGGGGGAAATCACGGCGCCCGCCCGCGCACTGAGCACGTTGAGCGCGCCGACACCCACCAATTGGTCCTTGGGGATCAGACTGGGGATGACGGCAAAGAGCGCTGCGATACTGATCGAACCGATAAGCCCGTTGACAACGGCAAGCACAAAGATTGCCACCGTCGACGGATTCTCGAGCATCGCGTTGAGAGCCAACCCGACAAACGTCAATCCGGATACTGTGCGCGCAAACAGAATCAGGGTCTTCCGGTCGTATTTGTCGGCAAGTATTCCGCCGACCACCATGCCGCCGATGGACGCACCGCCTTCGACGGCTGCCACGAGACCGACCATGAAGGACGATTCCGTGAGCGCGTACATCTGGATCGGCACACCGACCATCAGCATCCCGATACCGAAGATCGAGATGGTACGGGCAATGAACACTCTCCGGAACGGCGCGCTTTCGCGCAACGGCCGTAGGTCGAGTAGCACTCCGCGTTCGCTCATCGCTAGCCCGCTGCGCCCTTCGCGACCGCGTCGGAGATGAGCGGCATGACCTGGTCGGTAGCCCAGCCGAGCGAGAGCGCCGACGGGAATCCGACGGCGTTGGGCAGACCGGTGTTACGGGCCAGCGACACCACGGCGCCGTCCTGCACGGCAGGCAACGCGTTCCAGCCCTCGAACTTGGTGAGGTAGCCCAGATCTCCGGTGGGTGAGACGACAAACAGCACGTCCGCGTTCATGTCTCCGACATTCTCGTAGGACAGGATGCCGCGACCGTCCGCGTCGACGGGAAGCGTCGTGGCATACGGGCTCAGGACCAATCCGAGCGAGGTGAGGAACTGGCCGATACCGCGTTCGTCGGAGGCCAGCACCGACAATTGGCCGCCGGTGTCGCCGATGATCGCGTTGTACGTCTTGCCCGCGATCGTCGGGTTATCGGCGCGTGCCTTGGCCAGATCCGCTTCGGCAGCCGCGATCACCTCTTCAGCCTTGGCCGGGATACCGAGTGCGGCAGCAACTTTACGAGTCGAGTCCTGCCACGGCTCGCCGTTGGCCTTGGTGTCGAAGTGGACCACCGGGAACTGCTTGCTCAGCTGGTCGTACGCAGCCTGGTCGAGTCCCCAGAAACCGGTGGAGACAATGATGTCGGGCTCGAGCACAGCCAGCCGCTCGGTGATCGATCCGGCACCCGTTTCCATGTCGAGGGTTTCGGGTGTCTTTCCGCCGAATGCCTCTACCTGCCACGGCCACACTCCGGAGCCGCCGGTCGCGGCACGGTTCTGTGCATCCACCGGAATCGCGATCGGCGTGACGCCGAGCGAGAGCAGAATGTCTGCGTCCTGCGGGGAAAGCGGCATCGCGCGGGTCGGGGCGGACTCGATGGTCGTCTCACCGAACTTGCCGGACACCGTCACCGGGTACTGGCCGGCGTCGGCGCTCGCCGAGGTGGGCTTGTCGGCGTCGGTTGTACCTGAATCGGACCCGCACGCCGTAACACCGAGCAGAACGGTTGCCGCGGCCAGCGCTGCACCGATCCTGCGATTCCATCGAGAGTTCATACCGCTTCCTTCGTAGTTGGGGCTAGTACTTCTGCCAGTTCGCCCAACGAACCGGCGGCAAAGACCTGGGCGGCCTCCACCTCGCAGCCCGCCTCACGCAGCCTGCTCATCACAGCCATCACGCCGATGCTGTCACAGCCGAGCGCAAAAATGTCGTCGCCGAGTCCCACCTGATCGAGCCCGACATGCTCCGCCACCACCCGGCACAGGATCTTCTCGATCTCAGTCACCGGTTCGCGATACTCCCCGATGGGCGCGATCTCCGGACGCGGCAGGGCCGCTCGATCGATCTTGCCGTTCGGCAACGTCGGTATCTCGTCGAGAACCACAAATGCAGACGGGATCATGTAGTCCGGCAACACCGCGCTCAAGGACCGCCGCAAGCCCGCGTTGTCGGGTTCGATCCCGTCCGCCACGACGTATGCCACGAGTGCCCGGGCACCGATATCATCGCGGACCAATACCAGTGCGGCACCGATTCCTTCGGTAGCGAGCAGCGCGGCCTCGATCTCCGCGGGTTCGATGCGGTAACCACGAACCTTCACCTGGTCGTCGGTGCGACCGCGATACTGGATGTGCCCCGACGCCGTCCACTTGGCTCGGTCGCCCGTGCGATACATCCGGGTTCCGTCGGCGGCAAATGGGTCTGCCACAAACCTTTCCGCGGTTCGTGCGCGTGCGCCGAGGTACCCGCGCACCACACCGTCGCCCGACAGGTACAACTCGCCTTCGACGCCAACCGGAACGGGGCGCAACCACTCGTCGAGAATACGAGCACGCGTATTGCCGACGGGCCGACCCGCGACGGGCGACGTGCTGTCCGACACCCGCGCAACCAGCGCGTCGACGGTACTCTCACTCGGTCCGTACAGGTTGTACGCCTCAACTCCGTCTTTCTCGCGCAACAGATTCCACAGCGGCTGCGAGACGGCCTCGCCGCCGAAGCCCAGTGATGCGGGCACGCGGGTCCCGTCCAGCAGACCGTTGTCGATCAGCTGAGCCAGGTGCGACGGCGTCACTTCGACGAAGTCCCACTCCTGCTCTCGCGCTTGTTCGACCATGCGACGCGGATCCCGCTGTGTCGTCTCGTCGACAACGCACAGGGCGTGGCCGTCGAGCAGCCACAGCTGAGGCTGCCACGACGCGTCGAACGCAAACGACCACGCGTGTCCTACTCGCAGTCGATCTCGCTGCGCCCGTTCCTGCGTCGGGACATACAGGTCCGCGCGATGACTGTGGAACAGCGTCACCAGGCCACGATGCGGCGCGACAACGGCTTTCGGTACACCGGTCGATCCGGAGGTGAACACGATGTATGCCGGATGATCCTCTTGCAGTGGTGCGAGTCGATCCGCGTTGGTGACCGGCGTTGAGGGCAGCTCATCGAACTCCAGGCTGTCCATCGCCAGCACCAGCGAGGCAGGAATCCGGTCGACAAAGGCTCCCACCGTCAGAGTCACTGCCGGCGAGACGGTTTCGAAGATCGCGTCCAACCGCCCTGCCGGAGCGTCAGGATCACACGCGACATAGGCGCCACCGGCAGTGAGTACCGCAAGGATCGCTACGACGCTCTCCGCCGAGCGCGGCAGCATCAGCGCCACCACAGTCTCGGGGCCGACGCCATGCCCGATCAGCACACGTGCCAATCGGTTGACCCGCGCACCGAGTTCTCCGAAGGTCCAGGACACGTCACCGAAAAGCAATGCTGTCTCGTCGGTGTAGCGAGCCACCGCCGTGTCGAACAGATCCGCCGCCGTAAGAGTCGGCACCACAATCGGATTGACACCCCACGCAGCCTCGATCAGTTCCTGATCCGCAGCCGGAACAGCTACGATCTCGGACAACCTGCGCTCGGCGGACAGCGCCGTGAACTCCTTCAGCACCTGCGCCAGCCCGTCAGCCAACCGCTGGACTGTGCTGCGGTCGAAGAGTTCCGAGCTGTACTCGATCATGCCGACCACGGTGTCGGCACCCGCGTACTCGACAAAGTCGAACGACAGGTCGAACTTTGCTGTCGTCACCTCGATCGGCTCCGGTGTCATTGCCGCGCCCAGGCTTTCGGCCGGGTTGGGCTCAGTCAAGTACACGATCATGGTCTGGAACAGCGGATGCATCGACCGCGACCGCTCGCCGCCGCCCAGCACCGAGTCGACTACCTGCTCGAACGGCAAGTCCTGATGCTCGAAAGCACCGAGATCACTGTCGCGGATTCGGTTCAGGAGCTCTGCGAGCGTCGGATTACCCGACAGATCGGTACGCAACACCACCGTGTTGAGGAAGAACCCGACCAGATCCTCGAGTTGTGCATCGCCGCGTCCGGAAACCGGGGTTCCCAGCGGAATATCCGCGCCCGCACCGGACTTGTGCAGAAGTACGGCCACTGCTGCCTGCGCCAGCATGAACATGCTCACGTTGTGCTCACGGGCCAACGCTCGCAGTCCCACAACCACTTCGGGTTCCCAGGCCAGATACACAGCGCCGCCGACGTAGCTGGTCCGGGCAGGCCGCGTCCGGTCGAAGGGCAGTGACAATTCTTCCGGCAAGCCCGCAAGGTTCTTGCGCCAGTAGGTCTCCTGCGCAGTGGCAAGACTCTCCGGATCTTCGCGGTCTCCGAGAATCTCCTGCTGCCACAGTGTGTAGTCGGCGTACTGAACCGGCAACGGCGCCCAGCCCGGGCTCTGGCCGAGCTGGCGCAGCGCATAGGCCGACATCAGGTCACCCAGCAATGCGCGGGTAGACCATTCGTCCGTCGCGATGTGATGGATCAGCAGCAGGACGACGGTATGTGTCTCCCCTGCGTTGTCGAATTCGAACACCGACACTCGCACGGGAATCTCACGTTCGAGGTCGAAGCTGTACCGCGAGGCGTGCGCAACTTCTTCGGTGACGTCGTCGGCCGACACCATGTGCCGGTGCACCGGCACGTCAACGGCATTCTCCGGCACAACCACCTGGTACGGCTCGCCGTGCGCAGAGTGAAACACCGTGCGGAGCGCTTCGTGTCGAAGAACGACGTCCTGGACTGCCGCCGCCAGCGCGGCAACATCCACCGATGCCGGCACCCGCCACGAGATCGGCACGTTGTACGCGCCGCCGTCGACGCCCAGCTGGTCGAGGATCCACATCCGCCGCTGGGCAAACGAGACCGGCACCCGTTCCGGACGCTCCCGACGTCCCAGCGTCGACGAAGTGCTGCTTCCGGCGTCGGCAGCCAGCACGGCCAACTGCGCGACCGTTGGTGCCTCGAAGACACTTCGCACGGCAAGCTCGACACCCAGTTCACTGCGCAATGCATTGACCAGACGAATGGCCGTCAACGAGTGGCCGCCGAGAGAGAAGAAGTCGTCGTCGATTCCCACCGTTTCCAGGCCGAGCGCCGACGCGAACACCTCGCACACCTGGCGTTCGAAGTCCGTCCGCGGTTCCCGCGAGGAGACAGCGCTCTCGAAACTGGGCCGCGGCAGCGCCTTTCGATCCAGCTTTCCGTTGAAGCTGACCGGAAATTCGTCGACCGGAATCACGATTGCCGGGATCAGGTAATCAGGAACCGAGCCGCTCAGAGCATTACGCAACGTCGTCGCGTCAACCACGACGCCGACCGCCGTCATGACGTAGCCGACCAGTACGGCCTCTCCCTCGGGGTTTCGATGCACCGCGGCGACCGCCCGAGTCACGTCGGGATGTCCCTCGAGGATCGTCTCGACCTCACCGAGTTCGATGCGCAAACCGCGGATCTTGACCTGATCGTCCAAGCGGCCGAGGAATTCGATGGTTCCGTTCTCGGTCCAACGAACCAAGTCACCGGTCCGGTACAGCCGTGAACCAGCATCGCCGTACGGATCGGCCACAAAACGATCCGCGGTGAGCGCGGACCGGCCCAGGTAGCCGTACGCCACCTGCACTCCGCCGATGTACAGCTCGCCTGCCACACCGGCAGGAGTCGGCTGCAGGCTCGAATCCAGAACGTAGAGTTCCACGTTCGATCCCGGGCCACCGATCGAGGAGGATCCGGCGGGGTCGACTTCCAAATCACGAGCAAGGTCTGCTGCCAGGGTGACCTCGACGGCGGCCTCTGTCGGCCCGTACAGATTGTCGAGTCGCACGCCTGGTAGCGCAGCAGCAAATCGTGCGACGGTTCGATTCTGCAGCGCCTCACCGCTGCACACGACACGACGCAACGATGTCACGGCGGATATCTGCTCGGTGAGTGCCTCTTCGAGCATGGCCGGAACGAAGTGCGCGATGGTCACGTCGTTCTCGCGCAGCAACTGCACCAGCGCCACCGGATCCCGGTGGGTGTCCGGTCCTGCGATCACGGTGGTTGCACCGTTCACACTGGGCCAGAACAACTCCCAGACGGAGACATCGAAGGTGGTCGGTGTCTTGAGAACGACGCGGTCCGTTGGCACCACGGGTGATTCCGCTTGCACCCAGGCCAACCGGTTGACCACGGACTGGTGGGACACCAACACGCCCTTGGGGTTTCCGGTGGAACCGGAGGTGTAGATGAGATACACCGGGTGAGCCGCAGTCAGGGCGCTACGACGCTCGGTCACCGCGTCACCACTGAGCGCCTGCAACCGAGCCTGCACTACCGGTGCGTCGACATCGGTCCGGGCAACACCACCTGGCAGGGTTACGGCACTGGTTGCGAGGACGCGCACCGGCCAAGCGTCATCGAGCATGTACTCGATCCGCGACGGCGGCAACCCCGTGTCGATCGGCAGGTACGCCGCACCGGATTTCACGACCGCGTGGATTGCCACGATGAGATCTGCCGAACGCGGTACCGCAACGGCCACCACGTCGCCGGGACCGGCACCGTCTTCGATCAGCAAGCGGGCCAAGCGGTTCGAGCGTGCCTCGAGCTGGGCGTAGTCGATCTGCTCGCCGAAGGCCGACAGAGCCGTGGCTGTCGGCGACAGCGCCGCCTGCCGCGAGAGAAGGTCACCGATCGTCACGGATTCGACCGCGGCGCGTGGTCCGACGCCCACCGCGAGTCGGTGCGCCCGCTCACCGGCGTCCACCAATTCGACAGCCCCGACCCGCGAGGACGGCGCGGCCGCAACCTGATCGACAAATCGCGACAGGACGGCCAGGATCATCGCCACCCGCTCACGATCGAAAAGGTCTTCGGCGTACTCGGCGATGACGGTCACTTCACCGGTATCCGGCGCGTCGACAAAGGTGACGTTGAGATCGAACTTCGCACGCACGTTGGTCAATTGCTCCCAACGAGTGGGCACACCGAGGAAGTCCGGAAGAACTCCGGCGCGTTGGAGATAGCTCACCATCACCTGGAACAGCGGATTACGGCCTTCGACGCGTGGCGGTGCCAACTCCTCGACCACCCGCTGGAACGGGATGTCCTGGTGGTCCATCGCGCTGAGGTCGGCGTCGCGGGTGCGGTCCACCAGCTCGCCGAACGTCGGATCTCCCGACAGGTCGGTGCGCAGCACAACGGTGTTGACAAAAAACCCGACCAGGTTGTCGAGCGCGCTGTCCGAGCGACCGGATACCGGGCTACCAACCGCAATATCGTTGCCACCGCCCAGTCGCGAGAGCACCGCTGCTGTAGCCGCGTGCAGGACCATGAACATCGTGCCGCGGTGATCGTCGGCTATGCCACGCAGTTTCTGCACGACTTCGGAGCCCAGGGTGATCTGGACGTTGCCTGCAGTGCCAGTGGGCTGAGCGGGGCGCAGTCGGTTGGTCGGCAGGACTATCTCGTCCGGCAGTCCGGCAAGGCTCTCGCGCCAGAATCCGAGCTGGCGATCCGACAGATCACCCGACAGTAGATCGTGTTGCCACAGTGAGTAATCCGCGTACTGCACGGGCAGGGGTTCCCATGCCGGAGCCTGTCCCTGTGTCCGGGACAGGTAGGCGCGGGTGAGGTCACCGAGCAACGGTGCGTCCGACCATTCGTCGGTCGCGATGTGATGGAGCACCAACACAATGATGTATTCGGTGGGCGTGATCCGCACCAGCGTGACGCGCAGCGGTACATCGGTGCGGAGATCGAAGTTGGCCGTCAGCCGCTCGATCACCAAGCCCTGCGCCGTCTCCGCATCGGCGCCGACAATCTCGAGACGGGTCGCATCCGAGACGTCCACGATCTGCTGGAACGGATTTCCATCGACGATTCCGATGACGGTGCGCAAACTTTCGTGACGCCCCACCACGTCCTGCAGAGCCGCTGCCAACGCGGCCTCGTCCAGCGCGCCGTCCAACCGGGCCACGTGCGCGTAGTGGTAACTGAGGCTGTCGTCCTGAAGCTGCGCGAGCATCCAGAGTCGTTCCTGCGCTGCAGACAGCGGCACGAACTCGGGCCGGTTGCCCACGACGATCGACGGTTGTGCACTTGCCGCGCTGGGCAGCAGTTCGGCAATCAGCGCCGGCGTGCGAGCCTCGAACAGATCCCGAATCGTCAACTGCACGTCGAACTCCGCACGCACCCGCGAAACCACCCGCATCGCGATCATCGAATGCCCACCAAGTTCGAAGAAGTCGTCCTCGGCACCAACCGAATCGAGTTCCAGCAGGTCTGCGAAGACGTCGCACAGCGCCTGCTCTGTTGCGTTCTTCGGCGGTCGCGACGACGCCCCGGTGCGAATCTCCGGCATCGGGAGCGCCTTGGCGTCGAGTTTGCCGTTCACCGTCATGGGGATTGCGTCGATGATCTGCAGAGTGCTTGGCACCATGTAGTCGGGCAGCTTTGCTCGCAGGTACGCGAGCACAGTGGCGGCGATGTCCGGGTCCGAATCATCCGTCGTCACCATGTAACCGGCAAGACGTTTCATACCGGGGACCAACGGGTCTTCCACCGCAACAACCGCTGCGGACGCCGCCAGAGGATGTGATTCGACGGCCGATTCGATCTCGTGCAGTTCGACGCGGTAACCACGAATCTTGACCTGGTCGTCGATGCGACCGAGGTAGTCGAGGTTTCCGTCGCGCCGCAACCGGACGAAGTCGCCGGTGCGGTACATGCGGTCGCCGCCGAACGGATCGGCAACAAACCGGTCGGCGGTGAGGTCGGTGCGCCCCAGGTAGCCGCGCGCCAATCCGACACCGGCGATGTACAACTCGCCGGCAACTCCGTCGACGACGGGACGAAGCCACGCGTCGAGGATGTAGCCCCTGGTCGCACGAATCGGAGTTCCGACGGTGGGTGTGACGCTGTCGTCAGTGCCGGCGCCGAGGGTGTTGATCGTGTACTCGGTCGGCCCGTACAGGTTGTACCCGAGCGTTCCCTCGCTCTCGCGCAAGCGGTTCCAGACCGAGTCCGGGACCGCTTCGCCGCCGAGCAGCACCAGCGGCGGACGATGCCCGGTGCGGTTGCCGTCGATCGGTTCGCGGTCGAGCAGGCCCTCGGCCAGCAATGCCGTTGCGTAGGTTGGTGTCACGTTGACCACGTCGATCTGCTGCCGGTCGCAGTAGTCGACCAGGGCATTCGCGTCGCGGCGCAGGTCCTCGTCGCAGATGTGCACCTCGTGGCCTTCTACGAGCCAGAGCAGCTCCTCCCACGACATGTCGAAGGCGAAGGAGACGGTGTGCGCCACCCGAAGTCGACGCCCACCCTCGGCAGCCACAACCGGTTCGAAGATCTTGTCCTGATGGTTGCGCTGCATGTTGGTCAGGCCGCGGTACGGGGTGAGAACGCCCTTGGGCTTGCCGGTCGAACCGGAGGTGTAGATGACGTAGGCGGGGTGATCAAGGCGCCCGACGCGACCCGGCGCAAACGCACCGAGCTCCGCCGCAGTCAGCGGGCTGGTATCCCAATCATTGCTTCCACCAAGGAGAATCGACCGATCAGCGGGGAGGCTCAATCGCGCCGCCGCAGCTGCATTGGTCACGAACAGGACCGGCTCGGCGTCTTCGATCACCGTCGCGAGGCGATCGTCCGGCTGGTCGAGTTCGAGCGGCAGGTACGCCGCACCGGCGCGGAGCACCGCAAACAGTGCAACCACCATATCGACGGTGCGCGGGAGGCCAAGCGCTACTACCGATTCCGGACCGCCGCCGCGAATGATCAGTTGGCGGGCAAGTGCTTCGACTCGGCCGGCCAGTTCCTGATAAGTGACCCGCTCGTCACCGAATACCAGTGCAACCTCGTCCGGAATGGTTGCGGCCCGCTCGATGAGCATCTCGGCGATCGTGACGTCTTCGACAGCGGGTAGCGGCGCGTCCCAGGACAACGCCGCACGCCCCAATTCGGTCGGGGTGAGGGCAGGAACGGCTGCGACCAACCGGTCACCATCGTGTGCAACCGTTTCGAGCAAGGTGATGAAGCGATCGTGCAAGGCGTGAGCGCGGGTGGCATCCACGATGTCGTGACGGTAGTCGATCTTGACGTGCAGTTGCTCACCGGGCGAGACCACCACGGCCAGCGGGTAATGCGTATGGTCGAGGCTGTCCTCGGCAACGATGTCGTGGCGGGCCGACTGCGCCGCCATCTCGGTCGCGTTCTTGAAGTTCTGCAACACGAACAAGGTGTCGAACAGTTCGGTATGGCCGGTGGCACGCTGAATTTCGCCGAGCCCGAGGTACTCGCATTCCATCCGCTCGACGTACTCGTCCTGCATCCGCCGAAGCAGCTGCGAGACGGTTTCCCCTGGAACCAACGTCACTCGCACGGGCACCGTGTTGAGGAACATGCCGAGCACACTCTCGAGTCCGGCAATCTCGGTCGGCCTACCCGCCACTGTCGAACCGAACACCACGTCGGTGCGGCCCGATTCCGCAGACAGCAGTAGTCCCATGACCGCATTCATCAACGCGTTCAGCGTGACTCCGCTGCGCCTGGCCTGCTCACGCAGTGCCGCAGTCAGTTCCGCGTCCACGTAGGACTCGATACGGGTAGGCACCACCGGGGCGCCGCCCTTGGCGCCGGCTGCGATCAGCGTCGGGTTCTCGAATCCCTCGAAGTTCCGTCGCCACGCCTGCGCTGCAACGCCTGGGTCGCGGGAGTCGAGCCACGTCAGATAGTCGGTGAACTGAGCGCCGGCGGCTGGTACGGCATCACCGGCGTAACGGGCCAGCAATTGGTCGACAAACAGTGCGCCCGACCAGCCGTCCCACAGGATGAACTCACGGTTGATCACCAGACGGTCGATGCCGTCGCCCAGGTGGATGAGCAGCATGCGCCACAACGGTGGTGCGGTGAGGTCGAACGGACGTGCGCGGTCGGCGGCTGCCAACTCCTCGGCACCGGTCTTCTGCTCGGCGGGCGAGAGCATCGACAGGTCGGCTTCGACAAAAGGAACTTCGAGTCCGGTTCCGATGAACTGGACCGGGTCTCCCAGACCGTCGTTGGTGAATCCAGCTCGGACCGTGGGGTTCTCGTCCAGAAGCGAGGCTGCAGCGCCGCGCATCCTGGCCACGTCGATGCGATGGCCGAAGTCCAGTGAGAACTGTGCCGTGTAGATGTCCTGGCCGGAATCGAACACCGACTGGAAGAACAATCCCCGCTGCAACGGCGAGAGCGGCCAGATGTCTTCGATCACCACGTCGCTGACGGATTCGACGAGTTCGATCTCGCTCTGGGTGAGTGCGATGTGACGCAGATCGGACGGGGTGAGCCCGGACGTCGCACCACCTTCCACCAGCGCCACCAACTCGCGCAGCGCATCTCGCCACAAGCCCGCCAGGGTTGCCAATTCCGCGTCGTCGACACCGAAGTCGGATGCAAACTCAACCGTGGCACCACCGGACTTGTCGGCATGCACAGCGATGTCGAGGGCGTACCGACCGATACGGTCACCGCCCGTGCGCACCAGTACCTGAGGCTTCGGCAAGGCGGCCAATGCAGGTCCGGCCTGAACGTTGGCGTAGCGCAGTAGCGGCCAACCGGAACCTCCTGCGGCCCTTGCTCGTTCCTTGGCCGACCGTAGAGCGCTGTGCGCATCGTCGGTCAGCACCAACCGAATCGGAGACGTGTAACCGAGCGGCCCGACGGTACGGCTCAGGTCGACATCGTCGCCGGCTCCCCACGGTTGACGACCGTCGCGCCACACGTCGACGGTGAGTTCGCCGGCACCGTCGACGCGCTTCGTCCAACGGGACACTGCGAGCGCGGTGGCCGCGGCCCACACATCTGCCGGTTCACCCTTGACCAGGCCCGGCACTCGCGTTGTTGCAGTGTCAAATTCAGCGGGCGTCAGCAGCTCCGTCCGGGCTGCCGGTGCACCCGCGGTGTCGGTTGCCATCACAAGATTTGCACCCGGCGCCAGCACCGACGTCCAGGTGACCAACTCGGCCAGACGGCTCGGCGATATCGCTTCCTCGGCAAACCGTCGGGCGTGCGCCTTCAGTGACGTGGGCACGGGCGGCAGCACAACCTTGCGCCCCCTGGACACCGCCCGGAGCGCGGTGGCAAAGTCCTCCGTGACGACCTTCCAGGACACGTCGTCGATCAAACCTGCTGCGGCAGTGAGGATCAGATCGCCATCGGCCGAGCAGGAGACACACAGCCCTCGACCGGTTGCGGGGTCCGGAACAACATCATCACCAATCAGCGAATCCACCTTCACCGCATCGGGTTCGGCTATCGCAAGCATCCACAACACCGGCACGGGCGCAGTAAGAGTCGCTCGCAACCCGTGGTGATGAGTGACAATCGCCTCGACCGTGTCGACCAACTGCTCCCGGGTCAGATTCGCAGGAGCGGTAATACGGTGCTCACGCAGGGTGCCGGCAACAGGCTGTCCGTTGTCACGGCGGGCAGCGAGACTCGGCAGCAACGTCAGTGGTCCCGCGCCGTCCTCGTCGTGAGGACGATCCGCAGCCGCGACGTCCAGTCCGTCGACGTCGTACGACCACACGGACTCGTCGACTGCCTCGAGGAACGAGTCGATGAAATCTCCGAGACTGTCGGCAATCTCGTTGCAGCGCTGCGCATTGTCCGGGTGACTGCGAAGCCCGATCTCGATCGGTTGGCCCGACTTGTGCAGCAACACGATGAACTCGAGTTCACCGACCGGCCCGGACGCAAGCATCTCCACGTTGGACTCTCGACCGATGGTGAAACGGGAGGTCGAGTTGGGCATGATGTTGATGCCGATGCCCGGCGGCCGCCAATCCGGGTTCCTGGCAGCCAACTCGCGGCCGATCGCCTCGCCCCGGTAACGGCCGTGCTTGAGCAGTTTCCACATCTTCTGCTCGGCGCTCGTTGCGATATCCGCGAGTCGGGCCTGCTCTCCGACGTCGATACGCATCGGAAGCACGCTGGCCACCATGCCGGGCACGGCCCGCAATTCACGCGTTCCGCGGGCCGTGGTTGGCAGGCTCAGCACTACGTCGGTGGTGCCGGTCGCTCGCGCGACATAGCCGCCGAGCAGCGCAATCACCAACCAGGACAAGCGCAGTCCGTGTACCTTGCCGTACTCCTCGAGTCGCTGACGGCGTTCGAGGTCGAGCGTGAGAGTCACACTCGTGACGCCGGGCGCCGGTGGGTGGTCGACGGTGATCAACCGTGGCGACGTCGGAAGATCGCCCAACTCGGCAATCCAGTAGTCGCGATCGTCGTCGATCGTGGTGCCGGAGGTGTATTCGACATCGGTCTCGACGAACCTTGCCAGCGCCCATTCTGCGCTCAAATCCGGTGCGGTGCCCTCGACGTATGCACGCATGATCTTGTTCAGAACCAGCGCGATGCCGTAGCCGTCGTTGATGATGTGGTGGTACTGCTGGTACAGCCGCATCGTGTCACCGTCGATGAGGTGCACGGCAAAGGTGAACAGCAGGTCGGTCGCCAGGTCCACCGGCGATTCCATCCGCTCGCGCATCCACCGCAGTGATGCCTCTCGCGGGTCGGCCTCGGCGCGGAAGTCGATGACGGGCAAGTCCAAGTCGCGGCTCTCGCGCGCAATCTGCACCAGAGCGCCGCGAGCATCCACGTCGAAGTTCACATGCAGTGTCTCGGCCTGATCCAGCACAGAGCGGCAAGCCTCGACCACTCGATCGATATCGACCTCACCATGTGTCTCGGTGTAGATACCGGTGTTGTAGAGGTGACCCACCGAGTCCAACTGGTGCCCGAAATAGATGCTGCGTTGGGCCGCTGTCACCGGGAATTCCGACTGCACTGTATTTTTCTCCAAGACTTCAAGATCCACTGTTGGCTCACCAGCGTGGACAACTGCTGGTTAGCCTATCCAAACTATGGAACGGCACTCAATTCGACCTGCCCGAACGCTGCGGCAACCGCTAGCGCATCGTCTTCACCGAAGAGAGTCGCGTCGAAGTCGAACCGGATTTCCACCAGTCGCCCGTCGCCGGTGACGTAAGCCGTCACATCGAGAACGCGCGGGTCGACGCGGCGCTCGTCGCCGGAATCTCCCACACCCGGACTTTCGACATCTCGGATCACCCGGAGACTCACTTCCGGCCGTCCCCACATCGCAAAGACGGGCGCGGTTTGCGCATTGAGATACCGCAACTTGCCGTAGCCCGTGCCTATACCGCCTGGTACGACGCTCAGAGCGGCCGCCGCTGCCGCCAACGCATCTTCTGAGGTGACCGAGACGGGCAATGCCGGTAGCCGAACCGGCACCCCGACAGCAAAGGGGCCTACAGTCGCCGACGGATCCGGTTCGTCCGAACCGGCAATGCGAGCGTCACGCTCGAGTTCGACGGTCAACTCGGCCGGCGCGGCTCGCCACCTCGCCAACCCGTAGATGAGGGCAGCCAGCGCAGCCGTTTCCACATCGCCTTCCAGTCGCGCCTCCAGCGTCGCCCGATATGTCCCCCTCGGGCCACCCGTGAGAATCGCGGGCGCTCCGGGGCGCAACTCAGCTCCCGGTG
Source organism: Rhodococcus sp. MS16 (assembly GCF_013277795.1). Classification (NCBI taxonomy): domain Bacteria; kingdom Bacillati; phylum Actinomycetota; class Actinomycetes; order Mycobacteriales; family Nocardiaceae; genus Rhodococcus; species Rhodococcus sp. MS16. Next base: position 887,468 of record NZ_VBTM01000005.1, read on the forward strand.
CCAGAACCTGCGACCAGTGCGTCAGTTCACCCATCAACGCCGGATCCTGCGCCAACTCGCTGAATCGCTCCGCAAACCCGTGCGCGGTCGCGGCGGGACGACGAAGCGACATCACGCCGCCGCCCTCACGCCATATCGTTTCGAGATCCGCTCGCAGCTTCGCCACCGACGCCGGATCTGCCGCCAACGCATGCACGGCAACAACCAGGGTTCCACTGCGGGATTCACCGGCATCGAGCCAGCGTGCCATCACGGTCCGGCCGTTTTCCAGGTCGAGTTCGGCAATCAGCGCCGTGGCCTCCGCCGCGGCACGCACGGCAAGATCGGAATCGCCGAGGTCGCTGCAATCGACATGCTGCACGACTGCAGCCACATCAGCGTCCGTCTCGAGGGACCACAAAACCGACGCAACCCGCGTCAGTCGTAACCGCAACGCATCGTGCGCTTGCAGTAGTGCCGACATGGCTTGCTCGACGTCGCTCGCCCTAGTTCCTACGGGAGTCGAGACAGACAGCGCGGTACCAAGCCCTGCGGGCGAGACTCCGGATTCGCGGGCGCGGTGCACCAACGGTGTCAATGCCAACGAACCCGTCACGTCGCTCGGGTCCACCGGCCCGCTGTGGGCGGTCTCAGCGTCGCCTGGCGCGCCGAAATCCACGACCTTGGCCAGCGCCGCGGGTGTGCGCCATTGGAATATTTCCTTCGGACCGAACGTAATTCCGCGCCGCCCGGCAGCATTCACCACCTGAATCGAGATGATGCTGTCGCCGCCGAGCATGAAGAAATCGTCGTCGGCACCCACTGCGTCGACGCGCAGAGCCTCGGCGAACAATTCGCACATCGCGGTCTCTTCAGGACCCTCCGGCGCTCGCCGCTGCGACTCGTCGGGAGCAACCGGCTCCGGGAGAGCCCGACGATCCAGCTTCCCGTTCGGCGTCAGCGGCAGCGTGTCGAGCACAACCATGGCCGTCGGAACCATGTAGTCCGGCAGCAGCGTCGACGCAAAAGCGGCAAGTTCGGCCGGGACAATCGTCGCATCCGGAACCGGGACGACATACGCGTGGATCTGACCGCCTCGCGCAACAACAGCGCATTGAGCCAGCGTCGGATGCGACGTGAGCACGTTCTCGATTTCGCCCAGTTCGACACGAAGTCCACGCAGCTTGACCTGACCGTCCGTACGGCCGAGGTATTCGAGGGCGAGGCCCGCGTCGCCGTACTCGCGCCACCGCACCAGATCGCCGGTGCGGTACAGCCTTTCGCCGAACTCTCCGAACGGATCGGCAACAAATCGCTCCGACGTCAATGACGCCCGGTCGTGGTAGCCACGCGCCAACTGCACACCGCCGAGGTACAACTCCCCCGCAACTCCCGGTGCAACGCGCCGCAACCGGGCGTCCAGAACAAGTACACGGGTATTCCACAGTGGACGCCCGATTGTCACCCAGTTCGTGTCGACAGCGGGAACGATGTGCGACGCCGTCACGTCCACCGCTGCCTCGGTGGGTCCGTACAAGTTGTGCAATTCCGCATCGACCAACGCGTGGAACCGATCCCGATGATCAGGCGTGAGCGCTTCGCCGCTGCACAGCACCCGAGACAACTTCGGGCGAGGATCCGTTTCCACAGCCACGTGATCGAGGAAAGCAGCCAGCATCGACGGCACGAAGTGTGCTGTGGTGACAGAACGTCGCTTGACGACGTCGCGCAGGTAGCGCGGATCGCGATGCCCGTCCGGCGCAGCCACCACCAATGTTGCTCCGGTGATCAAGGGCCAGAAGAACTCCCACACGGACACGTCGAACCCGGCCGGCGTCTTCTGCAACACACGGTCGTCGCTGCCGAGGTGGTACTCGTCTTGCATCCACGACAGCCGGTTGACCACGGCACGATGGCTGACCAGAACACCCTTCGGCCGCCCGGTTGATCCGGACGTGTAGAGCAGGTACGCGGCGCTGTCGGGATGTACAACCGTGTCCACGGCCGTAGCCGTGTCCGATTGTGTTGTTGCAGTGCCGCCCTCGTCTACCTCCAGCATCGGAGCGGGGCAGTCCAGCGGTTCGCTACCCGGGCCCACCACCAACAACGACGGCCGTGCGTCCGCGAGCATGTACTCGAGTCGATCCACGGGGTAGCTGTCGTCGAGCGGAAGATAGGCGGCACCGGCGCGGTGGATGGCCAGCAGCGTGACTACCAGTGCGGCACTGCGTCGTACCGCGACGGCGACAACGCCACCGACCGGGACCACACCACGAAGTGTCGCGGCGAGACGCTCGGTTCGCCGATCCAATTCGGTGTAGGTCAGCGACTCCCCGCTCTCGTCGACGATCATGGCGACGGCGCCCGGTGTGAGCGCGACCTGGCGAGCGAACATGCCCGGCAAGGTCAGCGAACTGTCAAGCGGCACAATACGGCCCGACTCGGCAGACTCGATCGCCGCCCGGTCTGTCCGTGTCATCGAATCAAGCTGGGACAACCGCAGTTCCGGGTTTGCCGCACACTGCCGCAGCACCTGAACCAATCGCCCGGCAAATGCGTCAACCGTGCCCCGATCGAAGAGATCAGTGGCGTACTCGATGCGACCACGGATCCCGCCGTCGGCAGTTTCCGCGAGGTCGAACGTCAAGTCGAATTTGGCCGTCCCGGTTTCGAGGAATACCGGACTCGCGTCGAGTCCCGCCATCTCGATCCGATCCACGGCATCGCGGTACTGCACCAGGATCTGGAACAGCGGCTGGCGGGACAGGGAACGGGCCGGGGCCATCGCCTCGACCAACTGCTCGAACGGAACATCCTGATGCGCATAGGCATCGAGGTCAATGGCGCGAACTCGCTCCAGGAACTGCGCGAAGGTCGGGTCTCCCGACAAATCGGTGCGCAGCACCAGGGTGTTGACAAAAAAGCCCACCACCCTTTCGAGCGCGGTATCGGAGCGACCGGCAACCGGTGAACCGACAACGATGTCGTCCCCGGCACCGAGTTCGGCCAACAGGACTGCAACTGCGGCGTGGGTGAGCATGAACATCGTTGCCCCACCGGCCGCGGCGATCGCCGCCAAAGAAGCCCGCACTTCCGGCTCGAGTTCGAACGCAACCGCTGATCCCCGGTACGTCGACACTGCAGGGCGCGCCCGATCACGGGGTAGCGCAAGCTCTTCGGGCTGCCCGGCAAGCACACCGGTCCAATACTCGAGCTGACCGGCCAGCACGGATTCAGGGTCGCTTGCCTCGCCGAGGACTTCGGGTTGCCACGCGCTGAAGTCGCGGTACTGCACCGGCAGTGGTTCGGGCATCGCCGCTGCGCCGGACACGAGGTGTGAGTACGCCCGAGTCAGATCGGACACCAATGGACGCGCAGACCATTCGTCGGCTGCGATGTGATGCACCAGCACCATCAGGTGCGCGTCGTCGGTGCCGGTGCGCAGGAGAACAGCGCGCACGGGCAGTTCGTGCGCGATGTCGAAGGTGTAGGCGGCTTCCCGCGCGAGTGTCGACTCCAGTTCGGCTGGAAGCACGTCGAGAACGCCCAACGGCAGTTCGCACTCGCTGATCGGACGAACCACCTGGTACCCGATGTGCCCAGCCTCGCCGTCACCGGACTCGGCGGTGAATACCGTGCGCAGTGTTTCGTGTTGGCTCAGAACGTGCGCCAGCGCACCGCGCAACGCATCCAGATCCACTGAACCCCGCAGATGCATGGTGTACGGGATGTTGTAGGTGGAGCTGGGGCCCTCGAGCTGGAACAGGAACCACAGGCGTCCCTGCGCGGCAGACATCGGCACGATTGCCCCGTGATCCCGGCGAACCAGTTCAGGCCGCCTGACCTTCCCGATCTGTGCTGCCCGAGCCAGTTCGGCGGGGGTACGGAGGTCGAACACCTCGCGGATCGTCACGTCGTGACCGGTGCGGGCGCGGATCGCCGACGCCAATCGAGTGGCGAGCAACGAGTTGCCGCCGAGAGCAAAAAAGTCCTCGTCGGGGCCGACGGTGGTGATGCCGAGGAGTTCGGCAAGGAGCTCGCAGTAGATCCGCTCCAGTTCGGTTGCCGCCTCGCGCCGTCCCTCGCTGCGTACCGGCGCGGGGAGCGCGTCGCGGTCTACCTTGCCGTTGGGTAGCACGGGAAGGCCGTCGAGAACGACGAATACCGCGGGAATCATGTAGTCGGGCAGCAGGTCCCGAAGATGCGCCCGCAACTGGGAATCGTCCGGCACGGCGGCGCCTGGTGCCCGAACCGCGTACCCGACAAGCTGATCCGACCCAGCCGCGCTCGCGCGCACAACAACCAGTGCTCGTTCGACGGATGGATGGGAAGCCAACGCCGCCTCCACCTCGCCGGGTTCGATCCGGAATCCGTGCAGACTCATCTGAGCGTCGGCGCGAGAAACGAAGTCGAGTTCGCCGGACCGAGTGCGACGCACCAGATCTCCGGTGCGGAACAACCGTCCACCGCTGCCCATCGGATCCGCGACAAACCGAGTTGCGGTCAACTCCGGTCGGCCGAGGTAACCGCGGGCAACCTGGATGCCCTCGACATACAGTTCACCCGTCACCCCGTCCGGCACCGGGCGCAGGTATGCGTCGAGTATCCGCGCACCCACTCCGGGAACGGGAGCGCCGATCAGCACTCGGTTGGCGGAAGATGTTGCCGTCCAGAAGGTCACATCACCGGCAACCTCCGAGGATCCGTACGAGTTGATCACCCGTGTGTTCTTCTCGTCGAACAAGTCGATCACCGCGCGAGTGAGCGGTTCACCACTGAGGAACCAACTCGAGACCCGGTGTGCCGATTCTTCTCGGAACTGTGCCAGCGCCGCAGCCAGGCTCGGCACCGCGGTGAGCTGACGCACGCCGTGCCGGTCGATGAGATCTGCGAGTGCGCCGGCATCACGAGACTCCGCGTCATCTGCGAGAACCAACCGGGCACCGGCCAGGAGCCCCGCCAGCAGTTCGGTGGAGCCGTCGATGAAGCTCATCGAACTCTTTGCCAACCGAACATCCGCCCAACCGTCGGCGCGCACGAGATCACGCTGCCAGACCAAGCGATTAGCCAGTGCGCCTGCAGTTCCCATCACACCCTTGGGCTGACCGGTGGAGCCGGAGGTATAGACGACGTACGCTGCAGCGGCAGGCGACACGACTCTGCCGACCCGTTCGCCGCGAAGCCCGCCAGCGGCGGCCTCGAGTTCTGCGACGGTCGCATCCTCCGAGTCCGGCCGAATCCACTGCGCGGTATCGGCGTCGACGATCACGAGCGCCGGATCGGCGTCGGCGAGCATGTACTCGATGCGCGCACGCGGATACGACGGATCGATCGGCAGGTACGCCGCGCCGGCGGCAATCACGGCGCGGAGCGCAACTACACACTCGATGCTCCGTCCGACGGCGATGGCAACCACGACGTCGGTGCCGATGCCACGTTGGATCAGTAACCGCGCCAACCTGTTCGAGCGATCAGCCAGCTCCCGGTACGTGTACTCGTCCGGTCCACAGATCAAGGCCACGTGATCGGCGAACTCATGTTCAGCGTCGTCCAGCAGTTCGGGCAACAGACGGGTTGTGTGACCTTCGACCGACTGGGCATTTCGTTCGGCCGGCAACAGCACGTCCACGCTCTGCAGGCCGGCGCCCGTATCCGTGGCAAAATGCTCGAGGACCGTGCGCAAGCGAACCGCGATGGTCTCTGCCGTCGCCCGATCGAAAAGATCCTCCGCGTACTCGATCCGCACGTCGAGTCCGTCGGCAAGTTCCACGAACTCGAAGGTCAGGTCGAACTTCGCGGTGCCCGTGGAAACGTACGACGGGCTGACCGCCAGTCCGGTGAAGCTGGGTACGGAGTGCGGCGTGCGATGCTGAACCATCGTCTGGAACAAGGGATGCCGGGCGAGAGATCGTGTCACGCCCACCGCGTCGACTACCTGCTCGAACGCGACGTCCTGGTGCGCAAACCCGTCCAGGGCGCCGCGTCGCACGCGTGAGAGCACCTCGGCCAGCGAGGGGCGCCCGGTCAGATCGACCCGCTGCGCCACCGTAGTGACAAAGAATCCGACGGTATCTTCGAGGCTGCCGTCCACCCGGCCTGCAATCGGGGCACCGAGCGTGATGTCCTCACCGGCACCGAGTTTCGACAGCAGAACTGCGACCGCCGCTTGCGCCAGCATGAACATCGTGGAGCCCGACTTCTCGGTCACCGATCGCAGTCCGTGCACCACGCCTGCGCCGGTGTGGGTCCAGACCTCGCCGCCGCGCCACGTCGGAACTGCTGGGCGAGCACGGTCGTACGGCAGCTGCAATTCTTCGGGGGCACCGGAGAACAGGTCTCGCCAGTACGCGAGCTGCCGGTCGGTGGACGCGCTCAGGTCAGGATCTTCTGCGCACTCGCGCTGCCAGATCGCGAAGTCCGAGTATTGAATTCGAGGCTGCTCGGCCGGCAGCTGCTCCCCGTTGTAGACCGCTGCAAGATCGGTGAGCATCGGTCCGGCCGACCACTCGTCACCCGCGATGTGGTGAATGACCAACAGCAGGACTGCGGTGTCGGTGCCGGACCGCACCAGGTGAGCCCGTACCGGAATGTCGTGTTCGAGATCGAACGGCACACAGGCCGCGGTCAGCAGCGCGGACTGCACGTCCGCCTCGGAGACCTCACTGTCGGTGAACTCCGGCTCCGCATCGAGTACCCGACCGAACCCCACACCGTCGATGTCGACGACAACCGTGCGCAGTACCCGATGCCGGGCGACAACTGCCGCAACCGCATTTTTCAGCGCTGTCGCGTCCACTGCGCCGTTCAGGTGCAGCGCAAACGGAATGTTGTAGGTAGCGGATGGACCCTGGGTCTGGTGAACGAACCACAACGACTGCTGCGCCGACGACAGCGGCACAATGTCGGTCCGCTCGTGCGCCACAATGGCGGGACGAGCCGGCGCAGCGGATTCCACCCGTAGCGCCAGTCCGGCCACCGTCGGTGTATCGAAGACGTCACGCAGCGACAGTTCCACTCCGAGTCCGGATTTGAGACGGGCCACGAGTCTCGTCGCGGAGAGCGACGTGCCGCCGAGTGTGAAGAAGTCCGCATCGACGCCCACCACGGTGAGCCCCAGCAGGTCGGCAAACATGCCGGACAGTGCGATCTCCGCAGCCGTCTCGGCTGAACGCCCCGTGTCCGCATCCCCGAAGTCCGGCGCCGGCAATGCCTTCCGGTCGATCTTGAGGTTGGGGGTAAGCGGGAACTCGTCCATGACGACAATCGCCGACGGCATCATGTACGCGGGTAGACGATCGGCTATGAATGCTCGCAGTGCCGGAAGATCGACGTGAGCGCTCTCCACGGCCGTGACGTAGCCGACCAGATGAACGGTGCCACTGCCGTCGCTTCGAGCGACCGCGACGCAGGCACCGACTGTGTCGAACTCCCCTGCCACGGTCTCGATCTCGCCGAGTTCGATACGGTGCCCACGCACCTTCACCTGATCGTCGCCTCGGCCGAGGTATTCGAGCTGACCGGATTCGGTCCACCGCACCAGGTCGCCGGTTCGGTACATCCGGCCGCGTCCGAACGGGTCGGCCACAAATCGGGTTGCCGTCAGGTCAGGTCGACCGCGGTAGCCGCGCGCGAGTTGTGTTCCCGCAACGTACAGTTCGCCGATCGAGCCAACATTGACCGGTTGCAGGTAGCGATCCAGCACCACTGCGGCGGTGCCCGCGAACGGTCGGCCGATCGAGCCTGTCCATTCGATGTTCGGCAAAACCGGGGTGCTGGTGCACCACACCGTGGCCTCGGTGGGTCCGTACATGTTCTGCACCGAACGGGCCAGCTCACTCAACTGCTGCGCCGTCCGGGTGGGCAAGGCTTCACCGCCCACCAGGACGTCGACTGCAGCCAGATCGGTTACGCCGTGTTCGAGCACCGTCCCCCACTGCGAGGGAGTCGCTTGCACCGCCGTGACGGACTCCGAACTCACCAGTGCCGCAATGACTGCCGGTTCCTTGGCCTGATTCTCGTCGGCGAGGATCACCGATCCGCCCGCGGTGAGCGGGACAAACAGTTCGAGGACCGCAATGTCGAAGGACAGAGTAGTCAGGGCGAGCAACCGCGTGTGCGCGCCGATACTCGTGAGATCCGTGGCCGAGCGGACAAACCGTGCCAGGGCGCGGCGGTCCAGCATCACTCCCTTGGGGTTTCCCGTGGAACCGGAGGTATAGATGACGTAGGCGGTGTTGGCCGGCGCGACACGCGCCCCGCTCGCCGCGCTGGATGCTGCTGCCGACCAACTGATCTCGCCACCGGCGATTGTTGCGACGGCAGTACCTTGTGGGACCGAAATCCGATCGGTGAAGCCCGCGGTGGTCAGCAGGATCGCCGGCCGAGCGTCGTCAAGCATGTACTCGAGTCGTGACGAGGGGAACTGCGGGTCGAGCGGAATGTACGCACCGCCGCAGCGCAGCACCGCGAGGAGCGCAACCACGGCCGACGCGGATCGTGGCAGAGCCAGCGCGACCAGCGACTCCGGGCCGGCGCCCCGAAAGGACAGCTCGGCTGCCAAAGCGTCGACGCGCGCAGCCAATTCGGCATAGCTCAGCCGTTCAGCGCCGGCAACCAGAGCAAGATCGTCACCGCGCTCGTCTACCTGGGCATCGAACAGGTCCAGGACGTCAGGGCAATAGTCGTCGAAAGCTGCTGCTCGTCCGCCCCATTCGGCGAGGACCTGCAGGGCTTCCGGTTCGAGGAGCGACACCTGAGCAATCGCAGCGCCAGTCCCCTCGGCGGTGACGGATTCGAGCAATCTGGTGAGAGCCGAAGCATGGCGCGCGAGCTCCGCACCCGTGTAGCGGTCAGCGTCGGCGTCGATCTGGATTTCGAGCTCGCCGCTCTCGTCGAGACGACGCACGATGAAGGCGATGTCGTGCACGGGTCCACGGGCCAATGAGTGGACTGTCGCGCCGGCCCCGTCGAAACGCAGGGTGTCGCCGAACGGCTTGATGTTGACCGTCGGGCCGACGGGGCCGGCGCTGCTCGCGGGCAGTCGCAGGTCCCGGTGGATTGCCTCGGAGCGATACGCGGCGTGCGGGGTCGTGCGCTTGACCGCAGCGCGGACGCCCGCAGCCAGGTCGATGAGACTCGAATTCGGGTCGACCGCAACGCGCAGTGGCAGGACGTTGACGGCGGTGGTCAGAACTTTTGCGGCAACGGTGCCCATACGGTTCATCGACGGGAATCCGAGCGTCACGTCGAGGCTGCCATTCGAGCGTGCCAGGTACGCCGCCACTGCGGCCGTGACGACGTCGGCCCAACTTCCCTCGACAACGCGTCCGGCGGCAGTGATGCGCTCTGCCGATGCTGCGGAGATCAGTGTGGTGTGGGACAGAAGCGTCTGTGCGACCGACGACGCGGGCGGGCCCCCGATCCGGGACAGGCTTACCGATTCCTTGGCTCCGAGCAGTTCGGCCGACCAGAAGTCCCGATCGAGGCTCTGAGCGTCGGAATCGGCGCGAGCGGCGTCCTGGTCGAGGATCACCTCGAGTGGGTCGAAGCGACTGGTCGGCGGTTCCTTGCCCTGCGCCACGGCATTGTGAACGGCGGCGATCCTGCGGCCGAGCAAGCTGTACCCGTAGACGTCGATCAACGTGTGGTGGACGCGGAAGAACAACGCGTGGTGCGACGGTCCGAGCGTAAAAATAGTGACCGCGCATCCCGGACCGGCGCTCGGATCGAGGGGTATCCGGAGCTGTTCACGCATCTCCGTGAGTGCGATCTCAAAGCTCTCACGTGCGACAACATCGGTTCCGGGGTACTCCCAGGCGCCGAGTTCCTGATACACCTCGCCGGAGTCCACGGCGAACCTCGCCATGAGCGACGGGGTTTCCGCGACCACACGATCCACTGCGCGCGCGAGGACGGACGGGTCGAGCGGGCCGACAATCTCGATGCATTGACCGGTGACAAAAGTGGGGTTCTGCGGGTCGAGTTGTTGCGCGAACCACATCCCTGCCTGCGCAGCCGTCAACGCCAGACGCTTCTTCGACACCACTGGATCTCCTCGCAGTCCTGCAAGCCCTGATCGCTCTCTCGAACGCACCAGGGGTTAGGGTTACCTACCCTACTGGAGAGCGAGTTGGCGCCGTCTGACACCCTGGGTATAGATAGGTCCATTCGCGAGAGGAATTCGCTCATGCCGGTTACCACCCCGTCCCGACGGCTCGACCTGCCGATCGTCCTGCGAGAGCTGACGGTCCTCCGAACTGTCGAGGTCACACCGCGCATGCGCCGAATCACGGTCGGAGGCGAGCAACTGGGAACCTTCCAGTCCGGTGAATTCTCCGTCGCCGAGTTCCGCACCGAGGGTGCCGACGACTACGTGAAGATCTTCCTCCCCGAAGAGGGATCCGCAGCACCGGTGCTGCCCGAGCAGCATGACGGTCATCTGCACTGGCCGAAGCGCCCGGCACCGGTTGCCCGCTCCTACACGGTGCGCCGCTTCGACGCCGAGGCCGGCGAACTGGATCTCGACTTCGTACTGCACGGCCACGGAATTGCCGGTAACTGGGCGCGCAACGCACAGCCCGGCGACACCCTGCACCTGGCCGGCCCGAAGGTGTCGACCATTCCGCCCATCGGCGCCGACTGGTGGCTGCTTGCCGGCGACGAGACTGCGCTACCGGCGATCGCACGTTACGTCGAGGAACACGACGGTTCGGTGCCGCTGTACGTTGCCGTGCTCGTCGACGGTCCCGCCGAGGAACAGCGCGAACTCCCCGGCGTCACGTGGGTGCACCGCCGCGACGGCATCTCGGACGCCCGCCTGTTGGCGGATGCTGCCCGCACTCTTGGCCCGAGCACGGGCGCCGGCTGGATGTGGATCGCGGGTGAAGCATCCATCGTGCGCGAATTGCGCGCGACGGCAAAACAACTCGGCGTGACGAAGGATCTCCTCGACGCATCGGGCTACTGGCGGGTGCAGGTCGGCGACGGCCCCCTCGCCCGAGTTCGGACGCTGCGCGACAAAGCTGTGGAGTCGCTCGAAAACCGCAGGCGCGAGCACGCCTGACCCGCTACCGGGGTCAGCGTGAGGCGAGCTGGTCCCGGGCTCCAGGCACCGGCTGCGCCGGGTCCGAGCCCAGTTCCACAATCATGTTCTTCGTATCGACATGGACGACCCGCGGTACCAGCGACTTCGCCTCACGGTCGTCGACGTGGCGGTACGACATGATGATCACCAAGTGCCCGGGCGAGATCAGATGTGCCGCAGCGCCGTTGATGCCGATCACCCCGGAACCTCGTTCGCCGGTGATGGCGTAGGTCTCGAGCCGTGCACCGTTGTCGATGTCGACGATGTGCACCTGCTCACCTTCGAGCAGATCGGCAGCTTCCATCAGGTCCTGGTCGATGGTCACGGATCCGACGTAGTGCAGATCCGCCTGCGTGACGGTGGCACGGTGAATCTTCCCGGAAAGCATGATGCGGTTCACGGTCTTACACTCCACTGAGTTCTGCGACGGATTCGTCCACGCTGATCGCGCCCAGTACGTCGGCCGCGGTGAACACCCGGCCACAACGCTTTGCGACGTATTCCAATCCCATCAGATGCTCGTCGCGCGAGAAGTCTGCTGTGGCATCCGAGACCATGAACGGCTCGACGTCACTCATGAACGCCTCGGCCGCGCTGAGCATGCAGCCCATGTGCGCGTACACGCCGGTCACGATCAACTGATCGCGGCCGACACGGGCGAGGAGCTGACGCAAATCCGTGCGCTGGAATGCCGAGTATCGCCACTTCGTCACCTCGATGTCGGACTCTCCGGGCGTGAGCGCGTCGATCACCTCCGTATCGCGGCCGGTTGTCATACCTTCGCCCCAGAAATCGGCCAGGATGCCTCGCCTGGACGGATGCTGATCACCCGGCTGCATCGTGTAGACAACCGGAATCCCGGCCCGAACACACGCGTCACGAATCGCCACCATGTTTGCGGTCGCGGTGGAGATGGGCTCCTCACCGGCGTTGTAGGCATCGATGAAGTAACGCTGCATGTCGTGGATCAAGAGCGCGCAGCGCGACGGGTCGAGTTGCCAGTCGACGCGGTCCGCGGATACCTCGTCACGGCGGGGCAGAACGTAGCCGGCAATGGGGGGAATGGCCATCGGGCGCTCCTATTCGGTTCGATCGGTTGTGTATGAGGACTTCACATGTCGAGCGTGGCGCCGCCGTCGACGCGGAGGTCGTGCATCGTGATGTGCCTGGCCGCGTCCGAGCTGAGGAACAACGCCGTGGCGGCGATGTCACCCGGTTGCGCGAGTCGGCCGAGCGGAATCCCGAGGCGATAGGCGTCGGCGTCACCGGCAATCACCCCGGCGGATTGGTCTGTACCGTCCCACATTCCGCGAAGCATGGGAGTGTCCGTCGATCCCGGAGAAATAATGTTGCAGCGGATTCCGTGCGGAGCGATCTCGAGACCCAGGCTCCGCATGTAGGCGGTTGCCGCAGCCTTCGACGCACCGTAGGCAGCCATGTTCGTGCGCGGTGTCGATGCCGCGTTCGACCCCACTGCCGTGATCACGCCAGCACCGGCAGCGACAAAGCGGCGAGCCGCTTCGCGGGCGACGTTCATGGTTCCCGTCGCGTTGACGGCCATGCACGCATCCCAGTCGTTGTTGTCCTCGGTCAGCGCAGAACCCGCCCGCAACACGCCCGCAGTGTGCACCAGCACCGACACCGTTCCGATTGCATCGGTTGTCGCGGCAAACGCCTGCTCGACGGACTGACGATCCGTCACGTCGACCGCGAGCGCGAATCCGCCAACGGGTACCGTCGGAGCTGCAAGGTCCCACCGAGCGACCGTGGCTCCGGCCTCTTCGAACAGTGCCGCCGTTGCCGCGCCGATACCGCCGCCGGCACCGGTAATCACGACAGATCGCCCAGTCACACCCTTCACATCCATGAGCCTAGGCTATCCTTATCGAAATTGTTCACGCCGCCGGGCCACCACCAGTGAAGGAAGACATGCTTTCCGAAGTGTCACCACCTCAGCTCTCCTTCACCCCGTGGCCTGCAGACGACGCCGCCCGATACCGCAGTGAAGGAATCTGGGCCGGAAAGACTTTCGACCAGGTTCTGCGCGAGAGCGTGGCCGCCCATGCCCACTCCGTCGCAGTCGTCGACGCCGAGCAGACATGGACGTACGCCGAGCTCGACGCCCGCGTGGACGCCCTCGCTGCCGGACTCGCGGACCTCGGCATCACCGCACAGCATCCGGTGATGGTCCAACTGCCCAACCAGGCCGAGTTCGTCGCCGTGGTCTTCGCGCTTTTCCGGATCGGCGCAGTACCCGTGTTCTGCCTCCCCGCGCATCGTTCCTCGGAATTGACAGCACTGGCCGGCGCCTCACGCGCCGTCGCCGTCATCACCTCGCACCACATCGACGGGTTCGACCACGGCGCTCTGGCACTCGAGGTCGCTTCATCGACCCCGAGCTTGAATACCGTTGTGTGCCTGCCAGATCCCGGATCGGACGCCCCGGCCGGCACCGTGAACTTCGACGCGGTGAGCGCCGTACCGCGCGAATTTGCCGCCGCAGACCCGGGATCCGTGGCGTTTCTGCAGCTGTCCGGCGGCAGCACCGGCATCCCCAAACTGATCCCCCGCACCCACGACGACTACCTCTACAGCGTGCTGCGCAGCAATGAAATCTGTGGTGTCACAACATCGACGGTCTATCTGGCGACATTGCCGGTAGCCCATAACTTCCCGATGAGCTCGCCGGGAATCCTGGGAGCTCTCGCCGCCGGTGGAACAGTGGCGTTGACCCCGTCCCCAAGTCCCACCACGGCCTTCGCGATGATCGAGCGCGCCGGAGTGACCATGACGGGACTCGTTCCGCCGCTCGCCCGGTTGTGGACCGAAACAGCCGAACGTGGCCACTCACACGACCTCTCGACACTGACATCCGTACTGGTCGGCGGCGCTCGCTGCCCCGACGAGTTGGCAGCCCGCATCGGCCCCGCATTGGGCGCACGACTCCAGCAAGTGTTCGGGATGGCCGAGGGTCTGGTGTGTTACACCCGCGACGAAGATCCTCTCGACGTAGTCCTCACCACGCAGGGCCGCCCCATGTCCCCCTTCGACCAGATCCGGGTGGTCGACGACAACGACAACGACGTACCCGCGGGCACCGAAGGTCAGCTGCTCACCAAGGGCCCGTACACAATTCGCGGCTACTACGACAATCCCGCAGCCAATGCCCGTTCCTTCACCGACGACGGGTGGTACCGCACCGGCGACGTGGTTCGAGTTGATGCGAACGGCAACATCACCGTCTGCGGGCGTGCGGTCGACCGAATCAACCGCGGCGGCGAGAAGGTATCTGCCGAAGAACTGGAAGAACACCTCCTGGCGCATCCCGCGGTACGCGACGCGATCGTTGTTGCCATTCCCGACGAATACCTCGGCGAACGCACGTGTGCCTTCCTCCTTGCCGCCGACCCGTCGAGTCCGCCGAAAACAGCCCAGATACGAGCCTTTGTTCGCGAGCGCGGCCTGGCGAGTTGGAAGATCCCCGACCGGGTGCAGGTACTCGAAGAATTCCCGGAGACCGGCGTCGGCAAAACCAGCCGTAAGGATCTGCGTCGAATGCTCGCGGCTCGCTGATCCAACTCAACTCGCTGCGGCCGCGGCAACGGCGCTCAGCGTCGCCAGCGCCCGATGTTGTTCCACCAGAACCTGAGCGTGTGTTCGCCCGAGCACAACTGCGGTGTCGTCGACATCGAGGCCAACGATCAACCTCATGATCAACACCTCCCGCAGCCGCTCTGGGAGAGCCTCGATATCGGCGGGCAGTCCTATCCTGGATTTCGAGTCCGTTCGGTCGATCAATCGACGAGTTGTCGAGTACACCAGACGCACGAGCGAACCATCTGACGCTGCCCGGCCCGGCACCGAATTCACGACGGAACGGCACACGGCGTCGGCTACTAATTCTGCTGCGTGAGGCTCGAGTTCGACGCGAGCACGTCGCACCGCCAACGGCCGGACAGCGCAATACAGCCTCGCCTTCGACGCGGCGCCACCGTGTCGTGCGGCAACCTCCAGACCATCGAGTGCATCAGGGCGTTGCAACTTCGTCATCGCCTTCCTTGCTGATTGTTGTGCGCTAGGCCTACGTCTACTGCGCCCGGACCACACTCCCTAGTCAAAGCGCGAACCCTGACGGCCGCCTCCACTGAGTCTGCCAATCACCTGGCAATCTCAAAGCAGACCGAACCCCTTGAACTGCAACAGAAATACCGACACTCGAATTGGGAACCACCACGAGCGTAGGATCAAAAACGTGCGCAGCGACGGCGATACCTGGGACATTGTCAGCAGTGTCGGCCTGACTGCGCTGGGAGTGGCCGCATTTCGCGCCATAGAATCACGTCGCCCCCACGCCCTGATCGAAGATTCCTACGCGCCGTGGTTTGTCGCGGCCGCGGGCGAACCACACTTCACCGCGCTACTGGACAACCCGTCATCGCTGGAAGACCTCCCACTGTCCGGATTCATGGGCATTGGCATGGGCATCAGAAGTAAATTCTTCGACGAATTCTTTCTCGACGCCGCCAGATCAGGAGTCGCCCAATCAGTCATCCTGGCAGCAGGATTGGATGCACGGGCCTATCGACTGAACTGGCCCACCGGCACTGCGGTTTTCGAAGTCGATCAGCCGCGGGTACTGGAATTCAAAGATCAGGTGCTCACCGAACACAGAGCGGAACCGAAAGCGGACCGTCACACGGTGGCTGTCGATCTGCGAGAAAACTGGCCCGCCGCTCTCGAAGCGTCAGGATTCGATCGCGCCAAGCCATCGGCATGGTCGGCAGAGGGACTTTTGGCCTATCTTCCCGGCAGCGCACATGACGCACTGTTCGAAAGAATCGACGAACTCTCCTCGCCCGGAAGTCGACTTGCCTTGAACTACTTCCCATCCGGAATGGACGGCAAACGATTCGCCGACATCAGAGCAAAGTACTTCAAGAAAGACCCATTCGGCGGCTTGGACTTGTCCGCATTGTTCTACGACGACCAGCGCGCCGACCCCAAACAGTGGTTGACCGACCGCGGTTGGTCGGTTCAGTGCCGCGACACCCTTGAACTGGCAAACGAGTACGGCCAACCGATCCCGGAACTTCCACCGGAACTTGCCGATTTGTCGAAACGTTCGGGCTATCTGACGGCCACGAAGTAGCTCGAACTCAGAGCGTCTTGATCAAGCCTCCGTCTATGACAAAATCCGCGCCTGTGATGTTTGCAGCGCGGCCTCCGGCAAGAAACACCACCAGATCCGCGACTTCTTCCGGGTACGTGAATCTGCCCGTCTCCGAGCCTGCGGCTGCACTGTCCACAATGTCTTGGGCGCTGAGTCCGGAGACCCCGGCGAGCGTCGACGCTACCCCGCCCGACCCGAGCCACAACGCCGTCCGCACAGGTCCTGGGCTCACGGTGTTCACCCGAATACCTTGTGGAGCCAACTCTTTCGACAACGATTTGCACAGGTTACTCAAAGCGGCTTTTGCCGCGCTGTAGTCGATCACCGCTGGGTCCGGAAGGAACGCATTCACCGAACTGACCGTCACGATGCTCCCACCGCCGACCGCCATCGACGGCAGGGCAGCCCGGATCATCCTCACCGCGGACATGAACGTCACGCGCAGCGACGCATCCCAGTCGCCGTCCGTGACGCTGAGAAATCCCTCTGTCCGCGGCGTCACGGCGCCCACGTTGTTGATCAGGATGTCGATACTGCCGCGCTCTGCGGCTGCGGCAGCCAATGCCGGCGGACCGTCCGCACTCGCCAAGTCGACGGCAAGGAACGTGACACCGTCGCCGGTCTCGAGTTTCTCGATTTCTGCCGTGCGAGTTCGTGAACCCGCGATCACATGGGCTCCTTCTTCGACCAATGCCTGGGTGATCGCGAGACCGATGCCCTTGCCGGCACCGGTGACAATCGCGGTCTTCCCTTTGAGCAGTAGATCCATCGAACCGGCTCCCGTCCGACCGGTCGAAATCCGGCTTCGGCCGTAGAGTCTCCACTGCGATCGGGGGATAAACCTTGCGCCCGTAAGGTGCAATCCTCACTTTAGGGACCAAAATCCCAAAGTATGAACTCAGAAATATTTTCTCCGTAAATCGTTGGCAAACACGTCCGATGCGCCGTATTGTTTTCGACGCATGCTCCGGCGTGCTGGGACTCGTTGACGCTCATGGAGATGTTGGCAAGACCAATCGGAGGCAGGTCCTGCACTCCCACAGGGTGTGGGGCCTGTCCTCGATCTGGCGAATATCCCAGCTAAGATCGATCAAGTCGCGCAAATCAGATCAAATCAGCTCAGTACCAGTGCCGTCGGCCACCGACCGCGCGCCCCGTCGAGCCCAGCACGAACAAGATCAGCCCGATCACCAAGAGGACAACACCGATCGTCCACAAGATCGGAATATTCAAGAGAAATCCGATCAGCAGCAGGATAATTCCGAGAATAATCATGGCAGTCTCTTTCGACGACAAGCCCGACACACATACACGCGAAGTGACGGCACTCTACCTTCGAATACCCCGCTCACTTGCGTTTCATACCCCTCCTGACCGGGTATTTCGATAGTCCCCGCGCCACACAGCTGAGGAATCGAGCGGTTCCATGCGACGGATCGTGACTTTGATCGTTTTGATCTGGCTTGTTGTCGGTGCCATCGCGGCCGGCCAGCGAGGCTACTACAGCAACTCTCCATCCAACTGCGCCGGCGTGGGCACCATCGCCGTGACCGTAGTGGCGGGGCCCCTGAACTACTTCGGCGTCAACCCCAAGGTTACGGATTGCACTCTGCCGCAACCTAGTTCCTGACGAGTGCCGCACCCGCCCAAAGCCAGCCAACCCAAAGGCGGTGCCTGACGCTGAAGGCAGTCAGCGCCAGGCACCGGGTTCTGGCGTGGGGGTGATGCAGGCTTCCCACTGCACCATCCCCACGGGGAGCAACACTAGCAAGAATCGAACAAATGTGCGAGTCCAATGGGGAGTTTATTGCGGCGGGCCATAAGCACCCGCACCGAAACCGGAACTGATCAGCATCAACACCATCAGGCCCCACCCTGCCCCCTGCCAAATGGGCCACACCCCACCCCGTTTCCACACCCGATACGTCTGGACAAAGGCAATCAGCCCACCGATCAGGAAGACAGCGGCCGGCGCGAAGGCCAGGGTGCCGAGCCCTGACGACCGGTCGAACAGCAGCAGCGAACACAGAACCGCAAGCGCGAGCCCGATCACCACACCTGTGAAGGTCGCCGCCCTGCGGAACTCCTCCGGATCCGACCACCGTTTCTCGGTATCCATCGCTGCGTTACGGCGCCGGGCCGACATGACCTGCTCCCTTCACTGGAATCTCTCGTGTGAATCTGCGGCCAATCGCATTGGATACCCAGCTCTCGTGTCGAATCAACCTCGAGCGGGTACGCGTGCGAAGAGACGAGCAACAAGATTCGACGACTACTACAGAGAGGAGTCGCCATGCATGCTGCGCGACTGAAGAAGGTCGGTTCGAGCGAAGGACCGTTTGCCTCGGTGTACTTCGAGGACGTCCGCAATCGTGAAAACTCACGTGAGCGCTTCGAGTTGGAGTGGCGTTCGATGCACAATCAATTGTCGAAACAGGGAGCACCAGATGCATTGATCGAACAGTTCGACAGCGTGAAGGACAATCATCACGGAATTTCCGGCCGGGCCGGACGCGCACTGGTGATCACGCCCGATGCCGTTCTGGTCGACGACATAATGCTCGAACCCACGGCGTCGACCGTCGTGACGGTTGGTTCATTGCCCTACCTGATTCCGCTCGTTGCACACGGACACGACACCGAGCCGTTTGTCCTCGCCAAGGTCGATCACACCGGCGCGGATCTGTGTGTGCGCGATGCGCGCGGGCGAGATGTCTACGGCGAATCCGTGGACGGAGACGGGTTCCCGGTACACAAAGCTCGAGTGGGTGGCCCCGACCGCTATATCGACACTCAGTCCCTGGCGCAGGAGAACGTGCGAAAGAACTTGACCCAAGCCGCAACTCGCACCGCCGAACTGGCCCGCGAACACAAGGTGCAATTGGTGCTGATCATCGGCGAAGTTCAGTCGCGCACAGCATTCGCGCAGTATCTTCCGGCGTCACTGCGCACTGTGGAGATCGAACGCGGATCACGTGCAGCAGGTTCTTCTCCGACCGAAGTAGCCAAGGCGATACGCGAACTCATCGATACCGAGCGGTTGAGGCGTATGGACACCGAAACCGAGCGCTTCATGGCCGGTCAGGGCCGCGACACCGAACTGTCGGTCGACGGCACTGCCCGTGTGCTCGATGCGCTGGAACAGGGCAAGGTCGAGACTCTGCTCTTCACCGATCCCGATGACAAGGAAGTATCCAGTAATTCACACTTTGCACCCGCGAATCGACTACTACCCTATCTAGCGATCCGAACCGGGGCCGAACTGATTCAGGTAGACGAACGCCTTACTCTCGCAGACGGATACGGAGCGATATTGAGGCATCCGTGAAGTTCTCCGTCACCGTGACGCGTGGCGCCCCTGCGAATCCGGGAAGCCGTCGGCGATAGCGGCGACCAACTCGAGATAGGCACGCGCAGTGCGTTTGTTCAACAACTTCAGATCTATGGGCCCGCCCTCCCCGAGATGGTCGTCGTACGGGAGGGTGCAGACCGCCCGAACTCCGCGCTGGGAAAACACTTCCTCGAGCTGGTCCAGATCGAGCGACGACGATCCAGGCCGCGTTGCGTTGATCGCAACCACCGACCGGCTCACGAGGTCGCCGTAACCGTGTTTGGTCAGCCAGCTCAACGTGGCGGCTGCGCTGCGCGCTCCGTCCTGAGCCGTCGGACTGACTACTACCAAGGCGTCAGCCTCGTCGAGGATTCCGTACATCGCCGAGTGCATGATGCCGGTGCCACAGTCGGTGATGAGAATGTTGTAGTGCACTTCGAGGATGCGTAGCGTGTCGAGGTAGTCCTGCTCGTTGAACGACTCCGATGTTTCCGGATCCGCTTCGCTGGCAAGGATTTCCAACCGGCTGTCACCTTGCGACGTGTAGTACCGCACATCACTGTACGTACGAATATTACTGTCTGCCAACAGATCACGAACCGTCAAGTGATGCTCGCGATGTTCTCGATCGGCGAGGGTACCGAGATCAGGATTGGCGTCGATCGCAACAATCCGATCACCACGGATCGACGCAAACGTGGAGCCGACGGTCTTTGCCGCCGTCGTCTTCCCAACCCCACCCTTGAGCGAGATGAAGGCGATCTTGTACACGCCGCGCACCGTCCGATTAGCACGACGGACCAGCGCCTGATGTTCGAGTTCCACCGCCGACTGCCCGGTGTTGATCCGCCCACCCGAAAGCTTGAACAGCAGAGCACCGAAACCGTGTTCGGGCGGACGTTTGGCGCGCTTGATGATGTCCAGGTCGTCGACGGAGGTCATCGCTTGTGGCGTCGAGGTTCGGAAATCGGCCGGCTCGTCGCGTCGCACTTGCCGCATCCGTTGACTCGGAAGCGGTTTGACCGGAACCTCGTCGCTCTGCGGTAGATCGAACTGCGGCGTAAAGGTAACGGTTCGAACCGAATTCGCGTAGGTATCGTCAGAGCCGCTCAGCAGATCATCCGTGTCGGCTGTTCCGGAACCGTTCTGTTTGAATCCACCATTCGAACCGTTGTTATCGCTGTGCACCGTTTTCCTAGGTCAAGGTCGAATCAATTCGGACATCACATGTCGGGACGCTATCACTGCGGGGCCGCATCGGCCCGTCGGTGATACCGCAAATGCGGGCCGATTTGTTACACAACACAGTTCGATGACTTTGGTCCTCAAAACTCCCGATCCGCCAGCAAATCAACCGGAATACCAGTTGTCCGGTACGTATTGCGCCAGAACGCATCCGAAATCCCCTGCCGCAATGTGTGGGCAAAGAAGACGGGCACTCAACCGAACAAATGTCCAACTTCGGCGCACCTACTAACCGTGGTAGTAGGTGCCTGTATCCTTTGCACCTATGACCTCCCGCCTCGCTGATGTCGCGCAGTTGCGCGGCGGATTTGTCGGCGGCACGTCCGGAGCGGTATCCCTCGCCGCCCACGCACTCGGCGGCGGAGGCATGGCGCCGTCGCAAAGTGCGGTGGTCTTGTTGCTCCTCGCCTGCGCGAGCGTCGGCGCCGTCGTTGCGTCCATCGATACTCGTCGCTCGCCCACCGCGGCCTTGGCTCTCATGCTTGCTGCCGGGCAGGCAATCGGCCACACAACACTGACCATTGCCTCAGACCACCAGCACGGCGTTGTTCCGTCGCTCCCGATGCTCGCGGCTCATATCGCTGCGGTCGGAGTCTGCGCGGCGGCGATCCGCGGCGCCGAACGCGGCTACGTCGTTGCGGCGTCCACGGTGGCAACAATCGTTGCAGTCCTGCTGCGGCCCTGGGCGCCGCAGCACTCACCCCTCACCGTCCGCACTCGCTACCGCGCCAAAGTTGTTCTCCGGCAACTTCTCACCTCCGGTCTGGGCACGCGCGGCCCGCCGGCATTCGTGTAACTCCCTTTCCCTTTCCCTTTCCTTTCTGCGCACGAAATCCCGTGCGCCCCATTGCTGTGCGCCTTTACCAACCGCCGACGGTTAAGAAAGGCGCACAGCGGGATCGAGTACACGCATGTCCGCACCCGAAATGGAGCGCGCGCAGCCGCACGCTTCCAACGACAGTTCCCCTCCGAAGAAGAAGGCCGGCGGCGCCAGACCCCTGATCCTGCGCCTGCATTTCTACGCCGGAATTCTCATCGGACCGTTCATCCTCATCGCGGCGTTGAGCGGTGGCCTCTACGCGGTGGCACCCACCATCGAGAAATTTGTCTACAGCGACTACCTACAAACCGACAGCACCGGACAGCTCGCATCACTGAACGATCAGATCCGCTCCGCTCAGCAGTACCGCCCGGACTTGACGGTCTCAGCGGTCCGCCCGTCTCCTGCCGCCAGAGAAACCACCCGAGTTCTGTTCACCGATCCGTCTCTCGGCGAGTCCGAGAGACTCGCGGTATTCGTCGACCCGGTGCTCGCTCAACCGGTCGGCGAGTTGACCGTGTACGGCAGTAGCGGCTCGCTGCCGGTCCGAACCTGGATTTCCCAGCTCCACCGCAACCTTCATCTCGGCGAACCGGGACGCCTGTACAGCGAGCTGGCCGCGTCGTGGATGTGGGTGGTTGCCCTCGGCGGTGTCTACCTGTGGTTCCGCCGGTACCGAACCTCTCGCAACGCCCGTCTGCTCACCCTGGATCGAACGTCCGCCGGGCGTAACCGAACCCTGAACTGGCACGGAGTTGTCGGCATCTGGATCGCAGTAGCACTGGTGTTTCTCTCGGCAACCGGGCTCACGTGGTCGACATACGCCGGTGAGAACGTCAGCAACATGAGAACCGCACTGAGTTGGACCACCCCTTCGGTGGTCAAGACACTTGGCGGCGCTCCCGCGCAGCCGTCCGGCGGACACGACGGTCACGACATGGCCCCGATCGCCACCGGCACTCTGACGGACACGAACGTCGGACGGGTCGACGCGGTCCTCGGCATCGCCAGGTATCGCGGCATCACCGGCCCCGTCGAGGTGTCGATCCCAGCTGATGCACACACCGCTTTCACCGTCGCCCAGACGCGTCAGCCCTGGGTTATGAGCAACAACACCATTGCAATCGACGGAGCAACACAGAAGGTCACCGACGAGCTGTGGTTCGCGGATTGGCCTATCGCGGCAAAACTCTCGGCCTGGGGAATCCAGCTGCACATGGGACTTCTCTTCGGTCTCGCCAATCAGATCGCGCTCGCCGCACTCGCCGTTGCGTTGGCGAGCATCGTCATTCGCGGCTACATCATGTGGTGGCGTCGACGACCCATCCGAGGATCCGAGTGGGCTGTAGGCCGAGCACCCACACGCGGTGGCATCCGAAAACTCGCTCCGATCAGCGTTGTTGCACTGATCGCCTGCACCGCCCTGATCGGCTGGTTAGTTCCGCTGCTCGGCCTCAGCCTGATCGCATTCCTCCTGATCGACCTTTCTGTCGCGGCACTCCGACGCCGCGCAACCACCTGATACTCGAACTACGGAGATACACATGTCTGTTCGCACCACACTGTTCACCGCCGCCGCGTTGGCAGCAGCCCTGACGCTGACCGGTTGTTCATCGGAGTCCGGCAAGGAAACCGAAGCGGCACAATCCATCACGATCGAGGATCAATGGGTCAAGGCCGCGCCGGGCGGCATGAGCGCGGCCTTTGCCGAGCTCGTTAATTCCAGCGACAAAGACGTACGCGTCGTCTCGGCCACCAGTCCGGCGTCCGCTCGCGTCGAGCTGCACGAAGTTGTGACCGGAGACGCCGGGACAATGACCATGCGCCCCAAGGACGGTGGTTTTCGGGTTCCCGCGAACAGTTCCGCCAGCCTTGCGCCAGGCGGCGATCATCTGATGTTCATGGAACTCGCCGGCCCGCTCCTCCCCGGCGCCGAAACCGACGTCACCCTGATCTACGACGACGGTTCCAGTTCCACCTTCACAGCCCAGATCCGCGACTTCTCCGGTAACCAGGAGAACTACGACCCCAATCACGGTGGCTGAGAACAGCAACCTGCGACTGAGCCGGCGGCGTCTCCTCGGAGGTGGCGCCGCCGCGCTTGCGGTCGCGGGAACAACGTGGGGTGCGGCGACTCTGGCGCAGGCCGATGAACCGTCTCCGGGTAAAGCCGTCGTTCCGTTCCATGGCGTTCATCAGGGAGGCGTCAGCACCCCGCCGCAAGCACACGCCACCTTTGTCGGCTTCGATCTGCGACCAGGAGTCGACCGGGCCGCCGTCATCGGAATCATGAAGATGTGGACAGCCGACGCTGCTCGCCTCACTGCGGGAATGCCCGCTCTGGCCGATACCGAGAAGGAACTGGCGGTTGATCCGTCGAGGCTGACGATCACCGTCGGCTACGGGCCCGGACTGTTCACCGCTCTGGGGTTACAGGATCGGGCACCAGCGTGGTGCGCTCCGCTACCGAGCTACCCGATCGACCGACTCGAAGATCGCTGGGGCGCAACGGATCTTCTCCTTCAGATCTGCAGCGACGATCCCGTCACCGTCGCGCATGCGGTACGGGTACTGACCAAGAACGCTCGCTCACTGACCTCAATTCGGTGGACGCAGAAAGGGTTTCGCAGCGCACGGGGAACCGCGCCCGAGGGAACAACTATGCGTAACCTCATGGGCCAGGTCGACGGTACCGTCAACCCGGCGCCGGGAACCACGGATTTCGACTCCCTCGTATGGAGCGACGGCGCCGATCAGCCGTGGTTAGCCGGGGGAACGTCGTTGGTGCTTCGGAGAATTCGCATGGAAATGGATACGTGGGACGAACTGGATCGACCGGCGCGTGAACTCACGATGGGTCGCACGTTGTCGAACGGCGCTCCGTTGACCGGCACCGACGAGTTCGACGAGGCTGATTTCACCGCTACCGACAGGTTCGGTATCCCGGTCATTCCGCCGGGATCACACATCGCACGCTCGCATCGAATGCACGAGGGAGAGCAGTTCTTCCGTCGTGCCTACAACTACGACGACCCACCGGAAGGCGAGGAAACGTCCAACTCCGGGCTGATCTTCGCGGCGTTCCAGCGGGACATCGCGGCGCAGTATCTGCCCGTTCAGCAGCGACTGAGTGACTTCGACGCACTCAACGAGTGGACAACGCCGATCGGTTCGGCCGTCTATCTCATTCCGCCCGGATGCGAGGAAAACGACTACCTCGGCAGTGGACTACTGAAATAGACGAAGTTGGGCTCCGAAAACTCCGGAGCCCAACCTCGTCTTACTTCTTACGCGGACCTTACTTCTTACGCGGACCCGGCATCGCCGCACCGGGGCGAGCGGTGGTCAGTCGGGTAACCCAACCGCTGACCGGCCACTTCTTGAGTCCGACGTTGTGCGGTGTGATTTCGGTGCCGACGTACTTGGCCGCCAGCTCCTCGTCGACGTCGCCGGTGAAGCGCCACAGCATGCTGCCGTCGGCGTTACGAGTGGACACCTCCCACGACTGCGCGCGGAAAGCGCCACGAATGATGCTGTCCGCGAAGACGAGTACAGGAATCCCGGCTTCGGCACGCACTGCGGCGCCGGCCGCCCATTCCTGGCGGGCGAGTTCGTAGATCTCTTCTGCGGTGGCGCCGGCGCGAGCAGAACCCGGAACATGCAGCACCACACTGGGTGTCGGCAATTCCGGTGCCGGATCTGCGGAATAGCGGAGGGCGATTTCCTCGACGCGGGTTGCCCGCAGATCCTTGTCAGTGACCTCACCCGCAAGGTTGGTCAGGTTCTCACCCGCCTCACTGATCCGCAGCGTCTCCACGATGCCGCTGACCACGGCGTCTGCCGTGCCGCTTGCATCCGCACCGGATACGCTGCGGATGAGAACGTAGTGCTCGACTGCCGAACCGGCGTCGTAGATCTCACGAATGCGTGAGATTTTTGCAGCGGTCACTCCGGGTGTATCCGCTGCCCCGGAGGCTCCTTCGAGGTTGTCGAGTTCACCGAGTGCCTCGAAAACCGAAGCGAATACCTGGTTTCCGGTGCCGTGGCCGACATGGAACACCTGGTTGTTACGCGGGTCACGCAACGCGAACACATACTCTCCCAAGCGCTTTCCGACCTTCTCGGAGAACGGTTGCGGAGCCGGCTTACGGACGAGCACCTCGGTGGACAGCGTCCGCATCACCGCGAGCCTGAGCGCATCGGGCACACTCGACGATGCTGCGGCGCCCGAGAAGATGGCTGCCGACGCCGAACTGATCGACGTGAACGTGCGACCGACCTGCTTCTCGAGCGAGGCACACACAATGCCGACCGCGCTCAGCCTCGAGTCGAGGGTGCCTTCGCCCTCGGCGAGAAACTCCTTGATCAACGGTGCTACGAGCAGGGTGGGGCTGATACCACGCGGAACTGTCCAGACAATAGCCATGCCACGAGCCTAGGCGATCACAAGCAGGCCCGAGGTCAGTCGCACGTCATCGGGACATTTCCGGCCAGCGGGACTGCCCGATACGGACCCGGCGCTACCGCCACAGAATCGGTGCATGAACAGATTTGTAGGCAAGGTAGCCATCGTCACCGGCGGTTCTCAGGGAATGGGAGAAGCAACCGCCCGACTCCTCGCAGCGGAAGGCGCGACGGTTGTCATCGGCGACGTGCTCGACGAGAAAGGCGCCGCGGTCGCTGCCGATATCGGCGGCGTCTTCCACCATCTTGATGTCAGCAGCGAATCCGATTGGGTGAGCCTCGTCGAAGACACGACTTCCCAGTTCGGCACTGTGGACGTCCTGATCAACAATGCGGGCATGCTTGCCTTTGCCGCTGTCGAGGACATCGACGTCGCTGCCGTCGAAAAGTTGTTCTCCGTCAACGTCATCGGCGCAATGCTGGGCGCGAAGACTGTTGTTCCCGTGATGAAGAAAGCCGCGCGTGGCGTGATCGTCAACATTTCGTCCGTCGACGGCTTGCGCGGAGTGAACGGCCTGAGCGCCTACACCGCCAGCAAATGGGCGGTCCGTGGACTCACCAAAACTCAGGCACTCGAACTCGGACCGTCGGGCATCCGCGTCTGCTCGGTACATCCCGGTGGCGTCGATACCCAGCTGGGCAACCCGATGGGCCGCACGGGCGACGACCTGCAGAAGCCGTACGGTCAGGTTCCGCTGCGGCGAATCGGGCTCCCCGACGAGGTGGCCCGGGTAACGGCCTTCGCTGCCAGCGACGACGCAAGTTACATGTCAGGAGCCGAGCTGGCCGTAGACGGCGGTTGGTCGGCAGGCACCTACTACCCTGGGTTGCCCGGCAGCTGACGCACTGATATCCGACGCACTAACATCAGTGGTTCCTCGTACATCCGAAAAAAGGAACCGGCACTTCCATCATGACCTTGCTCGTGCGCGGTATCGAATGGTCGGATCCGGCAGCTCCTCGTATCCGCCTCGTCGACGACACAACCGGCGACACCACGTTCTTCACGCACACGTCGGTATTCCGGTTTTCTGTGGACGAGCGCCGGGGACGGCGGTGCCTCGGGTGGCGCGACATGACGGCCGACGGACCCGGTTACCTCCCGTGCGATCGGGGCGCGAAGGTGACCAGCGGACGCCAATGTGACCGGTGCAGAAATCGCGAAGGATTCACAAGCGTTCACCAGGCTCACGTGAACGGTGCGCACATTCACCCGAATGTGCGCACCTATCTCACCCAGCCGCAATGGCTGTATATCGACATCTTCGCCGGTGGCCGGATGAAGGTGGGGACGGCGTCGCAGTTCCGTAAGTACCCGCGCGTCGCGGAGCAAGGCGCCGCAGCCGCCCTGTACGTCGCCGGTTCGACGGACGGTTACAACATTCGAACTCTCGAAGCTGACGTGTCGAGGCAGTTTCACCTGAGCCAGGCGATCCGCACATCCCGCAAACTCGAGGCACTGACAAACAGAATCGACACCGCTGCGTTGCGCAACGAGTTGCAACAGTTCATTGTCTCGAACCGAGAAGAGTTGTCCTACATCGGATCCGGGATCGAGGGCATCGAGATTTTCGAACAGCCCGAGGTCTGGACACCACCGGCCTGCTCGCAGATCGTTTTCGACGCCACCCCGGCGCTGATGTATCCCCATTCCTTCGAATCGGGTGAGCACTCTCTATACCTCGAAGGCCTGACCGGGCCGGTGGCACTGTTCCGTACCGATACCGACCCGGAATCCCCTCACTTTGTCGCAGACATCTCGGCACTGGTCGGACGTACCGTCACGGTGGGCAACTTCGACTCTCCGGGCGTCGCAATTCAGGAGTCACTGTTCTGACGGTCGTGTGAAGGTTGCCTTCAGCAGCTTCCGGCGACCGCTGCGTCGAATCCGCGCGTTACCTCGGCCTGCTCGTCGGCGGACAGAGTCGACCATTCCGGGTAAGCCTGGATCGACGTCAGCATGTCGTTCGCCAGCGACTCACGGGTCAGTCCGATGTCGTCGCCTGATTCGTCGATCGCCTGCTGATATCCGTCGAGAAACTTGAGGACGTCGTTGCAGGCTTGCTCGTACGTGCGCGGAAGCCCCGCTACCGCGGTGCCCTCGGTAGCGGTAACGCCATCTGTATCGGTCGCCGGCGCAGTGGACGTCAGAGTCCCCACTTCGGTCGGCGTCCCGCCGTCGGAACCGCAGGCCACCAGCGCTATCAATGAACAGGCTCCGATGAACCCGACAATCGTTTTCTTCATCTCTTCAGAATGCCAGAGCTGACTGGGCAGCCGAGCCGCAGAGCCCCGGCCCCGATCGCGACACCGTGATATTCTTACGTAGCTGCAAGGTAACTAGGGGCGGGTTTCCGCAGTCTCCTACTCGATTCGAGCGGGATGTACCGTAGAAGAGATTCGTCTCAAAAGGGGTAGAGGCTTGTGGGACTCTTTCGTAAGCGCGGATCCCGAGAAGAAGACGACGATCGTGAGGCGAGCCTCGATCGCGAAGACCCAGGGTATGCCGTGTGGTTCTCGAACGTATCCGATTCGGAGGGCCAACCTATCCCGTACAAACGGCCACTGACGTCCCCGGTTTATCCGCAACTTCAGCCGCCCCCGCTCGACCCACCGACAGTGGTTCCGCCACCCCTTTCCGGTTCCGCCGGCGAGTGGCTGACCGCCGATCGTATCGGTGAGGACGAAACAATAAATGTGTCTCTATCTGCGCATTACGGACCTATTTCGCAAAACTCACAAGCAGGACAAACCCCTCGCGCGCTGGATCCCACCCGCCCTCAATCCCCGCCGAAGAATGTACCGATGACTTCGCCGCCGAAGCATCAACTCGAGTCGCAGCGCTCCCCTGCGCCCTATCCCACGCCCTACAAAGGAGAAGCAATGAGCAACATCGACAAGGTCCTCGGCGAACTGATGCGTATCGACGGCGCCACAGGTGCAGCCGTCGTCGACGCCGACAGCGGCATGGTTCTCGGCATGGCCGGAAACCCGTCCTTCAGCCTCGAATACGCCGGTGCCGGAAACTCCGAAGTTGTGCGCGCAAAGCTCCGCACGATGAGTAACCTGGGAATTACCGACACCCTCGAAGACATCCTGATCACCCTGACCACCCAGTACCATCTCATCCGCGTGATCGAGACGCCCGGAATGTCCACACTCTTCGTGTACCTCGTCCTCGAACGCACGCGCGCGAACCTGGCACCGGCTCGCCACAAGCTGGGTGAGCAGACTCCCAAGATCGAGATCTGAGCAACTCGTTCCACAGGCCCGGAAGTCGATACCGACTTCCGGGCCTTTGTGTTGCTTCGGCGCTCCGCCCGACTCCCTGTTTCAGAGCGAACGTACCTCTCGGCGCATCCAAGGCGACGAAAGGTGCGTTCGCTCGGTCTGTTTCGGTCCACTTCGTCCGCTTCAGACCGAAATGTCGCGAATGACATACTTGTAGTTCGTCTCTAAACAGAAATGAGCTCTCGACACATGTCACGCACGGCAATCAGCAGGCGCAGCGCAGCTGCTGTTTCGATCGGCTTTGTTGCCGCACTGATCCTCGGAGGGTGTTCCAGCTCGTCAGCCGCCGAAACCGGCAGTCTCGGTTCAGGTATCGGATCCGGTGTCACCACCAGCTCGTCGGCGCTCACGAGCGACAATGCTGCTGTATCCGCCGCTTCCACACTGTTGGCGCAAATTCCGATCAAGGGACGCGCCCCCAAAACCGGATACGACCGCGCGTTGTTCGGCACGGCCTGGACCGACGATGTCGACGTCGAGTTCGGCCACAACGGCTGCGACACCCGTAACGACATCCTGGCCCGCGACCTGACTGCCCTCACGTACAAGGACGGCAACCGGTGCACGGTGCAGACCGGAACGCTCGAGGATCAGTACACCAACACCACGATTGCCTTCACCCGTGGTCAAGACACGTCGTCAGCAGTCCAGATCGACCACGTCGTAGCGCTGTCCGACGCCTGGCAGAAGGGCGCTCAACAACTCGACACGCAGACGCGCACCAACCTCGCCAACGACCCACGCAACCTGCGAGCCGTCGACGGTCCCGCCAACCAACAAAAATCCGATTCCGACGCCTCGTCGTGGCTGCCGCCCAACCGGGGATACCGCTGCCAGTACGTCGCTGCGCAGGTCGAGGTAAAAGCCGCGTACAGATTGTGGGTGACCCAGGCCGAACACGACACCATCGCCGGAATCCTCCAGGACTGCACGGGAACTGCTCCGGTGCAGCCCGCCACATCCCCGCCACTTGTCACGTCCAAGCCGATTGTCACCTCGGCTCCGGCAGCGGCGGTGACCGCGCCGTTCAAGAACTGCGCGGCGGCCAAAGCTGCGGGCGCAGCTCCCGTACGTATCGGTGACCCCGGCTACGGTGCCCACCTCGACGGCGACGGCGACGGCGTGGCCTGCGAGAAGTAACCGCCTGCGAGAAGTAACGCTCAGCCAGGTGTGTCCTCGATCGTCCACTGAGGATGCTCCCGCTGCGGCGTGACGCTGATCGCGCGGTAGGAGTAGCCGTCCTGCTGCGTGATCTCCCAGGTGAAGTCGACGGTTTCACCGACAAAAAGTTCCCTGTATCCGCCACGGATCATCCGCGAATGGCCGGGCTTCAGTTCAGGCATCGCATCGGCCCAGATATGGGAGAAGAAGGCCCAGCAGCCGCCAGGGGTATCAGCGGATTCGATCACGCCCCAACCTTGCTCGCCGTTCCAGATCGAGACGGTTCCCTTGCTCATCGTTCGATACTCGCACGGCAGCCTGGCCCCTGACGAGCAGATTTACACTCTCCCCTCCCGGGAGGGTAGGGTCTGACGATCTCGTAAGGACGGAACCCTGATGGCTGCAACCACACTCGACACCACCACCGACGACGGCACCGTACGGTCTGCGCTGCGCTCGCCCCGGCGCCTCAAAACCGAAGTGCTCGGCGGCCTCGTTGTTGCCCTGGCACTTATCCCCGAGGCGATTTCGTTCTCGATCATCGCCGGTGTGGATCCGCGGGTGGGTCTGTTCGCGTCGTTCACCATGGCCGTCACCATCGCGATTGTCGGTGGCCGACCGGCGATGATCTCGGCAGCCACAGGCGCAGTTGCACTGGTTGTAGCGCCCCTGACGCGGGACTACGGCATCGACTACCTCATTGCCACTGTTCTGCTGGCCGGAGTCCTGCAAATCGTGCTGAGTCTGCTCGGGGTGGCAAAACTGATGCGGTTCATTCCGCGCAGTGTGATGGTGGGATTTGTCAACGCACTCGCGATCCTGATCTTCATCACCCAAATCCCTCACTTAATCGGTGTGCCGTGGCTGGTCTATCCACTTCTTGTGTGCGCCATGCTGATTCTGATATTCCTCCCCAAGCTGACCACCGCTGTCCCGGCGCCGCTGGTGGCCATCGTCGTGCTGACCGCGGTAACAGCCGTCTTCTCGTTCGACGTGCCCAATGTCGGTGACGAGGGCGAACTTCCGTCGAGCTTGCCGACTTTGATGTTCCCCGACGTCCCACTGACGATGCACACGCTCTCGATCATCGCGCCGTTTGCTCTGGCCATGGCATTGGTCGGACTTCTCGAATCATTGATGACTGCAAAGCTTGTCGACGACATCACCGACACTCACTCGAACAAGACTCGCGAGGGCTGGGGGCAGGGAGTTGCCAACATCGTCACCGGAATCTTCGGCGGCATGGGCGGTTGCGCAATGATCGGACAGACGATGATCAACGTCAAGGTCTCGGGAGCGCGAACCCGGATTTCCACCTTTCTGGCCGGAGTGTTCCTGCTGATCCTGGTGGTCGGCCTCGGCGACGTGGTGGCCTTGATCCCCATGGCTGTTCTGGTCGCAGTGATGATCATGGTGTCCGTCGGCACCCTCGATTGGCACAGCATCAATCCTAAAACTCTGCGGCGCATGCCCCTTGGCGAGACCGTCGTCATGCTCGTGACCGTCGCCGTCACGGTAGCGACGGAAAACCTCGCGTACGGAGTCATCGTCGGAGTCATCACAGCCATGGTGATATTTGCCCGTCGCGTCGCTCATCTGACCGAGGTGGTCGACATTGCGCATCCCGACGAGAACACGCGGGTCTACGCGGTGCGCGGCGAACTGTTCTTCGCGTCGAGCAATGACCTGATCTACCAGTTCGACTACGCCGGCGACCCGCAGAACGTGATCATCGATCTCTCCGGCGCCCATATCTGGGATGCGTCCACCGTCGCTACGCTGGACGCGATCACCACAAAATATGCAGCTCGTGGCAAGAACGTCGAGATCGTCGGCCTGGACGCCGCATCCGCGGAACGTCACGTCCACTTGTCCGGCCGGATGGGAGCAGGTCACTGACATGGAAAACAAGCCCATGAGGATCGGCCAGGTTGCCGAGCGCACCGAATTGTCGATCAAAACCATTCGCCACTACGACGATGTCGGGCTGGTGACGCCATCCGAGCGCAGCGGCGGGGGTTTCCGGCTCTACACCGAATCCGACGTCGAACGCCTGCTCGTGATTCGGCGGATGAAGCCACTCGGATTCACCCTGGACGAGATGAAACAGCTGCTCGAATCCTTGTCGATCCTGGCCGACGACGCCGCTGATCCCCTATCGCGGACCACGGCAACCGAATTCATCTCGGCCTGCCATACGCGCGCCGAGGACAGCTGCAACCACCTGCGCAAACAGCTTGCCTACGCCGAGGAGTTGACGGCAGTGCTCGCAGCACCGATTTCGGCAGAGTTCCCGGCACAACTGCGTCCCTGAACTAGGCTGGACACATGGCCAGATACTTCGATGTCCACCCGCACGACCCGCAGCCGCGTGCGATCAGCCAGATCGTCGCAATGCTTCGGGACGATGCCCTCATCGCGTACCCGACAGATTCCTGCTACGCCTTGGGCAGCCGGATGGACAACCACGGTGGCGTTGATCGGATTCGCGACATCAGGGCGCTGCGCTCCGATCACCATTTCACCTTGGTGTGCGCGGACTTCTCACAGCTCGGCCACTTCGTGCATGTGAACAACGCCGCGTTTCGCGCTGTAAAAGCTGCCACGCCAGGGCAATACACGTTCATCCTGCCCGCAACCAAGGAAGTGCCGCGGCGCCTTGCACATCCGAAGAAGAAAACCGTCGGCGTGCGAATCCCGAACCATCCGGTAGTGCGTGCCCTTTTGCACGAACTCGGCGAACCGCTGCTCTCGAGCACCCTGATATTGCCCGGTGCAGAAGAACCCATGACGGATGGTTGGCTGATCAAGGAAGAACTCGACAACCAGCTCGACGCCGTTATCGACTCGGGCGATTGTGGCACCGAACCGACAACTGTCGTCGACTTCTCGTCCGGTGCACCGGAGGTTGTCCGCGTCGGCGGCGGCGACCCGTCACGTTTCGAGTAAGCGCTTCGATTTCATGTCGCAATCTCAGGATCTGGTCGGCGCTGTACTCGGATTGTCGATCGGCACCATCACCCTGGTGGCCGTTGCATCGCTGATCGCGAAGTTTCCCGGCGACGAGCCGAACTCCGTGATGGGAATACGCACCAAAGCAACCATGTCGAGCCCCGAAGCTTGGCAGCAGGCCCATCAAGCCGCCCGCCCAGGGCTGCGGCGGGCAACATGGATTGCGCTGGCCGGCTTTGCTGTTCAGCTTGGCATCGCCATCACGATCGGCGTCGGGACTGCTGCTTCTGCGACGGCGGCCGCAGTCGTGTTTGCCGCGGTGACGGTCGCGATCCTGGCTGCCGCACTGACCGGCAACAGGGTCGCGCGAGAAGTTCAGTGCCGCAACTGAATCCGCTCTCCTAGGTGTGAATCAGGACACCGGCAACAAACGCCTTCACCAGAGCCCGCTCGTCACGCGCGTCGACGCCAGGCACCATGAGGAGCGAGAGAATGACTCGTACCGTCCACTTCGCCTGAGCCGCGCCGGCACTGCTGCCGAGGAACGCGGCACCCAATCCGTTGATGACCTCGGACGAATTCGCAAGCTCACCGGCCAGACTCGCGTCGCCCGGCAAAAACCACACCGCCAGGGTCGGGGTACTGCGCACCGCGGACACCGCCGCGAGGATCGCCGTTTCGAGTCGCTCCTGCGGATCGGCGATCGGCGCAACAGTCGCGGCAATGGCAGCACCCAGTGTGCGAGCCTCACGGTGAACAAACGCAACGTGCAGTGCCTGCCGATTCTCGAAATAGCGGTACAGAGTGGCACGGGAACAACCTGCAGCAGAGGCTATCTCAGCCATTCCCACCGCGCCTACGCCCTTCTCGACAAACACTAATGCCGCGCTGTCGAGGATCTTCTCGGCAGCAGCAATGGCCCGGCCGTCCCCCAGCCAGTCGCTGCTCACGACGCGTTCACCGACAGCGGAGCCGTCAGCGGACGGCGGACGTAGTTTCCCGGTGCGTAAGTCATCGCGTCGATGTCGACGTGGAAGTCGGGAATGCGAGCCAGCAACTCTTCCAACGCAACTCGTGCTTGCATACGAGCAGCCGACGCACCCAGACAGTGATGTGCTCCGTGACTGAACGTCAAGATCTTCTGCGGTTTGCGCAGCACATCGAGTTCACCGGCATCGGGGCCGTACTTCGACGGGTCACGATTAGCTGCTCCGTACATCAACAGGACCTTGCGCCCGGCGGGAATAGTCTTGCCACCCAAGCTCACATCGCGGGTGACGGTTCGAGCAAGACCCTGCACCGGCGACGTGAGTCGCAACAGTTCCTCGACCGCATCGGTGATCAGTTCCGGATCGTCGATCAGAAGCTGACGCTGGTCGACTCGCTCGGTCAGCATCGCCACCGAACCGCCCAACATCCCTGTTGTGGTGTCATTTCCGCCTGCCACCATGGTGAAAGCAAATCCCAGGATCGACAGCAAACCACTGACGTCCCCCTCCTCGCCGAGTCCTGCCGCCAGAAGGTGTGAAATCGTATCGTCGCCCGGTTCCACCTTGCGTCGCTCGACCAACGACGCGAAGTACATCATCAACTCACCGGTCGCGGCCTGCGCCGTTGTTGCTGCGGCGAGCGCACCCCCGGCAGAATTGGCCGCAACGATCGCCTCCGTCCACCCGTCGAACTGGTCGCGATCGGATTCCGGAACCCCCAGGTAGTGCGCAACAACCATCGACGGCAGTGGCTTGAAAAGTTCGACGACGATGTCACCGCCGCCGCGAGCTTTCAGTGCCTCGATGCGCTCGACGACAAACTCCCGAACCATCGGCTCGACGGCAGACACCTGGCGGGGCGTGAATCCCTTGGAGACCATGCGGCGGAACTCCGACTGAGCCGGCGGATCCTGCATCACAAAAGGCGGATTGTCCTGCATACCTATCTGTTCCAGCTCGCCGTAGACGGTGGTCAGACCCTTGGCGGACGAGTACGTCTGGTAATCCCGCGCTGCGTTGTAGACATCCTCGTGGCGCGTGAGAACCCAATAGTCATCGCCGGGCGCCTCGGGGACCACATGATGAACGGGGTCGTACTCACGCAAGGCGTCGTACATCGCCCAGGGCGATCGCCAGGATTCCCCGGTCGACGGAACAAACCGTGGCAAGTGTGACACAGATGACGTCATGCCTCGACTATGAGACAGAATCATGATTATGTCAATGCTTGGTGTTCAATGGTTGGTGCTCATGGGATGCGCCCGCCGCATTATCGTGTTGCCATGAGCACGGAGCACAGTTCCAGCAGCAAGACCCGCACCGTTGTCGCAGTCCTCCTCCCCCGCGAACACCTGCCCTTCATCCGCGACTGGTGCGTGCACCACATCGAACAGGGATGGGACATCGTGTTGTACGACAACACCGGCTCCGTTGGATCGTCGCGGCGAAGCAGCGCATTCAGCCTGAACCGGTGGCACGGAGGAAGCGTCGACAAGCGCGGAAACTCCTACGGCGCGTACACCGAAACACTGTCCGACAGTGACGTTCAAGCAGCATTTCGCCGCGAACTGCAGGGCCTCGCGGTCACGGTCATCGACTGGCAACCCCGGAATGCGGAAGGCCGGATAGTGCACGGCCAGGTCGAGGCATACGTCGACTACATCACGAGATTTCGCACAACGGTCGCCTGGAGCGCCTTCATCGACGCCGACGAATACCTCCAGCACGCACCGGGATTGAACTGGGACGACCTACTGCACGCTGCATCGGAACAGGACTGCCACCGCATCCAACTCGACGCACTGGTCTACGAATCACGCTGGACCAGACGCGGCGAACCACGCGAACTGCGAAGCCTCACATGCCAAGGGCTGCAAGAGTACGGCTGCAAGAACATCGTTCGCCTGTCGGAAGTTCTCGACGCCGACATTCACTGGTACTGGAAGACCACGGGGGACGACACCCTCATCACACCGGACCGCTCGCTCTTCTGGTTCCGTCACTACCGCGGCAGCGAGGCAGTCCTCGATCTCATACCGAAGAAGAATTACACCCGGCCGGACACTGCCGAAAGTCTGGAAGTTCCGCAGGCTCGCTTCCAATGAATGTGTCTGCAAGACACAGATATTGGAACGGTAGATAGACCTCCGGCCCGCGACCTGTTGCCAGTTCGCGGGCCGGAGATTCAGATCAGAAACAGATCAGGAGCCGGTGCCGGCGTTGATCAGTCCGGCGAGGCCGAGGATCGCGCCGACGCCGCCAATGAGGCCTGCGATGGGCGAAGCGTACTTAGCCAGGTCGCCGAGCAACTTAGCGGTATCGGCGTCAATGCTACCTGTGGTTGGCATTTCAATCTCCTCATCATGGAATGTGTGCGTGTGCCCCACGCCGGGTATGTAACGGCGCTCACACTAGCTGTAAGACGACCGAATTTAAAAGCGGTTCCACTGAGTGGGATGCAAATCACATCCCGACCAGTAAGAAGCCAGGAGAAATACTGCGCGGAGGAGGCAACCATTCGGGGACCGCTAAATGACGAGCAGGAGAACAACAGTGGGCAAATTGGACGGAAAAGTGGCGCTCATCACAGGCGCCGGCCAAGGCGTTGGGCAGGGAGTCGCATTTGCCCTGGCCAAGGAAGGTGCGTCCATTGCAGTTGTCGGTCGCACCGAATCGAAGCTCGTGGACACGTGCAAGGAAATCGCCGACCGTGGTGGCCGCGCCGAGCCGGTGCTGGCCGATGTCAGCGACGGAGACTCAATCACCGCTGCTGTTGACCGAACCGTCGAACTGTTCGGCGGCGTCGACATCCTCGTCAACAACGCGAGCCTGAACCCCTTGGGCAACATTCTGGATCTGACGCCCGAGAAGCTGGCTGCCGGACTCGAGTCCGGGCCCGTGGCAACTCTGCGCACGATGCAGGCGTGCTACCCGTCGATGAAGGCCCGTGGCGGCGGCGCGATCATCAACATGGTCAGCTCGGTGGCCGTTCGGTGGGACGCCAGCGGCTACGGCGGGTACGCGGCCGTCAAGGAGTCCGTGCGTGCACTCACGCGAGCAGCAGCCTGCGAGTGGGGTGTGGACGGGATTCGTGTCCTTGCTGTCGCCCCACACGCGTCGTCGCCCGGCTTGCAGCGGTGGGCCGACGCTCGCCCCGAGGAAGCAGCGGCCTTCGTTGCCAGCATTCCGATGCGCCGCATCGGTGACTGCGAAAACGACATCGGCACTGCCGTCGCGTTCCTCGTCGGACCCGACGCCGGCTACCTGACCGGTGCCACAATCCCGCTCGACGGTGGACAGTCCCGCTGGGGGTGACAGAACTGTGGACGGCCCTGGATCGATTACCGATTCAGGGCCGTTCGACTGTGCTTTTACTACGATCACCCAGCAATGTCCTGTCCTCAGCCGTTGATCGGTGAAATACAAATGCCACCAAAGCGGACGACAGGCTCAGAACAGTCAGAATGATTAACCCGACCATCCACCACATGGCTGCCAGTATGCCGGACGGTGTGTCTGCGGTGACAAGCACCCGAATGAGATCGGGCAAACCGGACAACTGCGAAACCGTTTCTGCCACAGTCCAATAGACCAGTGGCGTTCGGCGCCGCTACAACACACTGCGTGATCGACGGCACAGGGTACTCACACGATCAACAAATACAGGGCATTCTGGAGGGATGACTTCGCCCCGTTCCGCCGTGGAAGCCGTCGACACTGCGCTCAGTGCCCCGTGGGGCGGAATCAGCAACATCGCCGATCTCGACGGGGACATGCACTGGGTAGACTTCGGTGGACCGGAAGACTCGACACCGATCGTCCTGGTCCACGGACTTGGCGGCTCGCATTTGAACTGGGTCCGGGTGGCGCCGACCCTGGCGAATCACGCCCGTGTCTACGCGGTGGATCTGCCTGGCTTCGGCCTCACCCAGGCTCACGGTCGCACTACACACATTCAGGCAAATGCCGCACTCCTGAACCGGTTTATCGACACGGTTGTCGGAAAACCGGTAATTCTGTTCGGCAACTCGATGGGCGGAATGGTATCTGCCCTCGCTACCGCCGCCCGCCCTGATTCGGTGGCCGGCCTGGTATTGGTCGACCCGGCACTGCCGCTACCGATTCGGATCCCCGACCCCGTTATCGCTGCCCAATTCCTCGTGTACGCGCTGCCCTATGTGGGGGAACAGGCAATGAGCCTTGGCCGACGGACGATGACGGACGAGCAGTTGGCCACGCAGATGACCAACCTCTGCTTCGTGGACCCCACCCGCGCCGACTCCGAGGTGGTTGCAGCAGGCGCGGCCCTGTCGAAGATCCGGCGTGGCTTTGCCACTCAGGACGCAGAGTTCCTACAAGCCGCACGATCACTGCTCACCGTGTTGGCCCGTCCACAGAAGTATCGAAAAGCATTGCGCGACATCAGTGCTCCCACCCTCCTGCTGCACGGCGAGCGCGATCGCCTCGTCTCGGTAGCGGCGGCACGATCTGCCGCCGCAGCACATCCGCACTGGACCACGATCATCCTCGGCGACACCGGGCACACTCCCCAGCTGGAATTACCCGACGAGTTCAACCGTCATGTCCTGGCCTGGCTCTCGCACACGAGCCTGATCACGACCTGACACTCACCGGAACCACACCCATGGATCGGCCGTCCCGATCGAGCAAGTGCCCCATCAGTTTTGGCGTGTCCAGAACAACTCGCCGGTCCACCACTTCGAGCGTCGGCGCCCGGGCAGCCAAGTCCGCTTCGAGTGCCGCGAGGTCAGGCAGTGCGCGAAACCACCCGGCAAAGAAGAGGTTGTTCGATCCGGCAACGGCGGCAACAAGACGAATCTCCGTCCGGGCCCGTAGGATTCGCGCCGCACGCTCCGCATCGAGCACTGGAATCCGAGCCGTGAACAGTACCCGGATCGGCCGCCCCGTCGCGAATCTCGCCAATTCACAACGCAACAGAGTGTGCTGCGACAGGGCGCGACCCAGCCGTCGACGAGCCGTCGAGGTGCTGATCTCGAGTTCATGAGCCAGTTCGGTCACCGACACGCGCGGTCTGCGTCCGAGAACGTCGATCACGGCGACCGTTGCCCGGTCCAACGGATGTCGGCGGCCGAGTGGCGGTGGTGCCACCCCTGATTCACGCAGCGTCCGAACACCGGACGGTTCGAGAGTGCCCAGCCGCCAACGGCTTCCCTCGGTGAATACCCTGGTGACAGGATGCACCACGACGTCGGTCACCCCGTCCTGAAGTTGCAGATCGTCGAGTACGTATCGAGCCAGCGCATCTGTGCCGACAAACAACGCTTCCGCCATGACTGCGCAACCACCCGAGTGAACGTTCACGCTCATCACATGCGCGTGCGCCACGAGTTCGTCGACGATCCGTTTGCGTGATCGAGGTTCGCACCGGATGTCGAGGAATGCCAACACCGATCCCGCGTCGGCAGCCGGGTACGCCGCTATCCAGGCAGTGCCCGAGTCGGTGAGAGATCTCCACCGACGCGCAGCGGTCACCGGATCAACCCCGACAACGCTGCCGATCAACGCCCACGGTGCGCGCGGCTGTACCTGCATCGCGTGGACGATTCGCAGATCGATCTCGTCCAAAACTATCGAATCCTGCATGAAGAGATAAATTAGTACACAAATACTGCATTTTGGTCCGCAGATCCCAGCGCGAACGCAGTCTCAGACGATGACGACAAAAGATCGCGCGGCCAAGCACCTCGACACCATCTCCGATGCCGCACTGGCACTGAGTCACCAGATCCATGAAGATCCCGAACTCGCGTTTGCCGAATACAACGCGTCGGCCGCCGTCGCGGACATGCTCGAGGGTGCCGGTTTTGCGGTCGAGCGCGGTGTTGCCGGACTCCCGACCGCACTCGCCGCTACGTACGGCAACGGCGAACTCGTGATCGGACTGTTTGCCGAGTACGACGCGCTCCCGGACATCGGACATGCCTGCGGGCACAACATCATCGCCTCTGCCGCTGTGACCGCGGGATTGCTCCTCGCACCGTTGGCCGACGAATTGGGAATCACCGTGGCCGTCTTCGGAACTCCCGCCGAAGAGGGTGGCGGCGGAAAGGTCGTCATGCTCGAGGAGGGCATCTTCGATTCACTGCACTGCGCCATGATGGTGCACCCCGGCGCGGGAGACCTGCGCGCCCCCAACATGCTTGCCATCTCGCACCTCGACGTCGAGTACACCGGAGTGTCCTCGCACGCGTCGTTTGCCGTCGGCGCCGTCAACGCGGCCGACGCGTTCACCGTCGCCCAGGTGAGCATCGGTTTACTGCGACAGCATCTTCCGAAGGACGTTCAAGTTCACGGCTACGTCAGCGACGCCGGTGTCGCACCCAATGTCATTCCCGGTAGTTCACACGGGACGTACGCCGTCCGAGCCGAAACGCTGGGCGGCGTCGAGGCAGCCCAGCCCAAGGTGGAGCAGTGCTTCACCGCCGGTGCCATCGCGACGGGTTGCGACATCGCGATGACGTCACCGTCGCCCGCGTACGCGGAGTCACGGTGGGATCAGCAGTTGAGCGTTCTCTACCAGGAGAACCTCGAGGCTCTCGGTCGCACGTTCTTCGATTACAACGGTCCGGCAGCCGGATCGACGGACATGGGCAATGTCTCGCACCGCATCCCCACCATCCATCCCATCATCGGAATCGAATGCAACGGCGCCGGCAATCACCAGCCCGAGTTCACTGCGTACTGCCGCTCCGAGACCGGCGACAAAGCCGTCCTGGACGGCGCGCTGGGACTGGCGTGGACGGCGATCGACTGTGCAACGGATGCGGAGGTGCGTGCCCGGCTCCTTGAAGGACCTGCCGCCCCGTGAGTCTTTTCGGTAGCGTCAACCACCACAACGACGCCCAGGAGGAACTCATGCTCGACGGAACTCCCTGTTGGATCGACCTCACCAGTTCGGACACCGAGGTCGCGAAGAACTTCTACACCAACGTGTTCGGCTGGCAGGTCGACGGCAACGACGATCCGCAGTACGGCGGATACGCCATCTTCAGCAAGGACGGGCAGCCCATTGCCGGTCTCGGCCCCCAGCAGGAGGGCAATCCGTACGGCAACATCTGGACCACCTATATCTCGTCCTCCGACGCGGCTGCCTCGGCCGCCAAAGCGGAGGCTGCCGGCGGCACGATCATGATGCCGTCCATGCAGGTCGGCGATCAGGGGAGCATGGCGATTGTCGGCGATCCGGCCGGTGCGGTGATCGGAATCTGGCAGCCCGATCAGCATGAGGGATTCGGTGTGGTCGGAGTTCCCGGCGCTCCGGTATGGCACGAGACGATGTCGAAGAATTACACGGCGGCTCTGCCGTTCTACGCGGATGTGTTCGGCTGGCAGTTCGAGTCGATGGGTGACACGGACGAGTTCCGCTATTCACAGGCCAAGCTGGGCGGCCCCGCGATTGCCGGCGTCATGGATGCCAGTTCGTTCCTGCCGACGGAGGTGCCGTCGTTCTGGCAGGTGTACTTCGGCGCCGACGACACCGATGCCGCGGTCGCAAAGGTCGTCGAGTTCGGTGGCAGCGTCATCGCGGCCCCTGAGGACACCCCGTTCGGACGCCTGGCGGGTGTCGCAGATCCACTAGGGGCGGCGTTCCGTATTTCGACCATCGTGGGCTGAGGGCCTGCGGCCCTGTGCGCCTTTCCGGTAGCGCCGACTACCAAAAAGGCGCACGGGGGCTTCGCCCCCAATTTGAACGCATGCCCAGAAGGTATGCAGTTTTCGGCGTTCACCGCCTAATCTCATGGGATGCCCGCCCCCGCACCTCTCCTCGATGTGTACTCACAACCGACACTGTCGACCCTTGCGCCGTCAATTCTCGCCTCGCTGGGAGTTGCCGGCGAGGCCAATCGACTGAATCTGCCACCCAGCAAGAGAACGGTGATCTTGCTGGTCGACGGTATGGGAGCCAATCTCCTGGCGCGCAATGCCGAGCATGCTCCGTACTTGAACTCTTGGGTGGGCTCCCCCATCCGCGCCGGATTTCCCACGACGACGGCCACGAGCATCGTGTCCCTGGGAACCGGCCTCCCGTCGGGCGCGCACGGCATTACCGGCTACCAGTCGTACGTCGAGGAAGCCGATGCGGTGTTCAACTGGCTCGGATGGCATCCCACCGGGAAAAAAGAGTCGTACGCCGATTCGATCGTCCCCGAGGTTCTTCAACCGGAAGCCACGACGTTCGACCGGGCGCAGGCCGCGGGCATCACTGTGACGACGGTTGTCCCGTCCAAGTTCGACGGCAGCGGACTTACTCGCGCGGGCATGCGCGGGGCAGCTTTTGCCGGCATTCAGGCGTACGGCGATCTGGTGGCTCGCACGGTTGCCGTCGCAAAATCCGCGGAGCGCACGTTCACGTATTGCTATATCAGCGAGATCGACGCCCTCGGGCATGTGTACGGACCTGAATCGGAGCCGTGGCTCCAGCAACTGTCACTGGTCGATCGTGTTGTCGAACAACTCGCCGCTGCTCTCGGTCCGGACGTGACTCTGATCGTGACCGCCGACCACGGAATGGTCGAGATCACCGACGCGAACAAGATCGACTACGACAACTCGCCGGTCCTGTCCAAAGACGTCCTCGCGCTCGCCGGCGAACCACGCTGCCGGCACATCCACACCCGCGAAGGTGCGGCAGCCGACGTGGCTGCGCGGTGGCGAGCCGAACTCGGCGACCGGATGTGGATCGGCACACGGGCCGAGGGCATTGTCGCCGGATTATTCGGCCCCTCAGTACATTCCGCGTTTCACGGGCGAATCGGCGACGTCATCGCCATCGCCACCGACGATGTTGCTGTGGTGCGCCGCTCGGTGGAATCAGGCTTGGCCGGGCTGCCCGGTCAGCACGGCGCCCTCACACCGGACGAACTACTGATCCCACTACTGTCGTCGCCGACCCGCTGAGCCGAACCAAACATAACGAGAGCCCGCGAACCTGTTCGGTTCGCGGGCTCTCGTCCGTGAGGAAGATCAGGCGTTCGGATCAGTTCCGAGCGGCGGCAGGATGACAACCTGGCCGGCGTAGGACAGTCCGGCACCGAAGCCGACCAACAGGGCCTTGTCGCCCGGCTTGACCTGGCCGTCGCGGAGCATCTGCTCCATGGCCAGCGGCACCGAAGCTGCGGACGTGTTGCCCGTCTCGGCAATGTCGTTGGAGACCGGGAATCCCTCGGG
Organism: Rhodococcus sp. MS16; assembly: GCF_013277795.1. NCBI lineage: Bacteria > Bacillati > Actinomycetota > Actinomycetes > Mycobacteriales > Nocardiaceae > Rhodococcus > Rhodococcus sp. MS16. The sequence continues at coordinate 931,163 of NZ_VBTM01000005.1, forward strand.
CAGCTTCATGCTGCGCGCGATGACCTCGTTGATGCGCTGGTTGGCCTGGTGCGGCACAAACGCGTCGATGTCATCGATGGTCAGACCCGACTTCTCGAGCGTGCGCGTGGCAACCTTGCCCATTTCGAAAGCAGCCCAACGGAATACGGCCGTGCCGGCCATCTTGATCCACGGCCGAGCGCCTTCGGGCTTCTCGATGAACTCGAGCCAGCTCGGCTCCTGCTTGATGGCGTCGGACTGACTTCCGTCCGAACCCCACTCGACGGGGCCGATTCCCACGGTGTCACTGACACCGACGATGACGGCGCCGGCGCCGTCGCCGAAGATGAAGCGCACACTGCGGTCGGTCGGCTCGGTGGTGTCACTCATACGGTCGACGCCGACGACAAGTGCGTAGTCGGCAGTTCCGCCGCGGATCAGGTCGTTGGCGACACCGAGTGCGGTGCTGAATCCGGCACAGCCGGCAGCCAGGTCGAATGCGGCCGGACCGTTCATACCGAGTTCGTGAGCGATCACCGATGCGGCCTGCGGCGTCTGCAGGTCGTAGGTGGAGGTGGCGATGATGACAGCGCCGATCTGCTCGGGAGCGATGCCACTGGCAGCCAGGGCGCCACGTGCGGCACCGAGAGACATCGCGACGACGCCTTCGCCGTCGCCGGCAAAGCGGCGCGACTTGATGCCTGTGCGGGTCTGAATCCACTCGTCCGTGGAATCGATCGTCTCGCAGATCTCGTCGTTGGTCACAACCCGCTCAGGGCGGTGAACGCCGAGCCCGAGAAGGACGGACTGCCGACCTCCGGCCACACTGGCAATCGGCTTACCCATTGATCGATCTCCTCGTTGCTTCAGGTGCTTGACTCGTTTCCGAGATCACACGTTACGTAGCGGACATACGCCCACGCCTCTCAGGTCACCGTTAGGTTACGACAACAACATGAGGCTGGCTCACATTACGCTTGCGGCGCGTCCGCCGTCCAGATGTTCGGTCAAGCCCGCAAATGGGCTAGAACAGCTAGAACCCGACGATGTCCGCTTTGGGAAGTCGACAGGCCGAGCTTCGCGAAGATATTTCCTATGTGCTTGCTCACAGCAGTGTCGCTGACAACCAGTTTCTGCGCGATTTCCTGATTTCCCAACCCTTCTGCCATTAAACCGAGCACTTCCGATTCCCGCGGGGTGAGTGCGCGAATGGGATCGTCGGCGCGACGACGGCTCATCAGTTGGGATACCACCTCGGGATCCATGACGGTTCCGCCGCCGATCACCCGCTCGAGAGCGTCGACAAATTCGGCGACCTTGCCGACGCGTTCCTTCAGGAGGTATCCCACACCGCCGGCGCCACCCGCGAGCAGCTCACCGGCGTAGCGGTCCTCCACGTACGCCGAGAGGACCAGAACGGGGAAGCCTGGCCGTGCCTTGCGAACCTCTATCGCTGCCCGCAGACCCTCGTTGGTGAACGTGGGCGGCATCCGCACGTCCAGGACACCGGCGTCTGGGGCCGTTTCCTCGAACACCGACAGGAACTGGTCCGCGTCCGGCACCGCGACGACCTCGTAGCCCTCCCCGCGCAACAGCAGCGCCAGTCCCTCACGCAGCAAAGCATCGTCCTCGGCAATCAGTATCCGCACGGCAGTTCCACCCTCATCGTTGTCGGCCCACCGGCCGGACTGTCCAGGACCACAGTTCCCTCGAATGCTTCGACCCGACGCCTGATGCCGGCGAGACCGCCCCCGAGGCGCTCGCTCGCGCCGCCGTGTCCGTTGTCGAGAACATCGATTGTCATGGTCTCAGGATCGGATTTCGTGGCCGCTCGCACAGTGACGGCGTGTGCTCCACTGTGTTTGGCGACGTTGGTCAGCGCCTCGGCCACCACGAAGTAGGCAGCGGCCTCCACCGCGGCCGGAGCGCGTCGTAGGTTCTCGATCTCGAGCACACAGGGCACGGTTGAACGTCCTGCAAGAGCGGACACCGCACCGTCCAGACCGAGTTCGTCGAGAATCGGCGGGTAGATGTCGTGAACAAGCGCCCGTAGCTCGCTCAGCGCTTCCGTGGCCGCTGCCTGTGCCCGATGCACCTGCGGAAGCGCCTGATCCGGATTGTTCGCCAGGGCCCGCTCGGCCATTCCCAGCATCATCACCACCGCCACCAGACGATTCTGGGCACCGTCATGCAGATCCCGCTCGATACGTTTGAGTTCTGCCGAGTGTGCGTCCAACGCCGCCGCACGACTTGCGGTCAATTCGCTCACCCGCCGCGACAAATCCGCCCGGGCATCATCCGCAAGGAGAGACGACGCCAACAGAGCGAGCCACCGCGCCATCGCCGGAATCAGCCACCACGCCAACAACAAATACAGGGCACCGATGACGGGCATGCCGGCCGCGCCCCACCACGACGTCACGGGATAAGGATTGGACACCGGCTCGTCGGCGGGCATCGCCTGCCAATAGAACGGAACCGCAAAGGTATTGAGCGCGCCCAGTGGCAACGCGACGGTGAGAAGTCCGGCAACGGGTGCTCCCATCGCATGGAGCACCAACCAGCCACCGTCGCGTCGCGTCGACCGTTCGGTGAGCAGTCGACGCAGATCCCCGATCCCCGGATTGGTCGGCATGGGCGGATAGCGATGGGGAACAGCAGAACCCGAGTAGCGAGCCGAACGAGCACGGGCAAGATCCGCCCACCACCGCAACACACGCACGTACGACGGAACCAGCGCCCACCCCACGATCAGCACCGACAGCGAGAGCAGGACCATGCCCGCTATCACCAAAGCCAGGGACACCACGCCGGCGCAACCCTCGACAAGCACGTAGCGCACTGCCCGAAACCTCTGCTTCACCGTCCCAGCATGCCGCACTCACCGCGCAGATCCACTACAGCTGGCTACACCATTGATTCGGGACTCTGCAGGATGTCGGGACGCGCCGAATCTCCCTAGCGTCTATTTCATGAAGAATCGACACGCGGCCCTCAATCCCCCGGCACCGACGGCGACCACTGCGGCTGTTCGTCTCGAGGGAGTCAGCAAGGTCTACGGCAAGGTCTACGGCAAGGTCTACGGCAAGGTCTACGGCAAGGGCGGCGGCGTCACTGCTCTCGACAATGTCAGCCTCACCCTGCCCCGCAGCACGTTCACCGCGGTCATGGGCCCGTCCGGTTCCGGCAAGAGCACCTTCCTGCACTGCGCTGCCGGTCTCGACAGCCCGACCAGCGGATCGACCTGGCTGGGCGGCACCGACATGTCACGACTGAAGCCGAAGGCCCGCAGCATCTTCCGACGCGATCATGTCGGTTTTGTCTTCCAGGCGTACAACCTGCTCGGCGCGCTGACCGTGCAACAGAACGTCACACTCCCCCTACTCCTCGCCGGACGCACCGCCGACAAAAACTATCTGACCTTCGTTCTGGAGGCCGTCGGACTCGGTGCGTTGCGCAATCGCGCACCCGCCGAACTGTCCGGCGGACAACAACAACGAGTTGCCATCGCCCGAGCACTCGCCACTCGACCCGACGCGCTTTTTGCCGACGAACCCACCGGCGCGCTCGACTCACGCAGCGCGAAGCAGGTTTTGGAACTTCTGCGCCACACCGCTGCCGAGTTCGATCAGACCGTTGTCATGGTCACCCACGATCCCGTTGCCGCGTCGTATGCCGACCGAGTGCTGTTTCTGGCCGACGGAAAACTGGTCGGGCACATCGACCGGCCCACTCCGGCGCAGGTCGCCGAGCGCATGACGCACCTCGGGGACTGGTGACCGTGAAAGCTCATACCGTTGCCCATCTGAAGGCACATCGCTCCGGCTTCATCGCCGTATTCGTATCCGTGTTCTGCGCCGCCCTCCTCACCTGCGCGTTGGGCATTCTGCTGGAATCGGGAGTGCGAGGTGGAGTCTCGCCGCACCTGTATGCCGGAGCCGATGCCGTCGTCAGTGCGCCGCAGGCATTGGCGGTCAAGGAAGACGCCGATCAGCCCTTTGCCGAGCGGGTTCTGCTCGATAGCGATGTGGTTCACAAGCTCGATGCACTCGATGCCACCGTCGTTCCCGATATCTCCATCCCCGTCAGCACCGCCGACGGCGTCGTACTCGATGCACATCCTTGGCGTACAGCGCAATTGGCACCATATTCGCTGACCGGAGGACGCGCACCGCAGAACAGCAATGAAGTTGTCTCCACCACCGGCGCTGCCGTCGGTGAGCGAATCACGCTGGCGCACGGCGGGATAGTGGACGAGTACACCGTTGTCGGCACAGCCGATTCGGATTCGGAAGCATCACCGGACCGTCCGGCACTCGTCTTCCTCGAAGACCAGGAGGCCGAACGGTTGTGGCCGCATCACGGCTCGGTCACCGCCGTCGGTGTGATCGCACCCGAAGGCGTGAACGCGGCCGCTCTCGCCCGCGAGGCCCTGTCCGGCACCGACGCTGAGATCTCGGCCGGCACCGCGCGTGGCGGCATCGAATTCCTCGACGCCGGTGCTGCGCGGACCCAGTTGATCGCGCTCTGCGCGTCGTTTGCGGGTCTCGCTTTGATGGTCGCCATGTTTGTCGTGTCCAGCACGCTGTCTCTCTCGATCAACGCACGCCGTCGAGAATTTGCTCTGCTGCGCGCAATCGGCGCAACCACGTGCCAGATTCACACGATGATCGGACGCGAGGTGCTCTTCGTCGCTACCGCCGCAGCCGCCCTCGGGCTGATCCCCGGCTTCCTGCTCGCGAAAGTTCTGGGCGCACAGTTCGCGAGCGCCGGCGTCATCCCTCCCGATTTTGCCTTGGTATACAGCCCGATTCCCGCTTTGAGCGCGTTTGTCATCTGCGTTCTGACCGCGCGGGGCGCAGCGGCGGTGGCTGCCCGCCGCCCGGCAAAACTCGAACCTACCGAGGCGCTGCGCGAATCCGAGCGCGGCCCAGCCGAATTGAGTAGGCCCAGGATTGTCACCGGAGCCGTGCTCGGCGTCCTCGGTCTGAGTATGTCCGCACTCCCGGCGTTCCTGCCCGGCGAGGCTGCAGCTGCCGGAGCGGGCAGCAGCGCGCTGTTGCTGATCTTCTCCGTCGCCTTGCTTGGCCCACTGCTCGTGCGCGCCATCATCCGGGCCGTCGGCGGACCACTGCGTCGTAGCACCCGAGCGCCGCGAGTTCTGGCTGCCGCAAATGCCGAATCTCACTCGCGTCGGCTCTCCTCCGCCATCGTGCCGCTCGCTCTGGCCATCGCCCTGGGCTCCGTGCAGTTCTTCAGCCAGTCAACCGTCGCCGCGGAGGCAACCGATCAGTCGATCAAGGGAGTGACCGCAGATCTGATCGTGGGCGCTCCGGCCGGCATCGCACCCGCGCTCGTCGATTCCGTCAGGGCAATTCCGGGAGTGAGCGCCGCCAACCCCGTCGTCCGCAGTCAGGTCCTGCCGGTGACGAGTGGTGACGAGGCCGGCGCAGCGGTCACCCCGATCTCCGCGCAAGGAATCGACGCCGCTCACGCCGCGTCCACTCTCGACCTCGATGTCATCGAGGGAGATTTGGTCGATCTGACCGACGACACCGTTGCCGTGAGCAGCGACGGTGCCTTCGCCCTCGGTGCCCGCGTCGGTGGTCGCATCGATCTCCATCTCGGCGACGGCACGGTGATACATCCGTTGGTTGTCGCGAAGTACGGTCGTGGACTCGGTTTCGGCGACGTCACTCTGCCAGTCGATACGCTGCGGACACACTCCACCGACGCGCTGATCGACGCGGTTCTGGTGCGCGCCGAACCTGGACGCATCAATGAGGTGCAGCAGTCACTGCAGTCCTTCTCCTCTATCTCGGCAATGAACCAGGACCAGTTCGGGGCCGCCGGCGCCGACGAGCGTCGGATGCAGTCCTGGGTGAGCATCCTCGCGGTCCTGGTTCTGCTCGGTTATCTGGCTGTCGCTGTTGTGAACACCTTGGTCGCGGCCACGGCGGAACGCGCGCGAGAGTTTGCCCTGCTGCAACTCGTGGGCGCCAGAACCAGTCAGGTTCGCGCAATGATGCGGATCGAATCCGTCATGGTGGTCGGTATCGCCATTGTGGTCGGGACGCTGATCGCCATACCTCCGCTGGTGGGGATCGCGATAGCCGTCTCCGGCGCGCCGGTACCCACCGTCTCGCCGGCGGTCTACGGATCGATCGTTGCCGTCACTGCCGCCTTGGGATTCCTGTCGATCGCCGTCCCGACGCGGGCGGCACTGCGCAAGAACTGAGTGCCACTACCGTCGTCACTTATGGACGCGGCCGACTGGGACAAGAAGTACGAACGATCGGAACTCGTCTGGGGCGCTCCCCCGAACGAGCTTCTGGTGGAATACGCGACGGCCCTCCCCCACGGCAAGGCATTGGACCTGGCCTGCGGAGAGGGCCGCAACGCGTTGTGGCTGGCAACACGAGGCTGGGAAGTGACCGGCATCGACTACTCGGCCGTCGCGATCGACAAGGCCCGCACGATCGCCTCCCGATCCCCACGCTCCGTGGTCGATCGACTGGACTACCGCTGCGGTGACGTCACCACGGTCGAGTACGGCCACAATTACGATCTTGCGCTCGTTCTGTACCTCCATCTGCCGGCACCACAGCGCACGTTGGTTGTGAACCGTGCCATAAATTCTCTGAAACCTGACGGAATCCTCATGATTTTGGGTCACGACCGAAGCAACGTCGATTACGGCGTCGGCGGACCACAGGATCCCGAAATCCTCTACACGCCAGAGGATTTGATGGAAGAATTCGGAAACCGGCTCAGTTTCGAGATCGCCGGAAATCCGCACAGACACACCGAAACGGGAATCGCGATCGACGCACTTGTCATCGGACGGAAATTCGATGTTGGCAGTTGAAAGAACGACTAGTAACATGTATTAAGTTACCGACGAGTAATAAACTTCGGGCGGTACTAGGAGTGCTGGACCGCACCACCTCACTGGGAGAAGCAGACATGGGCCATTACAAGAGCAACGTCAGGGACCTCGAGTTCAACCTCTTCGAGGTACTCGGACTGGAAAAGCCACTGAGCGAAGGCGCTTGGGGCGATCTCGATGCCGACACCGTCCGCAGCATGCTGGCCGAGGTCGCACGACTGGCTGAGGGACCGCTCGCCGAGTCCTTCGCCGACGCCGACCGTAACCCGCCTGTCTTCGACCCGGAGACCCACGAGGCGAAGCTTCCCGAATCCTTCAAGAAGTCCTTCCGCACCATGTGGGACGCCGAGTGGTTCCGCATGGGGCTGAGTGAAGAGGTCGGCGGCGTTCCCGTCCCCCGCACGGTCGTGTGGGCGATCGCCGAAATGCTCCTCGGCGCGCAGCCGGCCGCATTCATGTACCAGGCCGGCCCCTCCTTCGCCGACGTGCTGTTCAACAACGGCACCGAAGAGCAGAAGAGCTGGGCAGCCACTGCTGTCGAACGCGGCTGGGGCGCCACTATGGTCCTCACCGAGCCCGACGCAGGCTCCGACGTCGGCGCCGGCCGCACCAAGGCGATCAAGCAGGACGACGGCTCCTGGCACATCGAAGGTGTCAAGCGCTTCATCACGTCCGCAACCTCGGATGATCTGTTCGAGAACATCTTCCACCTCGTCCTCGCTCGCCCCGAAGGCGCCGGCCCCGGCACCAAGGGTCTGAGCCTGTTCTTCGTCCCGAAGACGCACTTCAACTTCGAGACCAACGAACTCGGCGAGCGCAACGGCGTCTTCGTCACCAACGTCGAGCACAAGATGGGCCTCAAGGCATCCACCACGTGTGAGCTCACCTTCGGTGGCCACGGCGTCCCCGCCCAGGGCTGGCTGGTCGGCGAGGTTCACAACGGCATCGCGCAGATGTTCGACGTCATCGAGCACGCTCGAATGATGGTGGGCACCAAGGCTATCTCCACCCTTTCCACCGGCTACCTCAACGCTCTCGACTACGCAAAGCAGCGCGTCCAGGGTGCCGATCTCACCCAGATGACCAACAAGGCCGCACCGCGCGTCACCATCACGCACCACCCCGACGTGCGTCGTAGCCTCGCGATGCAGAAGGCATACGCCGAAGGCCTGCGTGCGGTGTACCTCTACACCGCGGCGCACCAGGACGAGATCGTCGCCAAGCATGTCTCGGGCGCCGACAAGGACACCGCGTTCCGTGTCAACGACCTCATGCTCCCCATCGTCAAGGGCGTCGGCTCCGAGCGCGCGTACCAGTACCTGACCGACAGCCTCCAGACCCTCGGCGGCTCGGGATTCCTGCAGGACTACCCGATCGAGCAGTACATCCGCGACTCCAAGATCGACTCGCTGTACGAAGGAACCACCGCCATCCAGGCGCAGGACTTCTTCTTCCGCAAGATCGCTCGTGACCGCGGTGTCGCCCTCGCTCACATTGCCGGACAGATCAAGACGTTCATCGACAGTGAAGCAGGCAACGGTCGCCTCAAGGCGGAACGCGCACTGCTTGCTACCGCCCTCGAAGACGTCCAGACCATGGCGGCAACCCTCACCGGGTTCCTCATGGGCGCTCAGGAGCAGCCTTCCGAGCTGTACAAGGTCGGACTCGGCTCGGTGCGCTTCCTGATGGCTGTCGGCGACCTGATCATCGGCTGGCAGCTGCTGCGCCAGTCGGAGATCGCTATCGCAGCGCTGGACAACGGCGCTTCCGACAAGGACAAGGCGTTCTACGAGGGCAAGGTCGCCATCGCGTCCTTCTTCGCCAAGAACGTACTGCCGGAGCTCACCGCGTCACGCGAGATCATCGCCAACACGGAGAACGACATCATGGAGATCGACGAAGCTGCATTCTGATTTACTGACGGGTCCGGCCGCTGAGGGTTTTCCCTCGGCGGCCGGACCCGTTTCAGTTCGCTGATCGTGAAGGTTTTTACTCGCGCAGCGAGCAAAAACCTTCACGATCGGCCGCCCACTCGGGGCACCAGTTCGGGTTGTCTGTGGTTGGCTGAACCAGCACTGCCGACTCCAACCCGAAAAGGTGATCGCCGTGGCCGCTCCGCACGAGGCGTACGAATCTCAGCCCGAGTACACGCGCGAGACAGCAGTAACAGCGCGGGGATTACGCCTCGACGGACCGTGGGGCCCGGTATTCGGCCCGGTAGACCTCGACATCGGAGCCGGCGGCGTCACCGTCATCGAAGGCTCGGCCGGATCCGGACGCACCTCACTGCTCCTGGCACTGAGCGGGCGATTGAAGCCCAGTTCCGGGTCACTGAGCGTATTCGGACGTACCCGCCCGCGCGACATCTTCGACATCTGCTCCATCGCCGGTTTCGAGGACATCGACGAACTGGCACAGTCGGTCACCGTTCGCGACCTCGTCACGGAGCAGATCCGTTGGGATGCACCATGGTACAAATTGATCGGCCGCGCCGGTGACGAGCAACTCGCCGCCGTCTGCGGGCCGGTGTTCGGCGATCACCCACTACCGCGTCTGGGTCAATACGTCAGCGATCTCGGTGAACTCGAAGCCACCTTGCTGCGGATCGCCGTCGCAAACACCAAGAAGACCGCGGTGCTTGTCATCGACGACCTCGAGCAGGTACGACGCGATTACGAGCGCGCCTACCTGGTGGAGCGACTCGCCGACCTGGGGCGATATCAGACCGTCATCTGCTCCACGGTGAATCCGCTGCCCGAAGGGTCACCGGTCGACGTGCTCACTCTGCGCGACGATGTCACCTATCCCGATCAAGAAGGCGCGAGGTAGCCGCGATGCTTGCAGGAATGTCACTCGGAACCGAGCTGAAGCGGTTCTCCCGGGGAGTCATGCCCCGAATCGCACTCGTCACCATCATCCTCATGCCACTGTTGTACGGCGCAATGTACTTGTGGGCGTTCTGGAATCCGTTCGGCGAGGTCAACAAGGTTCCGGTCGCGCTGGTCAACATCGATCGCGGCGCCATGGTTCAAGGGAAAGAACTCAACGCGGGCGACCAGGTGAGCCAAGCTCTCCTTGACTCCGGCGAACTGGACCTGCACCTCGTCTCCCCCGCCGAAGCAGCGCAGGGCGTTTCGGACGGCACGTACTACTTCTCGTTGACACTGCCCGAGAATTTCAGTGAAGCGGTCGCCTCGCCCACGTCCGACAACCCACGTAAAGCCCAGTTGCAGTTCGCCTTCAACGACGTGAACAACTACCTGGCCACGATCATCGGCCAAAATGCCGCCCAGCAGATTCTCAACCAGGTGGGCGCCACGATCGGCGCACAATCCGTCGAGACCGTGCTGCTGGGACTCACCGACGCGGGCGCCGGGCTGAAACAGGCCGCTGACGGAGCACAACAACTCTCCGCCGGCATGACAACCGCAAACGACGGCGCAGCCCAACTTGCCAGTGGCTCGAAGACTTTGGCGGACAACATGGTGACCGCCCGCGACGGCGCCGCCACCCTTGCCGGCGGTACCGCGCAACTATCTGCGGGAATCGACACCGCAACCGGTGGAATCCTGGCGCTCACCGACGGATTGGGACAACTCGATGTGGGTGCCGGTCAACTGGGCAACGGCGCAACAGAACTCAGCGGCGGCGTCACCCAAGTTGTCGACGCCCTGAATGTTCTGGGCGACACGCAAGCTCAGGCAACACAGTTGGTGGGCCAAGCCGTGGCAGCACTGCGCCTGAATCCCGATCCCGTTTCGCAGCAGATCGCCAACGCGTTGGCACCCGCCCAGGACATCCTGCGCACCCAAGGGTTCGGCGAATCCACCATGGGGCAACTGGCCGAGCTCAAAAGCGGCGCACAGCAACTCGCGTATCAACTCGGAGATCCGTCGAGCACCTTCCGTGCCGGCCTGAGCGCGGCAGTCGGCGGCGGCGGCGAACTGCGCAGCGGACTCGTCCAGCTACGCGACGGAGGCCAACAGGTCAATGCCGGCGCCCAAACGCTGAGCAGTGGTCTCGTTCAGCTCACCGACGGCAGTATCGAACTCTCCGACGGCGCTGCTCAGCTCGCCGAGGGAACCCCGAAATTGCAGGCCGGCGCGTCCGAACTTGCCACCAAGCTCACCGAAGGCTCCGGACAGGTGCCGAGTTGGACTGACGAGCAGCGCACCGCGGCAGCGCAAACGCTCTCCAGTCCGGTCGAACTGCAGGAAACCTACAAGAACCGAGCCGCCACCTTCGGCACCGGTTTCGCTCCGTTCTTCCTGCCTCTCGCATTGTTCGTGGGCGGCATCATCACGTGGATGTTGCTCAAGCCACTACAGAACCGCCCGATCGCCAACGGACTGGGAGCGCTGCGCGTTGTGTTGGCGTCGTACTGGCCGGCACTGCTGATCGGCATCTGCCAGGTGATCGTCATGTACGTGGTGGTGCACTTCGGAGTGGGACTGCATGCCACGCATGTCGCGGGCACCGTCGGATTCCTCATTCTCATCACCGCCACCTACATGGCACTCATCCAAGCCTTCAACGCGATATTCGGTGTGTCCGTCGGACGCGTTGTCACCCTGGCGTTCCTGATGTTGCAGCTGGTTTCGGCCGGCGGAATCTATCCCGTCGAAACCACAGCCAAACCCTTCCAGATCATTCATCCGTTCGATCCGATGACGTACGCCGTCAACGGTCTGCGCCAGCTCACGGTAGGCGGAATCGACTCTAGGCTCTGGGTGTCCATCGCGGTGCTCAGCGGGGTTCTGATCGCATCACTGACCGCCAGTTCGCTTGCCGCCCGGCGCAATCGGCAGTGGACGATGGATAGATTGCATCCGCCGATCGAGGTGTAGCGCTGTGACAAGTCTACTTGACATTGAATGACAAGTGTCCTTTACTTTTTCCATGGTCGAAAGAGCCGGAGACAACCGAGTGCGTGAGCACCGACGCCTCGTTGGGCTCACCCAGGCGCAGCTGGCCTCAGCTGGCCAGGTGAGTCGGCAGAGCATCGTCTCCATCGAACGCGGTGACTACGCACCCAGTGTCTACCTGGCAATACGGCTGGCAGGAGCGCTGGGAACCACCGTCGAAACACTCTTCCCGCTACCGGAACATGCCGAGGAGACAGTATGAGCACGATGATGAAGGCACTGCGGTTCGTCGGCGATCTGGACGACGACTTCTACAAGGACGAGCGCCAACGCGACGTGTGGAACGAAGCCTCAGCGGTCGGGTTCCAACTGGCGTACTGGATCGCTTTGATCGCCGCCGCGATTCTGCCGTGGGTTGCCGGACGAACCGGCGCGTGGATTTCATTCGGACTCATCATCGGGTGGTTTGTCTGTTCGATGGTGGTGCTGCGCTACGCACAGGCTCACGATGTCGATGTCTACGCGAGCATGAGGGGTCTCGAGCCCCGAGTACTCGTGGCCGGGTCCGTCTACGTGATCGCACTGATCGGCGTCGTCGCACAACTGATGGCTCGGCCGGGCGAGGGAATCGCGACCTGGGCCGGCGGTGGAGTCGGTGCGCTCATCGGACTCACGGCTGCCGTCCTGGGTGTAAAACGCCACCAGAGGCGCGCCGCCCTACGCGACGAGGCGGACGAGCTTCTCTGAACGCCCATCTTTCTGACAGCCCATCTTTTCTGACGGCCCAGAAGTTCGCGGCAACCGAATAGAGTGGAGGCGCGCTCGGGCTCTACCTGCTCGGGTCCCCACTATTCGGAGGTCAGATGCCCAGCCCACTCCCGGACTTGGTGTCGGTTGTCATACCCGCGTACAACGCCACCGAACTGATCGACGAACAGCTGGACGCACTGGCCGCACAGGATTACGCGGGCCGCTTCGAGGTGATCGTCAGCGACAACGGTTCTACCGACGGTCTTCGGCGGCACCTGGAGAACTATCCCCACGCGACCACGCTCGCGCTACGGCTGATCGACAGCAGCGACAAGCCCGGTGCGGCGCACGCCCGCAATGCCGGTGTGGCACAGTCCAAAGGCGAGCTGATCGCGTTCGCGGACGCCGACGACCGCGTCCACTCCGGGTGGCTCAGCGCGATGGTGGAAGCATGCACGCGCTACGACGCAGTGGGCGGCACCCTCGAAACGGCGTCGATCAACTCTGCTGCCGTCGCCTCCTGGCGCCCACTTCCGACAAGCGGCACATTGCCGAACATCCCCGGATTTCTCCCTGTCACTGCAGGCTGCAGTTTTGCCGCGCCACGGTCCCTCATCGACGAGCTCGGTGGATGGGACGAGGAATTCACCGGTTCCGGTGAAGACTTCGAGTTCTGCGTTCGACTTCAATTGCGGGGCTTCACTCTCGGACAGGCCACCGACGCCGTGACCGCTTACCGCCTGCGTGACTCGTACCTCGAACACTGGCGACAGAACGTGGCGGGCGGACGTGCCGATGCCAAGCTCTACGCGAGTTTCCGCGACCACGGAATGCCTCGCCGATCGCCCATTGCGCTGGCTGACACGATTGCCTACATTGTCTTCCGAAATCCCTTGATTCCGAGGAAGGTCCGGAGAAACACCACGGGAATGTGGCTCTTCCACCTCGCCAATCTCTACGGACGCATCCGTGGCAGCATCGAAAACCGTGTCTACTACCTCTGAAAGTCAGAGATAGACGATGCGGTACTTGATACTGCCTTTGATCCGGCCCACCAGATTACCGGTGGTCCATACCCATTCGCCCCGACGACTACGTGACCATGCCCAAGGCCACACCGGCAGCAATGCCACCACGACACCGGCATGCACGAGCGGCCAGTACCAGGCGCGGCCAGGAGCGTCGTACTGCCGCGCCACTCTGGCTTCTTCCTCGGCGTAACTCACCACCTGACGCCACGACTCGCGCATACCCGTCCGAAAGCGGTAGGCGACAATCGCTTCGGGGCTGTTACCCAAGGTGTAGCCCTTTATCTGCGCGCGCCAACAGAACTCGACATCGCTTCCGGCTGCCGGATAGCTCTCGTCCCAGCCCCCGATATCGTCGAATACCTCGCGCCAGATGCCGAGGTTGCAGCCGAAGGTGATCGGTAGGAAACGACCGAGCACTTGAAGTTCGTCAGGTTCCGGTAACGCACGCCAACGTGCCACAACCGGGTCGTTCAGGGTGTGTTTCTCCAGTGGGCCACCAACAAGATCGAAGGACGCCGACGCCGACGCCATAGCGGTGAGCCACCCGGGATGAACGCGATCGTCCTGATCGCAGTACGCCACAAACGGATACCGGCTCGCCCGCGTACCGACGTTACGCGCGGACGACGTTCCCGGCACCGACGAGGAATCGACCCAGCGAAGTGCCAGTTGATCGCGAAGCGGATGCTCCTCCACATGCGTACGCAGCGCAGACTCGCCCGCGTTGTCACTGATCACCACTTCGAAACGGCCGTCGAAGTCCTGACCCGCCAGTGCGTGCAACTGCTCGTCGAGGAGAGGCAACGCGTGGAAGGCTGCAATCACCACCGAGATGGATTCTGCTGAGCCTGCCGACCTTGCCGAATTTCTCCCCACATGGCTACTCATGTGAGTTGTCTCCCCAATTCCTCGACAGTACGACCTTCGGCCGAGAGTACCGACTCCACTATCCGGATGTAGTCCCGCACTATCTGTTCGGCACTACTGCGACGCAGTAACGCCACCGGATAGACCAGGGCTCCAGTCAGTCCACTCGGCACGTTATCCGAGAAGTGTTCGGTGATCGCGTATTCCAATTCATGCTTCGCCACACAGTTCGAGAAGGGCTCGGATCGAACCGACAGACCATGGGCGTCGATGTCGATTCCGGCTTCGGCACGTTGGAGGATCAGCGTCGCAGGGAAGAGCACATTCATCGACTCCGACTCCGGCAAGCCCAGCGCCTCGATCAACCGCGGGCCCGAGATGTCGGGATGAGCCAAACCGTCGAGCAACGACGAACGAACCTGCTCGACAACATCATCGAACGCGATCCCCTTGTCGACGTGTATCCGCATGAGTACGTCTTCGGCGAAGTTACCCACCATGTCGTCGAGAAGCCGATCGCCACGACCGGCGTTTGCCGTCGCTACCCGAACGTCGGGATTCTCGGCGAGGGCGCTCAGTTGAACGGCAAACGCGGCTTGGAGAATCATGAACAGACTGACGCCCCGGTCGTGCGCATACGCCGTCAAATCAGCATGCAACTGCGAATCGACGTCGAACTCGACGGTCTCGCCTGCCGTCTGCCACACCGCCGGCCTGGGATGATCGGATCGAAGCATCGGACGCGGTTCCCGGCCGATAACGTTCTGCCAGTGACGAACTTGTCGATTCAGTTCACTGTCCGGATCGAGCGCCGAACCCAGAATCTTGTGCTTCCAGACCGAGTAGTCACCGAATTGAACCGGCAATTCCTGCCACGAGGGTTCGAGGCCGGCGCTACGTGAGGCATACGCGATCAGAACATCACGCGTCAGCGGCCCCATTGAATACCCGTCCGCGGAAATGTGGTGCACAACGATGGCGAGAACAAACTCCTCGGTTCCCAACTGCAGCACTTGCATTCGGAACGGAAGGTCGGTGGTCACGTCGAAGTCGGACCAGAGGAACCCGTGCAGCACCGCAGCCAACTCCGACTCCGACACCTGCTTCGGCTGCAGATCCAGGGAGACGTCGGCCACTGGCACGACAACCTGAACGGGTCCGTCCGGCGTCGGCGGATAGATCGTGCGGAGCGATTCGTGGCGGGTCAAGAGATCGGTAGCGGCTGCAGCCAGCACCGTGTGGTCGATCTTGCCCCGTAGACGCAACGCAATCGGCACATTCCAATCACTGCCCTGCTGGGCGCGATTTGCCGCCCAGATTCGCTCCTGCGCAGGCGCCAGGGGTACTACCGCGCCCGCCGGACGCCTCACCAAATCGGGTCCACGGTCGGCACTGCTCGCCGCGGCGCCGACGAGAACCGCCAGTTCGGCGACGGTCTGCGCGTCGAAGACAGACCGGACCGCGATCTCTGCCGAACCGGACTCTCGCAGCCGTGCAACCACTCGTGTTGCCAGCAAAGAGTTTCCGCCGACCTGGAAGAAGTTGTCATTCATGCTGACGCTCTCGAGTTCGAGCACGTCGGCAACCGTGGCGGCAACCAATCGTTCCGTTGCATTCGTGGGCGCAACAAACTCCCGCTGCGGGATTCGAGGCTCGGGCAGACGGCCGCGGTCGATTTTGCCGTTTGCATTGTGCGGCAACTGCTCGAGCACCTCGACGACGGAAGGCACCATGTATCCCGGCAGCCGGGACCGAAGGTGTTTGTCCAGCTCCTCGAGATCGAACAGATCCGAACTCGGTGCGCTCACGTAGGCGACGAGTCGCGCGTCGGCACCGTTCGGCGAGTAGACGCTCACCACTGCTTCTCCCACACCGGGATAGCCGGCCAGTGCGGACTCGATCTCTCCCAACTCGATGCGGAATCCACGGAGCTTGAGCTGCAGGTCGATGCGGCCCAGATAAGTCAGCGAGCCGTCGCGGCGACGACTGACAAGGTCGCCTGTGCGGTAGAGCCGACCGCCCGGGGCACCGAACGGATTCGCCACGAAGCGCTCGGCAGTGAGCGCCGAACGACCCAGGTATCCACGTGCCAACTGAATTCCCGACAAGTAGAGCTCGCCCGCTACTCCGTCCGGAACGTGGTGCAAACGAGAGTCCAGAACGTACGCAGACACACCCGGTTCGGGCAGGCCGATAGGTATCGCGCGGGTGTCGGCGCCGGACACACGATGCCGAGTGGCGCTGACCGCTACCTCGGTGGGACCGTAGAGATTATGCAGGCTCGCAGTGGATATAGCGCCGAACCTCGCTGCAAGTGATACCGGCAATTCCTCACCGATGCACAGCACATTCCGCACGCATTCGGGAAATCCGGTGTCGGCCGCTGCCGTGAGCATCAGCAACATCGAAGGAACAAGATGTACGTCGGTGATCGACTCCTTCTCGATGACCGACAGCAACACCTCGGGTTCGAATTGCGAGTCCTGCGGTGCCAGCACGAGTCTGGCACCCACGTGCAGCGCCCACCAGTACTCCCAGATCGACAGATCGAAGCCTGCCGACGTCTTGACGAGCACGGCACTCGACGCGTCCATCGGGTATTCCTGCTGCATCCCGCGCAACTGATTGACCACCGCGGCATGGGGTACCACGACGCCCTTGGGTACACCCGTCGACCCTGACGTGAAAATCACGTATGCCGGGTGATCACCACGCAGCGGCGCGCGGCGCTCGACATCGGTCATCGCACCTGTGGAATGACCGCTCAGATCGAGTGTATGAAGGTCGACCTCCACCCAACTTCCACTGCCCACTCCGTCCGCACCACCTGCGGTCACCACCACGCTGGGTGCAGCCGTGTCCAACACGAGCGCAATTCGCTCTGTGGGCTGCGTGAGTTCCACCGGCACGTAGGCGCCGCCCGCCTCGACCACCGCGTACATCGCGATCACCTGGTCGATCGAACGCCGAACAGCAACTGCCACCTGAGTTTCCGGCCCAACTCCGAGCTCGACGAGATACCGCGCCAGCGCGCATACCCGCTGCTGCATCTGCGCGTAACTCAGCGTCTCATCGCCAGAGGTGATCGCGGGTGCGTCCGGACTGATCCCGACCTGTGCGTGAAACTCGGAAGCAAGTGTCACAGCTCCGTGCACCAACCCGGTTCCACCACTGGCAATCCCGTCGATGCGGCGATGATCCGCACTCGACAGCAGCGGGATATCTCCACAAGGGAGGTCCACAGAATCGATTGCGGAATCGATGATCCGGAGGTAGCGATCGGCAAAGTCGGCGATGGTACCGGAATCGAAAAGGTCGGTGGCGTAGACAATTTGCGCCGCCAATGGTCCCGATTTGCCGTCTGCGCCGGGAACCAGGGTCAGATGGAGATCGAATTCCGCCAGTTCGATATCCGGATCGACGACGGACACCTCCAGTCCCGGCAAGGCAAAGGTCATATCGCCAAGGTTCTGGAACGAGAGTGCGACCTGGAACAGGGGATGATGAGCCTGTGTCCTTGTCGGCTCCAGTACCTCCACCAGCCGTTCGAAGGGGATATCCGCGTTGGCAAATGCACCGAGATCCACTTCTCGCACCATGTCGATCGCATCGGAAAAACTCGTTGACGGCGGCAAAACCGTCCGCAGCGCAAGGGTATTGACGAACATACCGACCACCGGATCAAGAGCCTGCTCGCCGCGGCCGGCGACGGGAGTTCCGATCGTGACGTCATCGGTGCCGGCAAGTCGCCCGAGGAGCACCGCCAAAGCGGTGTGCATGAGCATGAATACCGTAACGCCTCGAGCAGCGGCAAGATCGCGCAGCGAAGTGTGCAGTTCTGCGTTCACCTCGAACTGATATCTGGCACCCACAAACGACTGCCGTGCAGGCCGAGGACGATCACAGGGAAGATCGAGCACTTCCGGGGCACCGCTCAGTTGCCCGCGCCAGTAGCCGAGTTGTTGCGCAGCAACCGAACCCGATTCCTTCTCGTCACCGAGCACCGTTCGCTGCCAGATCGCGAAGTCGGCGTACTGGATCGCGAGTGGCGCCCACGTAGGTGCGAATCCGCTGATGCGAGCCGCGTACGCAGTCATCGTGTCTGCCGCCAGCTGCGCCATCGAATAGCCGTCGGCACTGATGTGGTGAACAACCAGCACCAGTACATGGACGGGAACTGCATCCGCATCTCGGCCACCCACCCGGAGCAGGTCGACATGGATCGGAACCCTCGCGGTGACGTCGAAGGGTGTTCTCGCCGACGTCAGAATACGCTCGTGCAGAGAAGTTTCCGGAGTCCACTCGGCTTGCAACTCCGCGTCGAGCGATGACGGCGGCAGCACGTCCTGATACGGACCGGCCACTGCATCCGGGTACACCGTCCGCAGCACCTCGTGCCGTGTTACGACGTCCGTGATCGCCGACCCGAGCGCTACCACGTCAAGGTCACCCGTCACACGCAGCACAATCGGAATGTTCTCCGTAGCCGACGTCGGATCGAAACGATTGAGGAACCACATCCTCTGCTGCGCAAGCGACAACGGGACGCGTTCGGGACGTGCAAGCGCGCGCAGCGGTGGACGCGACGAAGCACCTCGAGTGATTCGTGGTGCCAACTCCGCCACTGTGGGTGCGTCGAAAAGATCACGCACACTCAACCCTGCGTCGAATGCCTCGTTTGCACGGGCTACCAATCGAGTGGCAAGCAAGGAATTGCCGCCGATCTCGAAGAATCCGTCGTGAATACCCACGGTTGCCGAGCCGGTCACTGTTTCGAAGATGCCGGCCAGTGTCATTTCGTCATCGGTTCGCGGCGCCACGTACACACGTTGCTCGAAAACAGGTTCAGGCAGGGCTTTTCGATCCAGTTTTCCGGCCGGCGTCACAGGCAGCGAATCGATGAACGTAATCGATGCCGGACGCATGTACGTCGGCAGATGTGCCGCGAGGTGTGCGCGCAATCCTGCACGTTCAATCTCGACACCTCGGTGAGCGAGCACATACGCCACCAGCACCGGTTCGGATGCTTGCGGACCACGGTAGGCGATCGCCACCGCAGCAGCGACATTCGGATAAGTCGCTACGGCCGACTCCACCTCACCCAATTCGATCCGGTAACCCCGGATCTTCACCTGATCGTCGCCGCGCCCGCAATACCGGAGCTCTCGAGTAGCGGCGTTCGAACCCGTCACACGTACCCGGTCGCCCGTTCGATAGGTGCGAGAACCCGGAGCGCCGTCCGGGTCCGCGACGAAGCGGGACGCCGTCAGGCCTGGTTTTCCGTGATAACCCCTGGCCAACGCAGCGCCGGACAGATACAGCTCACCCTCGATACCCGGTGGAACCGGCACAAGCCCGTCCCCACGCACCACGGCCGTTGTACCCACTACGGGAGCGCCGATCGACACCGCCACTGACGGATCCATCGGACCGCATTGTGTTGCCATCACCGTGGATTCGGTAGGTCCGTACGCGTTGTACATCCGTCGCCCGGCGCCCCACGTCCGAACCAGAGCCTCGGAGCATTGGTCACCGCCGACGATGACCACCGACAGTTCCGGTAGGTGTTGCGCATCCATCGACTCCAACGCAGACGGGGTTACAAAAGCGTGAGTGACGTGCTGTTCGCGAAGGAGCTGCGTCAGCTCTGTGCCGCCGTACACGTCGTCGGGGACGACAACCATCGCCGCACCCACACCGAACGCCAAGAGCAACTCGAGTACCGAGGCATCGAAGCTCGTCGACGCGAATTGCATAGTGCGCGAACGGGCATCGACTCCGTAGTGCTTCTGCGCCTCCACAAATGCGGACAGGCCGCCGTGAGTGACCGCTACTGCTTTCGGCGTGCCGGTCGAGCCTGACGTGTAGATCAGATATGCGACGTTGGACAAACGGATCGGGGAGCGTCGGTCGCTGTCCACGATCGGGGCACCATCCGGCTCACTCCGGCTCCGCAGATCACCGAGGTCCAACACCTCGATCCGAGCAGAAAGATTCGCCGACAGAACCCGTTCCACGTCAGACCCTATAACTAGCGTCGTACCTGAATCCTCGAGCATGTGCACGATGCGATCGGCCGGGTAATTCGGATCGACGGGAAGGAACGCGGCCCCGGACTTTGCTACTGCCCACACCGCAATCACGTAGTCGAACGAGCGGGGTACACAAATCGCGACAACGGATTCCGGACCGAAACCGCGTCGAATCAATGTGCGCGCCAGAATATTCGACGCTCGGTCCAACTCGACGTAGGACAACTGTCCGCCACGGTCAGGATCGATCAGTGCCGTCGTGCCGAGCGAAACCCCACCCTCCAGGATCTCGGGCAACGTCAGCCGCGTTCCGTCGAACGGCACAGCCTCCGGAAATTGATCCGTGGCAAGTCGCAGATCGATCGAACGCACGGCAATCGTTGCATCGGCCGCAACCACGTTCAACACGCGTGCGAGCCGATCTACCAGGCTCTGAGCCGTCGACTCGTCGAACAGGTCTGTGGCATAGGCCAATTCCAGATCCAGCCCGGAAGGTTCGCCCGAGACACCCAGCGTTGACGTTGCGCTCCACTCGAGGTCGAAGCGCACCGAACCGGTGTCGATTGGTTCCACCTCGACGCCGCCGAGATCGCCGGCCGCAATCTGCACCAGGTCTGCAGCCGATTCGTCGACCGTGACCGTGCTCTGGAACACCGGGTGGTGGCTTCGCATCGGCAACACTCCGACGGCCTCCACGACGTGCTCGAACGCGACGTCTGCGTTTGCCAGCGCCGCGAGATCTTGTGCGCGCACCACGGCAAGAAGCTCGCCGAACGAGGCAACGGGATCAACTGCCGTACGCAACGCCACCGTTCCCACGAACATGCCGATCGTATCGGCCAAACGCGGGTCGTTTCGGCCCGAAACCGGTGTCCCCACAACGATGTCCGACCCCGCGCCCAGTTGGGACAGCAAGGCCACCACACCGGCGTGCACGACCATGAACATCGAAACCTGCTGCGCTCGGGCGAGATCTGCCAAGCCTTCGCGGACAGCCGGCGTCAGAGGGCAACTGACCCGCGCTCCGCGCTGAGTGGGCTGATCGGTTCGTGGCCTGTCCCACGGAAGTTCGAGCAGGGCCGGAGCGTCGGCAAGCGCTTCTCGCCAGTATGCAAGCTGCTGCCCCGCAACAGACTGCGGATCGCGTGGGTCACCGATCGCCGCACGATTCCACAACACGTAATCGGCATACTGATGCACCAGCGGAGCCCACTGCGGGCTGCCGCCCGAAACTCGAGCAACGTACGCCTGCACCAGTTCCCGCAACAGGATCGGTATCGATGCGCCGTCTCCGGCAATATGATGCAGTACCAGAACGAGTGTGTGGCGGTCTGTACCGACACGGAGGCAGTGCACCCGCAATGGCCCACGAGCAGTGATATCGAAGCTGCCCGAGATCAACTCACGAATCCGCGCGGTGCGCTGTTCGGAACCGGTATCGCTCAAGTCCTCGAAAGTGACTGCCGCACTGTCGGTACCTGGTGCGTCCGCTTCCTGGACGACCTGTGCGACGCCGTCGCCGCTCTCGACATACACCGTGCGCAGAACCTCGTGCCGGATCACCAGATCACCTACCGCCGCAACAAGTGCCGCGACGTTCAGGTCGTTGTTCACCGTTACTGCCCCAGCGATGTTGTAGGCCGCCGACGAGGGATCGAGTCGGTTCAGAACCCACATTCTCTGTTGAGCCGGCGAGAGCGGCAGCCGCTCCGGCCGAGCCAGCTCCCCCAGACGCGCGGACTCCTCGACGCGGCGAGGCAACTGCGCGAGTGCATCTGCCAGCCCGGCCACTGTCGGATTGTCGAAAATATCGCGCAATCGGAGGTCCGCGCCCATCCGCGCGTTGACCTCACCGATTATGCGATTGGCCACCAGCGAATTTCCGCCGAGATCGAAGAAGTCCCGGTCGACGCTCACCTCGTCGTGGCCCAGCACCGCGCGGAACACCTCGGCGATCGCGGCTTCGGCCGCGTTTCGCGGTGCAAGAACCACTCGGTCGATCGGCCGTTCCGGAGTCGGCAGGGCTCGGCGATCGAGCTTGCCGGTAGATCCGAGCGGGAGTTCGCTCAGCACTGTGACCGAGCTGGGCACCATGTACGCAGGCAAAGTCTGCCGCACATCCGCCAGTAGTTGTGCCGTGTCGGGAACGATGTCACCCGTAAGCACCACGTAGGTAGCGATTTCGGCACCGGTCGCCGGATTTTCGTAGACCGTTGCCACCGCACCGGCAACACCCGGCAGTCCGACGAAGGCTGCCTCGATGTCCCCCAGTTCCAGTCGCTGACCTCGCAGCTTCACCTGGAAGTCACTGCGCCCCAGATACTCGAGGGTCCCGTCAGCACGCCACGCGACCACGTCACCTGTTCGGTACATCCGCGTGCCCGGGGCGAACGGGTTCGCGAGGAAGTGACCGGCTGACAGATCGCTCCGCCCGACATAGCCCCGCGCCAACTGAACGCCCGCCAGATACAACTCTCCACGAACGCCGACAGGGACGGGATTCAATCGCGAATCCAAGACGTAAACAGCGGTGCCGCTTACCGGGGAGCCTATCGAGATCTCCGGCCCGTCCAGAGCCACCGAGCGAGGCACCTCGACTGCGGTGACGTCCACAGCGGCCTCGGTGGGGCCGTAGAGGTTGTGCATCTCGACCTGCGCCAAACGGTGAAGCGCGGCAGCACTCGTCAGTGACAGTGCCTCGCCACTGGTGAATACGATGCGCAGGCTCCGGAACATGGGTGCGCTCTCGACATGAGAGCCGACAAATGCATCCAGCATCGAAGGAACGAAGTGAACCACCGTCACCTGTGACCGGTCGATCAACTCCCCCAGATATCGCGGATCGCGGTGGCCGTCCGGCGAGGCGATCACCAGCGTTGCCCCGATCACCGCAGGCAGTAACAGCTCCCACACCGACACGTCGAACGTCGCCGGTGTCTTGAGCAGGAACACGTCTTCTCGCTCGAGGGAGTAATCATCTCTCATCCACGTCAGACGGTTGACCAGACTCTCATGTGACACCACAACGCCCTTCGGCTCACCGGTGGAACCAGACGTGAAGATCACGTATGCCGGATGTCCACCGAGCAGCGGGCGTATGCGGTCGCAATCCTCGATCGGATCGGACGAGTAATGCGCAGTGTCGAATTCAGCCAGTACCGCCTCGGTGATCGTCAGCGTCGCACCGGCAGCTGACATCATCGCGTCGATCCTCGGGCGAGGCAGGCCGGGATCCACCGGTAGATAGGCTCCACCAGCGGCCAGCACGGCGTGCACTGACACGACAAGGTCGATTCCGCGCGGAAGTTCCAGTGCCACTATCTTTTCCGGACCAATTCCGCGATCGATCAGCAGCCTGGCCAAGCTGTTCACCCGAGATCGGAATTCGTCTTCGGTCAGTACCTGATCCGCCGATCTCAACGCCACGGCGTCGCTGCTCGGTGCAGCTCGCTCGGCGAGCAACTCGGAGTACGTGCAGGGCACTCCGACAACAGTTTTGGGACCACTGCCCCAATTGTCGAGGATCAGCTCTCGCTCGGTGCGCCCGAGAATATCCGCCGAGCCGATCCCGGCGGCGGGATCAGCGACCAACGTCGCAAGCAACCCGGTGAATCGCTGCGCAATGGACACTGCCGTCGCCCGGTCGAAGATATCAACGGCGTAGGTCAGCAGGACGTCGAGCGCCTGCTCCGGATCCGGATCTGTCGCAACAGTCAGATGCAGATCGAAACGCGACACCGGTAGATCGATGGGGATCGGACGCGCTCTCACCCCGGCCAATTCGATCTCTGTGGGAACCGCATCCTGAAAAGCCAGCATCACCTGGAAAAGCGGGTGAAATGAACCCGAGCGCGGTGGATCGAGTGCGGCCACAACCTGTTCGAACGGAACATCGCTGTTACTCATCGCCTCGATGTCCGAGCGACTCACCTGCGCCACGAGGTCGTCGAACGAGAGGTCCGGATCGACGGCAGTACGCAGAACCACTGTGCCGACAAACATTCCGACGAGGTTGTCCACCGACTCATGGGTACGTCCGGCAACGGGCGTACCGACCGCGACGTCGCCCTGACCGGACAACCGTGCCAACAGAACCGCGACGACAGAGTGGACTACGGCAAACAGAGTTGTGCGGCGCGAACGAGCGAACCCTCGCAACAGTTGGTGCACGTCGCCGCTCACCTGGAACCGCACAGTGTCGCCCTCGGCAGAGCGCACCTGACCGCGGGGCCGATCTGTTGGCAGATCAAGCACCGCTGGTAGGTCGGCCAACGCCGACTGCCAGTATTCGAGTTGTCCGTCGAAGCGCCCGGTAGCGGTCGCGGTATCGGATACAAGACTCCGCTGCCATAGTGCAAAATCTGCATACTGCAACGGAAGTGGCGACCACGCCGGCGCGTTGCCGTTGGCCCGTGCCGAGTACGCACTCATCAGGTCACGGATCAAGGGGCCCATCGACAGACCGTCCGCCGAAATATGATGCACCACAAGCACGAGAACGTGCGCATGGTCACCGATCCGGAGCAGGACCCCGCGGAGCGGTACCTCGCGGGTCAGATCGAAGCCCCGACCGGCGAGTTTCGCGATCAGCTCGCCCACGTTCTCCGGTTCGACGTCGACTGCCGGCTGCAAAATCCACGACGGCGCGTCGAGAACATGCTGGCGGGCAACACCATCGAACTCCGGGTAGTAGGTCCGCAGCACCTCGTGACGATCGACGATGTCCGACATCGCCGTCGCCAAGGCCGACGGGTCGAGATCGCCGTCCAGACCGAGGGCAACCGGGAGGTTGTACACCGGCGACTGCGGATCGAGCCGGCCGAGAAACCACATACGTTCCTGCGCTACGGACAGCGGCACAATGTCCGGACGCGGCGGTGGCGGCAGCGGCGGCACACCGAAGGCGGCCGAGCTGCGGGGCGCACTCTCGATCCAATGGGCCAACTCGGCAACGGTCGGAGCCTCGAAAAGCGCCCGGATCGGAACCTCCCTTGAGAACACTCCCGTCAGCTTGTGTGTCACCCTCGTTGCGACCAGTGAGTTTCCACCGATCTCGAAGAAATTGTCGGCTCGTCCGACGTTCTCGATCCCGAGGATCTCCTCGATGACTTCGGCAACCTGCTGTTCGACGTGCCCTTGCGGCGAGCGGTATTCACGAAGCACGGGAGTCGGTTCCGGCAAAGTCCGCCGATCGATTTTGCCGTTCGCATTCAGTGGGATCGAGTCGAGAACCTCGAGAACAGTGGGCACCATGTAGCCCGGCAGCACACCCTTGAGATCGGCAAGAACGGCTGATCCGTCGAAGGTGGCGCCCTCTGCGGGAACTATGTACGCCACCAAGGACGCCGATTCCGGAGCCGACCGCCACTCGTGGACGATGACCGCGCACGCACGCACACGCCGATCTCGGCCGAGCGCCGCTTCGATCTCCCCCAGTTCGATGCGCTGGCCCCGCAGTTTGATCTGGGAATCATTACGGCCCAGGTACTCCAGCACACCGTTCTTACGATGGCGAACCAGGTCACCGGTGCGGTACATCCGTCGTCCTTCTCCGGACCACGGTCCCGCCACAAATCGTTCGGCGGTCAGATCCGCCCGACCCTCGTACCACGACGCCAACTGCGCACCGCCGAGATACAACTCGCCGGGAACGCCGAGCGGGACCTGCTTCAGACGCGAATCCAGCACCAGCAGCTGTGTATTCCACACCGGTGTGCCGATCGGGACGGTGGCGTCCTGCACGTCGTCGCAGTCGAACGCAGTGACGCTCACCGCTGCCTCGGTCGGTCCGTAGAGGTTGTGAATCTCGACGTCGAGATTGCGTCGAAGTTCTACAACAGTGTGCGGACGCAACGCTTCACCGATGCACAGAACACGGCGCAGCGACGGCTGATCCACTCCGCCACCGGATTCGAGAAACGCGTCGAGGAGCGAGGGAACAAAATGTGCTGTCGTGACCTCGAAGTCACGCATCGCCGTGGCGACATACTCCGGATCACGATGTCCGTCCGGCCGGGCGAGCGCCAACCGCGCGCCGCTGATCAACGGCCAGAACAGTTCCCACACCGACAGGTCGAACGTGATCGGCGTCTTCTGAAGCACGGTGTCTGTGCCGCCGAGCGGGTACCGATCCTGCTTCCAGAGCAGTTGATTCACTACCGCCGAATGCGAAACCGCGACGCCCTTCGGCATTCCCGTCGATCCCGACGTGTAGATCACGTACGCCGTGTTGTCCGGTCGCAGGGGGCGAATCCTGACTCGGTCCGTGATCGGACCAGACCTCTCGGCGGGCACGCCTTGGCTATCCACCACCAAGACGTCGACCGGGCTGACTCGGGCCGCAGCCTCACACTGGGTACGGACCGCTTCTACGGTCAGCATCAAGACGGGCGACGCGGAGGACAGAATCCGCGCAATCCGTTCGGTGGGAGCACTCGGGTCGACGGGTACGTACGCGGCACCCGCTTGCAGTACCGCGCACAGTGCCACCATCATGGCCGGCGAACGCTCGATGGCGACGGCAACACGATCCTCGGTTCCGATCCCCTTCGAGATCAGCGTCCTGGCCAGATCTTCGACCTGGCAAGCGAACTCGCCGTAGGACATCGACATCGTGTCCGTGACAAGAGCAATCGCGTCGGGGGTGGCGCCTGCCTGAGCGGACAGCAGGTCGGCAAGGGTCGTGGGCGGCAGAGCATGGCGCGTGTTGTTGAGCGCACCGATCACGGTCGTCGATCGATCGGTGGTCAGATCGATATCGCCGATCACCCGATCCGACTGCGCGACTACGGCTTCCAGGATGTGCACGAACTTGTGAGCGAACCGGGCGACAGTTTCTTCGTCGAAGAGTGCGTCGGCATAGTCCCACTGCATGTGCACCTCGGTCGGCGCAGTCGGGCTGGCCTTCTCGGACAACGTCAAGTGCAGGTCGAACTTCGAAATACCCAGCTGCAGATCGATGATCTCGGCGTCGAGACCGTCGAGCACCAACGATCCGGAATTGAGATTCTGATAGGAGAATCCAACTTGGAAAAGTGGATGATGTGCGGCCGAACGCTCCGGGTTGAGTAGTTCCACCAAACGCTCGAACGGTATGTCGGCATTCGCGAACGCCCCGAGGTCTACGTCTCGAACCTGGTCGAGGAGTGCCGAGAACGTCTCGTGCGCATGCACCTTGGTACGTAAGACCACCGTGCCGACGAACATGCCGACAAGATCGTCGAGAGCTGGATCGCCGCGTCCTGCAACGGGAGTGCCCACCGAGATGTCGGACGTGGCACTGAGTCTGGCCAGCAGCACGGCCAACGCCGCGTGCATGACCATGAAAGCCGTTGCACCGGAGCGTACTGCCAGCGCCGAGACCCGTGCGAACAGATCGGCGTCGATCGAGCCGGAGAACGCCTGCCCGCTGGTCGACACAAGCGCTGGGCGAGCACGGTCGCTTGGCAGATCCAACCGAACCGGAAGGCCGCCCAGTTGCCGTGACCAGTACTCGGTCTGCGTCCTCGACAACGAATGCGGATCGAGTTCGCTGCCCATCAATTCTCGATGCCAGAGAGTGTAATCCGCGTACTGAACCGGCAAGGGCTCGAAGCCTGGATCTCGGTTCTCGAGCCGAGCCAGGTACGCCTGAGCGATATCGCGAGCCAGGGGCGCCGTCGAGGACCCGTCGGCACTGATGTGGTGGATGACGAGGATCAGTACATGTTCGCTCGGCCCAACCTTGAACAAGGCGGCGCGAAAGGGAATCTCGGAAGAAACGTCAAACCCTCGACGCGCGAAGCGTTCGAGTTCGCCGGCCAGATCTTCCCGTGAGACCTCCCGCAACGGTAGCCCCGTCGCCTGGTCGCTGATCGGAGCGATGCGCTGAATCGGTCCGTCCGGTGAATCCGGATAGCTCGTGCGCAGCACCTCGTGTCGATCGACCACGTCGCCGAATGCACCGGCAAGAGCCACATGATCGAGTTCACCCGACAGTCGAACTGCCACCGGAATGTTGTATGCAGCTGAGCCGGTGTCGAATTGATTGAGAAACCACATGCGGTGTTGTGCGGGCGAAACACCGATCGGGCTGGTTCGAGGCATGGGCCGTAATGCGGGTCGGCCGGCCTCCGGCGTGAGACCGGCGAGCTTGCCGGCAAGCGCACGCACCGACGGCGCTTCGAAAATCGATCGCACAGCCACTGTGGTGCCGAGCGCTCGCCCGAGCACACTCGCCACCCGAGTAGCTGTCAGTGAGTTTCCACCCAACGCAAAAAATTCGTCGTGCGCTCCGACGGTGTCTGCTCCGGTCGACTCGGAATAGGTTGCAGCAACCAGTGATTCCAAACCAGGTGCGGGTTCGACATACGGGGCCCGGTTCCACACCGGCGCCGGCAGAGCCGTCCGATCGAGCTTGCCGGCGGAGGTGAGCGGTATCCGATCGATCACCATCAGCGCAGAGGGAATCATGTGCGACGCCAGGAGCGGTTGCACGTGTGCGAGGACACCGGCAGTGTCGATCGCCCGACCGGAGACGGGAAGCAGATACGAGACCAGCGACGCGGAATCACCGGACGGCCCACCTTCGTAGGTGATCGTGATTGCCGACTCCACGTCGCGGTGGCTGGTAAGCGCCGCGTCGATCTCACCCAACTCGATGCGAAAACCACGGATTTTCACCTGGAAGTCGGCGCGCCCGAGATAACGCAACGTACCCTCGGGTGTCCACTGCACCAGGTCTCCGGTCCGATAGATCCGGGAACCGTTGGCCGCCAGTGGGTTTGCCACAAAAGTTGCGGCAGTCAGGGATAGTCTCCGATGGTAACCACGGGCGAGTCCCCTGCCACTGACATACAGCTCGCCGGTGACGCCCCGAGGAACCGGCTGCAGGAACTTGTCGAGCACCACCACCGACGTACCGGTGATCGGATAACCGATATCAACGGGTGCACCAGGATCCAACGGTCCGGCAACCGTCGCCATGATTGTCGACTCGGTCGGTCCGTACGCGTTGAACATCGCGCGCCCGCGCGCCCATTTTGCTGCCAGTTCCGGCGGACACGCTTCACCACCGACAATGACCACAGCAAGGTCCGGGAGTTGTTCGGGCTCCACCGAGGCCAGCGCGGAAGGCGTCAAGAACGCGTGCGTGATTCGCTCGGCACGCAGGAAATCGGTGAGCTGTTCACCGCCGTAGAGATACGGGGGTGCAATCACCATTGCCGCCCCGGCTCCAAATGCGAGAATCAGCTCGAGGATGGATGCGTCGAATCCGGGAGACGCGAATTGCAATGTGCGAGAGTGCGGTTTCACACCGTAGCGATGCTGTTGCTCGGCCGCGAACGACGCGATCCCGGAATGGGTGATCGCCACACCTTTGGGCTTTCCGGTCGAACCGGAGGTGTAGATCAGGTATGCCACATCGCTGATCCGAATGCGAGGACGCTCAGCGTCGGTGATCGGAGCCGCAGAGGTGGAAGCGAATTCGGATCGCGCGAGCTCGTCGTCGAAATCCACAGTGATCGGGTGATACGGCCAGTTCCGACCGGCCGCGATCACCACGGCAGCGCCACAATCGGCGATCGTCGCTTCGATCCTGGCCGTCGGAAGGTCCGGATCGATGGGGACGAATGCGCTTCCGGACTGGAGCACTGCCAGTTCTGCGACAACCAGTCGCGGCCCCCTCGGCAGCACCACTGGCACAAAACTTCCCGGTCCGGCACCGCGGGCCAGCAACATCCGGGTGAGCTTGTTCGCGCGGGCGCCGACTTCGCGGTAGGTCAGAACCTCGTCCCCGTGAACTATCGCGGGGCTGTCCGGATGACGGCTGACGGCGCCCGTGAGGACGTTCTGCATCAGAGTGGGTTCCGGGGCGGGTCGACCGTACGCAGGTACCAGGTCACGCCGATCGTCTTCTCCGACAAGCGAAATCTCGGCGACGCGCCGATCACTGGGCGCGTTGACAAATCGATCCAGTAACTGCAGGAAGCGACTGTGGTGATTCGCGAGCTCAGCGCGGCTGTACAACGATGGGTTGGCCTCGAAGTCCACGCGCGATTCCTGGTCAGCGACGCTGGGATAAACGTTGATCGACAGGTCCTCGACCGGCCCGGTCGACAGAATGTGCAATCGTCCGGTCATCGATCCGAAAGTGAGTTCGTTGCCGAACATCATGATGTTGACGGCCGGTCCGAAAAGCCCACGCCGGCCGGAGGATTGAATCTCCCCGCGATCGGCTGCGTCCCGCCTCATATCTTCGAATCGATACCGCTGATGACGGAGTGCGCCTGTCAGCTCCAACGACGCATCCGCCACCAGATCGGCAACCGTTGTTGTTGCGGTGACTGACAATCGGATCGGAACGACGTTGGAGACCATCCCGCCCGAGTTGCGCAACAGAGCATTCACTCGCGACGAGACCGGCAAGCTCAGTACTACATCGGAGCTGCCGGTCATCTTTGCGAAGTAGAGCGCTGTGGATGCGACGGCTATCGATGAAAACGTGGCCGTCAGACGCACTACTGCGCTGTCGATCGCGGTGGCCGTCTGCGCGGGCAATGCTCCGCTGACCACCTTCGAGTGGGTGTCGAGCGTCCCGCTTCGATCGGCCAGACTGATCGGATCGGGTAGGTCGCGTAGCCGCTCTGCCCAGTGCTTCGCGTCCAGCTGGAATCTGCTCGACTGTCGGTACTTCTGTTCATCGGAGACGATTTCCGGCAACGGCACCGCCTTGCTCGGCCTGGGTTCACGACCGGCCACCGCCGCTGTGTAGCGCTCGGCAACTCTGTCGACAAGTGTCTTCGCGCCGAAACCGTCGAGCGCGATGTGATGGATGCGGGCGTACAGGAAGTGCCTGCGATCGGCGACACGAATCAGCGCCACCTCGATCGATCGATCCCGAACGATGTCGATGGGCGTGCTGTACTCGTCCTGCATCCACTCCTGAGCGGCGGCCTCGGGATCGAATTCGGAACGCAAGTCGAGTCTGATCAGTTCGTCACGCTGAGTGTCGTCGACGACTTGATACGGCACCGGCTCAGCCGCGACAAAACGAATCATCGCCGTTCCGAGTTCACGGGCGGTGTGTCTGGCTGCCTCGGTGAGCAGATCAGCGTCGAGATCCCCGTCGATCGCGACGTACTGAGCAATCGTGATCGGAACGGAGCCGGCCGCATGTTGTGCGAACCAGATACTCTTCTGCGCTGCGGACAGCTCGAACGCCCCGGCCGGCAGATTCGAGAAATCCCGAGCGCCACCAACAACTACCGACATCGCTCGTCATCCCCAATTCACACATCCACGAACCACGCTGTACACGCAAGCAGAAAAGCTTAGGCTAACCTATAGCTTCGTTCGCGAATCGACCCGGTGGCGATCGGCACAGATCAGGTGACATCCTCTCAACTCGATGGATCCCGCGCGAAACCTGGTCTGTACGCTCGTTCACGGCGAGCCGGCACGCCACCGGACTTACCCGATATCGACAAAGTGCTAGGTCGGTTCGATCCACCGACAGCGCATGGAGAGCAAATGCCCGAAGAGCCCAAAGCCGTCGTCGTCGAGGGCATCACCAAGTCATTCGGCGACGTCGAAGCACTCCGTGGAATCTCCTTCGAAGTCGAACGAGGAAGCATCCTCGGGATACTGGGCCCCAACGGCGCAGGCAAGACCACAACCGTCGACGTCCTGTCCACACTGCTCACTCCGGATTCCGGACGCGCCACTGTCGCCGGCTTCGACGTCGTGGCAGATGCCGCTCAGGTGCGCGGGCTGATCATGATGACCGGCCAGTACGCAGCCATCGACCCCACTCTCACCGGCCGCGAGAACCTGATGTTCTTCGGCAGGATGATGGGGCTCGGTCGCCGCACCGCAAAGCTACGTGCGGACGATCTACTCGAGCGATTCGAACTGACCGAAGCCGGCGTGCGCACGGTCGACGGCTACTCGGGTGGCATGCGCCGACGACTCGACATCGCCTGCGGACTTGTCGTAGAACCCTTGGTGGTCTTTCTCGACGAGCCCACCACAGGCCTCGATCCGCGCAGCCGACAAGGTTTGTGGTCGCTCATCGGCTCACTCAAAGATCTTGGGATCACCACTCTCCTCACCACCCAATATCTCGAAGAAGCCGACGTTCTCAGCGACAACATCATCGTGATCGACAAGGGACGCGTCATCGCCGAAGGCACCTCGGACAGCCTCAAAGCCGAGATCGGTGATCGCTATTGCGAAATCGTGCCGGTCGATCCGGGCGCGATACCCGCCATCATCGAACTGCTGGGCGATCTACTTCCCCCGTCTTACGAGTTCGATCCGTCGACGGCTGCCGGCACGCTGTCCATTCCTGCCGAGTCCGGAGTCGACCTGATGGCCGAAGTCATCGCTCGCACTCGCCACGCCGGTATACGACTCGCCGACATCGGATTGCGAAAGCCGTCACTCGACGATGTGTTCATGACGCTCACCGATCACGAAAACAGCAGCCGTGGTTGACCGATCCGAACTGCGAGTTCCCGAAACCGAATTCGCCGCCCGCACACCCATCCGGCCGGCGTTTCTCCCCCAATGGCTCACCCTGACCGAGCGATCACTGCGATCGATGGTGGCGGAAGGCGAATTCGTCTCGGCTGTCGTCGCGCCTTTGGTGTTCGCACTGGGTTTCTACCTGCCCCTGCGGATCGTGATGGAGGACCGCGGTCTCGACTACGCACAGTTCCTCATGCCGATCATTGTTCTGCAGGCAATGACGTTCACCGCGCTCTCAGCGGCACAACGCTCGGCGATGGACTCAGTTCGAGGTATGAGTAAGCGACTGCAGACCATGCCGGTCGGACCTCTTACCCCCCTGGCTGCACGAATGAGCGTCGCTCTGGTGCGCTCGGCAGTCTCGCTGTTCGCCTCGATCGTCTACGGCTACGTACTCGGCTTCCGATTTGTCGGTCCAAGCGCAAATATCCTGTACTTCTGCGCGTTTGCCTTGGTGTTCAGCCTCGTTCTCTCGCTCGGCGCCGACGCCATCGGATTGCTCTCGAAAAGTCCGGAGGCATCAGGGCAGGCGTTGGTTCTGCCACAGATGATCCTCGGAATGCTGTCCACCGGCTTTGTTCCCGAATCCGGTTTTCCCGAATGGGCCCGACCATTCGCTCGCAACCAGCCGATCTCGCACTTCTCTGCTGCCATGCGTGACATGGCAACCGGAACACTCACCTGGCCGACTCTGGCGCCCGCGTTGCTGTGGGCAGCGGGGTTGGCTGCCGTATTCGTTCCGTTGGCACTATGGGCAGGGGCACGGCGATCATGACCGATTCCACAGCGACGGAAGCTTCCATCCCACCGGCACCGCCGTCGAACACCGCGGCGACGCCCTTCGGTTTTCGCCCGCGTGATCAAGCCCATCACGAGACCTCACTGCGCGCGTTGTCGGTCCAGAGCGGACAACAGTGCAAGCGGATCCTGATCAAGTGGTCACGCGATCCGGTCACCTTGGCGCAGTCGCTGTTGTATCCCGCGCTCATGGTGTTGATGTTCCGACTCGTACTGGGCGAATCGATCTCCGAACGAACCGGAGTGAGCAGCTCGTACGGAATGGTCCCGATGGTTGCGTTGGTGGGAGCCATGGCCGGCGCCTCCGTCAGCGGAATCGGCCTGCGCCGCGAGCTGGCAGGCGGAATGCTCCACAAGTTCTGGACGATGCCGGTGCATCGGTCGTCGGCACTGCTCGGGCGTCTGTGCGCCGAGGTCGTGCGGATCCTCGTCACTACGGTGCTGATCTTCGTCGTCGGAACGTTCATCGGCTTCCGCATCGAGACCGGGATACTCGGTCTGCTCGGAATGCTGGGCGTCGCGGTGCTCTTCGGTATCTCGTTCTCGATCATGGTCACCGCGATTACGCTGCTGACGAACAAGTCGACCATCACCGAATGGATCGCGATCACGACCAATCTGCTGATGTTCTTCAACTCGGGATTCGTTCCGGTGGACGCCTACCCGACGTGGCTCCAGCCCGTCGTGGAGTACCAACCACTCAGCTGCGCAGTCGATGCCATCCGTGGCCTCGCGCTGAACGGCGAGATCGCCCGCCCGATGTTCCTGACCTGTGCGTGGTCCGTCGGTATCCTCGCGGTGTTTCTGCGTCCTGCCGTCATCGGTTACCGCAAAGCGTCCCGCAAGTAGTTCAGAGGTAGTACACGCGGTGGCGCACACTTCCGACAATCCGCCCCCACAGATTCCCGGCATGGAAGAGCCAACGGCCGGTGGGTACCCGCGAGATAAACTGTGGCAGTAGCGGGTTACGCAGGATCAGATAGGCAACGGTGTCTGCCAGCGCGAGCTGACTGCGCCTGGGCATCCCGTACCCGCGGTACTCGGCGTACAACCGAACATCGCCCTCACCACACATCACCGATTGCTGCCAGATCCCGGCCAACGTGTCGCGCTGCCGATAGGCAATCTGCGCGGCGGGGGAATGACCGAAGGACATGCCCGCCAACTGGATCCGCAGACACATGTCGCTGTCTTCGCCACCTCTGGTGAAGGTCTCATCCCAGCCGCCGACCTGTTCGAAGGCTTCTCGCCAGATCCCGAAGCTTCCGCTGAGGCCAACCGGCAGGAATCGGTACAACGAATAACCCTCGTGACGATCCGGCATCCGCCGCCAGGACTGCACCAATTCGCTGTTGATGGACTCGATCTCGGCAGTGCCGGTTACCGCGTCATGTTCGGCCGCCACCCTGACCAACTCCGACAGCCAGTTCGAATGCACCCGGTCGTCGCCGTCGCAGAACGCCAGAAACTGTGCAGAGGTGCTACGCGCGCCGACATTGCGGGCATGCGCGGCGCCAGGGCGATCCGAGGCGTCAACCCGCCGCAGTGCCAACTCCTCGGTTCTCGGATGCCCGGTGAGATACTCGGCAAGCCCGTCGGTGGAACCGTTGTCGGCAACGATCACCTCGAAGGAACCCGAGTAATCCTGTGCCGCCAACGCATCGAGTTGAACGTCGATCATCGCGCGTCCGTTGTGGACCGGAATGATCACGGCCACCGACTCGGGTTTCTTCGGTGCACTCACGAGCGAGATCTCGACAGAACTGCCGCACGGCGCAACA
The DNA here is from genome assembly GCF_013277795.1 of Rhodococcus sp. MS16. NCBI lineage: Bacteria > Bacillati > Actinomycetota > Actinomycetes > Mycobacteriales > Nocardiaceae > Rhodococcus > Rhodococcus sp. MS16. The sequence continues at coordinate 966,665 of NZ_VBTM01000005.1, forward strand.
CAGCGCCGGGGACCTTTCCTCGTTCACCGCGAGCGGCGCCCCAGAATCCGCGCACAGTCAGATACGTACGGGCCATTCTCTCGGTACCGAACAGCATCGCCCGTCCACGGCTGAGAACGTCCTTGGCCACAGAAACCATGCACCACAGCGGTTCCGTTCGCCAGTACCGCGCGTACATGATCGCGCGGTTTCGGGCGATGTAGTAGTGCCGGAAAGGCGCATCCTCCGTGAACGTAAACCCGCCACGTCCCGAACCGAGCACCAAGCGCAGTGGTCGTGGTGGAACCCACGTGGTCGGCGACCCGAAGCCGTGCTCGATGTCGGTGCCCGGCGTGATCAAGGAATGGACGCCCTTGGCGCGCGCCCGCAAATAGAACTCGGTCTCGACACAATCGATGAACAGTTCTTCTTCGAACAGTCCGACGTGCTCGAGCACTTCCCGGGGCAACAGCATGCCGGACTGGATGGGCTCGAAGGCCAGCGTCAGTCCCCGTTCCGCATGCCAGAACGGAGCCACCTCGCCGTTGATCGTGCTGGTAGCCAGTATCGTTCGATCCAGACCGAGAGACCGAGCCAACTCGAGATGCTCGGACATGCGACGCAGATATCCGTCCGAAAGAACGGTGTCCTGATCCAGCGTCAACACGTGGTCGGCGCCACCGGCCAAAGCCCGCTCGATGCCACGATTGAGGGCGTGCGCAATCCCACGATTGGTGCCCAACTCGATCACTTCGTAGCCCGCTGCGCGGCACTGCCCGAGAACACCGGACACGTCCTTTGTGGACCCGTCGTCCACGACGACAACAACATCGACTTGCTCACGCACAGCCCTGCACGTATCGAGCAAACCTTCCGCCGGATTGAAACTGCTGACCACAGCCGCTGTTGTCATGACCTCTCGTTCCCCAGATTGCTCGCGCCTTGCCGGCCGGACACAGCTGCGTCCACCACTGCCGCCGTGCGAATGACAAACGGCTGCCGCAGAATTGACTGATGATCACCGGGAACACTCTCGATGTGCAGGTCGTCCGGCGCGAGGACTGCCCATAGCTTCGACTCGGCGGCCACGTCTCTGTCCCCGATGTCACCCGGTTCGGATGCGGTGATCACCTGAACGCGGCCCACGTGCCGACTCGGCTCGTATTTCGCCAGCATGCGCCGGCTCAGCTCGTAGTAGACGATCCATTGCGCCGACGCTCGCAGTCGGAACAAGCCTGCAGTCGCGACCAACGAATTCATCAACACCTTGCTCCACAGTCGAGCAAACACGTTCTGCGGCACGTACTCCTGCGGTGTCTCACGCTGCGGCAGTTCGGCCGCAGTGCGGGACTTCGCTCTCTTGCTGATCGGCAGGCGCGCGCTACCGAGTGCTCCCACCTTCGCTGCCACGTCGCCGTCGAGCACCGCATCCAGCAGCACAACTATTTCGACGTGCTCGCCCGCGCGCTCGAGTAACGACGCAATTTCGAGAGCGACAAATCCACCGAATGAGTATCCCCCCAGCCGATACGGACCGTGTGGTTGAACCGTCCGAATCGAACGCAGGGCTCGGGCGGCAGCGGCAGCAATCGTCCGATCCGCGCGACCACGGTGCTCGAGTCCGTGAGATTGGATTCCGTATACCTGTACGCCACTGCGCATTTCCCGCACAAGGTGAGAAAAGACCGCAGCGGGTGCTCCACCACCGGCAACAAGGAAGAGCGCCGGCTCGCTGCCGTCGGTTCGCAGCGGCACCAACGAGGAATCCGAAACCGGCGAACGGCGACGGCCTGCGGAATCGACCAGTTTTGCCAAACCCTCGATGGTCGGCGCCTGCGAGAACTCAGCCGACGAGATCTGAATGTAGAACTGTTCAGCCACTTCCCCGAGCATCTTTGCCGCAGCAAGCGAATCACCACCGAGCGCCGTGAAATCCTCGTCTCGTCCAACCGCTTCGATGCCGAGAATCGGTTGCCAGATGAACGAGAGGAGCGTCTCGGTGGGGCCGCGCAACGGGACCGGTTCGCCGCGCACCGGAACGGGAGGAAGGCCGGCGCGATCCACCTTTCCCCGTTCGTTGCGAGGCAACGCCGCAAGAATCACGATATCGCGTGGCACCATCCACGTCGGGATTCGCTGCCCAAGCGCGCTGCGCACCTCGGCGGCAGACGGCGTCCACTCCGATCCACCGACTGCCACGTAGCCGATCAGAATCGGTTGTGGCACAGTCTTGTCTGCGACAACGACCGCGTCGGACACCCATTCGAGGGAGCGCAACGCCGCTTCCACTTCGGCAGGTTCGACGAGGTAGCCACGGATCTTCACCGCGTCGTCGCTGCGACCGGACAGATGCAGATCACCGTGTTCGTCGAAGCGTCCGAGATCTCCCATCCGGTAGCGCGTCGAACCGTCGGCCTGCACCGCAAATTTCGACACCCCAGACTGGTCTTCGCCGTAGTATCCGTTAGCCAAATACCTTGATACAACGTAAATTTCGCCAATACACCCGACCTCGACGGGGTTCTGATCCGCATCGAGAATCAGAACGTCCTTGTTGGCCGCAGGACGGCCGACCGGGACCACACCGCCTGGAAGCTCTCGATCACTCGGGTACGGATTGAACGCGAGGTGCCCGGTCTCGGAAGATCCGGACCAGCTGCAGTACAACGCATCCGGTCGTAAGTGTGGCCGCAGAGCTGACACGTCAGAGCTGTGAATCGACTCGCCGCACGTTGTCAGAACGCGTAGCGAGGAAAGCGCCGGAGTGTCTCCGGAGGTGAGCTCCGGTAGCCAGGATCTCAGGAACGACGGAGTGCAATGTGCGGTGCTGACGCCGCACTCGGACAACCACTCGGCCAGCCCGGTTGTCGACTCGGTGCGTGGATCCCAGTAGTACAGGCCGGCGCCGTTGAGTAGCGACATCACGATCACGTCCAGTCCGGCACCGAAACTCATCGGCAACAGCATTCCGACGCGATCACCCGGTCCGATCTCGAGTGCTTCCTTCGCTTCGAAGGCCTGGTTTATCCAATTCTCGTGACTGTGCAGAACGCCCTTCGGCTGCCCCGTCGAACCGGACGTGAACACGATAATCGCTGTGTCCTGCGCATTCGGCTCGGGCAGTGTGACGTGCGAAGCCTGCGGGAGTTCGGTCAGCATCGGCACGTCAACGCGCAGTGCGCCGGTCAGCGAGAGGATATGTGTGCGTCGTTGCTCGGGCAGTAGAGGATCGAGCATGATCAGCGGGTGTCCGGAAGCGATGACCGCTAGCGCAGCGACAACAGATTCCGCGCCGGCGCCGGGCTCGAGCGCTATCGCACGCGATGTGTCCGGTTCACAATCGACCAACGCGCGTGCCCATGCTGTCGAGAGCGCGTGCGCCTGCGCAAACGTGAACTCACGATCACGAGTACGCACAGCAACCGCCTCGGGGGTATCGCCACAGACGGCGTTCCATCTGGCAGTCATCGTCTCGGCATGCACCAGGCAAGGCTAACCTACTGAAATTTTCACAGCATTTTCGCAGTTCATGTCGGCGGCCCAGCGAGTAGCGTCGCAGGAGTGAGTACTCGCCTCGGATACCAAATGCCCAATTTCAGCTACGGTGGCCCGGTCAAGGACCTCTTCCCCACCGTCATCGCGCAAGCTCGTGAAGCCGAAGCCGCCGGCTTCGACACCGCGTTCGTGATGGATCACTTCTACCAACTGCCCGGCATCGGAGACCCCGATGCGCCCATGCTCGAGGCGTACTCAGCGCTCTCCGGGCTGGCGACAGCCACCGACACCATTCAGCTGTCCGCCCTCGTTACCGGCAATACGTACCGAAACCCGCCGATGCTCGCCAAGACCGTCACCACACTCGATGTAGTGAGTGGTGGTCGCGCCATCCTCGGTATCGGAGCGGGTTGGTTCGAACTCGAACACGATTCTTTCGGCTACGAGTTCGGCACCTTCACCGAACGGTTCCAGAAACTCGACGAGGCTCTGCAGATCATCGAACCGATGCTCCGCGGCAAACGCCCCACCTTCGACGGCACCTGGTACCACGTCAAGGAAGCCATCAACGAACCCCGCGTCCGCGACGACCTGCCGATTCTGCTCGGTGGCGGCGGCGAGAAAAAAACGTTTGCCCTCGCCGCGCGCTTCGCCGACCACCTCAACATCATCTGTGACCCGTCCGAACTGCCGCGCAAGATGGACGCCATTGCGGCCCGATGCGATGAAGAAGGACGCGACCGCACCACACTCGAAACCAGCTTCCTCACGTTCATGATGATCGACGAGGACGGCGACAAGGCTCGCGCGCATCAGCGAACATTCCTTGCCGAGCGCGGGCTCGACATCACCACGGCGCCGGACGACGTGGTCGCCAAGGCCACCGAGCGTCACTTCGTCGGCAACCCAGACGACGTCGCCGAGCAGGTTCAGACGCGCATCCTCGACCACGGGATCGACGGCGTAGTCATCAACCTCATCACCAACGGCAACGAGCCAGGAATCGTCGACCTGGCCGGGCGGACACTCGGCCCGCTGGTCGGTAAGTAGTAGTTTCCTACTCGCACTTCACGATCGGAACCGGATCGTATTTCACGGTGCGAGTATTCGAGGAAACCTGCGCGCCGGTGGCGTGATCGGTGATCACGCGGGTATCACTCGCCGTGAAGCCGGGCGCGCCACTGGACGCGATACATCCGTCGCCCTTGGGGAGGACCACGGTATTAGGCGATGTAGGAGACGTACGCGGACCGGTGATCGACTCCACGTCGACGGTCTTCGTTCCCCAGATCTTCACTGTCACATTCGATGACGTCGTGATCGTCTGGATCATCACACCGGTCTTCGACGGGTTGCGGAACTGCAGGTCGATCGCGCCGTCGAAGATCGTGGCCTCACGGGCCTCCGGGTACCGCGAGATGTAATAACTGTGCTCGGTGTGCGCGACGTCTTCCATCCCCGCGAAGTACGTTGCGTTGTAGAGCGTCGTCGCCAGCTGGCTGATGCCGCCGCCGACGGCTTTGTCCGGTCGACCGTTGTTGATGATTCCCGATTCCACATACCCCTGGGCAGCGCCCCGAGGTCCGGTGTACTCGTTGAACGAGAACGTTTCTCCCGGTTTGACTATCGCACCGTCGAGCACCGACGCCGCCAACGCGATGTTCACACCGGACGCGTACTCGAAGCCGCCGGTGGTGAACTCACCGATCACTTCCTTGATGCCGAGAGCCTCGGCTCCCTCGGTGGTGAGTGCCGGTGGAACCGGCGCATACACCGCCGGAGTTGCCCGAGAACCCGTGCTGGTGAGCAGAACCGGCAGATCCTTCACGGTTTCCGGCCAGTTGATCAGGTCGCCGACCACACCCGGAACCACAGTCGGTGCGCCGCCGGCCAACGTGATCGACGCGTCCTTGGGCTGAACCTCCGTCGACACCAATTGCGGTGCCAAGATCTTCACTGCAGCTTCTGTGTTGTACTGCGGCGCCAATCCGCCCGAACCGTCGGGAGCAAACGTCAGAATCTCACCGATCTGGTCGACGCCGATGGTCGCTTCCTTGCCGTCGCGGCCGTTGACTACAACCTCACCGGACACAGCGGGCTGAGCAACGTCCTGCAACGCACGATCGACACCGGCCTGCGTCACCGTAACGGGGGTGTCTTCCACAGGCAGGTCGACAACGTCGCCCGAGGACCACTCGTCACTGAATGTTGCTGCCGCACCGGGCAGATCGAGCGCGCGGCCCACCACCGGCGACACACCAGACGCTTCACCACCGGAAATGACAACAGCACCTTCGACCGGCGCGCGATCACTGGTGGCCGCGACAACCGTCATCGACGCGTCCAATGCCGCCTGATCTACCGTCGACACCACCGGCACCTCACGCGAGCTGAAGAACGAGGTGATCCGGGTGATCGGATTGAGCGGTTGCTCATTCACGCCCGCCAACGTCGCCGACCAGTCCACATCGATACCGGCTGACGCGGGAATGATCGTGGATTCCACATCGTCCGCCCTCACCGTGACGGGTTCGACAAGCTTCGGAGCCAACTCCGCACGCAGGACTGTCTCCGCGTCGGCCGGCGAGCGGTTCCCGATGTCGATCCCGGCAACCTGAGTTCCCCGAGGCGTGTTGCCGGACGACGTGAACACGTCCACCCCGTAGGCAAGAACTGCGACCGCAAAAATGCCGCCGACAATCAGAGCGGGCTTGACCCACTTCTTCGACGCGGTCGACTGATCAACTGCCACAGGCTCGGGCGCGACTGCCGGAAGAACCGGTTCGAACTGTTGGGTCGGCTCCGCTGCGCCGGCCGGAACCCCTGCATTAGTTGGAACAGTCGGCGGAACAGCCGGGCCAGTCGGAATCTCGGAGTTAGCTGGAACTACCGGAATGACGGTCGTGATCTCGTTGGCCGATTCATCCGGAGCCGGCTCGTCGAGGGCTTGCTCCTCTGGAACCGATTGATCCTGAGGTGCTTGATCCGAAGCTGGTTGATCCGGCGCTGTTTGGTCGGGCGCTGTTTGGTCGGGCGCTGTTTGGTCGGGCGCTGATCCTTCCGAATCCGACGCGGAGCGCTCGGGAGTGTCGGAGCCGTCCACACCGTTGTTTTTCTCCGGGGGTGAACCGTCTGCGTCACTCACTCGTTTGACTCCTCGCTGCATCGACCGGGGCTGCGGCGCGTACCCAGCACTACTCAACAGGGTATCTGGACATACAAGAGCCCCGCGTTGCTGCCAGGTCGGGGGTCAGGCAGCAGCACGGGGCTGTCTTGAATATCGGTAGCTATCCGTCAGCGTTACAAGGCCACAGAAATTTGTCCGAAAAAGAAAAGGAGATCCGGTCACCCCTCGCGACCGGATCTCCTTCTCCACCACCCCAGACCGGCTGTTACCGCAGGTGAGCGCAGCAATTGCCAGTCACGGGACTACCGCTCGATGATTGCGGTGACGCCCTGTCCGCCCGCTGCACAAATCGAGATCAGACCGCGCCCTGAACCCTTCTCCGCAAGCATTTTTGCGAGAGTCGCCACAATGCGTCCGCCAGTCGCAGCAAACGGGTGTCCGGCGGCCAAAGACGAACCGTTGACGTTGAGTTTGCTGCGATCGATCGAGCCCAATGCGCCGTCGAGGCCCAGGCGTTCCTTGCAGTACTCGTCGGACTCGAAAGCCTGCAGGGTCGCGAGAACAACAGAGGCAAATGCCTCGTGGATTTCGTAGTAGTCGAAGTCCTGCAAGGTGAGTCCGTTGCGGGCCAACAGTCGCGGGATCGCGTACGTCGGCGCCATCAGCAGGCCGTCCTTGCCGTGGACGTAATCGACGGCTGCTGTCTCCGAGTCGACGAGATGTGCGAGGACGGGGAGGTTGCGCTCGGTTGCCCACTCGTCGGTCGAGAGGAGCACAGCCGACGCGCCGTCGGTGAGCGGCGTGGAGTTGCCTGCCGTCATGGTGGCGTCGCCGAGCTTGGTGCCGAATACGGGCTTGAGCGTCGACAGCTTCTCGACGGTCGAACCGGGACGGAGGTTGTCGTCGCGGGTCAGGCCAAGGAACGGGGTGACAAGGTCGTCGAAGAATCCGCGGTCGTATGCGGCTGCCATGTTCTTGTGGCTGGCGGCGGCCAGTTCGTCCTGGTCCTCGCGCTTTACGCCGAATTCCTTGGCGGTGATGGCAGCGTGGTCGCCCATCGACTTTCCGGTGCGCGGCTCGCCGTTACGCGGGATCTCGAGACCGAGCATGCCGGCGCGTACGTTGCCGAGAAGCTTGATGCGGTCGCCCGTCGACTTCGCGCGGTTGAGGGACAGCAGGAACTCACGAGCCTGATCGTTGACGCCGATCGGAGCGTCGGACGTGGTGTCGGTACCGCCGCCGATGCCTGAGTCGATACGCCCGGCCGAGATGGCGTCGCCGACTGCGACGATCGACTGCAGGCCGGTGCCACAGGCCTGCTGAAGGTCGTACGCGGGTGTGTACGGGCTCAACGCACTCCCGAGAACCGACTCACGGATGAGATTGAAATCACGGCTGTGCTTGAGGACCGCGCCGCCGACGACCATGCCGAGTTGCTCACCCTGCAGGTTGAAACGGCTCACCAGTCCGTCGAGCGTGGCGGTGAACATGTCCTGATTGGACGCCTGCGCGTAGGCCTTGTCCGAACGGGCGAAAGGAATGCGATTGCCACCGACGATGGCAACGCGGCGGCGCTGACCTGCAGGCTTTGCGGCCGGCGTCGTTTTGGCTGCGGATTGTGCGTTCGAACGGGCTTTGCTGGTCACTTGCGTCTCCAAGGATGGTGCGATTACCTGTTGAAGACTATTCTTACTCAGTAGTAAGTTACTTGTCTATCGCCACATCCGATTCGGATACACGGCGCAAGGCACACCGAAACACGACAGAAGGTAGGACCGTGGCAGCCAGCAAGGGAGCTCCCGACCTCTATTCACAGTTCCTCTCGTCCGGCCCCGGCGCGTTCATCGCGTCGAAGGCAGGCCTGCCAAGGCCCGAGAACCTGCGCCGCTACAAAGCCGGGGAACCGCCGTTGGCCGGACCGGTCCTCATCGGCGGTAAAGGCCGACTCGTAGAACCTCTGCGCGCCTTGCTCTCCGATTACCCCGCCGCGCAGGCCCACGACACCACCTTCGGCGCGCTGGTATTCGACGCCACCGGCATCACACAGGTCACCGAACTCGAGCAGCTGTTCGAGTTCTTCCAGCCCGTGATCCGCAATCTCGCATCATGCGCTCGCGTTGTTGTACTGGGCACGACGCCCGAAGAGACGTCGAGCGTCGACGAGCATGTCGCGCAGCGAGCTCTCGAAGGCTTCACCCGCAGCGTCGGCAAGGAGATCAAGCGCGGCTCCACCGCGCAGCTCGTCTACGTCTCCCCCAAGGCATCCACCGGCCTTTCGGGCGTCGAATCGACTCTGCGCTTTCTGCTTTCGGCCAAGTCCGCATTTGTCGACGGCCAGGTCATCGTCGTCGGAGATGAAGATTCCGTTGCGCCGGCCAACTGGGACAAGCCGCTCGACGGCAAGGTAGCCGTTGTCACCGGCGCGGCCCGCGGCATCGGCGCCACCATCGCCGAGGTCCTCGCCCGCGACGGCGCGCACGTGATCTGCGCCGACATCCCCGCTGCGGGAGAAGCACTTTCGGCCACCGCCAACAAGGTCGGCGGAACCTCCCTCGCACTCGACGTCACGGCAGACGACGCAGCCGAGGTCCTCGCGGCGCATCTGCTGGAGCGTCACGGCGGCGCCGACATCATCGTCCACAACGCCGGAATCACCCGCGACAAAACCCTCGCCAACATGGACGAAGGCCGCTGGAACATGGTCATCGGCGTCAATCTTCTTGCACCGCAGAAGATCACCGAGCACCTTGTCGCGAAGGGCGCACTCAAGGAAGGCGGACGCGTCGTCGACGTGTCCTCCATCGCCGGTATCGCCGGCAACCGCGGCCAGACCAACTACGGAACCTCCAAGGCCGGCGTCATCGGCCTCGTCCACGCCGAAGCTCCGGTCCTGGCCCAGAAGAACATCACCATCAACGCGGTAGCACCCGGCTTCATCGAAACTGCCATGACCGCAGCCATCCCCTTCGCGACCCGCGAAGCCGGCCGCCGCATGAGCTCCCTGCTGCAGGGCGGCGAAACCGTCGACGTCGCCGAGACGGTCGCCTACTTCGCCAGCCCGGCATCCAATGCCGTTACGGGACAGGTTGTTCGCGTGTGCGGCCAGAGCCTCCTGGGAGCATGATGGCAGCCAAGACCGTCGCACTCACCGAGCAACCCAAAACCCTCGACATCTACTCCCGCGCAGTGCTCGGGTTGATGCCGTGGAACAAGTCGGACTCGCGCTCGGTGCCGCAGCAGAGAATCACCCTCACCGGGTTGAAGGTCGACACCGACAATCTGGCCGCGTACTGCCGAGTCACGGGTCTGAGATTCGGCGATTCACTGCCGATCACCTACCCATTCACCTTGGCATTCCCGACGGTGATGAAACTGATGGTGTCGAAGGAATTCCCCTTCCCCGCAGTCGGTTCCGTGCACGCCGAGAACGTCATCGAATCACTGCGCCCCATCTCCGTGAGCGAACCGCTTGATCTCTCGGTGCACGCCGAGAACCTGCGCGAGCATCGCAAGGGTCTGCTGATCGACGTGATCACCGAAATCCGGATGGGGCGGGAACTGGTGTGGCGTCAGACGTCGTCGTTCCTCAACCAGCAGAAGACCTCACTGTCCGGCGAAGCCCGACCGGAACCGAAGGCCGACGAGGTTCCGCCGATGCCGATGACCACCATCCGCGTCGACCAGACCACGATCAGCAAGTACGCATCCATTTCCGGGGACCGCAACCCCATCCACGTCTCGTCCCTGGGCGCCAAGGCTTTCGGGTTCCCGAAGACCATCGCTCACGGAATGTGGAGCGCCGCAGCACTGCTGCGAACCGTCGAAGGCGATGTGGCCGACACGGTCACGTACAGCGTGCGATTCGGTAAGCCGATTCTGCTGCCTGCAACCCTGAACGCGTACGCCGATCGCGTCGGCGACGGTTGGGATCTGGCGCTACTGCACCCGAAGAAGGGCTACCCGCACGTCACAGCGACGCTGCGCTGAGCCTGGTTTTCACCCACCCCATTTGAGCGAACGTACCTTTCGGCGCATCCGAGGCGCTGAAAGGTACGTTCGCTCGATGTGGCTGGGGGACTATTCCGACTTCTTCTTGCCCGACAATCCGCGCCACGCCAAGGACTCAAGGAGATCGGCTGCCTCGTCCACTTCGATTTCTCCACCGGCCACGCGATCGGCCACGGCCTCACCCGCACCGACCAAGGCGATTGCGATGATCCCGAAGTCGTGAGACGCATCCGGATCCTTGGTGCTGGACTCGAGCAGATGCGCTGTCAGTTCGATCAACCTGTCGCGACTTGTCTGCACGGTGCCCGCAAAAGCCTGCTGCCCGACGGCCTGACGGTAGAGCACCATCCACGACTTTCGGTTGGCCCCCACAAATCCGAGGAAACCTTCCAGAGCAGCACGCAGTTGCTCACGAGGCGACAGATCAGGTGCGCCTGCAGGAGCCAAGGCTTCGACAAAACGCAGACCTTCACGATGAATGCACGCGGCAAACAGTTCTTCCTTGGAGCCGTAGTACAGGTACAGCATCGGCTTGGAAATCTCTGCTTTTGCCGCAATGGCGTCCATCGAGGTTTCGTGAAAACCTCTGTCGGAGAACACGTCCACGGCCGCGTCGAGCATCTGCTGCTCGCGTACCGCGCGTGGCAGTCTCTTCGTGCCACCGGCCATGTATCCTCCAACCACAGGGTAAGTATCTATCTTACTCTACGGTAAGATCCGGCGTCGAATCGCACTTCGACTCAGCAGGTGAGAGCACCCTTCGCCTGCGCGACCGTCACTACAGCCTGGTCCAGGCGGGCCTGGGGCAAAGCACCGGACGCAACGGCACCTTCGAGCTGATCGAGCACCCGCGGTACGTCGTCGGTTGTGAGCCACAAAGCCTGGTCAACGCCTGCCACCAGTGCAGCCTGCACCGCGTCGGCAATATCGTAGCGGTCGGTAATCGCCTGCATACCGCTGAGGTCGTCGGTGAAGATCGGCCCCGTGAACGGCGCTGCGCCGTAACCTACTCCGTCGCGAAGCAGCGACACCGCGGCCGGACTGATACTTGCCGGGACACCCGGTTCTGTCAGGCCAGGAACCTCGAGGTGACCGATCATGACGCCGACACCGGTGTTCACCAACTCCCGGAACGGAACAAGATCCGAGTTCATCAGATCTTCCAGAGGTGGCGTCGTCACCGCGCCGGTGTGCGAATCTCCGGACGCGCTACCGTGTCCGGGAAAATGTTTGATCACCGGGAAGATTCCGGCGTCGCGCATTCCCTGGGCGTACGCACCGGCATAGGCGATCACTGTTGCGGGATCGTCCGAGTACGAGCGGTCACCGATGACCGAATTATCAGGCTGCGAGCTGACATCGACGTCCGGTGCGTAATTGACCGTGATGCCGAGGTCCTTCAGACCCCGGCCCCGCTCGAGCGCCATCTGGTACGTCTGTTCCACTGTCATCGTCTCGGCAGTCTCACGCGCCGACGGATCGGGTCCGAGAATGTCCTCGACACGGGACACCCGGCCACCCTCCTCGTCGATTGTCACCATCAACGGAATCTTCGACGCCGAAGCCACTTGCGGTACTTCACGATTGGTCAGCATCGACTGATCGGTCCAGCTGCCGACGAAGATGCCACCGATCTGCTCGCTCGCCACAATCGCCAACGCGTCGTCGGTACCGGTCACGCCGACGTTGAGGAGCTGGGCAAGTTTCTGCCTGGTGGACAACGACGCCAGGAGGTCACTGCCGCAGACGGTAGGTGCGGGGAGGGCAGTGGACGTCTCCGATGTTGTCGTGATGTCGGACGTGACACTCGCCGCAGCAGACGTCGATGGCGCTGCCACGTCCCCTCCGTCGCCCGAGCATCCCGCCACCAATCCGCCACACAGGGCAAGAGTGATTGCCGTTTTCACAAACTTGATCCGCATTCCTACGACGGTATCGGACTCCGTACCCATACACTCCCCTCACCGGCACGGCAGGAAGGTAACCTGGACGTGAACCGATTCCCCGCTGACGAGGAGGTCGTGATGCCACAAGGACTGATGCTCATCGCGTACGACGGTTCCGAGAACGCCCGACGTGCCGTCGAGTACGCAGGACGTTTCCTGTCCGCCAATCGCGCGATTCTTGTCACCGCCTGGGAGCCGATGGTTCGCCAAGCCGCCCGGATGTCCGGGCTCTCCGGTGTCATGCAGCCCGAGTGGATTCCCGACGACGATGTCGAGGACATCGCGTACACCGATGCCAAGGCAACTCTCGCGGAAGGCGTCGCATTGGCCGAGGCCGCCGGTTTGACCGTCGAAGGCCGTAGTGCCGAATGCCGGTCGGCCATCTGGTCCGCAATCGTGGAGACTGCTGACGAATTGGACGTCGACATCATCGTCACCGGCACTCGCGGCACAACCGGTTTGCGTTCGTTGTTGCAGAGCAGCGTGGCGGATCATGTTCTGCGTCACAGTCATCGGCCGGTGTTGATCGTCCCTCCTGGCAAGTGAGCGTCGGTCCCAGGCGACTAGTGTTCTAGTCACCATGGACGGTTTTGTTCTCTCTCGGCCTGATCACAGCGTGCTCACCCGCGGCGTACGACGCAGTTTCGACGACGCGAGCGCGGCGACGCATGCATTGTCGGAAGGTTCGGCGACTCTGATCGTCGGTGCTCTCCCCTTCGACCCGTCTGGAGCGACGGCGTTGTACGAACCGGCCGAAGTAACCGTTACCGGCAGCGCGTGGCGTTCGGACACTTCAGTGGACTTGCCGCACACGCATGCAGTGCGAGAAATTCCGTCACCGGCAGATCACCTTCGACGAGTGGAGAAACTGGTCACCCGTCTGCGTGACGGCGACCTGGGCAAGGTGGTCTCGGCTCGGACCGTCGAACTTCGCGCCGAATCTCCCATCTCACCAACAGCACTCGCGGCTCGGATGGCTACGCTCAATCCCGCGGCAAATACATTTGCCGTCGACCTCAGCGCTGCCGGAACCGATTTCGTCGGCCACTCTCTGGTCGGCGCGACACCCGAGGTTCTTGTGAGCCGACGCGGAAATGTCGTGACCTGCCGTCCGCTCGCGGGATCCGCGCGTCGGACAGCTGAAACCGAGGCGGATCGGGTTGCCGGCGACAGCCTTCTGAGTTCGACGAAGAATCTTGCCGAGCATGCCTTTGTCACCGACTGGATTCGGGACGTCCTCGGCCCGCTGTGCAGTGAGTTGTCGATCCCGTCGACGCCAGAATTGACCAGTACCCATGAGGTCTGGCACCTGGCCAGCCCGATCCGCGGCATTCTGCGTGACCCCACCACTGCCCTCGAGTTGGCAATCGCGCTCCATCCGACACCCGCACTGTGCGGAACACCCACCAGCGCGGCATTGAACGTCATCCGCGAGACCGAGGAGCCGCGACGCTTTTACGGCGGCGCAGTGGGGTGGTGCGACAACGCCGGCGACGGCGACTGGGTGGTCGCGATCCGATGCGCCGAAATCAGCGCCGACGGTCGAACTGCCTGGGCAAGCGCAGGGGGCGGGATCGTTGCAGATTCGGACCCACAGGACGAATTGGACGAGACAACCACCAAATTGCGGACATTGCTCACGGCGCTGGGCGTCTCGGACACAAACTAATCAGTCCGCTGCGGGGCCAATCGTCCGAATTCTCGGCAGCGAGTGATACCTTGACGCGAACAGTTCGTACGGACCGGTAAGTCCCGGCCGACCGACACGACCTATTGGGAGATCCACGATGACGAAGTTCCTTGTCCCCGGTGTGGCCAGCGCTGTCGTCGGCGTCGTTCTGGGCGCTGCTGCAATCTTCGGTGCCACGGCTGTAGCTGCGGACAACACTCGTCCCGACATCGACCGCAGCGGAAATGCCGATTCTTCCGTCCTGAACCAGGTTGAGTACGGCAGCCGCTGAGAGCGCAGGCCTCGCGAGTTCCCGTTCTTCCGCCGAAGGCACCATTGTGCCTTCGGCAGAGCCTCTGTCGAAGCGGTGGCTGTTCGGCGCCTCCGTTGTAGCGTTTCTTCTCACCTTTTTCCAGTCGCCAGGGCTGATCACCGCCGACACCAAGTACGACCTGACGCAGAATCCGTTCGGCTTCCTCGAACGTGCTTCGCATCAGTGGAGTAGTCAGGCCCCGCTTGGCCAGGTGCAAAATCAGGCCTACGGTTACTTTTTCCCGCACGGGCCGTTTTTTGCGTTGGGCGAACTCGCCCACATCCCGCCGTGGATCACGCAGCGCATCTGGTGGGCGCTGCTGCTGATTGCCGGGTTCTGGGGCATCGTCCGCGTCGCCGAGGCGCTGGGTGTCGGTAGCCGCAGTTCTCGTGTCATCGCCGCAGTTGCGTTTGCGCTCTCTCCGCGCGTTCTGACAACTCTCGGCTCGATTTCCTCGGAAACCCTGCCGATGATGTTGGCGCCGTGGGTGCTGTTGCCGGCGATTTGGGCGTTCCACCCTGTGCGCCTTTCCGGTAGCCCGGACTACCAAAAAGGCGCACAGTGGAAATTGGCCGCCCAGTCCGGCCTCGCGGTTGCCCTGATGGGTTCGATCAATGCCATCGCTACCGCAGCGGCCTGCCTCGTCGCCGTCATCTGGTGGCTCTCGCACAAGCCGAACCGGGCGTGGCTGACCTTCACCGCGTGGTGGGCCCTGTTTGTTGCACTGGGCACCCTGTGGTGGATCGTCCCGCTCCTGCTGCTCGGCAAGGTCAGCCCGCCGTTCCTCGATTACATCGAATCGGCCGGCGTCACGACGCAATGGGCGTCACTCGCGGAGATCCTGCGCGGCACGGACAGTTGGACGCCCTTCGTCTCACCCGAACGCATCGCAGGCGCGGTCCTCGTGACCCAACCGGCGGCCGTTGTCGCCACCGGACTGGTTGCCGCCGCCGGACTCGCCGGACTCTGCATGCGGTCGATGCCCGCCCGCGGACGCCTGACGCTCATCTTGTTTGTCGGCATCACCGGTTTGGCTGCGGGATACGTCGGCGAACTCAGCTCCCCGATCTCCGATCAAGTGCGCCTGTTCCTGGACTCCGCGGGCGCACCGCTGCGCAACGTCCACAAACTCGAACCACTCGTGCGTCTGCCGTTGGTTCTCGGCCTCGCGCATCTCCTGGCAAAAGTTCCCTTGCCCGGTTCGGTTCCGATGCCGCGGTGGCGACGCGCCTTCGCTCATCCCGAGCGCGAACCGATGGTGGCGTTGACGTCCCTGATCCTGGTTGCTCTCACCCTCTCGACCGCCTTGGCGTGGACCGGCAAACTCGCACCGCGCGGCGCGTACCCCGAGGTGCCGTCGTACTGGACCGAAGCCGCGCAGTGGCTCGAGGACAACACCGCACCCGGCTCCGAAGCCGAGCGCGCCCTTGTCATCCCGGGAGCACCGTTCGGCAGCCAGGTGTGGGGACTGACTCGAGACGAGCCGCTGCAAGCACTGGCCACCACACCGTGGGCCGTGCGAGACTCCGTCCCGCTGACACCGCCCGGCGCCATCCGCGCCCTCGATTCGGTACAGCGCCTGATCGCCGACGGTCGCCCCTCCGACGGTCTCGCGCAGACTCTGCTCGGCCAGGGCATCCACTTCCTCGTGATGCGCAACGACCTCGACGGCGACACCTCACGCTCAGCCCGCCCGCTCCTCGTTCACCAAGCCGTCGACGGTTCCCCCGGCATCACGAAGGTCGCCGAGTTCGGTGAGAACGTCCACCCCGAGCCTATCGACGGGCTGGTTGCCGACAGCGACCTGCGACCCGACTACTCACCGATCGAGATCTTCGCGGTCACGCCGCCTGACGGAAGCACTGCGCTCAGCGGCCCGTACTCGGTGGATCTCGATCAGGTTCCCGTGGTTCAGGGCGGACCGGAAGCCGTTCTCCGCCTTCATGAAAGTGGAACACTTCCCGGCACCGGTCCCGTCGTTTTTGCCGCCGACGCTGCGGCGGCCGGACTACCGGTCGATGCGCTCACCGTCACCGACACACCGCGTGACCGTGAAACCGATTTCGGACAGGTCGACAATCACAGTTCTGCTCTGCGGACACCGGACAGCGAGCGACGCACGTACAACCTGGTTCCCGACTACCCCGTCACCGATACGCCGCTGGTGCAAGGCCGTTGGAACGGCGCCGAGATCACAGTCTCCAGTAGCGCCTCCGACGCCACCCAGCTTGGCGGGACCTCGCCGTCGAGTAGCCCTGCCGCAACGGTTGACGGCGATCCGGGCACCGGATGGTTCAGCAACGGAATCGAGCGCGCATTGGGGCAGTGGCTGCAGATCGACTTCGACACTCCCATCTCGAGCGGTCTACTGCATCTGACCACCAGTGCAGCTGCGATCGGCGCTCCGGTCAAGTGGCTCGAGATATCCACTCCCAACGGAACCAAGGCTGTCAAGGTCGACCGGCCGGGTGAACCCGTCGCGGTATCGATTCCGGGCGGCATCACACCTTGGGTGCGAGTAACAGCGACGCACACCGAAAATGGCTCGGCGGGAACACAGTTCGGCATCAGCGAACTGTCGGTGGAGGACTTCTCCGACCGCAGTGCGCCCACATTCGTGCCCATCACGTTCGACACCGTGCTGCCAGCGGTTCCCAACGACGCGTCGGTGACGTCCTGGAATCTGACGCAGGAGTTCCCGGGCCGAGATTCCTGCGCCGACAGCGCCGATCGAGTGCGCTGCAGCAACGCCTTCATGGCGATTGCCGAGGAGCCGAGTCGATTCCAGCGCACTCTGAGTGTCCCGGAAAATACTTCTGTCACAGCCGAACTGACGGTTCGGGCCCGACAGGGCAGCGAGCTGGACTCACTTCTCACCGTCACCGGCCGCATCACCGCATCAGGCTCGAGCGACATCGGCGACACCCGTGGTTCAGCCTTTGCCGCCACCGACGGCGACGCTCGGACAACGTGGTCGGCGCCGCAGAGCACCACCGAGCCGGGTGGCCCGAAACCGACTCTCACGCTGACTCTTCCGGAACCGACACTGGTGACAGCACTGGATATCACCCCCAGCGTCGGAATCCTGCCGTCACCGCCCACCAGTGTTGCCGTCAACCTCGGGAACGGGCCTCAGGTTCGCGAGTTGCCGGAGGGCGACACGCGAGTGCCCCTGTCCCCCTTTGTCACCGACACGATCGTCCTGAGCATCGCCGATTGGGATCCCGTTCTCGATCAGAATGCGCTCGGCTTCGCTCAGGTACAGCCCACCGGGTTTGCGGAAGTCGGCGTGATCGGCGCGGACGGCACAGCCGTCGCCGATTCCGGTGTGCAGACCGACAACAGGATCGACAACCGTCAGATCACCGTCCCGTGCGGTATCGGTCCCACGATCACCATTGCCGGGCAACAGTTCCCGACGTCGATCGAGACCACGGCGCATGAGCTCCGTACCGGCGCTCCCATCGTGGTGAGCGTGTGCGGCCCCACCGGAACGGCACTATTACCAGCGGGTCAGCCGAAGGTCTCGGTCGAGCCGGGAGCGGCGTTCTCCGTCGACAACCTGGATCTCACGACAGTTGGCTCCGATCCGCTCCCACTACAGAGCCAGAGCGCTCTCGCCTCGACAGCATGGACAGAAAACCATCGCGAACTTGCCGTCACCGCATCGACGTCCGATCAGTTGATCGTGAATCCCGAAAGCACCAGCATCGGCTGGATCGCTACCGCGCCCGACGGTTCCGAGCTGACTCCGGTAGTGGTGAACGGTTGGCAGCAAGGCTGGATAGTGCCCGCAGGCACGTCCGGAACGATCACCCTCGATTTCCCCAGCGACCGCTGGTACCGCCTGGGCATCTTCGGCGGCCTGGTGCTGCTGATCCCTCTGTTCCTCGCTGCCCTGATTCCGGTGCGGCGTGTACCGAAGCCCACCGAGCCGCCGCGCCCGTGGCACAGCGTCGTAGCGGGGTGGCTGGGTGTGGCTGTGGCTGCCACCGTGATCGGCGGCGTCGTGGGAACCGGGATCTTCGTGGCGTGCTCACTCGTCGCGCTTGCGCTCGTGCGAGCAGTCGGCCCGGATCGCACAGCCCGAATTCTGGTCGGCACCGCCGGCGTGGCAGCAATTGCCGGAATCACGCTTCTTTCCACAGGACCATGGCGAGCACCCGGCGGATACGTGGGCGATTCGTTCCTGATTCAGTTCGTGATGTTGCTGGCGTTGGTGGTCACGGGGTTGGCGGCATTGCCATTTGCGGGTTCACCGATGTGGCGACGGTTCTCCCAGCGCTTGACTGCCAAACGAGCAGGTTCCTCCACCAAGGCGTAGCTGGCCGACGCGACAGCCACACTCAGAACAAGCGTCAGGGCAAGCACGTAGAAGAAGCTGCCGGAGAACGGCGCGATGCCGAACACCGGGAACACCGCATTGAGCACCGCCAGATGCCAGATGAAGATTCCGTACGACCAGCGACCGATCGCCAAGGCAAACGGACTTGCCAGGAATCGGTGCTGCGCCTCGTCCCGCAGAACCAACGGTGCGATCAGCGAAAAGCTGATGATTGCTCCGAGCGCGATCTTGACGGCGAACTGCCAAGGCTCTGGGCGTACCAGACCTTCCGGGCCGGCGAGGTCGGTGCACGAGAGAACAAACGCCACCAACGCCACACCGGTCAGCAGAAGCCGGCGATGCGCCAGACGGTGAACCCACGTCGAATCTCCGACGGCGAGTTCGGCCAACACCATGCCGACCCCGAACCACGGCAGGTATCCCGGCAACCAATTGTCGTGGTGGATGAAATCCGGCGCGGGAATCGGCAGGAACGCCCAACTGAGAGCAATCAGCGAGACAACGGTGAGAAGTGGGATCCGGAACCGGGCACTGCTCCCGCGCAGGCGTACCAGGAGAACCGCGAACAACGGCAGCAACAGATAGAACATCACCTCGACCGACAGGCTCCACATCTGAGTGAGCCCCTCGGTGAGGGTGAGCGGAACAAAGACCTGCACCAGGCCGAGGTTCGCCAGCCACACCTGATAACCACCGCCTGCACCTGGCAGGAACAGGAGAATCAGCGTCACTGCCACCCAGTACGCGGGAAGAATGCGCGTCGCTCGGGATATCCAGTACCGCACGGTGGCCTGTGGCCGACCGATTCCGCGGGCAGCGGCCGCATGCGGACGCCACAACAGAAACCCGGACAGCGCAAAGAACACTGCAACGGCCAGGTCGAGCCGGCCGAAAGCCCGACCGATCGCGCCCGACTGAGCCTCGCCCGTCTGGAACGCGACGTGGGTCACCAGAACCCCGAGCGCTGCCAAACCTCGCATACCGTCCAAGGCCGGAACGAAGCCACGGGCCTGCGGCGGGACGGCTGCGGAAGAATTCACGGGACTCATCATCACGGATAAGTGTGCACCGGGGCACGTTCGCCTTAAACCATCCGGACGCCCTGTAAAAAAATGCGAGGCCAAATCGCCACCTCATGCGACAAACCGGGCCGCTGGACTGTTAGTGTTCTGCCACACATGGGTTCTACTGTGACCCCATACGGCCAGCACAACTCATATTGTGCAGGTTGCACCACGTCTAAACTACTAACGGGTAGGAGTCCCAGCATGGCGGAACGCTCAGGGTCGAGCCGGATACTTCCTTGCATTCTGGTAGGTCTCGGCGCCTTCCTCTTGGCCATCGCTGTTCTCATTCCCACCTACATGGTCGGCAAGTTGGAGAAGACGCCGCTCGACCTCGAGGTCACCACGATCGCCACGGGCAACGGCAGCGTCCTCAACTCTGCCGCGCTACTTGCCGGCAAAGCTCAGGTCGACAAGAACGTCCCGATCGTTGCTCAGCGCTACGTCACGACGCAGGAACCGTCCAACGCCGACGACATCACCGTCCAGGCCGGCCAGACTGTCATCCGCACCGACAAGCAGGGCGAGAGCGGCCTGCTGACGGCAACCGTCGACACCGTCACCCTGGACCGCGTCAGCTCGATGCCGACCAACGATCCGGTCGGAACGATCCAGACGTCAGCTGATCAGCCGGCGGAAGAAGTTTCCCGCGAGGGTCTGCAGTACAAGTTCCCGTTCAACACGGAGCAGCAGACCTACCCCTACTTCGATCTCAACGCTCGCGCGAACTACGACATCAACTTCGTCGAAGAGACCGAGATCAACGGCATGAAGGTCTACCACTTCAACCAGACCATCGAGCCCGTCGACCTGTCCAAGGTCGTCAACTCCCCCACGAACAAGCTCACCTTGCCTGCCGACACCTGGGGCGTTCCCGGCGGCACCACCCCCGTCACGATGACACGCTGGTACACCAACGTCCGTGACCTGTGGGTCGAGCCCAAGACCGGTGTTGTCATCAAGGGCCAGGAGCAGCTGCACCAGTACTACGGCCGCAACAAGAACTCCGTCGACGTCGACGTCCTCAACGTCACGCTGCCGTTCGACGAAGAGACCATCGAGTACCAGATCCAACAGGCGCAGGACGGCATGGACACGCTCAACCTTGTCGGCCGCACCGTTCCGATCGTCGCCGGCGTCCTCGGCGTGATCGCTCTGATCGCCGGCATCTTCCTCGGTGTGCGCGGCGGTAAGGGCGGAACCCCGGCGCCTGCACACGGCGGCGGTGGCCAGTCTCCGAGCGGAGCAGGTACCCCCGCTCCCGGCGAGCACGACTGGACCAACGACGACACCCAGGTGATCCCGCGCCCGGATCTGCGCAAGGAATAGCACGTCGCCAGTGAACCTGGCACAGGTTGTATGAAGCGAGCACCCCTTCNNAAGGGGTGCTCGCTTCATACAGGGGTTGCTAGCTCGCGCTTGCCCGGTCCGCACTGCGCACTGCAGCAACAGAGACCGCCACAGCCGTCACCGACGCCACGACAACCGCTGTCCCGATCAACTGCCCCGGCGTCGTTGCCCACAGGAGCATCACGACGGCCTCGACGGCCAATCCGATCCAGGCCAGCACGGCGACTCTCGTGCGTTCCGACGCGATTGCGGACAGCAGGGCGCACTGCAGCACTGCAAGGACGGCACCGTGCAATGCAAAGGCCCACAGCATCGGTGCCACGGCAGCGTAGGCGTCGCCCACCAGGATCGGTACCAACGGACCGGCGAGGGCCGCGCCGAGCACCAGCACAGCCCCGATTCCCACCAACACAGCCAAAGCTGTGCGAACGGCCTGCGCCGATTGGGCTGGATTGGCCATCTTCGGGTACAGGACAACACCAACCGCTTGTGGCAGCCAGAACGCGGCTTTGGTCGCGACGGCGCCCAGTGCGTACACACCCGCGTCGTATTCGCTCAGAACCACGCGCACGACAAGCAGGTCCAGCGACGACAACGCAATCAGGGCGAGCTGAACCTGGGAGGCGGCGAGCACGGATACAACACCGATCCGCACTGCTTTGTTCTCGCTCACCGGCGCCGTGCGGTCAAGCACCCGGACAACCGCGACCAGAACCGCCGTTCCGGCCGCGCTCGCCACCAACGCTGCGGCCGCAGCTCCGCCCAGCGCCAGGACTGCCACTGCGGGAAGAACTTTCATCACACCCGCGCCGGCCAGGACTGCGCTGAGCACGCCAAACCGGCCGTGCCCCTGCAACAATCCCTGCTCCGTCGCCAGCAGCACCAGCATCGGCGCCGTCACCAGAGCCGAGAACGCTGCAACTATTCCGGTGTCGAGTAGCCACGCCATCGCCGGGGTCAGCACCACCGCCAGAACAGCCACGATCGCTGCGCATCTGTACCCGAGCGATCGCAATGTGTCAGCGCTCTTGCCGCGCACAGCCTCTCGGGCGACCACTGTTTGCAGCGCCAACGCCGGCACGGCCAGCACCAACTGCGCGGCGAGAAGACTGGCGAATTCTCCGTAGCCCGCCGGACCCAACCAGCGACTTGCCAACCAGGCCAGCAGATACGACGCAACATTTGCCGTCATCGAACCGGCCAACACCATACTGACCCCGGCCGCAGCGGAACGATCAAGAGGTTGGCGGGCCATGCGACCAATGATGCACCACGTATCGTGCCCGTCATGACAGTGCGGCCGAAACACCACAGCGTCGTGGCCGCGGTGTACAGCCTGGCGTTGACATTGTTGATCCTCGGACCACTGCTCGGTCCCGGTTATCTACTGCTGCGCGACGCTGTCAGCACTCCCCGGTCGTACCTCACCGACTCCGCCCTCGGGCTCACCGACGCCGCCGCCCGGGCCGTGCCGCAGGATGCGCTGATCGCGGCATTGAGCACGGTTGTCGACGGTGGGTTGGTGGTGAAGGCGCTGCTCCTCGCCGCACTGTGGCTGGCGGGGTGGGGCGCTGCCCGCTTGGTCCGAGCCCTGCTGCCGACAGCCGGGCTCGGGCCGCAGTTGGTGGCGTCAACGGTCATGCTGTGGAACCCGTACGTGGCCGAGCGTCTGCTGCAAGGACATTGGAGCCTGTTGGCCGGGTACGGCGCTTTGCCGTGGATCGTGATCGCGGGCATCGGGGTTCGACGCGCTCAGCCCGGCGCCTGGTGGGCATTGGCCGCATCGCTGGCATTCGCGGGCCTGACACCTACCGGCGCGCTCCTGGGATTGACCATCGCGTTGGTGGCCGTAGCCTCCCCAGGCGGGCGAACGTCGGTTCTACGACGTGTCAGCGGCGTCTTCGCACTCTTCCTGATCACTGCCTCGCCGTGGCTCGCGGCAACACTTCTGTCGAGCGGCGCCGCCGACGGTTCCGATCCCGCCGGTGTGGCAGCCTTTGCCGCCCGCGCGGAACCGGGCCTCGGAACGCTCGGCAGCCTCGCCGGGCTGGGCGGCGTCTGGAACTCCGCTGCCGTCCCGGACTCTCGCACAACACTCTTCGCGGCGGTAGGGACGCTACTACTCCTGATCGTGGTGCTCAGCGGTATCCCCGCGCTGTGGCGACGGCGTCGCAATCCTGTGATCACCGCACTGGGAGTGCTGGCACTCGTCGCGGTCCTGGCCCCGGCACTCGGCGCGACACCGTGGGGCCTGGGTGTTGGTCGCTGGTCGGTCGAATACTTCTCCGGCGCAGGCCTGCTCCGCGATTCCCAGAAATGGGTGGCGCTGGCGGCGCCGTTCTACGCACTGTCCGCGGCAGCGGGCGTGATGTGGGCACAGCGACGCTTCACTCTTCCGCGCCCTACGTGGTCGATCGCCGCTGTTGTCGTGACGATCATGGCTCTGCCCGACCTCGCGTGGGGCGTCGGCGGGGCTCTGAAACCGGTGCAGTATCCGCAGTCCTGGACCGTTGTCGCCGAGCAGTTGCGAGGCGAAACCGGTGATGTGGCAGTGCTTCCCACCGGAATGTTTCGAGCCTTCTCCTACACCGGTGACGCTCCGGTTCTCGATCCGGCTCCGCGATTTCTCCCGCTCGATGTACTGCAGACCGGCGAACTGATCGTGGCCGGTGGCTCTGTCGGCGGCGAGGGAACACGCGCCGCCCAGGTCGAGGAACTCCTCCTCACGGGCGGAAGCAGCACCGAACTCGCGGCCCTTGGCGTCGGCTGGGTGCTGGTGGAACTCGACACTCCTGGCCGATCCGACGACGCGGCGCTGCGCAACCTCGAGAGAGTGTTCGCAGACAACTATCTCGAGGTGTACCGGGTGCCCGGAGATGTTGCACTGCACCAGGCTTCGGCATCTGCCCGGATCATCGTCGCGCTCGCCCACATCGCCTGGGTGATGACGGGCGTTGCGGCTCTACTCGTGCTCGGACTGAACCAGAACCGGATTCGACTCGCGCGACGTGACAAGACCTGAAACGCGCTGTCCGACCGTCGTCGCCGACAAAACCTCGAAAACACCGGTTCCCGTTTGTTCCCAAGAGAATTCGCTCGACCACACCCGAGCTTTCTCACCGAGCACCGTCCGCAGTTCGTGATCCTGCAACAGGGTGCCTGCAGCCTGCGTCAATTCCGCCACATCGCCGTCGCCGACACTTTCGCCGCCTACCAGAAGACCCGTCACGCCGTCGACGATGGAATCGGTCAACCCCTTGGAACTGCGGTAACCAACAGTCGGAACTCCGTGTTGCGCGGCCTCGATGACGGCGAGGCCCCACCCTTCCTTGCGGGACGGCATGAGGTGAATCCAGGACTGCGCCAACAGTTCATGTTTGCGGGACTCGTCGACGTGCCCGTGGAATGTCACCGCGTCGCCGATCCCGAGTTCGGCAGCGCGATCACGCAGGTTCTGCTCCCACCAACCGCCGCCGATGACGTCGAGGTGAAGTTCGGGCTGCGTCGGGCGAAGTGTCGCAACCGCTTCGAGCGCGTCTTCGATCTGCTTGTGCGGCACCAACCGCGAGAGCACCGACATGGTAGGCCGGATCGCCCGGGTGATCGAACCACCCGCGTCGACGCCCATCGGAAGACGATCAGCTCCGTTGCGCACCACGGCAATTCGATCGCGGTCGACGCCCAGATCCACCAGTTCCTCTGCCGAGGGTAGTGACACCGTCAAATACTGGTTGTCGCTGTGACGCTTCGGCGACAGGCGCGATTCCACCCACCACCCGATCCGTCCGACGAGTGTGCCTGCCACCGGCCACTGTTCGCGGTGGCAATGGTGCACGAGCAGCGTGACCGGCGCACCGGCCACCATCTTCGAGAAGAAGGGAATCCCGTTCTGCGTGTCGACCACGGCGTCGGGGTGAAGGCCTTTCAGGGAACCGAACCCGAGGCGTCCGGCCGCAATCGCGGCCAGTGCCCGCGGGTAAACGCTGAAACGTCCGCCGGAACGACTGATGGTGATGCCGTCTCGATACTCGGTGGCGGGCGCACCCGGGTACGACGCCGTCCGCAGAGTCACCTTGATTCCGCGCGCCGCCAACTGGGTTCCGACCTGTTCGAGGTACCGCTCACTTCCGCCGCCCTGCGGATGCCCGGTGTCACGCCAACAGAGCAACAGAACCTCGTGCACGTGCGTTACTCCCTAGAGCTCGTCGGTGACCGGCGCGGATGCGAGTGGTCCTGCGGGGGATGCCCACCCTGACCGGTCGGTAACCCTGCGGAACACCCTAACTGTTTCCGCGTCCGTATTGCCGCGCTCCTCACAGTGAAATTGACGGTGTTCATGGAGCAGAAGTCGCAGTCGCTAAAGTTGATTCTCGTGACCAAGCCCGCAGTGACCCGCATTTTCGGCCGACGGGCAACCCTCAAACGATCCGTCGGCTTGCTCAGCGACTTCCGCCACGAGCAGACCGCGCCTGACATCTTCTACGGCGCGCTCGCTCGCGATTCCGTCGAATTGATCTCCGACCTGCATGAAGGTCACACCGGTCACACGCTCGACGGCCTCACCGTCCTCGACGTCGGCGGCGGACCGGGCTACTTCGCGGAAGTGTTCCAAGCTGCCGGTGCCCGCTACATCCCGGTCGAACCCGATCCGTCGGAAATGCATGCCGCGGGCCTGACCGTCGGCGGCGCGGTGCGCGGATCAGGCCTGGCGTTGCCCTTTCGGGATTCGTCGGTCGATATCTGCTTCTCCTCGAACGTGGCGGAACACGTCAGCGAGCCGTGGCTCATGGCGGAGGAAATGCTGCGCGTCACCAAACCCGGCGGACTGATGGTCCTCTCGTACACCCTGTGGTGGGGTCCGTTCGGAGGGCACGAGACCGGTCCGTGGCACGCTTTCGGTGGTGAATACGCAGCCAAGCGGTACCGCCGCACAACCGGCCGCGAACCGAAGAACAGGTACGGAGAGTCCCTGTTCAAAGTGGGTGCCACCGATGGTTTGCGCTGGGCCCGCGGAACAGACCAAGGTGAACTACTCGCCGCGATCCCCCGATATCACCCGTCTTGGGCGTGGTGGATGGTTCGTGTTCCCGGCCTTCGCGAATTCCTCGTGAGCAACCTCGTAGTGGTTCTGGAGAAGCGTTGTGGTCCTCGAGAAGCGTTGACGTGATTCGCCTCGCCCTCGACATCGGCGGCACCAAGATGGCTGCCGGTTTGGCTTCCGAGGACGGGCGCGTTCCCGAATTCCGCACGGTTCCCACACCGAAAACGGATACGTGGGCAGCCTGCGCGGCATTACTTCAGAGCGTTGCCGACAGACGCGCGGTTGACGCCGTCGGAATCGCCTGCGCCGGCCCGGTCGATACCGTCGGCGGTGTTGTGGCACCCATCAACATCTCCGAGTGGGCTGGCGGCTTCCCCCTGCAGGACGCGGTACGCAGTGTTTTCCCGGGCGCAGCGGCCGCTCTGGCCATGGACGGGGCTGCCGCCGCACTGGCCGAACATCACCACGGCGCCGGACGCGGAACCCTGGACCTGTTGAGTCTGGTCGTCTCCACCGGCGTGGGCGGCGGAGTTGTCCTTGGCGGTCGCATCGCACCTGGCCGTACGGGAAATGCCGGCCACATCGGGCACCTTGTTGTCCCTGGAGCCGACGAACCCTGCTCCTGCGGTGGCGTCGGCTGCCTCGAGACGGTCGCGAGTGGTCCGGCAGCAGTTCGTTGGGCTCGCAGTCAGGGGTGGACCGGCACCACGGGCCTCGAGCTTGCCGACGACGCCCACCGCGGCGACGCCCTCGCCCGGGCAGCGCTTCACCGTGCCGGAACCGCGCTGGGTGTTGCCATCGCGTCGGCTGCGGCACTCCTGGATGTAAATCTTGCGGTGGTGGGCGGCGGATTTTCCCAGTCCGGCTCAGCCTTGTGGGAACCTCTCCGCGAATCGGCTGCCCGACATGCCCGTTTGTCGTTCATCAAGGACCTACGAATCGTCTCCGCCGAGTTGGGTGAGCGTGGAACTCTGACCGGCGCGGGACTCCTGTCGCTCGTCGCCGCCATCTGACACGCGTTCTTCTCCGAGAAATCCGCAGGGAGTCCCACTAAACGGGTGCCACCTGTTCCCAATTTCTGTAACGTGTTTTAGTGTTCTGACTCACACCGTTACGGGCATTGCGCGTGACACAAGCGGGAAGGAGGTGACCGTGAGCCCCGATGTTTCCTCGACAGAAGCCGAGCATCACGCACAGGTCGCCCGACCAAGTGATTCCCTCCGCGACACCGAAGACCTCCGCGAACGCCTGGAACGCTGGATGGCCGGGAAGGTGCCGGCCGGATCCACCGTGACCGTCGCCGATGTCACCCTGCCCGCAGCCAACGGCATGTCCAGCGAAACCATCCTCTTCGACGCGACCTGGGACGGCGATCATCATCCGCTGGTCGCCCGTGTCGCCCCGGCAGAGACCACCATGCCGGTGTTTCCGACCTACGACCTCGAATCCCAGTTCCGCACCATGGCGCAGGTGCACGAGCACTCCGCGGTGCCCGTACCGACGGTGTACTGGTCCGAATCCGACCCGGATGCGTTGGGTGCGCCGTTCTTCGTCATGGAGCGCATCTCCGGTGACGTGCCTCCCGACGTCATGCCGTACAACTTCGGATCGTGGGTCACCGAAGCGTCCCCGGCGCAGCGAAAGACCCTCCAGCAGAACTCGGTCGACGTCCTGGCGCAATTGCACGCCATCGACAATCCGATCGAGCGCTTCGATTTCCTCCAACTGCCTGGTTCGGGACCGACTGCGCGAGAGGCATTCTCGGCGCACATCGCCGAGCAGCGCGCATACTACGAGTGGGTCGTCAAGGATGGCGTCCGATCGCCACTCATCGAGCGGGCACTCGACTGGGTCGAAGCACACAATCCCGCCGACGATTCACCGGCCGTGCTCTGTTGGGGCGACTCACGCATCGGCAACGTCATGTACCAGGACTTTGCACCAGTTGCCGTACTCGACTGGGAAATGGCAACTCTCGGCCCGCGTGAGATGGACCTGGGCTGGATGGCCTTCCTGCACAGGTTCTTCGAGGACATTGCCGGGTTGGCAAACCTGCCCGGTCTTCCCGACTTCCTGCGACTGCCGGACATCGCGGCAACTTACGCCGACATCACCGGTCACACACCACACGATCTGGAGTTCTACGTTACATACGCAGCGCTGCGCCAGGCCGTCATCATGTGGCGAATTCAGGCCCGTGCCATAGCTTTCGGTCAAGCCGAGCAACCCGCAGACCCCGACGACATGATCATGCACCGCGCATCGCTCACCGCGATGCTCGACGGCACTTACTGGGAGAGGTTGAACTGACCATGTTGTCGCCGATGGACGATTACCCCATTCACCAGATCGCGGAACCGGTCCGCCACGTCGCCACCTCGGACCGAAACTTCTACGACCGCTACTACTTCAACTGCTATCCCACCGACAACAACGACACCTTCCTGATCGTCGGTCTGGGCCAGTACCCCAATCTCGGTGTCATGGACGGTTTTGCGGTCCTACGCCACGGGGATCACCACATCGTGGCCCGCATGTCGAAAGCCCTGGGCGCCGATCGCACCGACACCACGGTCGGACCACTACGCATCGAGGTTGTGGAAGGCCTGCAGAAACTTCGTGTCGTGCTCGAACCCAGCAGCGAATACGATCTCTCCTTCGACATCACCTTCGACGCCACCATCCCGGCAGCGCTCGAGCCCAAGCACTTTCGACGCCAACTCGAGCGTGTCACCTTCGACACGTCCCGCTTCCTGCAGACCGGAACGTGGACCGGCAACCTCACCGTCGACGGGGAAAAAATCTCGATCGACCCCGATACCTGGCGCGGAAATCGTGACCGCTCCTGGGGCGTACGGCCGGTCGGTGAAGCCGAGCCACCCGGCCGACGCGCCGTCGACGGTATCCAGAACTTCTTCTGGATCTACTCCGTCATGCAGTTCGACGAGTTCACCGTCTCGGTCATCATGCAGGAAGACGAGCAAGGCCGTCGCATCGTCGAGGAAGCGATGCGAATCTGGCCGGAAGAAGGACGCGATCCGGAATGGCTCGGCCGACCCGAGCACGACCTGATCTTCTGCCCCGCCACCCGCGACGTCACCGGAGCTACCCTCACCTTCCACCGGCCCAGCGGTGAGGTTCTGACCGTCGACTGTGAACTGTTGCTGGCCAACCACATCGGCATCGGCACCGGGTACGGCCTCGAACAGGACTGGCGCCACGGCATGTGGCAAGGCGAACTGGTTGTCCAAGGCCTACGGCACAAGGTCCACGAATTCGAACCCATGCAGCGCATGTTCTCCCCCGTGGACAATCTCAGCAAATTCCATCTCACCGAGGGTGACCAGACCTTCGACGGCACCGGCCTTTTCGAAGTCGCTGCCATCGGACCCCACGAGCGTTACGGCTTCACCAGTTTCATCGATATGGCACCAGAGCGCGAGACCGACAACACCGAGGAAAGATTGTGATGACGAACTACGACAAGCTCTACATCGGCGGCGAGTGGGTAGCCCCCGCCACCGACCAGGTACTCGAGGTGTTCTCACCGGCAACGGAGGAGCGCGTCGGAAGCTGTCCCGTCGCCGCTCCGGCAGACATCGACGCCGCAGTCTCCGCTGCGCGCAACGCTTTCGACAACGGACCGTGGGCCAAGACGACCCCTTCCGAGCGCGGTGCGATCCTCGCGAAGGCAGCCAAGCTCCTCGAAGAGCGCAGCGCAGATCTCAACCAGCTCATCTCCAACGAGATGGGCCAGCCGCCCGCCATGGTCGGCATGATGCAGCAGACCCCGTCGATGGCGACGCTCGGTTTCTACTCCGAACTGGCCGACAAGTTCGCGTGGGAAGAGAAGCGCACCGGCGTCTTCGGGCAGACCAAGGTCACCCGCGAGCCCGTCGGCGTTGTCGCTGCCGTTCTCGCGTGGAATGTTCCGCTGTTCCTCGCGATCAACAAGCTGGCCCCCGCGCTGCTCGCCGGCTGCACCGTCCTGCTCAAGCCGGCCCCCGAGTCACCGCTCTCGGTCCATGTGATCGCGGAGATCTTCGCTGAGGCAGGCGTTCCCGCCGGCGTCATCTCCGTGCTCCCCGGCGGCGCCGAGACCGGCGAATACCTGGTCTCGCATCCTGACATCGACAAGATCACCTTCACCGGCTCGAGTGCGGTCGGGCGCAAGATCGGCGCCATCGCCGCCCAGAACCTCAAGCGCTGCTCCCTCGAACTCGGTGGCAAGTCCGCCGCCATCATCCTCGAGGACGCCGATCTCGCTGCCGGAATGCCGATGCTTGTCATGTCGGGCCTGATGAACACCGGTCAGGCGTGCGTCGCGCAGACCCGAATCCTCGCTCCCCGTTCACGTTACGACGAGGTCATCGAGGGCCTCAAGACCGCGGCTGGTTACATGACCGTCGGCGATCCGTCCGATCCGGCCGCGCAGCTCGGCCCGCTGATCTCCGAGAAGCAGCGCGAGCGCGTCGAGGGCTACATCGCCAAGGGCAAGGAAGAGGGCGCTCGACTGGTCCTCGGCGGCGGTCGTCCCGCCGGACTCGACAAGGGCTGGTACGTCGAGCCGACCATCTTCGCCGACGTCGACAACTCCATGACCATTGCCCGCGAAGAGATCTTCGGACCCGTGCTGTCGGTGATTCCGTACGACTCCGAGGACGAGGCCGTCAAGATCGCCAACGATTCCGACTACGGCCTCGCCGGATCCGTCTGGACCACCGACATCGATCACGGCCTCGAAATCGCGGCGCAGATCCGTACCGGCACCTACGCGATCAACTGGTACGCCTTCGACGCCGGTTCACCGTTCGGCGGTTACAAGAACTCCGGAATCGGTCGCGAGAACGGACCTGAGGGCCTCGAAGCCTTCTGCGAAACCAAGTCCGTGCTCATGCCACCCGGCTACACGAGCTGAGTTAGCACCCGTTGTGCACAGTGAGCACCCCTTCCAGCACGACGGAAGGGGTGCTCACTTCACAGAAGCTGTGCTCACTCCCCAGACATAACCGTCCGAGCGGGCTTAGCCTTAGCTCCGTGACCACCGAAACGGAAGCATCGGCTGACGAGAGCACCACCACCGTTGTCCTGGCCTTTGCCGCAAACGCGCTGATCGCCGGAGCAAAAACAGCGGCCGCGATCGTCACCGGATCGGCGTCGATGGTTGCCGAAGCCACCCACTCGTGGGCCGACACCGGCAACGAGATCCTGCTCCTCATCGCAAACCGACGATCCAAACGCGTGCCCGATCGCGATCAACCCCTCGGCTACGGCCGCGAAGCCTACATCTGGTCGATGTTCGCGGCCCTCGGACTCTTTGCGCTTGGTGCCGGAGTGTCGATCACCCACGGAATCCAGGAACTGTTCCATTCGGAACCGGCCACCGATTTCGGAGTTGCCTACGCAGTCCTCGGAGTCTCCTTCATCCTCGAAGGCATCTCGTTCCGCCAGGCCTACAAACAATTGCGGGCAGAAGCTTCAGCCGTCAACAGCGATGTTCTCACGCAAGCTCTCAATACTTCCGACCCCACCACGCGGGCTGTGTTCGCCGAAGATGCTGCGGCACTTATCGGTTTGATCATCGCGTTCGCAGGCGTCCTGCTTCACCAGATCACTGGTTCACCGATCCCCGACGCCCTCGGATC
The DNA here is from genome assembly GCF_013277795.1 of Rhodococcus sp. MS16. NCBI lineage: Bacteria > Bacillati > Actinomycetota > Actinomycetes > Mycobacteriales > Nocardiaceae > Rhodococcus > Rhodococcus sp. MS16. The sequence continues at coordinate 998,647 of NZ_VBTM01000005.1, forward strand.
CATCTGCGTGGGCATCCTGCTCGGTGTCATCGCGGTGATTCTGATCGACCGCAACCGACGTTTCCTGGTCGGCGAGGAAGCGTCCCCGACCCTGCGCGCCGCCGGCATCGAAGCACTGACACAGCTACCCGACGTCAACCGAATCACGTTCCTGCGCATGGAATACCTGGGACCACGGCAGGTGTACCTGGTTGCCAGCATCGATGTCGTCGGGGACTACGCCGAATCTCGAGTAGCCCACACATTGCGCGACCTCGAGCGCACACTCGAGCAGAGCCCACGCGTCGTACGGGCGATCCTGACGCTCTCGACACCGGAAGAACCGTCGATCACCGCCTGAGCGATACGCTCATTTGATGCGCGCTCTGGTCATTGTCCTGATGGTCCTCGGATTTGTCGTCGGGGGAATTCCCTTGTTGGGCGTCCTGATCGACGTGATGACCAGTTCGGACAAGGAGATCGTGTACCAGGGAGGGTACGCACCGCTAACAAATGTGCAGATGAGCCGGGATTACGAATCGTCGCTGAACCTATACTTCGATTCTCAATCGAATGCGTCGAGGAATTGGTTCATCCTCGCCAGCTTCCCGTTCCTCGGAGCAGGTTTGGGCGCTCTGACGGCGGCACTGATGGGGCGCCGCGGATGGCGCCTGACGCGAGCCTGAAACAGACGCCGATGGCCGCCCACCGTCGAAACGAGGGGCGGCCACCGTCAGAACAGAGTCAGATGTACATCGCAGGATCGATGTAGCTGTTCGGATCCACCAACTTCTCCTTGGCGGTCCGCGGCCGAGCCACTGCCGGAATACCCGTTGCAATGGAATCGGCCGGAACATCACGCGTCACAACAGCATTGGCGCCGATAGCACTACCTTCGCCGATGAGAACAGGTCCCAGGATCTTGGCACCCGCACCCACGGTGACCCGATCGCCGAGCGTCGGATGGCGCTTGACCTGCTCGAGTGAACGGCCGCCGAGCGTGACACCGTGATAAAGCATGACGTCGTTGCCGATTTCAGCCGTCTCACCGATTACGACGCCCATGCCGTGGTCGATGAAAAACCGTCGACCGATGGTCGCGCCGGGATGAATCTCGATGCCCGTGGCAAAACGTGTCAGCTGCGACAACACCCGGGCCGGACCGCGCAGAGCGGGCACAGCCCACAGCTTGTGTGCGATCCGATGCGACCAGATGGCATGCAGCCCTGAGTAAACGAGGGCATTCTCCACATTGCTGCGCGCGGCAGGATCCTGACCGCGCGCAGCCTGTAGGTCCTCGCGAATGACGCCGAGGATACTCACGTATCTCAGTCCCGGATGTGTTCGAACAGTGGGGTGGAGATGTAACGCTCACCGAAGTCGCAAACAACAGCCACGATCAGCTTGCCCGCATTCTCGGGGCGCTTTGCCAACTCGAGGGCGGCCCACACGATGGCGCCGGACGAGATGCCACCCAGGATGCCTTCCTGAGTTCCGAGAGCGCGAGCGACCTCGATGGAATCGGGGAACGAGACGTCGATGATCTCGTCGTAGATTTCACGATCGAGGATCTCGGGTACGAAGTTCGCACCGATTCCCTGGATTTTGTGGGGGCCGGGCTGGCCACCGTTGAGGATCGGCGAATCGATGGGCTCGACGCCGACGATCTTGACCTCGGGCTTGTACTTCTTGAGAGTGCGTCCGACGCCGGTGATGGTGCCGCCGGTGCCGATACCGGAAACGAAGATGTCGACGGCGCCGTCAGTGTCGGCCCAGACCTCTTCACCGGTCGTCACCTCGTGGATGGCCGGGTTGGCGGGGTTTGCGAACTGGCTGGCCGAGACAGCGTTTTCAGTCTGCTCGACAATTTCCTTGGCCTTGGCGACTGCGCCGGCCATGCCCTCGGAGCCCGGGGTCAGCACGATCTCGGCGCCGTACGCACGCAGCATGACGCGACGCTCGGTGGACATCGTCTCCGGCATGGTCAGGATGACCTTGTAGCCACGAGCAGCACCGACCATGGCAAGTGCGATACCGGTGTTACCACTGGTGCCCTCGACGATGGTTCCGCCGGGCTTGAGTGCTCCGGACTTCTCGGCAGCGTCGATGATCGCAACACCGATCCGGTCCTTGACGCTGTTGGCCGGATTGTAGAACTCGAGCTTCACTACAACCTGTGCGTCCAGACCCTCGGTCAGGCGGTTGAGTCGCACCAGCGGGGTGCGCCCGACCAATTCGGTGACGTTGTTGTAAATACCGGTCATTTCCGTACCTCCATGTGGCCGCAGTGTCGACCGGGTCGTTTCGTTAATGACGTTATTGCATCATTCGGTGTGTCCTATAGCTCAACCGGGCCGGTAAAAACCCGAGAACTACCAAAATAATCTCCTCGAATGCCGAATGCCGCATCTGTTCGATCAGATGCGGCATTCGGGTTACGCAGAACAGAATCGCGAGGGACTCAGCCCAGGCGCTGCTTCAGAGCTTCGAACTCGTCACGGATACCGGTGGGCAGCTTCTCGCCGACGAAGTCGAACCACTCCTCGATCAGCGGGATCTCGGCCTTCCACTCGTCGATGTTCACGGCGAGGGCCTCGGTGATGTCGGCGTCCGACACGTCCAAGCCGTCGATGTCGAGTGCCGATCCCGTGGGAACGACGCCGATCGGGGTGTCGATACCGGCAGCCTTGTGCTCGATACGCTCGACGATCCACTTCAGGACGCGAGAGTTCTCGCCGAAGCCTGGCCACAGGAAGCGTCCGTCGTCGCCGCGGCGGAACCAGTTCACGTAGAAGACCTTGGGCAGCTTGGACTCGTCGGCAGACTTGCCGAGGTCGATCCAGTGCTGGAAGTAGTCGCCCACGTTGTAGCCGAGGAACGGAAGCATTGCCATCGGGTCGCGGCGAACCGTACCGACCTGGCCTTCGGCTGCTGCGGTCTGCTCGGAGCCGACCGTGGCACCCATGAAGACGCCGTGCTGCCAGTCGCGGGCCTCGGTGACCAGCGGAACCGTCGTCTTACGACGTCCACCGAACAGGATTGCCGAGATCGGCACGCCCTTCGGGTCGTCCCACTCGGGAGCCATGATCGGGCACTGCGACATCGGGGTGCAGTAACGCGAGTTGGGGTGAGCGGCCTGCGTACCGGATTCAGGCGTCCACTCGTTGCCCTTCCAGTCGATCAGGTGCTGCGGGTCGCCTTCGAGGCCTTCCCACCAGACGTCGCCGTCGTCGGTCAGTGCAACGTTGGTGAACACCGTGTTGCCCTGGTCGATGGTGCGCATCGCGTTGGGGTTCGAGGACCAGTTGGTGCCCGGTGCCACGCCGAAGAAACCGAATTCGGGGTTGACGGCGTACAGCTGTCCGTCGTCACCGAAACGCATCCACGCGATGTCGTCACCGAGAGTCTCGGCACGCCATCCGGGGATGGTCGGCTGGATCATCGCGAGGTTGGTCTTGCCACAGGCGGACGGGAATGCCGCCGCGATGTAGTAGGCCTTGTCCTCGGGGGAGATCAGCTTGAGGATGAGCATGTGCTCGGCCAGCCAGCCCTCGTCGTGCGCCATTGCCGAAGCGATACGCAGCGAGTAGCACTTCTTGCCGAGGAGAGCGTTTCCGCCGTAGCCGGAACCGAAGCTCCAGATCTCACGATCCTCGGGGAAGTGAGTGATGTACTTGGTGTCGTTGCACGGCCACGCGACATCGGCTTCGCCATCGGCGAGCGGAGCGCCCAACGAGTGCAGCGCCTTGACGAAGAATCCGTCGGTGCCGAGCTTGTCGAGAACCTTGCTGCCCATGCGGGTCATGACGCGCATGGAGACGACGACGTACTCGGAGTCCGTGAGCTCGACACCCAGCTTCGGATCCTCGGCGTCGAGGGGACCCATGCAGAACGGCACTACGTACATGGTGCGTCCACGCATGGAACCGCGGTACAGGTCACCCATGAGGGTGCGCATCTCCGACGGGTCCATCCAGTTGTTGGTGGGGCCTGCGTCGATTTCTTCCTTCGAGCAGATGTAGGTGCGCGATTCGACGCGAGCCACATCGGAAGGATCGGAATTACCGAGGAACGAGTTCGGCTTCTTCTCGTCGTTGAGGCGCGTGAACGTGCCTGCCTCGACCAGCTTGTCGGTCAGCCGGTCCCACTCTTCGTCCGAGCCGTCCGCAAAGACGACGCGAGCGGGCTGGGTGAGTTCGGCAACCTCTTGCACCCATGCAAGCAGTTCCTTGTGCTGCGTGGGGGGCGTGCCGTCAGTTCCGTTGAGACCGGGAATGGTCGCTGAGGTCATCAAACTCTCCTGGGGTGAGCCGGAACCGGGTTCTCGTGACACCGGATGCAAACTGCAGCTCCCCGATACCAGTTGATCCCGGTGTCCCCCTCTCGACGGGGTCCAGCCGCGTCATCCACTCACGTGGATTTCACGGACGCCGGGTGTCCTATGTACTGAGGTTAACGCTGGCTGTTCACCTGCAGGTAATCGGGTGCGGTCAGAAATGTCACAGAAACGATTCAGATGGTGTATCCACAACGCGTACCCGGCTTCGAATAGAGGCAAACGGTCCCGGATCGCAAGGCGAACAGTCCTCTAGGTACGTCACTCAGTGCCTATTTTGCGTGTCACGCAGTGCCTATTTTCGGTGTCACACAGTGCCAGAATCGATGCGATCCCACACCAACGCACCGTGCGTGTCTCGGTGGCATTCCCACGCCGCGAAGTCTCCGTCCGGCTCCACCATCGTCACGCGGTCGGCAGCGCCGTCACGATCGAAATCCGACACCACGACGATGGCAGCTGCATCGTTGTCCGGCGACACGACGCGACTGTCGACGATCCCGTCGCCATCGAGATCGAATGCGTCGAATGTCGTCGTCAGATCACCGACGTCGACAGTCCCCGTACCCGGTCCGAACGTTGCCGGGTCGATGCCCTCCGCCGGTAGATGATCTGCCGGCACGTCGAACCGTCCCATGTCGACGACGTCGGCGGTGATCAGAAATCCGTCCATTACTTCCCCCTGTGCTTGATCTTGCTGGTGTCTTCTCCCGGCAACCCCTACCGAGATGCATCAGTACTACCAGATTTCCGTCGACAGTCACCGACAAAAATCCGGGCCTGTGGACAACTCGTTCAGGCCCCGGCACCGTTCAGAATTGCCAGGTCACGTTCACAGGCGGCCAATTGTCCGGAACGTGCCTGTCCCAGTGCTCGGAGCTCGACATCGATCTCCGCAATTCGCGCTTGCGCCGACGCAACCAGCTCTCGGCTCTCGGCCAGGATCGCGCTGCCGAGATCCACTTCCGCGTCAAGGAGCCGGTTCAGCACGCGCTGCTCCCATTGCGCTCTGACGGTGGCCATCGTTTCCGCCAGCCACGCACGAGCGTGCGCCCGATCTGCCGCAACGCCTCTCGTGCGGCTCAACCACCACGCCGCAGTTGCGCCAAGCACCAGAGTTACCGGAATGCTCGCGATGTCCAGGGCCGGCACCATCTCCAGCGGAATGACCGCGATCCGCCCCAAACCGAGCCCCGCCGAGGCACCGACCAACACGGTGATGCGCTCTTCGTTACCACGCGGCCGTGTCGCGGGGTCGTCGGGAAAATGTGGGAGTGCGACGCTTACACCCGTTTCGCCGATTCCGACTGCTGTGGCGATCGCAGCGTCGAAAGCCACTGTGTTGCTCTCGACTTCGTGTTGCAGACGTGCCGGCAAACTGTCGAGTTCGCTTCGGGTGGACTCGTCGATCCACAGGCGCGCCGACGCCACTGTCGTTCGAGTGGTGTCCGCGATCTGCTGCGAAAGTTCGGCTCGCGCGCGCTGGAGCCTGGTCCTCATCTGAGCTAGTCGTTCACTACGTCGACCGTCACGGTCGGTGAGTAATTCGCTGCGCTCCGCACGCAGTTCGCCGCCGGGATCGCTCTCGCGCAGGTTTCGAACCTCGAGGTCGATCATCCGTCGGGTTTCCGCGATCACACCGCCGCCAGGCTGAGATACGGCGCGTCGACGAACTGCGTCGACGGCGTGGAACAACGGTGCGACACCGCCATGCTCGGACAGGACGATGATTGCCGCCCCACCGTAAACATCACTGTGATCTGCAAGAATGCGCTGATCGCGGTCACGAACCGCTTCCCAGTCCGGGTTCACATCCGTCTTGGTCATCACAACCACAAACGGCAAGCCTCCCACTCCGGACTCGTCGAGCAGTTCCAACTCTTCCCGCCCGATCACACTTGCCGCGTCGACCACCAGCAGCACGATGATGGCATCGCTTGCATGATCGACGCTCGTGTATCGACCCGCCACGCTCAGGAGCCTTTCGACCTCTTCGCGACCACATCGCGGCAAGCCGAGAACGAAAACACTTGCATTACTTGATGATTCATCAGCCCAAGCGACATCGACATCACCAAAGAGCCCAGCTGGGTTCCATCTCCGAACCACAGGATGGACCGCCGCCGGCAGCACGGAAGCTACATCGCTCACGCGCTCATCTCCGACCGCTCTCGCTCGCCGCCGAGAAGCACCCACCGCCTGACGTACGCCCGGTGGACCAGCGATATCGCGTCGGCCCATGCGCGATGTTCACGTTGCGTCGGCCCGCCCCACCACTGAGCGCATCTGCGCGCTTCCTCGACCGTTGTCGGCGCAGGCGGTGCGCTTGCCACAAACCCACGCAGTTCCGGACGCACCAGCGCACCCGTCGCGGCAAAGATCAGACCGGAATCGGTCCGTAGATACTGTTCGATCTCATCTCGGGCACCGGCGACCTCCGCCGCCTCGGCGCCGGCAGCAACGCGATCCAGTACCGATCGAATTCCGTCGACTCTGCGCCACCACCACGTCTCGAGTAGCAGCGACAACTCACCGAAGAACGCCTCTCGACCTTGTCCGGTCAACGCAACCAGAGGAACGGTGGCAACGGAGAGGTCACCGGAAATCTCGGCCGCACGCGTGAGCGCATCCTCCCACCCGTCACCGATGTGGTCGGCTTTGTTCAGAACGGCAAGGCAGTGATCGGACGCGCGACCGACCGCGCGTCGATCTGCGTCTCGGAGTGCGTCGACCACGACGACCACAACGCAGTGACTACTCAGATCCGGATCTATCGCACCGGGCACGTCGAACGCCCTCGTCTCCGTGGGAATGATCGGCGCGCCTCCCACTCGATGGCTCGCGAAGACATCACTCTGGAGCAACGTGGTCACCGCGGACCGGCCGACTCCGCTACGACCGGCAACCAGTACCTGCAGCGGTGCTGTCAACGACCCGACTATCGAATGCACCGCCTCCGCGGCGTGCTGATCGATCGACATCAACCGGTAGGCAAGCCGTCGCAACTCGTCCATCGGCGGCGCACAAGCGTCGTCGAGTGAGACTGCGGGCACAATTCGAGCCCACACCTTCACATTTTCCCCTGTGTTCATCCCCACCCCACGTTCCCCTTCGTGATGGGCAGATTCTGTCAGGTTTACGACGACACGGCTGTTCCCGGCAGGTCATCTCACGTTCAGCTGTCCGATTTCGCGGGCAGTTCTCCGGAATTTTCCCAGAAAGTCTCAACTCGAACTTCAGACCCGTCTGCGCTATACGGCAGTCATGCGTGACAATGGACGCGTGAACGAAGCCGATCAGCACGCACTGCCAACCCCGAACGCGGGCGAGACGGAAGACTCCAAGGGTTCCCGTCTCCATCCGCGCGTGACAAGTTTCCGTTCGCGCAGGGGTGCGCTGACCGACGCACAGCAGAAGTCCTGGGACCGCCAGTGGCCCCTTATCGGCGCCGATGTGTCCGACACTCCCCTCGACGCGACCGCCTGGTTCGGACGCGATGCCCCACTGATCATCGAGATCGGATCGGGCACCGGAACCGCGACCGCTGCGATGGCCAAAGCCGAACCGCACGTCAATCTCATTGCCATCGAGGTCTACCGCCCCGGGCTCGCGCAACTCCTTCAGCAGGTCGAACGCGAAGAGATCCCGAACATCCGCGTCCTGCGCGGTGACGCGATGGACGTACTGGAAAACATGATTGCCCCGGAGTCGCTGACGGGTGTTCGGGTGTTCTTCCCGGATCCGTGGCCCAAGGCTCGCCATCACAAGCGTCGTCTGTTGCAGGCCCCGACGTTCTCGTTGATCGCCAATCGCCTCAAGCCAGGCGGAGTCCTCCACGTTGCCACCGACCACGCCGAATACGCGGAGTGGATCGAGGAAACCGGAAACGCCGAACCGCTCTTGAGCGCTCTCGACTGGGAATCACCGATGACCCACGAGCGCCCAGTCACGAAGTTCGAAGACAAGGCCCATAAGGTCGGAAGCGCAATTACCGAGCTTATATGGGGGAAGATCAGAGCATGAGCGTCAGCGAACAGTTATCCGACGACCTCGAGTCGTCAGGATCTCCCCTCGACCTCGGTCGTGACTCCCGCCACCCCAAACGGGTTCTCCTGGTGTGGGACGCCCCCAACCTGGACATGGGCCTCGGCGCCATCCTCGGCGGCCGACCTACCGCTGCCTACCGGCCACGATTCGACGCACTCGGACGTTGGTTGCTGTCACGGACCGCTGAACTGTCCGCGCGTGAGTCCGGCAACCTCGAACCCGAAGCAACGGTCTTCACCAACATCGCCACGGGCAGCGCCGACGTTGTGCGCCCATGGGTCGAAGCGTTGCGTAACGTGGGTTTTGCGGTGTTCGCCAAGCCGAAGGTCGATGAGGACAGCGATGTCGATTCAGACATGCTCGAGCACATCGCTCTGCGGTACGGCGAGGGACTGGCCGGAATCATGGTCGCGTCCGCCGACGGTCAAGCATTCCGCGAACCGTTGGAAGACATCGCAGCGACCGGCATTCCGGTTCAGGTACTCGGATTCCGCGAGCACGCCAGCTGGGCTGTGTCGTCCGACATCCTGGACTTCGTCGATCTCGAGGACATTCCCGGTGTCTTCCGCGAGCCTCTGCCGCGGGTAAGCCTGGATACTTTGCCCGACGAGGGCGCCTGGTTGCAGCCGTTCCGACCGCTTTCCGCCCTGCTCATCGGGCGAAAAAGTGTTGCCGAGTAGGAGTTGATCAGTGTTCGCCAGCTGGGGAAGCATCGTCTATCGTGCCCGCTTCACCGTCATCGCTGTCATGGTGGCGGGACTCCTCGGGCTTGCCGCGTACGGCATGAGCCTGCAGGACCATCTCAGCCAGAGCGGCTGGGACGATCCGGGGTCACAATCGGTCGAGGCTGCAAAGCTCGCCGACGGCACGTTCGGACGTAGCACCGCCGGCGACGTTCTGGCGCTGTACACAGCGCCCGAAGGAAAAACCGTCGACGACCCGGAGTTCCAAGCGAAGGTCATCGACAGCCTGCAACGACTGGTCTCGGACCATCCGGATCAGATCATGAAGATCAACGGTTCGTACTTCAAGGTCGGTGACGGACTTTCCGTCGCCGCCTTGGCAGACCCGACGAAGCAACATGCCGTTGCCAGCGTGGCCATTGCCGGCGACAACGACACCGCGGTGTCCAACAACTTCCGCGATGTCGAGAGCGAGTTCTACATCGACGGTGTCAACGTGCAGTTGGCCGGTCTGCAACCGGTCGCGAACTCGTTGAACGACACGATGGCCAACGACATCAAGCGCATGGAAATGCTCGCAATTCCTGCTGTCGGTGTGCTGCTCTTCTTCGTGTTCGGTGGCGTCGTCGCTGCTGCCCTGCCCCTGATCGTGGGCGGCCTGACCGTCATCGGTGCCAACGGCATCATCCGTCTGATCACCAATTTCACCGAGGTCAACGCGTTTGTCGCGCCCGTGGTGTCCTTGGTCGGGCTGGGTCTGGCCATCGACTACGGGCTGTTCATCGTCAGTCGTTTCCGTGAAGAAATCGCCGAAGGGCACGAGACGCCGACGGCGGTCCGCAGAACGGTCATGACCGCCGGCCGCACTGTCATGTTCTCGGCGACCATGGTTGCCGTCAGCCTCGGCGGCCTTCTGCTGTTCCCCCAGGGCTTCCTGAAATCCGTTGCGTACGGCGCAATCGCGGCCGTCATGCTTGCGGCCATTTCGTCCGTCACGATCCTGCCTGCCATCCTCGGAATCCTCGGCAAGCGGATCGATGCGTTGACGTTCAAGAGGCTTCGCCAGACCAAGACCAACGAGGAAATCGAAAACGGCTTCTGGGGCAACCTCACCAGGTTCGTGATGCGGCATCCGCTCAAGGTTGCCGTTCCGATCGTGGCCGCACTGCTCCTGATGATCATTCCGCTCACCGGCATCAAGTTCGGTGGCATCAACGAGACGTACCTGCCGCCCGACAGCCCCACGCGCGTAGCTCAAGCCGAGTTCGACGAGCTCTTCCCGGGTAACCGCACCGAACCTGTCCGTCTGGTCATCCAGGGCGCAGACAACACCGCGCTCGGCCAGATAGCGAAGACCGCCAACAACGCACCGGGCCTGGTCGAGAAGTTCACCCCCGAAGTGGCCACCAAGGACGGCGTCAACGTCCTCAAAGCCGGCCTGACCGAGCGCAACGAAGCTCGCCCCACCATCGACTACCTCCGCGCCGCGGACTGGCCGGAAGGCACGACGGTCCTTGTCGGCGGCACCCCCGCCATCGAGCAGGACAGCGTCGACGCTCTACTCGACCGTCTACCGCTGATGGTCGTCACGGTCATTTTGCTGACCACACTGCTCATGTTCCTGACCTTCGGATCGTTGGTCCTGCCGATCAAGGCAGCTCTGATGAGCGCTCTCGGACTGGGTTCGACGCTGGGCATCTTGACGTGGATCTTCATCGACGGCCACGGCAGCGAACTGCTCAACTTCACACCCGGCCCGATCATGTCGCCAGTTCTGGTGTTGATCATCGCAATCGTCTACGGACTTTCCACCGACTACGAAGTCTTCCTACTCTCACGAATGGTGGAAGCGCGCGCGCAGGGTGCGAGCACCACCGAATCCATCCGCATCGGAACAGCGCACACCGGCCGCATCATCACCGCGGCGGCGTTGATCCTCATCGTGGTGACCGGCGCGTTCGGCCTGTCCGAACTGGTGATGATGAAGTACATCTCGTACGGCATGATCGCGGCCCTGGTCATCGACGCCACGCTCATCCGCATGTTCCTCGTGCCCGCCACGATGAAACTGCTCGGCGACGACTGCTGGTGGGCCCCGGCCTGGATGAAACGAATCCAGGAGAAGATCGGACTGGGCGAGCCGATCCTCGACAACGAACTTGCGCTCGTCGATGTCCCCCAACTCACGCCCGTCGGCGCGATCGCCGGTCCCGGCCAGGCAAAAATCACCGAGTCAGCGCAGGCAAAAGCTGCGACGCCGTCGCGGGTACTCCCGCCCCCAGCAACGGTCGGGGGCAAGCGCGAACCCGATCCCCTCACCGAGCCCATCCCCCTCAGCGAGATGTCGGTCAAGGCGCCAACGCCCAGGACATACGCGCCCGGCGAGACACCCCGCCGCCGCAGTACCGACCGACCGGCCGGTGCGCCGCAGGACCTGATCGAAGCACCGGTCCCCAACCCGACGTACAAGGCGGCCAAGCCGGAACAAACGGCAACACCGACACCGGCTCCGACCGCTCGCCGCACCTCCCCCGCTACACCGGCTTCCACTGAACGACCGATCGAAAGCTGGTTGTCGGACCTGCGCACCCCGGGTGAGGCGCAACCTGCATCGAGGCCATTGCCGGCCGTCCGCACTTCGGCACCGACCAACGGTGCAGCCACAAACGGTGCAGCAACAAACGGTGCCGGCACCAATGGTGCTTCAACCAACGGGGCTGGAACCAACGGCGCAGGCAGTAACGGAGCGGGCAGTAACGGAGCGGCCACCACCGGCGCGGCGTCTGAATCCACGCCCAACGGTCCGTCGTCCGGCAACGCAGTCAGCGGACGCCACCGCCCCGACGACGGTAATGCCGTGAGCGTCAGCGAGCTCATCGCGCGGCAGAAGCGGAGTTGATCTGGTCCGCCTTGCCGAAGGCGCGTGCATAGCGCGTCCCGACAAGCAGGAGCAGTAGCCCGACCACCAGGAACGCGACACCGCGAACCAGTCCGCTCAAGGTGGCGAGATCGAACAGGAAGAGTTTTGCCAGCGCTGCGCAGGTCAGCGTCAGGCCGGTTCCCAGCATCGTGTGTGCGTGCTCGCGATTGTTCAGTCCGAATACGAGTGCGGATGTGGCGGCCAGCATCCATACGACCGTTGCTGCACTGTGGCCGAACACAAACCCTGTTGTGCCGCCCCATATCTCGATGCCCGAAGCAACCAGTGCGCAGGTAGCGGCGTAGAGGATACCCATTCCGCTGATGGCCCAGGCGACGGCAATGTTGTTCTCCGAGACCAATGCCAATCGACTCATGACCCACACGAATGCCACGAGCACTCCGATCGCAGTCAGGCTCGTGAGTGCCGTCAGCGCATCGAGATGGGCAGACGCGGCACGGGACGTCATCAACATGGACGGCGACGCGGATTCCAGGAATCCGATCAATCCGATTGCGGCAAAAACGGATCCGAGCGCACAGACGAAACGTGATCCGGTCGAACCTGCGATCACGATGAAGACGGTGGCGACGGCAAGCAGAACTGCAGCAGTCAACGACTGCGGCGACCCGGCAACACAGCACAGCAGCAGAGCCACTGCACCGGTACCGGCGATACCCATGCGCAGGTGAGTCGACAATGCCGCGCCTGCTGCAGCACCGACCAGGAGCACCAGTGCCATGACGCCGTAGAGCAGGGAGGCCATCTGATCACCGAGGAGTACGTCGACTCCCAGCAGTGGGAGCGTTGCGACAATGAACGTCGCACTCGACCAGGCGCCGGCAACACCGTCACGCGACGGGGATCCCTTCCACTGCAAGGCAACTGCGGCGCTCAGTCCGATCAGGGAGACAACAACCGCACTGATCGTCAATGCCGATGAATCAACCTGCATTCCATCGAAGAGGGACACTCCGACGATTGCTGCGATCAATACGATCGCAACCGGCACCGTCCGGGCCATGCCAAGATATTTCCAGTCGCGACCGAGTTGAGCGGAGAACCCTGCCACTTGGAGAGCAACAAGAAAACCGATGAGCGACAACGTCAGTGCGCCGGCCAAGGCGGGGGCTGCCAATGCCGCGCCGAGCACGATCAGCAGCGCAAGAGGTTCGGAGTTCCACCTGACCGCCACCGAGACTCCGGCAGCAGCGATACCGAAGGCAATCACCATCGACAGCGGCGAGACGATCCAGCCGTACAGGACCGACGCTGCCATCACATCGAGGTAGAGACCGGCAAATCCGGTGGCCGCCAGCGCGATTGCTCCCACCCGGCCGCCCGGGCGTCCGTACACCCGGAACCCTGCGAAGATCAGGGCACCGGACAGGGCTGCTCCGCCGATCACTCGAAGAGGCGGTCCGAAGAAACCGGCCTGGGCTGCCAGAACCAACAGCATGACAACACCGATCAAGGTGACTGCCACCCCGGCAATCGCGAGGAGTCGGCTGATCACGCCGTCACGTTGCCACCACGGCACACTGGGCTGCTTCGGTGGACTCGGTTGCATTGGCGGACTTGGCGGGCGCAGGTACTGCGATTGTGGGGCAACGTGCTGCGAGGCCACGTGCTGCGGGGCCGGCTGTGGAACGTACGCGGGAATCTGAACGGGCGCCGCAGCCGGCGCTGCAGGCCGCATCGTGGTCAGCTGCGTCTGCAGAATCGACAGGTTCTGCCCCATGTGGCGCAACTGCCGTCCGATGCTTTCGCACTCGTCCGACAGAGCGGTCACCAGTCGCGGATCGACGGCAGGAGAACTTGGTGTGGTCATACACCGAGCTTGCTTCAGTCAATCCTCGATTGAATGAGTAGTACTACTCGACCGACATAGGGGCTTTCGGTGAGCACACCTTTCGATCTAGGACCCAAGGAACTTGCGAAAGGTGGTTCCGAAGGGATGCTTTGCAGTGACGCTACCGAAGCGCACCTTGCCGTGCACCACTACGTGAAGCGGGCCCATCTGAGGCCCGGACCGCACCTTGTTGGAAGCGCTGCCACCGATGGCTTCGACATCGTTCATGTCCACCGTGGCTTCTTCGGGGACGATCAGCGAGATCGAGCTTGCATAGTCGTTGATCGAGACATGCACGATCTGTGTTTGCATGACCGCACGCGTGAAATCTACCGTGACACTGGACATTCGAGTGTCGATCACAACGGCCGGCGGGACGATCCACGCGCCGTTACGCGTCACTGTCGACATCCGTCCGCGGATGATCGCGGCATTGGCTGCGCCGTAGGCACCGGCCGCCGGAGGCCCACTCTGTCCGGCATAGGGCTGCGGCTGCGGATACTGAACCTGCTGATGAACCGGCGGCTGCTGGTAACCCGGGGCCGGATACTGATAACCGGACTGGCCGGCCGACGCGGGATACGCGGGAGGCTCGTAATCCGAGATCAAGGTGATGCCCGGGAGATCGGCAAGTACGACGTTGAGTTCGCCCCTGGTCTTTGCAGCCAGCGCGGTGTCCATACGTTCGGTGAACTCACCGAGTGAGAGCATCCCCTGACCGACGGCTTTCTGCAGCAATTCGCCGACGTGCTCTCGTTCTGCATCCGATACGCGTAGATTCCTGGCCTCCATGGTTTCCAGGATAAGCGTTAATCGAGACTTTCCCCGATATCAATCAAGACCCTGCTCGATTGCGTAACGCGTCAACTCGACGCGGTTGGCCAATTGAAGTTTGCGTAGCGTGGCTTGTACGTGGTTTTCGACGGTTCGGTGGCTCAGCGAGAGCCTGGTCGCAATCTGCTTGGCGCTGAGCCCTTTCGCGACCAGTCGCAGCACTTCGGTCTCCCGTTCGGTGAGTTTCGGGACCTCGGGTGCACGGTCGTCGGCAGGGGCGGTGGACATGCGTCGGTATTCACCGAGTACCAGTCCGGCAAGGCCAGGGGTGAAGACAGCTTGCCCGTCGTAGGTTGCGCGTACGGCTCCCAGGAGTTCGTCGACGGAAGCACTCTTGACCAGGTAACCGGACGCTCCCGCCTTGATCGCGTCCAGTACGTCGTCGCGTTCCGACGACGCCGACAGCACAAGGATCTTGCTGTGGGGCGAAACTTCGAGCACCGCAGTAGTTGCGTCGGCTCCGTTTCCGTCGGGGAGGTGCATGTCCATGAGAACAACGTCCGGTGTCACTGCAGCGGCGCGGTTTCGGGCACGCTCGACGCCGTCTGCGGTGGCTGCGACGATGAATCCGGCTGCTTCGAGGTCGCGGGACACTCCGTCTCGCCACATCGGATGATCGTCGACCACCATGACGGACACCCCGGTTACACCTTGTTGCTCAGTCACTTCCACTACTTTCCTTCGGCACCGTGATTTCCCATTCTGTGCCCTCTCCGGGTCCGGTGTGCAGGCTCGCGGTACCGCCGAGCACCGCGACGCGTCCGAGAATGGACTTCGATACTCCCATGCGGCCTTCGGCTTCGGCCTCGGCCAACCGGCCGTCGGGGATACCGACTCCGTCGTCGCGGATACTGACAATGACCTCGCCCGGTAGATCTTCGAGCAGTACGAACACCTTGGCGCCTGAGCCGGCGTGGAGGGCTGCGTTGGACAGGGCGTTGTCGACGATGGCGGCCAGTTCGATGGCGCGGTCTCGGTCGAGGATGACAGGGTCGGCTGGTGTCGAGACGGATACCGTCGCACTCGCCCCAGTGGTGAGCAGTGGGCACAGGTCGACGCTCTGACCTCCCGTGTCGGCGGTTGCGCCTGAGCCCTGTTCGGAGATGAGCATGCGCAGTGCCACTTCCTGCTCTCCGGCCAGTTCTGCGAGTTCTGCGGCTTCACCGCCGAGCGCTGCGCCTCGTCTTCGGACCATCGCAAGAACTTGGAGTACTCCGTCGTGGACTTCACGGGCGAGTCTTTCGCGTTCTTCGGTGGCTGCGGCGAGGCGCACGGCTTGTTCGAGTTGGCGATGTGCGCGCCGTGCGGTGGTGGTGGCGAGGCCCAGCGCCAAGCCGACTGATACGAGGACGGGGGCTGTGGCGTCGCGCCAGAGATCAAGATTGATCTGGTCCCGAATGATCGCGCTGGCCGAGGAGATGACAACGCCTGATGCGATTCCGAGCCACGGCCCGCCGAGGATCGCCGCCGAGATCACGGCGTTGGTGGCCCACAGCGTCGTCGGTAGGGTCTGGTGATTTTGGTACCACTCGTGATCTGACACAAGCCTCGTCGACGCCATGAGCGCGATGACGATCAGCTGATCTGCCAGTACGACATATTTTCGTGGGACCGTTTCAGCGGCCAACATGACTGCGGAGGCACCGGACCACACCGCCATGAGCGCGACGAAGAACCAACTCAGACGTGCGTTGGTGTAGTCCGACGCCGAAGCGAACTGGTAGCTGATCGCGTAGACCAGAGTGACCAAGCGAAAGGCCTGCGCGGCCCGCCACAGCGGTGCGTCAGGGTCGGTGTCTATTCCGCATGCTTCGCGGACGGTGGGTCGGTAGTGCAATCGGCGTCGGCGGGTCGGGTCAGTCATCGTGGGTGGCCTGGTCGGGTGGGATCGGATTTTCGATGCGCGGTTCGGTTCGTGGTTCGTCGGGTTCCGCCGGATAGAGCGGTGTCTCCGGATCTTCGACGTGCAATTGGGCGTACACGGCGTCGGGATCGTCGGCGAGCAGTGAGCGGATAGCCGTGTTGAGGACCGCGACGATCGGTACGGCGAGGAGCCCGCCGACTATTCCGGCCAGGACGATGCCCGCGGTGATCGCGAGAACCACGGCCAGCGGGTGGAGCCTGACTGCGCGGCCGAGCAGCAGGGGCTGCATGACGTGCGCTTCGAGCTGCATGACGCCGATGATGATGCCGAGCACGATCAGGGCGGTCAGGAATCCCTTGGTGACCAGGGCGACGAGGACTGCAAGAAAACCCGTGAGAAAAGCACCGACGATCGGGATGAACGCGCCGATGAACACCAGCGATGCCAGGGGCAACGCCAGCGGGACTCCCAGAATCGCGAGGCCAGCGCCGATACCGATGGCGTCCGCTGCGGCGACGGCAACCGTTGCACGTACGTATCCGATGAGTGAACCGAAGCCGGCGGCGCCCGCGATCCGGATCCGACGCCTCGAATCGCGCGGAACGATCCGGGTGACGAACTCCCAGATCTGGTCTCCGCCGTACAGGAAGAAGATCAGGGTGAAGAAGGTCAACAGCGCGCCGGTGAAGATCTCGGTGACAACCGCCGCGGTGGTCAGCGCGCCACTGGTCAGTTCTTCGCGATTGGACTGCACCGATTTGACGACGGAATCGCCCGCTTGGCGAATCTGGTCCTCACTGAAATGGAACGGACCGCTGGTCAACCAGTTCTGGATTTGTGTGACGCTGGCAGCAAATTGATCGGTGAGCTCTGGAAGACCGTCGATGAACTGCTCGACCACAAACGTCATGATTCCGGCAACGATGCCGAGGGCACCGAGCAACACCACTACAACGGCAGCTGATCGCGGCACGCCCCACGTTTGCATCCGGTCTACGAACGGAATGAGCAGCGCCGACGCCAGGAGCGCCAAGCCGACGGGAATCAGCACCGTCTCGAGCCGCAGCACGACGTATCCGAGGACCGCCAAGCCGGCAAAGATCACGATCAGGCGCCACGACCACTCGGCTGCGATCCGCACGCCGGGATGAACCGACTTCGCGTCGGACGTGATGGGCTTGTTCATTCCCGCTCGAACTCATTCTCGAACTCATTCATGGGCCGAATCCCCTCCGCATTCCCCTTATCCTGCGTTCCCTTCGGGAGCCTAACCGCCGGAGCCGACAACCGTGGGCAGACGCAAATGGGACGCGCATACCAGTACTTCGACCCTGGCCAGCTAAATTGAACGCTGTGCGGGCTTCATACAGAGCGATAGCGGTGACGATCCGCAGTCGATGGCCCATCTATATGGTTTCGATGCTCGCAGCCAACCTGATCGGCGCGGTGCTGGTCTTTGCCTTTGTGCGGTACGGCGTCCCCATCGAGGAATCCGACGCGATCGTTGCCGATCATGTCCGGAACTTCGCGGTGTTCGGCATCTACCTCGCGTTTGCCGGTGTTGTCAGTCTGACGGCGGCAGCCATGATGCTCCGCAAGGTCATCCGGTGGAGATTGCGCGGCGGTCCCCCGACGCGCAGTGAGCAGATGGCAGCGCTGCATGCGCCGCTGCGCCAAGCGATCGTCCACCTTGTTCTCTGGTTCCTCGGCGGCATCATCTTCGTCATTCTGACGATCAACGAGATGCCCGGGTTGGCTATCGCGGTGATTGTCACCGTCTGCATGGCCGCGACCACGACGTTCGGGTTCACGTACATGCTCGGCGAGCGAATCCTGCGTCCCGTCGCTGCACTCGCATTGAGCGAGGGCGAGTTCGATCGGACCATGGCCCCAGGCGTCGGCACGCGTTTGGCGATGACGTGGGGATTGGGCACGCTCATGCCCGTCGCCGGCATCATCTTGCTGTGCGCCACCCAACTCACCACTGATCTCGAGTTCTCACCCAACTCGTTGGCGTGGGCGATCTTGTTGATCTCGATTATGGCGATCGTGCAGGCATTTGCGCTGTCGATGCTGACGGCCAGCCAGATCTCCGACCCCATCCGCCAACTTCGACGCGCCATCGAGCGGGTCCAGCGCGGTGCGACGGACGTTCGTGTCGAGGTGTTCGACGGCAGTGAGATCGGGCGTCTGCAGGTCGGGTTCAACCGCATGATGAAGGAGTCGGACGAACGTCGTCTGCTGCGCCAGTTGTTCGGCCAACATGTCGGCGAGGACGTCGCTCGACGCGCTTTGCAGTTCGGTACGGAACTGGGCGGTGAAACACGCTTTGTCGCGGTTCTGTTCGTGGACATGGTCGGGTCGACGGGCGCTGCGGCTGAACGTCCGCCTGGCGAGGTCGTCGAATTGCTCAACGAATTCTTCCGCATCGTCGTGGACGTGATCGACCGTCACCACGGCTTTGTCAACAAGTTCATGGGCGATGCGGCGCTCGCGATCTTTGGCGCTCCCCTCGATCGACCCGACGCACCGACGGCTGCGCTGGCTGCTGCGCGCGAGTTGCGGTTCAAGCTCGACGCGATCACCGGCCTCGACATCGGTATCGGTGTGAGCGCAGGTTTGGCGGTCGCGGGAAATATCGGTGCGGCGGAACGTTTCGAGTACACCGTGATCGGCGACCCGGTCAACGAGGCCTCGCGTTTGACGGAGCTCGCGAAGTTCCGTCCCAGCAGAGTCCTGGCGTCGACGAGTGCGCTGTATTTTGCGGACGAGGAGGAGCAGGCCGAGTGGGAACTGGGCGAGCAGGTTCAACTTCGTGGGCGCAGACGGCTCACTCATCTAGCCTGGCCACAGAAATATCCCGAGGTAGATCCAGAACAGATTGGTTAGTCTGAATCGATGGCACTGCCTGGAAAGACCCCGTGGCGACTCAGACGGCCCCCGCCGTCCGTCGCCGAGTCCGGTCGGGTTCGTGGGCGATTCTGGTGGCTGAAGTATGTTCTCGGGCTCGCGCTGATCACTCTGCTGGTTGTCGAGGGGACACTGCTTTGGCCAAAGCTCAATGAGTCATGGCAGGCACTGACGGAAATCCACTGGGGTTGGGTTGCGGCCTGCATCGCCGCCCAGGCCGTCTCACTCAGCGGATACGCGTCGGTTCAGCAGCGGCTTCTCAATGCTGCCGGTGTGGTGGCCGGCCACCTGAAAAATCTCTCCGTGATCTACGCAAGTACCGCGATGGCGCTCACATTGCCTGCGGGGCAGGTGTTCTCCACCGCGTTCACATACAAGCAGACCCGCAAGTGGGGTGCGACGCCCATTGTCGCGTCGTGGCAATTGGCTATGTGCGGTGTGATCGCCGCAGCAACGCTGGCACTTCTCGGCGCAACCGGCGCTTTGGCTTTCGGCACCAAGGTCAGTCCAGTTACGCTGACCATCTCGATTATCTGCGTGGCGCTTCTATTCGTCGGCCTGCGATATATCGCCCAGAACCCCGGTAGCCTCGAACGCCTAGGACACTGGGTCCTTGCTCGGTACAACAGCTTTCGCGGTAATCATCCAGACCGTGGAGTGTCACGCTGGTCCGAGATTCTCACTCAACTCGATTCCGTGGAACTCGGGCGCACCGATACCGTCATCGCTTTCGGCTGGTCGGCGATCCATCGTGTTGCCGACGTCGCCTGTCTCGGGTTTGCCTGTTGGGCTGTGGGTGCGCACCCCTCGTTTGCCGGTTTGCTGATCGCATTCACCGCAGCCAAGGCCGTCGGGAGTATTCCTCTGATGCCCGGTGGTTTGGGATACGTGGACACAGCACTGATCACTGCGCTCACCATCGCCGGAGCGACCGGCGCACAAGCTCTCGCGGCGGTCTTCGTCTACCGAATGGTGAGTCTTGTACTCGTGGCGCTCGTGGGGTGGGTCGTCTTCCTCATCTCGTTCCGAGCGACGCATCGCGACGACGCCGACATGACCATCGACTTCGAACGCGGCGAACAACCCGGCGTTTAGCGTCGCAACGCTGCTGCCATGTCATCCAGATGGGCACGGCTGATTCGCACGGCAGCCTCCGAGTCACCGGCTTCGATGGCGTCCACCAACATTCGATGCTCGTCGGCGTCGGGTTGGCTGTGCGGATTGAGATCGAGGACGCCGATCAGCTCGATCAACGCAGTCCGAAGTCGTGGGACAAACGTTTCGAACAACTCAGACAGAACCGGATTGTGCGCCGCCTCGACCACCGCGCGGTGCACCGCGATGTCGGCGTCGACAAAGGCGGCATCACCGGAATTCGCGGCCGCGGCCCTACCGTCGAGCGCACGCCTGAGTTCTGCGATATCGGTGTCGTCGCGTCGTTTGGCTGCCAATCCAGCTGCCTCCACCTCGACGGCGTTGCGCACTTCGACTACATGCAGGATGGCTTCTGATTCGAGGACCCGAGGCCACTGGTCGGGTGGAGTTGTACTGCGCAAGAACACTCCGGCGCCCTGACGCGATTCCAGCATGCCGAGTCCGGCGAGGGTGCGAACGGCTTCGCGGATCGTGGAACGACCGATACCCAATTCCGCCGCCAGAGTGGTTTCACCTGGAAGTTTGTCACCGACTGCCCATTCGCCACCGATGATACGAGCACGAAGAAGCTCAGCGGCTTGATCGGTGAGTAGACGGCGTTCGACCATCGGCGGCACGGAAACTCCTCAGGTTGTCTGATAAGTGATTTCGTTCTAGTGTAGCCCTCATGGCTTTCCGAGGACTCCTTCTCGACTGCCGCGGCGGGGCCTGAAAAGACCGGCACCCCTCCGCGGGGTTCCGCCATGGCCGGTCTCTCACCAAGACCCGCAGGAGAACCCCCGATGAGCATCACCTGGAACACCCAGAGCACCACCTGGAACAACCAGAAACCTTCCCCTATGCCGTCCGCGCGTTATCGCGCCGCGTGGGATCGAGTCGACATTCCGGCATTCGATCGAACCTGGCCGGCCAATCGCACCACCGAAGCGCCCCTGTGGGTTCCCGTGGATCTGCGCGACGGCAACCAGGCCCTCGCCGAACCGATGGACCCGGCCCGCAAACGCCGGATGTTCGAACTGATGGTGGCGATCGGCTACAAGGAAATCGAGGTCGGCTACCCGTCCGCCAGTGCGACGGATTTCGACTTCGTTCGCGACCTGGTGCACCTCGACCTTGTTCCCGACGATGTCACGATCGTTGTATTCACCGCAGCCCGAACAGATTTGATCGAGCGAACCTACCAATCCATCGCCGGACTGCCGAACGCGGTAGTTCACATGTACACCGCTACCGCACCGACATGGCGCGATGTGGTCCTGGGGAAGGAACGAGACGAACTGCACGGCATGATCTTTCGCGCCGCCGAGGATGTCGCTCGCGGCGGTGACGCTCACGACGGGTGGCGGTTCGAGTTCTCACCCGAGGTCTTCAACCTGACGGAACTGGACTACGTGCTGCAGATCTGCAACAGCCTCAGCGAACTCTGGGATGCGAGCCCCGATCGCCCGGTCATCCACAATCTGCCTGCCACAGTGGAAATCGCCACTCCTAACATCTACGCGGACCAGATCGAATACATGCACCACAATCTCGCTCGACGCGATTCGGTAATCCTGTCCGTACATCCGCACAACGATCGTGGCACCGGAGTGGCGTGCGCCGAACTGGCAGTACTCGCCGGCGCTCAGCGGGTCGAAGGCTGCCTGTTCGGTAACGGTGAGCGCACCGGCAATGTCGATCTGGTGACGCTCGGGCTCAACCTCCACGCGCAGGGCGTCGACCCGAGAATCGACTTCACCGACATCGACGAAATTCGTCGAACAGTGGAGCACTGCAACAGAATTCCGGTGCACGAGCGCCACCCGTACGGCGGCGATCTGGTGTACACCGCGTTCTCGGGAACCCACCAGGACGCAATCAAAAAGGGCTTTGCCCATCATTACGAGCGCGCCGAAATCCTTGGCATCGATCCGTCGCAGGCGCCGTGGGAGGTGCCGTACCTGCCGATCGATCCCGCTGACGTCGGTCGTGACTACCAGGCAGTGATCCGGGTAAACAGCCAGTCCGGCAAGGGAGGCATCGCCTACTTGCTGGCATCGGAATACGGCGTCGAACTCCCCCGACGCCTGCAAATCGATTTTGCGGCACGAGTTCAACGTGAAACCGATGGCTCCGGACTCGAGATAACCGCCGACCAGCTGTGGAACCTCCTGCTGCGCGAGTACGGGTACAACGGAGGAATGCGCCGATATTCGGTGGAACACAGCTCAGATGGTGATCGTCTGTTTGTCGTCCTGGATCGCGACGGCAAGGAAATTACCGCCGAGGCCAGTGCGTCCGGGCCTGTCGAGGCGCTGGCCAGGATCCTGACCGAGAACGGCACCGGCGTCGAAGTTCTGTCACTCACTCAGCATTCACTTCCCGGCCACTCGGATTCTCCGGCCAGTGCAACTTCGGCAGTCACCATCACAGAAGCCCTGGTCAACGGAGTCCAACACTGGGGAGTGGCTGTTCATCAGTCCGTCACGGCGTCGGCGCTTCATGCCGTCTACGCGGCTTCCTCCCACACATGTGATGACAGTCACATGAACTTGCGGAAGAATTCCCGAGGGTTCATAGTTGAACCTACAAGCAATTGAACATTCAACTACTTATCAAGGAGCTTCGATGACCGCCGCTACCACCACATTGCCCGCATTGACCGCCGGAACCTGGGTTATCGACACGGTCCACTCGACCGTCGGCTTCTCGGTTCGTCACCTCATGGTGTCCAAGGTTCGCGGCACGTTCGACGAGTTCTCGGGCGCCATCACGGTTGCCGAGGACGGCACCCCGGCCGTCGAAGCCGAAATCTCGGTCGCCTCCATCAACACCAAGAACGAGCAGCGTGACGGCCACATCAAGTCCGCTGACTTCTTCGACGTCGAGAAGTACCCGACGGCTACCTTCAAGTCCACCGCAGTGCGCGCCAAGGGCAGCGACTTCGTACTCGCAGGCGACTTCACCCTCCACGGTGTCACCCGCGAGGTCGAGCTGAACCTCGAGTTCAACGGCGTCAACCCCGGTATGGGCAACGGCCCGGTTGCCGGATTCGAAGCCACCACCGTCATCAACCGCAAGGACTTCGACATCTCCATCGAGATGCCCCTCGAAGGCGGCGGAGCAGTTGTCGGCGACAAGATCACCATCACCCTCGAGATCGAGGCTGGTCTGCAGGCATAAGGGCCTTCGGCCACGTGCGCCTTTCCGGTAGTGCCAACTACCGGAAAGGCGCACAGTCGTATGGTGACCAGGTGAAGAAGTACGCACCATTCCTGCTGATCGACGCCGTTCTTGTCATTATCTTTTGCGCGATAGGGCGCCGTACACACGAAGAAGCCAATGCGCTCGCCGGACTGGCGAAGACATCCTGGCCGTTCCTGACCGGCCTGGTAATCGGATGGTCTGCCACGTTCGCGCTGTACCGCGACAAGTTCAACGCCGTTCTCCTACTCCCCACCGGCATAGTCGTATGGCTCTCCACCGTCGTCATCGGCATGGTCCTGCGAGTGCTCAGCGGTCAAGGTACGCAGTTCAGTTTCATCGTGGTCGCCACGCTTGTCCTCGGCGCTTTCCTACTCGGGTGGCGCGCACTGGTTCCGGTCATCGCAAAAATCCGTGCCAGGTCGTAACCGTGTCGAGCGGTCCGGAACTACCCGAATTGCGCTACGAAGTAGGACACTTTTCGGATGAGTAACACTACGGAGCCTGCCGAACGGACCGAGAAGGAAGACAAGGGCTTCTTCGGCCAACCGTTTGCATTGGCCAATCTGTTCGGCGTGGAGATGTGGGAGAGGTTCTCCTTCTACGGGATGCAAGGCATCCTGATCTATTACCTGTATTACACCGTCGCCGACGGTGGTCTCGGTATCAGCCAGGCCGCCGCGACAAGCATTGTCGGTGCGTACGGCGGCACCGTGTACCTGTCCACGATCCTCGGTGCGTGGGTGGCCGACCGCCTTCTCGGGTCGGAGCGGACGCTCTTCTACAGTGCTTCGCTGGTCATGGCCGGCCACATCGCGTTGGCGGTGTTCCCCGGTCTGTGGGGCGTTGGCATCGGTCTTGTCATGGTGGCCTTCGGCAGTGGTGGCCTCAAGGCCAACGCCACCTCGTTGGTCGGCGATCTGTATTCGCCGACGGACGAGCGCCGCGACGCCGGTTTCTCGATCTTCTACATGGGCATCAACATCGGCGGTTTGGTCGGTCCGCTGCTGACCGGCGCAGTGCAGGATGCCTGGGGATTCCATGCCGGATTTGCTCTGGCGGCCGTCGGCATGGCGCTCGGCCTTATCCAGTACACGTTGGGCCGCAAGCACCTTCACGGAATCGGCGCCGCACCGGGCAACCCGCTTCCCGCGGATAAGCGCACCCTCTACATCGGAATCGGTGTTGCTGCGATCGTTGTGGTCGCCATCGCATCGATTACCGGTTTGATCACCGCGGACAACATGTCCGACGTTGTGGTCGGTCTGACTGTCATTGCATCGGTCGGCTATTTCCTTCTGATGTTGACCAGCAAGCAGATCACAAAGGTCGAACGCAGCCGTGTGTTTGCGTTCATCCCGATGTTCATTGCCAGCGCTGCCTTCTGGTCGCTGTTCCAGCAGCAATTCACGACGGTTCCGCTGATCTCGGACAAGCTTCTGGACCGCAACCTCTTCGGCTGGGACTTCCCGCCGAGCTGGGTTCAGTCCATCAACCCCGTGTTCATCATCGTCTTCGCAGGCGTGTTCGCGGCGATGTGGACCAAACTCGGCCCACGGCAGCCGTCGTCGCCCATCAAGTTCGCGATCGGCACCGGGATCATGGGCTTGGCTTTCCTCGCCTTCATTCCGATCACCGGCGGCGGTCCGAACAGTGCACCGCTCCTCGGGCTGGCCGGAGTCCTTCTGCTGTTCACGTTTGCGGAGCTGTTCCTCTCCCCCGTCGGATTGTCGCTCGCAACCAAACTGGCGCCGGAGCGTTTCCACACGCAGATGGTCGCGTTGTTCTTCCTGTCCGTCGCGTTGGGATCCTCGATGGCCGGAACCCTTGCCGGTCATTTCGACATAGACGACAGCAAGCCGTTCTTCCTGATCATCGGATTCTCGTCGATCGGAATCGGCGTAGTGCTTGCTGCCGCGTCGCCGTGGATCAAGAAGCTGATGCAAGGCGTGCAGTAAACGCTATTTGACCCTGCCCGCTATTTGACCCACAGCCACAGCGCCAAAGCGAATCCCGCTATCGCTACTGCCACCCGCAGTACCGATGGCGGGATTTTCTTCACGACGGGTGGCCCGCACCAGCCACCCACCAATGCGCCGAGAGCCATGGCCAGCGCGGCCACCCAGTGCACTTGCCCGGAAAAAGCGAAGATGAGGGCGGCAACCAGATTCGCAATGCCGAGGAAGAAGCTCTTCAGAATTGTGGCCCGCCACACCGTTTCGGATGTGAGGATGAGGGTTGCCGCCAGAAAGATGACGCCGGCACCCGCGCCGAAATACCCGCCGTACACGGCCACGGCAAACAGGGCGGCCGAGTAGATTCCCGGACGGTCGCCGCCCCCGGAGAGTTCACGAATCTTCGGTTGAAGCAGCAGTGCCAGCGCCGCAAACGCAACCATCGCCGGCACAACCGATTCGAACGAACCCTCCGGTGCGAGCCACAGAATCAACGCACCGATGATGCCGCCCGCAGCCGAATACAGAGACCAGCGAACAAGTTTGGGTCCCGTATCGGCAACTTCGCGCGATGAGTTCGCCAATGCACCGACTCCGACGGCCACCAGTGCCACGGTGTTGGTCATATTGGCGCTGACTGGCGACAACCCGACACTGAGCAGCGCCGGGTACGACACGATGGACGCCAGTCCGGTGACAAAGCCGACTAGACCGCTGAAGAATCCCGCTACGACAAGAAAGAGGAAATCGAGCAGGTTCACAGCTCATGAACCTACCGGGCGCGGATTCTCACCCGCGCCACGCGTCTACGCGTGCCCCTCCAAGAACCGCGTCGGTGCGTAGTTCGCCCAACCCGTGTCCGGCCAGTTGAACCACCCGGACGACGCCAATGTTCCACCGTCGGGATGAAGTGTTGTCCCGGTGATGAAGGTGGATAGTCCGGAAGCAAGAAAGACGACGCTGTTCGAGACATCGGAGACATGCCCGACTCGTCCCATCGGTATGGCCACCCGAGCCCCCACCGGGGTTGCCATCGAATGGTCCCCACTGCCGAATCGGGCAAGATTTGGCGTCGGGACGAAGTCCGGTGCAACGTTGTTCACGCGAATCCGGTCCGGGGCCAGTTCGACGGCCAGTGTCCGCGAAAACTGCTCGACGGCAGCCTTTGCCGCAGAGTAGACGGCAAAACCGGGCGCCGCGCGGTGCGCTTCGATGGTTGTCACGTTGATGATGCTGCCGCCTCGCCCACCGCTTTTCATCATCGGCACCGCGAGGGAGCACGCGTGTAGGACGTGATGGAAGTTCGTGCGCAAAAGCGCGTCCCACCCTTTCGGTGTCGATTCCGCAAATGGTGTTCGGAAGGTGCCACCGACAACGTTGACCAGGATGTCGAGCCTGCCCCACCGCTCGTGAGCAGCCTCGAACAACAAGTTCAACTCGTCCGGATCACGCGCGTCACCGTGATGTACGACGGCGTCGCATCCGCCCTCCGCCAACTCACTACGCAGACGCTCGACGGCCTCTGCATCGATGTCGACGACGGCAAGCTGCACTCCGTTCGCGGCAAGATCAGCGGCAATCGCACTGCCGAGCCCACCGGCGCCGCCGGTGATGACGGCTACGCATCCGTCCAACCCGGCCCGATCTTCGAACCATCCTGTGCTCATGACAGGTACGTGGACCCGAACGCTTCGAGGAATTCGACGGTGGCGGCCAAACCGTCGATGGGACCGGAAACCACCACTGCGGTGACGCCTGATTTTTCGAGGTCGGAGAATACTTCGCGGTGCCGGTCAGATTCGACTGTCGGGGTGTGTATCCCGTCGCCGTGATAGGAGTACACAACGTCGATGGGCTCGGCGCGTCCGGCGGCGAGCGCCGCATTTCGCAGTTCGGTGATGTGGCCGCCGATCTGATCAACCGATCCGAGCGTGGGTGTTCGCGCGGTAGCGCTCAACTCTGCCCCACCGGACATCGGCATCCATCCCTGTGCGCGCTCGGCTACTCGGCGACGAGTCAGCTTGGAGTTGCCGCCAATCCAGATGGGGATCGGATTCTGGATCGGCCTCGGCCGGGCGATGACGTCGAGGGCACTGAAGTGCTTGCCGCGATACGTGAACGGTTCACCGCTCCAATGCAGCGGAAGCACATCGAGCGCCTCGTCGAAGAGTTCGTTGCGCTCGTCGAAATCGATTCCGAGAGCATGGAACTCGCTCTTCTGATATCCCGTTCCGAGCCCGAGCGTGAGGCGGCCACCCGACAGTTTGTCGAGGGTCGACGCGGATTTTGCCAGCAGGAAGGGGTTTCGGTACGGCGCCACCGCCAGATACGTGAGCAACCGCAACCGTTCGGTTGCGGCTGCGACGTAGCCGAGGGCAACAAATGGATCGAGCGTCTGGTGCCCGCCGGAGGCCAGCCATTTTGCGCCGGGTATCGGGTGTTCGCTGAGAGACAGCGTGTCGAATCCTGCCCGCTCAGCGGCAACGGCCACGTCCCGCAACGGCCCTGGATCGAGGACGTCTCCGTCCAGACCGCTTATTTCCGGGTAGTGGTAGATGAATCGCATTGTCACCGAGTGCGCCCTCTCTGGCAGATACTCTTCCAGAGATGAGAATAGCGATTACGTATTTGAAAGTCATGCTCTCATTTATTTGTCGGCAGGCTTTGCCAGCTCCTGGAACAACTTCTCCGTCATCTGCTGCGCCCGATCATTGCCGTCGGCATCAGCGACGAAGACCGCAAAGGCCAGGTCACCACGTGATCCGAAGAACCAGCGATCGTCACCACTTGCCGCACCGGCAGCGATCAGATCCGGGTATCCGACAAGGCCGCCCGCGCCGCGCATGGAATCACGGAGTCGGTTGGTCACGTCCTCCGGCAGCGCTGACGCCGCGGTATCGGCGGTCGCGGGCTGACCGAACACCATCATCGGCGTCGGCGCACTGCCGCGGGCAATGGACGCCGCGAGCATAGCCATACCGAATGGCGTGACCTGAGGTTCACCGGCACCGGAGGACGTCCGATTAGCCACGATATTGTTCACCGACTCGTTTCCGCCGGAACCATCCGACGCAAACGTGGCCGTCTGCTGCTCGAGGCTGGGGATGTGGAATCCGTTGCCCAGACCGAGTTGCCGCGCCGTGTCGGCCAGCTGTTCGCCGGACACGGCACGCGGCTCGACGCCGTTCTGCATCGACGACGCCAACCGCACGAGGTCCAGCGCGCCGCCTGCCGGACGAAGCCCGGTGAAGGCGATCGGCCCCTGCTCGATGGCCTGATTGTTCTGTGCAGCAGCAAGAATCGCGCCGTCCGAGGGTCGGATCGCGACTATCGCCGCCGGCGTTCCAGCGCTCACCACAGCTTCGATTGCCGCGAGTTGTGTGTGCGAGTCCATGGTCGCGGCAACGTCGGGTCCTGAAGGTCCCTGGAAACCGGCTTGTTTGACTGCTGCTCCGTTTTGGTCGACAAGATTGACCGCCCAACCTGCGGTGGCGTCGCGGTTTGCCTGCCACGCGGTACGCAACGGGTCCAGGAGCGGCGAATTGATCCGGCGATCCGACGCAATGAGCTTGGGCGTCTTCACGACAACAACTCCGGGGATGGCGAAGTCGCTTTCGAGGTACAGATAGTCGGGGTCGCGCAGGAGAACTGCTGTAATCGACTGCCCCGGGTGCGCCGCGAGATCAGCGAGCATCGATTCGCTGGTCACCAGCGGAGCGACGGGTTCGATGACTTTCGCGAGCCGGCGCGTCGAGTCGACTGGATCGGGCATGGATGCCGGGTCGAGAGTGATGGCATTGATGGTCTGCTCGTTCATGAGCAGAGTCCCGCCTGCATCGACCACCTTGGGCGGAGCGGCGTCGGTCCGGGTGTAGTCGACGGTGCGTCCGCTGCCGAGGCCGGGGACGATGACCGACGGATCCCAGGACACTCGCCAACCGACGGAGAGGTCTCGGACCTCACCTTGTGACTGGTATGTCCAGTCCTTGCCTTCGCCGAAGTTCCAGGCCGCGTCGAGAGTGAAGAATCCGGAGTCACTACCGAGGTCGATGACCTGGGCGACGTCGAAGTCGGTGGAACGTGCTTCCAATCCGTCGAACATCTGCGAGATGGATGCGCGTGCGGCATTGGGGTACGACGTGAGGTTTGCGGCCGCGTCCACGTCGTGATTGTTGAGTGCGGTGACAAAGTCTTCGACGACCGTCGCGGCGTCAGTTTCCTCTTCTCCCCCGACGACGCACGACGCGAGTGCCACTGTCATGACAACAGCAGCTATCGAAGCAATGACGTATTTTCCACGGCTGCTTTTCTGTGCTCCGGGCCCCATTGGTGCAACTCTTCACTTCTGTCACAGCCGTAACAAGCACGGGATGCCTACGAACGTGTCACGGTTGAGCCACGGCGGTGTCATCGAACTGCAATCGAAAACAGGTTTCACCGCAGAAAAGTGCCCGCGACCTGCACTGCAGGAGCGGAGCTGTCTGCCCCGGCGATAAAAACCGCAAACGCCAGATCTCCCTTGATTCCGACAAACCATCCATGCGCTGGACCGCCGTCAACTTCGGCTGTTCCGGTCTTGCCCAGCAGTCCGTCGATATCTGCGAGAGTCGTCGCAGTACCACCGGTGACGGTCTCACGCATCATGGTCCGCAACTGTTCGGTCACCACCGCGGGAGTGGGCGCCGCGGTCTGATCGGCAACCCCTGGCTGCCCTTTCACGAGCATCGGGGTCGGCGTTTCACCGTGTGCGATCGACGCCGCGACCAACGCCATCCCGAACGGCGTGGCAGTGACAGTTCCCTGCCCGATCGCCGATTCGACGCGTTCGGCCGGAGTGTTCGCGTCCGGTACGTTTCCGGTCACCGTCGTCAGGCCGGGAGTGACGTAGTCGACGCCCAATCCGAATTGCAGTCCCGCATTGTGCAGTGCGCCCGCAGGCAGACCGACGGCTAGGCGCGCCATCGTCGTGTTGCACGAATGCGCGAATGCGGTGTGCAGGGGCACCGAGCCGAGATCGAATTCGTCGTCGTTGGGGATCTGTCGTCCCTCGACGTTCTCGGTGCCAGGACACGGCAGAATTGTGTCGGGGGTCGCCACCCCGGCTTGCAGCGCCGCCGACGTTGTCACGGTTTTGAATGTCGAACCGGGCGGATACAGACCTGTGAGCGCGATCGGCCCCTGAGCATCGGCGGCCGAGTTCTGGGCCACGGCCAGAACAGCGCCGGACGACGGTTGCAGCGCCACGATCACCGCAGGCTGTGTCACCCCGGCGAGTGCGTTCTCCGCGCCCAGTTGAAGGTTGCGGTCGATTGTTGTCGCGATATTCGGCGCAACCGGGCCGTCCTGTCCGGCGATAGTGGTCGCCGACCCGTTCTCCTTCACCATCTGCACCGCCCATCCGGCGGATTTGTCCTGCCCTTCCTGCCACAGGTCGCTCAGTCCGGTGAAGGTCGGCGACGTCAAAGCCTTGTCGACGGACAGCAACCGGGCCTGTGGCGCAAGCGTCACTCCGGGCAGGGAAGCCAACCGATCTTCAATGGGCGCAAGGTCTTCCGCACGAAGCGTGATGGCAGTGATCGGCTTTCCGGCAGCCGCGGCGAGATCACTGCGCAACGAATCTGCCGTAATTGTCGGGGCAACCGGGGAGATGAGCGCCGCCACGGCAGCGGCATCAGCTGTGGGCTCGAGATTGACCAGTGTCACCACCTGCTGCTCCATGACGGGCTGCCCGGCCGTATCGAGAACCGCAGGCGGCGCACCGGCAGTGGGTGTGTACCGCAGGGTGGTCGACGCCCTCAGATCCGGTGCGAGCAATGCCGGATCCCACTCGATCAACCACTGATCACCACTGGCCGATGCGTTCCCGTGCGTCGAGTACGTCCAGTCCTGGCCTTCTCCGAAGTTCCAGGCCGCATCGAGAGTGAAGGTGCCGGCGTCATCGCCGGATTGTTCGGCTTCGGAAACCGTGAACGTTCCCTCGTCCTTCCCCAGTCCGTCAATCATGGCGGTGATCGCGGTGGAAGCCGCCGCGGGATCGGTAGTCAGGGTTGCCGCCGCCGACACATCGTCGTCGGTGAGGGCAGTTGCGAACTGCTCAGCCACTGATCGCGGCTGGTCAGGTCCACTACTGCACGCGACGATACTGCTCGCGGCGGCTACTCCGATCACCGTGAACACGGTGATTTTTCGGATCAACGGGTGGCGAATATCAACTCTCGATGGGCGCACCTTCTCGATCATGCCCGAAATTGTGGCGAACGCCGGAATATCGGTGTAATCATGTAATCAGAGCAATAAATGCTCCCGACGACTTTCAGGAGAACGTCATGAAGAACTCACACGGCCCCGGCGAGCGCGGATTCGGACGCCCCGGAGGTTGGCAACAAGCATCGGTTCCCGACGCGGGTGATGCAGGCGACTGGTTTGCCGGCAGGCTCCCCGACACCTGGTTCACCGGCCCGGCCGACGTCCAGGTGGACCGCGAGGAGATCGTTGTCATCGGGGAACTACCACCCGTCGAGGGCGGGTCTGCGGCAGCGGAAGGTCGTATCTCACGCTTTCGTGAAACCACGCGCGCCGATCGCATGCGCATCGCCGACGAGGCCGAGGCCAGATACGGCCGGAAGGTGGCATGGGGTGTGAAACTGGACGAAAAGACGGTCCTGTTCACACATCTCGCGGTGCCGGTGATGACGCGATTGCGTCAACCCGAGCGCAAGGTACTCGACACGTTGGTGGATGCGGGTGTTGCCAGGTCGCGGGCCGACGCACTCAAGTGGACTGTCCGCCTGGCCGGTCAGCACAGCGAACAGTGGCTCGCGGAACTGCGGGACGCGATGAAGAAGGTCGACGATCTGCGGACGGAGGGACCGAAGATCTGACGATGCACATCACACGTTAATTCGATTGCCTACGTCAACGGTCATCGAGTAGCGTCGACGTCGAATCATCCCCGACGAACAGGAAACGGGCCGTTGCTCATCTAGAGGTTCATTACGCGAAGGCATCCACACCCATCAGTTGCGGCTGAGCCGGGTGGTCCCCGCACCCTCTGGAGTTCACATGACCCACTCTCATTCCTCTCTGTCTCTGTCCGACCTCACGTTCACCTGGCCCGACGGCGAGCCTGTCTTCTCCGGTCTGAGCTTTGTGTTCCCCAGCGGCCGAATCGGTCTGGTGGGATTGAACGGATCCGGGAAGTCCACGCTGTTGCGCCTGATCGCCGGTCGATTGACACCCGATGCCGGTTCAGTCCACGCTTCCG
The DNA here is from genome assembly GCF_013277795.1 of Rhodococcus sp. MS16. Lineage (NCBI taxonomy): Bacteria > Bacillati > Actinomycetota > Actinomycetes > Mycobacteriales > Nocardiaceae > Rhodococcus > Rhodococcus sp. MS16. The sequence goes on from NZ_VBTM01000005.1 coordinate 1,031,629, forward strand.
GCGAGATCGGCTATCTGCGCCAGGACATCACCCTCGACCCGAATGTTCGAGTCGACGATATCCTGGATATCGGTGATCTGCGTATTGCCTTGCACCGCATAGAATCCGGCGAGGGCGCAGAGAAAGACTTCGCTGTGGCCGAAGGCAACTGGGACATCGAGGAACGTGCGATTTCGACGCTGCACCGCCTTGGGCTCGAACGCGTTGTACCCGACATCGAAGCCTTGGGACGCACCGTCGGCACGCTGTCCGGTGGCGAGACGGTGCTACTCGGCCTCACCGCGACCCTGTTGAAAAATCCGCAGGTACTGCTACTGGACGAGCCGACCAACAATCTGGACCGGATGGCACGCGCCCGGGTTCATGCCGCTGTCCAACAATTCCCCGGCACCGTCGTGGTGGTGAGCCACGACCGGGAGTTGTTGAACAGCATGGAATCCACCGTGGAACTGCGTCGCGGCAATCTTCGGACATTCGGCGGCAACTACTCGCTGTACCAGGAGGCGACAACGGCGGAACAGGAAAACGCCTTGGCCGCGGTTCGCGACGCCAAAACCGATCTGGCAAAGCAGAACCGCGAATTGATCGAGGCGCGAACCAAACTGGATCGGCGCAAGCGATACGGCCAGAAGATTCAAGACGAGAAGCGGCTACCGCCGATCCTGGCGCAGACCCGCAAGCGAAAAGCCGAAGTTTCAGCGGGAAAACTGTCGGTCAACCATATCGGCAAGGTCGACGACGCGAAGTCCGCTCTTGCCGATGCGGAGAAGCTGCTTCGCGACGATCGCGAAATACGATTGGATCTTCCTGATACACAGGTACATCCGGGCCAGCAGGTAGTGACGCTCGAGGATGTCGTGCTGCGCAGCGGCCAGATTGTGTCGCTGCATGTCACCGGTCCCGAACGGATCGCGATTGTGGGGCCCAACGGAATTGGGAAGACAACCCTTCTCGACGCCCTGGTGGAGAAAAAGCCATTCGTCCCCTGCCGCGCACTGCGTCAGCGGTTGGACGTGTTCGACGAAAATCTGTCGGTGGCGGACAACGTTGCAGCGGCGGCGCCACACGCAACCAGCGAGGAAATTCGTGGCCAACTGGCTCGATTCCTTTTTCGTGGAACGGATTCCGACGTGACAGCCTCCGCACTGTCCGGCGGCGAACGTCTCCGGGCAGCGCTGGCGACCATCCTCCTCGCGCAGCCCGCACCCAAACTCCTGATCCTGGACGAGCCGACCAACAATCTGGATCTCCCCAGCCTTGCCCATCTCACGCAAGCGCTTCACGATTTCCGGGGTGCACTCGTTGTTGTCAGTCACGATCTGCCGTTTCTGCGGGAAATCAACATCACCCGGTGGATCAGGATGGACGAGAACGGAATTCAGGAAATCGATCCCGAATGGCAATGACGCCATTCACACGTCCATAATGGATCGGTGATGCAGGACGCGAGAAACCCCGTTGACGGAACCCGGATCGCGTACCAGGTTGTGGGGACGGGCATCCCCCTGCTGATGGTTCACGGCAGTGCTCTGTCACATTCGATCTGGCGCGGCTTCGGTTATGTCAAAGCCCTGCAGGATCGGTACCGGATGATCCTGGTCGACATGCGCGGGCACGGTCGCAGCGAGAAGCCGCACACGCCCGATTCGTACGCGATGGATCTGGTGGTCGGCGATCTCCTCGAGATCCTCGACACCGAGTCGCCGTTCGAACCCGCCCACGTCCTGGGGTATTCGTTCGGCGGGCGCGCGACACTGTCGTTGGCAATCGAGCACTCCGAACGAGTGCGGTCGTTGACCGTCGGCGGTGGGAGCAGCCGGCCCATGACCGGCGCGTTCGACGCACTGTTCTTCCCAGGCTGCGTCGACGCCCTCGAGCAGGGTGGGATCGAGGGCTTTCTCGACGGCTGGGGCGCTAGGCGCGGCAAGCCGGTTGATCCGCAGACCGCGGCAGCATTTCGTCGGAACGATCCGCTCGCCTTGGCCGCGTACATGCGACGGTCCGACGTCGAACCGGGTATCGACGACAGCGTGCTTCGCGAGATGATCACTCCGACATTGATGTTCGTCGGGTCCAAAGACCGGGAGCGGCGGCCCGATACCGAGCACGCCGCGTCCCTGATTCCGGATTGTTCGTTGTCTGTCATCGACGGCACAGACCACGCCAGCGCCGTCGTGGCCTCTGACGCCGTTCTAGCGTCGTTGATTCCGTTTCTGCGCCGACACTAGCCGAGCAGTCCCTTTGCGATGTGCGTGACCTGGATTTCGTTGCTGCCGGCGTAGATCATGAGCGACTTCGCGTCGCGGGCCAACTGCTCGACGCGATACTCGGCCATGTAGCCGTTTCCGCCGAACAACTGGACGGCCTCCATGGCAACTTCGGTTGCCGCGCGCGAGGAGTACAGCTTCATCGCCGACGCCTCCGCCAGGGTCACCTTGTCGCCTGCTGCGGTTCGCTCGATCGCGTTGAAGACCATGTTCTGCACATTGATTCGAGCTACTTCCATCTCGGCGAGCTTGAGTTGGATGAGCTGGAACTGTCCGATTTCGCGGCCCCACAGTTTGCGGGACTTCGCGTAGTCGATGCAGAGCCGGTGGCATTCGTTGATGATTCCGAGGGACAGGGATGCAATGCCGATGCGTTCGGCGGCAAAGCTTTCCTTGGCACTGGACTTTCCGTCGGATTTTCCGCTGTCTTCCGTTTCGCCGAGCAGGCGGTCCTTGGTGATGCGGACGTTGTCGAAGAACAGCTCGCCGGTGGGTGAGGAGTTCATGCCCATCTTCTTGAAGGGCGGGCTCTGGGTGAACCCTTCCATGCCCTTGTCGAGGATGAACGCGAGCACCTTGCGGTCACGACGGTCGACGGAGGCGTCACCTTCGTCGAGTTTGGCGTAGACGATGGTGACGTCGGCGTACGGTCCGTTGGTGATGAACGTCTTGTTGCCGTTGAGGATGTAGTCGTCGCCATCGCGGCGAACGTAGGATTTCATGCCGCCGAAAGCGTCGGATCCCGAGTCGGGTTCGGTGATCGCCCAGGCGCCGACGGTCTCGAAGGTGACCAGTCCGGGCAGCCAACGTTCCTTCTGAGCGAGGGTGCCGCGGCTGCGGATTGTTCCGGCCGCAAGCCCGAGGCTGACGCCAAGCGACGCGACCAGGCCGAGGCTCACCCCGGCCAGTTCACTGTTGAGCACGACGCCCATGCTCCCGGCCCCGCTGAAGGCGCTGCCCTTCTCACCGTCACCGGCTGGTGCGTCGCCGCGCTCACGGGCAAATGATTTCTCGAGGCCCTCGCGTGCCATGTCGGCCAAACCGAATGTCGAGTACAGCTTGCGGATGATGTCGAAGGGCGGGAGCGCTCCGCTTTCGAGTTCGTCGACGTGAGGCCGCACCTCCTTGTCGATAAAGCCCCGCAAGGCGTCGCGGAACATCAGGTCGGTGTCGGACCACTCGTACATGTGCGTGCACTCCACTCGCTGAACGGTTGGCTGCCGGAAAAGCAGCCTCACTCCGAATATAGAACACGTTCCAATTGGTGGGGTAGAACTGAGTGGATGAAACTCAGCCGATCAGTCCCATCCGCTGCGATAGCCACTCCAATTCCTGCTTCATAGCGGCCGACCACACGACAAAACTGTGGGCTCCGGGCAGTTCCAGATACTTGACGTTCATTCCCGCTGCCTTGGCCGCGTCGTAGATCTTCTGCTGCCCGGACTTGAAGTCGTTGTCGTCGGTTCCGACCACCACGATCCCGGCAGAATCGGGGAACTTCCGGTTCGCCATGATGTCCATCGGATTGACCTTCTCGAACGCGGCCTCGTTGCCGCCGAAGATCTGATCGACTGTCCTTTGCCGATCACCGAGCGATGGCTCGACCTGCCCGGAGAAGTCCAGGAACGTCGGGTAGATTTCCGGGAAATTGGTCGCCATCTGGAGCGAGCATGTCCCGCCGTACGAGAGTCCGCCGATGGCCCAGGCTTTGGGATCGGTATCGACCTGGAATGCCGAGGTCACTGCCGCGGGCAGATCCTTGGCGAGATACGTCGCCACATTTCCTGCCGGCGAGTCGGTGCACAAGGGATTGGCGAACTGCGTCCCGGTGGCGTCCGCCATCACGACGATCGGCGACAGCCCGGAATGCTCGCGGGCAAAGGAATCCATTGTGGCGGTGATCTTCCCGCCTTGCAGCCAGTCCTGCGGGCTTCCGGGTTGCCCGGCCATCAGAACCAGAACGGGAAGCAGCGGACGAGGATTCGTGAAGTACGACGGTGGCAGATACACCTCGGCATCGCGCGCGGTGAATCCCGAAATCGCGCCGGGGACAGGCAGAGTCGTCACCCGGCCACGATTCGGCATGTCTTCCGGGGCTTTCCAGACCGAATCCGTGGGATCACCGCTGATAACAGGATCGGTCGGACCGGGTACGTCCGCGAGCTCGATCCGGTCGAAATCGTCGTGGCCCAACACAATTCCCACGGTCGGATATGCGGAGAATTCGAGGTTGATCTGCACCGCCGCCGCAAGCACCATCAGCAGCGCTGCCACCACGGACAGCACTGCGCTAGCGATACTGCCCCCGGCTTTGATGCGCGGGCCGAGAAGCAACAGCCCGTACACGGCAAAACCGATCCACACGTAGATCGAAATCGCAATCGGATCAGGGAAAGGCACGATCACCTTCTCCACCAGAATCCACGCCGCCACCATGATCACCAGCGCGGCAACACCGCACACCGGGATCGCGTAGCGGTAGAACCACCGAGGCTTCCCGCTGAGCAACCACACTCCGCCGAGTACGCCCAGAATCGTCAGGACCACAGGCACGGGTCCAGAGATCACACTCGTCCGGTAGAGCCAGTCCACGTGTCGCCTCTCGTAATGCCGCTACGCCTGTCCGCCGAAAGCCTAGAGCCGTAATCGAGGGTTCGCCACGATCGAGGGGTTCTCGGGCACGGCTAGTACCCTGAAGCAGGTGACTTTCATCAAGATCTGTGGCCTCCGCGACGCCGATACCGTCGACCTCGCCGTCCGACTCGGCGTCGACGCCATTGGTTTTGTCTTTGCCGAGAGCGTCCGCAAAGTCGACACCGAGCTTGCGGCCGACCTCATTGCCCGAGTTCCCGACACCATCAGAGCTGTCGGCGTGTTTCTCGGTAACCCGCTCGAACAGATCCTCGAGATCGCCAAGTCCACCCGGCTGAAGTATGTCCAGGTCCATGATCTCGAGGCACCCGAGCAGGTGAAGCAACTACACGACGCGGGTCTCACGGTGATTCGTGCCGTCGTCTCCGGCCGGGTTCGCGACGGCTACAGCCTCGACCTGGGCGAGGACGAACTCCTCATCGACGGAGCCGATGCCGGTTCCGGAGTGGCCTGGGATTGGGCGCAGCAGCAGTCCAGGCCCGCTGGTCAGTGGATTCTGGCCGGCGGTCTCGGCCCCGACAACGTCCGTGCCGCGCTGGACGCCACTGGAGCCTGGGGTGTCGACGTGTCCAGTGGCGTCGAGTCCTCGCGCGGGGTCAAAGACCACGCGTTGATCGAGAGATTCGTAGCAGCCGCGCGGGCCTAGATCGGAGCTGTCGATCTGTCGGCCGCAGCCCACGCACCGAGCACGGTCCGCACTCCGGTTACCAACGGAAGTGGCTGATCGATCATCACATGGTGGCCGGCCTCGGGAATCTCCGCGACGATGGATTCCCGTCCCAACAGGATTCGGATGTCGGCCATCAGTTCCTCGGAGACAATTCCGTTCTCCGCTCGGAAATATGCTGTGCGGCAACGTGGACGATGATCGGTGACGTTGCCCGTACCCTCGCGCACAAACACTCTCGGATCGAACTTCCACGACCAACCACCGTCGACGGCTTCCATCGAGGTCTCGGCAACGTGGTCTCGAATGCATGGCAATCCGGTGTCCTGTGCCGGAACAAAGCGGAAGCGCGCCTTCGCGTCCTCACGAGTCGGATAAACCTTCTTCGGACCGAAGGCGTTTTCTTTTCGGCTGGCTTCTTCTTCCGGGGTCAATGCCCGCACCGGCGAATCGATGATGACGACACCACCCAGTTCGTCGCCGTGGAGGTCCGCGGCCACGAACGAGATGATCCCGCCCATGCTGTGCCCCACCAGGATCGGCTTTCCCTCGATCCCGCCGGCTCGCGCAGCCTCGACAATCTCGCGCGCCCACATCGCCAGTCCGTAACTCTCCCGAGTACCGCTGTCTCCGTGCCCGGTCAGGTCGAGTGCGACAACTCGGCGATCGGCAGCCAGCTGCGGGCCGATGTGATCCCACCACCGACTGTGGGCGGCGCCGCCGTGAACCAGCACGATTCCCGGCCCGACGGGCCCCCAGGCGCGGAATCGTACGGCTACACCCTCGACATCAACCGAGCCTGTTTGGGCGGGCGTCGACAACGCCTTCGTGAACCACTCCGGCGCCTGCTGCGCCTCTTCGACGCTCGTGTTGCTCATTTCCTGAACATAACCCACCCGTCTCGATCCCTTCGGAGCCCTTCCCCTGTAACCACAACATCGCCTATATTGAATCCGGTCTCAAGTTCAATTGTTCAACCGAGAGGGACACATGCCGAACCGCCAAGTACGCCTCGCCGCCCGACCGACGGGACTCCCCGACGCTTCCACCTGGGAATACGTCGATTCCGACATCCCCGTTGCCGGGCCGGGCGAGTTTGTCGTCAAGGTCGAATACCTCTCGCTCGACCCCGCTATGCGTGGTTGGCTCAACGACGTCAAGTCGTACGTTCCGCCGGTGAAACTCGGTTCCGTCATGCGCGCTCACGGCGTCGGCCACGTCACGCAATCTCAGCATCCCGAATTCAAGGTCGGAGATGTTGTCGCCGGAGCCTTCGGCGCAGCCGAGTACGGGCTCTCCGACGGTACCGAGGTCACGCGGGTCGACGAATCGATCGCACCCATGCCCACCTGGCTCGGCGCACTCGGATTCCCGGGTGTGACAGCCTATTTCGGCCTCCTCGAGGTCGGAAAGCTGAAAGACGGCGACACCGTGGTCGTTTCCGGCGCCGCTGGTGCCGTTGGCAGCCTCGTCGGTCAGATAGCAAAGATCCACGGCTGCAAGGTGATCGGCATCGCCGGTGGCCCCGAGAAGTGCGCCTGGCTCACCGACGAACTCGGATTCGACGTCTCGATCGACTACAAGAACGAATCCGTCTACAAGGCCCTACGCGCTGCGGCGCCCGACGGAATCGACGTGTACTTCGACAACGTCGGCGGTGAAATCCTCGACGCCGCACTCTCCCGCCTGCGTCTGGGCGCTCGCGTTGTCATCTGCGGCGCTATTGCCGGCTACAACGCCACCGAGCCGCAGCCGGGCCCGTCGCACTATCTGTCGCTTCTCGTAAACCGGGCAACCATGGCCGGATTCGTGGTTTTCGATTATCTCGATCGGTACTCCGAAGCGCAGGAACAGATCGGGAAGTGGATCAAGAGCGGTCAGTTGACGGCTCGCGAACACATCGTCGACGGTGGAATCGATGCATTTGGTGACAGCCTCAATCTCCTCTTCGCAGGGGCTAACACGGGAAAGCTGGTTCTGCGGGTGTAGCCGAATCCTCCCCCAGGCGCGGCGGCGCGGTGCGGTAGGTGGCCGGAGTGGCGCTGAGCCGAATCGGGTTGGCCACCTGCCGGATCGGTGCCGCGCGGCGCGGATCATCGATAGTGGCAACCGGATCGAGGTTCAACCGGTCGGCAAGCGCCATCGCGTCGGCAATGTTGTTGAGCGGACCGCACGGAACACCGCGCGCCGTCAATCTCTCGAACCAGTAGTCGGCGGTGTGAGACGCCAACGCGAGTGTCAACGCGTCGAACAGTTCCTCGCGATGCGCAACCCGCTCACGGTTGGTCGCGAAACGTGCGTCGGCCGCCAGTGAAGGAATTCCCAGAACGTCTACCAGAGAAGCGAATTGACGATCGTTTCCCACCGCCAAGACGAGCTGCCGATCAGCCGTGTCGAACAGTTCGTAGGGCGCGATACTGGGGTGTCGGTTACCCATCGCCTGCGGAACCACCCCGGCAGCGACGTAGCCGGACGACTGATTGACCAGTGCCGACAGCAAGGAGGACAACAGATTGACCTCGACGTGTTGACCTTCGCCGGTCCGGTCCCGATGACGCAGCGCGGCAAGGATTCCGACACTGGCATGCAGTCCGGTGATGACGTCCACCACCGCAACGCCGACCTTGGTAGGCGAGCGCGGGTCCCGCCCGGTGATGCTCATCAACCCGCCGACGGCCTGAATCAACAAATCGTATCCCGGTAGTGAGTTGTTTCCACCGAATCCGCTGATCGAGCAGTACACGATCGACGGATTCATCTCTCGCGCAGCGTCGTAACCCAATCCGAGCCGGTCCATGGTCCCGGGAAGGAAGTTCTGCACCACAACATCCGCCGTGCGCACCAGGTCCTGTGCAACTTCCAGGTCCTGAGCGTCGCGCAAGTCCAACGTGACCGACTTCTTGTTGCGGTTTACGGAGAGAAAGTAACTCGACTCCTCACCCACCCACGGTGGACCCCAACTGCGGGTGTCGTCACCAACACCGGGACGCTCGATCTTGATCACCTCGGCGCCGAGATCCGCCAGGATCATCGTGGCGTACGGTCCGGCGAGTACCCGGCCGAAGTCGGCGATCACCAGTCCGTCCAGTGCGCCAGGCGTTGTCACCGGAATGCTTCCTCACCCGTCAGTGCCCGGCCGATCACCAACTGGTGAACCTCGGAGGTGCCTTCGTACGTGAGCACGGATTCGAGATTGTTGGCGTGACGGATGACCGGATACTCCAAGGTGATGCCGTTGGCGCCCAGGATCGTTCGGCACTGTCGGGCAATCTTGATGGCTTCACGCACGTTGTTCAGTTTGCCGGTACTGACCTGCTCGGGACGTACTGTGTCGGCATCCTTGAGGCGTCCGAGATGAATCGCGAGCAACTGCCCCTTACCCAATTCGACTGCCATGTCGGCGATCTTGGCCTGCGTGAGCTGGTAAGCCGCCAGTGACTTGTCGAAAACCTGTCGATCACGGGCGTAGGCAATGGCAGTTTCGAGGCAGTCGCGGGCAGCGCCCATCGAGCCGAAGATGATGCCGAACCTGGCCTCGTTGAGGCAACCGAGCGGCCCGGACAGTCCGCGGGCCTTGGGTAGCATCGCAGACGCGGGCAGTCGTACATCCTCGAGCACGAGTTCGGAGGTAACGGACGCACGCAGCGACATCTTGTTCTTGATTTCGGGGGCCGAGAACCCGGGAGTGTCTGTCGGAACTACAAATCCGCGCACACCGTCCTCGGTTCGCGCCCAGACCACGGCGACGTCAGCGACGGATCCGTTGGTGATCCACATCTTGGTGCCGTTCAGAATCCAGTCGTCACCGTCGCGCTTGGCGTTGGTGCGCATACCGCCGGGATTGGAACCGAAGTCGGGTTCCGTGAGACCGAAGCAGCCGAGGGCCGTGCCCGCCGCCATCCGCGGAAGCCACTCTTCCTTTTGCTCTTCGCTGCCATTGTGGTGAATCGCGAACATCGCCAGCGAACCCTGAACGGAAACCAGACTGCGGATACCTGAATCGACGGCTTCGAGTTCTTGGCACGCCAGACCGTAGGCGGTTGCACTCGTTCCGGCGCAGCCATATCCCTCGAGGTGCATTCCCAGCACACCCAACGATCCGAGTTCCTGAGCCAACTCGCGCACCGGCAGTGCCGCGTCCTCGAACCACTGACCGATGTTCGGGCGGATACGGCTGTCGACCATCGCGCGCACCGTGTCGCGGATCGCGATTTCCTCGGCGTCGAGCAGCGTGTCGATGGAAAACAGTTCGGACAGGGACTGCGGCGTGTTCACGTTGCCTCCAAGGATGTACGTACGGGATTCATCAGGTATGCGAGAACGATTGTGCAATCGTTTGCATCACCTAGAGTAGGGACCGACCTAGCATCACGTCAATCCCCGAAATGAGTCTCAGGAGCCCCCGAGTTGATGTCGCCGGACCCGTCGACCCGCAGCAGCGGACGCCCACCGACGCTGCGTGAGATCGCAGACAAGGCGGGCGTCCACATCTCGACGGCATCGCGCGTCCTGCGCCAACCCGAACCCGTCGACGGCTGGTCGGACTCGGCTCAGCGTGTGCGCCAGGTCGCCGAAGAACTCGGCTACCAGCCAAATCTGTGGGCAGCAAGTCTACGAACGCGCAAGACCACAACGATCGGTGTGGTCATGCCGAGACTCACCGATGGCGTCGTCGCCACCATGTTCGGCGGCATCGAGGAAGCCGCGACGGCAGCCGGTTATTCGGTTCTGCTGTCCAGCCCGCCCGACGATCTCGATGCCCAGCGCAAAGCCGTCGAATTCCTGATCAGCCGTCAGGTCGACGGCCTCATGCTCAGCAGCATCCACCTGCCCGGCACCGATTTTGTCAGTTCGCTCCCCATCCGTTCGCTCCCCGTTCTGCTCCTCAACCGTCACATCGACGTCGGGCTCCCCTATGTCAGCGGCGACGACCGCCGCGGTGGGTACCTCGCGGGCAGACACCTGCTGGACTGCGGCTATCGCAACCTCGGCGTGATCGCGGGGCCGGATCACGCCAGCACCTCGCGCGAACGCGTCGCCGGATTCCGCGACGCACTCGCCGAAGCAGGCCTGGAATTACCGCCGCACCGGATCGTTGCCTCCGATTTCGAAGTGGAGGGCGGCGTTCGAGCAGCAACACAACTGCTGAGCACCCCGACGCGTCCCGACGCCATCTTCACAGTCAGCGACACCATCGCCATCGGCGTTCTCGGTGTTGCCCGCGATCTGGGCCTGAGTATTCCGGACGACCTTGCGCTGGTGGGCTACAACGACATTCCCGTGGTCTCGCAACTTCCGGTTCCACTGACTACGGTTCGCTCACCCGCCCGCAAGATCGGCGCAACCGGGGTGCAGAATCTGCTCGCCCTCATGGCAGGACGGAGCGTCGAATCTGTAAAGCTGCCGGTCGAACTGATCGTGCGGGCATCGACGCGCTACCAGACTTCGGATTCCTCGATCCCCAACTGACGGGCGTAGCGCGAGTTGAGATCGTCCCAGCCGTACTCGCGTGCCTTCGCTCCCACGATCGGACCGAACGGCGAACCGGCAAGCAGCCCGTCGAGAACGTCGAAACACAGGTGCCACCCTGCAGCCAACGCGGACGCCATTCCCTCGGCGCGCGAACGCTGCGTCAGAACCACCCTGGTTCCGCCCTCGACCGGAGTGAGCTCCCAGATCAATTCGTCCGGGCCCCATTCGTGTTCGAGTCGACGAGCTTCGTCGACCACGCGGACGGACGCCGGAAACGACATCTCCGGATCGCCTTCCTCCGACAGCATGGCGATGACCACTTCGCCGACGCTGCCCAAGTTGCGATCAGCCGTGTACGGAGTCCACTGCGCCAACATTTCCGGATCGGTCACCGCCGCCCACACCTGATCCACGGGATAAGGCAACGTTCTCGGGAAGGTGACAACCGTGTCGTCGCCGTCGACGGTGACCGTCACGTCGGACAGGGCACTGGGTTGATATTGCTGGGCACTCATAGTTCGATCTCACCAGGTGCCACCGACAGGAGCAACCGGCGTCAGCGTGGCCTGATTCCGAAGAGCCCGAATGCCGCCGCGACAGTCTGTTCGACCACGGGAAACTTGGTTACCCCGAGGTCGTGTTTGGCGCCGTCGAACTCCACCAACGTCGTTGCTGCGGGGATCAAGTCAAGTGCCGACTGCATCTCGTCCGTCGTCGCGAATTCGTCCTTCGAACCGTGGACCACCACCGTGGGGGTGGTCAGTGCCGGAAGGTGCTCGGTGCGCAGTTTCTCCGGCTTCTTCGGCGGATGCAATGGGTAGGACAGCAAGATCAGCCCATCCACCAAACCAGGGTTCTCGGCCGCCGCCATCGAGGACTGGCGTCCACCGTACGAATGTCCACCGAGAAGTAGAGGTCCATCGCTCGGGTAGTCCTTACGCAGTGTCGCAACAACATCAGCGATTCCCGATCGGTCTTCGGCGGCACGGGACGGGTGCGGTGGCCCCTTCGGCCGACGAACACGGTAGGCAAGATCAAATCGTAGAACCTGTACTCCGGCTTCGGCAAAACCCTCGGCAACAGCGCGAAGCAGCACGGTGTCGCAGTTGCTTCCGGCACCGTGTGTCAGAGCCACGGTCGCGATCGGGTCCGTATCCGGCCGATGCAGGAATCCTTGCAGCTCACCGCGGTCGACGGTCTCGAAGGTGGTCATGGTCGCATCCTTGTCCGGCCCGCGCGGGCCTGCTCGACTGCCGCCGTCATCGTCCCCTCGTACGCGGGCCCGTGCCCCGGGAAAATGACACCGGCCGGGGTTTCCGCAATGGCGTCCAACGCCTCGTCCGTTGCTTCCCGGTGGTGATTGAACGGGCACACCAGGAACTGCGGCCCCGTCTGCCGGGACGTGGCATGGCCAGTCACCAGAGCGTCACCCGAAGCAACGACGCCGGCACCGGGAATCAGGTACGCACTGTGTCCATCGGTATGCCCATGCGTGGGAATCGGCACGATACGGCCGGGAACATCCAAAGCACCACCCTCCGCAAAAGCCTGCGCCTGAGGCAGTTTCGCTCCCTTCAGCGCGCCGGCGCCGATCACGTCGAACAGCCACTTCGGCGCGCCCCGGCGCCACAGCAGTAACGGAACTTTGACCGGCCCGAGTTGCTGCAGGTATTCGCGTCGCGCATGCGGTACTTCCAACGGGTCCATCAATACCGGTAGGTCGTGGCGGGTCAGTATGTCCGCGATCCCGCCGATGTGATCGATATGGGCGTGAGTGACAAGCACGGCGCGCACATCGCCGATGCTGTGACCGATCTGCTCGATCGACCGTTCAACGTCACCGCCGTTGGCGGGATACCCACCGTCGATCAGAGTGAGATCGGAGCCTTCCTCGACGAGAACCCAATTTGCGTGCCCACATTGAACGAGGTGTGTGTTGTCGACCCGCGTGATCGACAGTGCCTTTGTACTCATGATTGGTAGTGTGCGCCACGTGCCGGAATCGTGGAACAGCGCCAGTGATCGCACAGTTCGGGGCCTCGCCGAGGCAGGCCTGGTTGCAGCAGCATTCGCACTGCCTGCAGCCGTAAAACGCCGCATCACCGGACCGCCGGTGCACAGAGACGGGCACACTCTCGACGCCGACGCGCACATGTTGTTGACTCTCGCCAAGGCACGCCCACGGCCCGCACTGTCGTCGGAGCCACATGTACTTTCCGCCGCGCGCGCCGAATTGACGCGAACGGCGATGTTGATGGCCGGCCGACCGGCGTCGGCGCACACGGAAGACATCTCCGTACAAGGCGCCGACGGCCCACTTCGCGCTCGCCTCTACGTGCCCACCCACGAGTCCGGGGCACTGCTGGTGTTCTTCCACGGCGGCGGCTGGGTTCAGGGTGATCTCGAATCACATGACGCACCGTGCCGACTGTTGGCTGAAACCTCAGGGGCCAGAATCGTCGCTGTCGAATATCGACTTGCACCCGAATTCCCTTTCCCCACACCGGTACACGATGCCTATGCGTCGTACCTCGACATTGTTTCTCGGGCAACCGAGTTCGCCGTCGACCCTGCTCGCATTGCGGTGGGTGGCGACAGCGCGGGTGGGCACCTGTCGGTTGTTGTTTCACTCCGCGCCCGCGATGACGGATATCCGTCACCGGCAGCCCAGTTGCTGATCTATCCGGCCACCGACTTTCACGAGAGAAGGCCGTCCCGAACGACGTTCGGCGAAGGATTCTTTCTGACCGAGGCAAATATGAACTTCTACGAGCGCAGTTTCCTCGGCGAGAACTCGGATCGGCTGGACCCGTGGGTGTCTCCATTGCGTGCCCAAAGCCACAACGATCTTCCACCGGCAATTGTGGTGACAGCTGGATTCGATCCACTGCGCGACGAAGGTGAAGCATACGCACAGCTGCTGCGCGACAACGGAGTTCGCGTTGTCGCGCGGCGCTATCCCGGATTCATCCACGGGTTCGTGAATGTTCTCGGCCCCAGTGCCCGATCGCGTGCGGCGGTTGTCGAAATAGGCGGAATGCTCCGAGCACTGTTGAGCTAGAGCACCTATGCCGTATTGAGCGCAATCGCGGCGTGAATGAGGGCCGTGAAGGCTTTCTCGTCGATGGTGTCGCCTTCGTTGAAGTCGATAGCGCGCCTGGTGTTGCCTTCGAGGCTGGAGTTGAACATTCCCGTCGGGTCATCCAATGCGGCCCCCTTGAAGAACGTCACCTTCACAGCCTTCTTGTACGTCTCACCGGTGCAGAGAATGCCGTCGTGTTCCCACACCGGAACTCCACGCCATTTCCACTCCTCGACCACATCGGGGTCGGCTTCCTTGACCAAAGTCCGGATCCGAGCGAGCATCTCCCCTCGCCAGTCACCGAGTTCCTCGATCCTCGCGTCGATCAATTCCGAGGGGGTACCCCCTGCTGCGTCCTTCTTCATGGTCGGTCACCCTCTCCACGATCGACTCGCTCCAAGTCACTCGAGTATGCCCGATCGTCTTTGCACCGTGCGGCAAATATGTTGCGTGTGCCCGCATCCAGAATTTCGTGATGAATAATGCAGCGATGGCACCACTCGGAACGCGAGTAGCAACTACCCTGTCGGCGAAAACGCGAAGCGGGTTGTTGGTCCGGTCCGCACTCATGGGAGTCGCCACCGTCGGCGTAGTCATCTCCGCGGTCCTCTCACTCGGCGGTGACAACCGTGAAGCCGGCACCGCATCAGGATCACCCACCGCTACGAATGGTGGAACCCACAACAGCGCCGAAGCCATCGTCGGGACGTTCCCGCCGGCCCTTGCCGAGGCGAGCATCTGCTCGCCGGGCTCGCTCAACTCGACCGGCGACTTGTACCTACTCTGCACGGTCGACTCCGGGTCAGCTCTCGCCCAGAGCGTCTCAACCGACTACAACATCGTCTTCATCACCTGGGTGAACCAGACCGAAGCTGGTAAAACACTCGTCGACTGGCGCGAGAACGAGCGGCCCGAACTCATCACTGAGAACCGCTCGCGTACCGCAGCCGCCCGCATCGAGTATCGAGACGCCGTCAGCACCACGGAGTACGCCAACTCCGACAGCGGGCTCCACATCACCTCGAGCGCCGTTTTTCCGAATGCCGTAACCGCCAAGGCATTCCTCGAACGCGCCGGCCTGATCTGAGAATGCGCAAATTCCTGGCTGTCACGTTCATTGTCGCGGTGAGCGTGTTCGCAGTGGCAGCGATGTACCTTTCCGTGCGCGGAGATAGCGTCGCGTTCACTCCTGCCGTGGCGTCGGTAGTCGACCATGCGGAATGCACTACACCCGATATCTCCGGACCACTCAGCGGGCTCGCTCAGATGGATTCACAATTCCCGCCAACAACCGAACCCGGCTATCCGCCATCGGATTTCGAACCGGTAGCGCTCATCCGGTGCGAACGCGGGGAAAACGCCGCCGGTGGGTTGACTATCGACGCGGTTCGCCTTGAAGGCGACGTATCTGCAGTAGTCGAAGCATTCCGAACCGACTCGCACCGGTTCCGCGACAACATCTCTGCTGACTGCGCGATACGGGAAATCGTCCCCGTCGGCCTATGGTTCGTCGACGCGTCGGGTAACGCATTTCGTCCAGCTTGGCCGTCAGCGCCGTGCGGATTCCAGGACGCACCTCTCGAAACGCTGGACACCTTGCATGAGGTCAGCCGTCAGCAGCACCCGATCGACGCCATATCGGCGGACGAACCGGGAATCTGCACAACGTCGATCGGATCGTTGTTCGATCTCACCACCCCCGACGACGTCGAGCGATCAGTGCGTTCCGAGAACACCGGATACTCACCTCTCGACAGTCCGTTGGCCACACCCGTCGACGACGTCGGCCGACTGCAGGTATGCCGCTACAACCTGGGCCAGGGGTCCTCGCATATCCGCCTGACATTGGCAGACAGTGTTGACCTGATGCACGCAGCGTCCACAGCACCCATCGCCCCACCCTGCGATCAGATCGCGCAACAGGTGGCGTCGATCGATCTCCGTCGAGCTGACGGCTCCGGGGGAACCCAAGTTCTTGCCGAACTCGACGGTTGCCAACGCATCAGATTCGGCGGATACCGCCAGATACCCACATCGATCACCGAACTGCTGTCGCGATGATGCCATTGAGAAAGCCATTGCATCACTGAGTATTTCGAGCCAAAGAGTTGGTGAACGCGGAATATAGAGTCGCACGACGGCAGCTACCTCGGGTAGCTTCGTACTCCATGTACATCCGCCGCGAATGCCCGTCCGACCGTGACACCGTCTACTCACTTCTCGACGCTGCATTTGCGGATCAGGCACCGCCGGGCGAAACGCCGTACGAAATCGAACTGACGCGCCAACTCTTTGCGTCCGACGAGTACCTGCCGAAGTTGTCCCTGGTGGCCGAGGCAGACGGCGAGATTCTCGGCTTCGTCATCGGAACCCGGGGATGGGTCGGCGAGGTGGAGGCTGTGGGCCTAGGCCCGCTGGCAGTGACACCCGAAAACCAACGGTCCGGCGTCGGCTCTGCGTTGATGCACGCGGTCATCGGTGCAGCGGACGCTCTGGACGTGCCGTTGCTCGCACTACTGGGCAGCACTGAGTACTACCCACGGTTCGGGTTTGTGACCAGCACGAAGGTGGGCATCGAATCACCGGAAGCCGAATGGGGTGCCCATTTCCAGATTCGCACCCTGTCTGCGCACACCCCAGATCAGGTTGGCACGTTCAAATACGCGGCACCGTTCGATATGCCCTGACCGTCAGTCGAACAGTGTCGGTGACACGCTCTCGTCGGAAGCACCTTCGGCGGGGGCGATCTTCTTGCCGCCACCCTTACGCACGACAGTCAGACTGGTCGTCCGTAGCGACAGCCTGTGCCCGTCACCATGTTCGAGCAACGCCATACCCTGCCGAACTTCGACTACCGTCCACGGACCCGCATGGTCGGCCGCCTGTACGAGGTCACCGGACTCCACCTCAGTTGCCATGACCACTCCTTAGTTCCTCGTGTCCTGCACGTTCTCCTTCACATTATCGACGTGACCATGTAGCGGCAGACGCGCAGGGTAGGGCTTCGCCCCGTGCGCCTTTTCGGTAGCGCCGACTGCCAGAAAGGCGCACAGGGCCGAAGGCCCAAAACCACCCCGAACGAACCTGCAACAAGTTACAGTTTTTCGACGGACCATCGAAGGAGAAGCCTGTGCGCTACGGAGTCAGCTTGTTCACCAGCGACCGCGGCATTCGCCCTGCTGATGCGGCCGTTGCCGCCGAAGCTGCCGGGTTCGACGCCTTCTACGTTCCCGAGCACACGCACATCCCGGCATCACGGGCGTCGGATCATCCGGGGACCAAATCCGCGGAACTTCCGGACGACCGCTACATGCGCACCCTCGACCCCTGGGTTGCGCTCGGCACTGCAGCATCGGTCACCAACACCATTCGCCTGGGCACGTCGGTGGCACTCCCCCTCGAACATGATCCGATTACTCTGGCAAAAACCATCGCCTCGCTGGATCACCTGTCCGATGGACGTGTTGTCTTCGGTGTCGGATTCGGCTGGAATGCAGAGGAACTCGCCGATCACGGGGTACCCCCGAACAAACGTCGTACGGCTCTGCGCGAATACCTCGAAGCAATGGGTGAACTCTGGTCGAAGGACGAGGCATCCTACGAGGGCCAGTTCGTGAAGTACGGGGCCAGTTGGGCATGGCCCAAGCCCGTACAGAAACCGCGTCCACCCATCCTCCTCGGCGCCGGTGCGAGCGAAAAGACCTTCAAGTGGATCGCACAGTCCGCCGACGGCTGGATCACGACGCCGATCCAGCAAGAGATCGAGGAAAACGTAGAGCTGTTTCGCAAGATCTGGTCCGAAGCCGGTCGAGTCGGCGAACCTGAAATCACCGTCCTCGCCGGAAAGCCCGAGGCGGACAAGCTCGCTCACTGGGAGAGCATCGGAGTTACCGAGGCAATGTTCGGCACGCCGGACGCCGCTCCCACCGACGTTGTGGAATACATCAAGAGATTGGCCGCCAAGCTAGGACGGTGAACCCCGTCACATCACCTTGATCTCAAGCGCGCTCGAGGTTTTACCGTCAATACAGCACAGGCCACGTGCATCGGCGGAATTACCCGAGTAGCGGAAGGTGAACTCTCACGTGACGACGGAACTAGTTGGACCGCATACCGATTCGATACCGGAACCGTCGATCCGTGAATCTTTTGTCGATGCCTTCCGTCGACATCCTGCGGGTGTCGCCATTATCACTGCCGCCGGCGAAGACGGCCCGGTCGGGATTACGTCGTCGTCGGTGATGTCGATCAGTGCCGACCCCGCTGTACTCGCGTTCTCACTACAATCCCTGCGAGGATCTGCTGCAGCGATCGCGGCCGCGTCCAGTTTCCTTGTTCACCTTGCGCATTCCGACAATGTAGAGCTGGCAGAAACATTTGCCACGCGTGGCGCCGTCCGATTCGGCGCGGACATGGACTGGTCGTTCCTGTCGACCGGTGAACCGTTCCTCCACGGAACGGCACATGCTCTCCGCGCGGTCCCACTCGGCGCCACCGCTTGTGGTTCGGCGCTCATCGTCACGGCAGAAGTTGTCGAGGTCATCGCGCCGACGCGTGTTCTCTCCCCACTCGTCTACCACAACCGGGCGTACCACCATCTCACCCCAGCGACTCATCACCGATCGAAAGGCACACCACAATGACCGAATACGTCTTGCCCCAGCTCGATTACGATTACGCAGCCCTCGAACCTCACATCTCAGGCGAGATCATGGAGCTGCACCACAGCAAGCATCACGCGACCTACGTCGCCGGCGCAAACAGTGCAATCGAGCAGTTGGCCGCCGCACGAGAAGACGGCACGATCGCAGCCAAGGCTCCGCAACTCAGTAAGAACCTCGCCTTCCACCTCGGCGGCCACACCAATCACTCGATCTTCTGGAAGAACCTCTCCCCCAACGGTGATGAGCGACCTGAAGGAGAACTGGCTGCTGCCATCGACGAACATTTCGGGTCATT
Organism: Rhodococcus sp. MS16; assembly: GCF_013277795.1. Lineage (NCBI taxonomy): Bacteria > Bacillati > Actinomycetota > Actinomycetes > Mycobacteriales > Nocardiaceae > Rhodococcus > Rhodococcus sp. MS16. The sequence continues at coordinate 1,050,728 of NZ_VBTM01000005.1, forward strand.
CGACGCGTTCGTGACGCACTTCTCCGCGGTCGCAACCACTTTGCAGGGCTCCGGCTGGGCCGTACTGGCCTACGACACGATCGGTCAGCGTCTGATCATCGAGCAGCTCACAGATCAGCAGGGAAACATCAGCATCGGCATTGTTCCGCTCCTGATGCTCGACATGTGGGAGCACGCCTTCTATCTTCAGTACAAGAACGTCAAGGCCGACTACGTGAAGGCATACTGGAATGTCATCAACTGGGACGACGTGGCGCAGCGCTACGCCGACGCCACGTCGGTCCTGGGTTCCGGAAAGTAACCCCCTTAACGACTTACAGTCCGTGCAGTGATCTTGATGCGAGGGCGGCCGGCAGCTTTACCGGCCGCCTTCTCTTGTGCGTCCCGGGCCGCCCACCCCGCCTTGTCGATCATGTCGGGTTGACGTTCCGTCACCAGTTCGACCAAGGATGTCCGGTCGAGTTCAGGCGCGGTCAGCAATCCGGCGTCGAAGTCTGCCAGTAGTTGCGCGACGGTTTCCTTCGCGTCGACGCGGTTGGTGCCGATCACACCGCGCGGGCCCCGTTTGATCCAGCCGCTGGTGTAGACGCCGACTGCGCCGTCCACCCGGCCCTGATGGTTGGGAATGATTCCCCGTGCTTCGTCGAACGGAACGTCAGCGACTGGTTCGCCGCGATATCCCACCGATCGCAGAACAAGCGACGCTTCCAGTGTCTCGACCTTCTCGGTCGCCGATGCCGCAAGGTCGTCGTCAAGTGTGTTGTGCACCAACGTCACCGATTCGACGCGGTCGGTGCCCTGCAGTTCGCTGGGCGCGACGAGATACCGGAAGACGATTCGCTTGTTGCCTCCGTTCGCCGGCTTCTGTGCGTACTCACGTGCAAGGTCAACTTTGAGTTTGTCGGACAGCAGCGCATCGGGATCATCCAGGGCTGCTGCGCTTGCCGCGTCCAGCACGACGTCCTGTTGGTCGATCACGACGTCGACACCGTTCAGGTGACCCAGCGCGAGAAACTCCGGGGCGGAGTACGCGGCCTGGAGTGGGCCTCGTCGTCCGAGAACAACAACCTCACGGATATTGCTGTTGCGCAGGGCGTCCAACGTGTGGTCAGCAATGTCGGTTCTTGCGAGTTCGTCGACATCGCACGTGAGAACACGCGCGACATCGAGTGCCACGTTGCCGTTTCCGACGATAACCGCGCGCTCCCCCGAAAGGTCGAATTCACGATCCGAAAAGTCCGGATGCCCGTTGTACCAGGACACGAATTCCGTCGCGGAATGACTGCCGGGCAATGATTCTCCGGGGATGCCCAGCTTGCGATCGGTTGCGGCGCCAACGGCATAGATCACGGCATCATGGTGCCGCAGTAGCTCGTCGTGCGAAATATGCTTGCCCACTTCGACGTCGAGGTAGAACTGAAACGACTCCGATTTGAACGAAGACCCGAAGACACTCACGACGCCTTTGGTTTCCTGATGATCCGGCGCAACTCCACTGCGCACCAACCCCCAAGGCGAGGGCAAGCGGTCGAACATCTCGACCTCCACTGATCCCCGCGCCAGCAGTTCGGCAGCGCAGTAGCAGGCTGCCGGACCGGATCCGACTATCGCGACACGTATTCGAGGCAGATCCGCTGACGGGCGTTTCGGCGGAGTGGGGAATGCAACGTCATCGGTGTCCAGTGGATTCTGCTCGAAGTACGCCGCATTGATCTCCGTGTACCGACTCATCGACTCACTGAGATCGTATTCGGAGTAGATCGCATCCACCGGACACGCGTCGACGCATGCCCCGCAGTCGATGCAGGTGTCCGGATCGATGTACAGCATCTCAGCGGTGGTGTATCCGGGGTCTCCGGGCCGCGGACGGATGCAGTCGACCGGGCACACCGCTACGCAACTGGTGTCGTTGCAGCATCGTTGAGTGATCACAAAAGTCATGTGGAGTCCGTAACTGGTCGGAAAGTGCGGCACCGATTCGCACGCACTCGTAGGATTTCAGTTCACTTGTTGCGGTTCATAACCCGGTCTGCTGCTGCCCAGTGTTCGTCGGTAATCCACAAGCGCGCAAAAGCGTCGATAGCTTCGGGAGGAGCAACCCCGGACATCACCCGTTTGATGCTCTCGGCCGGAGCGTTGGCAAGAGACTTCGCCAGTGAGCGCCAGCCCTCGTCGAAGGATTCTCGGGGCAGGACGCGATCGACGAGTCCGAGCGATTCTGCGTCAGCAGCACCCATGATCGTTCCGGAACCGGCCAGCATCAATGCCCGACCGCGCCCGACAAGTGCGGCAAGCCGCTCGGCTCCACCCCACGCGGGCATGATTCCGAGACTCACCTGATTGAAGCCGATCTTGATGTCGTGCGCGGCAATTCGAATATCTGCCGCCACGGCAACTTCGGCGCCGCCGCCGAGCGCATGCCCGTTCAAGGCAGCGATGACGGGTCCGGGGAATTGTGCGATGCGGTCACAGATCGACCGCATCCGCCGGGCCATGTCCGCCGCCTGTTCCAGCGTCCGAAGTTTGGCCAGTTCCTTGAGATCGCCACCGGAGACAAACGCACGATCACCAGCGCCGGTGATCACCAGGGCGCGGGCCCCGCGAACCGAGTCGAGTGCCTCGTCCAATTGGTCCATCGTTTCCGGCGCGATGGCATTGCGTGCTTGTGGACGGTCGATGGTGATGATCGCCAACTCGCCGTCCATTTCAACGATAACCAAGATGTTCTCCGTTACGATATTGGCATTCTTGTTTTGTGAGAATAACATATTCACGACTGGCAGAAGCCAGTTCGACCGCTCCCGTCTCGTGCCGCAGTTCGGCCTAGGAGCGGCCCGGTTACCTGCATTGGAGCTCATATGCGGCACATTCCCACCACGCTTGCCACCCGGTACCTCGAAGAGGGTTGGTGGACTCAGGACACGATCGGCACGATGCTCACCCGAGGCCTCGCTGCCGCCCCCGACACCGAATTTCGTATCCACTCGAAGATCCGTCCGTGGACCGGAACTTTTGCCGACGTGGACCTGGTGGCACGCAGGTTGGCCGGCGGCCTGCGCGAACGGGGCGTCGGCGCGGGTGATGTCGTCGCGTTCCAGCTTCCGAACTGGATGGAAGCAGCAGCGGTCTTCTGGGCCTCGACCTTCCTCGGCGCAACGGTTGTTCCCATCGTTCACTTCTACGGCCGCAAGGAAGTTGCCTACATACTCGACGAGACGAAGCCGAAGGTCTTCATCACGGCCGAGAAGTTCGGGCGCACCGAGTACCAGCCGGATCTGTGCGCGAACATCCCCGTCGTCGGAGTTGTCGGACGTGATTTCGAAGATCTGCTCAGCGATGTACCACTGGCGGAGAACATCGACACAGACCCCACTTCCGCCGTGCTCATCGCTTTCACCTCCGGCACGACGCGCGCTCCCAAGGGCGTCATCCACAGCCATCAGACACTCGGGCACGAAACCCGCCAGCTCTTGGGCCTGTACCCGAAAGACCGTGGCAAGCAACTCACGTCGGCCCCGGTCGGTCACTTCATCGGCATGGTCAATGCCTTCCTCATTCCAGTTGTCGACGGCTCCCCGATCAACCTCACCGATGCGTGGGATCCGGAACAGGCACTGGAGTTGATGACCAGCGATCAACTCACCGTCGGCGGCGGCGCAACCTACTTCCTCACCAGCCTGCTCGATCATCCGAAGTTCACGCCGGAACATCTCGCGTGCATGAAATATGCGGGACTCGGCGGCTCGTCCGTCCCCGCGGCGGTCACGAGAAGACTGGCCGACTTCGGCATCACCGTCTTCCGCTCGTACGGGAGCACCGAACATCCGTCGATCACGGGATCGAGCCACCTTGCCCCGGAAGACAAGCGGTTGTTCACCGACGGAAATGTCATGGAGGGCGCGGAGATCCGGCTTGCCGATGACGGAGAAATCCTCAGCCGTGGACCCGATCTCTGCATCGGGTACACCGACCAGGCGCTCACCGACGCGACATTCGACGCCGACGGTTGGTACCACACCGGGGACATCGGTGAAATCGACGAGGACGGCTACCTGACGATCACGGACCGCAAGTCCGACATCATCATTCGCGGCGGCGAGAACGTGAGCGCACTCGAGGTCGAGGAAATCCTTCTCTCGATGCCGGGAGTCGCCGAAGCCGCAGCGGTATCCGCCCCGGACGAGCGCCTCGGCGAACACGTTGCCGCGGTGCTGCGCCTGCTGCCCGGCCACAGCTTGCCGACGATGGACGAACTCCGCGCTCACTTCGACCGAGCCGGCGTCGCAAAACAGAAGTGGCCGGAGGAATTGCACCAGGTGGACGACTTCCACCGGACGGCCAGCGGCAAGATTCAGAAGTTTTTGGTCCGCCAGGATATTGCGACCGTTTAAAAAAGAGAATAGTGTTCTCATCAAACGCAAAGGAGAATCTCATGCCCCCGAAGGACCTGCCTTACCCGCTGTTCGACGCAGACAACCATCTGTACGAGACTGCCGAGGCCCTCACCAAGTACCTCCCGGCGAAGTACAAGGACGCCATCAAGTACGTCGAGGTCGACGGACGCACCAAGATCGCCATTCGCGGACAGATCAGTGAGTACATCCCCAACCCCACGTTCAGCGTCGTTGCACGCCCGGGTTCCATGGAGGAGTACTTCAAGAACGGAAACCCCGAAGGCAAGAGCCGTCGCGAGATCTTCGGTAAGTCCATGAAGGCAATCCCCGCCTTCAGCGAGCCGGGCCCGCGCCTGGAACTCATGGACGAGTTGGGCGTCGACCGCACGCTGATGTTCCCGACCCTCGCCAGCCTGGTCGAAGAGCGGATGCGTGACGATCCGGACCTGATTCACGCTGTTGTGCACGCACTCAACGAGTGGCTGTACGAGACATGGCAGTTCAACTACAAGGACCGCATCTTCACCACCCCGGTGATCAGCCTGCCGATCCTCGACAAGGCACTCGAAGAACTCGAGTGGGTTGCCGAGCGCGGCGCAAGGGCTATTCTCGTGCGCCCAGCACCCGTCCCCGGATTCAAGGGCCCTCGTTCGTTTGCCATGCCGGAGTTCGACCCCTTCTGGAAGCGCGTCGTTGAGCTCGACCTCCTCGTCGCGATGCACTCGTCGGACAGCGGATACGCGCGCTTCGACGCCGAGTGGGAAGGCACGGACGGCGAGATGCTGCCGTTCCAGACCAATACGTTCCGCATGGTCAACGAGTGGCGTCCCGTACAGGACACCGTGGCATCGTGGGTCTGCCACGGCGCACTGTTCCGCTTCCCTGACCTCAAGCTTGCGGTCATCGAAAGTGGATCTGCCTGGCTGCGGCCACTTCTGGACAGCCTCGCCGACACCTTCAAGAAGGCACCTGAAGGCTTCGGTATGCAGGATCCCGTCGCTGCGATCAAGCGCCAGGTCCACGTCAGCCCGTTCTACGAGGAGGGCGTGACCGATCTGATCGATCTCGTCGGAGTCGACCGAGTGCTCTTCGGCTCGGACTACCCGCATCCGGAGGGCTTGGCAGAGCCGCGGCACTTCGCGGACATGCTCGGGCACCTGGACGAGAAGGATCAGGCAAAGATCATGGGCGGCAACCTTGCAGGGCTCCTTTCGCTGTGAAGTGGCAGACCATCCCTGAGATGGTCCTGAGTGCGGCCGACCGCTTCGGCACTGCCGAAGCGGTCGTCGACGGGCCCGTCCGGATCACCTTCGTCGAACTCGCTGATCGGGTCCGCCGGGCCGCTGGCGCTCTGGCCTCGATCGGCGTGGACAAGGGCGATCGAGTGGCGATCTGGGCGCCCAACTCCGCCGAATGGATCATCGCCGCATTCGGCATCTTGACCGCCGGCGGAGTGCTGGTTCCCGTCAACACGCGGTACAAGGCCGACGAGGCCGCCGACATCATCCGACGGAGCGGCGCCAAAGCCGTACTCGTCCAGAAGGGGTTCCTGGGCCTCGAGTACAGTGCACCCGATGACGTACCGGTCATCGACTTGAAGTCGGATTTCCTTTCCAGCGGTGCACCTTTCGAATGCGAGATCAGCGGCGACGACATCGCCGACATCATGTACACGTCGGGAACGACCGGCCGCCCCAAGGGCGTCATGATGAACCATCACCAGACACTGCGAATGTTCTCGGAGTGGTGCGATCTCGCAGACCTGAGGGAAGGCGATCGCTACCTGGTCGTCAACCCGTTCTTCCACATGTTCGGCTACAAAGCAGGCGTTGTCGCGTCGTTGATTCGCGGCGCCACCATTCTGCCCGTAGCCGTTCTCGACGTGGATCAGGTACTGGAACTGGTCGAGACCGAGAAGATCACCATGCTCCCGGGACCGCCGACGCTCTACCAGTCACTGCTGTCCGCTCCCAACACCCGAGATCTGTCGTCACTACGTGCTGCGGTCACCGGATCGGCGGACATTCCGGTAGAACTCATCCGCCGGGTCGCAAAGGAACTTCCGTTCCAGACCATCATGACGGGTTACGGCTTGAGCGAAGGGGGAACGGCAACCGCGTCGCGCCCCGGCGACTCGTTCGAGCAGATAGCAACTACCGTCGGTACACCATGTGACGGAATCGAATTGCGAATCGCAGACGATTCCGAGGTACTGATTCGCGGATACAACGTCATGCAGGGATACCTTGACGATCCGCAGGCAACCGCCGAAGCGATCGACACGGACGGTTGGCTGCACACCGGCGATCTCGGAAAGCTTGACGACGAGGGACGGCTCAGTATCGTCGGCCGCAAGAAGGACATGTTCATCGTCGGCGGGTTCAACGCATATCCAGCCGAGATCGAAGGTTTCCTCCTCGAACACCCGGCGGTCGATCAGGTTGTCGTGATCGGCGTTCCCGACGAACGAATGGGGCAGGTCGGCAAAGCGTTTGTGGTCACCAAACATACAGTGACAGAACAAGACCTACTCTCCTGGAGCCGCGAGCGGATGGCCGGGTTCAAAGCTCCTCGCACTGTCGAGTTCCTCGACGCACTGCCACTCAATGCGACTGGCAAAGTCATGAAAGACCAATTGAGATAACCGAACTCACGTTTGAATTGAGGAGGCGTGTAATGAACGACCATGATGCGATATTGACGTTCGCCCTGAAGTGGCGACATTGGAACGGCGGACCCGCCGAAGACATTTTTGTCCAATTCGGGATCACGCCTGATCAATTCTTCCGTCGCCTCCACAGCATCCTGGAGGTCGGAGAGCAGAGCGACCTCTCACCCGAGATCGCGGCAGAACTCGCGTACATCTGCGATCTGCGACTGAACCCCGTTGAACTCAGGCTGGCCGGTTGAGCACCCAGAGTGGTTTGGACCAGACTGATTTCACCACCTTCGACGATATCCGAGCCGCTGTCGGGACAACGATCGGCACCAGCGATTGGATCACGATCGATCAGAAACGGATCGATCTCTTCGCGGCAGCCACCGACGACGACCAGTGGATACATGTCGATACGGACCGTGCTGCAGACGGACCGTACGGCGCCACCATCGCACATGGATTCCTGACATTGTCATTGCTGGCACCGATAGTTCAGACAGTCATGGCCGTCAGTTGCGCCCGCATGGCGCTCAACTACGGACTGGGGAAAGTGCGGTTCATCAGCCCGGTCTTGGTGGACAGCCGGGTGCGGGGAACAGTGGAGCTCACTTCCGTCACCGACATCGACGGCGGAATCCAAGTGGAGCGCACCGTCACGATCACCGCCGAAGGGTCCGAGCGGCCCGCCTGTGTCGCACAAAATCTGGTTCGATACTTGAGCTGACATCTGTTGGCGTGCACGTGCATGCGACGTCGACGCCGGTGCTACCGGCGTCGACGTCGCGTCGTTGTGGGCGATCAGCAACCGGGAACCGGCGCCCCGCCGCCCTGAATCGCCAACAGCGTGCAGAACGTCGCGGCCGACACCTTCCACTCACCGGCCTGCTCTAGCGCTTCACCGGACTGGTCCGGCAGAACCGGAGCCCCGTTCATCAGAAGCGTCCACTTCACGGCAGCGTTCGTGCCGGTGGCCTCGACACCTTGAACCGTTGCCGTGGTTGCCGTGGCCTGCGGATTGGCCGTCAGCGCTTCGAGAGTCGGCAGGAACACGTCACCGTTCTCGACAAGAGCGGCACGATCCGCGGGCGGAGTAGTTCCGTTGAAGAAGGTGACAAAGACGTCCGTGATCTCCTTGGTCGTCGCGTCGTCGGCCGCAGCCGCCGCGGTGGTCCCCGCAGACGACGTGCTCGAAGCCTTCGAGGCCGCTGCCGAAGTTGTTGTGGTGTCAGCGGTGTCGCTGTCGGAATCACTGCTGCAGCCTGTGACGGTGGCGGCCACGACGGCAACAAAACCGGCGGCGGCCACGACTCGACTAATTACCGAATTGCGCATGACGGATCCTCTCCGATGGGCGGACGGGTTCCACCCACCATGGGCTTTCCACCACGATGTTTCGGAACACCGTGGTTGCAAAAAACTTTCACCAGCACACGGACGCACCCGTCCGCAGGCGAACTACCGCGAGGAACAACGGCAGCTGCTGCTGTCAGGGTTGAATATCGCGCTCGGAGAGTCGATCTCCCACCAGGCTCAGGTCGTATGACTGCCTGGCCATCCAGAACCTGAGGAATCCGGTAATGGAATAGCGGATGTACAGTGCCGACCCGCTCACGCCGAGTGAAATCCCGATGAGGGCAAGAATGATCGCGTCGCGCTGCACCAAGGGATCGGAAGTGTTGTGCGAGAGAAAGTACGACGCGATACCCAAGGCCGGACCGATCACCATCAGCACCAGTCCCAACCTGAGCCAAAGGGCGGATCGGCCGGCGGAGGGATCGGGAATTTTCTGTTCGGCCAACTCGCGAGTGAAGCGGTCGGCGCGGGTTTCAGTCGCGGTCATGTGACACTCCCAAGGTAGAGGGCAGCTAGTTCGGAACGCAGTGAGCCATCTGGGCTGCCCTGCTTCTGGATCCGGCCACGCACCAGAACTGCTGCGTGATCGGCAAATTCGAGCACGGTGTTCGCGAACTGCTCGACCACCAGTACGGCGACACCCGCTCTGGCAATCAGGGCGACCTGCTCGTAGAGTTGGCCGACGATCAACGGCGCGAGCCCCATCGACAACTCGTCGAGGAGAAGGACAGCGGGGTCCGTCGCGAGACCGCGGGCGAGCGCGAGCATCTGCTGCTCACCGCCGGACAGTGTGCCTGCCGTCTGCGATGCGCGCTGGGCGAGGATCGGAAACCGAACAAACGCGATCTCCTCGATTTCCTCGCGCGTGCGACCGGTGAACGTCATCATGAGCAAGTTGTCCCGGACGCTCAGGTTGGGAAACACTCCACGGCCTTCCGGGATCAGGCAGACACCGGATCTGGCCAGATCCCGAGGACGAATCCCACTGACATCGCGCCCTCCAACCACGAGTTGCCCCGAGGTGATCGGATGAACTCCGGCAGCGACTCGCAGAGTCGTCGTCTTCCCGGCACCGTTGGGCCCCAGCAAGGCAGTTATCTGACCTGGCGCCACACTGAGGTCGATCCCGTGCAGAACCGTGATCTCGTCGTAACGCGCTCGTACACGCCGCAATTCGAGGATCGGATTCATGATCCCCCCAGATACGCTGCCAGAACAGCGTCGTCGCGGCGGATCAGTTCGGGCGGGCCGACGGAGATGATCTTCCCGAGATCGAGTACATACACCTGGTCGCACACGTTCATCACCAATTCCATGTCATGTTCGACAAGCAGGACAGCCATCCCCTCCTCCGCCAGAGAGCGCAAAATCAGCGAGAACCGCTCTGTTTCTTCGCGGTCCTGACCTGCGGCGGGCTCGTCGAGCAAAAGGGTGGTGGGATTCACGGCCATTGCTCTGGCCACCTCGACGAGGCGACCCATGCCGGTGGACAAGGAGTCCGCGGTTGTCGTGGCAACCAGTCCTAATCCGAGTCGATCGATGATGTCGTCGGCGACGGATCCGGCCTTGCGTCGCTGCGACCCCAGTTCCGCGGCAACCAGGAGGTTGTCGCGGACGCTGAGTCGGCCGAAGAGTTCCAGTCGTTGAAACGTCCGCGCCAGACCGTGTTTCGCACGCCGGGACGGCCCGGCTCTGGTCACGTCGCGGCCACCGAGAAACACCTTTCCCGTGGCCGGCTTGCGGAGCCCGGAAATGACGTCGAACAGCGTGCTCTTGCCTGCCCCGTTCGGTCCGATCAGTCCGGTCACGTGACCACGCTCCGCCTTCAGCGAGACCCCGGAGAGCGCGCGTTGACCGCCGAACATCACCGTGATGTCCTCAACTTCGAGCTGCGACTTCACGACTGAGCACCTCCCCGTCTTCGGCGGTCCATGGGCGCGATATGCCCCACAACTCCACCGGAATTTCCGGCTCCGCCGGAACCTGACGATGCCGCGCTTCGGCCCAACTGCGGGCGGCCAATGCCCCGATCACTACGCCCACCACGAGTACGTACCCGTTGACGACGTCATTGACACGCAAAACCCACAGCGCTGCAATCCAACCCAGCAAGACCGCCATTACAAGGCGGTCCCGGAGAGCCGATTCCCAGCGCCGGCGCAAGCTCGGCACAACTCCGTCGTCGACCGCTCCGGAACTGTAAGCGAGGCCGGCAGCAGCGGGCAGCGTCTGCACGAGGTTGGCGGCCGCCGGCCACAATGCCACGATCGCGTTCAACGGGCCGGCAATCATCGTGCCCGTGAAGAGCCCGTTACCCACAACTCCCAGGCCACCCACGACAGCGATCAGGAAAATACCCAGCCCGGCAACAAAACTGAACTGTTCGGCGGTGACCGACATCAGTTGCATTCCGTACAGCGCCCCACCAAGCCCCGCAATACCAGCGGCAAGCGCAAACACCAGCATCTTGGTCAACAGCAGACTGCCCCCGAGGGTCGCGAAGGCAGCCTCACTGTCGCGCAGCGCAATCAACCGGCGGCCGAGTCGCCCGCGGCGCAACGCGGCCACGGCGATCGTGACGAGGGCAAGACAGATCGCGGAGAACACCGTCAGTTCTGCCGGAGTATTCACCTCTAATCCGAACAGTCGTGGGCCGACCAAATCCACTGAGCCCTGGTCGAACAGCACGATCTCGACTCCGAACACCTCGAAGGACGGGATCGTGAATATCCATCGGTCGAAGACGGCCGCAATGGCCGCCGTCCCGAGTGCCAGGTAGACACCATTGAGCCGGAGCGCGGGGATCGCGATGACCGCTCCGACAATGCCCGCGATGACCATCACCGCCAAAAGCGCCCACCACTGCCCATTTCCGCCCAAGCGTGCACAGACAATTGCACCCACCCCCGCCATGGTCAACTGCGCAAGTGATATCTGACCGGCGTAACCGACAAGTGGAACGAAGGACAACGCGATCACGCCGAACGCGAAGATCTGTCCGTAGGTGATCAGATCACCTTCACCCAGCACTGTGGCCAAGACGAGACCGAACGCGACGATCACCCCGGCGAAGGCTAACGTCCCTCGAACGCTCGGTAGCGGAACCGCACTGAGGTGACGGTCGCGTCCTCGAAGTCGCCCGTGCGGAAAGAGCAACAGCGCGAGCAACAGCAATATCGCCGGCGCCGCCAGCCGCAGACCTGGGAGGTACGGATTCTGCGGGAGGTAGCCGGTCAGATACGCCTCCATGCAGCCCACGACAATTGCGCCGACAAATGTCATGGGCAGGCTCTTCAACCGACCGAATATCGCTGCGGCATAAGCACTGACGATGACCAGCGACAGTTGGGTCGCGTCGAGCGCAACCATCGGAGCGATGAGGATACCGCCGATTGCGGCCAACACGGTTCCCAGAATCCAGGCAAACCGGTTGGCCCGTACCGGATCTGCCCCGGTAAGTCCCACCAAGGCACGGTCATCGACGGTCGCTCGCATTTCGGTTCCGGTTCGGGTGCGCAGCATCAGTATTCGTAGAGACACCGCAACGGCGATCGCCACCACCAGTGTCAAGGCTTGATGCCAACTGATTGTTGCTGACCCGATGTGAAAAGAGTTCTGCTCGGCAAAGAACCTGGGAAGCGAGCGAGCTTTGTTCGGATTCCAGATCCATCGGGCGAGCGCAATCAGACCGCTCAGCAACGCGATCGTCATCACCAGCTTCTCGGCCTCGCCGAGAGCCTGAACCGGCCGCACCAACAGTTCGACGAGAAGCCCGAAAGCCGGTGCAAGAACCAGAAGTACGGTCGCTACCGACAACCACACCGGCCAGCCCCACCCGACACTGAGCTGCCAGTAGGAGAATGCCGCCATCATGCCGGTCGCGCCGTGTGCGAAGTTGAACACTCCGGTGGTGGTGTAGGTGACCACCAAGCCGCTGCCGATGATCGCGTAGATCGCGGCCGTGCTCAGACCGACGATCCCGAAGGTGACGAATTGTTCCATTACTCGAAATCGCCCATGCTCATACCGACGTCTGCCAGTGTCATCGGCGTGCCGAAGTCGGCGACCAACTTGCGAGCCGGGATATCGCAGCGGTAGAGACCGTTGTCGGGATTGAAGTCTGCTGCCTGCCAACCGTCCGACGTGGCCTGTTCGACATTGAAGCACGGCTGCGGTGGAATCGGATTCGCCAAATCGTTTGCGGCATGCAAACCGCCTCCGGTCCAAGCAGTCTCGGCCGTCGCTGCCTTGTAGAGGCAAGCACGGGTAAGTTCGTCGCCACAACTGGCAGCCGACTTCGCGAACAGCAGCCACGATGACATCGCCCGCATCGCCGGGAGTGTGATCTGCGCATTCGGTGCGTACTTCTCGTACAGAGCCTCGAGCTCCGCCACCGCAGGCTCGTCACTTTCCAACGGCGCCACACCACTGAGATCTACGAGGTTGTTCTGGAAGTCGGCGGACTTCCCCAGCAGTTCGATGAACGACGCGTTGTAGGCGTTATTGTTGGCATCGATCCAGTCGAGCTTGTAGTCCATGTTGGTGAGGACCTCTTCGAGCTTGGCCAACTGACCGAACTCACCCATGAAGATCAACCCTTTGACGCCCTTGCTCTTGATTGCTTGCGCGTACGGAGTCCAGTCCGACACACCCATCGCCGGATACAGCTCGTTGTAGACCAGCGTGGCACCGGCGGCCTCGAGGGTCTCAGCGGTAACGCCCGCAATCGCTTTGGTGACAGCGGAATCGCCGTTGATCATTCCCACCGCACCCTTCGAATCCGGATACGCCTCGTTCACCACCCAGGTTCGGAAACCGTTGTAATTGTCATAGCCCGGGATCTTTGCGGGAGATGCACTGACTTCGAGATCAGCTCCGGCAGAACGCTCTTGGACGGCCTGAGCTGGGAAACTCGGCAACATACACGTCAGCCGGTCCTTGACGCCGAGAGCATCCAAGGCGGCGCCACCACCGACGAGCGCAAAGTCGTCACGACAGGCTTCGACCATTCGCTGACGAACCTCCATCAGCTTCGCATCGCGGGTGGTAGCGACCACTTTACGACCGTTGATACCTCCGGCGTCGTTACACCAGGACGTGAAAACTTTTGCGGCTTCCTCGAATTCGGCATTCTTGGTGAATCCCATGTCCGAGAAAACTCCAACGTCGATCTCGTCGGCAGTGACACCTTGAGCAGTGCCGCCTTGGGCGTCCCCAGACTGACAGACGTCCTGGAGATCACCGAAGTCGCCAGATGCAGACTGTGCGGTAGCCCCCTCACCACCGCCTTCGATGTTCTCGCTGCCGCCGCTCTCGCGGCCACTACATCCGCTGACAAGAAGTGCTGTCGCCGCGACGGCAACAAGTATTCGCTGTAGTTTCAACCGTTCCTCCTCGTTACTTGGCCCCACGGGCCGACCGATACAGGCTGAAGAGACCGGCGGACGCCGGCGGCGTGAGTGCCAAGGCCACGGGTGGGAGAGGCAGCGCGCCTAGATGAATTCGGACCGAACCCCGTGGCCGGTGGATCTCCGACGAGCGAGGGTCGAGTAAGTCGAAATCTGAACGGAATCGTACTGTGCCACTGGAAAAGAAACCAGGAAACGGACAATTTACATATACCAACCTCCGTTGACACCGATGAGCTGTCCCGTGATGAAGCCCGCGTTGTCTGTACAGAGGAACGCGCACGCCGCAGCCACATCACTGGGCAGTCCGGCACGACGGACCGGCGTCATACTTGCGATAACGTCGACGCCGGGAAAATCTCCGTCCGCTTCGGACTTACGAGCCATCGGGGTATCGATGATCGACGGCGGGATCGAGTTGACGGTAATCCCCTGCGGCGCAAGCTCGAAGGACAGTGCCTTAGTAAGTGCGATGACCCCACCTTTGGACGCTACGTAGTGGGCCATGTTCGGCGCGCCCGACTGAGCGCTCGACGACGAGATGGTGACGATTCGACCCCACCCGGCTTCGATCATGTCGGGAACAACTGCCTGGATGGAGGTGAAGGTTCCGGTGAGGTTGACCGCGACGATATGGTCCCACTCTTCCGCACTGATTTCGGTTACCGGTGTGAACGTCTCGACACCCGCGCTGGTGACGATGATCGAGATCGGGCCGAGTTCACCGCGTACCGCGTCCATGGCCGCCCTGACACCAACACGATCGGTGACATCCACTTGGTACGCCATGGCCTCGGTGCCGTCCGCACTCAACTTCTCGGCAACACGTTGCGCTTCGTCGATATTTCTGTCCAACAATGCAACTCGGTGACCCCGCTCCGAAAGAGCCTGAGCCACAGACAGCCCGATACCCGATCCAGCGCCGGTCACGACCGCCACACGGTCGTTCGCGGAGGTCCCCTGAGTGGATGAAGTCATGTTGTTCTCCTTGTTCGTCAACGAGTTTCAGTCAACGGGTGCTAGTTAGTGGGTGCTAGTCAGTGGGTGCTAGTCAGTGGGTTTCAGTCATCACGGATTCCGCCGACGAGGATTCCGTCGCGGGGGTGTAGTCGAGATGCAGCGCCTTGAGGCCCCGCAGAATGTATGTCGGTTCGTATTCGTACGTCCGCGAGTCAGCTGGTCCGTGCTCGGCCTCGGAAATCCGAATGTCCTTCAGTCGATCCAGAAGTCGAGTGATGCTGACACGTGATTCGACGCGGGCCAGCGGACCACCCGGGCACGCGTGTATTCCTCGACCGAAAGCTATGTGCTCGCGCGCATTCTGCCGTTCGATGTCGAACGTGTCGGGATCTTCGAACCTTTCCGGATCACGGTTCACCGCACTGTTCAAGATCATGACGATGGTCCCGGCCGGAACATCCATGTCGCCAACAGTTGTCGGGTTCTTCGCAAGCCTGAAGTCGCTCTTGACCGGACCCTCCATCCGAAGTGTCTCCTCGACGAAATTGGGTATACGTTCCGGTTCGTCGCGAAGCAGTTGCTGCAGTTCGGGATTCTCGGCGATGAATCGGAAGGACGCGGTCAACAACCGCGCCGTCGTGTCCTGGCCGGCAGCGAACAAGAAGCACGCGACGTGCACGAGATCGACGACCTCCGGAGTCGAGCCGTCGGGATACTTGGCTGTGGCGATGGCCGTCAGAACATCGTCGCGCGGTTCCCGTCGACGGTCCTCGATGTACGACGTGAATCGCTCTGCCAGGAACTCGAGCGGATTGCTCGTGAAGGCCTCGGACTCGTCGATCGAGCCCGCCTGTTGCGCGCCGAGCGTCACGCGAAATACCTGATGGTCCTCTTCCGGTACACCGAGCAGGTCAGCAATGACAAGCAGCGCAAACGGTTGCGCATAGTCGCTCATGAGGTTGCACGAGCCCCGGGCGATGAATTCGTCGATCTGGCGATCCGCGAGCCGCCACATGAACTCTTCGTTCTCCGCCAAACGCCTGGGCGTCAGCAGTCGCTTCAACAACGACCGGTGCGCCGCGTGCTGCGGCATGTCCATGGTCACCAGATGCTCGTGCAGCGGGAAATGATCGCGGTACTGCTCGATCAGAGCGCCGAGGTCGTCACCCTCGGGTTCGAACGGCAACCCGGGGAAGGGGCCCGTTGCCGAAACACACGACGAGAACACCTCGGAGTCGCGGTACACAGCAGTCGCCGCGTCGTACCCCGTCACGGCAACAACACCGTGGTGTGGCTCTCGCACGACGGGACACTGCGCGCGTAGGGATTCGAAGTACGGGTACGGATCATCCACGATCGACGGATCGGTGAAGAAGTCGACCTGATCGATTTCAGTCATTACGGGTCTCCTGTGTCGGAAAGCAGGGCATTGACGTCTTTGGGGCTAGGCACGTGTGTCGGAAGGCAGCGCACCCTCGGGACGGGCGGGGTCGACGGGCATCCAGGCGAGCCGAATTGTCGACGCCGCCTGGCAAATGCTGATCAGTCGATCAACATAATGCTGAGCATATGCGTAGCTTAGGGTGTAGGCAATGGTCTAGCGGAGTTTTCTTCGCATTAGGCTGTAGCGAGAACCGTTCACATGACCAGCCTTTGACGCTTAGGGAGCCACGGATGACTTCGCCACGCAGAATCGGCGCACCTGATGCAAAAAATCGAGCACTCCTCCTCGACGCCGCAGAACAAGTCATGCTGGAAGAGGGGTATGCGGCGGTCAGCTCTCGCCGCATCGCAAAGAAGGCCGGGCTGAAGCCGCCGCTCGTGTACTACTACTTCCGCACGATGGACGATCTGTTTCTCGAACTGTTTCGTCGCCGCGCGGTAGAAGGTCTCGAGCGTCAGGCCGAACTACTGAAATCGCCACAACCCCTGAGAGCACTGTGGGAGTTCAGCATCGCAGCGGAGGGCACCGCCTTCACTATGGAGTTTGTCGCCCTCGCCAATCATCGGAAAGTCATCCGGGCGGAAATCGCCGACTACTCCGAGCGATTCCGCGCAGCTCAACTCGAAATAATGGGAAATGTGTTGCAGGAGTACGGTATCGATCCGAAAACATGCCCGCCCGCCGCAGCGCTGGTATTGATCACAAGCTTGTCACGCGTACTCGTGATGGAAGAGTCACTCGGCGTTTTCGGTGGGCACGCGGAGACCTTCGCCTTGGTCGAGGAGTATTTGGTTCGACTCGAAGGCGAACGGATCGAAGACACGAATTAGACACAGCCCTAACCCTTTTGGGGCTTGCAATCTCTTCTGCGAAGGTACAGTATCCAAGGTGGTGGATGACTTTACATTCACGCGGGTATGCGTTCCGATCCGCTGGAACCAATTTCGTTCGCGCACTCAGTGCAACACGGCATGGATTCGAGCCGTGAACTTGATCAGGGAGGACTCCGGATGCGCGTCGTCGTCGACAAGAATCTGTGTGAGGCAAATGCACTCTGCGTGGAAAACGCGCCGGATGTATTTGCCCTCGACACCAACGAGGAATTGGAAGTAACTGCCGGCCAGGTACCGCACGACGCCGAAGACCGAGTTCGCACGTCGATTGCACAATGTCCCAGAGCGGCTCTCTCCGAACGTGAATGAGTGCGGAGCGGGGCCGTCCAAGTGGCATCCCCGCTCCCCGCTCGCGGTGTCACGGTAGATCCACCTTGCCGGCGAGCCAGCGACCGTCCACCAGGTTCATCGTCATCACGACTCGACTGCGGTCGATCCGCGGATCAGGTGCGACTGTATTGCTGACGGTCTGGTCGATGAACAACAGGACCTCGACTTCCGTAGCGGTCGCCGATTTGATCCCGGCATCGATCACAACTCCCTGAGCTGCGGCCTTGTTGTCGACCAGCAGTTGCTTCAACTGTTCACTGGACTGGGAATACATGTCCTTGAATTCCCCGGTGGCTCCGTCGAGTACGGCCGCAAAGTTCTGATCGAGCGAATCCGAACTCACACTTGTCAGAGTCACCGCGTACTGGCGCGCCGCATCGAGTGCGGCGGCCGCTGCCGAGTCGACAGCGCGCGCTTCGTGTAGCTTCCAACCGAAAACTGCTGCCATGGAAAGTGATATGGCCACCACGGCTGCAATCACAGAGATTCCGACTACTCTCCCCCGTCGGCGAACGCGAACCTCCGGCTCCGTGTCGCTCGACCCCACATCACTCTTGCCCTCCGCTGCGGATTCGTCTACTTCCGGGTCCAGATCTGCAGCCTTGTCGATTGTTGTCGTCGAACCGCGTTCGCTCATTTTTCCTTCTCCTCTGCTGCGATGTTCCTGTTTCAACTGCTCTTCCGCGTTCACCCCGGTGGACTCTGTTCGAGATCAGGACCTCCATAGGGAAGTGGAATCGATTGAGGCCCAATCGGTGTCGGCGACGCTCGCGTGTCGGGTGCAACACCGGCAGGCGGGCCGGCGGTGTCGTCACCTGGTTGACGTGGCGCATTCCGAGCGCCGCGGACAAGCACCGACGGGTCATCGTTGTCGCAATACGTGTACAGGTACGGTTCCGGGAAATCCGGAACCGTCGCCGGTAGACGTGGCAAGTCGTAGTCACACGAATAGCGCGGGTAGATGTTGACAAACGCCCAGATTCCACCGTCGTGAAAAACAGATGTGAGTGCTTCGAGTGTGGAGCCTTGACGGTATGTCGGGACGAAGAACTCTTGCAGCGCAGGTACGTTCAAGTAGGCCATCTGGGCTACCGTCGTCAGATTGCCGAGGAGCTGAACCATTGTCGGCGAGTTGTCGGCGATGAGCGCGTCAATCGACTTCAGAGTCGACGGCATACCGTCGAGGAACTCACGAAGCCCCGTGTCCTTCGCTTCGACGCCGAGCAGAAGTTCCGACAGATTGCTCGCAGTACTGCGCAGCCCAGGGCCGCTGTCACCAAGTGTGCCGAGCAAAACCTTGCTGCTGCGCAGAAGGGTTGCCGTCTGCGGTAATACCGAATCGAGCGTCGAGACGAGGAAGGCGCCGCCGTCGAGTATCGCCGACAGTTTCTTCGGCCCTTCCGGTCCGACGCCGAGTTCCGCGACGATCATCTCGAGTTCGGCAGGATCGATTTGCGCCAGCATGCCGTCGAGGTTTCCCAACATGGACGCCAGCGGCACCGGGGTCGACGTTTCTTCGGAAGAGATTTCCGATCCGTCGACAAGATACGGACCACTGTCGGTGGTAGGCCTGAAGTCCAGATACTGTTCGCCTGCCATCGACAGTCCCGCCACACGCACTTCACCGCCCAGTGGAATCTCGACACCCCCGTCGATCTCCGCGACGGCAACTACACCACTGTCGGTCAACTCGACCGAATTCACCTTTCCCACAGGAACTCCGCGGAGCATCACCTCCTGCTGCGGCAGCAGCCCGCCGGATATCGAAAAATGCACGCGCACGGTAATCTTCGAGCTGATCGGGCTCAGGTGAAAGACCCCGAAGGTCAGGTACACCACGCCGACAACCAGCGTTGCGGCGAGTGCAACCACCGACATTGTGAGTCGGTGAGCGCTACTGAAGCGGACCGCGCTGACGAGAGCTGCCGCGGGGACTTCCGACAGCCGCGCAACCGGGCCCATCTCACCCTCACCGTCAGGGATCTGCTTGTTCATCGGCCGGTCCCCAGCACTCTGCCCTGCAACCGCATCAGCGTGTAGGTAATCGTTCCCACCAGCGCATCCCAGTCGCTCGAATCCGGAAGTCGGCTGCCAGGGTCAGCGGGATGGTTCGGATCCGCAATCGCCCCGATAGCGAGCTGTTCCAGGTCGGCATTGACATGGGCGGACGTCGAGTTGGTGATCTTGAGGAGTGGCGGCAAAAGCCTGTTGACGGCTGCGAGGCTCGCGTTGGGATCGGTTGCCGCGTCGTTGAGTTCTGCAGCGATTGTGTTGATGTCGGCGACCATCCCGCCTGCGCCGGTACCGCTCACCGACGGGAACTTTCCCACTTGACTACTTACCTGCGCCACCTGTGCGAGCAGATCAAGCATTTGCGCAGTGTTGGCGTTCAGAGTGCCGAGCGCCGGACCGGCTGCCGAAATCGCGTCGTCGATCGACGATTGCTGCTCCGACACCGTCACGAGAAGCTGATTGGTCGACGCAAGCGTCTCACGAATCTCGTTGCTCCGGCTCGACAGTGTCCCGATCAGAGCGGTCGATTCACCGATCAGGTCCGCCATTTCCTCACCTCGTCCGCCGACAGCTTCTCCGAGCCCGTTGACAACCTTCGTCAGGTTGCGCAGGACGCCTCCGTTGATCAAGAACGACGATGTGGTGAGGAGTTCTTCGATCGTCGCCGCAGACGAAGTCGACGCAATCGGGATGCTGTCTCCGTCGGACAGAAGAGCACCGTTCGACGCAGGTCCAGGCGGGGGTTCCACTGCGACAAACACGTCTCCCAGCGGTGTCGCCGACCGCAATTCCGCGCCGGCCCCGACCGGCAGGCTGATGCCATCCTTGATCCGCATCGTGACTATCGCTTCGTAGTTCTGCACTCTCATCGCTTCGACCTCGCCGATGTCTGCGCCTTGGAGTTTCACCTTCGCTTGGGCGGGCAGATTGAGTGCATTGTCGAAGACCGCGTACAGCGTGTAGTAGTCCCCGGAAACTCCAGGTGCCGGCAGCGGGAGACTCTCTAGCCCCACACCACACGCCGCCGTGGACAGCATCAGACCGGCGCATGCCCCGGCGGAAACAACCCGCCACCCTCGGGGCGTCATCGCGGCAACCCCGCCAAGCCCTCGAGCATCCCGGAGATCCCGAAGTCCGGGCCGAAATCTTCGAGTGTTCCCGTGCTGCAGCCAAGCTGACGCAGGCCGAGGACATTGCAGATCTCCTTGACCAACTGCCCGTCGAGAAAGACCTTTTCCAGCTGAGCGTGCACCCTCGCACCGCCGTTCTCCTGATCGATTGCGTTGTAAGCGTTGTCCATCAAAAGTGGTGTGACAGTAAGAAATTCAGAAAGTTCACGCCGATAGTCGGCCAATGCGGTCACCACGGTGTTTGCGTTGGTCACTGTCGATTGCAGAGTTCCCTGGTTGGCCGCGAGAAGTTTATCTGCCTCGACAAGGATTTCGTTGAGCTTGGTACCGGTGTCCCCCGAGCCCAAGTCCGCCTCACCGAGCAGATCACTCACTTGCGTCAGGGCTGAACCGAATTCACGAATGTCCTGATCATTGTTCGCGGCAACGGAAGTCAAGACTGCAAGATTGTCCACAACAGTCGTGATGGCATTCTGTGTTTGCGCGCCGCCGTCGCTACCCAGTTGCAGCGCCGACGCCAACTGGCTCAGTGACGACTTGATGGCTTGCCCGTTCCCGTCGACCATCGCGCTGCCGATCCCGAGTAGGTCAGCGACCGGGCCGGAACCCTCTCCATCGCCCTGCAACTCGATCGCCATCTTGTCCGCCATGGCGATCAGTCGATCGAATTCGACGGGAGTCTTTGTTCGGTCCATCGGGATGATGTCGCCGTCCGTCATCACCGGGCCGTCCCGGTATGGCGGAGTGATTTCGACATGACGGTCGGTCAACACCGACGTCGACACAGTTACTGCCTGCGCAGTTTCCGGGATCTTGACTCCGCTGTCGAGGCTCATCGTTACTTCCACCACGGTGCCGCGGGGGACGATGCTGGTCACCGAACCGATCGGAACGCCGAGAACCGAGACGGAGTTCCCTTCGTACAGTCCTGCGCCACTGTCGAATTGCGCCGTGACGGTGATCGTATTGTCCATCGAGGTTGCGCTGCGAATACCCGAACAACCGGCAGTAGCGAGAACAACTACCAACGCGACCTTCGCTATCGATATGAGAGATCTCATTTGCAGTCCTTCAGATAGGGCGGCAAGTTCATCTCGTTTGCATGGCCGCTGACAGCGCACATCCACGAGTCGATGAAAGGCCCAGCGGGGGCCGTGAAATCGACTTCGTTGGCGGTCCCGGAGGTATTGGCGAAGTTGCGCAACGGAACCGGCAGGATCTCCAATGTGTTGCGCAGCAGATCGTCATTGTTGCTCAGGCTTTGGAGCAGGCCATTCAGATTGTTGATCAGTTCGTCGATTGCCGGACTGTCATTGACAACGACGCTGTGCAGTTGGTCTACGAGTGCGGTGGTCGATACGAGTAGTTGGTCGACTACTTCCCGTCTGGCGTTGATTTCAGCCAACACGTCACGGCCGTTGCGCACCAACTCACCCAGACTGTTCTGCTGCCCGCGGATTACAGTTGTCACCTCACTTGTACTGGTCAGCAGCGAACCGATCTGTCCGCGCCGTTCGGCCAGCACCGAAGACAAGTTCTCGATGTTCGCGAGTACCTGCGGTACGAGCGCAGGTGTGCCCTCCAGTTGATCGGACAACGTGGTAAGTGTTTGCCCGATCTTCTCCGCGTCAACCTGCTCGAATGTGGTGGTCGCATTATCCAGTGTCTGCTGCAGATCGTAGGGAACTTCGGTGTTGGCCAACCCGATCCGATGATCGGCAATGTCACCGCCACCGCCGGGACGGATCTCGACGTATCGCGATCCCAACAACGTCGTCAACTTGATGGAAGCTGCGGTACCGGCTCCCAGTGAGACACCCTCGTCGATCTGCATGGTCACGACAACGTGATCTCCTGCGAGTCGAACACCATCGACGGTTCCCACTGGAACACCCGCGATGGTGACCGCGTCCCCCGCGCTGACTCCGGCGGCCTGAGTGAATTCGGCGTCGTAGCTGACCTTGCCGATTCCCGCGGATGTAACCCAGAGGGCAACGACCATCGCGATGGCAAGACCTGCCACCGTCAAGACCCCGATCCCCAGTGCACTGCGATCCTCGAGGGGCTTACGCAGTCTCCGAGCGTAATTCGATGTGGCTTCTCTGATCATCTTTCGCTTACCTGCAAATCTTCGACTGGGTAATCTGACCACCGGGCGTCGACTGCGCAACGATCGCGGGGATCACGGCACTGATCGCCGGGACGAGGGTGACATTGAGATTGCACAGGTACGTGTTGATGTAACTTCCGTCCTGGCTCGCTCGCGCAAGCCCTTTCAACATCGGCGGTAAGTTGAAACCGAAGTATCCGAAGGTGTCCTTGTTGTCCAGGAAGTGCTGGGCGAAACCCGGTTCTCGAGTGAGGAACTCACTCAGGTCTGGGGCGACGTCGCTCGACAGTGTCGCTACTTGATCGGCAACGAGCGCGATCGAATCCAACGAGTCGACCATTTCGCCGCGCCTGGCTGCCAGCTGTTCGAAGATCGTCCGTGCCTGCGTGATCATCGTGTCGACGTTGGTGCTCTGCAGTGCGAGGCTGTGAACGATGCCGTCCAGATTGACGATGATGTCGCCCAGAATCTTGTCCGGGCCGGCAAACGACTCGGCAAGGGTCGACGTCTCGGATACCAATGTGGTGATCGATCCGGAATCACCTTGCAGTGCACTGACAATCGCGGTTGTGACATTGTCGATCTGCTGCGGATCGAGCACGCTGAACAGCGGTTCGAAACCATTGAGAAGAATCGAGATGTCGAAGGATGGTTCCGTGTTCTCCACCGGAATCTCGTCCCCACTCACCAAAACTCGAGGTTCCCCCTGCTCACCGAGGGACAACCCGAGATAGCGCTGTCCGATGATGTTCTGATACGTGATCGCGGCTTTGGTGTTGCCGTACAGCGCTTGGTCCGATTCGATCCGAAAAGCCACCCGCGCGAGCGTTCCGTCGAGACTGACCGAATCGACGCGCCCCACCCGAACCCCAGCCATCCGCACGTCGTCGCCGGCGCGTAATCCCGATACGTCGGTGAAGACCGCGGTAAAGGATTTAGTCTCGCCCTGAACACCGCGCTGCAGTGTGACGAACACCGTCCATGTGAGGCCACAGGAGATCAGCAGGAACACGGCGATTCCGATCAAGGGTTTTCGATAGCTCATCGGATCCCCTGCTCGAGTTCGAGTGGCACGTCGGGTTCGGGTGTCACCTGCACGGTGTTGCCCCGGGCCAACGGTCCGAGGATGAACTCGTCGGCAGGGGTCGATTCGCCTCCCAGAAGATCGCCCAGAAGTTCCTTCTCCTGGGCACTTCCGACCGGACCGACATTCCCTCCGGACGTCGGGGCAAAGTCGAATTGACGGGCAACGCCGTCAGCTACCACAGGTGGCGCGGCGGTCTCCGGCGCAGTCGCGCAACTCGGACCGGCCAACTCACCGTAGCGGGGACAATCGGCGCGGGTGTACATCTTGTGCGGTGTGAATTGGAACAGGAATTTTCCCGTCGCGTTCTGCTGACCCACCGGCCAGAACTCGCTGAACCACTTGTCGGATATGACTTTCATCCGCGTGACGATGGGCGCGAATTCCGTACTGCCGTCGGCAACTACGCTGAGAACCGGTGAAAGTTGTGTGGTGATAGCGACGATCTTGTCCGTGTTGTTGTCGAGAACGGAACCGACTTCCGACAGTGTTGTCGAACCGGCAGTCAGCAGCGCGGTCAACGCGGCATCCTTCTGTGCCAAGGTCCGCATGGGTACGACGGAATGGTGTACGGCATCAACGAGGTCGGGTGCAGCTTCTTGGAGACCGCGGATGGCGGAGGACAACGCACCCAAGCTGGAAGGTTCACCGTTCGGTGTGGTCAACTCACCGAGTTCGGCGGCAATTCGGCGGAGTTGCTCACCCGCAGTGACGATATCGGCGCCCCGACGGTCTGTTGCCGCCGCAACGGCCGCGAGCATTCCGAGTGTGCGATCCGTCCCGATACGTGCTGTAGCAGAGACGATTTCACGGAGTTTTGTCAACGCGGTCTGCAACTGTACCGTCGACAGACTTTCGTCTTGCGGGATTTCCGCGCCGGGCGACAGCGGGGGGCCGCTCCCGTTGTCGACCAACTGAACGGACGACACGGCAAAGACGTTGCTGGGCACAACACGAGCGGTCACGGTTGCCGGAATCCCGGCCGCGTACTCCGGTTTCAGAGCGATGTCGACATACTTCGACTCGCCGCCGCTCGATGTATCCACACCGTTCACCACTCCGACCAGCACGCCTCGAAATTTCACGTCCGAGCGCGCAGGCAATCCGTCCCCGACATCGGCAAGAACCGCTGTAACCTCGAATGCCTTGTCGAAGACTCCGTTCATTTTCGCGATCAATCCGGTGATCAGCAGCGCCACGACAATCAGCGCACCAACACCGTGCAGGAGAAGTGTTGTCGCAGAGGGGCCTCGGCCGTCGGCTTCGAACAGTATCGGCATCAGCTACCCACCGAGCCTTGCCCCGGAGCCGATGCCCCAGAACGCTACCGTCAGTAGCAGATTGACGACAATCATCGCAGAGATGCTGGCACGCATCGCTCGGCCGGCGGCAGTCCCGACCCCTTGTGGGCCACCGGACGCGAAGAAACCGTAGTAGCACTGAATGGTAGAGGTAATAATCACGAAGACAACAGCTTTCACCAACGAGTAACCGATGTCCGTCGCGCTGAGAACCAGGCGGAAGTAGTGCTCGTAGGTACCTGTCGACACCCCACCCGACAGCCCGATGACTACCTTCACCGCAACGTAGTTCAAGGCGAGGCAGAGTAGATACAGCGGCACCACCGCAACCACGGATGCCATCAGCCTCGTTGTCACGAGATACGGAATAGGACGGATCGCCAGCGCTTCCATCGCGTCGATCTCCTCCGAGATCCGCATCGCACCCAGTTGCGCTGTGAAGCGGCATCCTGCTTGCGCGGCAAAAGCCAACGACGCCATGATGGGTGCCAGTTCCCTCGTTGTTGCGGTCGACGCGATCATCCCGGTCGCCGGCTCCAAACCGAGCAGATGCAACGCGTTGTAGCCTTCGATTCCCACGATCGCCCCCGCCGCCGCACCCAGAACGATGATCACACCCGCCGTTCCGCCGCCAACTACGATCGAACCGTTGCCCCATGTGACATCGGCAAGAATCCGCAGAAATTCCTTCCGGTAATGCCTCAAGGTCCAGGGAACTGCGGCCAGTGCCCGGCCCAGAAAGGTGACCATGTGACCCAGACGCATGACAACTGTTGCCTGCGCCGAGACCACCTTGACCGCTGACCTCATACCCGGCGGGTAATACCGCGATGCCATCTAGAAACCCGTCCGCGGGAACATCAACACGTACAACTGTGTCAGGACCACGTTCACGACCATGAGGAGCAAGATCGACGCCACCACTGTGGCATTGACCGAGTTGGCAACGCCTGCGGGTCCACCGCGAGTGGTAAGTCCCTTGTGGCAGGCGACGATTGCCACGATCGCGCCGTAGAGCACTGCCTTGATCATCGTCAGGAAGAAATCACCGACGGTGGCAAAGGATGCAAATGTCGACACGAAACTGCCGGGAGTGCCGTTCTGGACAAAGGTGTTGAACAGGTAGCCGGAAAAGAATCCCACAAAACAGACGAGCCCCGTCAGTGCAACACCAACCGTAATCGCCGCTACAAGCCTGGGCACCACAAGCCTGCGGATCACCGAAATCCCCATGACCTCCAACGCATCGATCTCGTCGCGGATCTTGCGAGATCCGAGGTCAGCGCATATCGCCGATCCCGCTGCCGATGCCATGAGTAATGCAGCGACCATCGGAGCGCCCTGTCTGATCACCGCGAGGCCACTGGCAGCGCCCGCCAGGGATGTCGCACCGACCTGTCCGGCGAGCAAGCCGAATTGAATCGACAATGTCACGCCGATCGGTATAGCGACAAACAGAGTCGGAACGGCGGATGCCGACGCCATGAAGGCCGTCTGACGCACGAACTCCGCTACTGGAAAGCGGAATGTCGCGATGTCGATCACCAAGTACTGGATCGCACGAAGCCCGAGAACGCATTGTCCACCAACCGTTTCCAGTGCGGCAACGGGATGCCGTCGCGTATACCCGTGCATCCAACTCGTGATTTCACTTGATGCAGAACGCTTCTGGCCAAAACTTCGATCTGGGATCTCCATGGATCTTCCACTTTCCGTTCGCCCACAAGTTCAGTCCGCCGCCGCATACGAGAGTGGGCACGCATTGCGTCGAACCTGCCGTCACCGCTACCGAGTGATCTTCCACCTTCCGAACTGAGCATTGCCCCCGAAAGATGATGACCACCTGTGCGGATCTCAGCTTTCACACTAAAATGCTGAGCACCTTCTTAGCACGAGTTGCCGAATGAGGTCAAGATCACAGTGGGTACCGAACCTTCGTCGCCGAGTGCGCATTACAGTATTTCCCCCGTCGAACACACTGAAACACCGACTCTCACAAGGCGAATCGACACCAGGAGCGCGACCCCACCTCGATCACTGCAATGAATCAGTGTCTATTGCAAGGCAATCGGTAAAATCCGCGCCCGCCGCCGGCCCAGCAAAAATTCCGTCACGTCACCCACGGACACTGCTACCCCCTCGAGAAATGCGCGGAACGGAGATCAACCCACCCGGGCTCGGCTTGCAACGGCAAACCCTGCCGCAGTAAATCTGGCTGAGCGGCACCTGGCTGAGCGATCATAAAACTAGACACTATTGCGCAAAGTGTCAAGGAAAATGGTTCTGCGCAGGTCCGCACGTCGATGAATGCCCACGTCACCGGAATCGAGTACCCAGGAAGGAAGAAACACACAGACGATTATCGAGATCTTCGGCGCCACTGGTGAAAACGCCCGACACGGGCCACGACAACAAGACCAGCCGCCTGGCGTGTGAACACAGGCGGCTACGGCAAATCTCGAGCTATCGACACAGTCGATCAGCTTTCAGTTGCACTGCAAAAGAGCACCATTGACGACGCGCTCACACACCATGTCGGTGATTCGCGCGTCGCCTTCTGGGCAGCAGCGGGAGAGCGTCGCTCGACGCTCGCCCACTGCCTGAAGTTCTCGGTACTTATTACTGTCAGACGTTCGGCCCCTCCAAAATGGTCACTGCTGCAACGGCTGTCGGTCCACCGACGTTGTGTGCCAAACCGATCCGGGCACCGTCAACCTGATTGACGGCATCACCGCGCAACTGTTCGAACAACTCGACGCACTGCGCGACACCGGTTGCTCCCGGCGGGTGCCCCTTGGCGATCAGACCTCCACTCGGATTCACCGGTATGGAGCCGCCGATTCCGGTAGCTCCCGATTCGATGAGTTTGAACCCCTCGAACCGGTCGGCGAAGCCGAGATCCTCGTAACTGATCAACTCGATGCCGGTGAAGAAGTCGTGTACCTCTGCGACATCCACGTCGGAAGGGGTCATGCCGGCCATCGAAAAGGCCTGCTTCGCAGCGCGAACCGTGGCGGGGAACGACGTCATGTCACGCTTGTGCTGGTGCATGACGGAATCCAGGCCCAAGCCGACGCCGCGGATCCAGACCGGACGATCGGTGTATCTCTCCACGACGTCTTCTGCCGCCAGCACCAACGCTGCCGCGCCGTCGCTCTGTGGTGCGCAATCGTAGGCGCTGAACGGCGTCACGATGGTCGGTGCGTTCAGAGCTTCCTCGATGGTGATCTCGAACCGCTTGCAGGCCTTCGGGTTATTGACGCCGTGAAGATGATTCTTGACGGCCACCATGGCCATATGCTCCCGGGTGGCAGGAGATTCGTGCAGGTAGCGACGCACGTGCAAGGCGAAGCCGGCCGGAGCCACCAGACCGAGCGGGTAATCCCACGCCATGTCGCGGGCCATAGCTTCCCACTCCCACAGCATGTCTTTGGACGCACTCTCGCGGAGTTTGTCCGCTCCTACGACCACCGCGACGTCGAAGGCACCGGACGCGATTCCGAACAGCGCGTTGCGCACGGCATCATGGCCTGTTGCACAGGAGTTTTCGATGCGTGTTACGGGGATGTCGGCCAGGCCGAGAGTGTCCGCGAGAATGCCGGACGGAAAGCCGTCTGGAGTTCCCATCGCACCGAACCAGGCCGCCTGCAGATCGGACTTGTCCAAGCCCTTGTCGATACTGGCGGCGCATTCGGAGAACGCCATGGGCAACAGGTCTTTGATACCCAGGGTGAAATGCTCGGCAAAGGGTGTCATCCCCGCGCCGACTATCGCCACGTTTCTCATACCGCCTCCTGCTCGATCAGAAATGCTGTTTCCGGTTCGAATGCGTATCCGTAGTCCGGCACCCCGGAGCGGATCGCCACCCGGCGTAGAACCATCCGGCCACGATCGCCGAGATCAACAGTTCCCGGTTCGACGCCGGTCACCTTGACGAGCGCTCGAACGTCGACGTCGTCGAGTTCCACGATCACCAAGGAGTAGGGAGTCTTCAGTCCGGGAACCGGAACATGCACGGTTACTTCGGTATACACCGACCCGGTACGTGGTAGTGGCACAAACGTGTAGTCCGTCTGCAGCGTGCCGTCGTTGTCGACCCGATAGCGAGGGGGAAAGTCCAGGTCGTCGCTGTCCTCGTATTTTCCCGCTTCCCACCGGACTTTTGCGTCGAAGGCACGCTCGTAGGCTGCCAGCGAAATCGGAATATCGGCGCCCGGCACGAACTGGCCTTCCACTTTGGGACGCGGCGCGGGCTCCCGGCGGTGTACCTCAGCAGTGCCGTCCGCGACCCGGACTCCCGAGAGGCTGGCCTGCTCGACACCGACGAGCGATCCGGTGCTTCCCGAATCGACCATGGCAGCAAGGGCAAACAGACCCGAACTCGCGCCGAGTGTCGGTAGCCGAACCGGCTCTGCCGCGCACAACGTCGTGGCCTGCTTGTGCTCGACACCGGCTACCGCAACCGGTGCATCCACCCACGCAGCTGACAGCGATGCAACAAATCCGCGTTCCTTGAGCAACCGCGGATCGCCGTAATCATGCACAACGCCAATGGAGTTACGAGTACGCACCGGAAGGCTGCGCGACACCCGAGCAGCGGTGCGGACTCGCAGTCCGTGGTCCGACGTCAGTACGGCGGCTGCCCCTGCCGGTTCAAGGTCGACGCCGATGATCAGTGTCCGCGGCCGAGCATTACTGACGGCATCGAGCGTTGCGGGTGCGCCGCCGAGGCGCTCGACCACCTCCAGCTCTGGATCGAGTCCGAGTCCGGCCAGCAGAACCGCGGCATTACTACTTTCCAGCAGCGGCAGATCCCGGCTCACCAGAATGACGTGTTCTACGGAGGTGCTGGTGCTACACGCCGCTCTGCCGGCCTCGACCGCGAGAGTAATCGCGTCCTCGTCGTCACCCGGCACGCGGGAATCCGACGTTCCCCAGCACGGTAGGTACGTCCCTATCGAAGCGATGTATGACATGCCAGTCTCCCCGTAATCGTGAAAATCGCTCAGAACTTCAAGCGAGAGCAGGTACGCGGTAAATCAGGAGGTCACTCCTGATATCCATCGAGTGCATCTCGCCTCCCTCTGATTTGAATACGTCATTCTCACAAATGAGAATACTGCATTCTCGCTCCGGGAATTGTAGCAATCAGACAGACTCTCGCATAGCCCCACAGGAACGAACCGCGTTCCCCGATCGCCGGACTTCCACCCGAGTGATCTGCCCTTCTTCGACTCTTGCGGGCATCATGAAGGCGAGAGTATGGTTCTCATAAATTGAAGGGAGATTCTTCTGATGGAGACTAAGGCGCTCAGCCCGGCATTGGGCGTAGAGGTCAGCGGTATCGACAGCTTGGACGACGAGGCTGTAGTTGCGAGATGCCTGGAGGCATTGAAGTGGCGCGGGGTACTGCTCATCCGCGGTTTGCACCTCGACGACGAGGCTCAGGTCGCATTCAGCCGCAAGCTCGGACCGGTATTGGCCCCCGCGGGCAAGGAAATTTTCAAGGTCACGCTCGACCCGGCCAAGAACCCGTCGGCCGAATACCTTCGGGGCACGTTCAATTGGCACATCGACGACACCACCAACGACGTGCCGGCCAAGGCGACAATGCTGACGGCACGGCACGTGGCCATGACTGGCGGTGGCACCGAATTCGCCAGCACCTACGCGGCTTACGAGAACCTGCCGGAGCAGGAACGTAAGCGTTACGACGATCTTCGCGTCGTACACAGCTTCGAAGCTGCGCAGCGACTTATCGAGCCGAACCCCACGGACGAGCAACTTGCATCCTGGCGCCGTCTGCCCACCCATGAATCATCCTTGGTCTGGGAACACCGCGACGGACGCAAGTCACTCGTCCTCGGCGCAACGGCTGACCACGTCGTCGGAATGCAGCCCGACGAAAGCCGGGCGCTCCTCGACGAACTGCTCGCATGGACCACTCAGGAGCGCTTCTCCTACAGCCATACGTGGGAGGTCGACGACGTAGTCATCTGGGACAACACCGGAATGCTGCACCGCGCACTTCCCTACGACCCCAAGTCGGAGCGAACGATGCACCGCACCACCATCCTCGGCAATGAGCCGTGGGCATGAGCGAATCCGCGAACGGAGAAAACGTGAGTACTCAGATCACGCGAACTGCAGTTGTCACCGGTGGCAGTTCGGGTATCGGCCGCGCTGTCGCAGAACGCCTGCGCGCCGACGGTTACAACGTTGCCACGATCGACCTCACACCCTCGGACGAAAAGTACTCGTACACAGCTAATGTCACGGACCGCGCGCGGTTGGACGAGGTTCTGGCGGAGATCCGCACCGAGTTGGGTCCCGTCACCATTCTGGTGAACGCAGCCGGCCTCGACGGATTCCAGCGATTCACGAAACTGTCGTTCGACGATTGGAAGCGCGTCCTCGACGTCAACCTCGACGGCGTATTCCA
Source organism: Rhodococcus sp. MS16 (assembly GCF_013277795.1). Taxonomy (NCBI): domain Bacteria; kingdom Bacillati; phylum Actinomycetota; class Actinomycetes; order Mycobacteriales; family Nocardiaceae; genus Rhodococcus; species Rhodococcus sp. MS16. The sequence goes on from NZ_VBTM01000005.1 coordinate 1,082,249, forward strand.
CTGCTGCCAGGCGGCGCTCCCCGACATGCTCGAAGCCGGCTGGGGACGCATCGTCAATATTTCGTCGTCCAGCGCGCATTCCGGGCAGCCGTTCATGACTCACTACGTCGCGTCCAAGTCAGCGGTCAACGGACTCACCAAGTCCTTGGCGCTGGAACTCGGCCCCGAAGGAATAACCGTCAACGCCGTGCCACCGGGATTCATCGACACCCCGATGCTGCGTACGGCCGAAGGCAAGCGCCTCCTGGGCGGCACCGTCGAAGACCACATTGCCAAGACACCGGTTCGGCGCGTCGGCCGACCGGAAGACATCGCCGCAGCCTGCGCGTTCCTCATCTCCGAAGAGGCCGGCTACATCACCGGTCAGATCCTCGGCGTCAACGGCGGCCGCAACACCTAAGTCCTTCCGCTGCACGCGTGGCAAATAACACTGTTGCGCAACCAGTTTGAACAACCCAACACATCAAACGAAGGGATTCACCATGGGACGCGTTGAAGGCAAGGTTGCGTTCATCACCGGCGCAGCACGAGGTCAGGGCCGAAGCCATGCGGTTCGTTTGGCCGAAGAGGGCGCCGACATCATCGCCGTCGACATCTGCGCCGACTTCGATTCCATCACCTACCCGATGGCCACTCCTGAGGACCTCGAGGAGACCGCTCGTCTCGTCGAGAAGCACGGTCGCCGCATCGTCACTGCCAAGGCCGACGTCCGTAAGGTCGACGAACTGCGTGCGGCACTAGAGCGCGGCGTTGCCGAGTTGGGTCACCTCGACATCGTTGTCGCGCAGGCAGGCGTCGCCGGAATGCGCGGCGAACCGGATATCGCGGCCTGGTCCGACACCGTCGACACCAACCTCGTCGGCACCATCAATGCCATCCAGGCAGCGCTGCCCTACCTGGGCAAGGGCGCCTCGATCATCGCCACCGGTTCGACGGCGTCCATGATCGACACCAGCAAGGTCGATGTACCAGGTAAGGACCTCGGCGGAGTTGCCTACGTGTTCTCCAAGCGTGCACTCTCCCACTACGTACACGAGCTGGCGACGCACCTCGCACCTCGCGGAATTCGCGCAAACGTTGTGCACCCCACCAACTGCAACACCGACATGCTGCACAACGAATCGATGTACAAGTCATTCCGCCCCGACCTCGAGAACCCGGGCCGTGAAGACGCTGTGCTGTCCTTTCCGGTTCAGCAGGCAATGCAGATCCCGTGGGTCGAGCCCGAGGACATCAGCGAAACCGTCCTCTTCCTCGCGTCGGAGCAAGCTCGTTACGTCACCGGCATGCAGATGCGCGTCGACGGCGGCGGCTACCTGAAGTCGTACGACTACCACATCTGATTCGAGACTTCGCCTTCACGAAACGCATTCGTGAAGGCGAAGTTTCAATGCTCACCCTGCTCGCTATTTTTCAGGACGGATACATGAGCACCACGAATACCGTAGTAGCCAGTTCGGCTGGCACAATCGCTTCAGACCCCGTTCCCGTACACCGGATCGTCGATGTCGACGGTATTCCCATGTCCGCGTTGCTGATCGAGGTACCAGAACCGCGCGCAGTCATTCTCGCTGTGCATGGCGGAGCAACAAACTCTGCGTACTTCGACTGCCCCGGGCACCCCCGTCTGTCGCTGTTGCACACCGCAGCAGCCCTCGGATTCACCGTGCTGGCGCTCGACCGGCCGGGTTACGGCAGCTCGAATCCCCATGCGACCGAATTGGTCGATCCCGATGTTCGCGTCGATGTAACGTATGCGGCGCTCGAGCGTCACCTCGAGGGAATCGACCGCGGCGCAGGAGTATTCGTATTGGCTCACTCCATCGGCTGTGAATTGGCCACCAGGTTGGCCGCGGACGATCGCGGAGACGCCTTCCTCGGAATCGAACTCTCCGGCACCGGCCGAGAGCAACAGCCCCTTGCCCAGGAAATCCTGGGCGTCACCGCCCGCAACGCCGATCCGATCGCCGTGCGCGAGTTGCTGTGGCAGCCGAGTCGGCTGTACCCGGAAGAACTGTTCGGCGGTCTTCCGATCGCATCCCGGACACCGAAGTACGAGGGTGACGTGGTGCGAAGTTGGCCCCGCGAGAACTTTCCGAATCTTGCTGCACGCGTGAATATTCCCGTCCATTTCACTGCAGGCGAATACGAGCATGTGTGGCGTAACGATCCCGAGGCGTTGCTCACCGTCGCCGAGTTGTTCACCGCTGCGCCGAGAGTAGTCGTGGACAAGCAGTTCGACGGTGGACACAACCTCAGCCTTGGCTACACCGCGACTGCATATCACCTCCGCGTCTTGGCGTTTGTCGAGGAATGCATCGCCGGCCGATCCGAATTCGCAGACCTGACAACAGACGACAGCACGGCCGCGCACGCGAGCCACGGAAGGTGACCCCATGAATTCCGCAGATGTTGCACTTCTACTGATCCGATTGGCCGTGGGCTCGACCATGATTGCTCACGGAGTCAATCACTGGGTCGGTGGCGGAAAGATCGAGGGCACGGCTCGCTGGTTCAGCGGACTGGGACTACGCAACGGCACATTCCAGGCCTGGATGAGCGTGGTCACCGAAGTCGGTGCCGGTGTCTTGCTGATCGTCGGATTCCTGAATCCGTTTGCCTGTGCGGCGGTCATCTCGGTCATGTTGGTTGCCGGGATACTGGCACACCGCCCCAACGGATTCTTCATCTTTCGTGACGGCTACGAGTATGTGATGGTGCTCGCGCTTGTAGCGCTCGCCGCAGCCATGCTCGGGCCAGGCAGCATATCGCTCGACGGCGCACTGAACATCGAACTCTCCGGGTGGGCAGGTGGCGGTATCGCCCTCGGAGTGGGCGCGGTCGGCACCGCCGTACTTCTCGGCTTGTTCTGGCGGCCACAGCTACAGGAGGTTTCATGATCACTCTAGGAGGACCCGCGATGCACGTAGGATTCATCGGACTCGGTAGCCAAGGCGCGCCGATGGCACGGCGAATCGTCCACTCCGGCTACGAAACCACGCTGTGGGCACGACGTCCCGAAGCCCGCGTTCCCTTTGCCGACACCGCAGCCAAGTTCGCCGAATCTGCGGCGGAACTAGGCGCGGCAAGCGATCTCGTGTGCATCTGCGTCGGCAGCGACGCCGATGTTCTCGACGTTGTCACGGGTGAGGACGGCGTCCTCGCGGGCATGAAGCCAGGTGGAATCATTGCCGTGCACAGCACGGTTCACCCGGATACCTGTCGCGAACTCGGGGAAATAGCGGCTACTCGAGGAATCTCCGTCGTTGACGCTCCCGTCAGTGGCGGTGGCATCGCCGCAACCGAGGGCCGCCTTCTGGTGATGGTGGGCGGCAGCGACGAAGACTTCGAACGCGTCCGTCCCGTCTTCTCGATGTACGCGAATCCTGTTGTTCACCTTGGACCTTTGGGGTCCGGTCAGATCACGAAGCTGCTCAACAATCTCCTCTTCACGGCAAATTTGGCCACAGCCGCGAACACGCTTGCGCTCGGCCAGTCGCTCGGTGTCGATCCCAACCGCCTCGGAGACGTGATCTCGCATGGCACGGCAAACAGCTTCGCGCTGAGCCGGATCGTCTCTGCCGGTGGAACGCTCGAGCGTATCGCCCAGCACGCGGGCACATTGCTGCAGAAGGACGTCGGGCTGATTGCAGATCTCGCGACAACAGCCCAAGCACCCACCGGAGTCGTCCTGACCGCAGCTGACGCCACCCTCGAACTCATGGATCACCGCCGATGACACGCGTCGGGTTCATCGGCGCCGGGCGGATGGGCGGACCGATGGTCAGCCGTCTCGTCGAAGCCGGTCACGAGGTTCGCGGGCTTGCACGCTCCGCCGCAACAAAAACTGCGCTGGAAGCCTCCGGTGCGCAGGCCGTGTCCACCTTCGCAGAGGTCGGCGGCGATACCGACCTCGTGATCATCTGCGTTTTCACGGACGAGCAGGTTCGCGAGATATGTCTCGGCAGCGACTTGCTCGCGTCGATGCCTCGCGGATCCACCCTGGTGTTGCATACAACGGGAAGCCCGCGCACAGCTGAAGCCGTTACCGAGCACGCAGCACAGTTTGGCGTCGCAGTCGTGGACTCACCGGTCAGCGGTGGACCGCACGATATCGCCGCAGGTAGGTTGACCCTCTTTGTCGGCGGCGATGCCAACACCCTGGCACGCATCCAGCCGATCCTGGAAAGCTACGCAGATCCAGTTCTCTATGTCGGCCCCACTGGCAACGGACAGCGGGTCAAGCTAGTCAACAATGCTCTGTTCGCCGCTCAGATCGGCCTTCTCACCGAAGCTGTCGCACTGGGAACACAACTCGGCATCGACGAGGGCGATCTGCTCGCGGCCCTGCCATACGGCAGTTCCAACAGCCGTGCACTGACCAGTGTTTCAGCCAAGGGCTCAGTGTCCGCATTCGCAGATTCGGTCGGAGATTTCCTGAGCAAGGACGTGGGCGTCGTCCGAAAGATCGTCACCGAGCTGGACGGCAATCTCGGACTGCTCGACGACGCAGTCAACGCCGCTCTACCGAATCGCGTCTGACTCACGCCGGTTCTTCCGAATGGGATAGCGTTGCCGATGACACTATCGGCAGTCAATCGACCATGATCTGGGAGAACAAGATGGGCGGGTCAGTCCTGTCGGGCAGTACCGATCTACCGGGGTACCGGCGCCTGGCTCTGACGCTCGCCGAAGCGGTCGCTGCCGGCAGGTACGACAAGGACACTCCGCTGCCCACCGATACCGAACTGATGACCGAGTACAGCCTCGGACGACAAACGGTGCGGCGAGCGTTTCAGGAGCTTGTGGCGGACGGACTGGTATATCGCGTCCGCGGTCGGGGAACATTTCCGACGGATCAGCCCAGCACCGGCCGCTCCGTCCGCTCCACCGATTCGATCGAACAACTCGAGGAGTGGCCGGGCACCGAGATGGAAGTCATCTCGCCTCTCGAACTCAAACGCGACCGTGTCCACGCCGAGAAGCTCGAACTCGACAGTCTTGTTGTGGCGCAGTTGAAGGTTCGGCGATGGATCGACAACCAGCCGTATGCGGTCAACACGATCATTCTTCCGCCCGACGTCGCCGAAACACTGATATCGGAGAACCTGATCCCGACAGTCCGTACTCCCGGGACCATCCTTGCCTCGGTCGGTAGCGTCGCGGGTCCTGTTGCCGGAGCTGAAGAAACTGTCACCGCGATTCTCGTATCCGACGACATCGCCGAAATTCTGCACACCCCGCCGGGCAGACCCGCCCTGCACATCGAGCGGGTCTACCGGAACGGCAATGGAGTTCCGGTCGAGATCTCGTTGACGGTGCATGCGTCGGAACGGTACGAGCATCGACTCTCGATTCAGCGCGCCGGTCGTCACGGCTCCTGAAACCACTTCGGCTTTGGTCAAAGATTCTGGCTACAAATATCATTCGGCCGAAATGTGCCCGAAATGTCTCTTGATTCGAATGTCTGTTCGACTATAATTGGGTCAGGGTGGGGAGGCCTTGATGACTACGGTGAGCGATTTTGTTTCGGTGGAGGATGTTGTAGCCGGTCCGGCTGCGGGTGTGCGTGGCAGGTTGTGGCGGCTACGACCGGCCGAGGTTCGAGACGTTGCAGTCTGTGTATCGGCGGAAATTCTTCGGTTGGAAGCGATTCGGGTTGCCGCTGTCGACGCGTTGGCGCTCAATCCGGATGAGCAGGTGCTGTGCTACCGCGGTGTTGGTCGCTGGTTGGCGGCGAACACGATGCTGCAGAATGCGGCCGGCAACAAGATCGCCGCTCTCGGTGCCGCGTTGCGGGGGTTCCCGGACATTGCTGCCCAATTCGAGGCCGGTGATCTCTCGCTCGATCATGCGGCAATGATCGCCTCGTTCTGCGAATCCCCACCAAAAGGAATGCCGGACAGGGCGTTGCCGTCCTGTATGAAGACTCTGTTGGCTGCGGCATCCGGTGTGGAGGCGACCACCATCAAACTGCGGTACGCGATTGCGGTCCTGGAGCGGATTTTCGAATCGGATGAGATCCCGCCCGGTGAGGATGATGACCTCAATGTCTTGCGGATTTCGCCGACGTTGAACGGGCGGGTCGCGATCAAGGGTGATTTCGACGCGTTGACCGGTGAAATGTTGTTGTCGGCTCTCTCGGGTTTGTCGATGCCGAAACCGGCCGCTGAAGGAACCCCGGATCAGCGGTCGGCAGCCAAGCGCACCGCCGACGCGTTCACGGAACTGATTCGCCGGTACCTCGACAACGCCATGACCGGTGTTGATGGCGGTCAGCGTCCGCACGTGAACGTGCACATCACCGCGAAAGATCTTGCCGAGCATCGGGAATGCGCCACCATGCGCAACGATGTCGCAGCGGATTTCGATGAGCCTGATGTCGAGGATCTTGACGTCGGATACATGCCCTGGATGGGACCACTCAGTGTGAGCCTCACCCGGATGCTTGCCTGTGACTGCATGCTCTCCACCGTCCTGATGGACGGCAACGGTGCACCGCTGGATGCGACCCCACACAAACGCCTCGTCACACCCGAGCAACGCACCGCGCTGATCGCCCGGGACAAAGGATGCGCCTTCCCCAACTGTGATGCCGTACCCGCTTGGTGCGACGCGCACCATATAAAACCCTGGTCAACCGGAGGCTTGACGGTGATGGACAATCTCACCCTCCTCTGCCGAAATCATCACCGATTGATCCACAGCACCAGCGGGCTCCGCGGCATCTGGGAAGTCAAGATGGGCGACGATCATAAACCGTGGTTCATCCCACCAGCCGCGATCGACCCGAAACAACGACGCCGCCGCTCCACAACCCGCCAAGGCCCAGTCCACCGAGACTGAACCCGACTCTGCCAGAACCATATACGGCGTGCAAGCTTCGCATCACCAACAAAGACGATGCGAAGCCCACACGCATGTCATAGTCGCAAATAGTGTTCACGGACTCGGCCAATCCTCAACCACCACAGACCCTAACCACGACAGACTGATTCCTCCCCCGCCAAGGTCGTGCGGTGCATGAGACGCTGAGACGAGGGCTCGAACTCCGTCGCTCGATGCAGCATTCCGGTGTTGTCCCAGATGACCAGGTCACCTTTGCGCCACACCTGGCGCAGGACGTATTCGGGTCGCGTGGACCACTCGAGCAGTCGATCCAACAACGCACGACTTCGCTCGATCGGCCAACCGACAACTTCGGACGCGGTAGCGCCCAGCAACAGCGACTTCCGTCCATTCTTTCTCGTCCATACCAACGGATGAACCTGCGCTGGTACCCGTGCCCAGGCTCGCCTGGTTGCTTCGTCTGGATCCGGGTTCGCCAGCGACTGTGCATGCCCAAACGTGTGCACAACCTCGAGAGACTCGAACTCGGCCTTCTCCTCGTCGCTCAAGCCGTCATAGGCCGCGTACGTACTGGCGAACTCGGTGTCGCCCCCGGCTGGATCGACCTCACGAGCGCTCAGGAGCGTCGCCTGCTGCGGAATGACTTGTGTGGCACCGTCGATGTGCCAGTGAAAGTTTCCCGCTCGATACGACGCGAGAATTGCATTCGTCTTGGACGGATCCATGGTGATGGTCTGAATCTCCGGGAGGCGGTGCTCGCCGGTGGATTGGACTACGACGGTGCCCAGTGCACGACTGAGAGCCAACAGGGCGTCGTCGTCGATGTTGATCTCGCGGTACACCAGGACCCCATGCCGGTCCAGGAGTTGCCGAATCTCTCGGGCAGAGTCCGACTTCATGAGATCGTCGGCAGTCAGACCTGCGACCTCCAGTCCGACGGTCGACGTGATGGGACGTATGGAAGCAGGCAAGAAGAACTCCTCGATCGGCACGTTTCTCGAAAAATACTGGGAAGAGGTACTTTTGGCGCTCGGTAAGCAGTCTGAGGTCAAGCGAGCTCGCGCACTACAGGACAGTAGCGCACTTGCTATACAGTCGTACCAATTTTCGAGAAAAGTTCGCGATCCGTTTCTTACGTCCGCGGCCGCTTTGTGCGCGCAGTCTGCGTGATGCGAGGCTCCACCGAATCGATGTAGCCCTCGAGTGCTTCCACCACTTCGGCATGCGCAGTGTCGACGCCGATACCCGATTCCAGATTGAGGAACTTGGGAATCCCGGTGATCAGCAACACCATTGCGCCGAGAGACAGTCGGCCGTCCGGTCGAGCATCCGGCCCGAACTTGCGAGCCACGGCCTCCATCTGCAGTTGCCGGACCCGTTCGGTGACTTCGGCGATTTCAGCACGGATTGACTCACGGTGATTCCCGAGAGCCATGAACTCCGTCATCAGAGCACTTGTGGCTTCATCCCAGCTGTACTCCCACAACACATGCAGCGGATCTTCGGCTCGTTTCTGCAGCGCAGATTGCAGTACCGCGAGGTTGCGATTGGTGTACCTCGCAATTGCGGCGCGGAAGATGTCGTCAAGAGTGGGAAAGTAATACTGGACCAGGCTCGCGGTCACACCGGCCTCTGCTGCCAAAGATCGATAGGTCACGCTGGCGTAGCCGGTGTCCAGCATCATCTTCTCGACACTGTCCAGCAGAACATCTCGCGTCTTCGACTTCTCGGCACCCACGCGCCGCGGCGATGAAGCCATGACCACCTCACTCCGCTGAATTCGAAACCCCGTTGGATTCGAATCATCTTCGCATCCGACGGGGTGTCGTGGAATGAGGGGTACGCGCCTCGCATCACCTACACGGAGCTAATCGTGAAGCGACACCTGCGCAAGCTCCTCGAGGTATCGCACAACCTCGGTTTGGTCTGCTCCTGGAGCCAAGCCGTCGACAGCGGTTTCCCAGATCTTGCCGAGCGTGTCGCCGAGAACAGTGGATACGTCCTGAGAACGAGCCAAATCCAAAGCGATTCCGATGTCCTTGCGCATCAGAGTTGCGGCGAATCCTGAGTCGAATGTTCCTGACAGAACAAACTTTTCATACTTCGTCTCCGTTGCCTGGTTCCGGCCGCTACTGGCATTGATCACCGAAAGGAGCGTCGCCGGATCGATACCGAATTTGCGGCCCACCAACATGGCCTCCGCTGCGGCAACAAGACCATTGGCTGCAAGAAGGTTGTTGAGTGCCTTTGCAGCGTGCCCCGACCCAACCGGACCGACGTGGATGATTGCCGTTCCGGTGGCACGCAGGAGCGGCAGAACCTCTGCAACCACATCGGCGTCACCGCCCGCCATCACGGCAAGATCCGCCTTCAGTGCACGTCCGACTCCGCCACTGACCGGGGCGTCGACAACTCGAACACCCTGCTCGGCGGCTATTCCAGCCAACTTCTGAGTGCGGTCCGGAATGCTCGACCCCATGTCCACGATGGTGCTACCTGCCTGCAGTTGCGACAGTAGTCCCCCCTCACCGAGAACCACGGCATCGACGATGTCACTGGTCGGCAGGACCAGCACCACCACGTCGCACTTCGCGAAGTCCGCGAAATCCGTTGTGCCCACAGCGCTCGGATGACTGTCGAGAAACCGTTGCTGCGACGCGGCATCGGCGTCACGGACGATCAACGGTTGGCCGGAGTTGACGAAGTTGCGGGCTATCGGGCCGCCCATCGCACCCAGTCCGACAAGACCGACACTTTTACCCGGCAACGGAATCACGCTCATGCCGAGACCTCCGCGGTGAGGGGGCCCAGTTCGGCAGTCAGGGTTTCTTGAACCACACGCATCGCCGCCATACCCATGGGCACTCCCACATAGGCCGTGGCGTGGATAACGGCTTCGGTGATCTCTGTGCGAGTCAGGCCGTTGCTCAGACCCACGCGAACGTGGACGGACAACTCATGGGGCTGGCTGAGGGCGATCAGTATTCCGAGATTGATCAGCGAACGACTCCGACGGTCCAGGCCTGGCCTTGTCCAGGCACCGCCCCACACGAACTCGCTCACGAACTTCTGCAACTCTTCGCCGTCAGTCCCGGCATTACGGGTCATTGCCGCATCGACGTATTCGGCACCGAGGACTTCCCTACGCACCGCCAGGCCGGCCTCGAAGACGGTCTGGTGAGCCAGATCGAGCGGGCTCTCTTGTGTCACTGTGAATCTCCCTCGAATTTGATGGTCACGCACTTGACCTGGCTGTAGTGATGGAGTGCCTCCACACCTTTTTCGCGCCCGTAGCCGCTGTTCTTCCACCCACCGAACGGAGTCTGCACGGATCCGGTTGACCAGGTGTTGACGAACACCTGACCAACTCGGATCCGCTCACTGACTCGCAGTGCCCGCGACACATTGCTGGTCCAAACACCCGCTACCAGTCCGTAATCAGAGTCGTTGGCCAGTTCGATCGCCTCGTCTTCGGTATCGAACGCGAGCACGAGAACCACGGGTCCGAATATCTCTTCGCGCGCGATCCGGGCCGAGTTGTCGACTCCGATGTACACCGTGGGATCGATGTAGAAGCCGCCGGTCTCCTGTGCCACCACAGATACTGTTCCTCCGGTTACAGCCTGTGCACCTTCGGATTCCGCGATCTTGAAGTACTCCTGCACTCGTTCGAACTGCGCCCTGGTAATGAGCGGACCGATATCGCGCCCGGGACGCACCGCTGCGGCACTCGCAGCCAATTTCTGTACGACCTCGTCGTGGATCGACCGATGAACCAGGAGCCTTGTGCCGGCGGAACACACCTGGCCGGCATTGGCCGTGAATGCAAGCAGCGAACCTGCAACCGCCTTCTCCACATCGGCGTCGGCAAAGACGATGTTGGCGGACTTTCCACCCAATTCCAGTGTCACCGGGATGATTCGGTCTGCAGCAACATGCCCGATCGCACGGCCGGTGCCCACGGAACCCGTAAATGCCACCTTGGACACATCCGGATGGGCCACCAACGCGGCACCCGCATCCTGACCCGTACCGAGAACCACGTTGAAGACTCCGGCCGGAAAACCCACCTCGGTCGCGAGTTGAGCCAACCGAACCGTCGACGCCGACGTGCTCTCCGACGGCTTGACCACCACCGTGTTGCCGGCAGCCAAAGCTGGTGCGCACGCCCTCGCTGCCTGATTCAGTGGCACATTCCACGGCGTGATGACTCCGATTACTCCGAAAGCCTCACGGCGGGTGTACACATGCTGATCCGGTGCCACGTCGAGAGTGTCACCGGCCGGCATGCCGATCAACCCGCCGTAGAAATCGAAGTACGTCGCCGAGTTCTCGACTTCAGCCAGTGCAACGGCCTCCGGTTTACCGGTTTCACTGATCTCCAACCGGGCCAACTCCGCAGAATCGGCGCGCATGGCCCGGGCGAGGTCACCGAACAACCGCGCCCGAGCAAGCGCCGGTATCTGCTTCCATGCCGTTTCGGCAGCAGATGCGGCCTGAACCGCCAGGTCGACGTCGTGAGCATTGCCGCACGCGAGTTGTCTTGCCTCACATCCGGTTGCCGGGTCTGTGACAGCCATGTAGTTGGCACTGGTCGGCATCACCGCACTACCGGCGATCCAATGATCGAGCTTGTCCAACGCACTTCCCATCTACAAGATGACGTAATAAGCCGACTCTAATGTCGAGAATCTAACAAAGTGCCGACCCTTTGTCGATGCTTTTCAGAAATTGAAGCTGCTACAACTCCTGCGGCTCCAACACCGCGCGCCGCTCGTTCAGGAAATCGTGCGGATAGCCGAGTCGCACCCGCGATGCTGCGTCGAGACGCTCCTGCTGCCCTTCGTCGAGCATCACCTGCAGAGCGCCGAGGTTGTCTCGAAGCTGTTCCACCGTGCGCGCGCCGATCGACGGCATGAGCCCCCGACGTATGACCCACGCCAAGGCAACCTGCGCGGGGCTGACTCCCAGTTCGGCTGCAATGTCTTGGGCAACGGTTCGGGCCTCCCGACCGGCAGGCGAGAGTCGTTCGGGGTCTCCCTTTCCGGCAAGTAGGCCGCGAGCCAAAGGACTCCACGCACACAGGGCTAAATCCAATTCGCTCGCCATCGGAAGAAGCTCACGGTCGGGACTTCGTGCCACCAAGGAGTATTCGACCTGCATGGCGCAGTAGGCGCTCCAACCCCGCAACTCGGCGATTGCGTTCGAGCGGGCAACCACCCAGGCCGGAGTATTGGTGATACCGATCGCCAAGACCTTGCCACTGCGGACCAGATCGTCGAGTCCGCGGAGCGTCTCCTCGGCCGGCGTCTGCCGATCCCACGCATGCACCCACAATAAGTCGATGTAGTCGGTGCCGAGGCGTCGCAGACTCTCTTCGACACTGCGACGCAAGCTTTTCCGATGGTTTCCACCGGAATTGGGATCACCCGGATGTGTCGGCAGCGTGTACTTGGTACTCACGACAACATCGTCGCGCTCGGAAGCGATCAGCCGCCCGAGAATCGTCTCGCTCGCACCGTTGGTGTAATTGTTGGCTGTGTCGATGAAATTACCGCCGGCACTGCGGAACTCCTTGTAGATATCCTGACAAATGGACTCGTCGGCTCCGAAGCCCCAGTCCGTTCCGAATGTCATGGCGCCCAGACACATTTCACTGACTCGCAGTCCGGATCTGCCGAGCACTCGCAGCGGCATGCCTGCACCACTCACGGCTTCAGGCATCGTCGTCCACTACCCAGTTGACGAATCGATGCAACGGGTACATGCCGTCGTGCGGGCTGCCCATACTGCCGGTCAACGCGCTACCGAGCTTCACCACACGCTGAACTCCTGCCGTTGCCAGGCGATCTCGTACCTCGGCCTTGCGGTGTGTCGGGTAAACACCCACGGTCTGTGTTGCCACCGTCGCGAAATGCGCCGCGTCGGCCATCGATGCAATGGGGACGACGTTGACCGTCTTGTTGGTCGGGTGGAAGTCCACCGGTTCCGGTGAGCGGACAACAAGACCACTGCCGTCGTAGCTGCCCCAGATGCGGTAGTCGGGCTCGAGGAATCGCATGCCCTCGACTTCTTCGCGAATATCGCGCGGCGTCTTGGGACCAACGGCCTCGGCAAAGTCGCGGTCGACTCCCAGACGCTCACACAGCAACGCACAGAAGCGATCCACCTGCTCGATGTCACCCTCGACGGCAATGTGACGCGCCGCGAGGCAGGCGTCCTGGTTGAAGATCGTGGCGTCGGACGCTGCCAGCTCCGCGACCTCGCGGAGAGTCTCTTCGGACTCGAAGGCTTCACGTCCGATGACGGACATCGAGACCTTGGGGTCGAAGGAGATCAGCTGAAAGCCGGCACCGGCGTACTTCGCGGCGTTCTCGATGGCGGGGCCACCACCCCACGCCACAAGCTTGTCGAAGTACTGGGAGCGGTAGAGCACGCTCTCGACCTTCTCGTCACCGCCGCGCCAGTACACGGCGGACATCGAGCGCAGGATCGGATGATCGGGTTCGATGTCGGACATGGTGCGCAGTACCGCCACGGTGGTGAAAGGGTCAGCCGATGGCATCTTGAAGACGTTGACAGCCTTGACGAGTGCCGCGTCTGCGATCGATGTCATAGCGGCGCTCGGCGAGTTTCCGGCAAGCATGTGCACGAGGCGGGGTGGGAATGCCCGTACCCGGCTCACACGACCGTTGGGGTCGGTGCGCTCCACCCATCCGTCGAGGAGGTTGCGATCACCGAAGGTGCGGTCAAGTCGGTATTCCAGCGCCTCCCGCGTCAGGAACTGTCCCGGCCGCGCAAAAGTGTTCTCGATGATTCGTCTAGGTAGCGCACTGACCTGAAGGGTCATCTCGAGGGATTCTTGCAGGTACTCGTTTGTCTCTAGCGTGAGATGCCTTGCCGTCTCGACCAGGAAGTCGATGATGTCCGTGACCGGCACGTCGAATGCCGGTCCGGGTTCGGTGCGTGGCACGAACAATCTGTTCAGTTCCAGAGCAGGCGTGACAAACGGAACCCCGAAGTCCCGCGACAGATACTCGGTGTCCTCACCCCAGACGAGCTTGCCTCGAATGAAATGAGGTACACGGATCTTGGACTTACTCGGTGCGAGTGTTGATGACGTAGTCATTGAAGTTTCTCTCAGTCCTCGAGGAATCCGCGGACGTACGCGTCCGTGGTGCCGGCACAGGTGATCTTGTCGTCGTCTGCCAGATCGGAGTAGCGGGTGATGTCTGCGTCAACCGTGGGGCCGGTTCGGCCACAGGAGCAGTCACCGAGTTCGACCGAGATCTTGTCTCCGGTGATCGTTCCGCCCCAACGTCCGTCGACGGTAGTGTCGAAGAACGCGGCGCGGCCTTCCACCTTGCCATCCGACTCGGGTGCAAGCGCTTCGCCGTTCTTGTCGAGAACGAACAGAACCAGCTCCGAAGGAACGTGGTACCGACCCGACGCGCATTTCGGCAAACGAATATTCAGCTCTTGCATCGAGTAGTAATGAAAGAACCGGCTCGGATCTATATTCAGCATCCGGAAAATCTGGTTCTGGTAATCGGCCGGCAGCGACATGCCCTTGAGCCCGCCGCCCGCAGTCATCGCGTTCTCCCCCGTGATGTCTCCCTCCTTCATTCCGAGTTCTCGCAGAATCTCGGTGAGGCGGAACAGGTTCGGGAACTGAGAATTGAAGAAGATCTTCTCGGTGCGGTGTTCGATGATCTGCTCTGCCCAATGCCGCAGACGGCGTTCGTTTTCCGCCTGGCGCGCGGCGGCTGACGCCTCATGGGTAGCTAGCTCGTCCGGTGCCGCGGTCCCGTCTGCCATTGCCTTACGCATGGCAGACAGACGCGCCATATACGCATAGTGACCGCTTGCCTCCGCGCCCGACGGCCGCTCGATTCCGTCCGGTCGGCCGTACTCCTTGTAGATGAGATCACGCAGGGCGTTGTGTCCACTCAGACCCGTTTCCGGCCCGACCGGGATAACGTGCCACGAGTTGTCGCGATGAATCCCCAAGTCCGTCAGGCAGTCCAGCATGTTCTGCATGGACACTTCGCGATCCTGTACGGACTTGTTGAGGAAGGAACTCTTCCCGCTGGTCCCACTCGAACTCGACACCAGGTGCCCGACAGCTTCGAGGGCATCGATATACCCGTCGACGTCGACGACGTCCGACACGTCCACTCCCTCGACGCGATGCGCCGAAAGTGAATCGAGCCACCGATTAAGCTGCGCCCATTGACCTTTAGCGATCAACGATTCCGGGTAGCTCTTGTACGTGGTATGCGGAAACAGCAGCGGAATCATGTCCTCACGCCGTGCGATTTCGGTGATCCCCTCGTCGTCCGCCCGCTGCTTCAGTACCGGTACCTGCTGACGCAGTTCCTGGAATCGCGCGTCGAGTCGCTCGACAATCTCATCTCGCTGTGTGGTCGTCCCTGACATTGTGCCTCCAGTCGATGTTGCCCCCCGGAATTAACTTTACCCATGGGTTTAGTTTTCTGTCTATAGCTGAGTTCGACTGGCACACTGATGTTCATGACGTCGCACAGGTCCGAACCGGGCGCAGCCGGAGCACGCCGAAGCCGCGGGGGGCGCCCCACTCTCGAGCAAGCCACCGCACTGGATCACGCCATACGTGAAGGCGCCCTCGCCATGTTCCTCGAGCATGGATACGAGGGGACGTCGATGAATGCCATCGCTGCCGCGGCCGGCACTACCAAACCGACGCTGTACACACGATTCCCCACCAAGGAAGCAGTCTTCCGCTCGGTTCTCGGCTGGGCCGTCCAACGCACGGATTGGCCTGTGCCAGAACCACCTGAACCTGATCTCGACAATCTGGAAGCCGCGTTGACCACCATCGCGAGGACGGCACTGAGCCGCGCCTTGAACCCGTCCATGATCAAACTCGAACAGATCGCGATCACCTACGCTGAGCGCTTTCCGGACATCGCTCGTCGAACGCACGGCACGGGATTCTGGCCGCGCAAACAGTTGGTCACAGATCTACTCGTGCGGCATGCCGAGGCCGGCGAGATCGTCGCCGAGGAACCGGACGTACTCGCCGAACTCTTTCTCGGCATGGCGTCCGGCGGTCCGGCCCGCCTGGCCTCGTTCGGAATTGTGCATGACCCCGCAGATCAAGAAAGGCATGTTCAGTCCGCGGTAGCACTGTTTCTTCGAAGTCTCAGACCTGATTGAGATCGACTAGGCGGGCGTTATTGTGCGTAAACAGAATTCGGTGATCCGGTCGATATCCGAATCGGTAGGCTGAATCCGCTGCCAGAGGTAGTCGGAGAGCTTTCCGACTGTCGCGTGTGCCGCCAATGTGGCATCGAACTCCGGTGCTGCGCTGCCCAGTTCCGCAAGAGGACCACGCAGCAGGGTCGCCAGTGGACCGCTCGCCGACGGTGGCCCCGAAACTGCGCCGACGCCCGTCCCACCCGCGTTCCAGAGCACCGCTCGGGTGGTGGCCGCCGAATCTTCGTCGGCCTGGGACAGGACACCTTCGACCCACCGCCGAATCTTCCCCTCTGGGGTGTTCTCCTTGTCCATCTGATGCGCAACATACGTTGTCAAACGCTCGGAGCCATCCTCCAAGATTGCCGAAACCAGTGCATCTTTCGACTTGAAGTGCCGATAGAAGACATCGTTGGACAGGCCCGCTTGTGCCACGATATCCGCGACGCGAGGGCGGGAGTTCGTTCCCAGTGACCTGATGACCACCAACGCGGCGTCAAGCAATCGGCGAACCTCGCTGGCATACACAGCGCCTCGATCTGCCAAGGCCCGCGCAGCAATTCGGGTTGCCAGATCTTGTGTCGGCTCGGTGGTCGAACCACTCATGTCCATCGGAAGAAGATACCCCGTCACGAACGAGCCGCACTCAGTCCGCCGCTGGTATGCACCGCGGCGCAGATTCCACCGTCGACGAGAATATCTGTTCCGTTGAGGAAGCTGGCGTCATCCGAGAGCAGGAACGACACGACTGCTGCTACTTCGTCAGCAGTACCGGTCCGGGCAAGAGGCGTCTGTGTGACCAGCGCACTCAGGTGCGCGTTGTTCTCGGCTTCTTGTCGGCCTTGAGGGGTGTCGATCAATCCGGGTGACAGCGAGCAGACGCGTGCGCCGACGGCTCCCAATCGCACGGCCTCGTGTTTCACAAAACGTTGAACACCGTATTTCGCCCATGCGTACGCGGCGCCGGTGTGTTCGATCGCGGGCCCGACCGCTTCGTAGATCTCGTCCAGAAAGTTTTCTCGCAGAGGATCTTCCAGTGCCGCAGCGGTGGTAGCGTCCGGCTCGAGCGACGCCACTGTCGGCGCCATGGATGCAAAACACACCATTGCCGTGCCAGCCGTGGCGAGCGGGCGCAACGCTTGCGCGAGCAAGGCGGTACCCACAAGATCGACAGAAAAGATTCTGCGCCAGTCGGCCATGGTCGGCGAGATTCCGGCGACATGTGCGACCGACCGCAAGGTTCCGAGTTCACGCACTCGATCGACTAGACGCGCAAGGCCAGCAGGGTCCGTGACATCGAGAACAAACGGTTCTACGACGGCGCGGCCGGTCCCGGAAAGTTCAGCTGCTGCCGCCGCCACGGTTTCCGGGTCCATGTCGACCAGCAACAAACGGTCCACCGAGTCGGTCAGACGCCGCGCGCAGGCAAAACCCATGCCACGTCCCGCGCCGGTCACAATTCCGACAGTAGTCATGACTTCGCACCAACTTCCGCTTGCCGCGCGACCGGTGTCGCCCAACACTGTTCGAGGCCGGTCTTCGCGGTTCTGCTCACGAGTTCGATCCGAAATCCCCAAGGACTACGCTGGAACGAGAAGAACGGTATGCCATCAGACCCGAGACGTGTTGCCTCGGTGACGTATCCGTGACGCGCCAGCTCTGCAGAATCTGCCGCGACGTCGTCGGACCAGTACCCGACATGATGAATGCCTTGCCCTCTACTTGCATCCCACAGAGTCGACTGCGGAACGGCGCGAACGATTTCCACGCGCGGCGCGGTCACCGAATACGCACATCGCAGATCAACGGTGGCGTCGCCGCTCGGCAATGTGACGTTGATCGGGCCACCGACCTCAGGGCCCCATTCGTACCCGAACAGCGACGACAGTTCGTCCCTCGTCTGCTCGAACGTTTCGGTGACGATCCCGAGATGGAAGAGATCCTCGGCCTTCATTCCTCGATCACCTCGATCCGCGGCGCCTGTGACACCCGTGCGCCCAAAACACCCAGAACAAGATTCTTTGGCATGAGAAGAATATTCTCACCCGGACGCGCGGAATGCAAGGAAATCTCGCGATCCCCGCAAAACAACACGCGACCAAGACATTTGCCCGTCCCGACTAGTTGGGCTGGACCGAGTTCACCTTCATACCCCGAGCCATCGCCGTCAGAGCATCTCGCCGAGGAATCGACAGGAGTTGATCGAAAACCGCTTTGTGATGGTCGCTGGGAAACAGCGTCGGCCCGTTGTCGATGTTGTCCAAGGTCAGCGTCACCACCTCGTCCGGCGACATGACATTATTCATCGTGGCCGGGTCGATCCCGCTCCGCCGCAGCGCTTCGGTATCGGTGGCCCCCGGGCAAATCGTCAGTACGTCAATACCTTCCGGCGTCAGCTCACCCCACAGGCCCTCTCCCAAACTGTTCAGGAATGCCTTACTCGACGAATAGGCCGTGGAATACGGGCAACCCAACAATGCTTCGATCGAGCTGGTTACAATGATGCCGCCACGTCCACGCGCTCGCAGGCGCGGAATGAAACCACGGGTCAGCAGCATGGGCGTTGTGCAGTTCACCGTCACCATGTCCGCCAGCTCTGCTGGGTCCATGGCGGAGTGTTCTCCTTTGAACCCGTAACCGGCATTACTCACAACCAGCCCGATATCGAGGCCTGATGTCGCGTCGAGAATCGACGCCGTCGCCGTAACTTCAGCAAGATCTGCAGAGCAGACAGTTACTTCGACGCCGTGCTCGGCTCGCAATCTCGAGGCCAATTCCCCCAGGAGCGATTCCCGGCGCGCAACCAAGACCACATCCAGGCCCATGGCCGCCAACTGTTCGGCAAACGACTGACCGATGCCGGAGGAAGCACCAGTCACCAGCGCTACCGGGCCATATCTGCTGACAAAGTCATTACCGTTCACATGCACTGCTTTCTCACAACAATGCTCCGCCTGTTGATTCGCGTTCACGCGTATCAACAGCCGGAGCATGCGGCTTCTCGATCCTTCCCGCACCGGACTGTGCGCGGGAAGTGGTTCACTAACCGACTGACACGAGGTTCACTCCGTCTGCCGGACACTTGCCGAACAGACTGACCCCACGAAACATTTCGGTCGCGCTGACGGGATCGGGCGAGCTGGATGCGGCAGCGAGGGCGTGGGACTTGAAAACCATTGCAGCGCGGCTTAACTGGTGCGAGCTCGGCCCGAAGTGATGAGCCAGATCGCTCGGGACCTTATCGCCCCACAACGTGACGTCGATAATGCCGCGATCGAGGGTATCGAGAAGTCCTTCACGCACCATCGCATTGGACTCGAACAGATCACCTGCCAGAGCAATCGCTTGCGGGCGCGGCCCGTTGGGCGCGGCCATCACGGAGTCCAAATCCAACGTGGTTGCCCCGAGAATCTGCAACGGCCGGGTGTTCTCGTGCTTTTCGACGATAACCGTGACGTCCCAGCCAGCCATTACCTGGTCGAACATCCACCCGCCTGCATGGCGCACCACGTCGGCAACGCTGGGCGCGAGGACTGCCAGACGGTACCTCAGACTGTGCCGGCGAGCGCGAGCTGTCGAGTCAGCGATTGCGTGTAGTCCTTGAAGATTTCGGTCAGTGGAATCGAACGATCGAGCAGCCATGAGGTCTCCATTCCGTTGAGAAACGCGACAATCTCTACGGCCTTGACGGCCGGGTCAATATCATTGCGGTATTTTCCTGCGCGTTGACCGCGCAGAATACCTGCGGCAATCGTGTCGATTGCCGCACGCTGCCGAGCGAGCAGGCGACCATGCAACGGGGCTTCCGGATCCAAACTCTCGATCAGAAGCACCGAGTACATCCCGATCAAGTGAGGCGAGCGTTCGAACCGCGCACCCACTTGCTCGAGCTGTTCTATGACATCGCCAGTTCGATCAGCATGAGCATCGTCATCTGCATCCCGCGCGTCGAGCACGGCATGCAGTAACTGTTCTTTGGACTCGAAGTGGTGCAAAAGTCCAGCCGACGTCACACCGGCTTCACCGGCGATCTGCGCAAGCGTCGTACTGCGCCACCCGTTTAGTGCAAGTAGTCGCTGAGCAGCGGAAAGGATGAGCTGTTTCCGGTCTTCGCCCTTTGCTAAAAGAGTGGCATACGGGCGCTGCGCGGTCATCGAACTCCTCTGCTCAAAGCAACCTACTGAACACACAGTAGGTTGTTTTCAGCCCTGTGACAAGCGTCTCATCAAAGATGAAGTTGTGCAACAGGACACAGCTAATGTGCCGCTTTTCGGTCGCCGCGCGCGCAAAGACCCCTAAATCGCTTACAACCCGAGGGACTTCGCGATTATCACCTTCATAACCTCGCTCGTACCTGCATAAATACGTGCCACCCGGGCATCTGTGTACAGCCTCGCGATCGGATACTCCATCATGTAGCCGTAACCACCGAAAAGCTGAAGGCATCGGTCGACCACGCGCGCTTGCATTTCGGTGCAGAACAACTTGACCCGTGCTGCATCAGCACCCGACAACTCGCCGTCGACCAGATCGAGAACCGCCCGATCGATCATCGTCTGCCCGGCCTCGATCTCCGCCGACATAGCCGCCAATTCGAACTTCGTATTCTGGAACGACGCAACCGGTGTCCCGAAAGCCTTGCGCTCCTTGACGTACTCGATAGTTGCCGTCACCGCGGCCCGAGCCTGAGCCACCGAACCGACAGCAACAGTCATCCGCTCCTGCGGAAGATTGCGACCGAGGTAGCCGAACGCGGCGCCTTCGTCGCCCAATCTGTTCGCAGCAGGCACTCGCACATTGTCGAACGACAACTCGACTGTGTCCTGAACCTTGCAGCCCATCTTGTCGAGGACACGCCCGCGGGTGAACCCGGGCATTCCATCCTCCACGACCAGCAGTGAAAGACCGGCGCGTCGATTCTCCGGATCCGTCGACGTGCGCGCGACAACGATCACGAGATCAGCGAGCAAGCCGCCGGTGATGAATGTCTTGGCACCGTTGATCACGTACTCGTCCCCGTCGCGCACCGCAGTGGTGCGTACGCCCGCAAGATCGGAACCGGTACCCGGTTCGGTCATCGCGATCGCCGAGAGAAGTGTTCCTGCCGCCAACCCGGGGAACCAACGTGATCGCTGTTCCTCGTTAGCGTAGGCAAGGAAATACGGAAGGATCACATCGAGTTGTGTGCGGACCGTGCTCAACGTGACCAGCGCGCGCGCCGACTCCTCCTGCAAGATGACGTTGTACCGATAGTCGGGCATCCCTGCTCCCCCGTACTCCTCGGGGATTGCGGTACCGAGCAGCCCCAACGAGCCGAGTTGTTCGAAAGTTGCCCGCGGCATCTGGCCGGCCTTTTCCCACGACGGGTACTCGGGGACAACGTGCTTCTCGATGAAATCGCGGGCGAGCTTACGGAATGACTCGTGATCGGGAGTGAACACTTCTCTGCGCATTTTGTATCTTCCTCACACAGCCAGTTCGACGAGCGTGGCGTTCGCGGTGCCGCCACCCTCACACATTGTTTGCAATCCGTACTGAATTCCGTTGTAGCGCATGTGATGAATCATTCGAGTCATCAGAACCGCTCCGGAACCACCGAGCGGATGTCCGAGCGCGATCGCGCCGCCGAGGGGGTTGACCAATGCCGGATCCGCACCGGTTTCCGCAAGCCACGCCAGTGGCACCGACGCGAAGGCTTCGTTGACCTCGAACACTCCGACCTCGTTCAGGTCGACTCGAGCCTTCTTCAAGACATTGTCCGTCGCCGGAATCGGACCGGTGAGCATGAGCACCGGATCGGAACCGGTCACAGCGCCTGCGCAGTAGCGAACAATCGGCGTCAGTCCGAGCTGACGTGCCCGCTCCGGCGTCGTCACCAACAGTGCTGCGGCGCCGTCGGAAATCTGCGACGAGTTGCCCGCGTGAATGACTCCGTCATCTGCGAATGCGGGCTTCAACTTCGCGAGAGTCTCCACCGAGGTTCCGCGGCGAATACCTTCGTCAGCCGAGACGACTCCGGAATCGGTTGTCACCGAGACGATCTGGCTCTCGAAGGCGCCGTCGTCCTGGGCTGCGGCGGCGCGCTCGTGTGAAAGCGCGGAGAACTCGTCGAGATGGGTACGCGTGAGAGCCCACTTCTGTGCGATGGCCTCGGCCGACAATCCCTGATTGAACGAGAAATTGTCGTAGCGTTCGAAGACTTTGGGGCCATACGGCTGCCCGGACGCCTTGGCGGCGCCCAGCGGAACCCGACTCATGACTTCGACGCCGCCCGCGACAACAACATCCTGCTGACCCGACATGACGGCCTGCACCGCAAAATCAAGTGCCTGCTGGCTCGAACCGCACGCCCGGTTGACCGTCGTGCCCGGGATGGACTCGGGCCATCCGGCTGCGAGTACCGAGTAGCGGCCGATATTGCTCGACTGGTCACCGACCTGGGAGACGCAACCCCAGATCACGTCGTCGACGATCCCAGGATCAATTCCGGTGCGCTCGGCCAGGGCGGCGAGGACCACTGCGGACAAGTCCGCCGGATGTACGCTCGACAACCCGCCGTTGCGCTTCCCCACCGGAGTCCGAACTGCTTCGGCGATTACAACTTCACGCATGTCTCTCCACTCTCCGAACTGATTCTGTTCAACTACCGATTCGCGGCACGGCCCAGCGGCCGGCAAATCGTGGTTCACGTTTCTCCGCAAATGCGGCGTACGCCTCCGGTGCGTCGGAGGTACCGAAATTCATTGCCTGCGCGCGTGCCTCGTTGGCGAGCGCATCCCGCATCGTGCGGTCGGCGCCTTCGTTCAACAACGATTTACTCTGTGCCAGCGCGATAGGTGGTCCTGACGCCAATCGCTGTGCCAGGTCGCGGGCATATCTGTCGATCTCCGATTTCGGCACAACCCAGGTCACCAGGCCAAGAGCCTCGGCTTCCTCGGCGCCGATGGTCTCGGCGAGCAATACCAGGCGTTTGGCCTGTTGTAGACCGACAAGTTTTGGCAGCAGCCATGATCCGCCGAGGTCCAATGACAACCCTCGCTTGGAGAAGATCTGCGAAAACGTCGATTCGGGTGTGGCCACCACCAGGTCGCACCCGAGCGCCAGATTCCACCCTGCACCGACGGCCACTCCGGACACCTTGGCGACGGTCGGTATCGGCAGTTCGTGGAGCAGCAGGGCAACATCGGTGAGGACACGCAACTTGTGCATGGGGTGGATGTCGGCGATTTCCGACAGATCCGCACCCGAACAGAACGAGCCGCCGGCCCCCTCGATGACCAGCGCCCGGACGTCGCGGTTGGTCTCGAGAGATACCAGCGAATCACGCAGCGCTGCCCATAATTCCGGGTTGATCGCATTCTTACGGTGCGGGCGGTTGAGCGTCAGTGTCCGAACGCCGTCGCGGTCGTCGCTCAGCAGGACGGGGCCGGGCGCCACCGATGTGTTTTTCTCGTGCGCCATCAGCAGTACGCCGGTCCGATTGCGCCGTCGCCGCGCAACGCCGCGATGTCGTCTCCGGTGAAACCGAAGTCCGCGAGCACACGATCCGTGTGCTGCCCGAGTCCCGGTACCGCCCCCATCGGCGGCTCGAAGCCCGCAATGATCGGCGGTGGCAGCAGTGCCTCGATCGGGCCGGCAGATGTATCGACCTGCCGCCAGCGGTCACGAGCACTCAGTTGTGGGTGCTCGAGCACTTCGCTGGGGAGGTTGTAGCGAGAGTTTCCGATTCCAGCAGCGTCGGCAGTCTTCTGAATGTGCTCGAGATCGTGTCGACCACACCATGATTCGATCGCCTCGTCGAGAACCTCCCGATGACGAACCCTCCCGGAGTTGCCGGCAAACCGCGTGTCGTCCGCCAGGTCGGGACGCTCCAGTATCTCGCGGGCAAGTCGCTGCCATTCACGGTCGTTGGTCGTGCCGAGTACAACCGTCTGCCCGTCTCGGGTCCCGTACGAACCGTACGGTGACACTGCAGGCGAACTCATCCCCAATGGTTGCTGATCGATCCCCGAGTACTTCGTGTACGTGAGCGGGTAGCCCATCAACTCCGTCATGGTGTCGAACAGACTCACCGACACCGACGACAGTTCGCCGCCGTTTCCACGCCCCTTACCGCACAGCAGCGCCAGGATCGACAGCGCCGCATACAGTCCCGAGGAGATATCGGCGACGGGCGGTCCGGGTTTTGCTGGCTCGCCCGGGCGTCCGGTGACGGCACATGCACCGGACTCTGCCTGGACGAGAAGGTCGTACGCCCGCTTGTGCGACAGCGGACCGCCGGCGCCGTAGCCGTCGATTTCCACCGTGATCAAATCCGGATGCCGTTCGGCCAGATCACTCGCCGACAGACGAAGTCGTGCCATCGCGCCCGGCGCCAAGTTCGACACCAACACGTGAGCCTTGTCCAACAGCCTGTGCATGGTTTCGATCCCGGCCTCGGACTTCAAGTTCAAGGTGACTGATTCCTTACCGCGGTTGGCCCAGACAAAATGTGCGGCAAGACCATTCACGACATCGTCGTAGTCTCGCGCAAAATCGCCACCCTGCGGATTCTCGACCTTGATCACGCGGGCGCCGAAATCCGCCAACGTACGCGTACACATCGGAGCGGACACAGCTTGCTCCAACGTCACCACGGTAATTCCCGCGAGAGGCCCCCCTGATGTAGCAGAGGAGCCCGCGGCAGGCTCCGAACCCGACATCACATCACCATGCCACCATCCACCGGCAGCACCTGCCCGGTGACGAAGGAAGAAGCATTCGACGCCAGGAACACAAAGGCACCCGCGATTTCCTCGGGCTCCGCCCAGCGGCGCAACGGGATTCGCGTCATCATGTTCGCGGCGAACTTCTCGTCGGTGCGGATAGTCTCGGTCATCGGCGTGGCCGCCAAAGGAGCAAGCGCGTTGACCAGGATGTTCTTGCGCGCCAGTTCCCGAGCCAAAGACTTGGTCAGGCCGATGATCCCGGCCTTCGCGGCCGAATAGTTCACCTGGCCGAGCGTTCCGGTGATTCCGGCCGAGGACGTCACGTTGATGATTCGCCCTGTCCCGTCGGTAGCCAGGAACGGCAAAGCTGCCTGCGAGCAATGGAATGCGCCGAGCAGGTGGATGTCGAGCATCCGCTGGAACGAATCCTGCGCAAGATCCTTGAACATCGCGGGCGCGGTCACGCCGGCATTGTTCACCAGGATGTGCAGCTTCCCCTCGGTGAAACCGGCGGCGCGTGCCACCGCGGCGTCGGCGGCTGCACGGTCCCTGACGTCGAGCGCAAAACTGTCCGCCTTGCCACCCGCCGCCGTAATACGTTCTGCAACAGCAGCTGCCGCGTCACCGTCGACGTCGGTGACCAGCACGGTCGCTCCAGCCGTCGCAAACGCCCGCGCAACGGCGGAGCCGATACCGCCGGCCGCGCCGGTGACCAGTGCTGATCGTCCCGTCAAGTCGAACATCGGATTGGTTGCGGTCATCAGTAGCTCCTCGGCATTCCCAAAGTATGTGATCCCAGATAGTTCAAAATCATTTCCTGACTGATGGGTGCAATCCGCATCAGTCGGGCCTCACGGAAGTAGCGGGCGACGTGGTATTCCTCGGAATAGCCCATCCCACCGTGAGTTTGCAGTGCTCGGTCCGCAGCGGCAAAACCTGCTTCGGCACACAGATACTTGGCCGTGTTGGCTTCGCGACCACACTGATTCCCCTGGTCGTACAACCAGGTTGCCTTGCGCAGCACCAGCTCTGCGGCATCAAGATGGGCAAGCGCGTCCGCAAGCGGAAACTGAATGCCCTGATTCATGCCGATCGGCCGACCGAATACCTCACGCTCGTTGGCGTACTTCACTGCTTTCTCGAGTGCCACCCGGCCGATACCGAGCGCCTCGGACGCGATGAGCATGCGTTCCGGATTCAGGCCGTCGAGGAGGTACGAGAACCCCTTACCTTCCTCACCAACCCTGTCCTCGACGGGAATCCGAAGATTGTCGATGAACAATTCGTTGGACGTGACGGCGTTTCGACCCATTTTCGCAATCGGCCGGATGTCGACACAACTGCGGTCCAGATCGGTCAGGAACAACGTCATTCCGTCGGTTTTCTTCTTGACGTCGTCATAACGCTCAGTACGGGTCAGAAGCAGAATCTTCTCGGATTCAAGTGCTTTCGAGATCCACACCTTACGCCCGTTGACCACATAGTGGTCTCCGTCGCGCTTGGCGAAGGTCGAGATTCGAGACGTATCCAGACCGGCCCCAGGTTCCGTCACTCCGAAGCAGACATGCAGGTCACCTGACGCGATACGCGGCAGTGTTCGCGCTTTGAGTTCATCGGATCCGTGGACCACCACCGGATGCATGCCGAAGATGGACAGGTGAATCGAACTGGCGGCGTTCATGCCGCCGCCGGACCTGGCCACCTCTTCGAGAAGTATTGTGGCTTCGGTGATTCCGAGCCCGTGACCGCCGTATTCCTCGGGGATGGTCATTCCCAGCCAACCGCCCTCGGCGATGGCGTTGTAGAACTCGACGGGGAACTCGTGCGCCCGGTCCTTCTCCATCCAGTACTGATCGTCGAACTTCTTCACCAGTTCAGCGACCGACTTGCGGATCAATTCCTGATCCTCGGTCAGTTCGAAATTCATACCGCCGGACACAATCGACTCCTCTGCTGTGCATCACCTGAAGGCTCGTCGGTGCGGCGCCCGGTTACCCGAACTCCCGCACCGACTTTCGTTGCTGTCTACGTGTTCAATCGGAGGCGGGGAGCGCGTTGGCAGCCTTGAGGGTCATGGCAACGCCGTCGCAGCTCAGTTCACCTACTCCGGACGACGTGCACAGCACTTCGAGGCTCTGATCGGCGTCTACATAGCGTTTCCCGATGAGCGTGACCGCGTCGGTGACTGTTGAGGCGGCCGCCTGCCCCGGCGCAGCGGGAACCATTGGGCTACCCCCACAGGCGATTACCGGGTTTCCGGCTGCAGGTGCGCGGACGACGATCACCCGCGTGGTGCACACGGAACTGGCGAGCTGGCCTCCCGGCCGCAAAGGTATTGGTGCGGTCATGGTGAACCTCCCTTTTCGATAGGTCGATCGCCGAGCAGGGCCGAACCTGTGGGCGTCAAGTGTCGACGCGAAGAAATCAGGCCGAGCCGACAGGTACTCGTCGGTGGATCGTCCAAATTGACGACTTCCTAGGAAATTATATTCTCCATACTAGAGAATCAAGCTCTCTTTGACTATTCGCAGGAGGAAAAATGTCAGGACAGCGTCGTGGAACCGCCATCGCCATGACAGAGGAGGAACGCCATACGTTCCTCTCCGCGCAGCCGATCTGCCGAGTGGCGACCGTCGGACAGAGCGGAAGACCGCACGTCAGCGCCCTGTGGTTCGTCTGGGACGGAACCTCGATCTGGCTCAATTCACTCACCCGGAGCAGACGGTGGACCGATCTCGAACTCGATCCCCGGGTAAGCGTCATCGTCGACGAGGGAGATACGGACTTCCTCGGCCTACGCGGCGTTGAGCTGGAGGGAAAGGTGCGACAAGTAGGCGAAATACCTCGCCACGGGGAACCGGACGACGCCTTGATCACCCCCGAGCGCCTGTTTGCCGACAAGTACATCGGCAAGGACGGGAACTTCAGTTACGACGGCCGGCACGGCTGGCTCCAACTCGTTCCGGAGAACATCGTGAGCTGGGATTTCTCCAAACTCCGGCGATAGCGGTTGACTACCGACATTCGCGTATGGCAGTCTGAATTTCGTTGTTGAGAATCGCATTCTCATTCGAGAGAGTGCATCCTTCAGAAATCTGTACCAGCCGAACCAGCCGCAGCGCACAGCCAAATCACGCTTCGGCATCGCGGCGGAACACGAACATGAGAACGAGAGGTAGACCGTGCCACACTTCGCC